>DATISF010000001.1:0-306819 GCA_035468985.1 Thermoanaerobaculia bacterium
TAGGGCCCACTCTCCAGTGGGCCCGGGGCCGACTGAGAGTCGGCCCTACGTGATCGCAGGCGTTTTCGCATCCTGAGATCCTTCGTCGCGCTTCGCCGGCTCAGGATCACGACGCTCCAGCTGCCGTGCTACGAGTCACACGCATCGCTCTACACCACAGGCTTCGACCATCGAGTTCCCTGCCCGGCAGGCCCTTGGGCCGATGCGATCCATGGTGTACCATGAATCCGGACTTGCCCGCCGCAGACGTAACCTCCGCAGCCACGACTGAGGGAGTTCCGATCGCGCCTTCGATGTCCGGCGCCCTCGAGAATTCTCGCTTCCCCATCGAGCGATCGCTGATCGATCGCCGTGTGCTCATGCTCTGCGGGCTGGCCATCCTGCTTGCGGCGGCGACCGGAGTCATCGCCCAGCTGCTGATGCACATCATCTGGCTGGTGACGAACATCGCGTTCTACGGCCGCTTCTCCACCGCCCACTCCACGCCGTTCGAAAACCGTCTCGGCTGGTTCGTCATCTTCGTGCCGGTGATCGGCGGAATCATCGTCGGCATCATGGCCCGCTACGGATCGAAGGCCATTCGCGGCCACGGAATCCCGGAAGCGATGGAGCAGGTGCTGCTCAACGAGAGCCGCATCCCCTATCGCATCACGTTTCTGAAACCGCTCTCCGCGGCGATCGCCATCGGCACCGGCGGACCATTCGGCGCCGAAGGTCCGATCATCGCCACGGGCGGCGCGGTCGGGTCGCTGGTCGGCCAGGTCATCGACATGACAGCGATGGAGCGAAAGACGCTGCTCGCGGCGGGAGCGGCGGCGGGCATGGCCGCGACGTTCGGCAGCCCGGTGTCGGCGGTCATTCTGGCCATCGAGCTGCTCCTGTTCGAGTTCCGTCCGCGGTCGATCATCCCGGTCTCGCTCGCCGCGGTCACCGCGACCGCCGTGCGCATCGCGTTCGCCGGCACCGCGCCCGTGTTCGGCATGCCGCTGTTGGCCAGGCCGAGCGAACAGGCGCTGACGACCTACGTGATCATCGGCGCGCTGATCGGATACCTCTCCGTTTACGTCACGCGCGCGGTCTACTGGATCGAAGACGGATTCGAGAAGCTTCCCATCCACTGGATGTGGTGGCCGGCGATCGGCGGCATCGCCGTCGGCGTCATCGGCTACTTCGCGCCGCGCACGCTCGGCGTCGGCTACGCCAACATCGAAGATCTCGTGCAGGGGAAACTCTTCGGCTCCGCGGTGATCATCCTCTGCCTCATGAAGTTCATCTCCTGGGCCGTTGCCCTCGGCAGCGGAACGTCGGGGGGAACGCTCGCGCCGTTGTTCACCATCGGTGGCGGCGCGGGAGTGGCCCTCGGCGAGCTGGCCGCAATTGCGTTCCCGAAGTTCGGCATCGATCCGCGCATCTGCGCGCTCGTCGGGATGGCGGCGATGTTCGCCGGCGCCTCACGCGCATTGCTGGCGTCTGTCGTCTTCGCATTCGAGACCACGCTGCAGCCGCTCGGGCTCCTTCCACTCCTCGGCGGATGCACGGCCGGGTATCTCGTTTCGGCGCTGCTGATGCGCAACACGATCATGACCGAGAAGCTCGCCCGCCGGGGCGTGCGCGTTCCGGCCGAGTACGCGGCCGACTATCTCGACCAGATTCAGGTCGCGGACGCATGTTCAGAAGACGTCGTGTATCTGCGCGCCGATCAGACGCTCGACGAAGTGCGGCACTGGGTCGCGGAGAAACGCAGCCAGACCTCGCACCAGGGCTTCCCCGTTCTCGATCTCGAGGGAAACCTCCTCGGCGTGATCACCCGCCGCGATTTTCTGAACACCGATCGCGCCGGCTCGATGAAGGTCGGCGATCTCATCGCCCGCCCGCCCGCCGTCGTCTTTCTCGACAACTCGCTGCGCGAAGCCGCCGATCACATGGTCCGCGAAGAGATCGGCCGCCTGCCCGTGGTCTCCAGAGAAAATCCGCGGAAGGTCGTCGGGATCATCACCAGGAGCGATTTGTTGAAGGCACACGAGAAGAGGTTGGCGGAGAGCGAGGGTTAGGACTCGGGGATGAAACCCGGGTATCCTCTCCGGCATCCAATCCCCGTCGTGAAGAGGCTCGTCCACAAGCATCCGCTGGCGATCCGCTGGTTCCACTGGATCAATTTTCCGCTCCTGGCGCTGATGATCTGGAGCGGCACGCTCATCTACTGGGCCTACCCCACCTACAAGCTCGGCCCAGTCAAGATGAATCTGTCGCAGCCGGCGTGGAAATCGCTGCACGTCAACAACCGCCTGGCCGAGGGGATGGCGCTGCATTTCTTTTTCATGTGGCTGTTCGTGATCAACGGGATCGCCTACGTGATCTACACGATTCTCTCCGGTCAGTGGCGCGCGCTCGTCCCGAACCGGCACTCATTCAAGGAGGCCTGGTACACCGTTCTGCACGATCTCCATCTGCGCAAGGAACCGCTGCCGCCGCGAAAATTCAACGGCGCGCAACAGATCGCGTACACGCTGGTCATCCTGATGGGAGTCGGCTCGCTGCTCACCGGTCTGGCGATTTACAAGCCGGTGCAGCTCTCGTGGCTGACGTCGTTGTTCGGCGGCTATCCGATGGCCAGGTTCTTCCACTTCTGGCTGACCGTTGGCTATGTCGCTTTCTTCCTGATTCACGTGGCGCAGGTGATCAAGACCGGCTGGAACAATTTCCGGGCGATGATCATCGGATACGAAGTGCAGACGGTTGAGGCGCCGGCTCATGAGTGACATCGATAAGGTCTCGGGCCTCGTTCCTCGGGCCTCGGACTCCGAGGAAACCGCGAAGGTGAGAAACGATGAAGCGGCAGCCGCGGCGAACGTCGAGTCTCACGACGTCGATGAATCGTCGAATTCCGAGGCCGGAAGCCCGCGGCCCGAGGCCTTGGTTGCCGACGCCGAGCGAAACCAGGAAATGTCCGCTCCGGCGGTGGAGATCGAGCCGAAGGAACCAGCTGCGCCGACCCGAGGCCCGAAGCCCGAGGCCTCAGTTGACGAAGTCGAGCGCGAGCTGAAGCGCTTGTCGCGCCGCGGATTCATCAGCGCCGCGGTCGCGGCGGGTGCCGGATACGGCGCCTGGAATTGGCTGCGGACGCGCGATCAGCTCGGCTATCTGCAGTGGCCGCTCCGCCGCGTGCTCGAGTTGAACGAATCCGTCGCTGAAACGTACTTCCGCACCGCGCGGCTCAGCCCGACGTTCCCGGCCGCGCGCATCCTTCGTCCCGCGCGCATCAACGGTAACCTCGGACTCGATCCTCGATTCGATCCTTCAACATGGCGGTTGCGCATCGAAGGCATCGCCAGGCCCCTAACGCTGACGCTCGATGACATCAAAGCGCTCCCGCGCCGCGAGCAGATCACCGAGTTCCGCTGCATCGAAGGTTGGTCGATGATCGTGAAGTGGACCGGCGCGCGCCTCGCCGACCTGATGGCCAGGTATCCGCCGGCGGAGCGGGTGCAGTACGTGTCGATGGAGACGCCCGACCGCGGCTACTACGTCGGCCTCGACATGGACAGCGCCATGCATCCGCAGACGCTGCTCGCGTACGAGCTGAATGACGAGCCGCTGTCGATGGATCACGGCGCGCCGCTGCGCCTGGCGATTCCCGTGAAGTACGGCATCAAGAACATCAAGCGCATCGGCGTGATCCGCTACACGAACATCCGCCCCGCCGACTTCTGGGCCGAGCAGGGATACGACTGGTACGCGGGACACTAGACAGGGAACCTCCGCGCAAGTCGTTGTTCCCGTCATCCTGAGTCGGCGAAGCGCGGCGAAGGATCTCAGGATGCGAAACGCCTGCTATTTCGAGATCCTTCGCCGTCTTCGCGGCTCAGGATGACGTGAACAACGGCTTGTTCAGAGGTTCTGTCTGGGCGCGATCAGTGCGCCACGTCACAGTGGCGAAGTGTGAGCGATGTTCACGGCCGTTCAGCGTCCGTCAACGCACGACCCGGGTTCTGCGATGCCACTGGGTGCGGCTTCAGAAGAGAGCACGAACGAGCCATACGACCAATCCGATCCCGAATGCGCCAACGCCGAGGAACGTCAAGATTCCGTTAGAGACGAAGCTGGTTTCTCCCGGCTGAAGATTGCTACCGGTTCGCGCAAGTTTCCCGAAGAACGTGAGGACAGCTGCGACGGCAGCGCCAACGACCGCGCCGGTGATCAGGCCAACCGAGAAGCGGCCGTGCAACGCAAGCGTCCAGATCAGGCCTGAGACGAGTCCGATGACTGCGCCGTAGAAAAGCGTCGCCAGCAATATCCCATCTCCTCCCGTCGCCTAACGTCCGAGCTGAGCTTTCGCCCGCCGCGCCGCCCATGGGATGAGACTGACAGACGTGCGGGCGAAAGTCCGCTCCAGCGGCAAGTTGGGTGGCGTTGAGGGTTGGAGTCGCAATTCCCGAACGCACCTTCGACCGCTTCCGGGTTCGCGGCGCATTACGGCTTTCGGGCTGGCGCGCAGGTCATCGCTGCGGGGACGTCGACCTCGCCTCCACGGTCTCAGCAATTCGATCGACCATAGGGCGAAGCCACGCAAGTCCGTCCTGATAGACGTTGCTCAACACAACGATCGTCAGCCGGTCGTTCGGCAGGCGGTAGTTGAACGCCCGGAACCCTGCGCCACCGCCGGTGTGGTACTGCGTCATCCGCCCACCTTCGCTTGTTCGAATGAACCATCCATAGCCCAGCCCTGCACGGCTTCCCTGGACGTGCGAAGACAGCATCTCGGCACGCACGGCGGCTGGAAGAAAACTGTCGTCATCGAAGGCCGAGTCAAACTTCGCAAGGTCGTCCGCGGTCGAGACGAGATCGCCGGCCCCGACGATGTCGATCGTCTTCTGCTCCGACAGGGCGAGACCGCTGTCGGTTCGCGCGTACCCGCGCGCCCGTCCGGGGACGCGCCCGTCGCGTTCGGGATGAGTATTGCGAAGACCGAGCGGACCGAAAACTTCACGCCGCATGAGCTCATCGAAGGGAAGGCCACCGGCTCTTGCTGCGATCATCGACAGCAGCGTGTAGCCGACGTTGGCGTAGTTGTAGGTTGTCCCGGGCGGCGTCTCGAGCGGTCGCGGCTGGTATGCCGGCGGCGTGACACCGGGTTCGGCCCAGTACTCCGGGTGGTGTTTCACCAGCCAGGCGTATGTCGTATCGATGTGCAGGCCGGAAGAGTGCGCGAGAAGGTTGCCGATCGTGACATCCCCCCACGCCGACGGCCAGTCATCGAGGTAGACGCCGACTTTGTCGTCGAAGCGGAGTCTTCCCTTCACGACCAAGCGCGCGATCAAGGCCGCCGTAAACTGCTTGGACACCGACATGACCATGAAGCCCGTCGACGGCGTATGTAGGGTGTGCTGCTCGTGATCGGCGAACCCGTAAGCCTTGCGCAGGAGCGGTCGTCCGTCCTGCGTGACGAGAACCACTCCCGCGAAACGGCGATCGGCGATCGGCTTGGCAACCGTCTCGTCGACTAAGCGCTCGACGGCGCGGGCGAGCGGCGCCTGGCGCTCGGGTGTGGTCGCGGACCAGGCGCAACCAAAGACCACGAGCGATTGCGCGGCGACGATCACAGCCCATGTACGAAGCATCCCTTCATTGTCGGATCAGACGCGAGCGAAGCGCAACGCAAAATGGAGCCTGTGCCAAGCCTTGTCGAGGAATGAAAGCGATCGTGCCCACAATCTGCTCGCGATGCTCTTTCCCACCGACGGCCTTCGGCGCAAACCGACCGCGCGCCGGCGATCCTTGTGGCGTCCGGCAGCGGCCTTCAAGGCGAACCGCACGGATTTCTATCCGTGCCCGCGCCGCCGCCTAACGCATCGAAGCTCACCGGCTTCGAACCGAACACGAAATGGCAGCGTCCTTGCGATGCAGCAACGCGCGGCTCGAAGTCCGGTGCAGCGCGGAGCTGGGCGACTGTTCAGGCGTCGCGGAACAGAGTGGATGCGCGGCGTTCGGTGCAACCGCTGTTGGGCGGACTCCCATCGCGCCTGCGGTTACGACCCGTCAGCCTGCCGTGGGCGGCCACGCGCCGATCCGCTGCCGCAACGCGACGATCTTGCCAAAGTGATATGCGTTATGGACCGCCACATTATTCAGCTCGTCGGCCATTGTCACGCCCGGCTCTACCTCGAGCGCCAACCGCTCAGGCGCCTGTCCCATCGCTGCCGCTGCGCGAGCGCCGTCCAGGAACACTCGCACCAAGTCGTGCCATTGGTGCTCGTGCTCCGGCGGCGCGCTCGGGTACACGTCGCGGGGCGGGTCGCCCGGCTCGATGACACTCTGCTGGTACGCCACAAGGTGCCACAGCTCCTCGTAGATCGAGTGCGACGCACCGTCCGGGCTTAGCGCGACTTGCTCGAGCGTTAACCCGGACAGCAGGTGGGCTCGCTCGGGGAACTCGCCGACCAGAAACAGATGCTCCAGGGCATGCATCGGATCGCTCCCTTTCTCCCGATGTTCGTCGCCACAACACGCTAGCCGCCTAACGTTCCCAGCTCAGCGGCTTCGGCCCACGCCAGGAACGTGCAAGTAGCTTAGCAGCTGGCGGGCCGAAGTCCGCTGTAGCGCCAGAGTTGGGCGGCCGTTCAATCGCCGACCGAAGCTTTCCGAGCGACTCTCGCGTCAGCGAGTTTCTCGTTCCGACTCGATGCGGCCGCCTCCCTTGCAAGCGACGGCGTGCGATGCGGTTGCGTATCACTGCAGGAGACGAATCGAGCCCGAATGGATCGACTGCCGCGCGTCGCCGTTCTTCTCTGCTGCCTCAGCGTCGCTGCGGTTGTGCGGGCTCAATGGCGCAGCGCCGGGCCGGGCGGAGGCTACGTGAATGCCCTCGTGGCCTCTCCTGATGCTCCAGCCACCATGTTCGCCGCCACCGGCAGCGGTGTGTACAAAACGGTCGACGGCGGCATCAACTGGTCCTCCTCGAACCGCGGCATTTCCGTCCCTTACGTCGCCTCTCTCGCAATCGACCCGCGCTCACCGGACACGGTTTTCGCGGGAACCGGTTCGGGTATCTTCCGGTCGTCGAACCGTGGCGCAACCTGGCAGCCTGCGGGTCTGCAGGGGTGGTACGTGTCGGCGCTCGCAATCGATCCGGCGAATCCGTCCGTGATCTTTGCGGCTGCGAATGGTGCTCTCTTCCGCAGTGGGCCGGTGCCTGACACCTGGGAGGTCGTATTCGCAGACCAGGTGAATCTGTTCTCCGTTGTCGTCGACCCGTCGGACAGCCGCGTCGTCTACATCGGGACCGGTACCGGAATCCGCAAGTCCGTTGATGGCGGCTCGAGCTGGACTGACGCGAGCGTTGGCTTCCCAAAGCCATTCATTGTCTTTTCCGTTGTCGTCGATCCTCGCGACCCCTCGCGGGTTTACGCCGGAACGGCAGGCGGTCTGTACTTCAGCGTTGACGGGGCGGCGCACTGGTCGAAGGCTTCGTATGCCGCCGATGCGCTCGTCTACTCGATCGCATGTCACCCGTCGCAGTCCGGAACGTTCTACGCGGCGCTTGAAGGCGGCGGTGTATGGAGAAGTCGCGACGCCGGCGTCACTCTCGAGGACGTCAGCGGAGACATCGGCAACAAGTCCGTCCGATCGGTGCTGAAGACCGCGAGCGGTGTTTATGCCGGCACGTTCCGCGGCGTCTACCGGAGCGCCGACGACACGTCCTGGATGCCGCTGAGCCGCGGGCTATCGAACCTCGGCATCTCCGCCATGGCGATCGACCCGCGGAACGCGTCGTCGGTCTACGCAGCCGGAACCGACATCCATCGGAGTGACGATTCCGGCATCAACTGGAGCGCAATCACGATTGGACCGTCGATCGTCGTCAGTGCGCTCGCCATTCCGCAGCAGCATGCGGAAACGATCTATGCCGCGACCGAGGGACGCGGGATCTTCAGAAGCCGCGACCAAGGCGAGAGCTGGACGGCGATCAACGAAGGCCTCGAGGACTTTTCAGTCTTTGCGCTCGCAGTCGACCCGGGAGATCCCGCCACGATGTACGCCGGTGTGGCCCGCGGACACGGCGTGTGGAAGAGTACCGATGGCGGCGATCATTGGGCGGTGGCCGGGACGGGGATCGACGCGAGCATCTTCGCGCTCGCCGTCGATCCGCTTCACCCTTCGACGATCTACGCGGCTGCTGCCTACGGTCCGCGCGGGATCTACAAGAGCACGGACGCCGGAGTGACGTGGACCGCGCTCGAAGCGATTTCCGGCCTCGATTTCTTCTCGATCGCCATCGATCCGCGCGCGCCGTCGACGATCTACTCCGGCTCGTGGCGTTATGGATTATTCGGCAGCGGCGATGGAGGCTTGAGCTGGAAGCAGATCGGAAATGTGAGCGGAATGGGCACGATCCTCAGCATCGCGATCGATCCGTCGAATCCGGCGGTCCTCTATGCCGGTGCCGATCGGAACGGCGTCTATCGCAGCGTCGATCGCGGAACGAGCTGGTCACCCTTGAGCGACGGCATTCCCGTTGGCGTTTCGGTTTACGCGATCGTGCTCACGCCGGATGGAAGACACGTTTACGCCGGCACGGGCACCGCGGGTGTGTTCCAGTGGTCGCCTCCCTCCCGCAGCCGCGCCGTTCGCGTGAGGTGAGACGCTGCCGCGAAGATGTGACAGCGGCCGGCAGCGTCAGGCTCATGTTTTCTCTCGACGCTGCGGGTGACGCGCATCATCAAGGCGGAGAAGCTCTGATGGCCTCGGCGGAAGAGCGGCAAGTACGTCGGCCAGACCAAGATCGCGCGCACCGGTCGCCCGCTGTTCCGCGCGATCGTCAACCAGATGGCGCTGCCTCTGGTCAGGCACGACCGCCTCATGGTCGCTACTCCCATCACAAGACCGGCGTGCAGAACATGCCGGGCAAGAAGGCGATGACCGCGGTCGGCCGCAAGATCGTGAAGATGATCTGGGGCTGGTATCGATCCGGTGCCGCCTTCGACGCGAGGCGCGTGTTCACCTGCCAGGGTGAGCATCCGCGCGCCGCCTGAGCCCCAGACGCGTGGCTGCGTTCCCCGAGATCGGAACGACAAGATGGAACTCGAGATCCTGCCCGGAGATGACCGCTCAGCGCTCGCCGCTCGTTCCAACGAGACGGCCGGGTGCACCGTCATCGTCACTCCGGGCAGCTGTTCCGACATGAGTGAATGGCTCGTGCCGCGGTTCCGTGATGGTTAGGGTGTCGTCGAAACTTCGTAACGCAGGCGCGCTGCGATAGCTGCGGCCCACCCGAAAACGACCGCTCCTGCCAGCGCAACGATGGCCCCACTCCAACTCATGAAAACGATACTCAACGCAATGAGAATCGGAGCGGCGACGCCTGATGCCGCACAGTAGGCGGCCCACCTTCGATTGCCGATGGACCAGAAGCGCCGGGCGAAGACGAACGTATCGATGATCGCGGACAGCATTGAGATGAAGAAACCGAGCGCGTGTAGTAGCGCATGGCTGCTCATCGGCATGGCCGGTCCAGCCGGAGCCCCGGGTGGGAAGCCAAAAGCCGGATCAGGTGGGAAGACGCCGGCCACGATTAAGCCTAGCCCGAATGTCAAAACAAGCAGCGCGCCCCAAGTGCCACCGCGCTGACCGCTCAACACTCGACGTATGCCAAGGGCGCATGCGACCGCCAGCAGTCCCGTGAGGATGAAACTCGAGATTTGGATCCATCCAAGATCTCCGAGACTGAGTTGACTGATGGCATTCTGCCGAATGTTGTAACCGGGCCGGGTGAGGGCTTGGATGATGGCAACGGAAAAGAACAGAGGACCGGCCGCTATGCCGCAGCTCAATAGCAGGCGCGTGGCGCGGCGAGGATCACCGATGACGGCGTTCATGCATACCTCCCGCAGGGAGATGAGATCGAGTCGAAAGCGGGAATGCCCGACGCGTGCCAGTGACGGATGGGACGGCCAGGTGTGCGGTCAAGAGAGCTGTGAGATTCGTCAGCCCAACGTTCCAAGCTCACCGGCTTGGAGCCGCGCGGAAATAGTAGCGCATTGGGCATGTAGCAATGCGCGGCTCCAAGTCCGGTGCAGCGCGTAGAGTTAGACCGCGTCTTCAGGTTCGGCAATTCTCCACTCCGGAACGAGCGACGCCGGGACGCCGGCGGCAACGAGCGTGGCGTTGAAGTAATTCGCGTCTTCTACCGTTGCGTACTCGGTTGAAAAATTGGCGATCTCGAACGCGGACCGAAAGCGAGGATTCGAACTCAGGTTTTCTGCGACGCGGCTCGCGAACAAGCGCGGATGTTTAACCAGCAGTTCTTCCAAAGGTCCGGCTCCGATCATGTATTCGTTGTTCTGCGCACAACGCCGGATGGCTTCGAGGAGAACGAGCCAGGCGCGTTCCGGATCGGTGTCGACTAGTTGGGTGACCGCTTCCCAAGCCCACAAGTAGTCTTCTTCGGAGGGTATTCTTCGGTCTGCCGCGAGATCCACGTGCATGAGGTACCCGTTGATGATTTCGTCGTTTGTCATCAGCGGCCCAACGTTTAGAGCTGAGCGGCTTCGGTCCGCTCGATGCTCGTGCAAGATAGCCTACCAGCGCGGCGGGCCGAAGCCCGCTCCAGCGTGGAGTTAGGCTTCCGATTTACCGACGAGGTACACGTGACGGTTTCTCACTCTGTTGTGTCGAACATCTTCGAGTACCTGTCTTAGCTTGTGGTGTCTCGTTGTTTCCGGCACTTCGCCAATCCACGTTGCTCTCAGCGAGAAGCCATCCGCTTCTGCGGCGAGAACCTCCAGGGCCGCCGCGATTCCCGGAAGGACTTCAGGTTCGAGGGCCCAGGTCGGTTCGGTCCAGTCAGCACCGTCCGCCATGAGCGAACAAGAACAGCCGCCGTCGCGTGAAAAGTGAAGTGCGCCCTTGATCGGGCGGTTCGCTTTCACGACGTGCAACCCAGACACTTCGGCAAGACGCTGAGCGCTAACCTTGCTCGCGGTGGCGGGGACGGCAAAGAGCTCAAGGCACATTCGCGATCTCTGCGGGTTTTCGCAGTCGTGGGAAGCCCAACTCCTGATTATGCATCACCCCGAAGCATCTGCCTGTAGGGTGCAAATCTCTACCAGTCGATATCTACGCCTATTTGTAGATATCGACCCGATCTGCCACCGCCACCAAAGCGACCGGGTGGTGCTGACAGAAACCTACGTCTTCGTCGGATCGATCGAGGACTCGAGGCACAACCTCTTCGCGGGCGAGAAGCCTTCACGGGCGAGAAATCCGAGCAGGTCGAAGTCGGTCCATTCGACTTCCGTCCTGACTTTCGTCACGCCTAAGGCGGCGACGTTCGACCGGAACTGTTGCATCAACGCACGGCCGACGCCTTTGCGGCGCAGCTCCGGCTCGACACCGACCGCGTCGATCGATGCCGTCGGCTCGGCGATTCCGTACTCGCCGTAGTAGAGCGAGGCCACCAGGAACCCGACGATGCGGCCGTCGAGCTCGGCGACCAGCGAGATCTGCAGACCGGTCACCTGCACGCTGCGTTCGAGCAATACCTCGAAATAGCGCGGCCGGGCATGCCCGAACGAGATGCTGTCGATCCGGACGATGTCCGCAAGATCGCGCTGCGCCATCGTGCGAACGAGTATTTCGGTTCTCTCCAGCACTTCTTCCATCGCCGCCTCCTCAGAGATATTGGCCGGCATCGACCCTCAGCACCTGGCCGGTGATCCGCCGCGAGCCGGGGCCGCAGAGAAACACCACGGCCGAGGCCACGTCGTCCGGCTCCACGAGCTCGCCGATGAGTGTCTCGGCGATCGCTGCCTCCCGCACGTGCTCGGCGACGGCGTCGGTCATCGGCGTCCTCACCCATCCCGGCTCGACGACGTTGACGAGAATCCCGAACCGTCCCGTCTCGCGGCTCACGGTCTTGGCCAGGCCGAGCAGCCCGGCCTTGCTCGCCGAATACGCGGAGGTGCCGAGCTTTCCACGCTCTCCGTTGATCGATCCGATCAGAACGATGCGGCCTCCGCCGACGCGGCGCATGATGGGAACGGCGTGGCGGATCAGCAGGAACGCGCCACGCAGATTCACCTCCTGGACCGCATCCCAATCGTCGACGCCCAGCTTCCAGACCACGGCATCTCGCGCGATGCCGGCCGTGTGGATGGCGATGTCGATCCGCTCGTGCTGCTCGTCGACCGCGGCGATCGCGCTGGCGACCGAGGCATCGTGCCGGACGTCGCATTCGATGAATTCGAATGGAGCGATCCCCGGCTGAAGCCGGGGCTCCATCACGTCGAGGCAGATCACCTTCGCCCCCGCGTCGCGGAGAGTGGCCATGATCACGCGGCCGATGCCGCCCGATCCGCCGGTCACCACCGCCACGCGTCCCGCCAGTGGATTCATCACGCCACTCGTACGCTTCGGCGCTCCAGAACGCGGTGACGATACGCACCCCACAGCGCGGCACCAAGCGCGCCGGCGTAGATGGACCGCGGATCGGTGACCACCTCCAGCGCCAGCTTGTCTTCCGCGATCTTCTGCCGCAGCGCCTCGGCCAGGCCGACATCGGCCGCGAGTCCGCCGGTGATCGCCACGGTCCCTTCGGCGCCGATCGCGCGGAGCAGCTTCACGTACCGGCCCGCCATCGACAGGTGAATCCCCTTCAAAATATCCGCGGTCTTGATCCCGCGGCTGACCATGTTGATGACGTCGGTCTCCGCGAGGACCGCGCAGATACTGCTGACCATCTCGGGAGTGCCCGCGCTGCACGACATTGGCCCGACGTCTTCGAGCGTGATGCCGAGATAGCGCGCCACGTTTTCGAGGAACTGGCCCGAACCCGACGCGCACTGGCTGGTCATCCGGTACGAGAGCACGCGGCTGCGCTCATCCATCTTCAGAGCCCGCGCGTGCAGCGCGCCGATGTCCAGCGCCGCCCTCGCCTGCGGGATCAGGAAGATCGCGCCGCGCGCGTGCGTGGTCATCCCGTAGAAATGGCCGCGCCGGAAATCGACGAGGTCGCCCTCGCCGCTCGTCGCGCAATACACGACGTCGTCACGCGTCAGATGCGCGTCGGCCAGCGCGGCGTCGTAGGACTCATTGATGACCTTCCGCAAATCGCGTTTGCGGATGCGATCGGTACGAAGAGTGAGGACCTTGTCGTCGCTGAGGACGGCAACCTTCACCGAGCTCGATCCGACGTCGATGCCCGAGGTGATCATGCCGCCTTCCTCTCCGCCGCGCGGAGTGCGAAGAGCGCGGCGCCGAGTGCGCCGGTGTAAATCGAGTCCGCCGACGTGTTCAGCTTCCGTTCGCCGTAGTTCTCGCGCACGAGATCCATCAGCGCCCCAACCGCGGCCTCATTTCGAGCCACACCGCCGGTGAACGTGAACTCGTCGTTGATGCCGCCCGACCGCGCGAGGAGCGACATCGCGCGGAGGATGATCGCGCGGTGCAGGCCTTTCAGGATGTCCTCGCGGCTCTGACCGAGCGCAAGCCTCTCGCGCAGTTCCGCCCCGGCGAACACCGTACAGGTGCTGTTGATCTTCACCTGACACGTCGATTGCTGGGCCAGAGGTCCGAGCTCGTGCACGCCGAGGTTCATCTCGTCGGCGATGTATCCGAGGTAGCGGCCGCAGCCGGCGGCGCAGCGGTCGTTCATCTGGAACGTGGTGACGATTCCTTCGGAGTCGAGCTGGATCGCTTTGGTGTCCTGGCCGCCGATGTCGAGCACCGTGCGCGTGCCGGGAAACATCGCGTGCGCGCCGAGGCCGTGGCAGAGGATCTCGCTGCGGATCTGCTCCTTGGGGAACGGGAGGCGCTGCCGGCCGTAACCGGTGCCGACCGTGCCGACTTCGTTGAGGCAAAGGAGGCGAATCGACTCGATCGCGCGCAGGGCCGGCTCTCCAACCGGCATGGTCCGACTGAGAGTCGGACCTACGTCACGTAGGGCCGGCTCTCCAGCCGGCACGGTCCGACTGAGAGTCGGACCTACGTCACGTAGGGCCGGCTCTCCGGCCGGCACGGTCCGACTGAGAGTCGGACCTACGTCCTGTAGGGCCGGACCGATCAGCCGCTCGAACGCGCCTTCGAAACTCATGTTCTCGACGGTGAGAATCGCCGAATCGAAAATGCCGCAGAGAACCTCGAACGTCATGCCTTTCGGCTCGGCGAATTTCTCGGCGAGATGCATGTAGTCGGCGGCGGCGAGATCGCGGAAGAAGTCGCTCTTGCGCGAGGCGCCGGGCGCGAAATGGACGAGGGCCAGCTTCTCCATCCGGTCGCAGATGTCGCCCACGCGCTCCGCGAGCTCGAACGCGTACTGCTTGTGTCTCGGCAGCCGGACGACCTTCATCATCGTCTTGCGCAGCTGCTGCAGCTGTTCGAGATTCTGGTGCATCCGGAAGCTTTGCTCGAGGGAGTCGAGAAATCCTCGATCGGCGTTGACCGCGCGTTCCAGGAGCGTGAAGCGCGTGCGGACGAACGCTTCTTCGCGCACGATCTTGGCCGCGGCTTCGTAGTTGCTCCGGCTGTTCGTGATGCCGCGTCCGATGACGTTGCCGTCGCCGTCGAGAACGACGGCCTTCGTCGTCGTGGAGCCGAGGTCGATGCCGACGTAGACGTCCATGGCGGTCATGCCGCGGCTCCGCGCTTTTGCGCCAGCATCTGGATGTAGCTCTCGATGCGGTTCTTGATGTTCGCGGAGGAGAAGTAGCGCGGATCGACGAGATCGCTCTCGATGAACGCGCCGGGCACGCCGGTGCGCTCCTCGAGCTGCCGCAGAATCAGGAGCTGCCCGACGCTGAACGAGTTGCAGCTCTTCACGCTGTTGATGAGGAACCCGTCGGCGTGGTACTCGCGAACGTAGCGTTCGAGGAGATCGATGCGCGACGGCAGGCCGAGATTCGTGTAGCAGCCGAGGCAGTAGTCGGCCAGGGACTCGAGAGGATGCGCGGGATCGTGACGGAAGCCACGATCGTAGAGGCCGCCGACTTTCGTGTATGAGCTGGCGACGACGACCGCGTCCTCGTCGTAGAACATCTTCCAGAACTCGCGGAAGCTCGTCCAGTTCGGAGGGCCTTCGACGACGAGACGGTATTTCTCCCTCGCCATCGGACCTTCCGGCGTGATCGGTCCGGCGTGCGCATCGAGGCGCGCCTGCACTTCCTGGCGCAGGACGCGGTAGTAATCGACGGCTGCAGGAGTTCCGCGAAACGCGCTGAAGATCGGGCCGATGTAGTAGACGCCGCCGAAATACGCGTCGATCGGCGACGGCGTGTTCTTGGCGCTCTCCAGCACCCACACCAGATCGTCTTCGGCGATCGCGGAGAGGCGCAGCATCTCGCGCAGGCGTTCCTCATCGTATTTCTGGCCGCTCACGGCCTCGAGCTTCGGAATGACCTCGGTCTTGATCTGCTCGATGACGTACTGGCGCTGATGCGGCTCGATCGTGCCCTTCGACTGATACGGCACGTGGAGCATGGCCACCGGAACGTCGCCGTACTCGTGTCGCAACAGCTCGAACCATTTCATGAATGTGAAACAGCCGGTGTACGAAAGAAGAAGGAGATCGGGCTTCGGCAACGGCTTGCCGGTCGGTCCGATGTTTCCCTTCTTCAGCATGCCGATGTCGCACTTCACGTACGTGCAGACGTCTTCGCTGTGCCCCTGCTTCTCCGCCTCGGCGATGTAACCGGCGGAGAGCTTGCGCATGCCGGACTGGAGCGCGTTGATCTCCGGCAGCACGGGAAGCAGGCCGAACGAGCGCACGAGCTCATTGAGGTTGCCGGGGACGAACGTGTAGACGACTTTCTTCCCCTCGTCGTGCGCGCGCGCCAGGCGATCGTAGTGATCGCCGATCATTTGCTTCTGTAGCACCATCGAGTCTTCTTTTTTGATGTCGGTCACACTTCGCTCCACAGCCGGATCGAATCCGAGAACGTCCCCGCCTGCTCGCGGATCACGGCGAACTGTCCGGTGTCCTCGGAATACTTGAATTCCGTGTGCGGGATGCCGAGCTTGTCGAGCGCGGCGACGAGCATCGGCTGGTCGAGCAGCGCCGGATCGCAGAAGCTCGGCGCGCAGAACACCACTCCCTCGGCATTGTTGCGAACGACCGAGTCGATCAGCCACGCGCCGCGCTTGCCATCGGGCGCGTAGCGCGATGCCGTCGAGGCACTCTGCTGCAGGTAGGCGTACACGAGGTCATCGAGCGGATCGCTCGTGACCTTCACGTCTCCCTGCAGCCAGCGGAGGCCGAGGAGAAGATCGTCGTCGACGGGCCAGCAGCCGGCGCGCTCAATGGTGAGAAGCAGACCGTGCGGAGGCTGCTCGCAGAACATGCCGACGAGCACCACGCGGCTGCGGTCCTGCTCGCGGCGGCTCGTGTCCAGCGGCGCGAGCTTCATGTACGCACGAAGCATGGCCGTGTGATCTTCGGGCGGAAGCACGTTTCCGGCGCGCAGGAAGAGATAGACCTCCGACAACGGGAAGACCCACGGCTGCCTGCTGCGCAGATGGTAGAGATCGCGGAGCGCGCGGCGGTTCTCGTTGTAGACGGCGATGCTGTTGCGCAGATCGTCATCGCTGATGTTGTGACCGGCCATGCGCGCGAAGTCGTCGCGCATCGTCTGCAGCTCGTGTTTCCAGAAGAGGCCGCCCACCGGTCCCTCGAAGTTCTGCGGAACGTCGACGTAGCGGACGTATCGATCCGGGAAGAGGATCGACCACATGCCGGAGAGGTTGCGGATCACATCGCAGATCGACGGGAACAGCATTCCGTCGAGGACGTCGAGGCGTTTGGAGAGCGCCAGCTCGATGGTGCTGCGCGGGATCCGGCAGATGTAGCTCTGAAAGAAGGCGTCGCCGCGGATGATCTCGAGGCGATCGCCGCCGCCGACGACGCCGACCGGCAGCATGCCCGCGGCGTGAATCAGCTCGCGCGGGACGTAGATCGGCATGTGCCCGATGGCCATCCGGCCCGGGTGCGCGGCTTTCCACTCGTGGACCGCCGTGAGATCGATGTCGTCGTAGAGCGCCCTGGCGCGCGCGACGAGCTGCTCGAGATTCGCTTGCATCAGCGCACCGTCACCTCATCGTCGACCGGAACCCATGGCGCGATCTCGTGCACCAGCTCTTCGGACCATTTCGCGCCCTCGGCCAGGCGTCGCCGAAGCAGAACGAAGTCGACTTCGCGCTGCTGCTTCGTCCCGTGGTGGAACGCTCGGAATCCGGCATTCGCCTCGGTCATCATGTTGAGCGCCAGCCAGGCGCGGTTGCCCTCGCGATTGCGATCCCACTGCGCGAGCTTGTGCTTGCGCACGCTCTCGATCGTCTTCGTCAGGCAATCGGGCATCGTGTAGAGCAGCTTCGTGGTCATGTCGTCGACGGCATCGTCGAGGAGCGAGAGATCGACCGTGCCGCGCGCCATCAGCGCCTTGCCTTCCTCGCGCGCCGGGCCCGATTTCGGCTCCCCGAACACGATCCGTCCGAACTCGTCGAACATGCGATCGTTCACGACCAGAGGATTGGCCATCCACTTGTCGTCGACGCGCAGCGCCGGAACGATCTGCGTCAGCCCGCCGAGGTAGTAGAAGCGGTGGGCGCTCCAGGTCTGGCAGAGAGTCGAGCTGACCATGGCGTTCTCGATGCCGACGAAGAGCGGGAGGAAGTCGGTGCTGCCGCCGTCGGGTGCCGATCCGTGTTTCGGTCCGGCCTGGCTGAAGACGGCCAGATCGCTGGCGATCGAGAAATCGCAGGCCATGCCGATCTCCTGTCCGCCGCCGACGCGCATGCCGTTGACGCGCGAGATTACCGGCTTGTCACAGTGCAGGATCGCCGTGACCATGTCGTTGAAGAGCCGCATGTACTGCCGGTACTCGCCCGGATTTCCGGCGTAGACCTCGGCGTACTCGCGCGTGTTGCCGCCCGTGCAGAACGCCTGATTGCCTGCGCCGGTGAGGACGACCGCGACTGCCGCGCGATCGTTGCTGGCGTCGCGGACGGCGAGGATGACCTCCTTCACCATGCCGGTCGTGTAGCTGTTGAATTCTTTCGGGTTGTTCAGCGTGATCCAGATGTTGTGAAGTCCTTCGACCGGAACGCCGTTGCGATCGCGAACGGGGCGCCGCGAGACCACGATCTCCTTCGGCTGAAAGTCTTCGACGAGGTTGTGGTTCTTCATCGGGTCTCCTACGGTGTGACGATCACGCGTCTGCGGATCTCGTGGCGCGCTGCAGCGCGAAACACCTGCGGCAGATCGGCCAGGCTGTGCCGCTCGACGTACGGCTCGAGCACGATCTTTCCTTCGAGCACCAACGCGAGTGCCTTCGGATAGTTCTCCGGCGCGCAACCCCAGTTGCCGCGCGCCGTCGCGTCGAGCGCCATCAGATTCGAGAGCCGGAGCGAGACTTTTTCCGGCGTGTAGCCGACCACGGCGAGGTAGCTGCCGAAATCGAGCAGCCCGAACGCCGTCTCCTGACCAGCCGTCGTGCCGCTCATCTCGAAAATCTTCGTGCCGATGCGTCCGGTGCCCGTCTCGCGCCCGAAACCGCGGATCGAGCTCTTCATGGCCTTCACATCGTTGACTTTCGGATTCAACGCCAGCGATGCGCCGTGCGTCGTGGCCAGCTTGAGCCGGTCGTCATCGACGTCGATGGCGATGACTTTCGCGCCGCGCGCCGCTGCGATCTGCACCGCAAAACCGCCGATGCCGCCGGCGCCGACGACGATCACCAGATCGTCGGGGCCGACTTCCGCCCGCTGCATCGCTTCGTACGGTGTGGTCACGGCGTCGGCGATGATCGCCAGCATGTCGAGCGTCAAGCCGTTCGGCAGCTCGTCCGGAACCGGACAGAGTCCGCGCGCCGGGACGACGACGTGGGTGGCGAAACCGCCGTCCCCGTCGTTTCCGGGCATGAACTGATGGCGGCAGATTGTCGGCCGGCCGGCCCGACACGCCTCGCACGTTCCGCACGGGATGACCGCGGGGACGATCACGCTCTTCCCGATCCATTCGGCAACGGCCAGGCCGGCGTCGACGACCCGGCCCGCGATCTCGTGGCCCAATATCAATGGAAGGGGGTGCCGCGTCGGCACTCCGCCATAGGCGTAACTGATGTCGGTGTGGCAGATCCCGCAGCCGGCAACCTTGACGACAACCTGATCGTCAGCAGGAGCGAGCGGCGGGAGGTCAATCTGAGCGAGATCGGCTCCCGGTGTGGTCAGCCGGAAACCGTGGGCTCCTTCGGTGCGAGACAAGTCGCCTCCTCCTTCGGTCGACTGATGTTGTCGGCGGCACGAACAAAGCGCGGTGTTGAATGTCACATGGGAGGGTGATCGATCACCGGGACCGTGATCTCTCCGTTCTCCACCTTCGCGCTGAAGTTGAAGAGAACGGGGATCGGTTTCCCGAGAAATGTCCCCGGCCGTACCTCGGCCTTGCGGAGGAGCTCGTCGGCGATTTCGTCCAGTTTCATCGGGAGCGGTTTGAGGATCCTGGTCTGGCTGATCACACCGCGCTCGTCGACGATGGCTTCGATGATCACGATTCCGCGGATCGAGTCCGCTCGAACCTTCTGCCGCACCTGACGGATGACTTCCGGCGCCCGGACCCAACCTCCGACACGGACCGGCGGCGCCATCAGGTCGGGACCGAGGACCGGCACGCGCTTGTAGCTCCGATGGCTGTCCCCAATGACGCGATAGACCGTGCCGGTCCGATTGCCGATGTATGCCTCGATGAACGGCCGGACGTCGTAGACGACATCCCTCGTCAAGTGCGGCGCCAGCACACAGAAGAACGGCGCCTTCCGCGCGAGGTGCTCGGTCGCGCATCGTTCGATGCTGTCGACGGGCGCCGGCGACGAGCCACAGTCGAACGCACCCGCCGGAGCAAGCTCGATCGTCCTCTGCCGCAGCGCTTTCACCTGCAACTGGGCGATCGTCGATGCCGCGGCGAACAGCAGGATGGGGAGCATGGAGCCCTCTCGCGTATCATTCTGGCATCCATGGAGCAGATCGGGCCCTACCGGATCGTCCGGAAGATCGGCGAAGGCGGCATGGGTGTCGTCTATGCCGCTCACGACGAACGGCTTGGCCGTTCGGTGGCGATCAAGACCATCCGCGACTCCACCGACGCCTTGTCCCGCGAGCGGTTTCTGCGCGAGGCCAGGGCCGCTGCAGGCGTGAATCATCCCAACGTCTGCCAGCTTTTCGACATCGGCGATCACGCCGGCAGTCCGTTCCTGGTCATGGAGCTGCTCGAGGGCGAAGCGCTCGCCGACCGTCTGAGCCGCGGAGCGCTGCCGTTGCGGGAAGCCGTGCAGATCGAGCTGTCGATCCTCACCGCCCTCGACGCCCTCCACAGCCGCGGCTTCGTCCACCGCGATCTCAAACCTTCGAACGTGTTCCTGACGAAGCATGCCGTGAAACTGCTCGATTTCGGCCTGGCGCGCGAAACATTGCCGCCGGGCCTGGCCCACGACGCAACGACCGTCGCCGGCCCGAAGCCGATCACCGTCTCCGGCATGATCCTCGGCACTCCGAAGTACATGGCTCCCGAACAGCTCTTGGCGGCGCCGGTCGACGGCCGCACCGACCTCTTCGCCGCCGGCTCGATTTTGTACGAGATGATCAGCGGGAGCCCGCCGTTCAACGAAGACTCGCCGATGAAGCTCTTTCACGCGGTCGTCTACGAGAACGCGCCGAACCTCGCCGGCTCCGCATCGATCACTGCGGTCAACCGCATCATCCACCGCGCGCTCGCGAAACGCGCCGACGACCGGTACCAGTCCGCTTCCGCGATGGCGCAGGACCTCCGCGAGATCATGCTGATGTCCGACACCTCGGCCAGCGTCTCCGCGACGCGCGTCACGCGCCTGATCGTGCTGCCGTTCCGGATCCTCCGCTCCGACCCCGAAACGGACTTCCTCGCCTACGCCGTTCCCGAGGCGATCACCACCTCGCTGGCGAGCGTGAGGTCGATGATTGTCCGATCGTCGATTGCCGGAGCGAGGTTTGCGGCCGAGTCGCTCGATCTCAAGAAGCTCGCGGAAGAAGCGGATGTCGACGTCGCGCTGACCGGAACGATTCTCCGGGCCGGCGATCAGATCCGCGCGACAACGCAGCTCGTCGAGGTTCCCGGCGGAACGATGCTCTGGTCGCTCACGTCGCAGAGCGCGCTCGCCGATCTCTTCGATCTGCAGGACAAGCTGACCCAGCGCATCGTCGAGTCGCTGCAGATTCCTCTGACCGACCGCGAAGCCCGCGTCCTGAAGCACGACGTCCCGGCCACTCCGCACGCACACGAGTTCTTTCTGCGCGCTACGCAACAGGGCGAGTCACCGGAGTCGTGGGCCATCGCCCGCGATCTCTATCTGCGCGCGCTCGATGAGGATCCGCGCTATGCGCCGGCATGGGCGCGCCTGGCCCGCATCTACCTGCTCATCGGAAAATTCACCGGAGGCGACGCCGCTTCGAACTACAGCCAGTCGGAGGCGGCGATCAAGCGGGCTCTCGATCTGAATCCCGATCTGACCATCGCTCACAACATCTACGCCAGTCTCGAGGTCACCACCGGCCGGGCCAAGGAATCCGTTCTGCGCCTGCTCGATGCCGTTGCCCGCGGCACCAACGATCCGGGCGTGTTCGCCGGACTGGTGACCTCCCTCCGCTACTGCGGGCTCCTCGATGCGTCGGCCGCCGCACACGAGCAGGCCAGGCAACTCGATCCGAACATCTCCACCAGCGCCGCCCACACGTACTGGATGATGGGCCGTTTCCAGGACGCGATTGCCACCGTCGATCCCGACCGCGACCTCGGCGACGCGGCGTTCATCTTCGAGGCCATGGGCGATCTAAAGAGTGCGCTCGCGGTCTTCGACGACCGGAAGCGCCGCCTTCTCGCCGCGGGCGCGCGGCCCGACAGCTCCGTCTTTACCATCCTCGAATGGTTTGTATCCGCGCTCGAATACCGGAAGGACGAGGCTCTCCGCCTCTATCGGCTGCACAAAGACTTTCCCGATCCCGAAGGCAAGTACTACTCGGCGCGAAGCATGGCCAGGCTCGGCGAGATCGAGCTCGCCATCACCGAGCTCGACAAGGCCGAGCGCGGCGGATTCTTCTGCTATCCGTTCTTCGTCCGCGATGCGTGGGTCGATCCGCTGCGCAACGATCCGCGATTCATCGAGATCCTGCGCCGCGCCGAATCGCGCATGCACGACGCGCAGCGCGCGTTCGAGTCGCATCCCGGCAGCCGCGTGCTCAACGTCGGCGCGCGCCGGTGAGCGCTCTGCTGATTTGGATCTACGGCGGCCAGCTCTTTCTTGTGGTTGCCGTGCTCATCCCCGTCGTGGCGATCGCCGATGTCTCCGGTGCGCTCGATGAGCACGCTCGCGTCCGGCGAGCGGCCAGGTTCGTCGGACTGCTCGCGATCGCGCTGGGAGTGTTGAGCGCTCCGCCGCTCCCGCTCGTCCTGGCCGTTGCGGCCCTGGCGGCGAGCCTGGCCTGGGCCTTCTGGAGTCTCGACAAATGGACGACCGGCCGGCGAATCGCCGGCGCCGCAGCCGCGATCGGCTGTCTGGCGGCGGCGACGATGGAGGTTCCGAGGTTCATGCGGCATGGTGCCGTGCCGCGGCCGTCGCGCCTCTTCGTCATCGGCGACTCGCTCTCATCCGGAGGATTTGGCGAACAATTGCCCTGGCCGGCGGTGATCGAACGGATTGCCGCGTTGCCGGTGACGAACCTGTCGCTCGCCGCGGGAGATACGGCGACGGCGCTTGAACGGCAGATTCCGCTGCTGCCAAGACCGGGGACCGTCCGCGAGTGCGTGTTCGTCGAGATCGGAGGCAACGACATGCTCGACGGCGTCAGACCCGCAGTGTTCGCGAAGAATCTCGACGGCATTCTCGCCGCTGCATCGGCGGGCGGGCGCAGAAGCGTCGTGATGCTCGAGTTGCCGCTCCTGCCCGGGCGCTGGTCGTACGGCGCGATCCAGCGGCGGCTTGCGAGCAAGCACAACTGCGAGCTCGTTCCGAAGCGCGTGCTCGCCCTGGTGCTGCTCGCTGCGGGCAACACGTCCGACGGACTCCACCTGACCCAGCAGGGACACGATGCGCTGGCTCACGATCTCGTTCGATGGCTCGAATGGGACCGCGGAAGACATCCTTCAACGTCATCCTGACGAATATGGGTTAGATTCGCTGCCATGAAAACGCGCACACTCGGCAAAGTCCTCGACGTCTCCGCGATCGGCCTCGGGTGCATGGGGATGTCGGAGTTCTACGGAAAACACAACGACGAGCAGTCGATCGCCACGCTCCACCGCGCGCTCGATCTCGGTGTCAATTTCCTGGACACCGCCGACGCCTACGGGCCGTTCACCAACGAGATGCTCGTCGGACGGGCCATCCGCGGCCGCCGCGACCGTGTGGTCATCGCCACGAAGTTCGGCAATCAGCGCGGCCAGGACGGATCGTGGCTCGGGATCAACGGACGGCCCGAATACGTCCGCGCTTCATGCGACGGCTCGCTGAAGCGTCTCGGCATCGATCACATCGATCTCTACTACCAGCATCGCGTCGACACGAACGTACCGATCGAGGAGACCATCGGCGCGATGGCGGAGCTCGTCGAGGCGGGCAAGGTCCGATTTCTCGGAATGTCGGAAGCGGCGCCGGCGACGATCCGCCGCGCCCACAAAGTCCATCCCATCACCGCGCTGCAGACCGAGTATTCGCTCTGGAGCCGCGATCCCGAGGACGAGATTCTGCCGGCGGTGCGTGAGCTCGGCATCGGGTTCGTGGCCTACAGCCCGATCGGCCGCGGATTCCTTTCCGGCCGGTTCAAATCGATCGACGATCTCGACGAGAACGACTGGCGCCGCAACAACCCGCGATTCAAAGGCGAGAACTTCGCGAAGAATCTCGAGCTCGTGAAGCACGTCGAGCAGCTGGCGAAGCGGAAGAGTATGACGCCGGCGCAACTGGCGATCGCATGGCTTCTCCAGCGTGGAGACGACATCGTGCCGATTCCAGGCAGCAAGTCGATCGGGCATCTCGAAGAGAACGTCGCCGCGACTGAGATCGAGTTGACGCGCGAAGAGCTTGCCCGCATCGACGAGATCGCGCCGAAAGGCGTCGCCTCGGGCGACCGCTACCCGAGCATGGCCACGGTGAACCGCTAGGGACCTCGGCGCAAGTCGTTGTTCACGTCATCCCGAGCCGCGAAGAGGGGCGAAGAATCTCGAAATCGCAGGCGTCTTCGCATCCTGAGATCCTTCGTCGCACGTCGCCGGCTCAGGATGACGAGTTGCGCAGACGTTCCCTGATCTTGTTTCACACGTAGGGCCCTGATCTTGTTTCACACGTAGGGCCCACTCTCCAGTGGGCCCGGGCCGACTGAGAGTCGGCCCTACGTGATCGCACGCGTCTTCGCATCCTCACGATCCTTCGTCGCGCTTCGCCGACTCAGGATGACGACTTGTGCAGAGGTTCCCTACCGGCTCTCCTGAAACTTCCTCACCAGCCTAATCACCGCGCGCCGCGGCGAGATCCGCAGCGACTGCACGAGCAGCTTGTTCTTCGCGCCCGGGATGACCAGATGTCGTCCCGCGAGCATGCCGTGATACCCGGCGCGCGCCACGTCCGCCGATGACATCGGCCGCATCATCGTGAAGAGCCGCGATTCGGTCATCTTGGCCATTTCGGCAAATCCTGTTTTGGTCGGGCCGGGGCAGAGCGTCGTCACCGTCACTCCGCTGTTCCGCAACTCGTCCGCAATCGCCTCGGAGAACGACAGGACGTATGCCTTGGTCGCGTAGTAGACGGCCATGAGCGGTCCCGGCTGAAACGCAGCGGTGGATGCGACGTTGAGAATGCGGCCGTGCTTTCGCGCAACCATCGGAGCAAGGAGAAGTTTCGTGAGCTGCGTCAGGGCAACGATGTTGACCTGGATCATTTCGTTCTCGCGCTGCAGATCGGTTTCGGCGAACGGACCGGTGAGGCCATAGCCGGCGTTATTGACGAGCGCCTCGATCTCGGTGCCGCTGCGTTCGAGCTCCGCGACGATCTCCTTCGCGGCGCCGGGCTTCGAAAGATCGCTGACGATCACTCGTGCATTGCCCAGCTGCGCGGCGATTTCGCGCAACTTCGATTCGGTTCGCGCCACCAGAACCACGTCCCAGCCGTCAGCGGCAAAGAGCCTGGCCAGGTCGAGTCCGATGCCGCTCGATGCTCCGGTTACGAGTGCCGTCCGTCGATTCATCGCCGCTTCTCCATTCCACTGGCCAGCAAGGCGACCGCATCGGCCGCATCGCGCAGATCATTCAGAGTCGAGAGGCCCGCAAAGAGCGCGATCGCGCGCAGCATGAAGCGCAGACTCTCGCCGCGCCTGCGGACAGGCATCCGTTCCTCGATCACCATCGCCGTCGATCGCAGGCGCTCGCGCGCCCTCTCGCTGAGACCGAATACGCGCAGGAGGCGGAGCAGGGAGTCGCGGCCGCGGAGGTTGTCCGAACATGCGGCCGCGACGTGCACCGCCGTCAGCCGCCCCCGCCGTTTCACGAGCGCGCGGTCGACGGCACCGAGGTAGTCATCGATCATCCGTTCGAAGACCTCCTGCAGGAGATGCTCCTTTGTCGGGAAGTACAGATACAGCGTTCCCTTCACCAGGCCGGCCCGCCTGGCCACCTCGGTCATGGTGAAATCGCTCCAGGAACTTTTCGACCAGATTTCGGCGGCGGCCCTTAGAATCGCGGCCGTGCGCTCGCTCTTGTCCTCTTCGCGGCGTGCTCTCAACTTCATAAAACGAGTGGAGTGTATGAAACGACGGTCATTATTCATCACACTGGTTTTCATCGCCGCGACGGCGCTCGCGGCAAAACAGCCGGTTACCCACGAGACGCTCTGGCTGATGAAGCGCGTCGGCACGCCGGCCATCAGTCCCGACGGCCGCTGGGTGGCATTCTCCGTCACCGACCCTTCCTACGATCCGAAGGAGCAGTCGAGCGACCTCTGGCTCGCTCCGGCCGACGGAAGCGCGAAACCGCGCAAGATCACGTCGAGCAAAGCGACCGAGGGAGATCTGACCTGGTCGCCGGACAGCAGGCGGATCGCGTTCACCACCAAACGCGAGGGCGACGAGGCCAGTCAGCTCTACCTTCTCGACATCGCCGGCGGCGGCGAAGCGCAGCGCATCACGTCGCAGCCGGCCGCGGTGTCCTCGCCGAAATTCAGCGACGACGGACACAACATCCTCTTTGTCTCCTCGGTCAAGAGGAGCGATGAGAAGGACCGCAAGGCGAATGTGCGGGTGTACGAGTCGTACCCGATCCGCAACTGGGACCGCTGGATCGAGCCCGACAAGCAGGTTCACCTTTTCGTGCAACCGCTCGCCGAGGGGTCGAAGGCAACCGACGTCCTCGCGGGCACGAAGCTCATCGCCGTACCGGGATTCGCCGGCACCTCGGCGGGCCTGGGCGGCGAGACGATTCACGCGGAGTGGTCGCCCGACGGTCAGTGGATCGTGTTCGGCGTTTCGACCGATCGCAACACCGCGGCATATGCGGAGACCGGCGTCGATCTCTATCGCGTGCGCGCAACCGGCGGCGAGCCGGAGCGCATCGCCCATGGCGAGGGAAGCTACGGCGACGCGCAGTTCAGCCCCGACGGCAAAACGCTCTACGCCACGTTCAATCCAAACAACAAACTGCCGTTCAACAACAACCGGCTGGTCGGGTTCGACTGGCCCTCGATGGCGAACCGCCGCGAGATCGTCGGCCAGCCGTTCGACCGTTCCGTCGGCGACTACGCCGTGACCTCGGATGGCAAGACGATCTACTTCACCGCCGGAGACGCTGGCCTCGAGAAGATTTACGTCGTGTCTTCGAAAGGCGGCGACGCCCGTCTGGCCGTCGAGCCGGAGCGCGGCGTCTACACCGATCTCGCGATTGCCGGGAATTCCCCCTCGCTGGTGATGATCGGGCGCTGGGGCAGCTCCATCGACCCGCAGGAAATCGTGCGCATCGACCCCGCGGCAAAGACGCGACGGAACATCACCGACTTCAACGTCGAGAAGGCGGCTTCGCTCGACTGGCAGCCGCCGCAGCACTTCTGGTTCACGAACAAGGACGGCATGCGGATTCACAACATGATCGTCGTGCCGGAGAACTTCGACCCGAACAAGAAGTACCCATTGTTCGTGCTGATCCACGGCGGCGCCGCGAGCATGTGGGCCGATCAGATCTCGCTGCGCTGGAACTACCACCTGCTGGCGAAGCCCGGCTACGTCATGCTGATGACCGACTATCGCGGCTCGACCGGCTACGGCGAAAAGTTCGCGCAGTCGATTCAGGGCGATCCGCTGCGCGGTCCGGGAAACGACGTCAATCAGGCGGCGGACGAGGCCATCAAGCGCTTCCCGTTCATCGACGGCACGCGGCAGATCGCGGGCGGCGCGAGTTACGGAGGCCATCTCGCCAACTGGCTCGAGGCCACGACCACGCGCTACAAGGCCATCATCAGCCATGCCGGGCTCTCCACTCTCCTGACGCAGTGGGGCACGAGCGACGGCAACTACTCTCGCGAGCTGATGGTCGGCGGCCCGTTCTGGGATCCGAAGAACAAGCTGTGGATCGAGCAGAGCCCGCTCACCTACGCCGCGAATTTCAAGACGCCGATCCTGATGTCGGTGGGCGAACGCGATTTCCGCGTCCCCATGAACAACACCCTCGAAATGTGGGCTACCCTCCAGCGCGAGCGCGTTCCCAGCAAGCTTCTTGTATGGCCGGAGGAGAATCACTGGATTCTCAACGGCGAGAATTCGAAGTTCTTTTACGAGACGGTGTGGGATTGGATTGCCCGATGGGTGAACACTTAAGACGATGAGAAAAACAATCGCAGCAGCCGTTCTCGTCCTGAGCGCGCTTCCCGCGCTCGCGAAGGAAGTCCTGCCGTTCATCGAGGATGACTTCGGCAAGGCGGTGGCCCGGGCCAGGGCGAAGAACGAACCGATCTTCGTCGATGCCTGGGCACCGTGGTGACACACGTGCCGTTCGATGCGGGCTTACGTCTTCACCGATAAGTCCCTCGAGCGGTACGCCGGACGGTTCGTCTGGCTCAGCGTGAATACCGAAGACGCGAAGAACGCGAAGTTCCTCGAGAAGTACCCCATGCCTGCCCTGCCGACGATGATGGTCCTCGATCCGGCCGGCGAGAAGATCGTTTTGCGCTACGTCGGCGGCGCGACGCTCGATCAGCTGGAGAAGCTCCTCGATGATGCGTCGAAGAAAACGCACTCCGCGTCCGACACCCTCGTCGAATCCGCCGACAAGCTCGCTTCGGAAGGCAAACATGACGAGGCGGTGAAACTCTACGAGTCGTCTTTGGAGAAGGCGCCGAAGAACTGGCGCCGCTACGGGCCAACGGCCGAGTCGCTGCTGTTTTCTCTCAGCATGGCCAAGGACTACGAGCGGTGCGCATCACGGGCGGTCGATCTGTACGCGCGTCTGAAGTCGACGCGGTCCGGCGCGAACGTCGCGGCCGCCGGACTCGATTGCGCGGCATCGCTGGACGACAAGAACGCCAGGCGCGCCGACCTCATCGCCGAGCTCGACAAGGACGCGCGTGCGGCGCTCGACGACCCGAAGATCGATCTCGCCGGCGACGATCGCTCCGGCATCTTCATTTCGCTCATCGATGCCCGCGACGCGTTGAAAGACGAGGCGGGAGCGAAGACGCTTCGCGAAGAATGGGCGGCGTTCCTGGAAAAAGCGGCGTCGGAAGCGAAGACGCCCGAGCAGCGCGCGGTCTACGACTCTCACCGCATCAGCGCCTACCTCGACCTCGGCACTCCCGAGAAAGCGATTCCGATGCTCGAGCAGTCCGCGCGCGATCTCCCGGATGACTACAACCCGCACGCGCGGCTGTCGCTCGCGTACAAGGCCATGAAGGAGTACGACAGGGCCCTTGCGGAGTCCAATCTCGCGCTGGCCCGCGCCTACGGCCCGCGCAAGCTCCTGATCCTCAGGCAGAAGGCCGACGTCTACATCGCGAAAGGCGACAAGGAAGGGGCGAAGAAAACGTACGCCGAGGCGGTGGCGTACGCGAAGTCGTTGCCGAAGGAGCAGGTGCGCGCCAGCACCATCGCGTCACTGGAAAAGAAGCTGACGGAACTTTCGCAATAACGCTGCGATCACGATTGCGGCGAGCGTCGCGATCGTGATCGCTCTTCCGATCACGAACGACTGCGGCTTGTAGACGAACTTCACGCGGTGTTGGCCCGCGGGCACGAAGACGGAGAGGAACGCCGTGTTCGCGAGCTGCACCGGCGCCCGCCGGCCGTCCACCCAGGCCCGCCACCCGCTCCACGCCGCCTCCGACAACACCACCCACCCGCCCCGCTGCATGTTCGCGCGGATCTCGTAGCCGTCGTGCCTCTTGCTGACGGACACCCGGCCCGGCCCGTTTTCAATTTCGAATGGAGCAGCGGCTTCGGCCGGAGTGGGGCCCCGGCTGGAGCCGGGGGTCCATCGGATCCACGCCCGCGTCGCGAAATCCGTCTCGCTGGTCATTTCGTTGAGCGCTTTCCAGTCGATGGAGTACGACCGAACGCGGGCGGGGACGAAACCGCGCGGAACCACGTGCGTGTTCTCGAGAAGATGTGTGCCGCGTTGTTGCCCGGCGACATGCCAGCCGGACGGCGGCACGTAGTTCGCGGGCGTGATCGCGTAGCGGACGTTCAGAAACGAGAGGAACGGCCGGCTCAGATCGTCGACGCGATTGAAGAACACCGGCTGCGGAATGCACCACAGCCGATAGGTCTCCGCGTAACGCAGCAGCGTCATCGCCTCGTATCCGCGCACGTCTTCCAGCTCGTACAGCGAGCTCATGCCGGGGACGAACGCCATGCCCGCCCCGACGATGCGAAACGGCTCGCGGATGTTCCTGAGCGGTTCGAGAATCAGGATCGGCGGATACGCGTCGCGCGCGGGAAACGTCTTGTACGTTCCTCCGTCACTGATCACACGCTGAAGAAGGATCGCCGCGAGAATCACGGCAACCGGCCGTTTGAACAACAACGCCATCCCCACAACCGCCAGTCCGGCGATCTCCGCGAAGATTTTGTAATCGCCCCATTTCTCGACGTTCGGCGCAACGACGTCGGCGCGCACGATCAACAATGTTCCGGCGGCGAGGATCACCAGCACGGCCGCGGCAGTCACCGCGGCCGCGAGATCGCGCTCGCGACGAAGAAACTCCTCGACGCCGATCGCGGCCAGCAGCGCCAGCGCGAACGCCGCGCCGAACGAGAATCGTGAGTTGATGGCGACATCGAACAGCGGCAGCTTCTGCAGTGCGCGCGCAATCGGTTTCCACTCGGCGCGCGCCAGGATGCAGAAGATCGCCAGCCCGGCGAAGAACCACGTCTCACGCGAACGCACGCGCCAGATCGCGTAGATCGCCAGGGCCATGACGATGCTGCCGACTGCCGCGGTGTCGTAGGGCACATACACGCCGGAGCGCCATTGCCGCACGTACAGGAACGGGAGGAAATCTGTCGCCACGCGCGCCGCCACCTCGGGCGCGCTGGCCCCTCGCCGCTCACTCGCATACGTCGCGCGCACGAAGCTCTCCTCGGTCTGCGGCACGGCCTCGATGATCGGCAGGACGTACACGGCGCAGAGAAGCAGGGCCAGCGCGCCCGCGCCGACCCCGGTCAACGCGGCGCGAATGACGTTCGTTCGGCTCGAGGCCATCTCGAACACCGCGTAGACGATGCCGAGGAAAACGACGTGCAACGCCGTCTCGGGATGTCCGGCGAGGAGCATCAACGTGAATGCCGCGGTCAGCAGGGCAAACGACGCAGGAGCGGGATCTCGCACCACGCGGCGAACGCCCAGCAGAACGATGGGAAGAAAGGCCCAGGAAAATGCGAGCGGCCAGAGCGTGAAGAATGTCAGATCGCTGCAGAACATCCATCCCGCCGCGGCGATGAGGGCGGCGGCCTCGCGGCATCCGAGCTCGCGCGCGAAGAGGAACGCGCCGAGGGCGGCGATGAAGAAGAGCATGGCCGCGGTGTAGGTCATGCTCTTCGCCACCGGAAGCAGACAGGCGATCAGCGTGAACGGGCTGTACGCGGCCGGCTGCGCGGCTGCCGCGAGAATGTCGCCCGAAAGAATGAACGGGTTGAGAATCGGCCACTCGCCACGCGACAAGGCAACCTGAACGGCTTTCCGCCACGGAATCATCTGCGAGGCGACATCGGACAGATGCCCGTTGTGCGTTCCGGCAATCCCGTACTGCGCGCGGACCGGCAAAAGTGGTTCGCTGGCGTAGGCGATGTCGATCGGCGCGTAGACCCGATCGGTGACCAGCGCGAATCCGGTGAAGCAAAACGGCAGAAGAACGAGCAGCGCCGCCGCGATGCGCGAGACCGGCCGCACGAAGCGATGACAGATCACCAGGGCGGCGGCCGCCGTTGCGGCGTACAGCAGCAGAATCATCGGCGACTATCGTCGCACCGAGCGCCGCCGTCCGGTCGCCGGCGAGACCGTGGCCGCGACGCTTTTCACATCGCCGCACGGATTCGTGACACGGACCCAGAACTGCGCCGGTGCCGTGATGATCGGCGTCGCCAGTGCCGGTCCGCTTCCCCCGACCGGATGCGTGAAGTCGAGAACGGGACCCTGGTACCAGGAGTAGTTCAGCGAGGGACCGCTCGCGGTGACGGTCAGAATCGCGCTCGTCCCTGCCGCCACGGTTTGACTCTGCGGCTGTCCGTTGATCACGGGCGGCGTGCATGTCTCGACGATCGTCACGGCCGCCGGTCCGGTGGAGGTATTTCCGCAGGCATTCGTCGCCTGGAGCCAGAACGATGTCGGAGCGAAGAGAGGCCGCGTCGTGAACGAGCTCGTGCTCGCGTTCGGCACGGGGTGAGAGGTGTCATCGGCTTTTCCTTCGAACCACTGAATGAAAAGCGGCTGCGTTCCGCTGATCGTCGCGGAGAGCGTTGCGCCCGTTCCGGTCACGACCTGTGCGTCCGCGGGTGGGATGACGACGCGCGGTGCATCGCATGGAGTGACGGTGATGGTCACGGCATCGCTCGTCGCCGTCGCGCCGCAATCGTTCGAGATCTGGACCCAGAACGACTGCGTGGCAGCGGGCGTGACAAGGATCGACGGACCGGTCCCGCCGGTGACGGGGTGCGATGTGTCGCCGCGCGCGCCGGCGAACCATTGATACGTGAGCGACCGGCCCGGACTCACTGCCGAGACGCTGATCGTCTCGCTGCGTCCCTGAATGATCGTCGTGCTCGAAGTCATCGAGGTGATCGTCAGGCCCGGACAACCATTGACGGTGACGGTCGCCGAGTCACTGTCAGCCGGCGGCGTGCATTGACCGGTGACGCGAACCCAGAAGCTCGTTGTCTGCGCGAGCGAGTCGATCGTCAGCACGGGACCCGTCCCGTTCGACGCCGGCTGGCGCGTGTCGCCGCGCGTTCCGACAAACCACTGGTACGTGAATGGCGTCGTTCCGCTGACGCCGACGCTCAGCGCGACCGGCGAGCCGCGAAAATCCGCGGACTGCGGTTGCGAAGTGATCGCCGGCGGCGTGCACGGCGGCGGCCCCGCGCCCGCACCGTACACCGCGGACGCGGCTTCCACATCCCACGGCAGCAGATTTGCGCCGAGAGGATCGTTGTTGAAGTCGACGGAGGAATTCATGAGCGCGGTGCTCGTGCACGAGGGCTGGGTGCACGGCGAGGAGCCGTCAGGGTTCTGATCGGAATGCCGGAACCCGAGAGTGTGTCCGAGCTCGTGGGCGAGAACGTGATCGAAGCCTCTGCCGGTCAATCCGGCCGCTGCACCGCCCGTGTTGATCCCGTCCTGCACCACGAGATCCGCCTCGCCGATGGTGATGAAGGTCTCGCCGTTGAACGTATGCGTCTGCGATGGATCGAACCATGCCCCGCCGATCGCGAGAACGTTCCGGCTGCTTCCCGTGCCGGGAAACGCTCCCGCGATCTCCCCGTTCGGATCGTTGAACAGGATCGAGTTCGTGCCGTCGGCATTCTGCAGGCCTCCGCGCGCGGTCGTTGTTCCACCGTATTGATATCGGATGTTCGAGGAAGCATTGCTCGTCCAGACGTTGAGACCCTTCTGTGCGGCGTTGATCCCACCGTCCGGGCCTGTCCCCGGCTGCGTCCCGTTGCTCCGAAAGACGACAGCCGTCGGAAACGTGCTCCAGCGGATTCCCTTGCCGTTCTGCTGGATCAGGTAGGTGCTCGCAGGCCCCACGGCATTGCTCTCGATCGGCCGCGAGCGAAGAGCGAAGTAATCATCCGGCGGATTGCCGCCGCGCACCGTCTCGCGAACGAACTGCAGGAACTCCGCGGCGGAGCGATGGAGCTCGCGGTGCGGCATCCCGTCGGCGTTCCAGCCGAAGATCTCGCCGCGCTCGAGGTACTCATGCCCGTCGGTATCACGCGCGAACGTGAATCGTCCCAGGCCGATGCCACTTGTGGTCCATTCACCGTCGGCGTCGGTGTCGAGCATCAGGAGCGTTCGCTCGCCGGCGCGGAATCGCGGCGCGCCTGCGATGGCGAGACCGGTGTTGCCAACGATGCCGCCGAGCTCGACGACGTCGAATTCGTCGCCGGTCTGGAACGGTCCGGCGATCGCCTCATCGACGTGCATCCGCGTCGCGGTCTCGATCGTTCCTCGCGGAGAGCGGAACGAGATCGACTCTCCAGCCGTGGCTACGACGATCGCCGCCGACGATCGGATCAGGTCGGCATCTGTTCCGACCAGGTACGTGGTGGCGCGTGCAACGGACGCGATCAGAAAGACGGCCATCGAAAACGAGCGGCGCATTCTACGATCTCGTGACCAGACGGCGCGCGAAGTAGCCGGCGCCGAAAATCCCCACCAGAACCGCGACGATCGCCACGACACGGGCGCTGCCGCTGAACTGGTCGGGGTAACGCACCATGTTGAGAACGAGGATCGCGCTCATGATGAGGTAAAGCGCGATGCGCATCGCGTAGAGCGTCTGCGAAGGCCGCCGCCCGCGGATCGTGTCGCTCCAGACGATCCACAGCATCACCGTCAACGCGGCGATGGCCATGCCGACCGGAGAGATCATCGTTTCGTCAACGGCCCGTACTCGTCGGGCTTGTAGCCGAAGACCGCTTTCCCCTTGCCGATCACGAGCGGCCTGCGGATCAGATTCGGCTCTTCCATCATCAGATCGATGGCCTGTCTCTTCGTCAGTTTCCGCGCGCCGAGGTTGCGCTCCTTGTAGGCCGGGGAGCGGGTGTTGATGAAGTCTTCGAGGTGCGACTCGTCAATCAGTTTCTCGAGCAGCTCGCACGAGGGCGGCTCCTTCGCCAGATCGTGTTTCACCAGTTCGACGCCGCGACCTTCCAGGTCGGCCACCGCCTTGCGGCAGCTCGTTCAGGTCGGCTTGAGGTACATCTCCAGCTTCGTCATTTCTTCCTCACCCACCATGCATCGGATTGTGCTGTCGAGGTTTGCGGCTGCGTGATGTGTTTCGGGGCGTGCTCCGCCAGCATTGCCAGAACATCGATCGTGCAGCTTCCGCCGCAGTGCCCGGTCGTGGCCGTCGTCCGCGCGGCAATCTGTTCGAGCGTCCAGGCCCCTTCGCGGATGGCTTTCTCGATCGTCCTGTACTTGATGTTGTTGCAGCGGCAGACGGTCTTCAGGCCGCGGATCGCAGGGTGCTGCGGCTGGGAACCGTCCATCTCGGCGAGGCTAACACAATCACTTTCTGCGCAAATCCCTGTCGAGCGCAGAAGCGGGCTTGCCGACTGTTGGGCGCGGGTGGGGCACGGGCGGGGTCGCCGATCTGGGCGGGTGGGGCTGGGGAGCGCGCCGGGTGAGCGTCGACAGCGCACCGCTTGCGCTGCGCTGCTTCGCGGCCTTCGGTCTGCGCATTGCCGGATCGTACTCCTTTTCTTACAATGCCCGCCGACCTTCCCCGTGGGGCCGTAGCTCAGTTTGGGAGAGCGCCTGAATGGCATTCAGGAGGTCGTGAGTTCGATCCTCATCGGCTCCACCAATTCTTCAACTCACGGCGCGGTACTTCGACTCCGCGCCGCCGCGGATTCGCTCCAGCGAGCCGTTGTTCACCATCTGCCGGATCGCGGCGCGGATCGCGGGATCGCCGTACCGTCCGATGAGCTTCACGAGGATCTTGTTCTCGCTCTTCGGCGTCCGGCAGAACGTCAGGATGGCCTGCTCGATCGGTGTCGCGGCCTCTCCTGCCGGGAGCCGCCCCTTCGCCTCGACGATCGTCACTCCGGGATTGCCGACGCTGTCTCCCTCCACCACGCGTTTGAAGCGATCGGCGTTCGCGGCGAGAAAGCTCCGCAGCTTGCGACGAATCACGCCGCCGGCGCCCGAGGAACCGTAGCCGTGGATCACTTCGATGCGTCCGCGGTAGCCGCTCTCGAAAAAGGAGTTATAGGAAGCGACGAACTTGCGGATCGCCTCGGCGACGGTCAGGCCATGGAGGTCGATCTGGCGCGTCATGGAGCGGAATTTTGACCGACTCGAAGCGTTAGCGATCCTGCCAACCAACGGTCGTGGGGCCGTAGCTCAGTTTGGGAGAGCGCCTGAATGGCATTCAGGAGGTCGTGAGTTCGATCCTCATCGGCTCCACCAATCACACCCGGTTTCCTTTTCGCACCCCTCAGTGTCCCACTGATAAGCGTGCTCTGGCACCACTTGAGCAGAGGACGTATGTTCCGCGAGGTGCAGCAGGCATGTTCGACGACGTACTCATCGAATCCGCCGGAATAGACAGGACGAAAGGCAAGGGCGTCACAACGCTCATTTCGGCCGTCATTCATCTCGCGATTCTCGGCGCGGTGATCGCGGCCGGGTACTACGTCAAGAAGAACCCGCAGATCATCGAGAAGCCAATCCGCGCGTTCGTCGTTGCCGCCGCCCCTCCGCCCCCACCACCACCCCCGCCGGCGCCCTCCTCCGGCGCGACCATCCCTCATCCCCAGCAGAAGGTCGAGACGCCGAAGGAGCAGCCGACGTTCCATCAGCCGAACGAAATCCCGAGAGACGTGCCGGAGACCGAGGTGCGGACCGATACGGCGAATTCGGCGGCCGGAGTGGTGGGCGGGCAGGTCGGAGGCGTGGTCGGTGGCGTCGTTGGCGGCGTCGTCGGCGGCGTCGTCGGCGGGACCCTCGGCGGACAGCTCGGCGGGCAGCTGGGCGGAACGGGCGACAAACCGGTTCGCGTCGGCGGCGACGTCAGCGCTCCGACCTCGACGTATCGCGTCGATCCCGTGTACACGGAAATCGCCCGCAAGGCTCGAATCGAGGGAGTCGTCATCATCGAGGCCATCATCGACCGCAACGGCAATGTCACCGATGCGCGCATCCTGAAGCCGCTCCCCATGGGACTATCGGAGCAGGCGCTCGATGCCGTGAAGAAGTGGAAGTTCAGACCGGGCATGCTCAACGGCCAGCCCGTCCCCGTGATTTACGACCTGACGGTCAATTTCCGTCTGCAGTAGCAGCAGGATCGAGAGGAGTCGCCTGATGGAAGGAATGAACAGTTTCAGCCTCATCGGCATGTGGCAGTCGATGAACTGGGTCGCCCGAGGCGTGGTGGTCGTGCTGGCGATCATGTCGGTGTGGTCGCTGACGATTGCGATCGAGCGCCTCTACCGGTTTCAGAAAGCAAAGAAGGAGTCGCTTCGTCTGGCGCGCGAAGTCACGCCGCTGCTCAAGGCCCACCGCCTTGACGACGCGATCACTCTGGCGAAGAAGAAAGACTTCGTGCACAGCCACCTCGCGCGCGTGCTGTCGGCGGGGCTCACGGAATTTCAATACGAAACCGCACAGGCCCTCCCCGAAGACTTCGACCTCGTCGCCTCGGGCCAGCGCGCCCTCGAGCGCGAGACGCTCATGACCACGGCGGAAATGAAGAAAGGTCTCGGCAATCTGGCCACCATCTCGACGACGGCTCCGTTCGTCGGACTATTCGGCACAGTCGCCGGCATCATTCACGCGTTCCAGGGAATGGCCATCACCGGATCGGGCGGACTCGGCGCCGTCTCCGCCGGTATCGCGGAAGCGCTCGTGACCACGGCGTTCGGACTATTCGTAGCCATCCCCGCGGTCTGGCTCTACAACTACTTCCTCCAGAAGGTCGAACGTTTCCAGGTGGAGATGTCGAACTCGTCGTCGCAGCTCATCGACTATTTCATCAAGAATGAAGCGCGCGCCCGCGCAGGCACGGCCCACGCCGCGGCCAGCGTCCGCGCCTGAGGTAAGCGATGGCGTTCGGAATGGGGGGCGGCAGCCCCGATGAAGTCAAGGGAGACATCAACGTCACGCCGCTCGTCGACGTCTGTCTCGTGCTGCTGATCATCTTCATGGTCGTCACTCCGATGCTGCAGCAGGGGGTCGACGTGCTTCTCCCCGAGGGTCCGCACGCGGAGAAGAAACCGGGGAAGGAAGGCGATCTGATCATCTCCATCAAGCAGGACGGGACGGTGTTCGTCGGACAGGACTGGATCCCCGATCGGAATCTCGTCACCTACCTGCGAGCCGAGCATCAGAAGGACCCGAACCGCGCGGTGATGCTCAAGGCCGATAAGCGCATCAACTACGGCAAAGTGCGGATGGTCATGAAGGCGGCGAACGAAGCCGACTTCACCGGCGTGGCCATCCTCACCGAGAACCAGCAGGCCGGCACGCAGATGGCCCGGGGGAGGACGTAGCGATGTCGATGGGTGGAGGAGGCGGCACCGGCGTCCGCTCCGAGATCAACATCACGCCGCTCGTCGACGTCGTGCTCGTGCTGCTGATCATCTTCATGGTGGCGACGCCGATCCTGCAGATGGGACTCGATGTCGAAGTGCCGCCGAAGGTCGAGGTGACCGGACCGCCGCCGGAGTCGGAGAAGAATCAGCTGGTGGTCACCGTCCGGCGCGACGGCATCTACCTCAACACGCAGAACGTCGGCACGCCGAAAGGACTGCGCGACGCGCTGGCCCCGCAGATGATCTCGCGCCCGCCGGCGGACCGCGTCGTCTTCATCAACGCCGAGGATTCCGTTTCGTTCGACTCGGCCGTCGCGGCGATGGATGCCGCGCATGAGGCAGGGGCGGCGAAGGTGGGATTTCTCACGGACGCGCCCAGGTAAGTAGCAGGTATCGGGTCCTGTGGGCCTTCGCGTCCGAGGAATCCTCTTGCGCCAAGGCCCCCGAGACCCGACACCTGGCACCCACGACCCGAGGATTGGCGGAGGCGTGTCGGAATCGAACCAACCTTTCGACGCTTCCGCGCCGAAACAACGGTTTTGAAGACCGCGGAGGCCACCAGACCCCATTCGCCTCCGTCTGGTGAGCGCGAATTCGAACAAGGGACAATTCGCGCAAATTGCCTCGCGTACAATCGCGGCCGTGGTGTTCCTGCTGCCGTTTACAGCCTTCGCGCTCGGCGCGATCGTCGGCAGTTTTCTCAACGTCGTCATATACCGCTATCCGCGACACCAGTCGATCGTCTTTCCCGCCAGCCACTGCGGCAGCTGCAACGCGCCAATCAAGCCGTACGACAACGTCCCGATCCTCAGCTATCTCTGGCTGCGGGGCCGCTGCCGCGCGTGCAAGGCGCCGTTCTCGCTCCGCTACCCGCTCGTCGAGCTGGCCAACGCGCTGTTCTATCTCGCCGTCTATCAGCGGACCGGACCGACGGTCGTGTTCGTGCCGGTTGCCGCCGTCGTCTCCATGTTCATCATCCTGATCTACATCGACGCCGAGATTCAGATCCTCCCCGACGTCGTCACCTACCCCGGCATCGCGATCGGAATCGCGACGTCGTTCATCAGCCCGCTCGCGCATGACCTGATCCTGGCCAGCTCCTGGCTCGATTCGGTGCTCGGTGCTGTCCTCGGTGCGGCGTTGCTGTCGTTCGTGATCCTCGCCTACTGGCTGATCCGGAAGGTGCAGGGCATGGGCTGGGGCGACGTGTCGATGATCGCGATGATCGGAGCCCTGCTCGGCGCGAGCAGCGTCCCGGGGGTGCTGCTTCTGGCCTCGATCGCCGGCGCGATCATCGGCCTTCCGCTCGCGCTGCGTCATGAGCGCGGCATGCAGGTCGCGCTTCCCTTCGGCGTGTTCCTCGGGTTCGCGACCTTGGGTGTGCTCTTCTTTGGCCGTACACTTTGGACATGGTACGCGGCGCTTCTCCTGCGCTGACCAGGATCGGCTTCCGCCGCGACGTCAAACTGTTTCTCACGTTTCTCGTGGCGTTCTTCGTCGCCCTCATCGCCATGCTGCTGCTCCTGATGCAGAGCAACCTGGCCCGGACGCGGCTGGCGATCTCGGACAAGGAAAACATCGTCGCGGACATCGCCACGCAGGATCTGCGCAGAGTGATCGCCTCCTTCGGCGCCAGCGAGTTCGACTCGAGCATGCTTTCGCTCCGCACGCGCCTCCCCATCGATGCCATCGAGGTGCGGAGGAGCGGCCGGATCCGACGTTCCGGTGAGGTCGGGCTGGGGCAGGAGAGCGTCACGCGCAATCTCCCCGGCGCAACGGCGACCTATTACTTCGACACCGCGCCGATCCGGCTCGTCCAGCAGCGATTCAACTTCACGCTGGCGATCACGCTCGTGGCAACGCTCTGCGGCATCCTGCTGATGTTTCTGTACGTGCCGCGGATTCTGCGGCCGATCGACGAGATGCTCGGCCATGCTCGCGCGCTCGGCGAAGCCGACCCGGCCGAAGACGAAGCGGCTTACCTGATCGAGACGTTCCGCGACTCCATCTCGACACTGAAGCGGCAGGAGGTCGAGCTCAAACAACTTCACGAGATGGAGAAGAGCCGGGCCGACGATCTGCAGACGATCACCTCCACGCTCACCCGCAGTCTGACATCCGGCTTCATCGCCCTCGGCCCCGACCGTCATGTCGTGGACATGAACACCGCGGCTCGCGACATCCTGAGCATCGCCGAAGGAGAAGCGCAGCGGCAGTCGATCGAAGAGCTGTTCCGCGACTCCTCCGCCGCCGCTCAACTGGCGAAGCTCATCGAGGCACATGAGCCGATCTCCCGTCAGGAGATCGAGCTTCGCGGCGGCACAGGACAGCCGAAAGCGATCGGCCTGACCACGGTTCCGCTCGTGAATCCGTCCGAGAAATTTCTCGGCACCCTCGTTCTTTTCACCGATCTCACGCAGGTTCGCCGCCTCGAGTGGCGCGTCCGGGAGATGCAGAGCCTCGCCGATCTCGGCGTGATGTCGGCGGCGATCGCCCACGAGTTCCGCAACTCGCTGTCGACGATTCTCGGGTTGCTGAAGCTGGCGCGGCGCAACGAGCTGCCTGCCGACGTCGACGCCAAACTGACCACGGCCGAGCGCGAGTCGCACGAGCTGGCCGAGGCGGTGACGGGGCTGCTGCAGTTCGCCAGGCCGATGCGCTTGCAGATCGCCGACGTCGATCTTCGCGCTCTTCTCGAAGACATCGTCGAGCGCGTGCGGGAGTCGTCGCCCGCCAGCTTCGAGATTCGAGGACCGCACCTGCAGGTGCGCGGCGATGCCAGCCTGCTCGCGCGCGCGTTCGAGAACCTGATCCGCAATGCGATGGATGCGACCTCCGAGACACCGCATCCGGAGATCGAGATCTCCATCGCCGAATCGCCCGAACCGGCCGTGGAGATCCGGGACAACGGAACGGGCATCGTCGAGAAGGACGCTGGCAATCTGTTCCTCCCCTTTCACACGACGAAGGCGCACGGCATCGGCATGGGCCTTCCGCTGGCTCGGAAGATCTTTCTCCTCCACGGCGGCACGATCTCGATTGCCGCAAGGCCCGAGGGGGGCGCGGTGGTGCGCGTGGAGCTTCTCGACAGTTCCACCGCGGTCGAACAGATCGGGCAGCAGATCAGCGCGTGAGCGCTGCGGGTGTTACAATTTCTCCCAGTCGACGAAGCATGCAGCCGCGCCGGCGGCGGCAACCTCGGTCCTAACACATGCTGTTGCCGTTGTTTACCACGCATGAGAGCGCGTGGCACCTCGGCTGCACAAGGAGAGTGCTCAATGAATCGTCGCGAATCGGGCTACTCACTCGTCGAGATTCTCGTCGTCGTCGCCATGATCGGAATCATTTCCCTGGTGACGGTGCCGAACTTCATCGCCATGCAGCGCTCCAGCAAGCTGAAGTCGTCGATGCGCAACTTCGTGGGCGACGTGCGCGGCATGCGTCAGCGCGCGGTCACGAAGCATCATCAGACAAAGATCAGCTTCGTCACCGGCACGGCGATCACCGGTCGCAATTACACGATTGCCGAATTCGATCCGGTCAGCAGCACGTGGCAGCAGATCGGGCCGGCAAAGCGCCTCGACGAAGCGTGCTACGTCGTCAGCCAGACGAACCTCACGGACGTCGATGGCGACGGCACGATCGACCTCGTGTTCAAGCCGGACGGCGCGCCGGTGTTGCCGCCGAATATCTTCGAGGCCACCACGGTCCTGAAGACAGACTGGAATCTTCCCACGAGCCAATACACGGTGACGATCACATTTTCCGGCGCAGTGAAAACGAGCTGAGGAGTCATCGGAATGTCGCACGCACACCGCTTCCGCAACAGCGAGCGCGGATACAACCTGGTCGAAGTCCTCATCGCCATGGCGCTCATGGGAACGGTCCTCATGTCGATCATGAGCCTGTTCTACTTCGGCCGCCGCAACGTCTACAGCGGCAAGGAAATGACCCAGGCCGTGGCCCTCGGCACGCACGTGCTGGAGGACGTCAACACGATGACGAAATCGGCCGTCGTGGCCGCGTTCGCCCTTCCCACCGGGGTCGGCAGCGCGAACACGGTCGGCGGCCAGAGCTTCCCCAACAGTTTCATCCGCACGACCACGAACATCTCCGTGACTACCGACCCGAACGGATTCCTGCAGCGATGGCAGACCGAGATGGTCAGCGACAACAAGTTTCAGAACGGCGTCGTGACGATCGTCTTCACGCCGACCGCGGATGGAACGAACGCGCCGGCGCAGATGGCGACATCGACCGTGGTGAAGATGCGCGTCTTCATCACATGGGGTGAAGCCTTGCGCCAGCGTCAGGTCACACTCGACAGCGTCAAGATCGAACGGCAATGAGCTCCGGAGCATTCATGAACGACCAAAGCAGACGTCAGCGCGGTTACTCCCTGGCCGAGGTGCTCGTGGCACTGGCCATCTTCGCGATTATCTTTCTCGCTGCTCTCACTGCATACGACCGGAGCAACCGTGTGTTCAGGACCGGCGTGGAGTCGTCGAATATGCAGCAGAACACGCGCGTGGCGTTCGACAAGCTCGTCGGCGACCTGCGCATGGCCGGCTACGACTTCGACCGCGATGGCATTCCGACCGGTTCGACCGGCGGTCTCAACCAGTACCAACAGCCGGATGAACAGTTCGAGTACATCGGACCGGCGGCCATGACGATTCGCGGAAACTTCGACTACGAGACCGAGAATCAGCCGTGCACGGCGACCGTCACGGACAATTGCGACAACGGCCGGGAGGAGACGTACGAGTCGACGCAGTTCCCCGTGGTCACGACCGGCAACGACGAGATCGTCACGTACGCTCTCGTGCCCGACAGCCAGGTCGCCCTTCCGGCGTGCAACCCGGCGACGAACTGCGTGCAGTTCTACGCCGACACTCACGTTCCGCGTAAGTCTTACCCCGACGTTCCGAACGGAGGGCTCGACGAAAACCTCGTCGAGATCACCGGAGTCGACCTGTGCACGGCCGGCTGCAACAACCCGCCCTACACGCTCTATCGCTTCACGCTCGATCGCAGCCAGCAGAACTTCACGGGCGGCTTGAACGTGACCCGCACGCCCCTGGCATCGAACATCCGCAGCATCCAGTACACGTATTACCAGGATGCGCAGGGAACCGATCCGCTGAAGGATCTCAACAACACGGTCGACGTGAGCACCGGCGCCGCGATCGCCGGCAAGGGGCAGTTCAAGGTGGCCAACCCGCTGGCGCTCGTCCCCGAGCGGGATGTCCGCAGCAAGATCAACTCCGTCCGCGTGACGTTGATCGGCATGAACGAATCGCGCGACGCCGCATACACCGACACCGCGGAGACGCTGACCGGCGGCCCGGGATTCTTCCAGCAGTACCGTAAGTACCGGCTGGAGACACTCGTCTCGCCGCGCAACATCCAGAAGCGCGGCATGCGCGAGCAGGACACTTTCCCGCCGGGCGCTCCGACGAGCATCATCGTCTGCACCGGCGCCTGCGCCGGCGTGTACATGAGTTGGACCGCCCCGGCCGTGAACGCCGTTCAGGGTGCGCCCGATCAGTACAAGGTCATCTACGACCTCGCCTCCGCACCAGGCTTCACCTGTGAGACGACGACCTACACAAACACGTTCGGACACGTTTTCTACCAGCCGAGCATGTCGCCGAGCTGCAAGATCGATCCGACCCAGAGTTACAAGTTCGCCGTCGTCGCCCTCAACAGCTATGGCAGCGCAACGTCAGGACAGGTCACCGCGCAGCCGCTGAACAGCACGAAGCAGAACGCTCCCACCCTGGTGTCGGCGACGAACAATCAGAACGGCAAGGTCACGCTGACCTGGACCCGGCCCACTACCAATTTCTCGGGCTCCTACAGCTGCGGACCGCAGGCGCCACCCGCTGCCGAGCTTCAGGGCTATCTCGTCGAGCGAGAGTCGCCGACCGGCTCGGGCAACTGGGTTCAGCTGCTCCCCTCCGGCGGTCAGGTCACCACGACCTCGCCGTACGACACTGTGACCTGGACGGACACGACCGCGGCGAACTGCGTTCCGTATACCTACCGGCTCAGGGCGATCGAGGAGTGCCTCTTCCATTCGACCTGGAACGCCGGCGGCGTAGCCACCCTCGGCCGCAGCCCGCAGTCCAACGAGGTGGCCGGCTTGGCCACGACAACTCTCGCGCCGGCGGCGCCGAGCAACCTCATCGTCGATCAGGACCCGACCAACTCGCCGTGCGTCGGCCTGATCTGCAACGTCCACATGCATTTCCCGCCGGTCAACACCGACGTGGCCATGCCGACGGGAAACCCGATCACGATCACGAAATACACCGTCCTTCGACGGCAGGTTGGCGTCACCGGATTCTTACCCGTTCCGGGCCCGGTTCCAACGCTGACGAACCCGCCGGTCAACGCCATAGGTGAGATCGAGTTCATCGACAACAACGTCGATACGAGTGCGGGCCAGCTCTACGAGTACGAGATCGTCGCGCACAGCGATTGCCCGACACCGTTCGGCACCGACTCGGCTCCTTCGACGCCGCGGCCGTACCCGTGCTCATTCCCGGTGGGGGTCGTCGGCTCGCCATTGATTCAGGTCAGCGCCTTCGATGGCGACGGCTCGCAGGCGAACCCGTACAAGATCGCCACCGGCACGAACGCCGTCGCGGTCATCAACGTCACGAGCCCGGCGGCGATCTCGCGCGTCGTCGGCCGCGGCTACATCGGCACGACCTTGAAGTGGGGGCCGGCGCAGTGCCCGGTCCTACCCTGCTCGTCGCCCAATCCACCGTTCGCCTTCGGCTGGGCGCTGGCCGCGAACGCGACCGAACGTCTCGACGTCGCGGTCGTCGAGACCGGCGGCTGCGTCGAGCAGTCAACCGCCTACTTCGAGGACGAGCCGCAGAACTGCTGCCTGCTGCCGACCTCGTTCGACCCGACGGTCATCAGCTTCTCGTCGGGCAACAACTTCGTCGATTTCGTTCTCAAGAACGTCTGCGGTCAGCCGCTGACCATCACGGGGCTGACCTTCACCTGGAGCGCCGCGAACACTCCGGGTGGCACCAAGGCCGACGCGATCTGGTTCCAGACCACCAGCGGTGGATGCGCGCAAACCGGCCTGGGTCCCAACTGCGCCGCGTTCAACTTTGGCGGCAGCGGCGTAGGCGCCGGCACGTACACGCTCCTCCCGGCGAACATTCCGGGCAATACGGCCACCGTGGGTGCCGGAGCGACGACGACCAAGATTCGCGTGCACTTCAGCAAGTCGCTCACGAACCCGATTCAGCCCGTGACGAGCTTCAGCGTGAACTACACCGACGCGAACAACCCGGGTGGCACTTTGTGCCCTCTGCATTAAAGGATGGACCATGAGACAACACGGCCCTCGTAGAAAACGCCTTCATCGCAGACAGCGCGGCTCGGCGCTGCTCGTGACCCTGATGGTCATGGTCGGCCTGTCGCTGCTCGGCCTCGGTTTCGTGGCGATCTCGGAGACCGAAAGCACGATCTCGGTGAACGAGCGCAACTATGCCCAGACCCTCTCGGTCGCCGAAGCAGGCGCGCGGATGGTTGTCGAGTGGTTCCAGGATCCGGCGTGGGCGGAGGCCCGCGGTCTGTTGCCGGCGAATACCAACGCGATCAAGACGCTGCGCGTCATGACGGCCGGCCCGCTGGCCGGCTACAGCGGTCGGTACAAGTCCGATACGTCGACCGCCGCTCCGGTCGGCCGGCTGTTCGACAAGCCGTTCAAGCCGAAGGCACAGGACCGCTTCTATGGCGACGAGAATCACCCCGACGTCATCATCGACAGCACGACCGCGGCCGCGTTCCTGACCACGTTCAATACCAATCTCCTGCAGGACACGACGAATGGTCAGGTGACCGAAATCCGCCTCTATGCCCCGCCGATCTTGAGCGGCTCGCTCAACGCCGGCGGCTTCTGGGAGAGCGGTACGCGCTACGGCCTCTGTACCATCCGCGTGACGGCGAAGAAATTCACGGGCAACACGGCCGTCTCCGAGCGTACGGTCAAGATCGTGATCTCCGAGTGGCCGTTCCCAGGACCGCAGGGCCCCGTCCAGTCGAACGCCAACATTTCGACCGGCGGCAACTTCGGTGTGCACTGGGGAAAGATGACTTCCGACAAGCAGATGGAAATCAAACGTCCGCTGGTCGGACTCCCGTGGAACGATCCGTGGGATCGCATCCATTACGAGCACGGTTACTACGCCGGCTGCGCCACTCAGGCCAACTGCGCAGCGTCCTCGTTCGCTGCAACCGCCGGACCGGGATTCGACAGCTACGGCAACCCGAACACTGGCGGTGACTGGTGCGACGGCTACGACTGGCTCTACAAGCTCGAGGATGTCCAGTTCGAGGATCCGTGGTACGAGGCGCGTGCCAAGACCCAGATCACGAATGCGATCGTCGCCGGCATCCCCGACCCGCAGCCGTACAAGTTCAACGACATCAACGCCGACGTCACCGCGAACGGCCCGGGCACGTTCACCGGCTTCTCCAACTGGTTCCAGAACCAGAACATCGACGACTCGCCGACGACCTGCGGCGCGCGCGACCACAAGCTCGTCATCTTCCCGAAGATCGACTACAACTTCTGGAAGAACCTGTCGCAAAGCGCATCCAGCACCGTGTCCGGCGTGCATTACCTCCGCTGGGTATCGGGTGAGGACTACACGGACGGCATCACCACGAAGAAGTTCGCGCAGTGGGTGAACACCGCCCGTGCCGCGGCTCCGGCGAAGTCAGGCTTCTACTTCTTCGACACGAGGAACGGACTCGACCCGCAGGGCGCCGCCCCTCCGGGAGTTCTGGCCGACCCGGTCACGGTCAACTCGTCCGACGACGGCCCCACGTTCAAGATGGAGGGCTTCTTCTATCTGAACGTGTCGGTCTTCGGCACGACCGGCGTTGGCGGGCCGGTGTCGTATGACAACTTCCCCGGAGAGCCGTTCCGCGACATCGGTTATCGGAAAGTCTGCGACGCGGCATCCAATTGCCTCCTCCCTCTCGGCGCGGGCCCCTGGGCATACGATTCCGGTCCGGCCGCCGGTGCAAACGACGGAGAGTTCTCTTACCAGGATCTGAACGGAAATGGCGTCTGCGATATCTTCCTAGCGCAGCGTACCGTGACATTCCCGACGACCGTGCCGGGACCGCGGACGATCACCGAATGGTTCCCGGTGCCCTGGTACCCCGGCTGCACGCCTGGCTTCAACGGAGCTGTTCCAGCGGCCAACGGCTGCAGTGAGCCACATGAGCCATTTCTCAACCTGGTGTACCCGTCGGGCGGCGGCGTGCCCGAGATCGCACAATCCTGCTGCAGCGGCGGCGGCGCCCCGAGCCTGCTGACCCCGAAGTGGGAAGATCCCGCCGCGCCGACGAAAGAGGCGAAGACCAAGGACGCGTCCGGCAACCCGGTCGCCTGCAACGCGGCGCTGCTGATTGCGCCCACGCTCTGCACCCCGTCGTCGGGGCTGGCGTGCACCAACATCCCCGACCCGATCTGCACGAGCAACGCCTACGACCGCGACGGCCCGCTGCAGGAGAGCTTCGGCTCGCCGAGCTCGCGGCCGATCATGGACGGCGTGCTCTACAACGAAGGCGACTACGACACCCAAGGTAACGCCGGCTATTTCGGCTCGATCCTGATCAACGGGAACATCATCGGAACCGGCAGCCCCGAAGTCTGGTTCGACGAGTTCCTGATCAAGGGCGGATGGCAGGACAAGTTCAAGGATCTGCCGCGCGTCTACATTACCTCGCACGAAACCGATCAATAACCTTCCCGATGGAGCGCCGGCCTTAGCCGGCTGAAGCCGGCGCTCCGTGCGGAATCCTTCGCACCCTCAGACGGTTACGAGAGAGCCCTCTCTCTGCCGCACCTGTCGGAACATTTCCCCTGCTGGGTCGTCAGAAGGTCGAGGCCCAAGCGGAAATGCCGGAATTTATCGTTCGAGTCGGAACGCCTGAAGGCGAGGTCGCCGAGCGCCACATCCAGGCGCCCACCGCCCGCGCCGCGCAGGAAGAGATGCGCCGGCAGGGCATGTATGTGTTCGAGGCCAAGCGCGGGACGTTCACCCTGCGCGAGCTGCTGCCGCTCCGCAGAGCGGTGTCCACCGAGCGTTTCCTCCTCTTCAATCAGGAGTTGCTGGCTCTGGTCAAGGCCGGTCTCCCCATCCTGCAATCGTTCGACATCATGCTCGAGCGGCAGAAGGATCCCCGGTTTCGCGAGATCCTGGCGGACATCCGCGAGAAACTGAAGTCGGGCGTCTCGCTCTCCGACGCCTTTGCCTCGTACGGCGACATCTTTCCGCCGATCTACTCGACTTCGCTCCGCGCGGGCGAGCGCTCCGGCGACCTCGAAGGCGTTCTGCGCCGCTTCCTCCGCTATCAGAAGATGATCGTGAACCTCCGGAAGCGGGTCATCGCCGCACTCATCTATCCCGTCATTCTCATCCTCCTCTCGTCGGCGATGGTGTTCATCATGCTGACGGTCGTCATCCCGAAGTTCACGGAGTTCTTCGCCGGGTTCGACGCGCAATTGCCGGCGTTCACGAGGCTGATGATCTCGATCGCACTGTTCCTCCGGTCGAACATCATCGTCGTTCTGGGATCGATGATCGTGGGCGGCTACCTGTTCCGGAAGTGGATCTCGACAGCGGGGCGGATGATGTGGGACTGGTTCAAGCTGCGTATCCCGCTGGTGGGGGGCATCTTTCATCGATTCGCCGTCCTTCAGTTCACGCAATCCCTCGGGACGCTGCTCTCGGGCGGAACGCCGATGGTTCCCGCGCTCGAGATCGCTTCCCAGTCGATTACGAACCAGGCGGTCTCGACCAAGGTGTTCGGCATCATTCAGAACGTCCGCGAGGGAGAGCCGTTGTGGCGCTCGCTGGAAACGACCGGGGTGGTCGGCGACCTGGCCGTCGAGATGATCAAGGTCGGCGAGTCGACCGGCGCGCTGACGGAAATGCTCGGAAATGTGAGCGAGTTCTACGATGAGGAGATCGAAGCCAGGCTGGCCCGGATGGTCGCGGCCATCGAGCCGCTCATCCTCGTATTCATGGGTCTCGTCATCGCGGTCCTTCTCTACGCGTTCTATCTACCGTTGTTCCAGCTTTCGTCCGTCGGGCAACAATGACGTCAATGGCAACTGATCCAAACCGCAACATCTACAAGAATGGCGATTCCGCCACCGAAACGGCGCGGGCAAAGCGCGTGGCCGAGGAGTACGGCTTCCCGTATGTCGACCTGGAGCACTTTCAGGTCGATCACGGCCTCTTCCAGACGATCCCGCTCGATCTGATGATCCGCTATCAGTTCCTGCCGGAGCGGCGTGAGAACGGCCACATCGCGATCGTGGTCGGCGATCCAACCGATGTTCTGAAGATCGACGAGCTCGAGCTGCTCCTCGGCGCGCCGCTCAAAATCAAGGTGGCCTCCCCTGCCGCGATCCGCGACAAGCTCCAGAAGTCGGAATCGACCCAGCGCGTCCTCGACGAGGCGACGGAAGGCTTCCGGCTGCAGCTCGTCGGCGAGGACGAAGAAGGCGAAGAGACGCTGACGATCGACTCCATCACGCAGCAGGAGTCGTCGCCGATCATCAAGCTGGTCGACTCCATCGTGTTCAACGCCATTCAGCGCCGCGCGTCGGACATTCACATCGAGACCCGCGACAACGAGGTGGTGGTCAAGTACCGCATCGACGGTGTGCTCTACGAAGCGCTTGATCCGATCGACAAGCGCCACCACTCGACGATCATCTCGCGCATCAAGGTCATGTCGGAGCTCGACATCGCCGAGAAACGCGTGCCGCAGGACGGGCGCTTCAAGCTCCGCCTGACAGGCCGCTCCATCGACTTCCGCGTCTCGATCATCCCCTCCGCACACGGCGAGGATTGCGTCATTCGAATCCTCGACAAGGAGTCGATGAACGCGGAGTTCAAGAACCTCCGCCTCGACGTCCTCGGATTCGATGACGAGATGCTGGTGAAGTTCCGCAAGTTCATCAAGGAGCCGTACGGGATGGTGCTCGTCACCGGACCGACGGGCTCAGGCAAGACCACGACGCTTTATGCGGCTCTCTCCGAGATCAAGTCGTCGGAAGACAAGATCATCACCATCGAGGACCCGGTCGAATATCAGCTCCGCGGCATCACGCAGATTCCGATCAACGAGAAGAAGGGGCTGACGTTCGCGCGCGGACTTCGCGCCATCCTCCGTCACGACCCCGACAAGATCATGGTCGGCGAGATCCGCGACGAGGAGACCGCCGCGATCGCCGTGCAGTCAGCGCTCACCGGCCACCTCGTGTTCACGACCGTTCACGCCAACAACGTCGTCGATGTCCTCGGCCGCTTCCTGAACATGAAGGTCGATCTCTACAACTTCGTGTCGGCGCTCAACTGCGTGCTCGCGCAGCGGCTCGTGCGCCGGATCTGCGAGAACTGCAAACACGAAGTGAAGTATCCTGACTCGTTTCTTGCCGAGTCGGGGCTCGATTCGGCCAAGTATCGCGATCACACGTTCTATGAAGGGGCCGGATGCCTGGAGTGCAACGGCACCGGCTTCCACGGGCGCGCCGCGATCTCCGAGCTGCTCGATCTTTCGGACAATATCCGGGCCATGATTCTCGATCGCCGGCCGGCCGCCGAGATCAAGAAGCTGGCGAAGCAGGAAGGCATGATGTTCTTGCGCGAGTCGGCGCTGTTGAAAGTGATGGAGGGGCGGACGACCTTGCGTGAGATCAACAAGGTCACCTTCGTCGAGTAATGGCACGTTCCTATCCACCTGATGTCCTCGTCGTCGACAACGACGGCCTGCTTCACGCGCGCGTGTCGCGCGGTCGCAGGAATCCCCAGATCACGCACGCGAAAACGTATGCGCTGAAGGAAGGCGTCTTCACCAACGCCGTCGTCACGCCGGAACTGGCCGACGAGAGCGCGTTCGCCGAGCTGCTCCGGCGTATCCGGCTGGAATCGGGCAACTTCGAGCGGGTGTCGCTCCTCCTGCCCGACGCCTGGTTCCGAATCAACCTGATCGATCTTCCAACGCTTTCCGACCGGCGCGACGAGGCCCTGCACGCGATCCGCTGGAGTCTCAAGCGCACGTTGCCAATCCCGGCCGAGTCCCTTCGCGTGTCGTGGGAAGTCCTCGACAAGTCCGCCACCGGCCTCAAGCTGCTGGTGATCAGCGCCGTGGAGAAGACCCTGGCCGCGATCGAGCGCGTCTTCACCGCCGCCGGAATCGAGATCGTGCTCATCGAGCCGGTCGGGCTGAATATCTGGAATGCAATTACTATAAGAGAAAATGCGACATCAAATGATCGCCTTTTCGTTTACGTGCGGGACACCGACTTTACGGCGGCCGTCTTCCGCGGATCGCAGCCGCTGTTCATCCGCTCGCGGAATCTGAGCGGCGAACGGTCGCTGCAGCAGGAGATCCGGCTCTCGGCGAATTACCTCCGGGAGACGCTGCAAATGTCTTCGCTCGAGCGCGCGTATGTTGCCGGAAGAGACGAAGGAGGCCAGGTGCAGGCTGCGCTGGCCGAGGAGTTCAAGGCGCCCGTGGTGCCGGTGGAGTTGCGGCAGTTCGTCGATCAGGCGCCGTCCCATCTTCCGGATCTGGACGCGGAACTGACGGCCTGCACGGGAGTGTTCACCGGTTGAAACCGATCCATCTCAATCTTGCCGCGCGTCCCTATCGCGATTACCGGCCGGTTTACGCGGTGGTGGTGGTGGCGTCGCTGCTCATCGCCTTTCTGATGTTGAACAACATCGACACGTACTACCGCTACGTGCGCGACACGAAGAACCAGCGCAACGAAATCGCCGCGCTCGACGCCCAGATCCGCCAGGAGAAGAGCCGCACCGAAGTCGCCAATCACCAGATCGGCACGATGGATCTCGTGGCCCTCTCCAAACAATCGAAGTTCGTGAACGTGCAGCTCGCTGAGCGCGCGTTCTCCTGGAGTGAGCTGCTGGACCGGCTCGAGGCCGTGCTTCCGAGCAACGTCCGCATCACCAACGTCGCGCCGCAGTTCGCCGACAATGGCCTCGTCCATCTGACCCTGGCCTGCGAAGGGAAGACGTCCGACTCGATGCTGGCGACGATCACGCGCCTTCAGAGGGATTCCCACTTCGCCAGTCCCTTCCCTACCGGGCAGAATGTGATCGCCGGCGGATACCGGTTCGTCATCGGCGTCGATTACAGACCGACGATCGCGCGGGTCGTGAGCAAATGATCTGCAGCCCCCTCACCAGATCCTTCGCTGCGCTCAGGATGACGAGAGCGGCGGTGAACCCATGATCTGGCGCGAAAAACGCGTTCTGCTGATCGTCCTCGCCGTCCTCCTGGCCGCGAACACGATCTTCTTCTTCACCTATCGCGTGCAGTACGAGAATCGCCTCCGCGAGCTCGACTCGCGCCTCGATCAGGCAAAGGGGCGACTCGATCAGGCGCGTCGCACGCGCGTCGCGGCCGAACAGCAGCTCGCTGCATATCGCAAGGTGGAGAAGGATCTCCGGCAGATCTACGAAATCGAGTGGTCGACGGAGAATCAGCGCCTGACCTCATTCCTCGGCGAGGTCATGCGTCTGGGAACGGTCAGTCAGCTCGTTCCGCGCTCGTATTCATTTAGCGGTTCCGCTCCAAAAGGACCGAAAATCCCCGGAGCGAATGCCATCGAGGTCGGCGTCAATTTCCCGGTGGAAGGGACGTATCAGCAGATCCGGCGTCTCATCAATCTGTTGGAGCTCTCGGATCAGTTCGTGATCATCGATCAGGTCAGCCTCTCGTCGGGGCAGGGCGAGAACCTGAATATGACCATTCGCGTGAAGACGTTGTTCCGTGACACCGCGGCGCCCGCGCCGCGGACGTCGAATCAAGAGTTGTGATGGATTGGATGAGCTGGAAAACCTGGACCATCGCGGCCGTCCTGATCATCGTGGTTTTCGCGATTTATCTGTGGGCGGCGCCGCAAACGGCTCCGTCGCTACAGCCCAAGCGCGGCAACGACGAGGCGGATCTCGCAGTGTCGGGACAGGACACGGCCCGTCCCGCGGCTCGTTCCGTCACGCCGGTCCGCACGCCGGGAGTGGAGCGGGTGCACATGGAGTGGCTCGACGCGCCGAGCGGCAGTTACGCGAGCCGGCGCAACCTGTTCGCCTTCCCCCCGCCCCCGCCGCCCCCCGTCCCCAAGCCGCCGCCCCCACCCCCCGACCGGGACAAGGACGGCATTCCCGATTTTCGGGACAACTGCCCCGACAAATACAACCCGGACCAGACCGACATCGACCACAACGGCATCGGCGCGGCTTGTCAGGGCACGCCGGAGATCGCGCCTCCGCCGCCTCCGCCTCCGCCGCCGGTTCCACCTCCGTTCAACTACAAGTACATCGGAACCTTCGGCAGCCCATCGAATCCGATCGCCACGTTCAACGGCAACGGCGAGATCATCAACGCGCGCGTCGGCGACGTGATCGAAGGGAAGTTCGTGCTGCGCAGCATCGGCATCGAGTCCGTCGAGATCGGATTCATCGGTTTTCCGCCGGACAGGACACAACGCGTCCCGATCGGCCAATAGGTGACATTTCGTACCGTGGTGCGTCACACAACAGGAGTCAAGGCAAAGACGATGAAAAAACTCACAAGAGCAGCGTTTGCCGTGATCACCTCGGTCGCGCTGCTCTCATCGTGCGCGAGCTACAACGCTTATCAGCGGGCCAAGACCGCGGAACAGAGCAAGAACTGGGACGTCGCGCTGGAGCAGTACGAGAAGGCGCTGCAGATCGATCCGGACAACAGCCGCTACCGGCTCGCTCACGACCGCGCGCGCCGCGAGGCGTCGCGCACGCATTTCGAGAAGGGGAAGAGCCTCCGCGCCGCGGCGTCATCGACCAGCGGCGACGAACAGTTCCGGCTGATGCAGCTCGCCGCAACCGAGCTGCAGATCACGGTCAGGCTCGATCCGACCAACCAGTACGCCGCCATCGAGCTCGCCAAAGCTCTTCAGTTCATGCAGGAAGCCGAGCGCGCCGCGATGGAGCGCACCTCGATCGACGAGATCAAGAAGCGCGCCGCCAAAGACAACATCACCAAGGCCCAGCCACCGCAATTGAACCCGGCCTCTAACGAGCCGATCTCGCTCTCCTTCCCGCGCGAGACTCCCGTCAAGGACATCTACCGCGCCCTCGGCAACGCGTTCGGGATCAACATCCTGTTCGATCAGGCAGTGAAGGATGATCGCATCGCCATCGAGCTGCGGGACGTGACCGCGCAGCAGGCGCTCGAGCGCGTGATGCAGGCCGCCAATCACTTCTACAAGGTTCTCGATCCGAAGACGATCATCGTCGTTCCCGACAATCCGCAGGCCCGGCGCGATTACGAGGATCTGGTCATTCAGACGTTCTACTTGTCGAACGGCGATGCCGAGCAGGTCACCAACGTGGTGCGCACGATGATCGAAGCGCGCAACGTGTTCCCGCTCAAGGCACTCAACGCCATCACCATCCGCGACACGGCCGACAAGGTCCGCATCGCCCAGAAGATCATCGAGGCGAATGACAAGGCCAAGGCGGAAGTCGTCGTCGCCGTCGAGCTCGTGCAGCTCGATCTCAGCAAGCTGCGCGACATGGGCCTCACCATCCAGGGGCCGTCCGACGCCGCTCCCGGACAACTCGTCCCCAACATCACGGGAAGCGACGGCAAGCTCGTTCCCCTGGTCGGCGGCACGGCCGTGACCCTCAGCCAGCTGCGCTCTCTCGGCCCCGACTCGTTCACCTTCTCGATGCCCTCGGTGACGTACTCGCTGGCGAAGAGCTTCACGAACGCCGAGCTGCTCGCCAACCCCGAGCTGCGCATCTCCGAGGGCGAGAAGGCCACGCTGCACATCGGCCAGCGCATTCCGGTTCCGGTGTCGACCTTCACGGCGATCAGCACCGGCACCTCGCCGTATCAGCCGGTCGTCTCGTACCAGTACCAGGACGTCGGGATCAAGGTCTCGATGGAGCCGCGCGTGCACCACAACCGCGAGGTCACGCTCAAGCTCACCGTCGAAGTCTCGAACCAGGGTCCGAATGCGCCCACCGTGCAGGGGCAGGCGCCGCAGCCGACGTTCGCCACGCGCACGATCGAGTCGACGATCCGCCTCAAGGACGGCGAGACGAACTTCCTGGCCGGCCTCATTCAGTCGAACAAGACCGAAGGCTCGACCAAGACCCCGTTCCTCGGCGATCTGCCGATCATCGGACGTCTGTTCAGCCAGGATCACCACAGCGAGACACGCACCGATCTGGTGCTGACCATGACGCCGCACATCATCCGCATCCCCGACATCACCGACGATGATCTCGCGCCAATGTGGGTCGGGACGACGAACAATCTGACGTTCCGTGGCGTCACTCCGCGCATCGAGTCGCAGACGCAGTTCGATCCGTTCACGCCGAACCCGGCGCGGTCGGCGACGTACGGCGGTCCGCGCAGCGTGAATCCGGCGCCCGATGCTCAGGGCAACGCGCCCACGACACAGCCGGCCCAGAAGCAGCCGGGCTACATGCCTCCGCAGGGAACGCCGCCGTCGGATCCATTCAAGAACCCGCCTCGCCCGCAGGCCGATGCGGGAACCAATGGCGCACCGGCATCAGCCGGTGTCGCTTCCCTCCGAACCGCGTCCGAGGCCGCGCTTTCCGAGGATGCCGCGCTGCGCCTGGCACCACGCATCGCTCCGCAACCGGCAGTTCTGACGCTGAAGCAAGGTGAACAAAAAGTCTGGACGGTCGTGGGCATGGATCTCGATGGCCTGACAACCGAGCGTATGTCGTTCCGCTATGACCCGCAGACGATCGACATCCAGGAAGTCATGTTCGGCCCGGCCCTGACGGTCGATCCGAAAACGCCGCCGGTCGTGACGATCGATCGCAACGCGGGCCTGGTGAAGATCGTGTCGTCCAACGGCCAGCCGCTCTCCTTCCAGAGCGGAGGCGAGGTGGTGATGTTCCGGCTGCAGGGCATGATGGCCGGCGACGCCGTGCTCGTGCTCGACGTACCGGAGCTGAAGAACGGCAACGGCCAGATGATCGTCGGCGCGATCTCCGGCGGGAGAGCAAGGATCGAGTAGCCCGATGCTCCTCCGCCGGTCTCAGCGTGGCTTCACGATTGCCGAACTGATCACGGTCATCGCGATCATCGGCATCCTGGCCGCCACCACAGTCCCCGTGGCACGCTTCGGCTTCCGGCGGCAGAAGGAGATCGACTTGCGGATGCAGCTCCGCAAGATCACCGATGCCATCGACCGTTATCACGACATCATGACCATTCCCCCCACATCGCCGATCCGCCCCGCACAGATGACGGCCCTCGGCTCGGAGGGCTATCCGAAGGACCTCGATGAGCTTCTGAAAGGCATCAAGCTCACCGACGGCCGCATCATTCATGTTCTCCGGGAGCGCGATCTCATCGATCCGATCACCGGCAAGAAGGAATGGATCACCAAGTCGACCACCGACGATCCCGACTCGACGTCGACCGACAGCAACAACGTGTTCGAAGTGCACTCCACGTCGACGGCGCTATCGCTCGATGGGAAGACCAGGTACAACGAATGGTGAAAGTGGAAAAAAGTCCTCGGTCCCGCGGCTTCACCCTCATCGAGCTGATGGTCGTCATCTCGATCATCGGAATCCTCGCCGGGATCGCGGTCGTGTCGGTGAAGAACTGGCAGCGCAGGGCGCGCGAGACCGCGCTCATGAAAGACCTTCACGACATGCGTGAAGCGATCGACAATTTCTACGCGGACAAGCAGCGTTATCCGGCCGATCTCAACGAGCTCGTTCCGCACTACCTCAAGCAAATGCCCAAGGACCCGATCACGAAGACGGCCGACTGGGAGCCGGTGATGGAAACGCCCGATCCCGATGCGCCGGAGAACACCGATGCATCGGGCAACCCGGTTGCGCCGGGCGTGGTCGACGTGAAGAGCAAGGCACCGGGGAACACTCTCGACAATGTCCCGTACTCGGAGCTCTGAATCGGGCTTCACGCTCGCAGGCCTGATCGTGATCATGACCGTGATCGCGGTCTTCATCGCCTATACCGTGCCGCGGCAGTGGTCGCTCCTCGTCGGGCGTGACCGCGATCAGCAGACGCTCTTCGCCATGAAGCAGTACGCGCGGGCGATTCGCGCCTTTCAGGAGAAGAACAAGACCGCGCCGGTGAGCCTCGATCAGCTCAAGCAGGCCCGCAATCCGCGCTTCCTTCGCGGAAGCGGCGAGCTCATCGATCCCCTGACCGGAAAGGTCGACTGGATCGTGATTCCCGCCGGCGCCGCGCAACAGGCCGCCGGACAGCCCACGCCCGGCGTTCCGCAGCAGCCGGACGGGGGACTTCTGGTTGGCTATCGCGGCCGGCCGGCCACGCCCCCTCCGCAGACCTCCGTGCCGGTGAACCCGACTCAACAGGCCGGGCAGCCGGGCGGGTTCGTCGGGCCGATCATCGGCGTCCGGCCGAACAAGAGCGGAACCAGCTACATCCTCGTCAACGGCTCGGACTCCTACGAGCAGTGGAGTTACACCATTCTCGACCTCGAGCAGGAGATCAATCAGAGGCGGAATGCCGTGATGGTGAAGTAGCGAGATTCGGGACTCTCCCCGAGTGCTCTAGAATCCCTGACGAATCGAATCTCGAATCTCGAAAACATGCCCGTCGAACGCCACATTCTTCCTTCCGGTCTCACGGTCCTGATCGAGACGCTGCCCTACGTCCGGTCGGTGGCACTCGGCTACTACCTTCGCAGCGGCTCGGCGGTGGAGTTGGAGGAGCACGGCGGCGCGTCGCATTTCCTCGAGCATCTCGTCTTCAAGGCCACGCAGCGCCGGACCACAGAGCAGATCGCCCAGGTCATCGACATCCTCGGCGGCGATGTCGATGCGTTCACCGGCAAGGAGTACACGTCGTTCTACGCCCATGTGCTCGATGAGCAGGTCGGCACGGCGCTCGATCTCCTCACCGACATCGTGACCTCTCCCCGCTTCAAGCCCGAGGATATCGAGATGGAGAGGAGCGTGATCCTCGAAGAGATCAAGATGGTCGAGGACACGCCGGACGATCTCGTGCACGAGATTTTCGTGACCTCGTTCTGGCCCGATCATCCCCTCGGCCGTCCGATACTCGGAACCGAAGAGACGGTCACGCGGCTCGAGCGGGACCAGATCGTGGCGCACTACTCCGAGACATTTCATCCGACGAATCTCATCTTCTGCGCCTCGGGCAACGTCCGTCTCGATCAGGTGCTGCCGTTCCTCGAGCGCAGTTTCCCCGTCGACAGCCGGACGCCGGTACGCCGCGAGTGGAGCGCTCCGTCGCCGAACCAGCACGTCATCCTCAGGGAGAAGCGCGAGCTCGGCCAGGTGCATCTCTGTCTCGGTGCGCGGGGGTTTCCGCAGCAGGGCGACGAGCGCTACGCCGCAGCCATCTTCAACACGATTCTCGGCGGAGGGATGTCGTCACGTCTGTTCCAGAAGATTCGGGAGAAGGAAGGCCTCGTCTACAGCGTGCTCTCGTATCACAACGGCTATCTTCACGGCGGATACGAAGCGGTGTACGCGGCCTGCGCGCCGAAGAATCTCAAGCGCGTTCTGGCGCTGACGCTCGAAGAGATGCGGAAGATCAGGAACGTCGGTGCGACGGCCGAGGAACTTTCCGCGGCGAAACTGCACCTGAAAGGCTCGATCCTCCTCTCGCTGGAATCGACGGTCAGCCGGATGTCGGGAATCGCGAGGCAGGAGTATTACTTCGGGCGGCAGTTCTCCGCCGACGAGATCATCGCCCAGATCGATGCCGTGACGCTCGAAAACGTCCAGCAGGTCGCGCAGACCATCGTCGATCCCGGCTCGCTCTCTCTCACCCTCCTCGGCAATCTGAAGGCGCCGGGTATCTCGACGGACATGCTCCGCGACGCGGTCGCCTGACGCTGGGCCGACTCTCAATCGGCGCTGGCGTCCAACCCGAGCCATCTCGAGTTGCGGGCCCACTGAGAGTGGGCCCTACATCATTTTCGCGCTACCGCCGGCAATCCCTTGCTGCGCGCATCGACGAACGAGACCTGAACGCCTTCCCCGGCGCGGTGCTCGAGCTCTTCGGCATCCCAGTTGCTCAGACGCACGCAGCCATGCGATGACGCGTAGCCGATCGAATCGGGATCCTTCGTGCCGTGGATTCCGTAGTGCTCCTTGCTGAGGGCGATCCAGACGACGCCGACCGGCGAGTTGGGGCCGGGCGGGAGATGCGCGTCCGGGTTCGTGTCGGGGACTTCGTGGTAGAGCGTCGGGTCGTAGTGGAACTGCGGATCGGAAACGATCTTCACGATGCGCAGCGTCTCGCTCGGCGAGGGATCGTAGCCGGCACCGACGGTCGTCGGAGCGTGAACGACGAGATTGTTGTTCGCGTCGAATCCGCTGAGCGAGTTCCCCGAGATCGAGATCACGATGCGCGTGATGTCGTGCGCTCCGGCCGTCATCGCCGGTCTGACGTTCGGAACGTTGATCGTCTGCCCCGCCTGGAGCGTCGCGAGCTTCACGTCGGGATTGAGCAGCTCCAGAAAATCCTCGGTGCAGTGGAACTGTTCGGAGAGCTTTTCACGGAGCGACTCGTAGGACAGTTCGCTCAGTTTCGCCTGCTCGTAGACGTCTTCGGGAATCGCATGAAACGGGCCCTTCACGTCGTCCGCGCTCAGGGTGTGCTGGACGACCACGGGCGGATAACCCGCTTCCGACGCGATGCGGAGGAACGTAGGCTCGTCGACATCGCCGGTCGCCTCGAGACCGCGCGTCCGCTGAAACCACCAGACCGTGATGGCCGAGTTGCGTCCCCAGCGGCCGTCGATCGAGCCGACCGAGAAGTGCAGCCGGTCGAGATACACCTGCGCCCGCAGCACCGATGGCCCGCGGACGTCGCCGGTGATCGGAACGGCGACGGGCGCGTTGTTGATCGCATTCGCGTCCAGACCCTTGAAGGACTCCTTTTTGTTCGAGACGAACACGAAGTTGGCCGGCGGCGCCGCCGCGGCCGCGGCCGCCTGCTGCTGTTGCTGCGCGGCCAACTGCGCCGCCTGTTGGGCGCGGAACGACTCGAGTTGGCGCCAGCGCGCGTCGAAACGCTCGCTCTCACGATCGGCGGCGTTCTCGGGTTTGCCCATCGGGGCGCTGACGTCGTCGACGAGGTTCTGAACCTTCGTCGTGACCTTATCGACAGCGTTGCTCGTCTTCTGCTGCGCTTCCTGTTTGCTGCAGGCGGCGGCCAGCAGGATCGCCAGAATCACCGGAAACATCTTTCTCATGAGTCCGGATCAAGCAAAGGCGCTGCCGTACAGCTAAGATTTCTGCAGTGATCACGTATCTCAAGGTCCGGAACCTGGCCATCGTCGAGGAATTGACCGTCGAACCGGGGCCCGGACTGAACGTCCTGACGGGCGAAACCGGCGCGGGCAAATCGCTTCTGATCGACTCGCTGGAGTTCCTGCGCGGCGCCCGGAGCTCCGCGGAGATGATCCGTACCGGCAGCGACAAGATGTCGGCCGAGGCGATCTTCGAGCTGCCGGCGGGCGCGGCGACGATGCTCGACCAGATGGGCATCGAGGCCGAGAGCCGCGACGGTTCCGTCGAGGTCATCGTCAAACGCGAGATCGCCGCGGGCGGGCGTGGGCGCGTGCTCGTCAACGGCTCCGCACTCTCGGTCCGCGAGCTCGCGGACACGATGGATGCCGTGCTGGAAATCCATGGTCAGACCGAATCTCGTCAGCGGATCGCCGGTCAGACGTACCGGCAGCTCGTCGACGAATACGGCGGACATGACGAACTGCTTGCGACGACCGCGGCAGCCTATCGCGCCTGGCGCGAGGCGGCCGACCAGCTGCGCGAGTTGTCGGAGGCGCAGCGCGACCGCTCGCTGCGGCTCGACCTGCTGAAGTATCAGATCGATGAGATCTCCGCGGCAAAGCTCGATCCGGGAGAGGAAGAGACGCTTCGCGCCGAGCGGAGCATGCTCGCGCACGCGCGCGAGGTGATCGAGGCCGCCGCGGGCGCATTCAACCTCCTCGATGAAGACGATTCGTCGGCGCTCACGCAGCTCGGACGCGCCGCCCACCTTCTGCAGCCGCTCACGAATGACATCGTCGAAGTCCGTCAGGCGGCCGACGACCTGCACGAGATCACATACCGCCTGCAGGATGTCGCGCGGACGCTTCAACACCTGAGCGAATCGGTCCGCCACGATCCGGCACGCCTCGAAGCGGTGGAAGAGCGCCTCGTCACCATCGAACGGCTGAACAAGAAATACGGCGGCGCGATCTCCGCGGTCCTCGAGCACCTCGGCAGAATCGAGGACGAGTTCGAGCAGCTCAACGACTTCGAAGGAAGCCTCGGAAAACTGCAGCAGGCCGAATCACAACGCTCCGCCGCCTATCGGAAATCGGCCGAGAAGCTGTCGAGCTCACGAAAGAAAGCCGCCGATTCATTTCAGAAGGCGATCGAATCGGAGCTGCGCGATCTGGCCATGGAACGCACCACTGTACGGATCGAGGTGGCGAGCGATCCCGCCTCACCGCACAGCGACGGATTCGACCGGATCGACATTCTCGTAGCCCCGAATCGCGGCGAGGATCCGAAACCCATGCAGAAGGTCGCTTCCGGCGGCGAGCTGTCGCGGATCCAGCTCGCCGTTGCCGCCGCACTGTTCAAACGGTCCGCTCGCGGAGCCGCGGCGACGCTCGTATTCGACGAGATCGACGCCGGCATCGGCGGGCGCGTTGCCGAAGTCGTGGGACGGAAACTGCGCGAGCTGGCCGGGGCCAATCAGGTCATCTGCGTGACACACCTTCCGCAGATCGCCAGCTTCGGTTCGACGCACTTCTACGTCTGGAAGGAAGACGTCAAAGGGCAGACTCGCGCGCGTGTCCGCCGTCTGGACGACGACGAGGAGCGGGTGAAGGAAATCGCGCGCATGCTCGGCGGCGAGAAAGTCCCCGCCTCGGCCGTCGCGCACGCGCGCGAGCTGCTGGGCTCGGCGGCGCGATGACCATCAAGGTCGACGAAATCGCCGCGGTGCTCCAGCGCGGCGGGATCGTCCTCATGCCGACCGACACGATTTACGGTCTGCATGCGCTCGCAAACGATCCTCGGGCCATTGAACGGCTGACGGAAATCAAGGGACGCGACGAAACCAAACCGTTCATCGTGATCGGTGCCTCGCGCGAACAGCTCGAGCAGTCCGGCGCGACCTTCACGCAGCGGGCCCGTGCGGCGGTCAGCGAACTGTGGCCGGGACCGCTGACGGCGATCGTGCCCCTTCGGAAAACAGTGGCAGCGAGCCGCGGATCGACGTCGATCGGCGTTCGCGTTCCGGCGCTCCAGTGGTTGCGCGACCTTCTGATGCAAACCGGCCCGCTCGCTTCCACCAGCGTGAACCGAAGCGGCGAACCACCCATGACCGATCCGAAATCGCTGTCACTCGAGCTGCAATCGCAGATCAATCTCACCGTTGATGAAGGTCTCAAGGCAGGCGAAGCATCAGCCATCGTGGACTTTACCGGCGATGAACCGCGATTCATTCGAGAGGGTGATTCTTTCTTTACACAGAAAGTGTGGAAAACGCTGCGGAAATCGCTGTGAAAAACTCGCAGAGGCGCAAAAAATCGGCGGGCTGGAGCGATTTGCACAAACCGTTGGGCGAAACGGCCTAAACAGTTGCGAAGGCGGCCGTTAGCCTGAAACGAACGGCTGAGTTGCATCGTCCTTTGTGCAGTTTCCTTTTCCGAATTTAAGTTTCCACATGGACGTCTGCAAATTTCGTCGCCCTAAATGCCGTGTTCACCGGAAGTTGACAGACCGGTCGTGCGACGGATCACGATCAGTGGTGAGGGAAGAAGCGCATCGCCAGTGTCGCCAAGCCGAGGAATGAGAAGAAGCCGCCGACGTCGGTGAAGGTCGTGACAAAGATCGACGAGGCGATGGCCGGATCGAAGCCGTATCGCTCCAAAGCGAGCGGAACCAGGCCTCCGGCGATCCCCGCGATCACGAGATTCACGACCATCGCGAACAGAAGAATGGAGGCCATGACCCAGTCGCCGGTCCAGAGGCCGACGACGACGGTCGTCAGAACGCCGTTCGCGAGGCCGTTTCCGAATCCGACCGCCATTTCCTTCGAGATCGCGCGAAATCCGTTGGCCCACTCCACTTCTCCGAGCGCAAGACCGCGCACGAACACGGTCAGCGTCTGCGTTCCGGCATTTCCACCCATACCGGCGACGATGGGCATGAACACAGCCAGGGCCGCCCACTTGGCGATCGTTCCCTGAAACCAGCTGACGACCCAGGAAGCGAGAAACGCCGTGGCGAGATTGATCGCCAGCCAGGGAAACCGCATCCGGAACGATTCCGACGCCGGCGTTGCCACGCGCTCCCCGGTCGCCACGCCGGCCAGGTGCATCAGGTCTTCTTCGGCCTGTTCCTGGATGACGTCGATGACATCGTCGACGGTGACCACGCCGACGAGCCGGTTCTGCAGATCGACCACCGGCACGGACAACAGGTCGTATTTCGAGACGATCTGCGCGACTTCCTCGGGGGCGGAGTCGATCTGCGTGCGGACGACGCTCTGCACCATCATGTCGCGCAGGTGCGCGTCGGCCTTGGCCAGAATCAGATTGCGCAGCGAGAGAACTCCGACGAGGTGTCCGCCTTCGTCGGTGCAATAGACATAGAAGAATGATTCCTTTCGCGGGTACCGGCGGATCGCCTCGATGGCCTCGCCGACAGTGAGATTCTCGTCGAGCGCGAGGAACTCCGAATTCATCAGCGAGCCGGCCGTCTCCTCCTCGCCTTCGAGCAGGGATTCGAGCTTCGCGCCCTGCGTGGCGCCGAGGAGCTCGAGGACGCGCTCGCGCCGTTCGTCGTCGAGGGCGTCGAGGAGGTCGGCCGCGTCGTCGGGGGCGGACGAGCTGCAGATCGCGGCCACCGTCGCGTCGTCGAGCGACTGCAAGATCTCGGCGAGATCCGCCTCATCGACTTCGAGCAGCGTTCGCGCGGCTTTCCCGGCTTCGATCAGCAGCGACAGGATCCGCTTGCGATCTTCTTCGAGAAGCAGCGGCACGACAGGAGCGAGGTCTGCCGCCAGCGTCTTGTCGACCACCTTCCGAAGTTGCGGGTATGCACCGTGCCGGAGCAGCTTGGTCAAGAGCTGCTGATACGACCGCGCGGTCGCGGTCGGTGGCGGATTCACGGCCGGGCGGTTCACCGTTTCGGATCGTAGCAGAGCAACTGCCAGAATCCGTTGCTACAATCACACGCCCATGAGCACCGCCGCCCACCCGGACACCCGGACCGTCCCCGCCCCCGACGCCGCCACCGCCCGCCAGTTCGTCAACTTCATGTTCTTCCGCACCGATCGCGCGTTTCGAAGCGCGAGCGCCGAAACCAAGGCGGAAGCGAAGCGCGAGTTCGCCGAGATCATCCAGCGCTACACGCGCTCGATGATGATCCTCCCCTACTCGACGCTCGGCCTGAAAGCGGGCGTGGACTTCATGCTCTGGCGCATCGGATACGACCTCGCGCCATTCCAGGCCATGGCCGCCGACATCAACCGCTCGATCCTCGGCCGCTATCTCGATGTGCCGAATTCGTATCTGGCGATGACGAAGCATTCGCAGTACGTCGAGGAGCACGTCCACGAAGGACAGGAAGGGCGGCGGCTGAAAATCGTTCCCGGCAAGCGGCCGTTCCTTTTCGTTTATCCATTCGTGAAGACGCGCGACTGGTACCTCCTTCCGGCGTCGGAGCGGCAGCGGATCATGAACGAGCACATCGCCATCGGTCACAAATACCCGCGCGTGAAGATCAACACGACGTACTCGTTCGGGCTCGACGATCAGGATTTCGTCGTGGCGTTCGAAGCCGATTCACCGGCGGAGTTCCTCGATCTCGTCCAGGAGCTGCGTGAGACCGAGTCGTCGAAGTACACCCTGCGCGACACGCCGATGTACACGTGCCACCGCAGCACGATGGAAGAGATCCTGGAATCGCTGGGCTAGCGTGGCGTCTCGCAAATAGACCGGCTTTCGTTGCGCCCGCAACCCTTCGGGCTGGTGCCTAGGGAAGCTCTGAACAAGTCGTTGTTCACGTCATCCTGAGCCGCGAAGACGGCGAAGGATCTCAGGATGCGAAAACGCCCGCCATTTCGAGACCCTTCGCCGTCTTCGCGGCTCAGGATGACGTGAGGTTCGCTAGCGTGGGGTAGCGGCCGTCTCGGCCGCCATGGCGCGGGGACGCGTGGCGCTCCACAACGCAACTGCCGCGACAAACGCCGACACCACCAGCGCCGCGCCGAGAGCGATCAGCGTCAGGCCGATGCCGCGCTGCTCGGCGAGCATCCCCGCGCCGAGATTGCCGAACGGCAGGAAAGCGTAATACGCGAAGGTGTACATACTGAGGACGCGGCCGCGCATGGCGTCGGGGACGCGACGCTGGATGGACGTGTTGCACAGAGCGAGACAGGTCACCATCGCGAAGCCGCACAGGACCAGCAGGATGACCACGGTCGTGGTTCCCTTCACGAAGCCGGCGAGTCCCAGCGTGATCCCGAACAACAGAAGAGAGAGCAGAATCGCTGGTGGCGTGTGCTTCGGCTCCGGCATCCTCAAGGACAACGCCAGTGCGCCGACAAGAGCGCCAGCGCCTGTGCCGCCCATCAGGTATCCGAGCCCCTGCGCGTCATTCGTGAACAGCTTGCGCGCGACCACCGGCATCAGGTTCAGATACGGGTATCCGAAGAGACTGGCCGCCGCGACGATGGCGATGAGCAGCAGGATCAACCGCTCGCCCACCACGTAGCGAATCCCTTCCGCGAAGCGCGTGAGGAGCGCCTCCTCCGCATCGATGAGCGGCTGCCGGTTGTGGATCGTGTACAGCACGACGATCAGCGGCAGAAAAGAAAGCGCGTTCAGGAAAAAGCACCAGGTCGCGCCCCAGGCGGCGAGCGTGATGCCGGCGAGCAGCGGCCCCACGATCCGCGAGAGGTTGAACTGCAGCGAATTCATGGCCACGGCATTCGGCAGCCGCGAGCGGTCTTCCAGAAGATCAACCACCATCGCCTGCCACGCCGGAGCGGAGAATGACTGCGCGATGCCGACGATGACCGCTGCCACGACGATCTGCCATACGGTGATGCGGTGCAGGTAGATCGAGAGCGCGAGCAGAAACGCGGTGGTGGCCTGCGCGATCTGCGAGATGGCCACGACGCGCTTTCGGTTGAAGACATCGGCGAGCACGCCGCCGGGAAGCATCAGCAGAAGTGACGGCACGGAGTTGGCGAAGCCGACGAATCCGAGAAGAAACGCCGAATCGGTCAGGCGGTAGACGAGCCAGCCCTGCGCGATCGTCTGCATCCACGAGCCGACGTTCGAGATGAACTGTGTTGTCCAGAATCGGCGGTAATCAGATTCCTGAAACGCTTCGAAAGGCATTGCGGACGCCATCCTGAGCGAAGCGATGGATGACGTGCAAGAGATCCTTCGCCCTCTCCGCGGCTCAGGATGACGCTGTTTTCAGATTAGAATCCGCGGCGCCGTGGCCGTCGAGAGACTCACATCATTCGAAGATCTTCGGGCGCTCGAGGCGTTGTGGACCGAGCTGTGGCGTCGCGATCCCTCGGCCACTCCCTTCCAGTCGCCGCAATGGATCCTCCCCTGGTACAAGCACTTTGGCTCCGGCGACATCCTGACCATTGCCGCGCGGACGAACGGCGCGCTCGAGGCCATCGCTCCCTTCCTGATTCTCCGTGACGACGACGATCCATCCGAATCCCTCGGCATGCTTCTCGGCTCGGGGAACAGCGACTACGTCGACGTGCTCTCGACGGATGACCGGTTCGCGGACGCGCTCGTCGCGCAGCTCGCGTCCGAGGATTGCGCGATGTGGGACCTGCAGCAGCTGCGATCGACGTCGCCGCTGCTGCGCGCGGCACCACCCGAAGGATGGGACGATGTCGTCGAAGACCACGACGTCTGCCTCGTTCTCCCGATCGAAGGCGCGAGCGAGAACCTCGAGAACATCGCTTCGACGCATTTCCGCAAGAAGCTTCGCTACTACCGCCGCTCGCTCGAACGCGAAGGAAGCGTCACGATCGAATCACCGACGCCCGACACGGTCGATGAACTCATGACTACGTTGTTCGACTTGCACGCCGCGCGATGGAAGACGCGCGGACTACCCGGCATGCTCGCCGCCGATGTCGATCAGGCGTTTCATCGCGACGTCGCGCGGGGAATGCTTGGAACGAGCTCCCTGCGCATGTATCTGATGCGCGTGAACGGAAAACCGGCCGCGATCTTCTACGGCTTCGCGCACGGCGGAACCGTCTATTACTACTTGAGCGGCTACGATCCGGCGCTGGAGAGGCTGAGCCCCGGCACGGTCATCGTCGCGCACGCGATCGAGCAGGCCGTCCGCGACGGCGCGAAGACGTTCGATTTTCTCCGCGGTGCCGAGGATTACAAGTACGCCTGGGGCGCGCAGGACCGCGTGAACAAGCGCCGCCGCCTGATCCGAAGCGCCTGAGCGAACCTCTGAACAAGTCGTCATCCTGAGTCGGCGAAGCGCGACGAAGGATCTCAGGATGCGAAAACGCCTGCGATTTCGAGATCCTTCGCCGTCTTCGCGGCTCAGGATGACGTGAACAACGACTTGTTCAGAGCTTCCCTAAGCGAGATCCGCCTCGAAGATGCTGCGGATGCGATCGGCGATCCTCGTGTCAGCGACGCGATCGGCGATCTCGTATCCGAACGTGCGCAGCTGGAGTTGATCGACCGGCGTCTCGTTGCGGAACCGGCGGCGAAGCACATTGCTCGCGATCGAGAACTTGGCCTCGGAAAGGCGCGCCAGGTCCGGAAGTTCCTCGAGCAATTGCGCGATCGGCCGCAACTCGACCGTCGCCGCAAATTCCACCATCTCGGGGAAGGTGACGGCCTTTCGCCCACGGCGCAGGAGTGTCGAATCGAACTCGCCCAAGCGTGTACCCGATCTCATGATGCAGCACGCAGCAACGCTCCTGCCATGACCCCGGTCACGGTCATAAAATGGAACCTGGTGAAGACAAACGCCGCGCGGCTACTCGACTCGTCGGGAATCACTTACGAGATTCGCTCGTACGAGGTCGACCCTGACGACCTGGCAGCGGAGAGCGTCGCGGAAAAGATCGGGCTCCCGCCGGAACAGGTGTTCAAGACGCTCGTCGCCCGGGGCGACCGGAACGGCGTCTGCTTCGCGGTCGTCCCCGGCGATCGACAGCTCGATCTCAAAGCGCTCGCCAAACTGACCGGCGATCGCAAGATCGACGTCGTGCCGCTCAAGGAGGTGCAGCCGCTCACCGGCTACATTCGCGGCGGCGTCACGACGCTTGCGGCGAAGAAGAACTATCCGGTGTTCGCCGACGAGACCATCGAGCTGTTCGACACGATCTCGATCTCGTCGGGGATGCGAGGTGTGCAGATCATCATCGCGCCGGCCGATTACCTGCGCGTCACCAGCGCGAAGACCGGCCCGATCGCCAAGGCGAAACCGTAGGGCCGGCGTGGTCTCCTCGGGGATGAGGCAATGCGCTGCCGGTGGAGAGGACCGGGGTTGCCATTGGCGCGGGAATGCGATTCGCGCCGCTCTTGTAAGATGAGGCGCGGCCACGCGTTGGGGAGTCGCCAAGTGGTAAGGCATCGGTCTTTGGAGCCGACATTCGGTGGTTCGAATCCACCCTCCCCAGCCAGGCGGCACGGCCGCCGGCGCTGGTTGGCCCAGCCTCCTTCAGGGTTCGTCATCAGGCCGGGCCGCATGCGGTCACGAGCTGCCGCTGGTTCGACCCCGCGGAATGGTTCCACGACGCCGCTCTCGACAGATGTGCTCCTTCGGGTATCGCATGACACAGCTTTCGGCCACGTACGGAAAACCATGATCACTCAGCGAATTGTGCGCCCTGGGTGGCATTCTCGATCTGCGCTATGCAGCGGCGGAACGGCTATGATCGCGGTCTAAGTCACGTTGGGCGGACTCGAGGATGGCCATGGTGACAGCAATCGACTTTACCTATTCGCTTGCTCTGCTTCTGGTTGGCCAAATACCGCTTCTGGTGAAGTTCTACTTCGACCACAAATCGAAGAAAGACGCCTTTCGCCAAGACATTTTCACCCGGCAGGTAAACGCGTACACGCGGCTTGCCCAACTCACGACGCGCCTGCATCGGAATCAGCATCACGCTGTCCAATTCTACGGACACACGCCCAAAGACACCTCCGAAAAAGAACTCATAACGAGTCCGATGAAGGATGGGCTCAAGAACTGGACCTCTTGGACAGAGGTTCTCGATGAATGCGAGCTGGTCATCCACTCCCGGCTGGTAGTACTCCTTGCCGAATATCGCACTCGAGCCATACAGATACTTTCGGCAGACTCATTCGGTGTCACGATCAAATCACGGGACGAGCTCATCGCCGCATGGAAAGAGCAGAATGATCGATATAACGCAATCATAAACTCGATGCGCCTTTTCATCGGCACCGACGCGCTCACGAGCGAGATTACGAAACTAATTCACGAAAGCCGTGAGCATCTCTTCCTGCATTCCGGATACGAAATTGACTGAGCCGCCTAACTCCGCCGCTCAAGCTGACGCGGCCCGTTACGCTCCGAGGCCGTCGTAGCCGGAACGTTTTGGTATTCTGCCGGGTGAAGGCCGCGCAGCTTAGCGGCAAACGTTAGCCGGACGCCAACATCACCTAGTCATTGCTTACAATCCATCGCGATGGACTGGCTTGCGCACAACTACCAGTGGGTTTTTTCTGGAATCGGTGTGCTCGTCCTAGTCTGGATCGCAAGCGCCATCAGCTCTGCCCGGCAGCGATCCCGATCTCAGCGCGACCAAGCCGCAAGAGAAGAGGCCGAGCGCAAGCGTGAGGCCGCAGCCCGACATTCGGAACTTTTGCCTATCGAGAGCCATCTGTGCAAGTCGGCCAGATCAGCCGTCATCGTGCCGAATGTCCGCGAGTGCTTGCTCGGCCTCGTTCCAGCGGCACCCGTCAACACGTACTGGTACGAGACGCTGAAGTTCAACTCCGGTTCCGTTGCCATACGTTGCCCGGCGTGTCGTCGAAAAAAACGAACTGAGGCGGCACTGCGCGAACAGCTCGGTGCGATCATGAGACAACTGGAAGAGCAGCCGGACGATCCGCACTTGCTGCTCGAGTTGTGTCGAACCACCGTGCAGTATCAGGACCGAACCGGCGAAGGCAACTTAGAACGCGCGATTGCAGCAAGCCGGAAGGCAATCGAAGGCGGCATCGAGTCACCAGAACCACTCTTCTGGGAAGGCCGGTGTCACGAATTCGCAGGGCGATCAGCGAAGGCACGAAAGTGCTTCGAGAAGTTTCTTACCAATGTGAAGAGCAGTCATCGTCTTCGGCCGCTCGTAGCTGCCGCAGAGCGCAAGCTCACGGATGATCGCGGTGCCGGCTAACTCAGCCGCAGCAGCGGACGCGGCCCGCCACAGTTCTCGCGAGCGCGGTACGATATCGCCTGGGCCGCGCCGCTGAGCGGCAGGCCGTACGTTGGGCTGACCGGTCGCCGCTCCAGACGCGAGGTATCCTGACCAGAAATGCAGACACTCGCGAACTATCTTCTCGAACTCGAAAACGTCACCTCAGAAAAGCGCGCGCATGTAGCCTCGGCAGTGATAGCTGCTATTGAGGAATGGCTCGCGCAAAAAGGCGCCGCCGATCCAAAAATGGAATCGGGTACGTTCAATTCGTTGACTCCCGGAGCACGAGGAACTTTCGCGCGCAGCTCCACCTCCGTGGACACCGCGAGCCTCACGCGCTTTCATCTCGAGGAACCCTCTTCGAATGGCCAGTTATTCAGCACAACGATTTCGCTCGCCGTTTCACAACGACGTCTGGTCGTTTATGTCCATCAAACCGTACGTGACACGGGTGGTCTGATTACTCCTCTCTTTACGGACCCGAAGTGCCCTTGGGTCATTCGTCTGCTGTTTCAGATCACGGACGGTTGGAGCTTGGGTGGAAGAGAGTTACCTCTGCCGGTCGCGCGCGCGATGAATGGCGAGCTTGGCGGAGGAGCGCTCGCTGACATGATCTCGTCATCTGGCCGCCGAATTCCGATCATCGTAGTGTCGGAAAACGAAGGGAGAGCGATCTGGCCGCGGATCGCTGACGAGCTTGCCAAAGACCTCACCGCGCTTGCATCGGTGGTCACGATCGACGAGCAGGCTGGATGGGCGTTAACAAAGAAGCTCGGCAAATTATATTCATGCTACCGCGGCGCAATCCGACTGTATTGGCCTACTCGTCAGACGGACGCGCCGGTTCGGCTGAATTCCGCAGTGTGGACGGCCTCGATGCTCCTTTCCGCCGATGACGACGGAAAAGGTTCGGTGCGGTTCCGCGAAACGTTACGGAAAACCATCACGGGTGTTGCCGCACTCACACTCGAACCGCCTCCCGAGCTCGACGAAATTCCAACACACGCGGCCCGGAGAAAGTTGGCCGAGCTTGAAGCACGAGCAACCTCTAACAGCGAAGAGCTGGAGATCGCCAAGTTGTACCTCTCCGATAACGAACAACTCAGGAAGGAGCTGGCCGAAGCGAAAAAGGACGTTGCTAACTGGAGTAGTCGAGCGCAGGCTGCGGAATACGCTCTGAGCCAACGACCACAAGCCGAGACTTCGAGCATCGGCGAAGACGAGACCACGCCAGCTCCTGGCGAAATCCGGTACTACAAGAAGACTCACAGCACGCCGAGCTACGACGTGCTCATCGAGGTCACATCCTGTGGACACTCAAAATGGCAGGCGTCTAACAAAGCCGACAAGGCGAAGAAGGGTCTCAGCCGGTTGCTCGGCGGCGAGATATGGAAGGCTTTGCAACACTGTGCAGTATGCACCGGTGGCGGGATGTGGCGTGTGCAGTTCTGATCTCAGGCAGCCCAACTCTGGTTAGCCCAACTCTGGTTAGAACCCGTGAACTTCGTTCATCGCGATGGATGAAAACTGGGACTGGACAACAGGGGGCGTGCAGCGCGACAACTTCAGGTGCGAGAACAATCGCGTGGAGGTCGAAACTGTTGGGTGGTAAGACCCCGTTGGTTAGATTGACCCGCGCAGCGTAGAGGTATCACGCATTGTCGCCTCCGGCAACGGAGAGCACGCAGAACAGTATCGTTTCTTCATCTGCAGCGCCGCGATTGTTCTTCGCATCGAGAAAGGAGGTTGCGCGATGCAAGAACTGGTCGAGCGTGGAGCTGGGTTGGATATCGGATCGAAAGTCATCGTGGCCTGCGTGTTGACGGGTGCCGCTGGAACGAGGCCGAGCAAGCACTCCCGGACATTCGGCACGATGACGGCTGATCTGGCCGACTTGCACAGATGGCTGGGCGAGCATCGTTGCACGCACGTGGCGATGGAAAGCACCGGCGTCCGCTGGCTCGGCGGCTGCGCCGCCTCGTGCTTCGCAAGGCTTGCTCGTGTCAGGTATGCTGGCACGTGGAGGCGCCGCGCCGGTGAGCGGCAGGACGTTGGGCTGACCGGCGGGAGAGGCCGGATACACCAACCGCTCGAGGAGATCTGCACGCGAGCATGTCCGCCTCGTATTACCACTAGTGCAGTGTTACATAAATAGCTTGCAGTAATCACACGGCCGTGCTCCAATGCGTCATGCGCATCGCACGAGCCGTGGAGCTGACCGAAGCCGATCGGTTAGGCCTTCAGAAAATGGCGCGAGGTCGTTCAACCGCAGCCAAAGTGGTCCTTCGCGCGAAGATCGTACTTTTGGCCGCTCAGGGCAAACGGAACGAAGACATCGCCATCGAACTGGCGACCTCAGTTCCGACAGTGAGTCTGTGGCGGAAGCGTTTTATCGAGCAAGGCATCGGCGGGATCGAGAAGGACGCATCCCGACCAGGCCGGCCCCGAAAGGACCGACGAGAGATCGAACGTCGCATCTTGCAGAAGACCACCCAGAGCAAACCGAAGAACGCCACGCACTGGTCGACTCGCACACTGGCTGCCGAGTTGGGAGTCGATCACGTCCTGGTGCACCGGGTTTGGGCGGCTCACGGCCTTCAGCCTCATCGCGTGCGCACGTTCAAGTTGAGCAACGATCCCGCCTTTGCCGAGAAAGTGCGCGACGTCGTGGGTCTCTATCTGAACCCCCCGGAGCACGCGCTGGTATTCAGCGTTGACGAGAAATCACAGATTCAGGCCCTGGACCGCACGCAACCCGGACTTCCGATCAAGAAGGGTCGTTGCGGCACGATGACGCACGATTACAAGCGCAACGGCACGACCACGCTGTTCGCTGCCATGGAGATTGTGGAAGGAAACATCATCGCCGAATGCATGCCCCGGCACCGGCATCGGGAGTGGATTCGCTTTCTCAATCGCATCGATCGGACCTCAGCGAGCTGTTTCGACATCCACCTCATCGCGGACAACTACGCCACTCATAAACACCCCAAAGTCCAGCGGTGGCTCGAGCGTCATCCACGGTTCCACATGCACTTCATCCCCACGAGCAGTTCCTGGCTCAACATCATCGAGCGCTTCTTCCGCGACCTCACCACCAAGCGTCTTCGCCGCGGTTCTTTCGCTTCCGTGGCGGAACTTCAGACAGCGATCCACGATTACATCGATCATCACAATCGCACTGCTATGCCCTTCGTCTGGACCGCAGAAGCCGACAAGATCATCGACAAAGTCGGCCGCGCACGACTCGCATTCGATAATGAAAGAAGTAGTTGAAACACTACACTAGCACTGAAATACTGTTAAGCCTAAAACTGCACTCAGATGGAAGCCACGGATCCTCTTCAACAAGATCACCGAGCGCGATCGGACTTTGTTCGCGACTTAGTCCAGAGGTCGTCCGCGTCAGTTGGTAGGGTCATCACATCCCCGCAAGAGGTCCCAAGGAGGATCGCGCGGTTCTGGAACGACCCGAATCAGCTGCCGCCGGACGTGAAAGAGTGCATCGAATCGTGGAAGAAGCTGGAGGACAAAGGCTTCGAACTCCTTCTATTCGACGACGGCAATGCTAGCCAGTTCATCCGCGCAAAATTGGGCCCGCGATATGAGCGAGCGTATGCCGCGTGTTATCACCCAGCGATGCAGTCGGACTATTTTCGGCTCTGCTTCATCCTCGTAGAAGGCGGGTGCTACCTAGATGCTGACGATGTGTATAGCGGGCGCCCAGTCGACCATTACTTCAGTGACGGCCGCCTCGGCGTTCAGCCGCTATGCTACGACCTCGCGACAGATCACATGATTCCGCCGTCAGTGTTCACTAGGCCGACCGCTTACGCTCCGAGCTGGATCTTCTACTTCAATAACAATCCGCTTATTTCAGTTCGGAGACATCCCATCATCGAGAAGGCGCTCGCCCGAGCCACCGAAGCGCTTGAGCGACCTGCGGTTGGTGAACTGCCAGAGATCCAGTCGACTACGGGGCCCGGGAACCTCACGCAAACGATTGTCGACCACGGAACCGAGACCGGCGCGACCGAAGAGATGTTGCTTGTGCTGCACGACTGGGAAAGTGTCGCTAGCACCAAGTGGCCGCTGGGCTACAGGTCCGATGCCCGGAACTGGAGGCTTTCGAACCGGCAAGCGTATCCCAGGATGAGTGCTCAAACGAAAAGCGAGTGGAGCGGATGAATGCTTCACGATCCTTGCTCAGCCCTTGGAACTTCCTGTATCGCATCGTCCTACACAGCAGGAGACTGTTGCCAAGGCAGCGGTGTCAGACCTTCGGGCGCTTCAACGCGAACCGTAAGATAATTGAACAAATCTACGTCATCAATCTTGATCGCCAGACAGACAGATGGACCGAGATGAGGCGTGAGCTCAAGAGCATCGTGGATGCGACGGGGACCCAGCTCGTGGAGCGAACCGTCCGACACCCGGCGCTTGATGGGAGCAGGTTCGAACAGGTGCAGCTAGAGGACGGCGAGGTCGAGCCCTTCTATACTCTCGGGGACCAACTCTTCGTTGAGCCGCAGCCGCGCGCGTTTCCTGATCGATTAGAGCTCGATCGACCTATCCGAATGAGCCAACCGGAGATTGCGGTAGCACGTTCCCATATCGACGTTTGGCGGCGGGTCGCGACCGGTGAGCACTCGTACGCGCTTGTGCTTGAGGACGATATATGGTTTCAGCGCGGGTTCGCGCGGTACCTGGATCGCGCGTGGGGTGAGATAGAAGCGGACGGTGCCAACACTGAAGCGTTCGACATTCTCTACCTGTCCTACAAGGAGGTGAAACACGGCGCGCAGAAGATCTTTCTTTCGCGCAGCGTCTTTCGGCCCGTGCGCGGGCTCTGGTACCTATCCGGATACGTTCTCTCCCGCGAGGGCGCTGCGAAGTTGCTCACACTACTGCCGTGTAGGGGACCCATAGACTTGTGGATAAACCGTCAATTTGGGGCGCTCGACGTGCGCGCAACGGCACGCTCCATAATTAGCCAACGACGCGATGGCTCCTCCACGAATTCGTATTCGATACTCCCCGCGCTGACTCGGATCGGGGTTCTCGAAAGTGAGGCTTCGTCGCTCTTTCAAAGCCGCCCACAGCAGCGACCAGTGTTTGTTTTTGGAGCCGCGAACTCTGGTCTCTCGTCGCTGGCAATGGCGCTGTCCATGCTGGGGTATAGGTGTTGTAGTGACCTGGATGATCTTCCTAAGGAAGAGCTTCAAAAGCTTCTCGCGGGAAGGACTGATCGCGTTTTCGATGCGTACGTCAACATCGGAACTCTGACAGCGAAAGCTCGAACGCTAATGCAGAAATATCCGAGAGCTAAGTTCGTCGTTACGACGCCTGGAGTCGAGCATTGGAGCAGCGGTGCTCTGGATATTTCCGCCGATATGGGTGGTGGTGACATTTCTGTCTTGCCAGCCGAAGCGTCCGATAAGTGGAAGATTGTTTGCCAGCACCTGAAATGTGCTCCACCAGTTGCCGCCTATCCCAGGATTGCCGACATTGGACAGAGACATCTACTCCACGTACACGAGGTGCCATACCCGATCGTGGGCCGGAGAGATGTTAAACGCGACAGCTCTCCTTGGGTCGTACAGTCTCGGCGAGAGTGGCGGGGCATTCGCTGTACGGCTACCGTCAAGCCGTTCGGGGAATGCGTTTCTCACGTCAGGTTTAGCGACTGCTTTGAGGATTTAGAGACGAAACGGTGGTTCCTCAGAGATGATACCTTCCCAGGGAACCTCGCTCTTTTTCGGCCCGCTAATGTCGAGTTTCGCCGCGGACTCGGCGCCGTGCTTTGTGTGAAAAATGAGCCGCTCGGCGTTCGGCACTTCAGTGCAGCATCGATCTCGAGTCGCGACCGCTTCCTCTTTGGCAGGTTCGAGGCGAGCATTCGAGCTGCAAACGTGTCGGGCATCGTCACCGGGTTTTTTCTACACCGCGACTCGCCACGGCAAGAAATCGATGTCGAGATCGTGGGAATTCGGTCGGACCGTCTCTTGGTCAATGTCTTCTACAATCCTGGTGACCCAGGAGCGAAATTCGACTATGGTTACAGGGGAGCGCCGAGTATCGTCGAGCTCGGCTTTGATGCGTCAGAGTCGAGCCATCGGTTCGCGATTGAGTGGGAGCCATGCGAGATTCGATGGCTGGTTGACGAGCAGATAGTCCACACGCGTGCCAACTGGGACCCAACCCCGATTCCCCAACTTCCGATGGCCCTGCATGTAAACATGTGGCCATCTCGGTCGCGGCAACTTGCAGGCAGACTCGCGAGTCGACGACTTCCCGCGACCGCAGTCGTTAGCTCAATCCATGTAGAAGCGAACGTAGCTCAAGGTCGTACGGAGGAACACTCGAGTGGAGCGTACGCTGCTATTGCGGCGCCGCCTCGTTCCGGGCGCAAGAAACGGTGAGGTGGGCAGCCCAACTCGGCAGTTGCGCCGGGCGCGCACCGCTGCTTTACTGTGCTCCAAGAGTCGGCATCGCCGCGCGCGGTTCGCGCCGGTGAACTGCAGAACGTCGGACGGATCGGATTGAGCGAGCCGAAGAAGCCGGATCAGGTGCCGACATGGGGCGACGACCCTCTGTCAGCCGAGTTCTTCGCACAGGCGCATTTCAACGAGCGCGCCGCATCGCTGAACTATCCCGACGTGTACGCCTTGGTTCAGGAGGCCAACTCCATCTTCGCAGCGGTGAACGCCGCCGTGGAACGAGACAGCAACGAGGTCTTGTTGCTACCGCGACTGTTCGTTGTCCGGACTCGGGCGGCATTCCTCGCCGGTGCGCGTCTCGCCATGGCAGGCGAGATCCCCGAGGCATTCCCAGTTCTTCGCCTCGCGATCGAGCTTGCGTGGTACGGCCTGCACATCGCTCAGGATGCCACAGGCGATCGGGCGAGAGTTTGGTTGAAACGTGGTGACAACAAGGCGGCGACCGATGCGTGCAAGAACGAATTCACGATCCGCCGGGTTCGTACTACGCACGAATCGGTCGATCCGCAACACGCAGCACAGATGCATCAACTTTACGAGAGCACCATCGACCTTGGCGCGCACCCGAACCAACTCGGTCTCTTCTCAGCGATCGGGAACCAGACGGTGGGTAAGCAAACCACTTTTCAGGTTGGCATCCTCTATCCGGCCGAATTTCCGCTCCTCGCGACGCTCGGAATGGCCATGCTCGTCGCGTTCAACGTCCTGCGTATCTTTCAGCTCATATTTCCTGAGCGTTTCAAGATCATGCAGCTCGACAGTCGCATCGCACAGCTGCTCGGGTCAATTCAGAACGTGTTGTCCAAGCGCAACATCGCTCGACCGCCTAACTCCGCGTAATCCGATGCGGCCGCTCGTGGCCCGGCGCTTCCGCGCCTCGTACTTTGCGGTAGCATTGGTCAGCGGCGTTGGCGCGCGGAGGCACCGCGCGGCTGAACGTCAGATCCGTTAGGCGGACAGGAACACAATGGCCCGCATCCCGCAACTACTCAGGAGCGCTCATCCATCCGTAGACGGCCTGTCGTTTTGCGGCGCGCTAGGGTTTGCTCTGATCTATGTACTTCACGGCAAGCCTCTCGCAGATTGGCTGTTCAACGAGGGCGCCACACGTGTCACTGCGAGCTTTCACAATGTCCGCGTGTATTTAACTCTCACAGCAGTGGTAACGTTTTGGGCTTGCCTGCGATATGTGCCATGGTCACAGGAGCTTCGCTACTTCCTCGGCGTTATCAGCACAATCCTTGGTCCTGTGGCAATTCAACTTCAATCCACATCAGCATCGGCGATGATCTTTGTCCTTCATATCTACCTCTGTGTCATAGCCTTTGCGATCATCCTGGTCGAGCCAGTATTCGGTCAAACGCTGGATAATGAGTTCTGGCGTCGGTTCTTCGCGCCGGCGACCAAGGCCGTCGGATACATGTTCACGCTGTTTTCTGCGATCCTCGCCGTCCTGCAGTACGTGTCAAAAGGACTCAACGAAAGTATCCCCGGTTACCTTACAAGCCTTGCCTATCCCATCGGTGCCCTCGTCATCTCGCTCGCGATGGTGGTCTACTGGCTGCTCTCACCGGCATGGCGAAAATATATGGCTACGTTTCAGCGTGGTGCCGCCTAATCGCAGGAGCAGCCAACGCGGCCCGGCGCTTCCGCGCCTCGAGCAGAGCGAGCCCGTGCGCCAAGAAATGTTCCTGACAGGGGTGTATGGTCACTGCATGGCTAGGCGGCCACTCAAAGAGCGCTTTGACGATTTCTGCCAGCGGTACCCGGGCTCGGTCGCGATCGATTCACTTGAGAACCCGCCGAAGAACGTCCAGAAAGGCGACTATCTCTTCGAGAACCAGACCATCGTCTGCGAGGTGAAGTGCCTCGAGGCTGACATGTCCCAGAAACTGCTCGAGGCCATGAAAGCCGACGGCATCAATCCGGAAAAGCTCACGAAGGGCCGGCACATGATCGAGGACCTCTACCTCAAGCTCTCCAAGAAAGCGAAAGGCAAGAACCGCTACAGGCGTCTCGTGAAGAAGGTCACATCGTCCGTCGAGAAGGCGATGGACGACGCGACGAACCAGATTCGCGACACGAAGAAGCACCTCGGTATTCCCCACGCAGATGGCTTGCTCGTCATCCTGAACGAGGATGTGAACATCATCGGCCAGCCGCTGCTGAAGGAGCGTGTGGACGTCACCGTTATGAAGAAGAACGCCGTCGGCCAGCCGTATCACTCCGAGATTACCCGGATCCTTCACATCGGGGAGACGAATGCCGTCGGTACGCCAGCGGGCGACATGCGCATCAACGTCGTGCTGTCGAACCCGCATGCCAGCGCGGAGAGCGACATCGACGGCTTCGTGAAGAAGTTGGCGCAGGCGTGGGGAGAGTACAACGGCGAGCCGCTGACCGAGGATGCCGGAATTGACGTCGCCGATCTCATGAAGAACTCCCGGCTGTACATCGACGTCCTCCGGTAGCCGACTGCCGAGCGTTCTCGCGATTTATTTGGCCTGTCAGTACCGCCATCAAAACGTGTCCCCGGTGATGCGCTCGTATTTGACTGGAGGAAGGTAATGCGTACGGCGTCGAAATCACCGACTATCACCCACTGGCGGGAGGATCGCCTTCCGCATCCGCGGGCTGGACCGCATTCTTCTCGTCGGATTTGCCCGGAACCGCATCGATCTCGTGCCGGAGATCAGTTCCCGGTTCTCCTCGAGCCGCTCAACGGCGAACGGCTTTTCGCGAAACTCCCCTCCAGCGCGTAACCTTTTGCCCTCTTCCGCGGTTCAATCAGTCGGACGATGGAGCCGGAACGCACTCTGATCGAGGCGGCCCAGAAGGATCCGAGCCGCTTCGGCGCGCTCTATGAGGAGAACTTCGAGCGCGTCTATGCCTTCATCGCCCGGCGCGTGCGCGACCGGAACGACGCCCAGGATCTGACGTCCGAGGTCTTTCAGCAGGCCCTGGCAAACCTCGGACGGTTCGAATGGCGCGGCGTACCGTTCGCGGCCTGGCTCTACCGGATCGCGGCAAACGCCATCGCCGATCACATGAAGAAGAAATCGCGCGAGAACGAGAGCTTGCCGGACGATGTCCCGGACGACAGTGCCGATGACGTCGAGCAGCGTGCCTCGCTGTTCCAGTCCGTCGACCGGTTGCCGCACGATCAGAAACGCGTGATCGTCATGCGTTTCGCCGAGGGAAAGAGCATCCGGGAGATTGCCGGCGAAATGGAGAGAAGCGAAGGGGCGATCAAACAACTTCAATGGAGAGCGCTGCAGTCGTTGCGCGCGCAGATGAGTCATGGCTGAGCGGAAGGCGATCGAACGTCTCGACGAAGCGGTGGATGCGATTCTCGCCGGCCAGCGTCCGCCCGCCCTCGAGGCCGAAGAGGCGGTGCTCGCGCTGATCGCGGCGGGCCTGCGCGATCTGCCCGATCCGAAGTTCCGGTCCACCCTGCGCAACAAGCTCGTGCCGCCGAAACAGTCGATCGTTCCCTACTTCGTCGTCGACGGAGCCGATGAATTCATCGCATTCATGAGCGAAGCATTCGGCGCCGAACTGCGGACCCGATACACCCGGCCGGACGGCACCGTGATGCATGCCGAGGTGGGCATCGGAGACTCGGCGGTCGAGCTGGGGAATGCTTCGCCGCAATACCCGCCGATGAAGCTCGGCATCCATCTCTATGTGGATGACGTCGACGCCGTGTACGAGAAGGCGGCACGGGCCGGAGCAAAGACGCTGCATCCGATCATGGATCAGCCGTACGGCGACCGCGAGGTCTCGCTCGAGGACGCGTTCGGGAATCACTGGTATGTGGCGACGCATCTGGCCACCGGCTCGAAGCCGCCGGGCTTCCGCTCCATCACGCCGTTCCTGCATCCGCGCGGCGCGGACCGCCAGATCGAGTTTCTCGTGCGCGCGTTCGACGCGAAGGTGCTGGATCGCACGGAATCGCCGGATGGCACGGTCATGCACGCCACCGTTCAGGTCGGCAACTCCATGGTGGAGATGGGCGAAGCGCACGGGCCGTGGCGGCCGATGCCGTCGAACCTGCACTTCTTCGTCGACGATCCCGATCGCGTCTACGAGCGGGCCATGGCCGCCGGAGCGACGTCGATCTTCCCCGTGACGAATCAGCCGTACGGCGAGCGGAGCGGCGGCGTGATCGATCCGTTCGGCAACAACTGGTTCATGGCTGCGCCGTTGCTGAAAGCCTGACTGTCACCGATCCGTTGTCGCCCGGACCTCCCGCGACCGCCCCCGGCCGGTATATTTGCGGCCGTGAGACTGGCCCCGGTGGTCGTGTTGCTCTTCGTCACATCCCTCTCCGCGGCCGATCTTCCGGAGCTGCGCGACGCCGCGGCCGTCAAGCGCGTCGTTTCACACTCCAGCACTCCGCTCCGAGCCCTGAACCTCTGGGCCACCTGGTGCGCGCCGTGCGTCGCGGAGATGCCGGACCTGCAGAAGATCAGCGAAGACTTCCCGCGCGTCGAACTCATGGGCGTTTCGCTCGATGACGCGCTGCCTGGCAGCCGCGCGGAGAACAAGCAGAAAGTGCTCCGCTTCCTCGCCGAGCGCAAGATCAGCTTTCGCAACTACTACTTCACCGGCAGAACCGACGAGATCGCGGAGGGCCTGCGATTCGACGGCGAGCTGCCGGTGACGTTCATCTTCGACGCCAAAGGAAGAGAGCTGGCTCGCTTCAGCGGACCCATCGATCGAAACCAATTGGCAGCACGTCTCGAGACGCTGCTGCAGGGAAGGTAATCATGAAGAACGCGTTCATCGCCCTCGCCATCTCCGCAATCACGCTCGTCGCCGCCGCTGAGGAGATCGCTGTCGGCGCGAAGGCACCGGGATTCTCGCTCGTCAACGCCGTCAACGAGCAACGCGTGGCGTTCTCGCCGGGCGACGGCAAGCTCTCCGTCGTCGTGTTCACCTGCAACCAGTGCCCGTACGCCAAAGCGTTCGAGGACCGCATCGTCTCCCTCGGCCGCGAGTACGCGAAGCGCGGCGTCGTCTTCTACGCGATCGATCCGAACGATGATGATGCGTCCCCGATCGAGAAGCTCAGCGAGATGAAAGAGCGCGCGGTGGCGAAGAGCTATCCGTTCCCTTACCTGAAGGACGGCGACAGCTCCGTTGCCCGTGCCTATGGAGCGCGCGTCACGCCCCATGTCTACGTCATCGACGGAAAAGGCATCGTGCGCTACCGCGGATATGTCGACGACAGCGCCAAGCCGGATGAGCGAAAACACGCGGGATTGCAGGATGCCCTCGACGCTCTGCTCGCCGGACGCGATGTTCAACAGACCGCGACGCGTGCGTTCGGTTGCACGATCAAATGGCGAAACGGGGCGTAGCGCCGTAACTCCATCCTGCGCGGAAGCGCAACCGCTCTAGAATCCGGCCCGTGACCGCCACCGGTGTCGTTGTCGCACCGGCGTCGATCGAGTCGGTCCGGGATTTTGTTCTCCAGCTCGATAAGACGCTGTCTGCCCGGCGTTTATACGCGCCCGGAAGCGCACCGCATCGAGACGCGACCGCGGCACTCTTCGACAAGTGCCGCCGCGCGGCCGGCAGCAGCGGTTTCACGATCGAGTTCCGTACGACCGATCTTCTCTACGAACGTCAATCCGTTCTCAACAAGCCGCGGCGCGAGGAAGCATTCTTCTTCCCGCTCTATCGCGACGGGCTGCGGGAGCTGACGTTCTCGCCGTCGGTCAGCGCCGAGGATCTCAGCGCGCTTGTCGTGATCTTCGAGACGAAGGAGCGCGATCTCAGCTCCGCCGACGACACCATCAACACCCTCTGGCGCGCCGACCTCTCCACGATCCGCCACAAGGCCATCGACGAGCTGGACGACATCGAGACGAGCGGCCGCGACGATCTGCGCGACCTCGTCGAACAACTCGTCGAGGAGATCGGCCGCACCACTGTACCGACCACCGCGCCCGTCAGCCAGATCGAGACGAACGTGCGCGAGATCGGCACGGATTACGCGATGATCCGCAGCACGTTCGAAGGAAACGTGCACGCGTTGCAGGTCGCCGCCGACCATCCTGCTGCCGTGCGTGCGGAGCTCGGCGAAGGGCGCGTGCAGACACTGGTCGAGCGATTCATCGAGATTCTCCTGGTCACGGTGTGGGTCCCGTTCAAGTCGATCGATCCCGCGTTGGTCGCGCCGATCCTGGCGCAGCTCATCGATGGCTACTGGTCGACGCGCGAGTACGAGCGCGCCTCGGTTCTCCTGACGCACGTCCATGCCGCGTCGCAGCAGGCTCCGAGCCCTGTCAGCCGCAAGACGATGCGCGACGTCATCGAGCGCTTCCTCACGCCCGAGCGCCTGACCACGATCGTCTCGGAATTCGAGCGCGGCGTGATTTCGCCGAAAGTCGCCGCGGCGGTGTTCGAGCTCCCGCCGGACGCGCAGCTCTGGGCGCCGCTCCTCGACGTTCTCCCGCGACTCACCGATCCCGACGCCCGCATGATCGCGACCTCGGTGTTGAAACGGCGGTTGGACAAGAACGGCGAATTGATGACCTCGACGCTGGTCTCGTTCGACGCAGCGCGCATCCGCGCCGCCCTCGCGCTTCTCGACGAGAAGAACGAGCGCACCTACGCGCCGCAGGTCATCGGACTGGCCTCGCATCCCGATGAGTCCATCCGCCTGAAGGGTCTGAAGGCAGCGGCCGGCTTCGGCGGCCCGATGGCGCTCGAGGTGCTGTGGAAGGCGATGGAGAGCGACCCGTCGAAATCAGTCCGCCTCTATGCGTTCCGCGCGATCAGCACGGCGAACCTCCCCGGTCTCGCCGCGCGGCTGGAGTCGCTCGTGACCAGCGCCGAATTCGCGAATCGTCCCGTGTGGGAGCGCGAGAAGTACGTCCGTCTCCTCGGAACCGTTGCCGGCGCGGAGATCGAGCCGCTCTTCGAGTCATGGATTCCGTCGAAGCACCTCATGTGGAGCAAGAAGGATCTCGAGACGCTCGAGATCGCCCTCCGCGGCCTCGGCGCGTGCGGCGATTCGGGCTACGAAAAAGTTCAGGCGATGACCACGCAGCAGGGCAAGCCCGGCGAGATCGCGCGGAAAGTCATCGACAGCATCTCCCGCTGCGAGATCGGCGAGAACACGATGATGCGCGGCACGCTCAGCAACATCCCCATCCCGAAACCGGAAAAGAGCTCATGACCGACCCGGTTTCATCCGGCGACGCCATCGCCCTTCGCATCGCCGAAGCCGCCGCGGCCGGCAAAGGGCAGAACGCGCTGGTCTTTGCGTTTTACCAGCTCTTCAGGACCGCGCAGATCCACGCCATCGACAACCAGGCGCTCGTCCGGCCGATCCAGACGATGGTCGAGGTCACGTCGCAGATCTTCCTGCGCGACGGCCGCGTCTCGCTGCAGACGAAGGACCGCGCGCTCTTCCTCAACGGGACGAAGCTCAAGCTGACGACCGAGGAGTACGAGTTCGCGAACCGGATTTTCGAGTTCTTCCGCGAGCGCGGAATGATCGGCTTCGAGATCGACGGCGCACTCACGCCTGACAACATTCACAAGCTCCTGGCGATCCTGATCTATGCACCGCCGCAGGAGCGTACGTTCAAAGCGATGGATGCGGCGCTCAAGGCTGCGGCGATTCCCTTCCATCCGATCAAACCGGTGTTCGAGATCAAGCGGGCCGACGATGACAGCGGCAGCGTCTGGATGCGCGCGGTCCTCAACTATTCGAAGCTGGTGGTGCTGTATCGATCGCTCATGACGGATTCCAAGGCCACGGGCGCGATCCGCCAACAGTTCATCCGCAAGATCGCCCGCACGGTGCAGACCCTCGTCGACATCGCACTGGAAGATCACCGGCCGCTCCTCGGCGCGGCGACGTCGGTCCGGAAGCCATCCGAATACGCATCGCATCACGCGGCGAACGTCTGCTGCATGGCCATCAGCATCGGGAAAAGCGTCGGCGTCGGCAAAGTGGACCTGGCCGATCTCGGCGTCGCCGCCGTCTTCCACGACATCGGTCTTCGCACTTGTCCCGCGGAGCTCCTCGAAAAAGGCGGCGCGCTCGACAACCGCGAACGGGCCGTGATCAACCAGCATCCGATCCGCTCGGTCGAATACCTGCTCGAGGAGCGCCGCTTCACGAAATCGGCGCTGTCGCGGATCGTGGTCGCGTTCGAGCATCACCGCACGGCAACCGGAAGCGGATATCCGCCCGGCAGCCGGAAGCCCGATCTCTTCTCGCGCATCGTGACGATCGCCGATGTCTTCGACGCCCTGACCTCCCAACGGCCCTGGCGCAAACCGTATCCGCCCGATGTCGCCATCCATATGATGTTGCGTGACGCCGGCCAGCAGTTCGACGAGGGTCTTCTCAAGTCCTTCATCAACCTCGTCGGCCTCTATCCGCCCGGAACGCTCGTGCGAACGGATGCCGGCGAGATCGGCGTGGTCATCGGGGGAGGCGACGACCCGGTTCGCGTCAGCCGTCCTCTCGTCCTGATCCTCGACGAGAACCGGAACGCCCGCGAAACCGTCGATCTCCTCGACCGGACGCCTCTCGGCGGCTATCGCAGGACGATCGTCGGCTGCGAAGATCCCTCCACTTTTGGAATCAGGACGAGCGGGTTCGTTCTTCACGCATCCCCGGCGTGACCCGCGTCACCGGACCCGACTATTTCAGGCACCCTCGTTGCGTCCAGAAACACCTGGTTATTGGAGGAGGACGGGTGCTCACCCCGGAAGACCAGCCCAGCCGGAGGAGAAGCGATCTTGATGTCGAGGAGATCGAACGAAAGATCCGCGTCCTGGCCGTCGACGACGACCCCGCCTATCTCCGTTACGTGAAGCTCGTCCTCGGCCGCGCGGGATTCGACGTGGAAGTCGCATCCGACGGCGCGGCAGCGATCGAACGGCTCCATCAGGACGGAGCCTTCGATCTTCTTCTGATTGACCTGGCCATGCCCGGCATCGACGGGATCGAGACGGTTCGCCGCATCCAGAACGAGTTCCCGCTCCCAGGGCTCTACACGATCCTGCTGACTGCTCACGAGGGAACAGAGACGAAACTACGCGCTCTGAACAGCGGCCTCGACGATTTCCTCACCAAGAACTCCTCGGAATCGGAGATCGTGGCCAAGATCCGCAGCGCCGCCCGCCGCGTCGAGATGGAGCGCCGCCTTCACCTGCAGAACGAAGAGCTGCAGACACTCGCGCTCACGGACGAGCTCACCGGCATTGCGAACCGTCGCGCTCTCTTTCGCGCCGGGGACGAGGTGCTGACCGCCGGCCGCCGGCTCAGCGTCGCCCTGTTCGATCTCGATCGCTTCAAGCAGATCAACGATACATACGGTCATCCGACCGGCGATCGGATCCTGGCGGAGGTGGCGACGGCGTTCAAGGCGAACACGAGATATGGAGATGTGATCGCGCGCTATGGCGGCGACGAGTTTGTCCTGCTCCTCCCTGATACCGAGTTCGACGAGGCACGACAAATTTCGGACCGAATTCTTGCCAAAATTCGTCAACTGAGCTGGACCATATCGGACGCCGTGCTGTCGGTGAATGCGCAATACGGTCTTGCAGCCGCAACATCAGGGACGAGCCTGCCGGAATTGCTGACTGTCTGCGATCAGGCCCTTTATCGCCGCAAACGTCGCACCGATTCGGAGGTCAGCGACCGCCCTGCGCTCTGACAGGCCGGCGGTTCTCAATCGGCTAAGGGAAAGCGAAACTCTCTCGGCGCGCCATTGCGAGCTCCGCCGCGCATAAATGACTGCTCCGCGAAATGCACGTGCTCGCCGTCGAACACGATGACCGTCGAAGAGCGCGTCCCATACCGCTCCCCGGCGACGAACACCTCCCCTTCCACGTGACCGTTGCCGCGCGGCGAGGAGAGAAACCGCAGCGCCGCCGTGACCAGATCATTCGCGTCATCGATGCGAAGAAGACCTTCGAGATCGTGTGCGGCGATGTCCACCTTAGGCCAGCGAACACCCGCCGGCGCGTTGCTGATCGCGTGGATTCCGTCCGGCAACCGCGCCGAGACACCCGAGTACTGCGCAACGTCACCGCCCAGCTCTCCCGCGATGAGATGAAACCCCGCGTACTGATCGGCGCGCGCCGCGACCTCCGTCACGTACTGCAGAGGTTGCTCGGAACCGCGGACGAAATCGCTGACGAGCTCGCCACGCGACCGCTTCCGCGGATCGCGGCTGGCCCCCTTCAGGTTCGTTACGGCCGCGAACCGTCCGCCGCGTGTCACCGCCAGCCAGCTACCGAGGTGGAGTGCGTCGCGGCCGCCGAGGATGTCGGGGGCATCAGGCCAGAACGTGGCGGGGAGAGTGGGTCGCTCGTAATCCTCATCGCGGTTGGCGGCGACGATGAGCGGGAACCTCGACACGCCGATCGCCAGTGCAATGAGACACACATCCATCTTGTTTCAACGCCCGTCCAATGTTCAAGAGACGACATTCCCTGGCGATGGCACTGGCCTTGTCGATGGCCGTTACGCCGCTCCTTGCAGGCGACCGTGCCGCTCGGCAGAAGGAGCTCGAGCAGCTCGCGCGCGATCTGAACCAGACACTGGGACGTCCGTCAGCCGCGGTCGTGGAGCGGCGCGCGTCCCCGCGCGTCGAAACGCCGGCACCGACGGCCGAGGACGGCCGTCGCTCCACGAGTCCGTTCGCCCAGGCCCTCGTCGATTCGATGAATCGCGAGCGCGCCGCGAACGGCCTGCAGCCGCTTCGCCTCAACCCGCAACTCGCGCTCGCCGCCGGCGATCGCATCGGCGACATGTTCGCCAAGCACTACTTCGATCATTTCTCGCCCGACGGCATCGATCCGTTCAGCTGGGCCGACAAACGCGGCTACGACTACACCGAAATCGGCGAGAATTTGGCGGTCGGATATTCGAGCGCTGCCGGAATCGTCGACGGCTGGATGCACTCGCCCGCGCATCGCGCCAACATCCTCAAAGGTCACTTCGACGAGGTCGGGATCGCGCTCGCCCCCGGCTCCCCCACCCGCCGCTTTACCGGCCCAACGGTCGTGGTCCTGTACGGATCGCGAACGTAGGGCCGACTCTCAGTCGGCCCAGGCCCACTGAGAGTGGGCCCTACGTCGCTACCTAACCTAGCAACTCTCTCGAGCGTCACCCGTATTGCGCAGAAGAAAGAATGTCCTTCGCGGACGAAGTCGCGCTCGCTCCCGGCTCCCCCACCCGCCGCTATGCCGGTCCAACGGTCGTGGTCCTGTACGGATCGCGAACGTAGGGCCGACTCTCCAGTCGGCCCGGGCCCACTGAGAGTGGGCCCTACGTCGGTACCTAACCTGGCAACTCTCTCGAGCGTCAACCGTATAGCGCTGTAGAAGGTATGTCCTTCGCGGACGAAGGAGAACATCGATGTCCAGACTCGGACGCACACTCGTCATCCTCATTCTTGCGGCAGCGGTCAGCGCGGGGGTTTACGCGTGGACCCGCAACGGCAAAAAGGATGCGAACGGTCTCAAGCTGGTCGACGTCACGACCGGCTCGATCGTCGAGAAGGCTGTGGCCGTCGGCCAGATCCAGCCCCGGCAGAAGTTCCAGGTGAAATCGAAGATCTCGGGCATCGTGCGGCGGGCGCTCGTGCAGGTTGGCGACACGGTCAAGGCCGGCGATCCGCTGTTCGAGATCGGTCCTGATCCCACCCCGCTCGAGAAAACCGAAGTCGATCGCCGCGTGGAATCGGCCGAAGCAACGTTCCGGCGCGCAGAGAGCGATTATCAGCGCGCGCTCGAGCTGTCGCACTCCGGCGTACTTCCGAAGTCGGAAGTCGACGGGAAACGGGAAGCGTACGAATTGTCGCGCGTCGCGCTGATGAAGGCGCAGCAGGATCGCGATCTGACCAAGAACGGCCGCCTCACCGCGTCAGGCAAGGAAGCGATCATCACCGCGCCGGCCGCGGGAACAGTCCTCACCCGCTCGGTCAACCCGGGCGATCCGATCGTTCCGCTCACGTCCTATCAGCCGGGAACCGAAATGGCGACCATCGCCGACATGAGCGACCTCATTTTCAAGGGAACGGTTGACGAGATCGACGTAGGCAAGCTCGCCGTGGGATTGACCGCGCGGATCAAAGTGGGCGCGCTCCCGACCGATGTCGTGACCGGCCATGTCTCGCGCATCGCTCCACAGGCGCAGCAGAAGGAAGGGGCCACGCTCTTCGACGTCGAGATCGAGCTCGATCCATCGAACAAGATCACGCTCCGCGCCGGCTACTCGGCGAACGCCGATGTGATCATCCGCGAGAAGAAGGACGTGCTCACGCTCCCGGAACGCCTCGTCACGTTCGAGGACGGCGGCAAGAAAGCGACCGTCGAGCTGGCCGCCGCCGGCCCGAAGGAACAGCCGAAAAAGATGGAGATCAAGACCGGCATCTCGGATGGATTGAACGTGGAAGTCGTCTCCGGATTGAAGAAGGGCGATCGCGTCGTGGAGCGGCCGCCGAAGGAGATTTCGTAAGAGACCGGACACCGGGACACGGGGACTCGCGGTGCATCACTCCCCGTCCCCGAGTCCTCGTGTCCAATCGTGATCCATCATGATCACCTTCAAAGACGTCATCCGCCAACTGATCCGCGACGTGAGAAGCGAAAAGCTGCGCACGTTCCTCACGGTCTTCGGCATCGTGTGGGGAACGGTCGCGATCAGCCTGATGCTCGCGTTCGGGACCGGGCTCAAGAAGCAGCTCGTGAAAAGCACGGCCGGTCTCGGCGACCGGATCGTCATCGGCTGGCCCGGACTGACCTCGGTTCCCTACGAAGGTCTCGGCAAAGGACGGCGGATCCGCATCCGTGAAGAAGATCTCGAGGCTGCGCGCAAGCAGACGGCGGGACTCAAAGCGATCTCCGGCGAATACCAGGACTCATTCAAGATCACCTACGGCACGAAGACGATGTCGGTCGACTGCTCCGGCGTGACGCCCGAGTTCGGATCGATGCGCAACCTGATCCCGCAGATGGGAGGGCGCTTCATCGACGAGATCGACAACCGCGAGCAGCGCCGCACCGTCTTTCTCGGCGACAACCTGGTGAAGGACGTCTTCGGATCGTCGCCCGCGGTCGGAAAGACGATGCTGATCAATCAGTCGCCGTTCCTCGTCGTCGGCGTCCTGCAGTCGAAGGATCAGGACTCGAGCTACAGCGGCCGCGACAAGGACAAGATGTTCATCCCGGCCACGACGTTCCGCGCCCTGCACGGAGACAAATACGTCGACAACTTCGTGTTCCAGGCGGCGACCCCCGACGCCACGAAGCAGGTCATCGACAGCATCCGCGCCGCCCTCGGCAAGCGCCTGCGCTTCGACGCGAACGACAAGGAAGCGCTGTCGCTGTGGGATACCACCGAGCAGTTCAAGTTCTTCGACGTCTTCATGCTCGCCTTCAACGCCTTCCTCGGCATCATCGGCGTGCTGACGCTGATCGTCGGCGGCATCGGCGTATCGAACATCATGAACGTCGTCGTCGAGGAGCGCACCCGTGAGATCGGCATCAAGATGGCCCTCGGCGCCAAGCAGCGCTGGATCCTCAGCCAATTCCTCATCGAGACCCTGCTCGTCACGGCCATCGGCGGCGCCTTCGGATTCGCCATCTCGATCGGCGTCTGCACCGTGTTCCCCGAGCAGCTCGTCGAGTACGTGGGCAAACCGGTGGTCTCGCCGGTCGTAGCTCTTCTGACTGCCGCCGCACTCGGGCTTGTCGGCCTGGTGGCCGGCTACTTCCCCGCTCGAGACGCGGCCAATCTCGATCCTGTTGTAGCGATGAAACTCTGATGAAACCCGACCTGCACATCATCTGGACGCTGTTCAGCAGCTCGTCGCGCCTGCAGAAAAAGCGCGCGATGCTGACCATCGCCGCGATCGCCTGGGGCACCGTGGCGATCCTTCTGTTGCTCGCGTTCGGCGAAGGCCTGAAGCGCCAGCTCGACAAGAACCGGCGCTCGACCGCGGAGAACTTCGCGGTGATGTGGCCCGGTGAAACGACGAAGCCGTGGAAGGGCCTGCCGCCCGGCCGCGCCATCCGGCCGCGCATCGACGACGTCGACTTCATCAAGTCGCGGATGCCGGAGCTCAAATCGGTCATCGGCGAAGTCGTCGCCGGCCGCACCGCGCTCACGTACGGCCGCAAGACCGTGAACGGTCGCGTCATCGGCACGAACTTCCCGTATGGTGACGCCCGCAAGCATTACCCGCTGGCTGGGGGACGCTGGCTGTCGCCTGAGGACGAGACCAGCCGGCGGCGCGTGGTCTTTCTCGGCGACAAACTGGCCAAGGACATTTTCGGATCGGAAGAGCCGGTCGGAAAGACGCTGCTCCTGAACAACGCGCCGTACACCGTCGTCGGCGTGATGCAGCACAAGACCCAGATGGGAATGTACGGCGGTCCCGACGAGAGTCATGCCGTCATTCCGGTCTCGACGTTCCGCGCGCAGTTCGGCCGGGAGAAGCTGAACACGCTCGGCATCGAGACGTACAAACCGGAACAGATGAAGGAAGAGCTCCGCAAGCTGAACGAGATCCTCAGTCCGAAGTTCGGCTACGACCCGACCGACGATCGCGTCCTGCAGACCTGGGACATGGTCAAGAGCGCGAAGATCACTCAGAACATCACGCTCGGCATCCAGCTCTTTCTCGGAATCGTCGGCGCGCTGACGCTGCTGATCGGCGGCGTGGGCGTGGCGAACATCATGTACGCCGTCGTCAAGGAGCGCACCCGCGAGATCGGCGTGAAGATGGCCCTCGGCGCGAAGAGCCGCTGGATCATCGCCCCGTTCGTGCTCGAAGGACTGCTGTACACGTTCACCGGCGGTGCGCTCGGGATCATCATCGCCACGCTGCTCGTGTCGCTCACGAGTTTCATCCCCATCGAACAGAATCGCGTGATGTCGTTCCTCGGCCGGCCGACGCTGTCGCCGGCAATCGGCGTGGCGACGTCGATGATCCTCGGCCTCATCGGACTTCTGGCAGGTTACTTCCCCGCGAGGCGTGCTGCCTCGATCGATCCCGCAGCGACGCTGAGGTACGAATGAAGCGGTCTGAAAACAGGCAACGATGGCGAACATGAACAGCAACGGCAACGGCAACGGCTCGATCATCCGCATGGCGGAGGTCCGAAAGGTCTACGACACCGGCAAGGTGAAGGTCGAGGCGCTCAAGGGCATCGACCTCGACGTGCACAAGGGCGAGATGGTGGCGATCGTCGGCCCGTCCGGCTCCGGCAAGTCGACGCTGATGAACCTGATCGGCTGCCTCGACACGGCCACGTCGGGGACGTATCAGCTCGGCGGCGAGAACGTCGCCGCGGCGACGCGCGACAAGCTCGCCGAGATCCGCAACCGCCGCGTCGGATTCGTCTTTCAGAACTTCAACCTGCTGCCGCATATCAGCGCGCAGGAGAACGTCGAGCTCCCCATGCTGTTCGGCGGCATGCCGCCCAAGGAGCGCCGTGTGCGCGCCGCGGAACTGCTCACCCGCGTCGGCCTTGGCGACCGGCTCGATCACAAGCCGACCGAGCTCTCCGGCGGGCAGATGCAGCGCGTGGCCATCGCCCGCTCGCTGGCGATGGATCCCGACATCGTTCTCGCCGACGAGCCGACCGGCAATCTCGACACGAGCTCCGGCAGCGACATCATGTCCATCTTCACCGACCTCTGGAAGCAGGGGCGCACGCTCGTGATCATCACGCACGATCCCGGCCTGGCGAAGCGCGCCAGCCGCATCGTCGAAGTCCGCGACGGCCGCGTCACCGCCGATCATTCCGGCGAAGGCGCGTAGACTGACGTCATCCTGAGCGAAGCGAAGGATCTCCTCGATGAGATGCTTCGCTGCTCTCAGCATGACGTGGGAATCCATGCCTCTCTGGCTCGGCGTCATCGTCCTCGTGGCGATGGTGGCCGTGACGCTCGCACTCGCAGCCGCCGGCATCGCGGCCATGAAGCGCAGCGCGAGGCGCACCGGCGGATCCGGCTCGCTCGGCAATGCCATCCAGGAGCTGGAGGGGCTGTTCGTCGAGTCGAAAAAGCAGGGGATCGAGGCGCAGCGCGCCGAGAAGGAAGAGGAAGACGACTCCGGCGACCCTCCGGAGAAATCGAATCTCCGTGTGGGAATCTTTCTCGACATTCTCTTCGGGGCCGTCGGCAGCGCCTATCTGATCTACGCCAAGCGCCAGTACAGCACGATCTTTCTCATCGCCGGATTCGTGCTCATCATCTATCCGTACTTCGTCTCGAACGCGATTGTCTGCGCGCTGATCGGGGTCGTGTTCGCCGCGGTTCCGTTCGTGGCGCAGAAACTCTGACGTGCGCCGCCTCATCGCCATCGTCGCTCTCCTGGCCTGCTCGTGCGCCAGCGCAACGCGTTACGGCCGGCTCGCGGTCGAGGACGTGAAAGGCGTTGCCACCGCACCGGCTCATGCGACGGCGAAGCAATGGCAACATGCCGCCGCGGCCGTGGCCGGCGTCGCGGCGACGACGCTCGTCGACGATGAGATCCGCGACCTCGCCGAGCGGAATCACTCCCACGCTCTCGATGAATTCACGCGGCTCGTCGAGCCTCTCGGCGGCGGACGATCCAATACTGTGATGCTGGGATTTCTGCTTTACGGCGTGGTTCGAAACGATTCCCGCGCCAAGATGACGGCGTTCGACTCGTACATGAGCAGCGTCATCGCGTCGCTGGCGATCACTCCGGCAATCAAACACATCGCCAACCGGCGCCGGCCAAACGGCGGCGATCTCTCCTTCCCGTCGGGTCATACGACCGAGGCGTTCGCGCTGGCGACGAGTATCGCGGAGATGTATCCGGCGTCGCGTTATGTCGTTTATGGGTTGGCGGGCAGCGTCGGCTTCGCGCGCATCTACCACAACGCGCACTGGGCGTCGGACGTTGCGGCGGGAGCGATCATCGGCAGCGCCGTCGGACACACGGTCGCGCGAACGAACCGGGCCCAATGGAAGATCGTGCCGGTGCGCCGCGGGGCGGCCATCACGATTTCGTGGTGAGCTCCGCGCCGTGCTCGCGGAGGAGCTCGCGAAGAATGGACCGATGACATCGATCCTCGTCGGCGCAGTAGCAGCCGACGGAGAAATTCGTCTCGTGCGACAGCGCGGCGAGGAGCGCCAGGAGCCGCGCATTGTCCGGCTTCGCCATTTCGGAGCGGTACTTTCGAGCGAACGCCGCCCAGTCACGCGCGGAAGTGGCACGCTGCCCTTTCGCAACCAGTTCCGCGCTCGGCGCGAGCTGCGGCAACCAGACGTCATACCAGTTGTCGGCGGCAAGCCGCTCCCGGCGCACGCCTCGCGGCGGCCGCCGAGTGGTACCGATGCGAAGACCTTCGCCCTCCTGCCGATCCGAACCGAGACGTACCACGCGAATGCTCATCGTCACATCTTATGGCCGCGCGCGACCCACGCGCTCGCTGACAGGTCGATCGAACCGTCCGCGTTCACTGGAACGATCTCGCGGAGCCGTTCCCGCAATGCGGTGCGCTGCCTGTCCGGCAGACTCATCGCGTACGCCGGCGCCGGACCCTGGCCGCCGAGGAATGGGGACCAGAGATCGTCGAAGTCGCGGAAATGGGTCGGCACGGTGATCGATGAAACACCCACCTGCGCTACGCCGGCATCGGCAAAGAGCTTCTCCAACGGCGCCGGCTGGCACAGCGGAAATCGCTTTGCCTCGTCCAGTTCGACGGCGCGAGGATCGAGCGCGATGGCCGCATCCCAGAAGAGCCGGATCGACTGCATCCCCTCGCTGTAATCCCAGAGGTAGATCGAGACCACGCCGCCGGCGCGGACGCAGCGGAGCATTTCGCGCAGCGCGCGATCCGGCTGCGGAACGAAGTTGAGGACGAGTCCCGACACCGCGGCGTCGGCACTGTCGTCGTCGAACGGCAGGCTGACGGCGTCGCCGGCGACAAACCTGATGCGTCCGTCATTGGAGCGCCGGCGGTCCTCCTCCACGAACTCGACCGAGCGGTCGAGTGCCACGACGCGCGCAGGATTCGCGATCTCGGCAATCGCCGAGGTCAGCGCACCTGATCCGCATCCGACATCGAGCCATACACTTCCCGACGCGATCGACAAGTCCGCGACGAACTTCCGTGCGACCGGCCGGCTCCATCGGCCGATGTACGCTTCGTACCAGTCTGCGCTTTGCCAGACCTCGAGCATGCGTCTTCGGCGGGCAGGATAGCGCAGTGCTAATGTTCTGACGTGAGCTCGACCCGCATCCGGCGGCGCATCAACGCGCCGCGCGCGGCCGTCTATCGCGCGCTTCTCGATGCGGGCGCGGTGTCTACGTGGATGGTGCCGGACGGCATGACCAGCAAAGTGCACACATTCGAAGCGCGCGAAGGCGGCTCGTTTCGGATCTCCTTGACGTACGACGCACCGACCGGGAACGGCAAGACGACCGCGCAGACCGACACGTTTCACGGCCGCTTCGTGAAGCTCGTCCCGAACGAGCAGGTTGTCGAAGTGGTCGAGTTCGAGACCGCAGATCCCGCGATGCGCGGTGAGATGACGATTGCCATCACGCTCGCCGATGCAGACAGCGGCACCGAGTTTCTCGCCGTGCACGCCGGGCTGCCGCCCGGCCTCTCGCCCGCCGACAACGAAACCGGCTGGCAGATGTCTCTCGCGAAGCTGGCGGCGCTCGTGGAGACGCCGGCCGCTACTTAGCTTTCCTGCGGAATGCCGACCGCGCCGCGCCGCTCTCCGCTGCAGCCGACCATGCGCGCGACGTCTTCGTGGCGCTGCAAAGCGGTTTCGGTAACGATGACAGCGAACGCACACCGGCCAACGTGGATCCAAGCCGCTGCTTCTGAACATCCAAGTCGTACCGGGCCTGGAGAAAGTCGTCATCCTGAGTCGGCGAAGCGCGACGAAGGATCTCAGGATGCGAAAACGCCTGCCATTTCGAGATCCTTCGCCGTCTTCGCGGCTCAGGATGACGTGAACAAGCGCAGAGGTTCCGTGAGTCGCTTCACCGCCGCCCATGGAAAGCGCACCGGTCGACGAGACCCCGTAGTGCGTCTTCAGGTTGAGCCGCGCTTTCCCAGTGGAACGCTACGCCTTCAACAAATGCTTCTGCACTTTGCCGAGGGCGGTTCGCGGAATCGATGCGACCTTCAGAAAGCGCCGCGGAACCTTGAACGACGCCAGTTGATCGCGGCAGACGCGCTCGAGCTCGGCGGGATCGAATTCGCCGACGAGATACGCCACCGGTACTTCGCCGCGCACGGTGTCCTCCTGGCCGACCACTGCCGCTTCGCGCACGCCGCGCTGCTCCAGGAGAACCTCTTCGATCTCGCGCGGATAGATGTTGTAGCCGCCGGAGATGATCAGATCGCTCTTGCGACCCAGCAGCGTGTAGTACCCGTCGTCGGAAACCGACGCCAGATCGCCGGTACGGAAGTACCCCTGGTCCGTGAACGACGCGGTGGTTGCGTCGGGACGGCGCCAATAGCCGGCAAAGACGTTCGGGCCGCGCACCAGCAGCTCCCCTTCTTCGATGCGCACTGAGACACCCGGCAGAGGAAATCCGACCGTCCCCGGCCGCCGCTCGCCCACGTACGGATTGCTGAGGTTCATGAACGTCTCGGTCATGCCATAGCGCTCGAGAATCGCCTGCCCGAACAGCTCGCGGAACTGCTCGAAGACGTGCGCGGGAAGCGGCGCCGAGCCGGACACGAACAACCGCATCCGCGCGCCGATGCGCTTCGCCACATCGGACGGCGTTTCGAGCAGCCGGACATACATCGTCGGCACGCCGAAGAACAGCGTCGGCCCGAAATCGAGGAGCTCGGAGCTCGCGGCGCGGTGATCGAACCGCTCCAGCAGCCGCATGCGGCAACCGCTGGCGATCCAGCATTGCAGACCGTTTCCGAGGGCGTGGATGTGAAAGAGCGGCAGAGCGAGCAGCAGACGGTCCGACCGCGTGATCTGCCAGCTGGCCAGCAGGTTCACCGTGTTCGCGAGAAAGTTGTTGTGCGTCAGCACCGCGCCCTTCGAGACGCCGGTGGTCCCGGACGTGTAGATGATCGCCGCGGGATCATCGCCGTCCAGACGAACGACCGGCCGTTCCCCGCGCTCTCCGGCGAGGGATCCGACGTTGTCGGACGTGATCACCTCGCGCGGCTCCGCGTCTGAGGTGATGTGCGCGATCTCGCGCTCGCGATAAAGAATGTTGATCGGGACGAAGATCACGCCGAGCTTCACGCAGGCCAGAAAGATGTCGATGATCTCGATCCCGTTCGAAAGGTACACACAGAGTCGGTCGCCCTTCACGAACCCGCGCTCCCGCATCGCGTTCGCGACGCGATTGCTGCGCGTCTCGATCTCGCCGAACGTATACGTGCGCCACAGCCACTCGAGCGCGGCGTCATCCTGGCGCGCGATGAGCGATTGATCGAGGAGGTGGAGAAGGTTCATGAGATTCGGGGTTCGGGGTTCGGGATTCGGGATTCGGGATTCGGGATTCGGGGTTCGGGGTTCGGGGTTCGGGGTTCGGGGTTCGGGGTTCGGGATTCGGGGTTCGGGGCTCGGGGTTCGGGGTTCGGGATTCGGGATTCGGGGTTCGGGATTCGGGGTTCGGGGTTCGGGGTTCGGGATTCAGGGTTCGTCATGCGAGATTCGCCGCAGGCCCCGGCGGCGGTCTTCTCTGTGGAGCGTCGCGCGTCCCGCGCGACGGCCGTGGTATCGTGCGCGCCCTTGGCTCCGTCATCCTGAGCCGGCGAAGCGCGGCGAAGGATCTCAAGTTTCGACGATTGAGATCCTTCGCTGCGCTCAGGATGACGTGACATCGGGGTTCGGGCTCGCGATTCGTGATTCGTGATGGCCGAATCCCGAATCCCGAATCCCGAACTCCGAACTCCGAACCCCGATTTTTTACGCAGCGTACACCCGAACGAGAAAAACCGAATCTCCGTTTCTCACGGTCGCGATCGACTCCTCCCCGCGCGCCGGCGTCGTCACACTGACGAGCTCGAAGTCCCGCTGGATCAGGAAACGGTTGATCGCCTGTTCCACATCCTCGGCTTCGATCGTCGTACGACGGGGCGCACTCTCGGCGAGAGGTCGGCGCGTCGATTGGCTCGTCAGCTCCCGAGCTTCGATCGTGTATTGCACATCGAACCTCCGCGACTGTGATGTTGCTGCCGTCAGGATTGAAAGCAGCAAGTGTCACGCCACTGGCAAAGGTTCAGTGCTGGCGGGGAAACTGAACGACGCTGCCGCCCGACTCTGACTCAGACTGGCCCACGCTCTTCGCGGCCGCGGCAATCAGATCGCCGAGCACATCGATGTCGAACGGTTTCCGGACGATCGAATGCACGACCGAACCGTCGAGCTTCCTCAGAGCGGACGAGTCGCCGGCGCTGATGACGATCACCGCCGGTCTCTGCCCTTTCGGCAGATCGCGCACATACTCGACCACGCCGAACCCGTCGATGACGGGCATCATCAGATCGACGACCACGACCGAATACTGCATCGCCTTCATCCTGGCGATCGCATCAGCGCCGTGGGACGCGGTGTCGACGGGAAGTCCGGCGCGATCGACGATGCGGGCAACGAGCGCCCGGATCGCCGGCTCATCATCAACGACCAGGACGCGCCCTCCGGTGGTCACGCCTGCCCCCGCGTGCAAGAATCATGCGTTCGTCCCTGCTAAGATCATGTGGGTCCCGACGGGCATCGTGCTCATCGTTCGAGAAATCATGAGACGACTGATCATCATCGCCACGATCCTCATTGCCGCCTGCAGCAAGCCCCACGAGAACGCCAAGGTTGCAAAGGCAGCGGCCGGAGGCAACGCCGATCACGGCAAGCAGCTCATCCAGCAGTATGGCTGCCAGGCGTGTCACACGGTCCCCGGCGTTCCGGGTCCGATGGGTGTCATCGGTCCGCCGCTCGACAAGATGGCACTGCGCGGCTTCATCGCCGGAAAAGTACAGAACTCCCCCGCGAATCTGGCGAAGTGGCTGCAGGACCCCCAGGCTCTCGATCCCGGCAATGCCATGCCCAACCTCGGGGTCACGCCTGCCGACGCGCGCGACATCGCGGCATACCTGTTCACGCTGAAGTAATCGGGGCATCACCGTTGCAATGCCTCCTGGCGCACCGTGACGTTTTACGTTGAGAAGTCGCTCGCCCACGGTCGGGTACGTTTTGGAGTATCGCCGCGTCATTCTCTCGAGGAGATTGATGGCGATGCCGCGCTGAGCACCGGCCAGTCGGGTGAGTTCCTCCGCCACCGGACGCGCGGCTTCTTTTTCGCCGATACACGCGAGATCGGCTCCCCCGCTGTCCCGCAGGCTTCGAGCCTCGCCCGCACCACGTTCCGGGACTCGCTCGGCGGCGAGGGAAGCCGCAGCCTCGCGTACTACGCGCTCATGGGTGTGGGCGCCATCCTGTTCCTCCTCGGGGCCGCGGTTGTCTCGAGAGGACGCGCAGCGGGATGGTTCGAGGTCATCATCGGATTGGCGATGATCGTGACGCCGATCGTGCTCACAGCGCAGAAGCGCCGGCAGGTCCGCGCCGAGGAAGAAAAAATCCGAGGCCAGCGCGAAGAGCGAGAGCGCCGCGAGCGCGAGATGCTCGATGCATACGCTCGCGCTCTCTCGGCCGTGAGGGCCAATCCGAGTGAAGAGAATCTTGCCGCGGCGTTGCGCGAGCGGCAGAATCTCGAAGTGCCGTACAAGGTCTGGCTGCCGCTCGCCAAGCGCACGGTCCTGCAGATCGGCTTCGATGCCTTGTCGCGGCTCGGCCCTTCCCAAGCCGGGCAGATTGCCGATCTCATGGCGCACGCCGCCGACAAAGTCGGGCTCGAACGCGCCGACACGAACGACGTCAAGCTCGACCTCTATTGCGTCGTCCTCTGGCATCTCCTCGCCGACGACCGCCTCGGCGAAGCGCAGGCTGCACAGCTCGAGGCGCTCCGGAGCGGATTCGGGATCTCGGAGGGGAGCGCGCCGGTCGAGGCGCAGATCGCGGAGGAGTTTCACATGCTGCGCGGCGTCGACCGCGAATCCCTCCCCCGCAAGCAGTGCGAGATCAAGCTCGCATTTCACGAGTACTGCATCCACAGCACGAAGGCAACGCTGTTCAACGAGAAAGGGATGGAGCGCGGAACGGGACAGCTCTATCTCACGAACAAACGCGTGCTCGTCGCGCTGAAGAAGCCGGCCGAGGTCGAGCTATCGCAGATCGACGACGTCGAAGTCAACGTCGACACGAACCGGCTCACGATCGGAATCGCCCGCCCCTCGAAGCCGATGATCATGGCAGTCGAGCAGCCGATCTACACCGCGGCGTTGGTCGACATTGCCACGACCATGGTTGAGAGACCCAGGGGGCTTGCGTAAAGGGACACGAGGACACGGCGGGACTCGCGGTGCATCACTCCCTGTCCCCGCCGAGTCCTCGTGTCCCCGCCGAGTCCCTCGCCCTGAGTGACAAGTCTCACATGCCCTCGTAGCCCAACACACAGTCCATTGTTCGTGCGCACCGAATACTCCTTTCAGTGCACGAGCTTTCCATCGCCATGTCCGTTCTCGACGCGGTGCGCACGGAAGTGGCGCAGCGTCCGGGGACGCGCGCGCTGGCCGTCGGTCTGCGCATCGGCGCGCTGGCCGGCCTCGACGCCGACTCGCTGCGGTTCGGATTCGATTGCCTGGTGAAGGACAGCGACCTCGAGCCGCTGCGTCTCGACATCGCGCCCGCGGATGGAGACGAGCTCGATATCGCATACCTCGAGCTGGAGGAACCATGACGACGACGGTGCTGGTCGAAAAGAAAGTCCTGAACGAGAACGCCCGCATCGCGGCTGAGCTGCGGCAGCAGTTCGAGGCGTCGCACGTGTTCGTCGTCAACCTGATCAGCGCGCCCGGATCGGGGAAAACCCGCCTGCTCGAGCGCACGCTCGAAATGCTTCCCGAAGGAACGAAAGCCGCGGTCCTCACCGGCGACATCCAGACCGAGAAAGATGCCGAGCGCCTGGCGCGGTTCGGCTATCCGGTCCGGCAGATCACCACCGGCGGCACGTGCCATCTCGACGCCACGATGATCCGCCGCCATCTCGACGGCTGGAACGTGGCCGATCTCGACTTTCTCTTCATCGAGAACGTCGGCAATCTCGTCTGCCCCTCCAGCTACGACCTCGGCGAGGAAGCGAAAATCGTCCTGCTCAGCGTCACGGAAGGGGAAGAGAAACCGCTCAAGTACCCGTCGATCTTTTTCAAGTCCAAGCTGATCCTCATCACCAAGACCGATCTGCTGCCGTACGTTCCCTTCGACCTCGCCGCGGCCAAGGCGAACGCGCGCTCGGTCAACGCGACCGCCGAGATCATCGAGACCTCATGTCAGACCGATGCTGGTCTGACGCGATGGCTGGAGTGGCTCGAACAGAAGCGCGTGGGGCGCCTGGTCGCCTGATTCGGGACTCGGGATTCGGGGTTCGGGGTTCGGGATTCGGGGTTCGGGATTCGGGATTCGGGGTTCGGGATTCGGGGTTCGGGATTCGGGATCCGGGGTTCGGGATTCGGGATTCGGGATTCGGGGTTCGGGACGGGAGGTCTCGCGGAGCGCCCGAATCCCGATCCCCGAATCCCGAATCCCGTCTTACGCAGGCAGCTCAATCTCAAAACGCGTCCCCTTCGGATGATTGTCATGAACGGAGATGTGTCCGTCGTGATCGCGCACGATCCTGTGCACGATCGCCAGGCCCAGTCCCGTTCCTCTCCCCTTGGTCGAGAAGTACGGCAGGAAGAGCTTTTCCTTGTCGCCATCGGGAACGCCGCGGCCGGGATCGGCGACCTCGATGACCACGCGATGCGGTGCGCGGCGCGCCGAGACGCGGATCTCGCCGCTGTCGGTGGCCTCGACGGCATTCTTCAGGAGATTGCCGACCGCGCGGCGGATCTGCTCCGGATCCATCAGCAGCTCGATCTCCGGATCGACGGAAACCGACACCGTCACATCCTTCTTGATGTCGCGATAGAGGCTGGCGGCCTGTTCGAGGATGTCCGCGAGCTGCGCGTGGCGCATGTGCACGGCGGGCATGCGCGCGAACCGCGAGAACTCGTCCACCATCCTCTTGAGCTGCGTCACCTCGGACACGATCGTTTTGGTGCCCTGCGCGATCACCTGTTCGGTGTCGTCGTCGCGATTCGAGAATTTCTTGGCGATGCGCTCGGCGGAGAGCTGGATCGGAGTGAGCGGATTCTTGATCTCATGGGCGATGCGGCGCGCCGCTTCGTTCCACGCGGCGAGCTTCTGCGCCTGCACGAGCTGCGTCGAGTCTTCCAGCGCAGCGACCCAGCCGGCCTGCTCGCCGAGGCGGGCGATGGAGACTTCGAGGTAGCGGAGCTCGCCGCCACGGATGATCGTGACCTCGCGTGCGCGTCCGCCGCGGGCGATCAGCTCGCGCAGGGCGTCGCACAGCGGAGTGAGATCGCCGGAGAGGAAGTCGTTGACCGGCGTTTCGCGGCCGACCTCCTCGAGTTGCAGCATCTGCAGCGCGGCGCGGTTGATGGAGAGCAGGCGCAGGTCGTCGTCGAAAACGATGATGCCGGTGGCGACGCTCTCCAGGATGGTCTGCATGAATCCGCGCTCGTCGTCGAGACGGCGGTTGGTCTCGGTCAGTTCCCGCCGCTGCGACGCGAGCTGCGCCGACATGGCGTTGAACGAGTCGATCAGCCGCCCCACTTCATCGGTGGCGACGATGTCGACGCGCGTGCCGTACGCGCCGGCCGCAAGCGTTCCCGTCGCCTCGGCCAGCGCTTTGATCGGGACGGTGATGCGCCGCGATGCGTACATCGACGTCCATAACGAGCCGAAGAGAATCGCCAGGGTCACGGCCAGAAAGAGCGAGGTCTGCGAAGCCTTCAGCGTCTGCCGCTGCGAGCGCAGCTGCAGGAAATTGCGGTTGGCCACGATCGACTCGTTGATCATCCGGCTCATGTCGGCCGGGATGAACACGCCGGATACGGCGGTGTCACGGCCGTCGATGCGCACCGCGGAGCGGATCCACTTCCCCCCGCTCGGCCCGACGTCGATCTTCGTGCTGGTCCCGCGGCGCGCCGCCTCGTCGAAGAATCGCTGGGGCGGATCGGAAACCTCCTGCAGCGGCGCGCGGGGATCGGCCTGCAGCTTCACCAGCGCTCCATCGCGGTAGATGCCCGCCATCTGCACGTTGTGGAACTGAAGGACGTGCAGGAAGGCCGAGTCCATCTGCGCGGCATCACGGCTGCCGGGATTCGCAGCGATCTCGCGGGCGGCGGCAAGCGCGGTGGCCGCGGCCTGATCCTGCGCCATCTGGGCGATGGCCTCGCCGTTGCCGAGGATCGTGCCGACGGGGGTGGTGAACCAGCGATCGATCGAGACGCGCATCATGTCCGTGGCCACGAGAAACAGCAGCGCCACGGGCAGCAGCGACGCGGCGACGTACGTCACCACGAGCTTCGTCCGGAACCGTGAGCCGATGATGCCGCGCTGCCGCTCCAGCACCAGCTTCACCATGCCGCGCAGGAGCATGAACACGATGCCGACGATCAGCAGAACGTTGATGTTCCACAGAACGAACAGCAACACCTGGCTCGACAACGCCTCGGTCGACAGTTCCTTCGCCCGTTGGACGAGGTAGTAGACGAGACTCGTGGCCGCCAGGATGAGCAACGGGAACGTGACGATGACCCGCGGGTCCTTGCGATAACGGAGGACGACCTCCCGCGCCTTCATCGGCACTCCGGACACTGAACACGCACCTCGCGCCAGTGCGTCGTCACTTCCCACGGCACGACGTAGAAGCGCCACGAGCGGAACAGATCGGCGCGCACGCGCACCTTCAGCTTGTAGGGCCTGCGCCCGCCGATGTCGAAGAGATCGCCCTCCTCGATCGTGGTCATGCGCTCGCGCAGCGTGGCGAGGTCGGAGAACGTCTCGGAGCGCACGAGCTTCCGGTCGCGCCGGTAATTGAGCAGGTACTCGCGGGTGACAGAGTTGAGCGTGCAGATCACTTCCACGCGCGAACGGCTGACGGTCTCGTCGAACCAGTACGGCCGCGTGCGGAGGATCTCGATCTCATAGGTGAAGCTCGTCGGCGCTCCACTCTGCAGCGCCGCCACCATGTCGCCGTCCTGGAATGCGCCGGCGAGCGTGAAGTGGACCGATACTTTCTGTCCGTGCGCCACCGCCGCGAGATTCTCGATCTGCGGATCGGCGGCTGCCGCCGCGGTGGCGATGAAGAACCCGAGAACAGCGAACGAGATACGCCTCACGGTGTGGCTTTTTTACCACACTTTGGCTCGAAACCTCGCAGCTTTACGCGAAGCTCTCGGCGCCGTGAGGGCGCAGGGCGCCGTCAGGAGCGTCTTCCAGCACCGCGGCGTGGAGGATCTTCTCCACGAACCGCGAGTGCAGGGCGTGTCCGGCGCGATGCGCGGTGATCTCGCCGACGATGGGGCGGCCGATCAGGGCCAGGTCGCCGAGGAGGTCGAGGATCTTATGGCGGACGAATTCGTCCTTGTAGCGGAGAGGCCCGTTCACCACTCCCTTGTCGTCGAGGACGATGCAGTTCTCCACCGATCCGCCGCGCGCCAACCCGGCGGCGCGGAGTTTTTCCACGTCGCGGATGAACCCGAAGGTACGGGCCGGAGCGATCTTGCGCAGGAAGTTGTCGTGCTCGAAGTCGAAGTGGAACGACTGCTTGCCGATGGTCGGATGATCGAAATCGATCTTGTACTTGAGGACGAGGCGGCTGGCGGGAGTGAAGCGAATGCTCTTGTCTCCGTCGACGACCTCGATCGGCTCGGCGATGCGGAGCACCGGGACGTCTGCGCCGAGCTCGCGAACGCCCGCGGCATCGATCAGGTGCATGAACGGGAGCGCGCTGCCGTCGACGATCGGCACTTCTGGTCCGTCGATCCGGATGTCGACGTCGGTGACGCCGCAGGCCATGAGCGATGAGAGGAGGTGCTCCACGGTGCCGACCGAGACGTCGTCCTTCCCCACGGTCGTCGCGTAGTCGAGAGCCGTGGTCGAGGCCTGGAGTGCCGGGATCCGGAGTCCGTCGAGATCAGCACGGACGAACGTGATGCCGCTGCCGGCGTGTGCCGGATGAAGCTCGACGGTCGTGTAGATGCCGGAGTGGAGACCGATGCCGGTGATGCTGACGCTGGTATTGATCGTCTTGCGTTGGACGCGCATGTCTGCCACCCCCTTGAGCAGGGGAAATGCCACATACGGCCGAGGACGCCAGATTGGACGCAATCGACTCTGCTGAAATGGTTTAACGGAAATTTGCGTCCGGAAGTCGCGCGCGGTTTCTGTGGCCATTAGAAGCCATAAGTGTGGCTAAGAGGCCACAGCCCAACGACCGACGACCGACGACCTAGGATCGACGAGCGCTCTTCATCGCCGCCGCCGCTTCCCGGTCCGCTTCGCGCCGCTTCTCGCTCTCCCGCTTGTCGTAGAGCTTCTTGCCCCGGACCACGCCCAATTCCGCCTTCACTCGCCCTTTCTTGAAGTAGAGCCGGAGGGGAACGATGGTCAGCCCTTTCTCCATGACCTGCGTCTCGAGCTTGCCGATCTCGCGCTTGTGGAGCAGGAGCCTCCGCGTCCGTTCGGGATCGTGGTTCTGGAGGTTGCCGTGCGAGTACGGCGAGATATGGGCGCCGAAGAGGAAGGCCTCGCCGTTCTTGAACGTGACGTAGCTGTCCTTGAGGTTCACCGCCGCGTCGCGAAGCGACTTCACCTCCGTCCCGGTGAGCTCGATTCCTGCTTCGATCTTGTCCAGGACGTGGTACTCATGAAACGCCTTCCGGTTGGAGGCGATCAGTTTCTCCTGCGATGCTGCGCTTTTCGGGGCGGCCAAGGCGCGGCGATCTTAACTTGATTTACAATCCGGCCCCCCACGGAGGAGCTTTGACCAACAAGAACATCGTGCACGTTGTCGGAACGGGCACCATCGGAGAGCCGCTCATCGGGCTCTTCAACACGTTCAAGGACGCCTGGGGGGTCGACGAAGTCACCTTTCACAAGCGGACGCCGAGCTCCGAGGATCGCGCCAAGGTCAACCAGCTGATCAGCCACGGAGCGCGGCTCGCCACTGACGACGATTCGCGCGACGAATTTGCCAAGCTCGGTCACCGCGTCTCCTACACGGCAGAGGAAGCAATCGAGCGAGCGACCGTGGTCGTCGACTGCACTCCGGCCGGCAACGAGAACAAGGCGAAGTACTACGACGGAGCGCGGAACGGCCCGAGAGGCTTTCTGGCTCAGGGCTCCGAGTTCGGGTTCGGCAAGCCGTATGCGCGCGGCATCAACGACGAGGTCTTCACGCCCGACGAGAAATTCGTTCAGGTCGTCTCCTGCAACACGCACAACATCTCGGTGCTCCTGAAGACGCTCGGCTGCGCAAAGGGCGGCGACCTCAGAATCGACTTCGGTCAGTTCGTCTGCATGCGCCGGGCGAATGACGTCTCCGACCGGAAAGACTTCATCGCCTCGCCGGAAGCGGGCAAACACGACGATCCCGAGTTCGGCACGCATCACGCCCGCGACGCCTTTCACCTGTTCCAGACTCTCGGCAAGAAGCTGCACATCTTCTCGTCGGCCATCAAACTGAACACGCAGTACATGCACACGCTCTGGTTCGACATTCAGCTCGGCTTCGACACCAAGCTCGAAGAGGTGAAGACCGCGCTGCGCTCGAATCCGCGCGTGGCCGTGACCGGGCGGCGATCGGCGAACCAGATCTTCTCGTTCGGCCGTGATCACGGTTACTTCGGCCGGATCTTCTCGCAAACCGTCATCCCGCTTTCAACGCTGGCGATGCCGAACCCGCGCAAGGTCGTCGGCTTCTGCTACACCCCGCAGGACGGCAACTCGCTGCTCTCCTCGGTCGCGGCAACGCTGCGCTATCTCGACGAGAACAAGCTCGAAGAGCGGATCGACGTGCTGCGGCCGTACATCTTCCGCGAGATATGAGCCGCAACGCGGTGCAGCGCATCGTCGCCGGATGCGGCGCGCTGCTGCTCTGCGCAGCCCTCATCCATCGATACGCGATCCGGCGGCCACCGTACTTTGCGGCGCCGGAGACGGTGCTCGATCACGCCGACGTCGTGAAGCACGAGATTCGCGATGCGCTGGTCGTGATCCCGCAGGCCGAGCCTCTGCTGCCTCGCGGAGCGGAAGTGACCTGCTTCCGTCCGAAGAACGCCCAGGCCTGGAACGATGACGCGGTGTATCTGACCGCGGTCGGCCTCCTGCCGCGCCAGTCGGTTCTGCCGCCGTGGTCGGCGGGGACCGGCCGAGGCGTCGAGTACGTGATCGCAGTCGGCGCACCGTTCGACCAACCGTCCTACGCTCCGTACGCCGGGTTCCGCGGCGGATGGTTGTACAAACGCCGGTGAGCACGGCCGTCTGGGTTGCCGCGACGTTGCTGTTCACCCTGTTCGGCGTGCCGTTCCGGGACGGCGATCGCGCATCGCAGCTGGCGATCCGCTTCACGACCGGAATGGTGATCGGCGGAGCGGTCATGTGGCTCGAGGCGCTCCTCGCGATTCCGTGGAGTCGTCTTGCGCTGCTGATTCCGCTGGTCGTCTGTGGAGCGGCGGCCGTCCTCGGCCGCCGGGATTCGCCGCGCGAGGAGGGGCGGCGCTCCACGTGGCCGATCGCGCTCATCACCCTTCTCGCAATCTACGGTGTGGCCACCGCGCGCGAGACGAGCGGCGATCTCCTCTTCTTCTGGGGACCGAAAGCGCAGCACTTCTTCCTGGCGCGCACGATCGACGTCGGCTTCCTGAAGTTCCCGCACTACTACCTGATGCACCCCGACTATCCGCCCCTCCAGCCGCTCGTCTATGCCTGGAACTCGATGGCCGCCCACCGCTTCTCGTACTTCGGGGCAACGTTCCTCACACCGCTGTATCTGCTGGCAACGGTGCTCGCGTTTCGCGGCCTGGCTCGCGCGAACGGTTTTGCGACGCTGCTCGCCGCGCTTCTGGCGTTCGGCTTCGGCGCGGGGCGGGTGGCGGGCGGAGCCGATCCGCAGCTGATCCTGTTCGAAGTGGTAGCCCTCGCCGCACTCACGTTTCGCGATGACGCCGATCTCATCGCCGCGATCGCCCTGGCCGGCGCCGCATTCACAAAAGTCGAGGGGGCTTCGTTCGCCATCATCCTGATCGTGGCGTTCGCGCTGACTCGCCGCAATCTCAAGCGCGCTCTCCTCGTCGCCGCACCCGCGACCGTCCTTCTCGGATCGTGGATCGTCTTCGCACAGGTTCACAGCCTGCTCGACAGCTATGCGCGCGGCGGAACGCCGCTCCATTTCGATTCGCTGGGGCTCGTGCTCTACGTTGCGGGATTCGAGGCGAGCTATCGCGCCGCGTATTTGCCGTGGATCGCGGTGCTCCTGCCGCTGCCGTTCGGGCGCAACTGGGGCCGCGCCGCGATGCCTCTGCTCGTCGCCGCCGGCTCGATCCTCTCCATCACTTTCTTCTATCTGCACGAGCCGAATGCCGTGTGGTGGATCAAGGCATCGGCCGACCGCGTGCTGCTCACGCCTCTGGTGGCGCTCTTGGTTGCCAGCGCAGCAGCGAGTGAGTAGAGTCGCGCCCCATGGCCTGGTTCCGGAAGGAGAAGAAGCCGAAAGAGGCGGTCGAGAAGCAGACCGCCATCCCGGAGGGCCTCTGGGTCAAGTGCGACGAGTGCAAGGAGATCGTCTACAAGAAGGAAGTCGAGGCCAACCACAACGTCTGCCCCAAGTGCGGCTATCACTTCCGGATCAACGCGCGCGAGCGCTTCGATCTCCTTTTCGACGACAAGAAGTACAAGGAATTCGCCACCGAGATCCGCTCCGCTGACCCTCTCGAGTTCCGCGACACCAAGCGTTACCGTGACCGGCTGCGCGTTTACGAGCAGAGAGTCGGTCCGGGCGACGCCGTCCTCTGCGCCGAGGGGAAGCTCGACGGGATGAACGTGGTGATCTGCGCCATGGAGTACAACTTCATGGGCGGATCGATGGGATCGGTCGTCGGCGAGAAGATCACCCTTGCCGCCGAGCGGGCCCTGGACAAGAAGGAGCCGCTGATCATCATCTCCTGCTCCGGAGGCGCGCGCATGCAGGAGGGGATCCTCTCCCTGATGCAGATGGCGAAGGTCGCCGCCGCGCTGGCACGGCTCGCCGAGTCCCACCTCCCCTACATCTCCGTGCTGACCGATCCGACCACCGGCGGCGTCACGGCGTCTTACGCGATGCTCGGCGATCTCAACATCGCCGAGCCGAAGGCGCTGATCGCATTCGCCGGCCCGCGCGTGATCGAGCAGACGATCCGGCAAACGCTTCCGGAAGGATTTCAGCGAGCCGAGTTTCTCGTCGAGCACGGGATGGTCGACCTGATCACTCCGCGTCCGGAGATGAAGCAGACCATCGCCCGGTTCCTGAAGTTCTTCCGTGGCCAGTAGCCCCGCTCTCGACTGGCTCGACTCCCTTCAGGGCTCGGGGATCCGTCCCGGCCTCGGCCGTATCCGCGCGCTGTTGCGCAAGCTCGGCAATCCGCACCGCGCCTACCCATCGATCATCGTGGCCGGAACGAACGGGAAGGGATCGACGTGCGCGACGCTCAACTCGATCCTGCTGGCCTCCGGTTATGGCAGCGGCATGTACACCTCGCCGCATCTCGTCGACATCCGCGAGCGCTGGATGATCGACGGCAAACCGATCGATCCGACGCTGTTCGAGGAGTCGATCGAGGCGCTGCACCGCGCCGCCGACAGCATCGCCATCACGCCTACCTACTTCGAGGCGCTGACGGTGCTGGCGTTCATCGCGTTCGAGCGGGCCCGCTGCGAGGTCGTGGTTCTCGAGGTCGGCATGGGGGGGCGGCTGGACGCCACCAACGTCGTCCGTCCGATCGCCGCGCTCATCACCCCCATCGGCCTCGACCACACCGAATACCTCGGCAACACGGTGCGGAAGATCGCCGCGGAGAAGGCGGGCGTGATCCATCGGGGCGCGATCGTGTTGACGTCGAACACCGATCCGGTCGTGCTGTCGGTGATCGAGAAGCGTGCGGCGAGGTTCGGATGCGTGCTGCATGTGATCCGCGGCAACGAAGCGCGCGATCTGCCGCTCAACGGCGAGTTTCAGCGCGCGAACATCTCGCTGGCCATGCGCGCCGCTCAGGAGCTGAGGGGACGCCTCCCGAAAATCACGGCGGAGTCGATTGCGAAGGGGATCGCAGCAACGCGATGGCGGGGACGACTCGAACGGATGCGCGTCGCCGGCAAGGACATCTGGGTCGACGGCTGCCACAACCTCCACGCCGCGCGGGCGATCGCTCCGTTCGTCGAGAGCGACCTGCCCCGGCCGCGGCTGCTCGTCTTCGGGATCATGAGCGACAAGGACGTGAACGGCGTGACCTCGCTTCTTTTCCCGATGTTCGACGAGATCATTGCCACCGATCCGTATGCGCCACGCAGCGAGCCGCCGGAGAACCTCGTGAGGGCGGCCACTGACCTCGGCGTCCGCGCCACGGCGGTCCCCGATGTTGGAGATGCCATCCGCCGGGCGATCGAATCAGACGAGCGGACGATCCTGATCGCCGGCTCGCTTTACCTCGCCGGCGCGGCGATCGCGGCTCTGGACAAGGCACGCCAGCAGGAGAAGTGACGACACTATCCAGGCGATCGCCCCTGCCGCGTGACGACGGCCGAATCGCAGATCGATCCGCGTCGTTCCCGCGGGCACGATGATGCCGAGGCGATCGACGTCGAGGGCGACGGTGTCGAGCGGCCGGCCGGCCGCGCGGACGTCCCACGCCGTGAAGTACGTCTGATTGACGAACAACAGCGCCGGGCGAGGCGCATCGACGTCGATCGTGATGCGCTGGCCGTGCTCCGAGTAGCGCAGAACACGCGCCGGACCGACGGCAACGCTTCGCGACGTGATGACGGTCTCATTGTTCGCGAACGCTTCCGTCAGCGACGCTTCTTCGTAGATGTCGCGGCCGGCGACTGAGCGCGACGGGAAAAATGCGGCGGGGAGGTTCGCCGCGATCGCCGCGTACCTTTGCCGTCCGCGCTGAAAGCGCTCCAGAACCATCCGGCTGCGCAGCGCATGCATGCCCTCCGGCGAGGGATTGATCACGTAGCGCAGGCCGCCGGTCGCGCCGAACAACGGTTCGTCCGCCTGCGCGCGCAGACGGTACTCGGTGCGGGCCGGCATCTCCGTCGCGTTGATGACCGAGGCCACGTAGACGCGCCGCGGCGCACCTTTCGTGACGCGATACGGCTCGAAGCGATCGATCGGCAGCGCACGCCAGGCCGTGAGAACGAGCGGAAGAATCGTGATCAGCAGCCACGCGCGCTTCCACGGCGTCTCGCGAAAGTACATGGCCACGAGAACGACGAGCGCCACGATCATCGGCAGCGCGAACTTCTCCGGAAAGCGCACGATCCGGACCGCGCTGACGTGGTCGACGATCGCGGCGATGATCGGGTTGTAACGCCCGAGGGCGAAGAAAAGCATGACCGCTGCGATGGCGACGTAGCGCGATCTGCGGAACAGGGCGGGAACGGCGATCAGGCCGAGGAAAATCGTCGAGAAAAGACGAGCGCGGAACGGGCCACCGGCGTCGTTGAGCACTCCGATGATCGGCCCGGCGAAGACTTCCACGACGCGGACCGGATGCAGCGAGGCATTCAGCACCGTCCTCGACGACATCGCCACGCTCCGTTCGACCTCGGACGCGATTTCCGAATAGGCGACGAGTTGGGGCGCGGCGATGACGAGCGAGATTACGATCGCCAGCGCGAAATCGCGGATCCTCATCCGGTCGATGGCCAGGATCCCCACGGCGATCGTCGCGCCGACGATCATCACCGGCTCTCCCGCCAGTGCCAGAAGACCGAACGAGAGTCCGAGGAGCGCGGGCCGCCGGCGCTCGGCGGCGAGAAACGCGAGCGGAATGACCGCGACGGCGACGATCAGGTTGTAGAACGCGGTCGCGGAAACGACGATCCCGCTGAGCACGTAGACGCTGGCCGCGAAGTCCGACTTCGTCAAAGCGCGCATGGCGAAGAACGCCAGCGCCAGATGAAGAAAGAAGTGCAGGTTGAACGCGACGTGCGCCGGAAGGATCAGGTAGAGGATGTTGTCGGGATAAAACGTCAGCGTGTTCGGATTGCCCGCCAGCGGCTGCCCCCCGGCATCGGCGAAGTTCCAGTACGGAATCTCCGCCGATCGAAACGCCTCGGCCGAGAGGACTTTGATCGGATAGTGCGTCGAAAAGTTGTCGCGGTAGAAAAAGAAGCCGTAGACGGAAGCGAGCACGGCGGCGCTGACGATGACCGCCGCCAGGGCCGTTCTCACGCCAGTGCTCACACGTGGATTATCGAGTAACATCCCGCTCCGGAGAACGAGAGCGATGTCGACAGTCAAAGACGAGCAACGGGCCGCCACCGGACACGAGTTTCTGCACCGCGCTCTGGAGAAGGTCGACCCGCAGATCGCCGACGCCATCCGGATGGAAACGCAGCGTCAGAACGACACCCTCGAACTGATTGCCTCCGAGAACCACGTCTCCACGGCCGTGCTCACGGCCATGGGCTCCGTCTTCACCAACAAGTACGCGGAAGGCTACCCCGGAAAGCGCTACTACGGCGGCTGCGGACCGACCGACATCGTCGAGACCATCGCCATCGAGCGCGCCAAGAAGCTCTTCGGCGCCGAGCACGCCAACGTCCAGCCGCATGCCGGCTCGCAGGCCAACATGTCCGTCTACTTCGCCATGCTCAAGCCGGGCGACACGATCATGGGCATGGACCTCGCGCACGGCGGCCATCTCACGCACGGCCATCCGCTCTCGTACAGCGGCCGCGACTTCAAAGTCGTCGGCTATCACGTGCGCAAAGACGACGAGCGGATCGACTACGACGAGATGGAGAAGCTCGCCGACGAGCACAAGCCGCGCCTGATCATCTGCGGCGCGTCCGCCTACTCGCGGGTCATCGACTTCAAGCGCATCCGCGAGATCTGCGACCGCTCCGGATCGCTGATGATGGCCGACATCGCCCACATCGCCGGACTGGTCGTCACGGGCAATCATCCTTCCCCGATTCCGTACGCCGACTTCGTCACCACCACGACGCACAAGACACTGCGTGGACCGCGCGCGGGCCTCATCCTCTGCAAGGAGCAGTATGCGAAGGACCTCGACCGCGCCGTATTTCCCGGCGTGCAGGGCGGACCGCTCGTGCACATCATCGCGGCAAAGGCCGTGGCCTTCGCCGAGGCGATGACTCCGGAGTTCAAGGAATACCAGACGCAGATCGTGCGGAATGCGAAGACATTGGCGAAAGCCGTCGCCGACACCGGGTTCCGCATCGTCTCCGGCGGCACGGACAATCATCTGTTCATGACCGACGTCTTCTCGAAAGGCATCACCGGCAAAGACGGGCAGAACATGCTCGAGGCGTCGAACATCACCGTCAACAAGAACACGATCCCGTTCGACACGCAGAAGCCGATGGTCGCCTCCGGGCTTCGTATCGGGACGCCGGCGGTCACCACGCGCGGCCTCCGCGAGCCGGAGATGAAGACGATGGCGAACCTGATCGCGCGTGTTCTCGACAGCAAAGGCGACACCGGCGTGATCGCCCAGGTGAAGCGGGAAGTGAAAGAGCTCTGCGACCGTTTCCCGATCTACTGAAAGGACGACCATGTCACGAATCAACGGTGAGAAATCGCGCGCGAACCTCCAGAAGCGCAAGCGCACGCAGCAGCGCATGAAGGACCGCGCCGCCCGCGCGGCAGCGATGGGCAAGACCGCGGCTCCGGCCGTCAAAGCGGCTCCCAAGCCCAGCGCGTGAAAAAGAACTTCCCCTACTACCCGATCTTCCTCGACATCGAAGGTCGCAGCGTCGTCATCATCGGCGGCGGCAACGTCTGCGCGCGCAAAGCGGAGACGATGATGAACTACGGCGCGCGCGTCACCGTGATCGCGCCGGAGTTCACGCGCGAGATCGAGAAGTGGGCCGGCGAGGGTTGCCTCGAGATCCGCCGCAAGAAGTACGAAGAGAGCGATCTCGACGGCGCGAACATCGTCATCGCCTCGACCGATGACGAGGCCGTGAACACGCAGATTGCCGAGGACTGCCGGCGCCGCCGCATTCCCGTCAACGTCGTCGACGTCACGCATCTCTGCGAGTTCATCGTGCCGGCGATCATCGAGAAGGGCTCGATCCAGATCGCCGTCTCGACCGGCGGGAAATCGCCCGCGCTGGCGCGCACGCTCAAGGAAGACCTGGCTCGCTCCATCGGCCCCGAATACGACGAGGTGAACCAGGTCCTCGGATCGTTGCGCGCCGCGGCGAAAAAGGTCCTGCCGACGGACACCGATCGCAAGCGGTTCTTCGACGGCATCATCGCCAGGGGAATCCTGGACATGCTGCGCGCCGGCCGCCGCCGCGACGCGTACGAGACGATCGCCCGCGCCTGCGATGCGGCCGGAGTGCCGGTCAGCGACCAGGTGCGCCGCGTGCTCGAGGAAGTGCCTCAGGCGCGGTGAAGAGTCGGGCAACGATCGTCCCGATCGTGCTCTACGCCATCCTGGCGCTCATCGTCGTTCCCGTCTTCCCGCACTTTCTCTCGCCGAACGAAATCTCGCGGTGGATCGTAGCGGTGGCCATCGTTGATCACCACACGGTGGAGGTCACGCGCGTCGTCCGCGATCTGAACGTGCACACCGAAGACCTCGCCACGGTCGGCGGACGGCTGTACTCGAATAAGGCGCCGGGCGGAGCGCTGGTCGGGTTGCCCGGTTATGCGATCGTGCGTGCGATCGTCGGACCGCCGTCGGCGTCGACGATGCGAACGACGATCACGGCGATGCGGCTCCTGGTATCGACGATTCCGGTGATCCTTCTGGCGTTATGGCTGATGGCCGTGGCACGCCGGCTGGGATGCAAGGAAGAGAGCATCCGCTTCGCCGTGGTCGCGCTTCTCTTTGGCACGCCGATTTTCGCGTACGGGCTGCTGCTCTTCGCGCACGCGCTTTCGGCGCTGACGCTGTTTGGCGCATTCGCACTGCTTTTCAAGACCGAGGACCGAGGGCCGAGGGCCGAGGACTTTGGGGCCGGGGCGTTGATTGGCCTCGCGGTTCTGTCCGAGTATCCGAACGCGATTCCCGCGGCGGTGCTGCTCGCTTGTGCGCTCCCACGATTGCGCACCGGCGGCCTGTTGCGCGTGATCGCGGGCGGCGCACCGTTCGCCGCTGCCCTCGGTCTCTACAACTACGTCGCGTTCGGCAGCGCTTTCACTCTCTCCTCGGCGCATGAAATCGATCCGAAAGTGCGCGCCGTGGCCGCGCACGGCCTGTTCGGCGTCGGCCTTCCTTCGCCGGCGAACCTCTTTCACCTGCTTCTCGATCCGTCGAAGGGCCTGTTGGTGCTCTCCCCGATCCTGATCCTGTCGTTCGCCGGAATCGCTGCAGCGCGCCGGGCCATGCCGCGCTCGGCGTTCATCGCGATTCTGGCGACGCCGCTGTCGATCCTTCTGACGTTCGCCGGCTACACGAACTGGTGGGGTGGCTGGACGGTCGGCGCGCGTTATCTCGTCGCCGCGCTCCCGTTCCTCGCGCTGCTTCTGGCGCTCGTGGAGGCCAGTTACGCCGGCGCCGTTCTTCTCGGCGCATCGATCGCCGCAATCGCGCTGGTCTCACTCGTCTTCCCGTTCGTTCCTCCCGACTATCCCGCGCCGTGGATGTCGTTCGCCTGGCCGCTGCTCCGCCATGGATTCGTCGCGCCGAACCTCCTGCATCTCGTCTCGCGAGCGCTGGCGATCGCGGTTCCGTTTGCGATCGCCTTCGCCGGACTCCTGATCGCCGCGCCGAAACGGCATGCGGTGGCGGCCGTGGCAGGGGCGGCAATCTGGATTGCGGCCGGGGTCTTCGCGGCAGCCGGGCAGAGTGAACCACCGGTCATCCGGATGCTCGTGGAAGCGGCCTACTTCGAGAATGACGGCCCCGTCGCTCCGCCGCTCCGTCCGATCGTCGCACGGATCCGGACGCTGCCGCCGCCGAAATGGCCGTTCTGAACCGTGTGTTATTCTCCGCCGCCACCATGCCGCATCGCGACAAGAAAGTCGTGGCCGTGCTGCCGGCATACAACGCCGAGAAAACGCTCCAGGCCACGTACGACGACATCCCGAAGGACTGGGTTGACGAGATCCTGCTCGTCGACGACTGTTCGCGGGATCGGACCGTGGAGCTCTCGCGCAAGCTCGGCATCCGAACCGTCGTTCATCCGAAGAATCGCGGTTATGGCGGCAACCAGAAAACGTGCTACCGGACGGCGATGGACGAGATGGGCGGCGACATCATGGTCATGGTGCACCCCGACCACCAGTACGACCCGACGATCATTCCGCATCTCGTCGAACCGCTGCAGCGCGGCGAATGCGACGCGGTGTTCGGCTCGCGCATGCTCGGCGGCCGTCCCATCGAAGGCGGCATGCCGAAGTGGAAGTACTGGGCGAATCTCTTCCTGACGATGGTCGAGAACGCCACGTTCTACGTGTTCCTCTCCGAATACCACTCCGGGTTTCGCGCCTACTCGCGGCGTTACCTCCAGAGCGTCAACTTCGAGGCGAACTCGGATGACTTCGTGTTCGACACCGAGATCATCGCCCAGGGCGTGGCGAAGAAGATGCTGATCCGCGAGGTGCCGATCCAGACGCGTTACTTCGACGAAGCCTCGCAGATCGGCTTCTGGCGTTCCGTCCGCTACGGCCTGGCCATTCTGAAGACGATGGTGCTGTACAAGCTGCACAAGAAGCACATCTGGTCGCACCGCATCTTTCGCGATCCGGTGATGACCGCACCGGCGACTCCGGCGCGCGCGTGAGCAGTCTCCGCCGACACGACCGGCTCGCGATCGCGCTTCTTCTCATCCTTCCCACTCTCTACTTCGGCGACGTCCTGATCGGCGTCAACGATTTCTACATGCGCGATCTGACGCGCTACTACTATCCGGCCAAACAGATCCTGCGCGACATCGTTCTGAACGGCGAGTTCCCGTACTGGAACCGCTACTTCTCCGGCGGCCAGCCGATCGCCGCCAATCCCGAGCACGAAGTCTTCTATCCATTCACCTGGCTGATCCTGCTGCCGAGCTACAACCTCGGCTTCCGGCTGCACATCCTCATCCACATCTACATCGGCCTCCTCGGCATGTACGCGCTGCTGCGATCGATGGACCTGCGGCCGCTGCCGGCGCTCTTCGGAGCGGTCTCGTTCGGACTCGGCGGCGTCTACCTCTCGGACGTCAACCTCCTGCCGATCCTTTTCTGCGCGGCATGGCTGCCGCTGACGTGTCTTTTCGTCCGGCGATTTCTCCTTCAGCATCGCCCGCGCGACTTCGCCCTCGGCGCGCTGTTTCTCGGGCTGCAGTTTCTGGTCGCCGAGCCGACTACAGTCATCCAGACCGGATTGCTCGTCGGCTTCTACGGCCTCTATCGCGGCTGGTATTCGCCGAGACGGATCGTGTCGATGCTGGTCAACGAGATCTGGATCGCGCTGATCTCCATCGCGGCGTTCCTCGTGGGCTGCGCGCAGATGCTTCCGGCGCTCGATCACGTCGCCGACTCGGCACGGTCGCGGCCGTTCGACTTCTCGCTGGTCGAGGCGTGGAGCATGCCGTGGGCGAAGTTCGCCGAGATCATCTATCCGAACATCCTCGGTCACATCGCGATCAAGAACGTGATGTGGTACTACGGCGGCGGCCTCTACACCGGAATGGGATCGCCGTTCCTGTTCAGCATCTACTGTGGGCTGGCGGTGACGGCGCTTGCGATCGCCGGCGCGTTCACGCGTCCGCGCAGCGCATGGTTTCTGCTCGTGATCATCGCCGTGTCGGTCCTGTTTGCGCTCGGCGGCCACACGCCTCTCCTGAAGTGGCTGTACGAGGCCCACATCGCCACGGCGATCCGCTATCCGGAGAAATTCATCCTGATGGCGATGTTCGCGACGATCCTCTTCGCCTCGCAGACCCTGCAGCGCGCGCTCGATGGCGACGTTGGCGTGCGCGACACCGCGGCCGGATTCGCGCTGGCGACCACGCTCGTGGCGGGAGGCATCGCCGCCATCAGCTTCACGCCGCTCTACCAGAACGCATTCATGAAAGTGTGGGGAATGGGAGCGGGTGGCTCGGCGAACTACATGACCCAGATCTCGCGGATCGACTGGATCGTCGCCACCGGACGGGGTGCGCTTCTGACCGCCGTGCTCCTGACGATGTACACGAAGCGGCGGGCGATCTGGCTCTCCGCCGCGCTCGCGTTTCTCTGCGCCGACCTCGGCGTCGTGATGTGGGAGCTCAATCCGCGCATGCCGCGGCGTTTCTTCGACCCTCCGCCGGTCGCGGCGACGCTCCGCCCGAGCCACCCGTCCTACCGCGTGTTTCACGAGGCCGACTGGTACGGGCAGGACGAGATTGCGCGGAAGTACTTCTCGACCGGCGACGCCGTGTACTGGATCGTGCGCAACGGACTTTTCCCGATGACTCCCGCGGGCTCGAAAGTGCGCACCGTACTCGAGCGCGATTACGACAAGACCGCTCTTCTGCCGACGATCGATCTCGTCGATTCGGTCTGGGACGTCAAGCGCTCCGGCCGTGAAGACTGGTACGAGCCGTTCATGGCCATGTCCAACGCCTGGTACCGCGGCGTCTATCGCGAGTTCGAGGACGAGAAGAAGCGCGCCGGCGGCAACATGAAGGACGCGCTGCCGATCTCATTCCTCGAAGGGAAGCACTACCCGCGCTACTACTTCGCCGATCAGATCGTGCAGATCAAGAATCGCGGCGACTTCGTCGACAAGCTGAGCAAAGGAAGCTACAGCGACCGTGTGGCATTCATCTCCGGCGCGCCGTTCGTTCCCGCGGACGGGGTCGTGCGGTCGCTTCTCGAGACGTCCAACGATGCCAGCCTCGAGGTTGAAAGCGGCGGCCGTGGATTCCTGGTGATGAGCGTGACCCCGCACAAATACTGGCGGATCACGCTCGACGGCCGGCCCATCCCGCCGATCGTCACGAACATCGGTTATCAGGGCGTCGTGGTTCCGTCCGGCCGGCATCGCATCGAGATGCACTACCGCAACACGCTTGCGCAGCGCGCCATGGCCGTTTCCGGCGTCACGATCTTCTTCCTTCTCCTTCTGGTCCTGGTGCCAGGGCGCGCCGTCGTAGAATCGGTCCGTGACCGAGATCGACCGCAAGAAGCGCCGCCATCGTAACGAGCGAATCGCGGCCGCACTCATCGTTCTCATCGCCGCCGCAGCTCTCGCAGCCACACTGATGTACACCCGCCGGGAGACCGAGCAGCTCGCTCATCAGACGACGTACGTCCCCAGGCAGTTGAAGATGACGCCCGAGGCGAAGCTGCTGCAGGAGTACGTCAGGATCGACACGTCGAATCCCCCCGGCAATGAGCTGCCCGCGGCGCAGTGGCTCGCCGGAATGATTGCGAAGGCAGGCGTCCCCACCGAGATCATCGAGCCCGCTCCGCGACGCGCAAACCTCTACGTCCGAATCAAAGGAAAGCGGCCCGGAGAGGGACTGCTGCTGCTCCATCACATGGATGTTGTCCCGGCGATCGGAACGTGGACGCGTCCGCCATTCGCGGCGGAGATCTATTTCAACCAGATCTACGGCCGCGGCACGCTCGACATGAAGGGCACCGGCATCTGCGAGTTGCGGGCGTTTCTCGACGTCGCCGAAAGCGGCCGGACGCCCGAGCGCGACATCGTCTTTCTCGCCGTCGCCGACGAGGAAGCGGGCAGCGCGTTGGGCACGAAGTGGCTGATCGAGCATCGCCCCGACATCTTCGAGGGGATCCGTTACGCGATCAACGAAGGCGGCATCACGGAGATGATGCAGGAGAAGGTCAGGTACTACGGCATCGAGATCGGCACCAAGCAGATCGTCACGCTCGAGCTCGAAGGGCCGTCGCGGTCGCAGTTGCAGCAGGCCCGGATCGCGCTCGAGCCATGGTTCGTCAGCCGCGAGCCCCAGCGCATCTCGCCGGAAGTGAAGCGCTGGATGCACGACCTCGGTCCGCAACGCATCGCCTTTCGCGACCAGCTGCTCGACATCGATGCAGCGGCCGCCGCCGGACGCTTCTGGGATCTTCCGGTCGGCTATCGCGAGATGACGCAGGACAACGTCTGGGCCGACAACGTCGAAGAGCACGGCGGCCGCTGGCGCATGCGAACGTATCTTCTCAATCTTCCCGACACCGATCCCGATCAGCGCATCGAATGGCTGCGAGGAAAAGTGGCGCCGTTCGGCGTTCGCGTCGGCGAGGTCCTGCGCAAGGAAGGGCCGGTGCCCGTGACGTCGGATCAAACGCCGTTCTTCAGACTGATGGCCGCGGAGGCCGCGCGGGCGTACGGCGCGCCGGTCGGCACCGAGATGCTGAACAAATGGTTCAACGACTCTCGCTTCCTTCGCAAGCGCGGTATCGCGGCGTACGGGCTCGATCCGTTTCCCATCGATTACTTCCAGAGCGAGACCATCCATTCAACCGACGAACGGGTCAGGGTCGATTACTTCGCGCAGGGGGTCGAGTTCCTTCGCCGGGTGGTCATGGCCTACGCGTTCACAGAAGTGACACAAAGTGTCAGAGAGACTCCGCAAAAACCGTCAGAATCGCCTTCCCGTGCGGCGAGCGAAAAGCGCTAAGCCATGCATTTTCAATCTTTAGCGTTTTGGCTCGGCTTGGTATACCCGTTGCGCTTAGAGGGTTCCATCAAGGAGGAAATTCATGTCAAGGAAGCAGAAAGGTTTTACCCTCATCGAGCTGCTGATCGTCGTGGCGATCATCGGCATCCTGGCGGCGATCGCCATTCCGAACCTTCTGACCGCTATGCAGCGTTCGAAGCAGAAGAGAACGATGGCCGACATGCGCACGCTGGCCACCGGTTGGGAAGCGCGCGCGACCGACGTCAACAAGTACAACGCCGCCGGCGCCATCACCGCCATCACCGCGTGCAGCAACAACGTCACCCCGGCTCAGCTCTCCGGCGCGCTTTCGCCGACCTACATCAAGCTGATGCCGGCGAAGGACGGCTGGGGCAACCCGCTGCTCTTCATGGCTGACCAGGCGTGGAACAACGCCGCTCCGGCTCAGGCGTACCTGATCTGGTCCGCGGCGAAGGACGGCACAACCGCCGTTCCGACGGCCCCGAGTGCAACCGGCTTCGATGCGGCCGCCACCGGAGGTGCAACCACCAACTTCAACAGCGACATCATCTACAGCAACGGCAGCTTCGTGCAGTATCCGGAAGGCGTGCAGACTCAGTAACGCCTGGCCACAACGCTACTTGGACGGGCGCCTTCGGGCGCCCGTCCCGTATGGTGGGGACCAATGAAACGCAGAGAGAGAGGGTTCACACTCATCGAGCTGCTGATCGTCGTGGCGATCATCGGCATCCTGGCGGCGATCGCCATTCCGAACCTCCTGACCGCTATGCAGCGGTCGAAGCAGAAGCGGACCATGGCCGACATGCACTCGATCGCCACGGCATGGGAAGCTCGAGCCACGGACACGAACCGCTATAACGCCGCAGGGGCACTCAGCGTCCTCGGCGTCTGCACGACGGACCTGGCCTACACGGACATCGCCGGTGCGCTCGTTCCGACGTACAGCAAGCTGATCCCGTCGGTCGATGGCTGGGGAAACAAAATGCGCTACCGCACGCAGTTCGCGATGGGCGTGGCGAACCAGTCGAGCGACTACGTTATCTGGTCCGCCGCCAGGAACGGCAATTCCTCGGGAACGCAGGGATGGGATGCCACCTCCAGTTCAGCGGGCGGCGCGACGACCGGATTCAACGACGACATCATTTACTCGAACGGTGTGTTCGTTCAGTACCCCGAAGGAGTGCAGAGCCAGTAACGCTGCCCCCTATCATGAAGGGGTGACACCCGAACGGAGATCGCTCGCCGTCAGCGCAGCAGCCGTATTTCTCTGCTCTGCACTCATCTGCCTCGCGGCGCGCGGCGATCTCTGGCTCGATGAAATCTGGTCGGTCTCGTTCGCCCGAGGCGCTTCCACCCCCATCGATCTCCTCGAGATTCATCACGACAACAATCATCTTCTGAACACCGCCTGGCTCTACCTCATGCGGTGGCAGCAGGCGTCGATCATCTATCGCGCGCTGGCGATCCTCAGTGGGATCGGCAGCGTCATCATCGCGGGATCGATTGCACGCCAATGGGGAAAGACCGAGTCAATCGCGGCGACGCTGCTGATCGGGACGTCCTATCCGCTCGTCCTCTACTTCTCGGAAGCACGCGGCTACGCGCCGGCAATCTTCTGCGCGCTGGCGGCGTATCGGATCCTGCAGCGGAACAGCGAGAGTGACCCGATCGGTCCGGCGGCGATGTTCTGGATCGCCTGCATCGCCGGCATTCTCTCGCATCTGACGTTCGCGATGGTTCTGGTCGCGTTCGCCATCGCGAGCGTCGTCCCGCCATATGCAATGCCGCTGAGACGCCTGGCGATGTTTCACGGCGCGCCGATCCTGTTCGCAGCCGGCTGGTACGCATATTTCGCACGAGACATGGTCTTCGGCAGGGGGCCGGTCTACCCGACCGGCAAAGTCGTACTGCAGGCGGCGGCGATCCTCTTGGGACTTCCGGATCTCTCCCTGTTCGGCATCCTGTCGATCGCCGCTGTCGTGCTGATCGTCATCGGCGGAGCGTTCGCGCTGCGCCGCCACGGCGATCCGCAATGGCTTTTCTTCCCCGCGCTGTGCCTGGCCGCGCCGGCGATCCTTCTCGTCGCGGCGCATCCGCGGTATCTCTACTTTCGCTATTTTGTCATCTGCTTCCCGTTTTTCTACCTTGTGCTCGCGTACCTCATCGGCCGCTTCGCTCGCCCTGGCAGGACGCCCGTCGCGGCCGTGGTCGTGCTCCTGCTCGTCTCGATGCAAGCGGGACGTCTCTACACGCTCATCGCCCTCGGACGCGGCCACTATCGCGATGCGTTGCGAACGATGTCCGCGGGCACACGCGGCGAGGTGATCCGCGTCGGAAGCGATGATGACGTCGCCAACGGACTCGTTCTGAAGTTCTACTCGACGGTTCTGCCACCTGCGCAGACGCTGCGCTACATCCCGCTCGGGGAGTGGCAGCGCGAACCGCCGGAATGGTTCATCTTCCATACGCAGAAGATCGATGAAGAGCCCGCTCCGGGCCTGGCGCTGCGCGGGGGGGGCGTTTACGACTTCGTGGAACGCTACCCGTTCGAGGGCACGTCCGGTTTCGAATGGTTTCTGTTTCGACGTCGGGGGAGCCACTGACCACCGATCGCCGCCTCGCCGTCTTCTACTGGCTGTGCGCGTTCATTCTCTTCGGCGCGTTCTTCCTCCGCCTCGGCGTGCTGTGGGATACCGATTCCTACTACCACCTCGCCGTCGCCCGCCTGTACGCGCAGCACGGGCCGTTTGCGCGGATTCCGTGGGCGCGTTTCAGCCTGATCGGAAACGGAGCGGACAAGGATCTTCTGTTCCACCTTCTGCTCGCACCGTTTGCGGCGCTTCCCGATGCCGCGATTGGCGGCCGGATTGCGCTGGCGATGTTGAACGCCACGCTCGCGACGATCATCGCGATGATGAGCATGCGCGTCCTCGGCAACGCGGCATTTCTTCTTCCGCCGGCGATCTGGATCGGCGCGCCGCCGTTCTTCTCACGCATCGTGCGTCTCCGCCCGGAGCTCCTCGCTCTGATGCTCCTCCTGCTGGCGATCATCGCAGCCGCGAGACGGCGATACGCGCTCCTCGCGCTCATCGCATTTGCGTTCACGCTCGGCTACACCGCATTTCACGTCCTGGCGGCGATCGCGATCCTATGGTTCGTCTGGTCGTGGATTCGCGAGAAGAAGCCGGACGTCGCGCTCGTGGCCCCTCCTCTTCTCGGCATCGCGGCCGGTCTTCTCCTGCGCCCGCATCCAATCGCGAATCTCCGGCTCTGGTTCGTGCAGAACGTGGTGTTCTTCGCCAATATGAGCCGCCTCGATGTCGGGAACGAGATCAACCCGCCGCTGGTTCCCCAGACACTGTTCGTCTCGTCCATCTGGATCGGGGGGATGGGAATCCTGATGGCGATGGCCCTCCGCGGCGGCCGGCGCGAGAGTCGCGAGGGGGGCGACATCGCCGCCTACACCACGATCGCGGCCGCAGTGTTCATCCTGCTCTTCTTCCGCTTCGGCCGGATGGCGCTCTACGCGTTTCCTCTGGCCACGCTGGCGATCGTGCTGGGATTCGGAGCGCGCCTGCGGCCGCGACAGTCGGTCGTCGTCCTGACGCTCTTGACCTTGATCGCGCTGCCGGTCACGTTCGACTCCGAGAAACGCCGTTTCATCGCCTCCGGCAGTGCGGATGTGACAGAGCTCGACTGGTTCGCGTTCGGCCGATCGGTCCCGGCGGGGGCGAGGATCGCCGCGCGCTGGGCCGATGCGGACGCCTATGTGTTCTGGGCTCCGCAGGGCCGGTATCTGAACGTTCTCGATCCCACGTTCATGTTCGTCACGTTTCCCCGTCAGTACGAGGCGCAACGAAAACTGTTCTCGGGCGAGGATCCCGACATTCCGCGAACGCTCGTGGAAGTGCTCGACAGCGATTACCTGGCGCTCGACTGGACCACGGCGCCGGAGCCGCTGATCCGGCGGCTTCGCAATGATCCCCGTCTCGAGGTCGTGTACGGCGGCTACAACGTGCTCTTTCGCGTCCGGCGGCGCTAAGCGCTTCTCTGCGCGAGTCGTCATCCTGAGTCGGCGAAGCGCGACGAAGGGGTCTCGGATGCGAAAACGCCTGCGATTTCGAGATCCTTCGCCCCTCTTCGCGGCTCAGGATGACGTGAACAACGACTTGCGCAGAGGTTCTAAGCGCTCTCCATCACTTTCATGACGGAGTTCATGTTCGCGTACAGCCGCTCGTGGTGCGCGTACGCGTCCTTGAAGATCTGCGGGAAGGTTCCCAGGTCCTTCGGGGCGACGACGAGGTTGACGCCGTAGAGGAATGCGGCATTGCCATCGAGCGTGCGCAGGTTCTCGGCGACCAGCACGAAGAACGATTTCCGCCGGTCCGACGGCACGACGCCGATGATCGGCTGCATCGCTTCGAGCGGCGGCGGCGTGATCTGCTGCGGATTCATGATCACGACGTGGGGCGGCTCCTGCGTGAACCGCTCGCGGGCCTGCTCGGCGGTCGGATAGTGCACCGGCAGATACCCGATGAGCTTCGCCGCCTGACGGATGGCCGGGTTGTCGTTTCCGACGATGAAGGCTTTCGCGCCGAAGTCGTCTTCATGGTTATCCGGCTCGTCAGCGTCGCCGTCCGGTGCGGAAGCCCCGACGGCCGCGGGATGGGGCTGCTCGCCGGTGAACTTCCGCCGGTCCACGGTCAGCTTCGTCTTGCAGACCGGACAGGGAAAGCCGACTTCCTTCATCGGAAGCTTCGTCTCATCGAGCGAGAGAGGCTTCTGGCAGGAGGTGCAGATGACTTTGATCATGGATCGTTACTCCAGCATGGACATCATCGAGTTCTCCGGCTCCTTCTTGGGAGCGGATGGATCCTCGGTGAGGCGGAGAGCGAGGTTTGTCGGATTCGTGGCGTACGCCAGTGCGGTCTCTTTCGTGATTACGCCTTCGTTCCAGAGTTTTTCGATCTCGTCGTCGAACGTCTGCATGCCGTCGACCTGGCCGTCGTGCATGGCGTCAGTGAGCGAGCGGCCCTCGGACTCCCCTCTCAGGACATAATCTCGGGTGCGCATCGTCGACTTGAGGATCTCCAGCGCGGCCACGCGGCCGCCGCCGATCTTCGGCAGAAGGCGCTGCGAGATCACGTAGCGGAACGACTGGGAGAACCGCGTACGGATCTGCGGCTCCTGATCCTTCGGGAAGACGCCGATGATGCGATCGACGGTCTTCGCGGCATCGATTGTGTGCAGCGTCGACAGGACGAGGTGACCGGTCTCCGCGGCCTCCATCGCAATTTCGATCGTCTCGACGTCGCGCATCTCGCCGATGAGGATGACTTTCGGCGCCTGTCGCAGGGCGGCGCGCAGCGCCAGAGCGAACGTCTTGGTATCCGATCCCACTTCACGCTGGTTGACGGTCGACTTGATGTGCCGGTGCATGTACTCGACCGGGTCCTCGATCGTCAGGATGTGGTACGCGAAGTCGTGATTGATCTGGTTGATGATCGCGGCGAGCGTCGTCGACTTGCCCGATCCCGTCGGCCCGGTCACGAGCACGATTCCGTTCTTCACCTTGCCGACGTTCCAGATCTCTTTCGGCATCTTCAGCTGCTCCAGCGTCGGGATTCCTTCCGGGATGACGCGAAGAACGATCGCGTACGTGCCGCGCTGCGCAAAGACGTTCACGCGAAAGCGCGTCTTCCCCGGGATCGAGTACGAGATGTCGACCGATCCGTTCTGGATCAGCGTGCGCGTTGCCTCGCGATCGCCGCGCAGCATGTGCAGAGCGATCATCTCCGTCTGGTACGGCGTGAGGCGCGGAAGGCCGGGAAAATTCACGGGAACGAGCTGTCCGTCGACTTCGACCTGCGGCTGACGCCCCACCGAGAAGTTGAGGTCGGACACGCGTTCGGACATCTTCAACATCGCCTCGAGGATGGCGTCGAGATTGAAATTCTTCATTGTCGGCCTCTTGGAACCTCGCCATTGTAATGCAGGGGCGTGACATAGAATCCCGGCGTGTCGCTGATCGGGATCGACTACGGCGGCCGGCGGATTGGCGTGGCCGTGAGCGAGTCGGGAGTGCTGGCCTCTCCCCATTCGGTCATCGCCAACGAGGGAGACATCATCGCGGAGATCGACCGCCTCGGCCGCGAGCTCGGCGCGGACACCTACGTGGTCGGCCTGCCCCGGCGCACGCACAGCACTGACGGCGAGGCGAAGTTCCGCCGTTTCGCCGAGGAGTTGCGGCAGAAAACATGCAAACCGGTCGTCCTCTGGGACGAAACCCTCACCAGCATCGAGGCCGAGGAGCGGTTGCGCGAAAGCGGACACAAAGGCCGGGGGAAGAAAGAGCTCGACATGTACGCCGCCGCGGTCATCCTGCAGTCGTATCTCGACCATCAGTCCGGGAGGACGTCATAGCGACCCCCAGCAAACCGCGCCGCGGCTGCCGCAAGTACCTGCAGTCGCTCTTCACCATCTTCGTCTTCGCCGTCCTTCTGCTGATCGGCGGGGGATGGTTCTTCTGGCGCGCGCTGCAGTCACCGTACAAGGGATATCCCGAGCCGGCCCGGCGCGTGGAGGTGCGCAGAGGCCAGCGCTCGGCCACGATCCTCCGTCATCTCCAGGCCTCGGGCATTCTGCGCGACGAATACGTTCCGCTCATCTACATGAAGCTCGCGCGCAGCGGCGACTCGCTGAAGGCCGGACTCTACGAATTCAACAGCCCGATGTCGCCGGTGGAAGTCGTCGACAAGATCGTGCGCGGAGACGTCATCGTCAGAACGGTGACGATCCGCGAAGGCCTCGACCGTTTCGCGGTCGGCCGGCTGTTTGCGGCTGAAGGGTTCGGAAAACCGGCCGACTGGGACAAGCTCACGGCGGATCCGGAGCTCATTCACGACATCGCTCCGCAGGCACAGACGCTCGAGGGTTATCTCTTCCCCGACACGTACAAGTTCAATCCGGGGACGGCACCTCACGCGATCGTCCAGGCCATGGTGCAGAACTTCCGCAAGAATTTCGGCGGCGAGATGGCTTACATCACGACCGGGCTCGACCTGCATCAGACCGTGACCCTGGCGTCGATCGTCGAAAGCGAAGCTCGCCTGCCGCAGGAACGGCCGCTGGTCGCCTCCGTCTACCTCAACCGCCTCCGCAAACACATGCTCCTCGGCGCCGATCCGACCGTGATCTACGCGATGAAGCTGCAGCATCGATGGGACGGCAATATCCGCAAGGACGACCTGCAGACCGATTCGCCGTACAACACGTACCGTTACGCCGGTTTGCCGCCCGGACCGATCGCCAATCCCGGTCTGGCGTCACTGCGCGCGGCCGCAGCGCCTGCGCCGACGTCATTCCTCTACTTCGTGGCGAAGCACGACGGCTCGCATGCCTTCTCCTCCACCATCGAAGAGCACAACCGGAACGTCGAGCTGTTCCAGCGGCAATGGTTCCGCGATCAGAAGCGCGGCCTGCCGCCGCCACAGCAGCAGGGCACACCTCAACAGGCTCGGCCGTAGCAATTTCTGCCACAATGCTGCAGTTCCGTTGTACGCTAGAACCTGAACAGCAAATAACCTGAGTCGGAGGCGTGGCGCCCATGGCCGCGAAGTCCAAACCGTACGAACAGTTCGGCCCGTACATCCTGTTCAAGAAACTCGAGAGCGATTTCCTCGGCGACCTCTGGCGCGCCGGACAAATCGACAACGGTGCCCTCGGAGCGACAGTTGCCCTGCGCCGTCTGACCGGTGGAAATCGCGAGGCGATGGTCTCCGCGATCTCCCTCGCCCGGCAGGTCGCTCCGCTGCTCACCGGTCCGTCATTCGTTCGCGGCCAGGTCATCGACACGATCAACGGAATTCCGTTCATCGCTCACGATTACGCTGGTGGCCGCTCGCTGCGCCATGTCGTCGATCGCGCGCGCGGCGGCAACGGAGTTCCTCCGAATCCGATTCCGATCGACCAAGCGCTCGTGATCGTCGAGCGAGTCGCTCTCTCGCTCGCCACGATCGGCGAGCTGCGCTTTGGAGGTGAGCGGCTCTCCCACGGCGCGCTTCTGCCGCAGTTCGTCTGGATCAGCGACGACGGTGAGATCCGCATCGCCGGACAGCAACTCGGAAAAGGACTCGTCGGATCGGTGAAGGATCCGAAGGGCTCGACCGAAATCGCGCGGTATCTCTCGCCTGAATACCAGCACAACGGCCAGGTGACGAAAGCGTCGGAGGTGTACTCCGTCGGCGCGATTCTCTATCTCGTGCTGACTGGACTGGAGCCGCCCGACGCGATGTCGACGAGTGCATTCGCCGCGGCGATCCGCGCGGCGAAGACGATGGCCGGCACGCCGGTCCCCGATGACATCCATGCCCTGCTGGCCAAGGCGTTGAACCTCGATCCTGCAGCCCGTTTCCCATCGGTCGGCGACATGAAGCAGGCCATCTCCGCGCTGACCAGCGGCGGCAAATACTCGGCGACGTCGTTCAATCTCGCGTTTTATCTCAGCAACCTGCTCAAGAAAGAGCTCGAGGGAGAGGCGGTCGAGCGCGAGAAGGAAGGCAAAGTCCCGCTCGCTCCGTACCTCGAGACCTCTGCCGCTCCGGCAGTCGCCGCTGCTGCTCCGGCGCCCATGCCGGCTTCGTCCGCCGGGCCCGAGAGGAAGAGCAGAGTCCCCGTTGCGATCGCGGCGACCGTCGCACTCGCGGTCATCGGGGGCGGCGCCTGGTTCATGCTCGGTTCGAAGAACGCGTCCGCGACATCGGCACCGCAGAAACTCGCGAGCGCGATCGCTCCGGTCGCCCCTCCGAGACCGAAGCCGATCATCCCGGAGCCGATTCTCGCCTCTCCCACTCCGCAGCCCGCCGCGGCGCCGGTGACAGCGACGACGGGAAGCGTCGATCCGGCTGCGCAGAAGAAAGCGTTCGAAGAGGCCGTGAAGCAGAAGCTTCACGAAGAGATGATGAAGCTGCAGGCCGATTACACCAAGCAGCTCCAGCAGCAGCAGTCGAAGAACGCCCCTGTTCCCGTCTCCACGCCCCAGACGACGGCGACGCAGGTGGCTGAGGTGCAGCAGACGCGCACAGCCGAAGAACGCGCCACCGAACCCTCCGCCGCGCAGCTCGATCTCCAGCGGCAGCGCGACACCGTGCGGCCGCAGGACATCGCGCAGCAGGTTCCCGCGCAGACGACCCAGGCTCCCGCTCCGGCCGTTCAGGAGCAGGCGGCCGCACCGGCGAAGCCGCAGGTTCACGAAGGCGACGTCATCGACATCAGCGAGGTCGATGTGGCGCCGCGTCGGACGCGAGACCCGTACGTACAGTATCCGCCGATGGCCATGCGGCAGCGCATCGAGACGAACATCCTCACGACGGTCTTGATCTCCGAGACCGGATCGGTGCTCGAGGTGAAGGTCCTCCGCGGCGACGACCGGTTCGGCTTCACGGACTCGGCGGTTCGCGCCCTGAAGACAGCGCGCTACTCCCCGGCGACGAAAGACGGCAAACGCGTGAAGACGTGGCTTCCGCAGATGATTCAGTTCAAGCCGTAGCGATCATTTCTCGATCGCTGTCCATTCCAGCTCATCGAGCCTGACGCCGAGGTCTCGTTCGTCGCCGCCAAGGTGCTCGCGCAACGGATTGACGACGACGTTCGTCGAGAGATCGAGCGTCGGGGCGCCGGCCGCCGGATCGAAGTCACGGACGAAATCGATGAATGGCTGATGCGCCGCGATCGTGGCGATCGTCAACCCGTTCATCCGGATGACGATCGTCGGCGCGGTGTGCATCACGTGCAGGGGAACGAAAAATCGCAGCCGGAGGCGTGCCTTTCCCTCGATCGCCGGAAGTTCGATGCCGCCGTGCCCGGCCATCCACCGCCACGCGCTCTTCTTCGTCACTTCCGGGCCATACCATCCATCGTCGAATCGCGCCTCGCCGCTGAGCGGCAGAACTCCTGCTTCGAAATACCGCCGCCGCGCAACGTTCCATGCGCGATCGTGCGGCCAGGCGAAGTTGATCGCACCCTTGCGGTCGATTGTTCCTTCGCGCATGTACCACGACGGCGCCGGATCGAGCCGCGCCGCCGACGGACCCTCGAGCGTCCACTCGACGTGATAGTCGGGAAGGAAGTACTCGACGAACGGGCCGAGACTCTCATGAACGTAGATCACGGAATTCGATGGAGGGACGTGTGTACGGACCCATTCGATCGCCTGCACCGGCGGGGAATCGCTTCGCCGCGGCAGATCGATGGCCGGAACGGTCCAGACGAACATCAGGATCGTCACGGCGAGGCCGACCGCCCACTCGATGGCATCGCGCTTTGCCAGATCCGCAATGATGGCCACGCCGTCCGCCGCGAGGATCGCGATCAACGGCGCATAGCCGATCGAGAAGCGGCTGGCGCTGAAATGATCGAGAAACAGCCACGCCGCGAGGCAGAACGGCGCGAATGCCGCGACGGCGATCAGCAGCGGCACTCTTCTCCGGACCAGCGAGGCGGCGAACGACAGGAGCGCGACCGCCGTAATCGTGAAATTGATCAGCGGCGCGTGATAGGGCCGCACGAAAAAGTCGTCGAGCAGATGGTGGAGCGGCGGCCGCGTCGGACTGCGGAACGAATCAGTCTGGGTGATGTACTGCTGATGCGCGCGTACGGCCTCGCTGTAACGCTCCCATCCGCCGGTCGCGAATGCCGCCGCCGCGTAGCTGCCGGCCACGATGGCGCCGCCGGCGATGATGGCCGCGGCGATCGCCGGCCACCGGCGCTCCTTTCCGCGATCCCACGTGGCCATGAGAGCCGGCGCGAGCCCGATCAGGAGGTTCTGCGGGCGGAAGCCGCCGGCCACGGCGAGGGCGATCGCTCCGCCGATGTACGCCACGTCACTCCGCCGGCCGCGCAGAAGCAGCCCGCACGCGAACGCGACCAGCACAATCGACGGCACATCGCTGAACGCGGTCTCGCCGAAGAACCAGACGTTCGGGAAAAAAGCCAGGAACAGCGCGGCGATGAGCGAGGTCCGGAAGCGGAGTCCCAGCTCGCGGCAGAAGAAGAACATCGCCGGAACGAGGAATAGGCCGGCGATGAGATTCAACATCTGCAACGATCGGAAGTCGGAGAGGCCGGCCGCCTGAAGGATCTTTGCCGCGGCGATGAATAGCGGAAAACCGGGTGGATGCGGATGATGCAGCGCGACGTCGTAATGCCGCAGCGCCAGCGAGAACAAGATCTCGTCCCAGTCCCACGGCGAGCGCGCCAGCGACCACGCGCGCGTCACCGCGGTGACGAGAGTCGCCGCCCACAGCACGATGTGCTCGCGTCGCGTCACGGCGAAGGAGCCCATCCGTACGAAGTCAGGTTCAGCCCGAGATCGCGAGCATCGGGAGAGATTCCCTCCTTCGCCGGATTGATGACCTTGTCGAGTGAGATGACCAGCTCGTTCCAACCGTCTGCGCGAGCCGCCACGACCCAGCTCTTGCTGATGCTGGGAGTTGTGCAGACGATGCGGTCGATCGTCTGCCCGTTCAGCTCGATCGTCACCGTCGGATGCCGCGGAACGAGTTCGCTGGGCAGATCGAAGCCGAGCGTGAGGCGCGCATGGTCCGCGATCGGCGGCAACAGTGTCTCCGATCGCCCCGACATCCATCGCCACGCCGAAGCGCCCACGCTCTCCTCGCCGTACCAGCCTTTTCCGAACCGCAGCATCGCCGAGGCGGGCGCCACCGAGACTTCGAAATAGCGCCGGCGGGCGATGTCGAACAGCCGTCCGCGCTCGCGAATGAAATTCTTCGCTCCCGCCGCCGCGGTCGAGCCCTCGGTGACGAACCATTCGCCGGCGCCGACGGGCTGCAGCGGGAACTCCGCCGGGCTCTCGACCAGAGTCGTATCGAAGCCGTCGAGCATGTAACTCGACCACGGCCCCATGCTTCCGTGCACATAGAGTTTCGCCGTCCTCGGAACGTTGTGGCGGATCCAATCCATCGCCGCAACGGGAGGTGACGCGGTCTGCCGGACCTCGCGCAGCGCCGGAACGCTCCACCACACCAGGCGAATCATGATCGCTGCGACCGCCGCGACCTGCAGGAGCGGGACGAGCGCAAACGCGTCCGCCGCGAGGATCGTGTACATCGGCGCGTAGCTGACCGCGTAACGCGAGATGCTGTTGACGTCGAGCATGAACCAGCCGAACACGTTGAACGGGAGGAACATCGCCAGCAGCAGCCACACGCTGGCGTTGCGCTTCACGATGGAGATGATGATCGAGAGCGCCGCCAGCGCCGAGATGATCTCGCTGACCCGTCCTCCCGGAATCTCGCGCAGGAAGAAATCGCCGAACAGCGACCGCACCGGCTGCCGGTCCGGGTTCAGGAACGAGTCAACGGTGCGCACGTACTCGCGAAGTCCGCGGTTCGCGTCGAGATAACTCTCCACCGACGACGATGCCAGCGCCGCGCCGCTGTAGCTGATGGTGATCACGGCGATGCCGATTGCGCTTGCCGACGCGACGTCGATCCATCGTCTCTCGCGGATGCGGCACCACGAAGCCACGAGCGCGGGCGCGCATCCGATCAGGAGCGCCTGCGGCCGCACTGCCGCGGCACACCCGAGGAGCACGGCGCCGGCGAAATAGAGGGGGCGATTGCGGCAGCTGCGCAGCAACATCGCGCATGCGCCCAGCAGGAGAGCGAGTCCGGAGACATCGCTGAATGCCGTTCCTCCGTAGAACCAGACACTCGGGAGGAAAACGAACAGCAGCGATCCGAGAAACGCGGTGCGGAACGGGAAGCGCAGCTCGTACGCCAGCCAGAACAGCAGCGGAAAGAGCGCGATCGCCGCGACGGTCGTGACCGCCTGCAACGCGTGAAAGTCGCTCTGCACGACGAGCCGGACGACCTTGGCCAGCGCGACGTAGAGCGGAAAGCCGGGCGGATGGGGGTGATGCCACGCCACGTCGTACTCGCGCACGCCCATGCTGAAAAGCGTCTCGTCCCAATCCCAGAGCGTTCGCGACCGCGCCCAGACTCTCGTCAGCGCCACCGCGACTGCCGTGATCCCGACGAGCCGGCGCTGCAGAGCGGTCAGTGCAGGCGGCGTGGCGCGAAGGAGTTCCAAAGGGCACCATTCTCGCAAAATTCGCGGCCATCATGCCGGAGCCGGGGTGTGCGCAGGCGGTGGTGAAGTTCCTGCGGGAGACGATTGCCGGCCGGCGAAGGCATCCGAGGCCGCGTAGGCCGTAGGCGTTAGGCCTTAGCGAACCTCTGCGCAAGTCGTCATCCTGAGTCGGCGAAGCGCGACGAAGGATCTCAGGATCCGAAGACGCCTCCCATTTCGAGATCCTTCGTCGCCTTCGCGGCTCAGGATGACGTGAACAACGACTTGTGCAGAGGTTCCTCAGGGAGGCAGGCCCCGCCGGACCTTTTCCCAAGGGCCAAAAGGGAACCTCTGAACAAGTCGTCATCCTGAGTCGGCGAAGCGCGACGAAGGATCTCAGGATCCGAAAACGCCTCCCATTTCGAGATCCTTCGTCGTCTTCGCGGCTCAGGATGACGTGAACAACGACTTGCGCAGAGGTTCCTCAGGGAGGCAGGCCCCGCCGGACCACTTTCCCAAGGCCCAAAAGGGAACCTCTGAACAAGTCGTCATCCTGAGTCGGCGAAGCGCGACGAAGGATCTCAGGATCCGAAAACACCTGCCATTTCGAGATCCTTCGCCGTCTTCGCGGCTCAGGATGACGTGAACAACGACTTGTTCAGAGCTTCCCTAGAACGTATCCCCGATCCAGAATGTCGTCCGCGATCTTCCCTCGGTAGTCTTCAGGTCGTATCGCTTCGCGAAGTCCCAGTGCAGCTCGAGGCCGAGGAAATTGAAGGACAGGCCCCAGCCGACGGCGGATTTGCCGTCCACCAGCCGTCCGCCCTGCATGAACTTGAATTTCTGGCCGGTATCGAGACTCGTGCCGTTGAAGTTGGCCGCGCCGATGTCGAAGAACAGTTCGCCGCGAATCTGCTGGAACAGCATGATCGGCGTGGCCAGGAGATCGATGAGCGGGAAGCGGAACTCGAAATTCGCGAACGCCGCACGGTTCCCGACGATCGAGCGGAAGTCGTAGCCGCGGAGCGTATTGAGGCCGCCGAAGTAGTAGAAGTTCGGGAAGTTCCCGTTCGAGTACGCACCGAAGATTCGCGCGGCGAGCAGCGTGCGCGAGCTGAGCTGGTAGTACTCGCGCCAGTCGACGGAGTAGTCCGCGCTGAGCGTGCCGTGTTGCTTCAGATCCGGGGCATAGGTCGCGCTGAGCTCGTACCGGCGGCCGGAGACCGGCCCGAAGAATTTGAAGGCCGTGTTGTCGCCGGTGAATGTGGTGCTGATCAGCGGGAAGTTGTCGCTGCGTCCGAGGAAGGCGATGGAACCGTCGTCGAGGAGGAACGGATAGGCGATCGAGCGGCTCATGTAGCCGCCGCCGACGTCGATGCGGTGATAGCGGTTGAACGGGTAACTGAGGATGCCGATCGCGCCGGTCTCGCGGTAATCCTGGCGGATGCGCTCGATGCGGTCGGTCTGGTAATTCGGGGCCGTGAAGAACGAACGGTTGTCGAACACCCGGAAGCCCCAGTTGGCGCGCTGCCGCATGTCGAAATACAGGAAGTCGAAATTCGAGAATGACGACACCGAGTCGAGCGCGGCGATGAACCGCCGGTCACCCATCATGTCGCTCATGTAGATGATCGAACGGGAGACGAAAAGCTGGTCGGAGCTGACGCCGGCGTTCACGTCGACATCGTCGACGAACAGCTTGAACCCGTGCCGCTTCTCGATCTTCTCCTCGTCGATCACGAACTCCGACTCGGGATGGAACGTGCTTCTGGCCTCCGCTTTCACCGGCGCGGAGGGGAGCAGCGTCTTTTCCGCCGCGTGCAGCGGACGGTCGGTCATCGTCGAGAACAGTCTCCAGTCGCCCTTGTAGTACGAGGCGAAGACCATCCGCTCGCGGTTGTTCTGACCGGTGAAGACGACCGGCGTGAAGCAGCCGCCGATGACGTCGGTGTACTGCAGGAGATCGCCGTTCTCGAGATTGAGCGAGTAGATGTTGTACGCGGAGAAGTTCGTCGGATCGGGCGGCGGCGTGTCGCCCTCCCGCTTGGCCTCGTTCTCGTTGGTTTCCAGGATCGAGGCCGCCTCGATGATATTCCGTCCGGTCTGCTTGTCGGACGAGAAGAAAATGCGCTTGCCGTCGGGGGTGAACCAGGCGTCGATGTCGTTCCAGCTGCCGGTGGTGAGCTGGTAACGCTGCGACGGGTTGGCGAGGTCGATGCGGAACAGCTTCGAGTACTGCTCGACGGTCGACGAATAAACGATCGACTTGCCATCCGGTGAAAACACCGGCGCGCCGTCGAAGAAGCGGTCGTTGGTCAGGTTCGTGACCGCACCGCTGTCGATGTCATAGATGTAGATGTCCGACTGGTTGTTGACGATGCCGCCGAAAGCGATCTTCTTCCCGTCGGACGAGTACGCCGGCGCGAGCTGCTGCTCGATCTCCATCGGAACCGTCCTGATGATCTGGGCGGTCAGGGGATTGATGATGAGGAGGTCGCGGCCGCGCTCGTGCTTCACGAACAGAGCAACCTGGTCTCCATTCGGGGCGAACGCGATATCGCGCCCCATGACCGGACCGGTGGTGAAGAACTGCGCGATCGGATACTCGTAGCGGCTCGTGTAGCCGGCGGTGAGATTCTTGAGCAGCTTCCGCTCGGGAATGTTGAAGAGGACGACGTCGACATCTTCCTTGTACGTCGTGAACGCCGCAAGCAGATCGCCGGAAGGCGACGGCACCGGCGAGATCTCGTTGCTGTAGATGTCCGGACCGATCTTGAACGGCTCGCCGTACTCCTGCGGCTCGCCCTTGGCGACGAGGGCGGGAAGGTATTGCTTGCGCAGCCAGGTCCGGAAGCGGGTGTCGAACTCGTCGGGCGGCACGTCGAACGCCCGCTTCAGGGCCTTGTCGACGGTGTTCCCGAGCGTGTTGCGATATTCGTAGATGAAGTCGCGCAAGCCCTCCCACCCGTACTTCTCCTGCATGAACTTGAACACGGCGTGGCCGAACCGGTACGCGAAGTAGCCCTGAGGGTTCTTGGTGATCTCCGGAACGCGGTCGTTGACCACCGCATCGCGCAGCACCATGCGGTCGCGCGAGTCCTCGTCCTGGGCCATGAACGAAGCCAGACCTTCCATCAGCCACGTCGGCGGATTCGCGGCGATCGTCTTCCCCAGTTTTCCCTGAAAGAGGATCTCGTACTCGAAGATGTGCGTCAGCTCGTGCGTGATGAGCTGATTCAGCTTGTCGTCGCTCATGTCCACCGGCAGCACCATGCGGTTGCGGGCCGGCTCGGCGAATGCTCCAACGCCCTCGGAGATGAAGTTCAGGTCGACGTTCGTCTGCTCGAATGCCGAATGCGTGGCGTAGAAGATCAGCGGGATCTTCTTCGAGATCTGGTAATTGAACTTCTGGGACAGATTGAGGTACGCGCTCTCGGCATTGTCGACCACTCTCTGCAGCGACGGCTTCTCCTCATCGTAGAAGTAAAAGTCGAAATGCGTGGAGTGGTAGATGTGCCAGTTGAACTTGTCGTAGACGATCTTGTTCTGGCCGAAGGGGAAGGCGCTCGTGGCAGTGAGCGCTGAAACGACGATGAGCAGGGCGGTGAGGCGCTTCAAAGAACCTCCGTCAGAGGTCGTCGTCTTGGGTCGCGGGTCGGTTGGGCCTTTTGGCACTGAGGCCCCCGTGACCTACGACCCACGACCGACGACCGCAAGTTCAATCCGTAAACACGTACCTGGTCGCCGACGTCTCCTGCGACACGAATATCCCGACTAACTGCTGCTCGAGCGACCGCAGATTCTCGAACAGGCCGAGGATCTCGTCGTAGTTGCGCTGATCGAATTCCTTGAAGTCGCGGAAGTTCTCCTCCACGACCTTCTCGCCGGTGTCGGCGTTGAAGACGGCGATGTCGATGTCGAACACGAACCCGGTCGATTCCACGAGCACCTGCCGGTAGAACGTCCGTCCATCCGCGGGCGAGACGTACTCCTCCGTGCGGTATCCGGACTTGTCGTTGATGTCGAAATCGACGACGCCGGAGACGATGTAGTCGGCGCCGGTCTTGGAGCCGAGGTCCTTCCAGAAGTCGCGGTTGGCTTCGAGCGATTTCATGTCGTTGCCCGGAAGACGCGTCTGGGGAGCATCGACGAGGCGCAGCTTCGTGCTCTTGGTCAGCTGCTTCTTCAGATAGCGGCCGAATTCCGCCTGCACGTCCACTTTCGCGGCGCGATCGTTCCGTTTCTCACCTTTCGAGGCGATGATGAACGGCGCGATGGCCACTTTCTCGTCGCCCGCGATCTGCAGCTTCGGCTTGACGGGCAGCTTCAGCTTGACTTCCGTCACGCCCGCCGACGCAGTCAACGGAACCAGGGCGATCAACAACACGAGAGGCTTCATCGGAGCTCTCCGGGGGGCTTGACCGGCTGCGGCGGACGAGGAGTGGCCGTGTCGGTGACCGGCGTCGGCGATGGAGCACCCGCTTCCGCCGGTGGTGGTGCCGTTGGTGGCGCACCGGCTTCCGCCGGTGGTGGTGCCGTTGGTGGCGCACCGGCTTCCGCTGGTGGGTTCCCGGCTGAAGCCGGGGCTCCGCTTGTCCCTGCCGCCGGGGCTCCGCTTGCCGATGACGTCTCCGGAACCGCGGCTGTCTTGGTCGGAGTGGTCGCTTCGCGCCGCTGGCGCTTCTTGTTGCGCGAATTGAACTCCACGAAGCGGCTGTAGTTTTTCTGGATGTATTGATTCGACTTATCAAGGCGCATGGCCTCGCGGTATTCCTTCGCCGCGTTGTCGAAATCGCCGTTGGCTTCGTAGGCCACGGCCAGGTTGTTGTGGGCCATCGCGTCGCCCGGGCTGATCTGCACGGCGCGCTTGAAGCGGAACAGCGCTTCGCGCCAGAGATTCATGCGGGCCATGTTGACGCCGAAGTTCTCCTGGCTCGCTTTGGGCGTGTGATGCTTCGCGGTGGAGCAGCCGCTTTCCACCGAGAGCACGAGCAGCAACGAGACCAACGCGAGTGCGCGCTTCATCGAGGAGATCTCCCGGATTTGGTGTGGCTCAGAGGCGCGATTATACTCGTCGCTACCCACCTGACCTGCGTCGCCGCAGCTCTCCATCCGTCCACCCATGAACGCCGAAGATCGCGATCTGCTGATCGCCTGGTCATGCATCCCGTTTCTGAGCCCGAACCGTACGCGCCTGCTGCAGGAGTACTTCGACCCTGTTTCCGCCGCATGCAGCGCGTCGTCCGGTGTCCTTTCAGGGCTTCTGAGCGTACAGCCTGAGCAGGCGGACCTCGTAAAGAATCCGTTACTAAACGAAGAGTTGCGCCGTCTCGTCTTCGCCTGCCGCGACTCCACCATCGTCCTCGGCGATCCGGACTATCCGCCGCTGCTGCGCGAGATCATCGATCCGCCGCTCGCGCTGCACGCGCTCGGCGACCGTTCGCTCCTGCAGCGCATGGCGGTGGCGGTCGTCGGCTCACGCCGCGCTTCGCCGTACGGCGTCAATGCGGCCCAACATCTGACCCGACAGCTCGTCTCTGCCGGACTGGTGATCGTCTCCGGTCTCGCGCGCGGGATCGACGCGGCGGCACACGACGCCGCCCTCTCCGCATCCGGCAAGACCATTGCCGTCCTCGGCACCGGAATCGATGTCGTCTATCCGCGATCGAATGCGAAGTTGTTCCGAGCGATCGAGAGCGACGGCCTGATCGTGTCGGAGTTCCGGCCCGGGACGCCGCCGCTCGCCGAGAACTTTCCGATGCGCAACCGCGTGATCTCAGGCCTTTGCGCCGGGACGATCATCGTCGAGGCGACGAGCCGGAGCGGATCGCTGATCACGGCCCGCATGGCCGCGGAGCAGGGCCGTGAAGTGTTCGCCGTTCCGGGGTCGATCTTCTCGAAAGGAACCGAAGGAACGCACCGGCTGATCCAGTACGGCGCGAAGCTCGTTCATGACGCCGACGATGTCTTCGACGAGCTCCCGGGCGATTTCAAGCGCACAGCGGAGTCGGCCGCTCAGCCGGATTCGCCGCTCCGCGAGGTACTCAGCGCGCTGACGAAGGAGGAAGGGACGCACATCGATGCACTGGCCTCGCGGCTATCGCGGCCATCCGGCGCCATCGCCGAGTCGCTGCTGCAGCTCGAGTTGGGAGGATGGATCCGCGCTCTGCCGGGTTCGCGTTACGTGAGAGTGAAGTGACTAGTGTGGCGTGTCGCAAAATAGACCGACTTTCGCTGGTGCCGCTTGCGGCCGAGATGCAAGGCGCGAGGAGGAGGCGATGCGGTGGCATCGTCGACGACGAGCAACGCCGCAGATCGGCCGCAACCGGCACCAGCCCTAAGGGTTGCGGGCAACGAACGCCGGTCTATTTGCGACACGCCACACTAGATCTCGTGATCGGGCGCCGCGCCATCACCGCCGCCCAGCCGCCCCTTTTTCACCTTCATCGCAATCAACGCGAGCGGGATGCCGATCGAGATGGCGCGGCGGAGGGCTTTCGGAAATCCGAATCCGGCGAGGAAGCCGATGACGGCCCCGCCGGCCACGATTCCCGTCGCGTGCTCTGCGGCCATGGCATTGAAGTCGAGCGACCGCCGCAGCGTGCGATCGAGCTCGTCGATGTGGTCGCTGACCCCGTCCCGGGCCCGTTCGATGGCTTGCTCGACCTCGCGCTTTTCTTTTTCGATGGCCATTTACCTGCCCCTCACGCGCGCGATGTCCGACTTGATCGACTCGATGTCCGACTTCAGGTTCTCGACCGAATCGCTCGGCACGAACTTCACTGCCGCAAATTTCTTTTTCCCGAGGATCGCCAAAACTGCGGCGGCTGCCAGGAGCACGACCGTGACGATCAGCGACGAAACCCAGGCCGGAACGCCGAGCGCAACGAGTCCCAGGACGATGGTGACGAAGAGGAACGCCAGGCCGAAGAGGCCGAGGAACAGGGCGCCGGCGAACAGGGCCGTGCCGCCGCCGAGCTTCGCCACCAGGTCCCTGGCCTCGAGCTTGAGCAGCGCGACCTCGCTGCGAAACAGCGTGGTGAAATCGGCGGTGAGGTCCTTGATGATCCGGCCCAGTGTCCGGTCGGCTTCTGAGGCGTAAGTGCTCATGACAACTCCAACAACAGCAAAACGTTTACCACAGCAATAGAATCCGCGCAGCTAAATGGCGAACGACATCATCGAGCTCGTGAAGGACTTCCGCTTCGAGGCGGCGCACTTTCTGCCGAACGTGCCGGAGGGACACAAATGTCGGCGCATGCACGGCCACTCCTTCCGCGGCGAGGTGGCGGTGCGCGGGCCGGTCGATCCGGTCACCGGTTGGCTGATCGATTTCGCCGATTTGAAACGTGCTGTCGACCCCATCGTCGCGCGGCTCGATCATTATCCGCTCAACGAGATCGAAGGCCTCGTCAACCCGACTTCCGAACTGCTGGCGGTCTGGATCTGGAAGCAGCTCGCACCCAACGTGCCGATGCTGTATCGCGTGACGATCGAGGAGACCTGCACGAGCCGTTGCCACTACTACGGGCCCGGCCGCGCGGTGTAGCCGCGGCCTCGGCCCTCCTCTTCGGGTAAGGGCCTCTATAATTCCGTCTCCATGAAACCGTCCCCAGAGCTCCTGACGACCGTTCTGTCAGGGCTCTCCGGCCCGTCGTTGCGATACGCGGACATCCGTTTCACCACAACTCAGCAGCAGCACGTGCGCGTGCGCAACGGCGAGGTCGATCATCTCGCCTCGACCGTCGATCGCAGCGCCGGCGTGCGCGTGCTCCTCGGCGACGGATGGGGCTTTGCCGCCACGTGCGATCCGACAGAGGAGGGAATGCGCCGCGCGGCGAGGCGCGCGCTGGAGGTCGCAGCGGCCAGCAACCTGGCTTCGAACCAGCGGGTCACGCTCAGCGACATCGAGCCGCAGACCGCCACCTGGGCGTCGCCGTTCCGCATCGATCCGTGGTCGATTCCCATCTCGCAGAAAATCGATCACCTCATGAACGCAACCGAACCGATGCGCGGCGACCCGCGCATTCACCAGGTCGCGGGCGAGATCTCCTGCTATCGGCAAGAGAAGCTCTTCGCGTCGACGGGCGGCAGTCTCATCGACCAGACCACCACGCAAATGGGAGCCGGGATCGAGGCTGTGGCCATCGACGGCGGAGACTTCCAGCGGCGCACGTATCCGAATCCGTTCGGCGGCGACTATCAGGCCGAAGGGTGGGAGTTCATCGAGCGTCTCGACCTTGCGCGAAAGGGGCTGGAGGCGCGCGATGAAGCGCTGGCGCTGCTCGCCGCGCCGAAATCCCCTGCCGGACGATTCGATCTCGTGGTGGGATCATCGCAGCTCGCACTGCAGGTTCACGAGTCCTGCGGGCATCCGACCGAGCTCGATCGCGCCCTGGGACTGGAGATCTCGCTCGCCGGCGGCTCATTCCTGCAGCCCTCCATGCTCGGGACGTTCCGCTACGGCTCGGAGCTCGTCAACATCGTCGCCGACGCCACCGTCCCCGGCTCGATCGGCTCATTCGCATACGACGATGAAGGCGTCCCCGCGCAGCGATTCCACCTCGTCCGGGACGGCCTGTTCGTCGATTACCTCACCGGCCGCGACACGGCGCCGGTCATCGGCAGGAAATCGAACGGGACGGTTCGCGCCGAGACCGCGGCGCGCGTGCCGATCATCCGCATGACGAACATCAATCTGGAGCCTGGCGCGACGCCGCTGGCGGACATCATCGCCGACACCAGGCGCGGCATCTTCATCGACACGAACAAGTCGTGGTCGATCGACGACGTGCGCCTCAACTTCCAGTTCGGCTGTGAAGTCGCTTACGAGATCGAGAACGGCCGCATCGGCCGGCTCATGAAAAATCCCGTGTACAGCGGCAGCACGCCCGACTTCTGGCGCTCGTGCGATGCCGTCGCCGATCGCCAGACGTGGCGTGTGTGGGGCCTTCCCAACTGCGGCAAGGGCGATCCGATGCAGACGATGCGCGTCGCTCACGGCGCGCCGGCGGCGCGGTTCCGCTCGATCGAAATGGCGTGATGATCGAAGAGAAGCAGTCATTCGAGATTCTCGAGCGCGCGCTGGACGCGGCCGGCGCGGACGAAGCGGATGCCGTCTTCCTCTCGGGCGACCGCAACATCAGCCGCTTCGCGAATTCGAACCTGCACCAGAACATGTCGGAGGAAAGCGGGGAGCTGACCATGCGCGTGATTTCCGGCGCGGCCATGGGAGTGGCATCGACGACGCTCTTCGACCGCGACGAGATCGCCCGAACGGCCGCGCTGGCACGTGAGGCGGCCCGCCACGCGCGGCCGATGCCGAACTTCTCCGGGCTCTATCGCGGCGGCGAGCCCGCATCGGCCGTGCGTACGTACAGCGAGGCCGCGCATCAGACGCCCGCGAAGAAGGCCGCCGCGCTCCGCACGATGTTCGATCACGGAGCGGGACGCGGCATCCAGTTCGCCGGCTCCTACACGACTGCCGAGCTCGCGGTTGCCTGTGCCAACTCGCACGGTGTCCGGCGCTTCTGCCGGATCACCAGCAGCGATGCCACCGTGATCGGATTGCGCGACGGCGGTTCGGGTTACGCCACGCAATGCAGCCGGGCTGCCCTCGACGTCGCGGCCCTCGGATCGCGCGCCATCGACAAGGCCACGCTCCGGGACGACAACACTGAAGATTTCGCGGGTGGAGATCTCGACGTGATCCTCGAGCCTCCCGCGATCGCCGAAGTGCTGGATTGGATGAATCTGATCACGTTCTCGGGACAGGCGTTCGAGGATGGCTCCTCGTTTTTCGTCGGAAACATCGGCAAGCGCGTCCTCAGCGAGCGGTTCACTCTCGTCGACGACTCACTCGACGAATCGTTCCTCCCCTTCCCGTTCGATCTCGAGGGTCTTCCGCGCCGTCGCGTCACGCTCATCGAGCACGGCGTTCCGCGCACGCCCGTCGTCGACAAGACCTATGCCGACCGGCTCTCCATCCCGCCGACCGCCAACGCCTGGCATCTCGGCGCGCCGGAGCACGGAACAGCATTTCATATGGCCGTTGCACCGGGAAATGCGACGCGCGATGAGCTGATCGCCTCGACAAAGCGCGGCCTCTGGGTCACGCGCTTCAACTACGTCAACGGTCTGCTGGAGCCCAAGAGCGCGCTCATGACCGGCACCACCCGCGACGGAACTTTTCTGATCCGCGACGGAAAAGTGGCGGCCCGCCTGCCGAACCTCCGCTGGACGCAGTCGATGGTCGAGGCGTTCTCGAACATCGAAGGGCTCTCGCGTGACCGGGAATGCGTTTCGACGTGGTACAACCCGTTCGGAGGAACGCTCGCCCCGACCATGAAGATCCGAGGGTGGCACTTCGACGCCACGTCATCCTGAGCGCAGCGAAGCATCTCATCCAGAGATCCTTCGTCGTCTGCGCGGCTCAGGATGACGTAGAGTGCGCTCGTAATTTGCACCGGCCCAAGACAGCCGATGGCGCAGTACATCATCCGACGAATCCTCCAGATGATCCCGATCACCCTCGGGATCCTCACGCTCGTCTTCTCGCTGATCCATCTCATTCCCGGCGATCCCGCCGCGACCATCGCCGGTGAGGGGGCGCGGCCCGAAGACATCCTGCAGGTCCGCAAAGCCCTCGGCCTCGATCGGCCGCTCTGGCAGCAATACATCACCTACCTCGGCAACGTGGCGCATGGTGATCTCGGCCGGTCCTTCCGCACGAACGAGAAGGTCAGCAAGGAGATCCTGGCGCGCTATCCGGCGACGCTGCAGCTCGCGTTCGGGGCGATGCTGGTTGCGCTGCTCGTCGCCCTTCCGCTGGGAATCATCTCCGCGATCTACAGGAATTCGTGGATCGACAACGTGGCGCGATTCTTCGCGCTCATCGGCGTTTCGATGCCGAGCTTCTGGTTCGGCCCCCTGCTCATCATCGCGTTTGCCATCAACCACGAGTGGTTTCCGGTGTCGGGACGCGAACAGGGTCTGCGCTCGCTCGTGCTTCCGTCGCTGACGATGGGTCTCGCTCTCGCCGCGATTCTCACGCGCATGATCCGCGTCAGCCTGGCCGAGGAGCTGAATCAGTTGTATGTGACGACGGCGATCGCGAAAGGGGTCACGCGGGTCAAGGCGATTTTCCGGCACGCGCTGAAGAACGCGCTCATCCCGGTCATCACCGTTCTGGCGTTGCAGTTTGGGTCGCTTCTCACGGGCGCCATCATCACGGAGCAGATCTTCTCCTGGCCCGGACTGGGCCGCCTGCTGATTCAGTCGATCAACACCCGCGACTATCCGCAGGTCCAGGCGTCGATTCTCGTCATCGCCGTGACGTACATCCTCGTGAACTTCATTTCGGATCTGCTGTACGGAGTCGTCGACCCGAGGATCAAGCTGGAGTGAAAACCCTCAAGCGCCTTCTCCGGAACTTCGCGTTCACCGCCGGCCTGCTGCTGACGGTGGTGCTGATCTTCGTCGCGCTGGCGGCGCCACTGCTCTCGCCGTTCGATCCCGACGTCCAGGACACCGGACGGCGGCTGGAGGCTCCGTCAAGGCAGCATCTGCTCGGCCTCGATGATCTGGGCCGCGACGTGCTCTCGCGCATTCTGTGGGGCGCTCGCGTATCGCTGCGCGTCGGATTCAGCGTGGTCATCCTCGCGTCGCTGGTCGGCGTGACGCTCGGCGCAATTTCAGGGTACTTCGGAGGCGCGGTCGACCTGATCGTGATGCGGCTCTGCGACATCCTTCTGGCGTTCCCGGGGATTCTGCTGGCCATCGCGCTTGTCGCCGTTCTCGGTCCCAGTCTGAACAACGTGATCCTCGCACTGGCGACGATCGGCTGGGTCGGGTACGCGCGTCTGGTTCGTGGGCAGGTGCTCAAGGTACGCGAGATGGAATACGTGACGGCCGCGCGGGCGATGGGAGCGAAATCGGCGCGGGTCATCGTCCTGCATGTTCTGCCGAACGTGATCAATCCCGTGATCGTGATGGCCACCCTCGGTCTCGCCGGCGCGATTCTGGCCGAGGCAGCGTTGTCGTTTCTCGGTCTGGGCGTGCAGCCGCCGACGCCGTCATGGGGCGCGATGCTCACGGCCGGACGGCGATATCTCGGCCTCGCCAATCATCTGGCGATCTTCCCCGGCATCGCCATCATGCTCGCGGTGATGGGACTGAATTTTCTCGGCGACGGCCTGATCGACGCACTCGATCCGAAATACCGCAAGCTCATCGAGTAACGCGGCGGAAGACGACCACGGCGCGTGCACGGCCGTCGCGAAAGGCTCGCATCGCCGCAAAACGGCGGTCGCGCAACGTCGACATGATGTCCGGAGTGAGATCGCTCTCGTAAAAGCAGGCGGCATCGACGTAGCGCAGCGCGTTCGCCAGGTCGCGCGGCGGAGTGCCGACATCGACGACCGGCATCCGGTCGCCGAAGTAGAGCCGGTCGCCGTACGCCCACAGCTGCGACATCGCCACGCCGTTCACCGATCGATCGGCGCCGAGCATTTGCGCGGCCTCGACCGAAGGCATGCTTTTCGTGGCCACGAAGCGCACTCCGTACAGATTCCAGAGCATGCCGGCCATCAGGAGCACGGTCGCCACTCGGCGCTGGCGCATCGCGCCGAACCCGATTGCCGCGAGCAGCATCGCAAACGGGATGACCGCCTGGAGATACCGCAACTCCTTGTGCTGAATGATCGAGAGCGCAATCAGCGGAATGACCACGAAGAGCATCGAGGCATGCCGGCGTGCGTACCAGACGAACGGCAGAAGCAGCGGCGAAAACCATCTCGCGATATTGAAGAGGTACCAGAACGGACTCTGATGCTTGACGCGGGACGCGAAGTCGGACTGCACGAGCGTCAGCGCCGCGAACCTGCGCAGGCTGCCGAACCATTCGCCCCATGTGAGGTAGTCGTGAAAGCCAACGATCACGACGGCCGTCGCCGCAAATCCAGCCAGCACAGCCACTGCACGACGTCGGGCGATCATCAGAACGGGAATCAGGAAGACGATTTCGCTGAATCGATCCGCGAAGGCGAGCGCGCAAAGAGCGCCGGCAATCCACGGCGCGCGTTGCAGCACGTAAACCGCTCCAAGAATCGCGGCGGTGGCGATCGTTCGCGGGTACACGGTGCTCGCGAATCCGAGGGGGATCCAATGCAGCGCGAACAGCATCGCCGCCGCACGCGCGATGCGGCGCTCGTGTGTCCATTTCATGGCCAGCGCATACACGAGCCACGTGCTGATGGCCGAGGCGGTGATCGACGGGATCGTCGCGAAGATGACCAGCGTGCGCACATCGGACGTGATTCGCGCACCGAGCCAGACGAACGGCGCCACGAAGAAATCGGGCACGAACAGGCAGCGGATGTCCCACGCCCGGTACTTGAATCCGACCGCCATGCGAAACGCTTCGGCCAGGACCTCGACGTCGTCGCCGGTCAGAAATCCGAAGTAGCGCCACGCCATCCACAGTTCGGCCACCGCGGTTGCTGCGATCAGGGCGATGAGAAACGTAGAATCGCGCGATGTTTCGGGACGTTCGGGGACGGGCATTCGCGCTGGAGTATCCACCGAAGCGAGTCGTTTCGCTCGTCCCCTCGCTCACCGAAACGCTCTTCGATCTCGGCGCCGGCGATGCCGTCGTCGGGATCACGGATTTCTGTATCTTCCCGGCGCAGCTCGACCGGCCGCGCGTCGGGGGTACGAAGACCCCGCACGTCGAGGCGATTCGTGCGCTACGCCCCGACTTCGTCCACGTCAATCTCGAAGAGAACCTCGGACGTCACGCGGCGGAGATCGAGACGTTCGCGCCGGTGTTCGTGACCGAGCCGAAGAGCGTGGACGACGTCCGCACGCTGATTGCGACGCTCGGCGAGATTCACGACCGCCGCGAGCGGGCCGCCGGACTCATCGCCCGGATCGACGCCGAGCTCTCCGCCATGCCGAAGCGATCGTTTACGTTCGCCTGCGCGATCTGGAAGAAGCCATGGATGTGGTGCGGCGGAGACACGTACGTCTCCAACCTCATCGAATGCGCCGGCGGACAGAACGTGTTCGCCGCGGAGAAGCGCTATCCGCAGCACGGGATCGGTGAGGTCGAAGCGGACGTGATCTTTCTCCCCGATGAGCCGTACGCGTTCACGCCGGAAGACGCGAAAGGGCTCCGCGGGCACGTCGTCGGCCCGTTTCCCGGCCACCTCTTCACGTGGCATGGGTCGCGAACGATCCTCGGCCTACGTTTTCTGCGCGAGCTCGTTCTCGAGTAGCTCCTCGGCCCACGTCCGCAGCGTCCCCTCGACCACCTCGAGCTGCTTCGAGAAAAAGTGGTCGGCGCCGGTCACGATCACGCTCTCAGCGTTCCGGACCTGTTGGGCGAGCTTTTCCAGCTTGGCCACGTCACCGTGCTCGTCCTGGGTGCCGTGCAAGAACAATATTGGTTTCTCGCATGATTTAAGATAACCAAAATCGTACTTGTTTACGGGAGCGCCGATGAGGAACATCGCGTCGATGGCCTCGACTTCGCATCCCGCGCGCGAGGCCACCCACGCCCCGAACGAGAAACCGCCGGCGAAGACCTTCTTCCCGGGATGCTTCTTCATCGCCCAGTCGAGCGCGATGAGAAAGTCGTCCTGCTCTCCTTCGCCGGCATCGAAGGATCCGGCGCTGCCGCCCGCTCCGCGAAAGTTGAAGCGCAGCGTGGCCACGTTCGCGTTCTCCAGGCCGCGTGCGGCGCGGAACACGACCTTGTTGTGCAGCGTGCCGCCCGCGGTGGGCAACGGATGGCAGATCACCGCAACCGCGGCGGGGTCCTGCAGCTCACGAAAGAGCGCTTCGAGGCGTCCTGCCTTCCCCCACAGATCGACTTGTCGTAACGGTTTCGGATTCACAGGATCTCAGATGTGATCTCGCGCGCCGGCGCGAGCCTGACCAGAATGCGGCCGCCTTCGACCTTCACCTCATGCGTGACGATGCTGACCTGCGCGTTGCCCGTGCACTCGCCGGTCGCCACCTCGAAGCCCCACAGGTGCCACGGGCAGATGATCTCTTCGCCGATGATGTCTCCCTCTCCCAGCGGCCCTCCCCGATGAGGACACTGGTTGTCGCTCGCGAAAAAGCCGCTGGCGGTGTGGTACAGCGCGATCGTGCGATCCCCGATCCTGATCGTGCGGGCGCGGCCGGCAGCAAGGTCGGCAACACCCGCAATGTCGATGAATTCGTCCCCTACCGTCATCCTGAGCGCAGCGAAGGATCTCCTGAGACGCAGCGTGAGCGCAAGACCAGGTGCGATGCTCGTCGTATGCCCTGTCTGTGGCGTCTCAGGCGATTCTTCGCCGTCCGCGCGGCTCAGAATGACGGGAAGACCGGCCGGGGAATCCCGTTGCGCCCCACGGCAGCCGTGCCATCGCCCCACACTCCCGGAACCGGCGTCGCGCACTCCGGGCACTTGCCCTCCTTCAGCCGGAACGACGTCACGCGGAAGCCATGCCGGCCAATCACAACGGCATTGCACTTCGGACAGTGCGTGCTCTCGAGATCGCCGACCGCGCCCGGAATATTGCCCGGATAGATGAACCGCAGCCCGGCGCGCTTGCCGGTCTCGTATGCGCGCAGCAGATGCTGCGGCGTCGTGTTCGCGTTCTCCGTCATCTTGTAGTCCTGATGGAACGCGGTGACGTGCCACGGGATATCGGGATCGACGCCGGCCACGAACTCCGTGAGCTTGGTCAGCTCTTCGTTCGAATCGTTGAACCCGGGAACGAGCAGCGTGACGATCTCCACCCAGATCTTGCGGCGTTTCAGCTCGCGGATCGTATCGATCACCGGCTGCAGCGTGCCGCCGAGGTCTCGGTAGTGCCGGTCCTCGAAGCCTTTGAGGTCGACTTTGTAGAGATCGACGTACGGCGCGATGTAGTCGATCACACGCTCGGTGCCGTTGCCGTTCGAGACATACGAGCAGACCAGTCCCGCCTTCTTCGCTTCCTTGAACACTTCCACGGCCCACTCGGATGTGATCAGCGGCTCGTTGTACGTCGAGGTGATCACTTTCGCCCCGTGCTTTTTGGCGAGAGCGACGAGATCCGACGGCTCGACATCGGTTGGCGAAGCGCCGGCGACCGGATCGCGCAGCGCCTGCGACGTCACCCAGTTCTGGCAGTAACCGCAGTGGTAATCGCACCCCAGCATGCCGAATGAGAGCGCCAGCGCGCCGGGATAGGCGTGGAAGAACGGCTTTTTCTCGATCGGGTCGACCTGCAGCGCCGCGACGTAGCCGCGCGGGACCCTCAGCACGCCATCCTCGTTGTAGCGGACCTTGCAGATGCCTTTCAGACCGTTGAGGATCTTGCAGCGATGCCCGCACGAGTAGCAGCGCACGGCCTTGTTCTCGAGCTTGTCGTAGAGCTCGGGAGCGCCTTCCGTCGTCCGCGTGGCGAGAATCTCGCCGAGGGTGGTTTCCATGGCTGGCATGACAGGGAAAACAGCGCTCGCTAGGCGCGTATTGCCGCTCTCATGCGCAACCATTCGCCGAGACGCCATGTTGCTGCGGCGGCGAGATAGCAGACGATGGCCATCGCCATCCCGGCGATCCCGTCGATCAGGTAGTGCCAGCCGGTCACAACCGAGCCGATCAGAATCACCAGCGTGAAAATGCCGAAGACGATCTCGCCGTAAATCCAGACGCGCCTCATCCACAGAAACACGAACGTCTGAAACGCCACGTGCAGGCTCGGAAACGCGGCCACCCCCATCATCAGCTGCACATCCCGGAACGACCCGCCCCGCGGGAGCCGCAGCACCGCCTCGTAATTCTTGATCAGTGCCCCCTGAAAGGCCTGCGTCATGTCGAGCCCGTAGACGAACGGGAACCAGACGTCGGGAAAACGAAACGCCGGCCCCAGCGACGGAATGAGCAGATAGAGCCAGGCGCCGAGGAGCCAGAGCATGGTGTTGCCGTTGGAGAACGCGACGCGCAGGCGACGGCTGGGATCCGACAGAAAGAAGATGAACGCCAGGCTCATGCTGATGAAGAAGATCCGCGCGTACGAGATGTCGATCGACTTCAGCACCAGCGGGCGCGAGAAGAGCTCGAGAAACAGGATGTTCGGCGAGTAGCCGAAAAACATCCGCCGATCGATGTCCCACAGCGCCTGGTCGTAGAGAACCGGATGGAGCAGCGGGACGACGAGTTTGATCCAGAAGTACGTGTGCACCATGAGCGCACCGGAAACAATCAGCCGCACCGTATCGATGAGCCAGCCCGGGCTGCGCAGGATCCGCAGGTACGCGCGCAGCTCGCCGCGATACCAGGCGATGGCGCAGCGTGCGGCGATTCCGATCGCCGCATAGCCGCCGAGCGTCGGGATGAACGAGAACAGCGTCACCGGCAGAGAGGTCAGGACGATCGGATTCGCCGGCGCGACGATGATGAAGATGATGATGAAATTCACGACCGTCACGATCTCGAAGAGGTAGGGCCGCCTCCAGACCCGACGGTTCATCGCTGGGCGGGCACCGGCTGCACGGTCGTCGGCAGGAAGTAGAGCGCCACGGCGATGATCGCGTACACGGCGAGGAGCTGCACGCCTTCGTACCAGTTCGTCTCCCCGTCGATCACCAGGTACGCGAAGACGGCCACGGCCAGACCGGCCGCGAGAAGCTCGAATGGCGTGAACACGATGTCGAGCGGATGGCCGAGCGGATACGAGAGAAAGACCAGCACCGGCGTGACGAACAGCGCGATCTGCACGCTCGACTGCATCGAGATGTTGAGCGCCGTGTCCATCTGATTGCGCATCGCCAGCAGCACGGCCGTGGAATGCTCGGCGGCATTGCCGACGATGGCCACGACGATGAAGCCGAGGAAGATCTCGTTGATGCCCCACGCCCGACCCGCGTCGTCGACGGCCTGCACGAGCTCTTCGGCCACAAAGCCCATCAGCACGCTCGATGCGAAAAGAACGGTCAGCGATCTCTTCACGCTCCAAAGCTCCGACTCGGCCATCTCCGGACCCTGTTCACTCACCGTGTTGAAGCGCTCGCGATGCGTCTTGAACGTGAAGAAGAGACCAAGCGCGTACGAGATCAAAAGGATGATGCCCACGCCGATCGAGACGGGATGGATCAGTTGCGGCTGATGCAGGCGCTCCGCGGCTTGAAAGAAAAGCGCAGGGACGAGCATCGCGGACACGGCGAGAATCAACTGCCCGCTCTGCGCCTCCGCCGGAAGAGGGTTGAACTTCTGCGACGTGCGCTTCCACCCCCCGACGAGCATCGACAGCCCCGCCACGAACAGGAGATTGCCGACAACCGAACCGGTGAGCGACGCACGCACGACATCGATCAGCCCCGCCCGGATCGCGAAGATGGCGATGACCAGCTCCGCGAAGTTGCCGAATGTGGCGTTGAACAGCGCGCCGTACGTCGGACCCATGCGCTGCGCGAGATGCCCGGTGGCCCGGCCGATCCACGCCGCCACCGGCAGCACGGCCACGCAGGAGAAAATGAATTGCAGGACGAGATTGCCATGCAGGAACTCGAGAGCGAGCGCGACCGGGATCGTTGCATAAAGGACCCACGCCGCGACGCGCTTCATCGGATGCAGTTTATCCTGAGGCCATGTCGTTCATCGCCGTCGAGTCACGCGAACACGTCACCACGATCACGCTCAACCGCCCCGACAAGCTCAACGCGTTCGGCGGCACGATGCGGGAGGACCTGCTGAAGGCGCTGCGCGGTGCGGGGCACGACGCCGGATGCCGCGTCGTCGTCATCACCGGAGCGGGACCTGCGTTCTGCGCGGGCGGCGACGTCGAATTCATGGCCGATCTGCAGAAGCGCGCCGACACCGACACGTTCCGGAAGCTTCTCGACGCCGCGCGCAACGCCGTTCTCCAGCTCGCCGCCATGACCAAACCGGTCATCGCCTCGATCAACGGCGTGGCTGCCGGCGCGGGATGCAATCTCGCCCTCGCCTGCGACTATCGCATCGCCTCCGACCAGGCCCGCCTCGGCGAGACGTTCGTCCGCATCGGCCTCCATGCCGATTGGGGCGGCACGTGGTTTCTGCCGCGCCTCATCGGACGCGGCGCGGCGTTCGATCTCTTGATGACGGGCCGCCTCGTCGACGCCGCGGAGGCTCTGCGCATCGGACTCGTCGACAGGGTCGTGCCTGCCGAGACCCTTGCCGCGGAGACCGAAACGCTCTCTGCATCGATCGCCTCCGGCCCGCCGCAGGCGATCGCCGCGATCAAGCGCGCACTCGCCGCCAGCGAGGGGAACGATCTTCGTTCGCAGCTCGAGCTGGAGACCGAGCACCAGCTGCGGGCGTTTCAATCGAAGGACGCCGCCGAGGGGATGAAGGCGTTCTTCGAGAAACGCCCGCCGCGGTTCACCGGCGAGTGATCAGAGATCGTCAGTCCCGAAGAGATCGTCGTCGAAGAAGAACGTGAAGCCGCGTCCTTTCCGCTTCTCCATCGTCGTGCCGTCGACCGGACACTGGAACGTCTGATCGGCCTTGTCCTTCGGGACGCGCATCAACGTATGGTCCTTCGGACAGACGAACCACGTCTGCGCGTGCGGCCACTGCGGAAGCGTGTCCACGAGGAGCTTTCGATGCCGCGGCCCGATCACGAACGCGCGCGGATGATCGCCCTCACGGCCGATGCTGATCACGGTCGAGGTTCCGTCGCGCGTGATCGTGATGGTCTGGCCGTCATCGGTCACCGTCTTCGTCTCCCCCGGTTTCAGATCGGACGGTTTCACGACGATCGTGCTGTCCGCGTAGGCATAGGCGCCGAACGTCGCAAGAGCAGCACATCCGAGTGCAACGACATAGCGTTTCATCGCATCCTCCTTGACAGTTGGACGATGCGGAGGCTCAACGGTCGCTTCGCCGGCCTACACTCTCTTGCCGATCACCAGCGTCTGATCGTCCTTCTGCGGCGCCTCGCCGACGAAGGCATCGACCGCGGCGGCGATGCGGTCCCGAAGGTCGACGCTCGAGGCGGCAGCGTGTTCGCGGAGGAGGGCTTCGAACCGGTCGTTCTCGAACTCCTCCCCCGCCACATTCTCGGCCTCGGTGATTCCATCGCTGTAGAGAACGACGGACGAGCCGGGAGGAAAGGGCCGGCGCTGGGTCATGTAGCGCGTCTGCCCCATGATGCCGATGGGCAGCCCGTGCGACTTGAGCTGATCGAGGGCGCCGTCAACGATGACGTAGCCGGGATTGTGACCGGCGTTCACGTACTCGAGGATGTCGTTCTCGCGATCGATGGAGACGACGATCATGGTGACGAACTTGTTCTCCGCCGACCAGCGGTGAATGTGCTTGTTGAGCTCCGTGGCGATCTCGCCGAGCTCGCGGCCTTCGGCGAAGAGGAGTTGCACGGCTGCGTGCAGCGCGGACACGAGCAGCGCCGCGGGCATCGACTTGCCGGAGACGTCGGCGACCATCATCGACATGACTCCGTCGCGCTCCACGAACGCGTGGTAATCGCCGCCGACCTGCCGTGCCGGGCGGGAGAGCTTGGCGATCTCCAACCCTGCGACTTCCGGAACGTTCTTGGGGAGAATGTCGCGCTGGATGGTCGCGGCGAGCTCGAGCTCCCGTTCGATGCGCTGTTTCTCCAGCGCTTCCTTGTGCAGACGGGCGTTCTCGAGTGCGACCGCGGCCTGCGTCGCGAACAACGTCAGGAGCCGCAGTTCGTTGGCCTCGAACGCACCGACGGCACCTTCTCGGGTCTCGCGGTCGGCGGCGGCGAGGACCCCGATGATCGAGTTGTTGCCTTTGATCGGCACGGCGACATACGCCGAGCAGCCGGGAAAGATGCAGTCGGTGTTCTCCTGAAAACTGAGAGGGGCGCCTTCGGCGACGAGCTGTTCGGCGAGATCGCGGTCGAGAAAGTCCTCACGCACCTCGCCAAACGACCGATAGAGGACGAAGCCATTTCCCTCACGGAGATAGAGCGCGGCGCGGCGGGCGTTCGTCAGCGAGATCATGCGGAACAGGATCTCGTCGGCAAGCTCCTCGATGTTGAGAGTCGAGGCGATCGAGAGGCCGATGTCGTAAAGCGATTCCAGCTCCCACAGCCGGTACTTGAGCTGGAAGTCGCCTTCGCGCGTCTCCTGCAGGAGGCGCTGATTGGTCATGATCGTGCCGAGGAACTCGGCGGCAGCGCGCGCCAGCGCGAAGTCCTCATCGCTGGCATCGAGTCCGGACAACGCCAGCAGTCCGACATCTTCGCGGTAAGCGCGCAGCGGGAGGATCACGGCGGCCTGAGGCTGCAATCCGGGCAGCTCATTCGTCAGCTTCGAGTCAAGGATCTCCGGCGCGATGGTTTGCTGCGACTTGGCCGCCAGCCGCATCGACGCATCACGGTCGCGAAGATAGAGAGCGCCCGTTTCGAAAGGGGTGTGGCGCGTGAAGATATCGAGGATCTTCGCCGCGTCCGCGGGAAATGACGCACGCTCGAGCTCCTGGAGGTCACGGAGGAAGTCGGAGAGGGGACGAACCGAGGGCATCGGAGGAGGAGGATATCAGCCTAGGCCAATCCCAGATCCTTCGCCGCGTTCTCCTCGCTGTCGAAGATCGTGGCGTAGTTCGCCAGACCCATGATCTGAAACGTTTTGTGGATGACGGGGGTGAGGCAGCAGAACGCGATCTTCCCGCCCTTGTCCATCATCTTCTCGATGATCTCGATCAGGATGCTGATGCCGATGGAATTGACGATCTTCGTCTCCCGCAGGTTCAGCAGCAGGACGCGAACGCCGTCATCCATGAGCTCGTAGGCCCGGTTGGCGATCTCTTCGCCTCCCACGTTGTTGATGTAGCCCTTCGTGTAGAGGATCGCGCCCGCCTGCCGCCTGTCGACGGCGACTCTCAGTTCCTCAGTCATGATCTCTTCTCGTACTTCACCATGTGAACCGTGGTTCCATCGGCACTGCTGCTGATCTCGACTTCGTCCATGTGCGCCTGCATGAGCTGAATGCCCCGGCCGCGTTTGTACGAGGGGCCGAGCTTCTGCCGCCGGGTGCGCGCTTCTTCGACGTCGAAACCCCGGCCGTGGTCGCTGATCCAGATGTCGACGCGCGGATTCCCGTCGCCTTGGAAAGTGCCCACGAATCTTAGATAGATGCGCTGGTCGGCGCAACAGGAGTGCTCGCGGGCGTTGATGCAGGCTTCGATGATGGCGTGCGCCATCTCATCGATCTTCTCCGCGCTCATGCCCAGCTCCCGCGCCAGGTTGCCGGCCGCACGTGCCGCAGCAATCTCGATGTCGGGCACCATCGGGAGAGTCAGCTCCATCTGCCGCTCGGCGGTCATCGTCATTCAGGATTCCAGGGATCGGGGGACGAGGTCAGAACGCGAGGAAGAGGGCTGCAACCGTCTTGATCCAGCTCGGGATCTCGCCGAGACGATCGAGCGCGAACAGCGCGATCGTGTTCACAGCCAGCATCGACGGCAGCAGATACGCCGTCGGCACCAGCGATTCGGCTTTGCTGCGAGCTTCTGCGAGATTGTTCATGGGTAGCCCCCTCTTTCGTCAGGACCACCCTTTCGCAACCGCGCTGCCACCCCTGCGACTCTGCGTTCAAATCGTCTAACCCTATGACCACGCGCAGTTTACATGATTACCGATCAATGTGATGCTGTAACAACGGATGTGGCATCTTGCCACAAGTCTTCGATGCAGATCAAGAACTCACGCAGAAGTGAAGCAATTTCAGTCAATTGCTAGTGAACGTCCCAGGAATCCCCAGATGGGGCTTTTTGAGACACATCCCCGCGTTTCCGATACAGCGTCTTGCGATCGACACCGAGGATCTTGGCGGCCGCGGACATGTTCCCGTTCGTGTGGGCGAGGACGCGCGCGATGTAGCGCGACTCCAGCTCGTCGAGCGTCATCAGCTCGCCCGAAACGGCATCGGAGCTGCTGCTGGCCGCCGTTCCGGGAAGGAGCAGGTCTCCCGGATCGATCACCGGATCGGTCGTCAGCGCCAGCGCCCCCTCGATCAGGTTTTCCAGCTCGCGCACGTTTCCGGGGAACGGATAGCGCATCAGTTTCTGCAACGCTTCCTGCGTGATGCGCACGTCCTTGAGCCCTTCGCGCTTCCCGTACTTGTCGAGGAAGAACCGCACGAGCTTCGGGATGTCCTCTTTGCGCTCGCGCAGGGGCGGAAGCGAGATCTCGACGACCTTGAGCCGGTAGTAGAGATCCTGGCGGAACTCACCGCTCTCGATCATGTCTTCGAGCCCGCGATGCGTCGCCGCGAGAATGCGCACATCGATCGGGATCCTGCGCCGTCCGCCCAGCTTCTCGATCTCGCGCTCCTGCAGGACGCGCAGCAGCTTCGCCTGCAGCGCCAGCGGGATATCGCCGACCTCGTCGAGGAATACCGTGCCACCCTTGGCCAGCTCGAATTTTCCCGGCCGCGCTTCCACGCCGGTCGCCACACCTCGCTCGATGCCGAAAAGCTCTGATTCGAGCAGCGTCTCGGGAAGCGCGGCGCAGTTGATGGCGACGAACGGTCCGTCCTTCCTCGGCGAATTGCCGTGGATGAGGCGCGCCACCATCTCCTTGCCCGTCCCCGACTCGCCGCGGATCAGGACATTGGCCTGGCTGTCGGCCACGCGCGCCACGAGATCGATCACGCGCTGCATTTTCGGCGAGTCGCCGACCATCAGGCGGTCGTTGTAGTCGCGGACCATCCGCTGCTTGAGCGAGCGGTTCTCGTCTTCGAGCGTCTCGCGCATCAGATTCACGCGATGGAAGCGGCGGGTGTTGTCGATGGCGGCCGCGCCGATCGCGGCGAGCGATTCCAGGAAGCGGAGATCGTCCTCGACGAATGCCCCGCTCTTCGCGCCGCGCTGCTCCTTGCCGCCGACGCCGATGACGCCGACGATCACGTCGCCCGCCACCATCGGCGCGATCAGAAGATCGCTTCCGGGACCGCCGAGGAATCTGGAGACGCTCACGGACACGGGCTCGCGAGAGGCGATGACCTGCCTGATCGGCGGCTCGCTCACGATGGCTTCGGGCGACGGCGCTTCGAGCTCGAACGTGAAGAGGTACCCGACATTCAGCTTCTCGTCGAGAGTGAACACGAAACCGGTGGTGGCGTCGAGTACGGCCACGGCGCGATGCATCATCTCCTCGAGCAGCTCGGCGTCGGGACGGAGCGTGTTCAGCGCCCGGCCGACGTCATAAAGCGCCTCGAGCTGGAGGAGCTTGCGTCTCAGTTCGAAGTTCGATTGCGGCACTAACCTTTCCCCTGCGCCTTCCGGCACTCACCGAGCAGAAAGTCGCACTGCCAATCGTCATAGAACGGCTTGTCGGCGTCATAGATTCTGATGAAGAGCTTCACGGCCTCGTCGAACCGGCCGTTCTTCATGAGCGTCCGGGCCAGGAAGTACGTCGCCTTGATCGTTTCCGGCTCTCTCGTGTCGGTATCGACCAGCGCCCGGAAGCCCTTCTCCGCCTCGGCGAATCGCCGCTGCTGGTACGCGCAGAGTGCCGTCGAGTAAGGGTCCGCCGCCCCGCATGTCGTCGGAGGTGCCGCCGTCGCGGGGACCGCAAATAGTGCGAGAATCAGCAGAATTCGCGTCAAGCGACTTCATTATGCGCCTCGGCATTGTCGGCGGCGGTCGCGCCGCGTGGGCTTTCGGATCGGCGTGGCGCCGGATCGGGTGGCCGATCAGCGGGGTCTGGCTTCGTGAAGAGTCCCACAGCCACATCGCCGAGCTGCTCGAGACCGCGCGTCTCGACATCGAGGACCTCGCCGGCGACGCCGAGGTGATCCTGGTAGGGGTGAGCGACAGGTCGATCCCCGACGTGGCCAAGGCCATCCCTCCGACCGACGCGATCATCTTTCACGCCAGCGGAGCGATGCAGAGCATCCGCGACGGGTTCTCGCTGCATCCGCTGAAGACACTGGCCGTTGTCGGCGCGCCGTCCGACCTCAGTGGGGCGCTGATCGTGTTCGAAGGCAATCACCGCAAGACCGCAAAGCTGATCGTGAAGGCCATCGGAGCGCGGTTCGCGGAGATCTCCGCCGAGCAGAAGCCGCTGTACCACGCGGCCGCGGTGTTCGGAGCGAACTACGTCGCAGCACTGCTCGACATCGCCCAGCAGATCATGGCCGATGCCGGCGTGACGGACGTGCGCGCGGATCTCGCCGCACTGGCCCGATCGGCCATCGACAACTGGGTCGCCCACGAGGACGACACCCGCTTCACGGGCCCGGCATCGCGGGGCGACCTGGAGACGATCCGGCGGCACATGAACGCCCTCCGCAACCAGCCGCGGCTTGCCGAGCTCTACGAGATTCTCGCCGAACACATTGCGCGTCAGAATCTTGCCGCTCCGAAGTAGCGGATGCTACGATCGTTCTGCTCAGCAGCAGAACCTGGAGCTCCCGGCCGAATGGTCTTCTTCAATTACGCGACAATGCAGATGGCCGCGAAGATCGTGTACTACGGTCCGGGCCTCTGCGGGAAGACCACGAATCTCCACCACATCTACGCCAAGACCTCGCCGCAGAGCCGGGGCGAGATGGTCAGCCTGGAGACCGAGACCGACCGCACGCTGTTCTTCGATCTCCTGCCGCTCGATGTCGGCGTGATCGGCGGGTTCAAGACCCGCCTGCAGCTCTACACGATTCCCGGCCAGGTTTTCTACAACACGACGCGGAAGCTCGTGCTGAAGGGCGTGGACGGCATCGTCTTCGTCGCCGACTCGCAGATTCCCGCGCTCGACGGAAACATCGACAGCTTCAAGAACCTCCGCGAGAACCTCGCCGAGATCGGCCTCAGCCTCGATGATCTTCCGCTCGTCATGCAGCTGAACAAGCGCGACCTCCCGAACGTGGTCAGCGTCGATACGCTGCTCGATGCGCTCGATCCGGACCGCAAGTACGAATCCGTCGAAGCGGTGGCATCGAAGGGCGATGGCGTTTTCGAGACGCTGAAGCTGATCTCGAAGCACACGCTGCGGAAGCTGCGCATGCGCATGACCGGCGAGGAACCGGCGAAGGCCGGGCCGCGGAAGCTCACCGACGTCGCGCAGTTCCGCGTGAAAAGCGAGACGGCCCGCGAGCCGCAGGCTCCGGCCTCCACGAGCGCGATGGGCACGACAACCGCTCCCGGGACGGCTCCGGCCAAGCCGGCAGCGGCGGCGAGCGTCTCCACGCACACCGTCCCGCAGAGCATGCAGATCGCGGTAGAAGAAGAACCGATCGAGGAAGTCGCCGCGAACGATGAAGTGGCGCCGCACGCCGAGTCTTCGACGCCCACGCCGCCTGCGGCCCCCGAGCCCGAGATCGAATTCAGCGAGGCCGAGAAACCAGCCAAGACGGCGCCGGTCAAGCACGTGAAGGTCCGTTCGACGATCGACGTGCTCGCCGAACTGGAGGCGCTGCGCAAGCGCGCCACCGCGGGAACCACTCCGAAAAAGGAGAAGGCCCCGAAAGCGGCAGCGAAGGCCGCGCCGGCAGGCCCCGGGGTCGAGATCCATAAGGCCATCAACGTCAGCGTCCCCGCGGACGTGCTCGCGCAGACCCATGCCCTGAAAGTTACGCTATCCTTTCACGATAGCAACGGCGCGGTCGTCGGGCAGCAGGAGCAGACCGTGGAGCTCGACGAGAACGCCGATATCGAGTCCTTGTCCGTCAATCTCAGAATCGACCAGAGTTAGCGCGGGAAGCGAGGGGTGGGTATGAACAACGTGCGACGCCTGTTGCCGGCGGCGGCATTGCTCATTGCGGCATGCGCGACGACTGCGCGCCCGCCCGCTCCCCAGGCCGCGGGCCGCGGGCCTCGGGCCTCGGATGCGGCGGCGCTGCGGCTCGATCTTCAGAAAACCTATGACGAGATCGTCGCGCTCGAGCACAAGCCGCTCAAGGCTCCCCTTGTCGATCTCGAGGCCGCGGCCTCCATTCCCATTCCCGGGCACCGCTCGATCCGCGCCGCGCTGAATCTGTTCACGACGGAGATGCGCGACGACATCCAGACGTCGCTGATCCGGTCCGCCCGCTACAAGAAGACGATCGATGCCGCTCTCCGGGAGTACCGGCTGCCCAAGGGCCTCGCCTATCTGCCGGTGATCGAAAGCGCGTACCTGCCGCTGCTGACCTCGCGCGCCGGAGCGCACGGCATCTGGCAGTTCATGCCCGACACCGCGCGCGAATACGGGCTGCGCGTCGACTGGTGGGTCGACGAGCGCGCCGATCCCGCGCTCTCCGCACGCGCTGCCGCCTCGTATCTCAGCGACCTCTATCGCCAGTTCAACGACTGGCCGCTGGTTCTGGCGGCGTACAACGCCGGGCCCGGCCGCATCCATCGGGCGATGCAGTCGACCGGCGCGACCACGTTCTGGGAGCTTCTCGACGAGGCCGCGATCCCGAAGGAAACGCGCGGCTACGTGCCGACGTTTTACGCCACCCTTCTCATCGCCAGCGATCCCGAAACCTACGGCTTCCGCCTCGGCACTCCGGAAGATGATGACGAGCAGGAGGTCACGGTCGAAGGTCCGCTCTCGCTCACCTATGTCGCGGACGTGACCGGTGTCGATCACGATCTGCTGCGTCAGATGAATCCCGCGCTGCGGTACGGTCTCCTTCCGCCGGGCCGAAGCGTGCTGCGCGTTCCGCAGAAGGTCGCCGAGGTTGTTGCCTCGCGCGCGGCGACGATGAAGAAGGACGACGCGAACATCGCAGTCTGCTCGTTCACGCTGCGGGAAAACGACAGCGTGCGCAAGCTCGCCGAAGCACTCGGAACGAGGCCGGAGACGATCCTGGCGATGAACGCGCTGCGCTCGGCGAAATCCGTCGGTGAAGGCGACGCGATCTATCTGCCGGTTCGCGCCCGCGAGCTCGGGACGCTGCTCGCGCACTACAACGACGCCAAGGTCTACTACAAGGTCCGCAAGGGCGACACGTTCTACTCCGTCGCCAGGAAGCACGGGCTGTCGGTCGAGGAATTGCGCGATCTCAACGATCTGAACCGTCGCGCGAGACTCCATCCCGGTGAGCGCCTGCGCGTCTACAAGCCGCGCGTGGTGTTGGCCGGCGGGATGTAGACTTTTCGCGCCATGCGGCGCATTTTCGCGGCTCTCCTCCTGCTGGCCACTCCTCTCTTCGCGCGCGTGGCGCGCGTGGAGATCACCGAACGCACGGACATCCGCGGCGGCACGTACGAACGGATCGCCGGGCAGATGTTCTTCGCACTCGATCCGGCGAACCCGCACAACCAGCCCATCGTCGATGTCGACCGTGCTTCACGCAACGCTGCGGGCGAGGTCGAGTTCAGCGCCGACTTCGAGATCCTGCGGCCGAAAACCGGGAGCGAGGCGATGTTCGTCGAAATCGCCAACCGCGGCGGCCGTTCGATCATGAATCCCGATCGCGAAGACTTCCTGATCCGGCACGGATTCACAGTCGCCTCCGTCGGCTGGCAGTTCGACATCCGTCACGATCCTCGCCTGATCCGTCTCTACGCGCCGGTGGCGAAGGGAATCAGCGGCAAGGTGCGCTCCGATTTCGTCGTGCCTGAGAAGGCGTTCGATCATCCGCTCGGACACGTGATCTCCGGCCAGATCGGCGGAACGGGATATCCCGTCGCCGATAGCAAGGAACGCTCGGCTGCGCTCACCGAGCGCAAGACGCAGACCGCACCGCGGCGGACGATTCCGCGGAGACGGTGGCGCTTCACCGATCCGACGACGATCCATCTCGACAGCGGATTCGTCCCCGGCCGCATCTACGAAGTGATCTACACGGCGAAAGACCCGGCCGTCGTCGGTACGGGATTCGCCGCCGTACGCGATTTCGTGAGTTATGCCAAGCACGACCCGAAAGCGATCGTCTCCGTGAAGCGCGCCTACGGCTTCGGCATCTCCCAGACCGGACGCTTCCTCCGCCACATGGTCTACCAGGGATTCAACGCGGATGAAGAGGGCCGACTGGTCTTCGATGCCGTCATGCCGGTCGTTGCCGGGGCAGGCCGAGGCAACTTCAATCACCGTTTCGCACAGCCGTCGCGCGACGCGCAGCCTCTCTCTCCGCTGTTCTATGCCGTCGATATCCCGCCGTTCACCGACGCGGAGCTTCTCGAAAAAGCGGTCGCCGAGAAAGTCGTGCCGCAAATGATGTACGTGAATACGTCATATGAATTCTGGTCGCGCGGCGAGTCGCTGACCTACGTGCCGGATGGAGTCACGGAAGTGCCGCTGCCGCCGAACGTGCGGCTGTACACGATCGCGGGCATGAGCCACATCGGCGGCCCGTGGCCTCCGGCGAAAGCCGACAATCTCGAGCTCCTCGGCCAGAACCCGCGTAACCCGAGCAACTATTGGCCGGTCCTTCACGCGATGTTCATCGCCTTGGATCAGTGGGCCCGCGACAACGTCGAGCCTCCGCCGAGCCGCTATCCCCATGTGAGCGAGTTGACGACGGAAGTGGCGGGCGCGCCCGTGAAGCCGTACCAGCCGTACAAATTCGAGGTTGGCCCTGAACCGCCGCGCGTCACCGGATCCTACGTCGCGCTCGTTCCGCGGGTCGACCGCGACGGAAACGAGATCGCCGGCATCCGCTTGCCGCACGTTGCCGTTCCCGTTGCGACGTGGACCGGCTGGAACCCGCGCGACCCGAAGATCGGCTTCCCCAACGAGCGGGCCAGCTTCGTCGGCTCGTTCCTGCCTTTCCCGAAATCGCGGGTCGCCGAGCTCTATCGCGACCGCTACGACTACCTCGGCCGCTACACCGCGGCGACGATGCAGCTCGTTCGGGAACGCTACCTCGTTGCCGACGACCTGGCGTCGATTCTCACGCGCGGCCAGGAGCTTTGGGACTTCGCGACACGCTGATCAGAAACCGGCGTTCTTCGCCATCGTCTGAAATCGCGGATCGCCGCGATCGAGCACCGGATCGACGCTCAGCCAGACCAGCTGCTCGACGTGATCGCGCGGCGCGTGCTCGCGGGGACTCGGCGGATCTGGCGCGATTCGAACGCGAGGCGAAGACGATCGCGGCGCTCTCGCACCCGGACATCGTGGCGATCTTTGACGTCGGCGAGCTCGACGGATCGCCGTTTCTCGTCTCCGAGCTCCTCGAACGGAAGGACGCCCGCGATGATCGCCTTGAAATGAAAGCTACCCGCTGTTAGTTTGGCCGGTCACCATGGCCGACGCGCCGAGCACGACGACGAGCGACTACAAGAAAACGCTCAACCTTCCGCAGACCACCTTCGCCATGAAGGCGAACCTGCCGCAGAACGAGCCCAAGCGGCTCGAGCAGTGGCAGACGATGGATCTGTATCGCCTGATCCGCGAGAAATCGAAAGGGCGCCCGAAGTTCGTGCTGCACGACGGACCGCCGTACGCGAACGGCGAGATCCACATCGGCCACGCCCTGAACAAGACCCTGAAGGACATCGTGGTGAAGTCGCGCACGATGATGGGTTTCGACTCGCCCTACGTGCCGGGATGGGACTGCCACGGTCTGCCGATCGAAAGCGCGATCGACAAGAAGCAGCGCCTCAACAAGCAGGAGATGACGCCGGTCGAGTTCCGCCGCAAGTGCCGCGAGTTCGCCGCGAACTACGTCGACATCCAGCGCCGCGATTTCGTCCGCCTCGGCATCATCGGCGACTGGGACCATCCGTACATGACGATGGACTTCAACTACGAAGCCGACATCGCCGCGGCGCTTGGCCGATTCATGGAAACCGGCGCGGTTTACAAAGGCCTCAAACCGGTGCACTGGTGCACGTACGACCAGAGCGCGCTGGCAGAGGCGGAGGTCGAATACTTCGATCACACCTCGCCGTCGATCTACGTCCGCTTCCGGATGACCGACGAGGCGGCGAAGAGTCTCGGCCTGCCGCTCGAGATTCCGCTGTACGCGGTGATCTGGACGACGACACCGTGGACGCTGCCGGCGAATCTGGCCATCGCCGTGAAGCCCGATTTCGATTACGCGATCGTCCAGCACGATGGCGTCAACTACATCCTGGCGAATGATCTCGTCCCGACGGTCACGAAGATCTTCGGCTGGAATGACTACAAGGCCGGCAAGATCTACAAGGGCTCGTCGCTCGAGCATCTCCGCTATCGCCACGCGTTTCTTCCGCGCGAGGGCGTCTTCGTCCTCGGCGATTACGTGACGCTCGACGCCGGCACGGGACTCGTGCACACCGCGCCGGGTCACGGCTCCGACGACTTCTACACCGGCCAGCGTTACGGCCTCGAGATCTACACGCCGGTCAATCATCGTGGCGAGTTCACCGCCGACGTGCCGCATTGGGCCGGGATGCACGTCTTCAAGGCGAACCCGAAGATCATCGAGCATCTGCGTGAGCGGACCGCGCTCGTGCACGCGGATACGATCACGCACTCGTATCCGCACTGCTGGCGCTGCAAGAACCCGATCATCTTCCGGGCGACGGAGCAGTGGTTCATCTCGATGGACGAGACGAAGCTGCGCGGCCGCGCGCTCGAACAGATCCACAACACGAAGTGGCATCCGGCGTGGGGCGAAGAGCGGATGTCGCTGATGGTCGGGAACCGCCCCGACTGGTGTATCTCGCGTCAGCGGCTGTGGGGCGTTCCGATCACCGTCCTGTACTGCGAACAGTGCAACCAGTCGATCACCTCGCCGGAGTTTTTCAACAAGGTCGAACAGATCTTCCGTACCGAAGGTGCCGACGCTTGGTACGAGCGCCCGGCGACGGATTTCCTGCCGGCCGGCCAGAAGTGCAAGTGCGGCAGCGTCGAGTTCCGCAAGGAGCTCGACATTCTCGACGTCTGGTTCGACTCGGGATGCTCGCACATCGCCGTGCTGAAGCGGCGTCCGGAGCTGACGTGGCCGGCGGCGGTGTACATCGAGGGCCACGACCAGCATCGCGGCTGGTTCCAGTCATCGCTGCTCATCGGAACGGCCATCGAAGGCGGCGCGCCGTTCCAGCAGGTCGTCACCTGCGGGTTCGTGCTGAACGAAGCGGGCGACAAGATGTCGAAGTCGAAAGGCAACGCGCTCTCGCCGCAGGACGTGATCAAGCGGGACGGCGCGGACGTGCTGCGTCTGTGGGTGGCCATCAGCGATTACACCGACGACATGCTGTTCGGTCCGCAGATCCTGTCGCGCGCGTCGGAGTCGTATCGCAAGATCCGAAACACCGCGCGCTACCTCCTCGCGAATCTGAGCGATTTCGATCCGCAGAGGGACGCGGTGCCTTACGACAAGCTCCTCGACGCCGATCGATGGGCCCTCGATCGCGCAGCGCAGGCGTTCCAGCGCTGCTGGCAGGCCTACGAGAGTTACGACTTCCACATCGTCTATCGCCGCCTGATCGAGCTGTGTTCCGTCGATCTCTCGGCGATCTATCTCGATATCGCCAAAGACACGATCTACATCGAAGCGCCCGCCTCGCATTCGCGGCGCAGCGCGCAGACGGTCATGTACGAGATCGTGCGCGGACTGGCGTCGATCATGGCGCCGATCGTGTCGTTCACCGCGGACGAGATCTACGAGGCGCTTCCCGGCGTCAAACTACCGTCGGTGCATCTCACCGACTTCCCGAAGATCGACATTGCGATCACGGAGACGCAGCGCGAGGCCTGGGATCGCATCCTCCTGCTCCGCGGTGAAGTCAACCGGATCATCGAACCGGCCCGTGACGCGAAGCAGATCGGCTCCTCGCTGGCGGCGGACATCACGATCTTCGGCGATTTCGACGGCGCCAAAGTCGTGGGCGACGTGAACGTCGATCTGGCGAAGATGTTCATCGTCTCGCACGTCGACTTCCGTCCGCTCTCGCAGTTCAAGGGCGAGCCCTTCGAGATCAAAGGCCTCGGCAAAGCGGGTGTGGCCATGGCGCCGGCGCGCGGCAAGAAGTGCGGCCGCTGCTGGAACTATCGCGAAGAAGTGGCCGAAGCCGGCGAGCTGTGCGCGCGGTGTGCGGCCATCATCGAGAAACTCTCGCCGCCGGACGCGCCGACGGTCTAAACGATCGAGCTTCTGCGCTCCAGGATCAGTGTGTCACGCCAGACGCCGTGCAGCTGGGCGATGCGCTCGCGACGGCCCATGATCCGGAATCCGCAGCGCATATGCAGCTGCACGCTCGCTTCATTCTCCGGAAAGATCGAGGCCTGCAGCGTCCAGATGCCGTTCGCTTCCGACTCTTTGACCAGTGCGCCGAGGAGTTGGGAGCCGATGCCGCGTCCGTGCGCGGAGGTGGCGACGTAGACGCTGACCTCGCAGACTCCTGCATAGCAGGCGCGCGGCGAGACGCGCGACAGCGCCGCCCAGCCGATGACTTCCGGATCGCGATAGACCAGTCGCGGCTCGGGCAGCTGTTTCGCGTCCCACTGTTCCCACGGCGGCCCCTCGGTCTCGAATGTGGCGTTCCCGCCGGCGATCCCTTCGAGGTAGATCGCGCGGACAGCCGGCCAGTCGTCTGGACGCATCGCCTCGATCACGAGCGCAATGTACCATTGCCCCTCCCATGCGCTACGCGGACCTCCACACGCACACCCACCACTCGGATGGGACTCGGTCGTCGCGCGAGGTGATCGATGTGGCGCGGGCGAACGGGATCACGATCGTCTCGATTAGTGATCATGATAATCTCGCAGCATATTTTGAAAGTAAAATTTATGCTGATTCACGCGACGTGAAGCTCGTGCCCGGCGTCGAGCTGTCGTGCGCGTGGGAGGGTCACGACATCCACATCCTCGCCTACGCGTTCGACCCGCTCGACGACCGCATCGAGGCGCGGCTGCGCTCCTTCCGCAACACCCGTGCGGATCGTGGCAAGCGGATGGTCGAGCGCCTGGCCACCCTCGGATTCAGGATCGATCACGCCCGCGTCGAGCAGCTGGCAGCAGGCGGCGCGATGGGCCGGCCGCACGTGGCACGCGCGCTGGTTGAGGCTGGATATGTCGCCACGGTCGCCGAGGCGTTCGACCGGCTGATCGGTGCGGGCAAACCGGCGTATGTCGAGAAGGAACGGTTCCGGATCGACGAGGCCGTGACCCTCATTCACGCCGCCGGCGGCCTGACGTCAATCGCCCATCCGACCCTCTATCCCAATCACGAGCACATCGTGCCGCTGATCCTCGATCAGGGCGTTGACGCGATCGAGGTGCTGCATCCGGACGTCGACGAAGCCAGTCGTGAGATGTACGCGAACCTGGCGAGGTTCCGCGGCAAGTTCACGACCGGCGGCTCGGACGATCACGGAACGGTGAAGACGGCGGAGACGCTGGGAACCATTCGCGTTCCGGAAAACACCATCGGTCCGATTCTTGATCGACTGTAATCGGTGACCGCTCACGTTGTTTTCTTCCTGCTCGTGGTCTTCGCCCTTCTCGGCGATGCGCGCATCTTCCTCTTCATCATCAATCGGGTCGTCTTCGGCAGCCACCGGCATGAGAAGAATCCGTGGAAGCCTCTGCTCTACATCGTTCCTCCGATACTCCTGTTCCTAACCGCGCTCTTCTGGCCGGTGCATCAATGGATCACATGGCTCACGGAGCAGCCGACCACAACGCTGGCGAAGGTCGGTGCCCTCTGGCTGGTCATCGCGGCATCGGTCGGCATGTACTGGATCATCGATCGCGCGCGCCTCAACGCCAATCCCGAGCGCGTTCGCGGCGTGCGCCGCAATCCGTCAGACATCATCCGTCTCCGCAAGGCGCACATGCCGATCGCGGTTCTGCGCCGGCTCGGCGCGCACAACGACGTCTACGACATCGAGGTCACGCACAACGATGTCTTCATCGACGATCTCGACTCCGCGTTCGAGGGTTATCGCATCGCCTTCCTCACCGACACGCACGTCGCCGGTTTCGTTCGGCGCACGTTCTACCGCGAGATCGTCGCGCAGGTGAGCCGCTTCGATCCCGACCTCATCCTCCTCGGCGGCGATTTCGTGACCTGGCGCCGGCACATCCCGCTGATGGCCGACGTGCTGCTGACCGATCTCACGGCGCGCGATGGCGTGCTGGCCGTGCTCGGCAATCACGACTACTGGGCTCACGGCGAGGAAGTCAAAGGAGCGATGAGTGCCCGGGGTGTCGAGTTCATCATCAACCGCTCGCACCTGATTCGGCGGGATGGAGTGGAGTTGCCAGTCATCGGCATCGATGAGATCTACCGCGGCGAGCCCGACGTCGTGGCTGCATTCGCGGGAGTGAAGCCGGGTCCCCGGATCGGCGTCACTCATCATCCCGATGCCATCGACATTCTCGACGGTCAGCGGATCGATCTCCTGCTGTGCGGTCACACCCACGGCGGGCAGATCCGGTTCCCGTTCTTCGGCGCCGTTGTCGTCCCATCGATGCACGAGAGCCGTTATGCGGATGGATTTCACCGCGTGGGCGGCGTGTTGATGTACGTCAGCCGCGGCATCGGTGCGATCCCGCCGGTGCGGATTCTCTGCCGCCCGGAAGTGGCGACGTTCACGCTGCGCAAAGGCACAAGAAGCACGTCACTCTGAGCGAAGCGAAGAGTCTCGGTCGACGAGATCCTTCGCTTCGCTCAGGATGACGATCCAGAGACTCTCCGACGTTTGGCCGGCCGTCATGGCGGTGGCCAAGAAGCACGGCGTGGCACGCGTCGGTGCGGCCGATCTCCGCGACGAGCACTCCGCGATCTTCGAGAAATGGATCGGCAGCGGCCATCACGCGACGATGCGCTATCTGGAGAAGAACGTCGCCATCCGGAACGATCCCGCGGCGCGCTTTCCGTGGGCGAAATCGATCGTGGTCATCCTGGTGCCTTATTCGAACGAGCGCCCGCAGGGTGGCCTCTCCGGACACATCGCACGCTATGCCCTGGGCGACGATTACCACGACGTCCTCGACCGCATCCTTCGCCACTTCGAGCAGGTCGTCGTCGGAAAGACGTGGCGTTACGTCGATACCGGTCCTCTCTCCGACCGATCCGCTGCGGCGCAGGCGGGTCTTGGCTGGATCGGCCGGAATGGAATGCTCATCCACGAAGAGCACGGCTCGTACTTCTTCATCGGGACGCTTCTGACGTCACTCGAGAACGACATCGGCGGTGGTGAAGTCTCCGATCGCTGCGGCTCCTGCACGCGCTGTCTCGATGCCTGTCCGACGCACGCGATCCTGCCCGACCGGACCGTCGCCTCGGAACTCTGCATCAGCTACGCGACGATCGAGCATCGCGGTCCGCTGCCCGACGTCGATCTCGCCGGCAACGCCTTCGGCTGCGACATCTGCCAGGAAGCCTGTCCGTGGAACGAGGCACCGCTCGAACCGCATCCGGCGTTCCTTCCGCGCGACGAGTATCGCGCCACGCCGGTCACGGACCTTCTCCGCTTTCAACAGTCCGATTTCTCCCGGCTCTTCACCAGGAGTGCAATCAAAAGAGCGAAGCTGGAAGGGATGAAGCGGAACGTCGAGGCGATCAGCCGCGCAGATTGAACGCGCGTCCGATCATCGACGCATCGATCGTCCGGTCGAGGTACTCCCACACCGCGAGCGCATCGGGATGGTCGGCGATCATCGGAGCACTGGCGCGCGTTTTCGGATCGTTGATGATCAGCCGCGCCCGGCGATACCAGTGCATGGCCTCTTCGGGATTGAGGCGCAGTTCCTCGCGCACGCCCTGAATGAGCAGATATTGCTCGGCGGGAACGCCGGACGCTTCGATCGATTTGTACGTCGGCGCGAACTGCCGCGCACGCGCCCGCATGATCTTGAGCTTGAGGACGAGCGACTGCGTGTCGAGGCTGGCGCGGCCGGCTTCGCAGAGAAGAGCGATCGCCAGGCGGACCAGCTCCGGTTTCTCGCTGATGTGCAGTCCGGCTCGGTACGACTTCACGTCACCACCGCTGATCGCTTTGAGCGACGTCCAGACGATCTGCCCGCCCACCGAGACTTCGAGCTCGGAGTTCGGAACGTGGAACGACAGCGGCTGTGTGGTGCCGCGGGCAGCCTGCTGCATCATCTCGATTCCTGCGCCGCGGGCGGAAAGGTTCTCGATCTTCACCTTCGCGCCGCCATACGTCCCTTCGAGCGACGGCATGACGAAGAAGCGATCCGAGGAGCGAAGCTCTTCGATGCGATTCGACCGCTTCGACGTCTGCAGCTGCGCGATCAGAGAGCTGATGATCTCGGGCGGGCCGTATGTGCGCACGCCAGATACGAACTGGCCCGGCGCACCGCTGTCGGCCTGCGACCAGACCACCACCGCTTCCAGCGTGAGTGGCGATGGGCGTCCTTCGATCGGGAGCTTCAGCACGCCCTTCTTTCCGGTCTCGAGCGGTTTCTCATGTTTGAAGCGTGCGCCGCGCGCAGAGATGTCGCACACCGCCACCGGCGAGGACAGGAAGTTCGCCGCGAGAGGAGGAGCGAGGAGAAAACGCTCCATTGTGCGCAGATTCCGTGCAGCTGCTTGCATTTCGACCGTGTTGGAAGAGCTTAACCGAGGGGGGACGACCCCGCAAATATCGCTAACTAATGTAGGGCCGTTGACTTAACGTCCATTGTGACCTGTCTCACGGGATTTGGCAGGGGGATAATTGCAGCCGTGGGAAAACAGTTCGATTTCGTCACATTCGACTGTTACGGAACGCTCATCGACTGGGAGACTGGCATTCGTTCGGCGTTCCTCGCGGCAGCTGCCGAAGACGGCGTGCGTCTCGATCCGTCCCTCATCATTCCCGCGTATGCCGACGTGGAGCGAGTGGTCGAGGGCGAGAGCTATCGAAGCTATCGCGACGTTCTGGCCGAAACAGCGCTGCGCACCGGCCACGCTCTCGGCTGGCGCGTGACATATGGCGGGTTTCTCGCCGACTCGCTTCCCCAATGGCGGCCATTCGACGACACGAACCCCGCTCTCGAGCGACTGCGCGGCGCCGGCATCCGCCTCGGCATCCTCTCGAACATCGATGATGATCTGCTGTCGTCGACGCGCCGGCACTTCACCGTCGATTTCGATCTGATCGTCACGGCGCAACAGGTCGGCTCGTACAAGCCCGCGCCGATGCACTTCCTCACCGCGCGCGAGCGCGTCGGCGCCGCGCGCTGGCTGCACGCCGCTCAAAGCAACGAGCACGACATCGTTCCGGCAAACGCACTCGGCATCGCCAACGCGTGGATCAACCGCAAGTCGGGGCGGCCGCTCGCCGGCGGCACGCCGACGCACGAGTTTCGCGACCTTCGCGGACTGGCGGACGCGCTGACCTGATCAGAATCCCCAGTTCAGACCGGCGCTGGCCTTGAGCATCGGATTCCAACTCGTGTGGCGTGTTCCCGACCAGCGCCCGTCGAGCACGATCCCGAGGCGCGGCGTCACCGTGAACATCACGCCGCCATTCAGCTCCGGAACGAGCTCCGATCCGGTCATGAACATCCGCGGCCGATTCGCGTAACGCAAACCGGCGCCGGCGTACGGCTTCCATCGCCCGTCGGTGCGGAATTGGTACTGCGCGAGCAGATCGATCGGATAGGTCGTGTACCCGACAGAGTACTTCTCGCGGACCGAACCATCGCGATTGAAGGCCACGTACCCGGAGTAATCGCGCTCCGCGGCAGCGGCGATCACCATCGTGAATCGCGGCGTCATGGAATGACTCAGCGACAGACCACCTCCGCCGGTGTAGTGCGTGCCGAGGTAGTCACTCGACGTGACTCCCGGATTCGTGAGGTAGATCGAGACCCGATTCGATTGCGGGAAAACCGCCGGCGAGACGAGCAACAGTACGGCGACGCACACCACCATTCGAAAACGCATGGCGTTCCTCCTGTCGGCGGCGATTCCGCGCCTACATCGTCTCGACGATCATGGCCGTCGCTTCGCCGCCGCCAATGCAGATCGCGGCCAGTCCACGCTTCAGCTTTCTGTCCTGAAGCGCATGAATCAAAGTCACCAGAAGGCGGGCGCCGCTCGCGCCGATCGGATGTCCGAGCGCAACGGCACCGCCGTGCACGTTCAGCTTCGCTAACGGAATGCCCGTGTCTTTCATCGCCGCAAGAGCGACCACGGCAAACGCTTCGTTGACCTCGAAGAGATCGATGTCGCCGATCTTCATGTTTGCGCGCTTCAGAACGAGCTCGATCGCCTTGCCCGGTGCCGTGGTGAACCACTCCGGCTCCTGTGCGTGGCTGGAGTGCGCGACGATTCGCGCGATCGGCTTCAGGTTGTGCTTCGATGCAAATGTGTCGGACGTGACGATGAGCGCCGCCGCACCATCGTTGATCTTCGAGGCGTTCGCCGCTGTCACCGTGCCGCCTTCCTTCTGAAAGGCAGGCTTCAGCGCGCCCATCTTGTCCAGCGGAGCGGCGAAAGGCTCCTCGTCGTCGATGACGGCCGAGGTTCCCTTCTTCCCCACCACTTCGACGACCGCGATCTCCTTCTTGAACTTGCCGGACTTGATTGCATCCTGCGCGCGACGGTACGACTCGCGCGCATAGTCATCCTGCTGCTCGCGCGTGAACGCGTACTTCGCCGCACACGCCTCGGCGCAATTTCCCATGTGCTTGTCGCCGTACGGATCCCACAGACCGTCGTGGATCATCACGTCGATCATCTTTCCGTTGCCCATGCGGTAGCCGGCGCGCGCCTGCGTCAGCGCGTACGGGGCGTTGGACATCGACTCCATCCCGCCGGCGACGGCAATCTCGTAGTCGCCGCAGCGAATGTCGTTCGCCGCGTACATCACGGCTCTCATGCCCGAGCCGCAGACCTTGTTGACCGTGATCGCGCCGGCGTTGACGGGAATGCCGGCGCCGATCGCCGCCTGCCGTGCCGGAGCCTGCCCTTCGGCAGCCTGCAGGACGTTGCCCATGATCACCTGCTCGATCTGACCCGCCTGCAGGCGCGAGTTCTCGAGCGCGCACTTGATGGCAATCGATCCGAGCTTGGGGGCGGAGAGCGAAGAGAGAGTTCCGAGAAAGGATCCGATCGGCGTGCGAGCGCCACCGAGAATGACGATGTCCTTCATGTAATCCGTGTCCTCCGAAGAAGTGCTGAGTCGCGGCTCCGGGACAACCGTGCAGGAGCCTCGGCGTGAAGGCCATCGTGGGCGGACGGTACGCTTCACGCCGTCGTGGCCATTTTATGCGCTCGGCGTCACCCGGGGCCGATTTTTGCTCTGTTATGATCCGGCGCCGAGGGATTGCATGTCCATTTCGACCATTACAGACCGACGAATACACATCCAGCCGGCCGAGGTCCATTCGGCGCTCGCGCGGCACATGCTGGCCGACGGTTATGAGATCGTCATGGATCTCCGTAAGTCACACGGTTCATGGGTGTTCGACGCGCGGCGGGGCCGGAACGTCCTCGACTTTTTCACGAATTTCGCGTCCATCCCGATCGGCTACAACCACGCCCGGCTCGACACTCCCGAGTTCCGGGAGAAGCTCGCCGAAGTTGCGCTGAACAAACCTGCAAACTCTGACATCTACACCACTTACATGGCGGAGTTCGTCGAGACGTTCTCCCGCATCGCCGTCCCTCCGTCGCACAACAAGCACCTGTTCTTCATCGAGGGGGGCGCGCTCGCCATCGAGAATGCTCTCAAGACCGCGTTCGACTGGAAGATCCGGAAGAATCTTCGGAAAGGGTACAAACAGGAAATAGGCACGCAGATCATGCATCTGCGGGAGTGTTTCCACGGCCGAAGCGGCTACACCCTTTCGCTGACGAACACCGCCGATCCGCGCAAGACGCAGTACTTCCCGAAGTTCGACTGGCCGCGCATCGACAATCCGAAGATCCATTTCCCGGCGACGAAGGATGCGCTGGCCGATGCCGGGCGCCGCGAAGCCGCCGCGCTCGAGCAGGCGAAGAAGTTCCTTGCCGAGCGCAAGGACGACATCGCCGCATTCATCATGGAGCCCATCCAGGGTGAGGGCGGCGACAACCACTTCCGGCCGGAGTTCTTCCGTGCCGTGCGCCAGCTGTGCGACGAGAACGACATGCTCCTGATCTTTGACGAGGTGCAGTCGGGTGTCGGCATCACCGGAAAGATGTGGTCATTCCAGCACTTCGGCATCGAGCCGGACATCTTCTGCTTCGGAAAGAAGACGCAGGTGTGCGGGCTCGCATCGAACGACCGCATTTCCGACATTCCCGACAACGTCTTCGTCGTCAAATCCCGCATCAACTCGACCTGGGGCGGAAATCTCACCGACATGGTGCGCTCGCAGCGCTACTTCGAAGTGATCGAGGAGGAGAAGCTCGTCGACAACGCGGCAAAGGTCGGCGCGTACTTCGTCGGTGAGCTGGAGCGATTCGCTGAGGAGTTCCCGAAACTCGTCTCCAACGTGCGTGGACGCGGGCTCATGGCGGCGTTCGATCTGCCGAGCCAGGAGATTCGCGACAAAGCGCTCAAGGCCTTCATGGCCAATGACGTGATGGTGCTGGCGTCCGGGCACTGCTCAGCACGGTTTCGTCCGGCTCTGAATCTCTCGATGGATGAGGCAGGCGAGGGCATTCGGCGGATGGAGCGGTCGCTCAAAGAACTGGCCGGCTGAGGCGCCCACGGCCTACACTGTAGGCCTTCATGAGCGATACCCAACGGGCGGCTGACGCCGGCGCAAGGCCGCCGGTGTCTCAGACTCTCGGTCAGTACGAAATTCTCGAGTTTCTCGGGAAAGGCGGCTTCGGCGAGGTGTGGAAGGCGCGCGACACGCGTCTCAATCGCATCGTCGCCATCAAGCGTCTGCCGGAATCGCTGCTCAACGATCCCGAGAGACGGGAGCGCCTCCGCCGCGAGGCCCTTGCCGCATCGTCGCTCAATCATCCGAACATCTGCACGATTCACGATCTCGCGGAGATCGGCAGCGAGCACGTGCTGGTCATGGAGTACATCGACGGCAAGACGCTGCACGAGACGCTCGCGGCCGGGCCGCTGCCCGCGAACGAGGCCATCGCCATCACGCTCCAGATCGCCGACGCGCTCGGCGAGGCACACCGGCACTCGATCATCCATCGCGACATCAAGTCGTCGAACATCATGATCACGCCGCGCAAACAGGTGAAGGTTCTCGATTTCGGCCTGGCCCGTCCCGTGGTGAGCGACGTGGGCGACGTCGAGGAGACCGAGGCGCGCCTCACTCGAAGCGGCGTGACGCTCGGCACCGTTCACTACATGTCGCCGGAGCAACTCCTCGGATTGACTGTGGACGGCCGGAGCGATCTCTTCTCCCTCGGCGTGGTGCTCTACGAGCTGCTGACGGGAAGACTCCCGTTCGAAGGCAGCTCGATGATCGCGATCTCCGACGCGATCCTTCACCGCGCACCGCTTCCCGCTTCCTCGGTCGCCGCGGTGCCGCTCGAGATCGATCGGATTCTCGAACGCCTGCTCGCAAAAAAACGCGACGAACGCTATCCGGATGCGGAGGAGGTCATTCGCGACCTCAGCGTGTTCGTCTCGGGAGAGGTGCAGACCGCTCGCCCGGGCAAACGCTCATCAGCCGTGCCCTGGAGCATCGCCGCCGGAGTCGTTCTCCTCGCCGGCGTGCTTCTCGTGCCCGCCTGGCAGAAGTGGAGCCGGCAGAGGTGGGCGACGCAGACCGCGATTCCCGAAGTCGCCAGGCTGGTCGAGGCGGATCGGTTCACCGAGGCCGTTCGCATTGCTCGCACGGCGCAGTCAATCGTTCCCGACGATCCGAGGTTGAAAAACCTCTGGTCCGCAATGACGCTGCTCATCACGGCCGATTCGAATCCCACGGGCGCGAATGTCTACTTTGCGAAGTACGGCGCCCCGGAGAACGAGTGGGAGCTCCTCGGCCGCACACCCTTGAAAGATGCGGCGGCACCGCGCGGGACGTTCTATCGGTGGAAGCTCGAAAAGAAAGGCTACTTACCTGCCTATCGCGTCGGCCCATGGTGGGGGTTCCGCTTTCGTCTGAAGGCCGTTCTGGATCGTGAGGGGACGATTCCGCCGGGAATGGTTCACGTTCCGGCCGGGCAGTTCGAGCTGAGCATTCCCGGACTCGATCACCTCGACCCCGTGCAGCTCGGCGATTTCCTCATCGACAAGTTCGAAGTCACGAACGCCGATTACAAGAAGTTCGTCGACGCCGGCGGTTATCAGAAACGGGAGTACTGGAAGCAGCCGTTCGTCAAGGACGGCCATCCGGTGCCCTTCGAGACCGCGATGGGCGAGTTCGTCGACAGCACCGGCAGTCCCGGACCGGCGACGTGGGAGGTCGGCGATTTCCCGAAAGGCCAGGCCGACAACCCGGTCGGCGGCGTGAGCTGGTTCGAAGCTGCGGCCTACGCGGAATTCGCAGGAAAGCGTCTGCCGACCATCTTTCATTGGAACGGCGCCGCGCAGACACAAACCAGCCCGGTCGTCGTTCCGGCGAGCAACTTCGGTGGTCACGGACCGTGGGCCCCCGGCAGCCATCGATCGATCGGCCAATACGGCGCGTACGACATGGCCGGCAACCTCAAGGAGTGGTGCTCGAACGAAGCGGAGCCCGGGAAGCGCTACATCCTGGGCGGTGCCTGGAACGAGCCGAACTACATGTTCATCGATCAGGACGCGCAGAACGTCTGGGCGCGCCCGGCGACGTTCGGCTTCCGCACCATGAAAGTCCTGTCCGCGGACGGCATTCCTCGCGACGCGGAGCGCGCGATCTGGATTCCGCTGCGCGATTTCTCCAAGGAAAAGCCCGCTTCCGACGAAGTGTTCGAGGCCTACCGTAGCCTCTACTCATACGATCGAACACCGCTGAACGCCGTGATCGAGTCAACCGACCCGAAACCGGAATCGTGGACGGTCCAGAAGATCTCGTTCGACGCCGCGTACGGCAATGAGCGCGTGCTCGCCTACCTGTACCTTCCGAAGAACGCACGGCCTCCGTATCAGACGGTGATCTTCTTTCCCGGTTCGAATGCCATCCATACCGATTCGATCGGAAGCTCACCCGGTCCGTACGGCGACTTCGTTCCGAAATCGGGCCGCGCTCTGATGTTCCCGATCTACAAAGGAACGTACGAGCGCCGCGACAAGCTCACGTCCGATTACCCGGCCATGACGGCGTTCTATCGCGACCACGTCATCGCCTGGGCGAAGGACCTGCGGCGATCGATCGATTACCTGGAAACGCGTTCGGACATCGATCACGGAAGATTCGCGTTCGACGGAATGAGCTGGGGAGGGGAGATGGGGCCGCTGATGGCTGCCGTGGAGCCGCGCATCAAGACCTGCATCTTCATCTCGGGTGGGTTCGACTTTCAGCATTCGCTGCCCGAAGCGGACATCTTCAACTTCGCGCCGCGGATGAAGCAGCCCGTGCTCATGCTCAATGCGCGCTACGACCATTTCTTCCCCGTCGAGACATCGCAACTCCCGATGCTGCGGACGATCGGAACGCCCGAGGCGGACAAGAAATACGTCGTCTACGAGAGCGGGCACGCGCCGCCGCGTCTCGAGGTCACGAAAGAATCACTTGCCTGGCTCGACCGATACCTCGGTCCCGTACGCCGCTGACGGTGCGAGCTCCCAGTTCGAGTGCGGCTGCTTGTTGAGCGCCAGCCACTCCCACACCAGCTCGCCGTACGAATGCGCGGCGATTCCGCGCTTCGCGTAGAACGGCATCAGCAGCTTCTGCAGCTTCGGCAGGTTGTAGAACGGAACACCGGGGAAGTAATGATGCTCGAGGTGGTAGTTCGAGTAGAGGAAGACGTAATCCCAGAACCAGGAGCCTTTCATGAGCGTCGACCACTTCGCCGGATCGGTGGGATCGATGTCGTAGTGTTGGCCCAGACGATTCAACGCGAACGCGACCGGGAAGACGAAGAACACCGGGACGACGTACAGCTTGAATGCGATGAACCAGCCGCCGATCGAAGCGATCAGAGCGAACACGCCGAGCTGAAACGCGATCGTGGCCAGCCTCTCCGCCCCGATCCGCTTGCGCAGCTCCGGCTCGTAGGAGACGGTCTCCCTCGCCGCGGCGCGGAAATAGATCGGAAACAACGCCGGCGTGAAGTAGAGCGCCTTCAGCCAGCGCGCGTTCCGCTTCGGCGAGAGCCAGTGCCGCTTCGGATCTTCTTCGTTCGATCCGAGGCCGGCGTGGTGGTCGAGATGCCAGCGCGTGAACTGCGAAGCGGAGATTCCGCTGGGAACCGCGTAAAGGAGACCGAGCACGCGGTAGAGGCGGTCATCCGATTTCTGCACGACGGCGCGGTGCACGACCTCGTGGAGAAGCACCGTGAAATCGAACACCGCGAAGCCGGCGATCACCGCGAGCGGCAGCCAGAAGTACCAGCGGTGGAGCAGCACGATGGCGGCCCCGCTGGCGATCAGGACTCCGAAATTCAAAGCCGCCAGCAATGCATGGAGCAGCGGCCTCTTCTGGTGCAGGCGCCGCAGCTCCTCGGCCGGAATCTCCTGGGCGAGATCCTGTTTGAGCTGCTTCGCGTGTTCCGCGTAGAAGGACATACTCATGGATAAGGTACGGTATGTCTAATCGGATCTACACGATCGGGCATTCCACCCGCGAGCTGCATGAGCTCGTCGCCCTCCTGAAGGAGAACGGCGTGACGCGGCTGGCCGACATCCGCCGCTATCCCGGATCGCGCCGCTACCCGCATTTTTCGCGCGAGGCGCTGGCGAAGTCGCTTCCCGAGAACGGAATCGCGTACGTCCACTTCGAGGACCTGGGCGGCCGCCGTAAGCCTCTCGGCGACTCGCTGAACAAGGCCTGGCGCAACGAGCAGTTTCGCGCCTACGCGGATTACATGGCCACCGAGGAATTCCGCCGCGCCGTCGACCGCCTCCTCGATTCGGACCAGACCACCGCCTACATGTGCGCCGAGGCCGTGCCGTGGCGGTGTCATCGCAATCTGCTGTCCGACGAGCTCGTCCGCCGCGGCCTCGAGGTCGTGCACATTCTGGGGCCGCATTCCCGTCAGGAGCATGAGATGAATGAGCATGCAGTCGTGGCGGGCGATCACGTCACTTACCCCTGATCGCTCCGTGCTTCCCCAGGATCTCCAGCGTCCGATCGATCGGCAGCGGCTCGACATCGCCGACTCTCGTGGCCATGAACAGCGAGTTGTTGATCGCCTCTTCGGTGGCCTCGATCGTGGCGAGAAAAAGCGGCGACATCGAATCGTTCGGGACGAGAGAGGACGCGTTTCGCACGGTGCTGAACGCGATCGCGAAGTCGCCGCTGCCGTTCGTTCCCGCGGCGCCGGTGCGCGCCAGACCCATCATCGCGCGCGCGCCCATCCGCTTGAGATTGCGTGCGTCGACCGGCGCGTCTGTGGCGATGACGATCATGATCGAGCCCAGCTCCTGCGACAGGTAGTACTGCCCGAGCTCTTTCCCGACCGGGGCTCCATTGATGGTCAGGATTCCCCCGAAGTTCGTCTGCACGAGAACGCCGACCGTGTAGCCACCGAGCTTCTCCGGTAACTTCCGTGAGGAAGTGCCGATCCCGCCTTTGAAGCCGAACGCGATCGTTCCCGTACCGGCACCGACGCTCCCCTCCTCCACCGCACCGCCGTGCGCGTTGCGAATCGCGGCGAAAACATCGTCACGAGTGATCGCGCGCGCGCGGATGTCGTTCAGCCGGCCGTCGTTCGTCTCGCCGACGACGGGATTGATCGACTTGACGTCTTCATTGCCGGGCAGCGCGAGCATGTAATCGATGAGCGCATCGGCGACGCGGGGCACGGCGAGCGTGTTCGTCAGCAGGATGGGCGTCTCGATCTCGCCCAGCTCTTCGACCTGCGTCGATCCCATCAGCTTGCCGAACGCGTTCCCCACGAACGCCGCCGCGGGTACCTTGTCGCGGAAAAGGTTGCCGCCGTGCGGCAGAATGGCCGTGACACCCGTTCGCGTCGCCTCACGAAGAATCGTCGTGTGGCCGACTCTGACGCCCGCGACATCCGTGATCGCGTTGAGCGCTCCGGTGGGCAGGATTCCGGTGACGACGCCAAGGTCCCGCGCGCGGTGGCGGGCGGGTTGCGCGGAAGAGATCATCGGAAGGAGTATCGCGGAGACGGCAAGGATTCGTATCATCACTCCCAATGCTGGTCCTGCACGACCCTTTGAAGCAAACCGACCTGCCGCGCGGCTGCATCGCAACGATTGGAAATTTCGACGGGATGCACATCGGCCATCAGGCCATCATCCGCTCGGTCGTGGCCCGCGCCCGGGAGCTGCGCCGCCCGTCCGCGGTGATCACGTTCGACCCTCACCCGCTGTCGATCGTCGCACCGGACCGGGCCCCAAAGCAGATTCTGACCCTTTCGCAGAAGGAAGAACTGCTGCGGGCCATGGAGGTCGATGCGATGCTCGTGGTGCCGTTCACTCACGATTTCTCGCGGTGGACCGCTGACCGCTTCATCGATGAGTTTCTGGCGCGCGCGCTGCAGGTCACCGAGATCCGCATCGGACGCGATTTCTGCTTCGGCGCGGGGCGCGAAGGCACCCTGGCCAAGCTTCAGGAGTCCGGACGAAAGCATGGATTCACCGTCGCCGGCGTCGACGACGTGCGCATTCGCGGCATTCGCGTTTCGAGCTCGCTTGTGCGCGACGCCATCAACAAAGGCGCTCTGCGCATCGCGACGCTGGCCCTTGGCCGCACGTATTTCATCGACGGCCGGGTCGCCACCGGCCGGCGTCTCGGGCGGAAGATCGGCTTCCCGACCGTGAACGTCGATCCGGCGAACGATCTCTTCCCCGGCTCCGCCGTCTACGTCACCACATCACGTTTCGAAAGCTTTCAGCGCTGTTTCGAGAGCGTCACGAATATCGGCGTTCGCCCCACGCTGTACGAGAATTACGCCACGACGATCGAAAGCCACATCCTCGACTTCGATTCCAACGTCTATGGCGACACGGTGCGGGTTTACTTTCACAAGCTGCTTCGGCGCGAGCAGCAGTTCCGTTCGGCACTCGAGCTGACGAATCAGATCCGGAGCGACATCGACCGGTCGCGGCTGTACTTCACCCGGCATCCGATTCGCTCTGATTTCCCGGGAGCGTAGCCCAAGCGAATGTCTGATCCTGTTCTGGCGCTGGTCCTGGTGATGTCGCTGTTCATCGCCATCGCGGTGGTGCGCTTCTTCAAGACGCTCGACAGCGATTTCTGGCACGCCTCCGCCACGCCGCTGTTCGCCGGCATCGCCGCGGGCGTGCTCGTCCGCCTGTTCGATCCCGCCCCGGCGCTGCGGCCCGTTGCGATCGGCATCGTGGTGACCATCGCCGCCCTGTATTCACGCCTCACCGGCGAGGAGAGCGAGCCCGCTGACGGCATGCTCCTCGGCGCGGCGAGCGGCGCCGCGGCGGCACTGCCTCTCGTGATCAACACCGATTGGGAGTTGCAGGCGCTCTCCACGTGTGTCATCGCCGGAGCCGTCGCCGGTTACGGGATCACGTTTGCTGCCTTCCACGTCGCCGACAAGGTCAAACAGCTTCTGCTCGACGTGATCACCGCGGGCATCGTCGTGGGAGGAGCGCACGTACCGATGGCGCTCGCGCGCGCCGGCATCGGCGAGCGGTACGTGGTCATGGGAATCGCCGCCGCGGTGCCGTTCTTCGGTCTGATCGCGGTGTTCAAGCAATGGCCGGACGTCCGCGCCGAATTGCGTCACGAAGCTTCCCTGGGTTTCATCGATGATGCCGATGTCCGGCCGACCGCCCACCCGTTCCTCCGCCTCGGACGCGGCGGCTGGAACGATGCCGGCGCCCATCGCCAGTTCGTGCGGATCGCGAACCGCATCGCGCTGCGAAAGCGCCAGCAGCGGAACCGGCCCGACGAGATGGCCCGCCTCTACCAGCTCGAGATCATCAAGTTGCGCATGGAACTGCGGGAGATGAGCCGCCTCGATCACGACACCATGCGCAGACGCCGCCCGACACACGATGAAGAGTTGCCGACCGACGGCGCGCTGAGGCACTGAGCTCGTTGCTACAATCACGCGCAGTGACACGCAAGGCGTTCGCCTTCCTCATCCTGCTCCTCGCTGCCGCTCCACTGGTCGCGCAAAAACCCCCAGCCACGAAATTCAAGTTCATCCCCGGCCCGAAACCGGGCGGAGGGGTCGTCAAGATCACCGTCGGCGGGACGAACAACGTCGTCGAAGCGGAGAAGGAGGAATACGCCGTCCTCCAGGGCGATGTCCACATCGAGTATCAGGACATCAAGCTCCGCGGAGACAAGGTCACGTACAACTACAAGACCAAGGACGTGGACGCCGTCGGCAACGTGGTCATCGACCAGGGGTCGACCCGGGTGACAGCCAATCATGCGATCTACAACCTAGACTCGAAGACCGGCACCTTCTTCAACGCCACGGGAACGCTGGACCCGGCGATGTTCTTCTCGGGCGATCGGATCGAGAAGGTGGACGAGGACACCTACGTCGTCACCAACGGTGTCTTCACCTCGTGCGATCTCGACCGGCCGGCCTGGTCGCTGCACATCAAGCAGGCCCGCGTCGTTCGCGACGACTACGCGCATATGCGCGATGTCTCGTTCCGCACACGCCTGACGCCGATCTTCTGGACGCCGCGCCTGATCTGGCCGACGAAGAGCGACCGCAGCCAGGGCTTTCTCATTCCGCGCGTGTTGCTGTTCGGAGACTTTCCGCGGCTCGAGACCGCGTATTTCATTCCGGTCGGTGATTCAGCCGACGTAACGCTCAACGCCGACATCGGCACGAACGGCTACTACGGCGCGGGAATCAACATCCGCTACGTCCCCTCGGAAAACGTGAAGCTCGGCAACCTCAGCGCGTACATCGTGCGCGATCCGCACCCGGAGCTGTTCAGCGGAGTGCCCAACGCAAAAGGGCCGGTCGAGCACTGGCGATATCGATACCAGCATGCGCAGGACAATCTGCCGGGCGGATTTCGCGGCGTCGTCGATCTCGAGGACTTCTCCGATCTCGATTTCTTCCGTCGCTACGAGCATGACCCCCGCCTGCACACCCTGTCGAACATCTACTCGTCGGCCTATCTGACGAAGAACCGGGCACGCTACTCGCTCAATATCCTGTCCGACCGGCGCGAGATCCTCCTCAGCACGCGCGAGCAGAGATTCGAGCAGCTCCCCTCATTCCAGTTCCGGATGTATCCGCAGCAAGTCCTGCACACACCGCTGTATTTCTCGCTGGAATCGTCGACGTCGCACCTGCTCATGAATGCCTTCGACCGCTCGCTGGACGGCACGCTGCAGCGGACGTCCGATACGAATTACTACCGCACCGACATCTTCCCCACGCTGTCGCTGCAGCTTCACACGCCGGCGTGGTTCTCGATCCGCCCGCAGATCTCGGTCCGGGACACGTACTATTCGGCGAGCGTGAACCCGGGTGACAATCCGGCGGCGCCGAAAACAGTCAACGACAAATCGGTCAACCGCCAGTACGCGCAGGGACAGGTCGAGCTGGTCGGTCCTTCGGTTTCGCGGATCTTCAACCGCAGCTTGGGCGGGTTCTCGCGGTTCAAACACGTCATCGAGCCGCGCTTCCGCTACATCTACACGAGCGACGTCACGAACCAGGACAAGGTCATCCGCTTCGACACCGTCGATTCGCCGTTTCTCCCGATCGTGCGCGATTCAGTCGAGTATTCGCTGACGCAGCGCTTGATCGGAAAAGAAGAGCCGGCCAAAGGTTCGACGACGAGCGGCTCGGCGCGCGAAGTGATGTCGTTCTCTCTCCGCCAGACCGTTTCGCTGTCGAAGCCGTTCACGAACGCAACCGGCGGCACACTTCCCGGCTCGTCGTTCCCGCCGGCCACCGGACAGAAATTCACCCCGCTCGTGGCCACCCTGCGCATCAATCCCTATCAATCGATCACCGTCGATGCCAACGCGAACTTCGGCAACGTCTCGCATCAGATCGACCAGACCAGCCTCTCCGCAAACCTCATCGGCACCGGCAAGAGCGCGGACAAATACCTCGGGCTGACCTGGTTCGCAACGTTCAAGGATCCGCGCACGAACGCGGGCGATTCCAGCCAGTGGCGCATCAATACGGGATCGTTCCTGGTCCGCGACCGCCTGCGAACCGATATCCAGGTGAACTACGATGCGAAGAAACGGCAGTTCCTCGAGCAACGCTACATGTTCGTCTGGACGGGTTCCTGCTACGGCATCTCGGTCGGGCCGAGACGCTATCTGACATACGGGCCGCGCGGCGTGACCGGCAAGTGGCAGCTCGAATACGGATTCACGTTGAAAAATCTCGGAAGCGTCGGAACGGTCCGCTGACGTGCCGAATGTCTACACATTCAAGGATTTCGAAGGCAGCAGCCATCGAATTCTGATCCAGCTGATCCGCCGCTACGCGAAGCGGAGCGGCGTTCTGCTCGACCTCGGAGCGGCCGGCGGCGAGCTGGGGGCGGCGGTGCGCGATCATTTCCGGCGCTCGGTCGGATTCGAATACAACGTCGACTGCGTCGGCGATTTGCGCGGCCGGTTCGATCAGGTGCTGGTCACCGACCTCGAACGAATGAAACGGCTGCCGCCGGGGGTCGATGCGATCGTGCTTGCGGATGTGCTCGAGCATCTGCGCGATGCGCCGGCGCTCCTGCGCGTCGTTCGCCAGTCGCTCGCATCCGACGGACATGTGTTCATCTCGGTTCCGAACATCGCCAACATCACCGTACGCCTCGGATTGCTGTTCGGAGTGTTCGAGTATCGGGATCGCGGCATCCTCGACAACACGCATCTCCGTTTTTACACGCTGCGCACGATCCGGCGGGAGGTCGAGACCGCCGGATTCCGCGTCGTGGCCGTGCGAGGCTCGTCAATTCCGCTGCGGCTGATCATCGGCCGCTTCACTCCCGAGCTGCTCCTGCGCCTCGGCGAACGGATCCTGACGATCCTGACCGCACTCTGGAAGTCGCTCTTCGCCTACCAGATCATCGTGGTGGCAGAGCGTTCCTGAGGATGAACAAAGTCCGGTCACGCTGATCACCGAACCGCCGGCGGCCGCGTGGTAAGTGGGGACCCATGACAGCCGAGCCGGGCCCGGCCACCCGGGCAGGAATCGCCCGCACATTCAACATCCTCGAGGACATCGTCTACGCCGGCCTGGGAATGCTGCTCGCGGCCAGTGCGCTCGTTCTCCTCGGCAACAGCGCGATCGAATTTGTCCGGAACATCGCCGCGAACACGCTAACGCAGAACATCGTCGCCCTGCTCGACCGGATCCTCCTGATCTTTCTCGTGGTCGAGCTCCTGTACACGGTCCAGGTCTCGTTCCAAAAGCACACGATCGCGCCCGAGCCGTTCCTGCTCGTCGGCGTGATCGCCGGCATCCGCCGCGTTCTGGTCATCACCGCCGAATTCGGACATGTCCCCGCGCCCGCGGACACCACGCTCTATCGCTTCGTCATCGAGCTGGCGGTTCTGACAGTGCTCGTGCCTGTGCTCGTCCTCTCGCTGCTCATGCTGCGGAAGCGCGAGAGCTCCGCATCCTGAACACATCGAGGATCACGATCGACACAATAGCGAGGGCTGCAAGAATCGCCGCCGGCCACCATCCGCGCCCGATCCGCCGCGTGAAGACGACCTCGTGGCGTCCGGCGGGCACGTTCACCGCGGCGAACAGCGTGTCGATCTGAATGGGCCTCACCCCCTGGCCATCGATGGTCACGCGAAGCTCGGGGGTCAGCTTCTCCGACGAGGCCAGAAACATCGGACCGGACGACTCCGTGCGCACGCGTTGCTCGGCCGGCTCGTAGTGCAGAAGGTTCACGCGCGCGTTGCCGTCGATCGACTGCGGGGGAAACACGGCATCATCGGTGATCACGGCCTCTTCGCTGAAATCGATGTCTGTCGCGGCAAGGAATTCATCCGCGTTCAGTTTCCGCACGCGGCGCACGGCGTGGAATCGCGGCACCTCGCCGAGATTGCGGAAGATGCGGCCGTCGGGCAGCTGCCGGTCGAAGATCAGCGGAATGGTGACGCGGCCGTAGTAAAGCGGCGTCTCGTTCGCCGGAGCCGGACCTTTCAGCACCCGGAGAATCATCCCCTGGGGCTGCAGGCGGAGCGTTACCGTGTCGCCGAGCCGCGCAAACCCACGCAGCGGCACGTAAATCTTCTCGATGGCCGAGACGTCCGACGCGGCGAACGCACGCGTCCAGACGACGCGGCCATCCCTGATCAGTTCGCAGTGGAGGGATGAGAAGGGAGCGATCGTCCGCTCGATGCTGACCGGCACCTCGATCGCCCAGAACGGTTCGGCATCGACGGGGACGGTGCGTTGCGCGATCTGACCCGGCATCACGCGCATCGCGCCGCTTTCTTTCACACCCGGAACCGTCGCGCCGAAGATCGTCCACTTCACGATGTCGATCGAGCGATGCTCGAGGAAGTAGCGGACGCCGAGCATCGATACGAGCGGATCGCGAAAGTTGAACTTCAGGCTGTTGAACTGGATGACCGTCGATGTTCCCGCCCACGACGTCCGGTCAATGCGTTGCAGAATCCGGCGATACGCGGCTTCTGATCCGAAATGGCTGGCCACGTCCTCGATGCGGAAAAGCTCGGCGGAGTTCGGCCACATGTAGGTGAGCAGTCCCACGAAGCGGAACGGCTTGGGATCGTTCTGCAGGAACTCGATCACCGGCGTCGACGGCACCTCCGCTTCGGCCGGCTTCAGGAACGGATAGAACGAGCCGGCGAAGACCGCGAGATCGCCCGCCACCGCGATTCCGAGCGCCAGCGCAGCGATCGCCGCGAGGCGGCGCAAGTGCCGGAACACGAATGCCGCACCGCTCGCCGCGAGAAACCCGGCCGGAAGCGGAAGCAGCAGGATGACGCGCTCCAGCGGGCTGTACCGGAATCCCGGAAGGCTCCCGACAATCGGAGCAAGTCCGAAGATCACCGCCAGAACGACGGCGGCCGTAGCGATCCAGAACCATTTCCCTCGCCTGCCCTTCGAGACGACTGCCAGCGCCGCAAGGCCGATCGTGATCACCCCGAGGTAGATGGCAGCCTCGATGAAGTTGTTGATCGGCAGCGCGCGGTCGCCCAGCCAGCTTTTTTCGGCGGGATTGCCGAGCCGCATCGGGTCGATGAAGCTGCGCCAGTGATGGAACGGAAAGGCCATCTTCGCGGCTCGTTCGCGCAGCTCGAGATAACCGCTGCGGCGAAGAAACTGGACGAACGGGACCAGCGACGGAGCGGCAGCCATGAGGCCGAGAATCACGGCGATCGATGCCCGGATGATCGGTTGCCGCGGCAGACGGCGCTCGCGGATCGCCAGAAACGCGGCGTATGCGACCGTCACGTACGCGCCGTACGCCATCGCGGCGGGGAAGCCGGACAGCGCGTACGACAGGGCGATCAGGGCCACGAGCGCGATCGACGTCCGCTTCCCGCTGAAGGTTCGCCGCACGACCCACAACAGCGCCGGATAGAGCGCGGTCGCATTGGTGATCTGCCAGAGCCAGCGCGCGGTATAGACACCCGACGCCGCGATCACGATCGCACCGATCGCCGCGCCCCGTTTGCCGAGGCGTTCTTCGCGGAGCCAGGCGTAGGCGAAGAGGAAGGCGACGTTCAGCTTCAGCAGCAGCATCGCCGTGTAGACCCAAGGCAACGGAACGACGAGTGCCGGAAAGAAGACGAACGGCGACAGGACGGCGGCGGCTGAAGAGCCGAAGCCGGGGATTCCGCCGCCGACGTACGGATTCCAGTGGAATGCACTCCACCCGTTTTTCACCAGCGACATCAGCGGCAGGTAGGCCGTGGCGGGATCGTTCAGGACGTTGTTCTGAACGCGGACGATCGAGGCAGGCCGGTACGTGGCCCACGGCTGGTAATTGAAGAAGACGTCGTTCGGCGAGACCACCCGCCCCATGAAGATGACCGGGAAGAAGAACGCGAAGTGGAAGGCGGCCAGCGTCACGAGCGCGGCGGAATGCTTGCGGAAGTGTGCTGCCAATCGCTGCAAGTCTAAACTGCATCGATGCTGAAGAAGTTGCTCATCGCCGCCGACGTCGATCCGCATCTCGCCGAGGTGGCCAGGAGCGACGGGAGATTCGAGGTCGACGTCCGGCCCGTCCGCACCGAGGACGAGCTGGCCTCGATCGTAGCCGATGCCCACGTACTCGTTACGCGCGCCTACAACAAAGTGTCGGGGCGAGTCATCGAATCCGCGCGGCAGCTCGAGGTCATCGCGCAGGGAACGAGCGGGACCGACAACATCGACGACGCCGCGGCACGGGCGCGCGGCATCCCGATCCTCAGCCTTCCCGGCGAGAACGCCAATGCCGTGGCCGAGCTGGTCATCGGCTGCATCCTGTCGCTGACGCGCACCATTCCGTTCTACACGCGCGAGGTGGCAGCGGGGAGATGGCCGCGCCAGGACTGCGCCACGCGCCACGAAATGCGCTATTTCCACCTCGGCATCGTCGGGCTGGGGCAGGTCGGAATGCGCGTGGCCAGACTCGCTCGAACGTTCGGGATGGACGTGACGGCGTACGACCCGTATCTGACTGACGCTCAATTTGCAGAACGCCAGGCCGGCCGCGTGGAATCATTCGATCGCCTCCTGGCCTCCTCCGACATCGTCACGATGCATGTTCCGCTGACTTCCGAGACGCGCCGGATGATCGGTCGCGATCCGCTGCAGCGGATGCGTCGCGGGACGATTCTGATCAACGCGGCGCGCGGCGAGGTCATCGATCAGCGCGCCGCGCTCGACGCGCTCGCCTCCAATCAGCTTTCCGGATTGGTCCTGGACGTCTTCGATCCCGAGCCGCCCGAAGGCCCGCTGCCTGACGATCCGCGCCTGATCCTCACGCCGCACATCGGCGGCTGCACGCACGAGTGCCGCAGCGCCATCGGCGACAAGTTGTGGAAGAAGATTCTGCGGTTCTATGCTGAGCCTGAGCGAAGCGAAGGCGAAGCATCGACTGTCACACCGCGCCGATCGAAGCCATGAGCGGCGCCTGTGGAATCGCACAGCACTGTGGAACAGTCGATTCTTCGCTCGCTCCGCTCGCTCAGAATAGACTCTTGCCATCCCGATACACCGCGGCCACCAGGTTCACCCCGAAGTGATAGACGAGGTGCAGGTAGTTCGGCGCGTCGAGGAGGATGAAATCGGCGCGCTTGCCGCTCTCGATCGATCCGATCTCGCCGGCCAGCCGAAGTGAATACGCGCCGTTGAGCGTGGCGGCGGTGATCGACTCCTCGACGGTCATTTTCATCTTCAGGGTTGCGAGCTGAATCGCGATCTGCATCGACTCCGTCATCGAGGATCCCGGATTGCAGTCGGTCGACAGCGACACGATCGCGCCGGCGTCGATCAGCGGCCGCGCCGGCGCATAACGATCCGACATCAGGAAGAAACTCGTGGCCGGCAGAAGGTTCGCGACCGTTGCCGATGATGCCAGGGCTGCCACGCCTCGATCGGAGATCTGCATCAGATGATCGGCCGACGCCGCGCCGACCTCCACCGCAAGCGTCGCCCCGTCCGTATCGCTCATCTCGTCCGCGTGCAGGCGCGGAACCATTCCCATCCGCGCGCCCGCGCGAAGAACGCGCTCTCCCCGCTCCCGCGTGAAGACGCCCCGCTCCACGAACGCGTCGCAGAATGTCGCCAGCTTTTGTTCCGCGACCGCAGGAAGGATCTCGCCGATGATCGTGGAAATCCACGCCTCGCGCGCCGCCTCGCTCTCGCGGCTTTCCGGAGGAAACTCGTGCCCGGCGAGGCACGTCGGGACGAGCCTGACTGGCGCGTCCTTGCCGGCCGTCCGGATCGCGCGAAGCTGTTTGAGCTCGCACGCTTTGTCCAGTCCGTATCCGCTCTTCGCCTCGGCCGTCGTCGTTCCATAGCGCGCCATGGTCTTCGCTCGAGCGATGACGTTGGCGACCAGAGAGTCTTCGGACGCGGCGCGCGTCGCGTGAACGGTCGACGCGATGCCGCCGCCCGACGCGGCGATCTGCTCGTAGGTTTCGCCGCGCAGCCGGCGGTTGAATTCCGACTCCCGAAATCCGGCGAAGGGGATGTGCGTATGCGAGTCGACGAAGCCGGGCAACGCGGTCGCACCATGCGCGTCGATATCCTCGCTGATCTTCAGGCTCCGCGGCAGGTCCTTCTCGGGGCCGACGTAGGCGAAGCGTCCGTCGTCGACGGCGATGGCACCGCGTTCGATGACGCGCAACTCGCGCATGGCACGGCCGCGCACGGCGGTCGTGCCGGCAGGCGTAGCGATCTGGGACAGATTGCGGATGAGAAGCGCGGTCAACTGCTCTTGTTGGCCCGGAACATCGTCGTGATCGGCTGCTCGTTGGCCTCTTCCTCGATGTCCAGCATGAGGAGCTGCTGCACGGTGTCGAGGATTCCCTGGACCTTGTTCCGCGTGGCCTTGCGCTGCACCTTCATGTCGGTGATGGCGCGCTCGAGATCGCCGACGCGATCCATGGCCTGGCCGATCAGGCGCTCGGAGAGAAGCTCGGCATCCTTGACGATCAGCTCCGCCTCCTTGCGCGCGGTGGCCCGGACCTCTTCCGAGACTTTTTGCGCCGACAGCAGCGTGTCCTTCAGGATGCGCTCACGCTGCGAGTGATCCTCGAGATCGTCGCGCAGCATGGCGTTCTCGCGCGCCAGGCGGTCGACGTCGCGCACGAGGCTTTCGATCTCTTCGGCGATGAGGTGGAGATACGCGCGGACTTCGTCGGGGTTGTAGCCTTTCAGACTTCGAGAGAAGGTCTGCTTCTGAATGTCCAGCGGCGTGAGATTCATGATCACCCTCCCGGCACGTTACCGGAAAAGTATAAGCCCGTAGAGGGCGCTGACGAGGCCGCGGAGGATGAAAATGGCCAGCAGGAGCAGCAGCGGCGACCAGTCGATCCCAGCCGTGTCGAAGCGGCGCAGCATCCGCCGGAACGGCTTCAGGAACGGGTAGGTCATGCGCGAGAAGATGTCGTCGAGCTGCTCCAGGATGTGGAAGAACCGCGGATTTCGCCAGCGGAACTTGCTCTGCCGGGCGAAGAACAGGATCCACGACAGGACCACCCAGACGAGGATCAGCCACTCGAGCACTTCGAGCGCGATCAGCACGGCATCGAGGAACGGCTTCAGAAACGCCAAACGCTAACCCCTGCTTCCGAAAATCGCGCGCCCGACGCGCACGATCGTCGCTCCCTCTTCGATCGCCGTCTCGAAATCGTCGGTCATTCCCATGGACAGATGCTTCAGGCCGAGTGCGTCGCGCATCGACCGCAGCTCGCGAAAGTATGCACGCGTCGCCTGTTCGTCCGATACCGGAGGGATGGTCATCAATCCGGTGAGGTTGAGCCCCTCGACGCCGCGAACGCCGCGCGCCAGCGCCTCGACCTCATCGGGATCGGCGCCGGTCTTCTGCGGCTCGCGGCCGATGTTCACCTCGAGCAGGACCTCGATCCGCTTGCCCGCCCCCACCGCCGCCTTGCCGACTTTCTCGGCGAGCGACACCGAGTCGATCGTCTGGATGACATCGAACACGCGCACGGCATCCTTCGCTTTGTTCGACTGCAGGTGCCCGATCAGATGCCAGCGCGCCGATCCCTGCACGAGCGGTCGTTTGTCCCGGCCTTCCTGCACGCGGTTCTCGCCGATCTCGTGCGCTCCCGCGGCAATCGCCGACGTGACCGCTTCGGCCGGAAACGTCTTCGTGACCGCGACGAGCGTGACGTCGCCGGCACTGCGTCCCGAACGGCCGCAAGCCGCTGCGATGCGCTTCAGCACCACCGCGTAATTCGTACGGATCTCTTCAGCGCTCAGCATCGCGGCGCCGCTCCTCGGCGCGTCCTGCTCCGCGGTCCACGGCCGCGTTCGCAAGCCGGTCCGCCTCTTTGTTGCCGGCCCGCAGCGTGTGCCGGATCGTGAACCGCCCAAAGCGGCGCGCCATCGCCTTCGCCTTCTGGTGCATCGGAATCAGATTCGGATGCTTCACACGATACGAGCCGAGCATCTGCTTCACCAGCAATTCCGAGTCGGACACGATCTCCACCTCGTCCGCCCCCTCGGAACCGGCGAGCTCCAGGGCCTCGAGCAACCCGGAGTACTCGGCGACGTTGTTCGTGGTCGTGCCGAGGAATCCGGAGATCTCGATGATGTCGCCGTGCTCGGTCTTCATGAACACGCCGTAACCGGCCGGTCCGGGATTCCCCCGCGACGCGCCGTCGACCCATGCCGTGACTTTCAGGATGAGCTCTTCTCCAGGTAAAGGATGCGATGGCAGCCTTCGCAATGCACGAGCTCTCCCCGTTTGAGCTGCTGCATGAGCGCAGGCCGGATCCTCGTCCGGCACGAGCTGCAGGAGTCGTTGATCTCGTGGGCGACGGCCACGTTGTGCCGCTGCTTGAAGATCTTGTGGAACTCGTCCTTGAGGCGGGCCGGAAGAGTCGCTTCGATGGCCTGGGCACGCTTGCGGAGCTCATCGGCCTCCTTGCGCAGGTCGCCGAGAGAGCTCTGCCACTCCTGGTGCGCTTCGTCGTAGCGCTTCTTCAGATCGTCGTGTCCGCTCTTGCGCTCATCGAGCTGTTTCTGAAGGGCATCGGAGTCGCTCATGCTCTTCAGCGACGAGTCCTCCAGCTCCTTGACGTGTTTGCGCGCGGCGTCGATCTCTTTCCACGCCGCGGCGTACTGCTGCTGGTTCTTCACCTGCATGAGCTGGCCCTGATATTTCTTGAGCAGTTCCTGCTGATCGCTCAATTCGCCGTCGACGCGCCTGCGCTCCCTGGCCATCTGTTCGAGGCTGTCCTCGATCCGCTTCATCTCTTCATGGGCTGTCGTGTATTCGGCATCGACCGCGGCGAACGCGTCCGGTTTGACCGCCATCTGCTTTTCCCGTTCGCCGAGCTGCGACAGGACCGTCTGCAGCTCCCACAGCTTGTCGACGTCAGCGCTCAAATCAATCTCCTCTGAAAACAAAAAAGGCGTTCCATAGTCGGAACGCCTGTGCAGAACGGATTCTCTCCGCCGCGCTTGCAACACTTCACCATCACAGGATTGGACGAACTCATTGCGCGACCTGGTGGGTCCACCAGGATTCGAACCTGGGACCTGCCGGTTATGAGCCGGTAGCTCTAACCGCTGAGCTATGGACCCAGACGCGCGATTCTACACAAAACGACTGGCCGAGCGGCGCGAATCCTGATCTATCGCGCTTCGACCATGTCTCCGACTTGCATTGCCAGCCGGCTGGACACGATCCGTCCCGTTGCCGTGTGCGCCTGCGTCGTGAGGATGCCGATCTCGCCGAGGACCTGCCGCCCGTGGCCCGGCGCGTCGCGGTACACGGTGAGAAAGTCGCCGGGCTGGAGCTGGTCGTCCTGTCCCAGGTTCACCTGGACAAGGTTGCCTTCGCCGAGGGCGAGGTCCCAGTCCTGCGAGTCGATGATGTAGCCGGCCGAGCGGCCGGTCGGTGAGTCACAGAAGCCCGGAAGGTCCGGAACTCTGGCGATGGGGATCGGGATCTGCGGCATCGGCTTGAGTCTGGCACCGACGTGAATCTCGCGGCAGTTCTGCGTGATGACTCCGCGGGAGCGCGTCTCTTCGGCGCACAGGATCTTCACCTGGCCCTGGTAGCTGTAATGCTGGCCGATGACGGCGCCCGTGCGCGGATGAACGATCGTGTCGCCCACTTCGACGACCATGTAGGTCTCGCCGGCCGTGAGTCCGGTCGCGGTCCCGCCGTTGATGTAGATCAGGTCGCCGTTGCTTCCCGGCGAGCCCGGATCGACCGGCCCGGGAGGCGACCTGACCTCGGTCTCTTCGTATGACTCGATCGTATTCGGCATCGGCTCGTTCGGATCGCCGATGTAGCCATAACAGTAGACGTCCGCTTCGCCGCCGAGAGGAATCGGCGGCACTTCGCGATGGATTTCGACGGCCGTGATCTCGCCCGGCCCGCCTGGCTGCCCGGGTGCTTTGGTCATGGCCTGACCGCCGCTGAGCGTCTGTCCGCCCGCGCCGGTGCCGGTCGTGGTCGTGGTCTGCGTTCCCACGGCCGCAGGAATGTTTTCACCCTGCAGCAGCAGAACGTCATCGGGATAGATCCAGTGCGCGTCGGTGATCCAGGTGTTCGACTCCCACAGCTGCGGCCAGAGGTACGCGTTTCCGTACTCCTGCTGCGAGATGCCGGACAGGGTCTCGCCTGCCTTGATGGTGTGCGTCTTCGCATCCGGCGGATACGTTGCCGGATCAGGCGGGTTGTACGGCGTCCAGTGACCGCGGACGAGGTGAAGCTCGTGCGGCGGACGGGACGAAGTCGACTTGGCTGCCGCCTTGGTCGCGGCCTTCTTCGACGACGTCTTGGTCGCTGCGGGCTTCGCAGTCTCAGCCGGCTTCTGCTTCGCGGACGTGGATGTCTTTTCCGTCGCCGTCGTGGATGTCTGTTCCATCACGGCGGTGGAAGTCTTTTCCATCACGGCGGTGGAAGTCTTCTCCGCCGCGGGAGCTGAAGTCGTTTTCGGCGCAGACGAGGATGTCGAAGCCGCTTTCTTAGACGCCTGCGGCTCGGCGGCCCATGCGGCCGCGGTCATTGCCAGCAGGAGAACGGGAGCCACCCAACGCACACTGACCATCTTCCCCTCCCAGGTGCTTTCGACACGTGTTCCGGGAAACGTTAACGCAGAGGCGCCCCCGCGTCAAATGATTGAGGGTACAGCCGTTCTATCGGATGGTCAGAATGCCGGCCGGAGAGGTGCCGCCGCTGTTGGTCTGCTCCTTCTCGAAGCTCTTCAGCTGATCGTTCCGCTTCCGGTAATTGCGCAGGACTTTGGTGACGTAGTGCTGCGTCTCGCGGAACGGGGGCACACCGTTGTAGCGGCGGACATTGCCCTCGCCGGCGTTGTAGGCGGCGATGGTCTTCTTCAGATTTCCGTCGAACTGGCTCTGCAGGTACTTGATGTATTTCACGCCGGCGTCGACGTTCTGCTCGGGGTCGTAAAGGTCGTGTGCTCCCATCCACTGGCCGGTCCTCGGCATGAGCTGCATGAGGCCCCGCGCCCCGACCTGTGACCGCGCGGTGTGCTCGAACTTCGACTCTTGTTCGATCACGGCGGCGACAAGCAGCGGGTCGACGTCGTACTTCTCGGCCTTCTCGTGGATGATGTCGCCGTAAGGCATCGCCGCGCTGAAGAAGTCGCGGCGGATGGCGTCGTTGATCCGCTCCATCTCCTCGACGAACACGTTGCGGTGCGCCTGTTGCGGCTTCGCATTAGCCACGTCTTCGATCCAGCGATCGTCGAACAGAGCGAGGTGCCGCGAGACGTACTTGTCAGGCAGCAGCTGCGAGAGCTTGAACACCGTGTTGCCGGTGAAATCGCCGCTCAGTTTCGCGACGACCTTCTCCCCGGTCGTGCCTTGCCGGACGACGCGCACGGCATCGAGGTCCTTCTCGACCAGGAAGTGGACGTGGTCCATCGTCTCGGAGAGACCTCCGATCGACAACGCCGCCCCGACCAGAAGCGTCGCCGCCCCTCGGCCGCCCAGAAAACGGAGCAGGGGGCGAGAGTGCGCCGCCCGCCGAATCCTGGCCAGGCGATCCGAGAATCGATCGTTCAGACTACGCTTATTTGCCATTACTGGGACGCAAAACGCCCTCAGGACGAGGGTTATTGCGGAAGGGTTGTAAACTTTACTAACCTACGTTAAATCAATAGTTTGCTCGCCAAATACCTCGGCCGCAAACCGCTCGATTCTGGTATCTCGAGACCGCCAGGCGTCGCGCGAGAGCCCCGCTTTCAGACAGGTATGGCTGAGGAAGGCATCGCGGTCCCAGCCGTATTCGGTGGCGACCTGCGGGAGAAGAAGGCCCGCGAAGTGGCCGCGGGTCACGATCAGCCCGTCCCGCCCTACCACGATGTCCTCGAGGCTCGCCACGCGCTCGATCGGGCCCATGACCGAGATCTCCAGATGGAGTCCGGAAAGCTCCTCGCGCTCGACCGGATTGAACCGGGGATCGCGAAAGGCCGCGTTGATGGCGCTCATCGAGACGGCCTGATACAGGGGCGCCACCGGCTGGATCGACCCGATGCAGCCGCGGAGGTCACCGTTCTTCTCGTTCAGGGTGACGAACGCTCCGGCCGGAACGCGAAGCACAACGTCGATCACGTAACAGGCCAGGTCGGGGCGGCCCCCATCGAGCACGGCCGCGATCGATTCACGCGCGATCCGGAGCAGGGTCTTCCGTTGTTCCTGATTGAGCATGTTCGTGGCGGTGAATCAGGACGAGATTCCGGATGTACACGACGAGGCCTGGCGCCTGGCCGAGGATGATCACCGGGTCCCGGCGTAGAAGCCCGTAGATCGTCATCAGAATTCCGCCGAACAGCGACGCGTACCAGAAGTAGATCGGGATGTGGCTGCGCTTGCGGCGCTCCGAGGCGATCCACTGGATGATGAATCGCGACGCGAAGAGCGCCTGGGCAAAGAACCCGAGAACCGCGAGAAGGTCCCAGTGCCAGGAGCGAGGATCGAGAAAATGGCCGGGCACTAGATCTCCTCTCGAATCTTGTAACTGAGGTTCCGGCTGCTCATCCACCGCACCGCGAGGCAGTCGGCGAGGCCGCGAAACGCCCGATTCATCGCACCGTACTTCGAAGTCCCGAATCGCCGCGGCCGATGATTCACGGGCGTCTCGACGACCTTGAATCCGGCGTGGCGTACGAGCGTCGGCAGAAAGCGGTGCATGCCGGTGAACAGGTGGACCGGCTCGATGGCCTCGCGCCGCGCCAGCTTCAGCGAACAGCCGGTATCGGTGATGCGGTCGCCGGTGATCCAGTTCCTGACGCCGTTGCCGATCTTTGATTGCATCCGGCGGCTCCAGCTGTCCTGCCGGTTGACGCGCACGCCGATGATCATGTCCGCGCCGCTGCGCTTCAGCTCGTCCATCATCTTGGGGATGTCCGCCGGATCGTTCTGCAGATCGGAGTCGAGCGAGACGACGAACCGGCCGAGCGCGGCGCGCCAGCCGGCATCGAGCGCCGCGGTCTGCCCGCTGTTCTTCTCGAACGTGATGATCCGCAGCATCGGATACTTCGACTTGAGCCCGCGGAGCGCATCGAGGCTTCGGTCGCGGCTTCCGTCGTCGACGGCCACGATCTCGTACACCCATCCCCTGCCGTCGAGAGCGCGAGCGATCTCGTCGAGCAGGATCGGCACGTTCTCTTCCTCGTTGTACACGGGAAGGACGACCGAGAGATCGGGCGCGCCATTCATCGCGGCAGTCTAACGCGGAAGGCGCTTTCGAAATTTGCGGTGGTCTGCTCCGCGACCTCGGCGATGTCACGGCCCCACAACGACGCCAGCAACTCCGCCACTTTCACGACATAGGCCGGCTCGTTCTGGCGCCCGCGGAACGGCACCGGAGCGAGATACGGCGTGTCGGTCTCGATCAGCACGCGATCGTGCGGAAGGGCGCGAGCGACCCCCCGGAGCGAATCGGCGCTGCGAAACGTCACGATCCCCGAGAACGAGATGAAGTATCCGAGGTCGATGAGCTTGCGCGCGACGTCGAGCGATTCGGTGTACGAGTGGAGGATGCCGCGCGCGCCTTTCGCCTCATCGCTCGTGAGCAGCTCGACGAGATCGTCCGTCGACTCGCGGTTGTGGACGATAACCGGCAGGTCGAGCTGATTCGCCAGTGCCACATGGCGCATGAACACTTCGCGCTGTGCGTCCCGCGGCGAGTGCATGTAGTGATAGTCGAGGCCGATCTCTCCGACCGCAACGACGCGCGCCTCGCGCGCGAGACGTTCGATCGTCGCGAACGCCGCATCGCCGCAATCCTTGGCCTCGTGCGGGTGGAATCCGACTGCCGCCCACACGTCATCGTTCGCCTGCGCGATCTTCACCGCCGAACCGGCATCGTCGAGTTTCGTTCCCGGAACGACGAAGCCGGCGACACCCTGCTCGCGCGCACGTGCGAGGTTGCCTTTCGCGTCCGACATCGTGAGATGGCAGTGTGAGTCGGCAAAACGCGTCATCGGAGGAGTGAGGTCACCGTTCGTTCGTAGGTCTCAATCGCGGCGAGCAGATCCTTCTTTGCGATCCGCTCGCTCGGCCCGTGCGCATCGAGGATCGATCCGGGTCCGAAAAGAAGCGGCTTGCCGAGAGCCTTCAGATGCGGCACGTCGGTGTTGAACGCGACGACGGCCGACTTTGCTCCATCCGGCACGGTCATGAGCTGCGGCGGATTCCCGTGGCTGCGGACGATGTGTCCTCCGTGCCGGCGAACCAGCGCGTCCAGCCGCTTCGAGACCTCATCGACCTCGGTGACGATGCGGAACATCATCTCCATCTCTGCCTTTGCAGCGATGATGTTCGCCTTCTCGCCTCCGCGAATCACGCCGACATTCGCCGTGGCCTTGCCGAGGATCTCGTGCGTTCCCCAGTCGGTGGCGTTGATCTCCGCGACGGCGGCGACGAGCTTGTTGATCGCCGAATCGCCGCGCTGGGGATAGGCCGAGTGCCCTGCGATTCCGTCGAAGCGCACGACCGCCGTGAGCGCGCCTTTCGACGCGCGCGCGAACAGCGACTCCGTCGGCTCGCCGACGATGACGTATTCCGATCCGATGGCGGCGAATTCTTCATTCGCTTTCTTGGCGCCGATCGAATCTGTTTCCTCCGCGACGACAAACAGGAACGCGAAATCGCGCACGCCTTGGCCGCGCAGACGCTCGCCGGCGGCGATCATCGCCGCGATGATCCCCTTTGTGTCGCACGCACCGCGGCCGAAGATGAATTCGCCGTCCTCCGAGGACGCGAACCACGGCGGGACGGTATCGATGTGCGAGTTGATGACCACGCGCGGCCGGCCGCCGGCGGAGGCGAAGACATTGAATCGGTTCGGGGCGATCTCGTGGCGGCGGCACTCGTAGCCGAGCATTTGCAGCTGCGCGAAGAGAAACTCCCCCGCCTCGCGCTCGTGATCGGTCGGCGAAGGGATGTCGATCAACCTTCGCGCGAAGGCGAGCGGGTCGAACATCACCGCGGCCGCCGCCGTGGGTGCGGCCGGGCGGGCTGCTCCTCGATGATGAACCGCCGCAGCGTCTGCAGATCGGGATCGCCCGGGTTCTCGAACTGAATCTCGCGCGCGAGCTGTCGTGCGTGCATCCAGTTTCGGTTCGTGATCGCCAGGCCGAGGCGCGCTTTCTTGTTCTGAGGATCGGCGGCGATGGCCGCGGAGAATTCGCGCCGCGCGTCGCCTTCCCGCCCGCTCATGAGCGCGTTCAATCCCTTCCCGAAGAAATCTTGTGGCTCTGTTTGCCGTGGAGCGGCGGCCGTCTCGGCCGCCGGTGCCGTGCTCGCCGCCGGCGGCGACACAATCGGCGTGACCGTCACCGTTGCCTGCGGCGCGACGGGGGCCGCGGACGCCGTCGCACTCGGCGGCGGCGTCTGGGGCCTGGCAACCTTTTGCGGCGCCGGCGCGCGAGGCGTCATCACGATCGCGCCAACGGCAATCAGGACAGCGATCACGGCGAGCGCCGCGATCCGCGGCATCGTCGATTTCTTCTTCTCCGATTTCTCGATAACCGTCTTGAGCTTCGAACCGGTGAGCACCGTGGGCGTGCTGGTCATCGGAGCGGTCGAGGCCTTCGTCATCTGTGTTTCGAGCACCCTTGCAAGATCGGCGGCAGACTCGAAGCGTTGCTCGCGCGGTTTCCGGAGGCAGCGGCCGATGATCTTCGCCAGACCGGGAGAGAGCGATCGGTTCAGTGTTCCGGGATCGGCTGGCTCGTCGCGGACGATCTTCGTGATCGTCTCGGTCGCCGTGTCGCCCTGGAACGGCAGCCGCCCCGTGGCCGCCTGATAGAGAACGATGCCGAGCGAGAAGATGTCCGTTCGCGCATCGAGCGCCTTTCCCAGCGCCTGCTCCGGCGACATGTACTGCACCGTGCCGATGATCATTCCCTGCTGCGTGAGATACGCGGTCGGATCGTTCGACCCTGCCGTCGGCGTGACCTGTTTTGCGATTCCGAAGTCGAGAACCTTCACGCGCCGGCCGGACACGATGATGTTGTCCGGCTTGATGTCGCGATGAATGATTCCCTTCCCGTGCGCCTCGGCAAGTGCCTCCGCGACTTCGCGGCCGATTCGGCAGAGCTCCGCTTCCGGCATCGCGCCGCGTGCGATCAGCTTCGAGAGCGGCTCCCCTTCGACGTACTCCATCACGATGAACAACCGCGCCCCGATCTCCTCGAACGAATAGATCGTGGCGATGTTCGGCGAGTTGATCTGCGCGGCGGTGCGCGCCTCGCGACGCATGCGGGCGATCGCTTCCTGATCCGAGGCGATGTTGGGCGGGAGGATCTTGATCGCCACCGTGCGGCCGAGCCGCGTGTCCTCGGCCTTCCACACCTCGCCCATGCCGCCGGCGCCGATCTTCTCGATCATCCGGTAGTAGCCGAGGATGTCGTTGGGGGCGACCATGCGGCTATTGTAGAGGGCCGATGACCGCGCAAGTGCGCATCGCCTATCGCGCGCCGTTCGACTGGCCGGCACTGGTTGCGTTTCTCTCCAAACGAACGGTGGCGCCGGTCGAGGTGTTTGAAGAAGACGAGTATGTTCGCGACGGAATTCGAATCAGGAACGATCCGGCAGGAAGCGCGCTCACGGTCACCGCTTCCTGGCCGGTCGCCGAAAGCATCGTGAGCCGCGCACGCCATCTCTTCGACACGGAGGCCGAGCCGCGGAGGATCGCGCGCCGGCTTGCCGCCGATCGAATGCTCGGGCCAATCATCCGCAAGCATCGCGGCATTCGCGTGCCGGGAGCGTGGGAGCCATTCGAGATGGTCGTGCGCGCAATCGTTGGACAGCAGGTCAGCGTTGCAGGAGCAACGACGACGATGAAGAAGATCGTCGCGCAGTTCGGCGCGTTTCCGAAGCCCGCGCAACTCGCTGCCACGCCCGTCAGCGGAATGCCCGAACAGCGCGCCGCGACGATCCGGCGAGTTGCCGCGGCCGTGGCCGCCGGCGATCTTCCGCTGACGCGCGGCCCCTCGCTCGAGGAATCGATCGCGCGGCTGACCTCGATCAAGGGAATCGGGCCGTGGACGGCCAACTACATCGCCATGCGCGTCCTCCGCGAGCCCGACGCCTTCCCCTCCGGCGACCTCGGCCTTCTGAAGGAGACCGAAGCGAAGTCGGAAAAGGAACTGCTGCGCATGGCCGAAGCGTGGCGGCCGTGGCGCGCGTACGCGGCGATGCTGCTGTGGAGCCGATGATGCTGTACTCGTATGTCGAAACACCGATTGGCCCGCTGCTCGTCGCCGGTGATCGCCGACGTCTGCAGCAGGTGCGGTTCGCGCCGTCGCATCCGGACGATGGTTGGGAGCGAGACGCGCACGCGTTCGATGACGTCGCCGGGCAGCTCGCCGAGTATTTCGCGGGAAAACGCCGCACGTTCGACGTCGATCTCGACCTGTCCGGCACGCCGTTTCAGCTCGAAGTGTGGTCGGCCTTGCAGCGGATTCCGTATGGAGAAGTGCGGTCGTACGGGGAAATTGCGCGGGCGATCAAAAGGCCGAAGGCCGTGCGCGCGGTCGGCGCCGCGAACGGAGCCAATCCCATCCCGATCATCGTTCCGTGCCACCGCGTCATCGGATCAAACGGCTCGCTGACCGGGTTCGGCGGCGGTCTCGACGTGAAACGCCGGCTGCTGGAGCTTGAGACGCAGGGTTACACGCCTCGTCTCTTTTGAACGTAAAGTGTAGGCGTGTCCAATCGGGTCACCATCGCCGGCCTCGGACTCATCGGCGGATCGATCGGGATCGCTCTTCGCCGAAAGGGATGGCACGTCAGCTACTCCGATCCGAACGTCGACCTGGCCGCGGCGAAGGGAAGGGCAGCCGCCGACGAGAAGCTCGATGAGCCAAAGGGCGATCTCGTCATCATCGCCACTCCAGTGGACATCGCGGTGCGGTTGCGCGTTCAAGCGCCGCTGGCAACGACGACCTGCAGCGTGATGCTGCCGTTCCGCCAGCCGAATTTCGTGGCCGGGCATCCTTTCGCCGGATCGGAGAGGAACGGCCTCGACAGCGCGCGCGGCGATCTCTTCGAAGGTCATCCCTGGTTCGTGCATCGCGACGAACCGCGCGTGCGCGAGATCATCGAAGCCGTCGGCGCGAAGCAGACCGTGGTCGATTGCGACGACCACGATCGCGCCATGGCCCTCACCAGTCACCTGCCGCAGGTCATTTCCACCGCTCTGGCTTCGCTCATCGAGCAGAAGCGCATCGATCCGATCTTCATCGGCAGCGGCATCCGCACGCTTCTGCGCCTGGCCGCGAGCAGGTACGAAGTGTGGGGATCGGTCCTCGAGGCCAACGCCCGCAATATCGGCGAAGCCGAGCGCGAGCTGCTGCGCGTCATGAACTCGATGACCACCGCCGACTTCGATCGTGCCCGGCGCTTCATGGCAAAGTACGTCGCACCGCCGGAACAATGATCCGCAGCTCGTCCATCAATTCGACAAACTGTTCGGGATAGAGCGACTGAGGCCCGTCGCAGAGCGCCTTTTCGGGCTCCACGTGCACCTCGATCAGCAGTCCGTCCGCACCCGCCGCCACCGCCGCGCGCGCCATCGGCATGACCTTGTCGCGCCGCCCGGTCGCATGCGATGGGTCGACGATGATCGGCAGGTGCGACAGTTTCTGGACCACCGGGATCGCGGCGAGATCGAGCGTGTTGCGGAGGTACGTGTCGAACGTGCGGATCCCGCGCTCGCAGAGAATGACCTGGTAGTTCCCGCCCGACATGATGTATTCGCACGCCAGCAGCCATTCCTGAATCGTGGCGGCCATGCCCCGTTTCAGCAGCACCGGCTTGCGCGTCTGCCCGACCGCTGACAGCAGATTGAAGTTCTGCATGTTCCGCGCGCCGATCTGCAGGATGTCGACGTACTCGAGCATCTTCTCGATCTGGCTGATCTCCATGACTTCCGACACCGTGGCCAGGCCGAACTCCTTCCCCGCCGCGTGGATCAGCTTCAATCCTTCCACGCCCATCCCCTGAAACGCGTACGGCGAGGTTCGCGGCTTGTACGCTCCCCCTCGCAGCACTTTCGCTCCGGCGCGCGCGACCGCCTCCGCTGTCGAGAACAGCTGCTTCTCGTTCTCGATCGTGCAGGGACCGGCCATGACGACAACGTCCTTCCCGCCGATCGAGCAGCCGTTGACGCTGATGACGGTCTTGTCGCGCTTGAACGTGCGGCTCGAGAGCTTGTACGGCTCGCTGACGCGCACGGCTTCCTGCACGCCGTCCATCACCTCGAACTCGCGCGCATCGATCGACGCCACGTCGCCGACAACGCCGAGGACGGTCTGATCCGAGCCTGTGGAGCGGTGGACGTCGAAGCCGCGCTTGATCAGCTCCGCGACCACGGCCTCGATCCTGGCTTCTTCGATGTGCTTCTCCATCACGATGACCATTGCGTTCTCCTAACCCTCGTTCCTCGGTCCTCGGTCCTCGGTTCGGCCCTCCGCCGAGGCCTGAGGCCCGAGGCCCGAGGCCTGTCTTTCCACGGCGCGCGCTTCGTCGACGATTCGCTCGAACAACCTCCGCATCGCCGCCGGCTCGAGCGGCCCCTCGGACCACTGCTCGACGTTGAGCAGGACCTGCTTCTCGCGTTCCGGCGAGTACACGGGCAGGGCGAGAACGCCTTTCATCCGGCCGATCTCGATCGCGTACTTCGTGCGCTGGTTGAGCAGGCGAACGAGGACCTCGTCGACGCGATCGATGGCTTCGCGGAGGCGGGCCAGCTCGCGGGGAGCGGCGTCGGCGGAGACTGCGAAACGGCTTTCGCTCATAACAAAAAACCCCTTCCCGTTTCCGAGAAGAGGTTCGAAGTTGCGTCAGCCGCTTTCGCGCCCCTCCTCGCAGCGGGGCGCGTTTCTGGTCACTCGTGCCCCGGGCTACGTGTAGTAGCTGAAATAGGACCGGAACGCGTACGACCAACTCATTGGGAATGGAGCATACCACACGGTGTTGCGCGGGGCGCTCCGGCTCATCCGTTGACGGTACGCCCGTTGCAGAATTCACCGCTGATGGACGACAGGAAGCTATGTATCCGCTGCGGCCGCGCCATCGACGCGTTTGCGAGCATCTGTCCGTTCTGCAACTGGGATCAGTCGGATACGGCCGTGCCGCGCGTCGAAACGGCTGTCGAGCCGGCCTATGTGCCACCCGACCCCGAGCGCGATCTGCGCAAGTACTTGCTCATGGCGGGTGGCGGGGTCCTTCTCCTCATCGTCGCGTTCAGCCTCGGCCTCGTGGTGCATGGAAAAAATCTTCCGAAGACCCCGACCGGGGAGGCTGTCGAAAAAACGAGCACGGTCGCGGTGAAACCCGCGCCGCACGCCGACGTGACGCTCGTGCCCGTCAATGAGACAAGCGGGTTCGAGCCGCCGATCACGAGCGCGCCACCGCCGAATCCGGAACAGGGTGTGCCCAACGAATACCAGCGCAGCGATGCCACCGCCGTCTCATCGGCGGAGTACGCGCAGCTCGCCGCGCGCGCGCAGGCGGAGAAGAAGCAGGCGAAGCCGATGGTCGATCCGCGGTCGCTCACAGGACCGGCCTATGACCAGGGTGCGCCTGCGCGGCCCCAGATCTCGTCGGCATCACCGGATGACGAAGCCGACAGGAAGATCGTCGTTCGCACGCAGCCCGTGCCTGAATATCAGCCCGTTCCTCCCCTGGATGTGGCCGAACCGGTCACCGTCCGGCTGCGGCTGACGGTCGGTGCGGACGGCCGCGTCCACGGCATCGACATTCTCCAGGGAGCTCCGGGACTGACGCCGAGAGTCATCGCCACCGTCCAGACGTGGCGATTCAAGCCGGCGACGGAGAACGGCAGGCCGGTATCGGCGACGTTCAGCGTGGATCTATCATTCCGGAACCAGTAATGGCGCGAATCGCCTGTTCCTCCTGCCATCACGAGATCGATTCCGCGGCGAAGATCTGTCCGTACTGCGGCTCGGATCCGTCCACCGGCCAGAAAGTCGTCGACACGAACGCGCTGATGCAGGAGATGTTTCAGCCGCGGCAGCTGTCGGCATCGGAAACGGTCCTGGAGTATGCGAGACACCGCCAGGGCATCGTGATCGTGATCAGCGCCATCATTCTGTTTCTCGTACTCGCGGCGCTCCATCAGTTCGTGACGCGGCGCAATGAAGCGATCGCCTCGACGGCCCCCGCGGTTCCGTTGAGCGAGATCGCGGACGTCAGCAATCTTCCCGACGAAAGCAAGGCGTCGCCGATGCCCGATTTGAACTTTCAGTACTCGGGCAATCCGGAGGCGATGAGGACATTCGTCGTCGAGCAGGGCGCGGTCGCTCCGCCCAAGGAACCGCCGGCTTCAGCCGGGACGCCACCGCCCAAAGCGGGTGCTCCCTCAGGCGGTTAGGGAAGCTCTGAACAAGTCGTTGTTCACGTCATCCTGAGCCGCGAAGACGGCGAAGGATCTCGAAATGGCAGGCGTTTTCGGATCCTGAGATCCTTCGTCGCGCTTCGCCGACTCAGGATGAGGACTTGTTCAGAGGTTCCTTCATGGCCGAGATCGTCGTTCTCGTCGTCGCTGTCGCCGTCATCGTCTGGCTCGTCGCGTACATGCGCGCGCAGAAGCCGGTGACGACGGCACAGAGTCTCATCCAGCTTCACCAGTACAAGGAAGCCGCGGCCATCGAGCCGCACGACTCCGCCGGCCACCTTCACCGCGCCGAAGCGCTCAAGCTCCTCGGATCATTCGATGAAGCGATCGCCGAATACCGGCACTCCGACGATCCGGCCGCGCAGGAAGGCATGGCATTGGCCCTGACGCATCTGGGGCGCGAGCTCGATGACGCGCACCGCCTCATGGAAACGACGATCGCGCTTCATCCGCAGATCCAGGAGTTTCAGGCGCTCGGCCTCGCCTACATCCTGCTGCGGCGCGGCGATCGCCATGCCGCGCTGCGCATTTATGGCGATCACGCCGAGCTGCTCGAGACGCGCTTCCGTGACGATTACACCGATCCCGATCCGCTGCTCGCGGAGACGCTGGTGATGTACGCGGCGCTGGCGGACGCGGCCGGTGAATCCGAGCGCGCTGTTACATTGCGTCAAAAAGCGGCCCGGTGGGCGCCCGGAAGCGTGTGGTCCGTATAAGAATCGTGATGATGATTCTCGCAATGCTGTTCGCAATCTCCATGGAAGGCGGCCGCGCGCGCGCCGCGAACCGTCCGGGCATGCCGCCACCGGCGGCAACGGCAGTCGAGGGAGACTGGTCGATCGAGATCACGACGAGCGGAGGCATCGCCGGATCGGGATTCGGAAACATGCGCGCCGATTCGACCGGCAAGCTCGTGGTCGAAGCATCGATCCCGAACAAGACTCATTGCGAGTACACGATGACGCCGACCGAGCTCGCCGACGTCGGCGCGCTCGTGAGAAGCCTCCGCGCCGATCTCTGGTACTCGTCCTACCTGCCGGCGGACCAGCGCGCGTGGTGCTGCGACATGTTCTTCGTGGAGGTGCAGTTGCAGCGGCAGGAGAGGAACGCAACGACCGGCGCGTTGGAAACGGTCCTCTACAAGACGCAGTTCATCAACGAACAGATGCTGCCCATCGCACGCGATCTCCGCTCCGCGGTTCGCCAGCTCTGGTCGAGCACCGATCCTGAGAGTCTGCTGAACAAATACCTCCTCCCCTGCCGTCAGTGACTGCGGACGAGAATCAGCTCCTCCTGCGGTTGGATCAGGTACATGGCATTGGCCCTGACGCATCTGGGCGCGAGCTCGATGACGCGCACCGCCTCATCGAAACGACGATCGCGCTTCATCCGCCAGATCCAGGAGTTTCAGGCGCTCGGTCTCGCATACATCCTGCTGCGGCGCGGCGATCGCCATGCCGCGCTGCGCATTGATGGCGATCACGCCGAGCTGCTCGAGACGCGCTTCCGTGACGATTACATCCGATCCCGATCCGCTGCTCGTCGAGACGCTGGTCATGTACGCCGCGCTGGCCGAAGCGGCGGGCGAGAACGAACGCGCCGCCGCGCTGCCGGCAAAAGCGGGGCAGTGGGCGCCGGGAAGCGTCTGGGCTACTGCAGCTTCGCCAGCCACACGTCGCCTTCCGTGACGCGCCGCGAGTAATACGCCTGCCGGCCGTCTCGTGTGAGGCGTGCCGGCCCGATCACGTCGCGCACGACCGAGAAGACCTTCCGCACGGCCTTCGTGTCCTTGTCGACGACGTAGAACGCCTTCCCGCCGGCGACGAAAAGAATGTGACGGTTGTCGGGCAGGCAGACGGGCCATTCGCCGAAATCCGTCAGCTGCATGAACGCGTGCGTCGCCAGCGAGTACACATAGACGCCGGGCATGTAATCGGCCTGGCCGGTGATGAACTTTCCATCGCGCGACCAGTCGTTCGCCATCAACGGGATTCCCGGCCGGATCGGCCTCACGACCTCGGGCGTCTGCGCCTTCCACGGCCGGCCGGGATCGAAGATGTATGCCGTCGAGCCGGCGCCGGCGACCGTCGTCGCGATGATCCGCTGGCCGTCCGCCGACCAGACCGGGACGCCCATTTCGGCGGTACTGTCGGTCAGCTGCAGCAGCTCGCTTCCGTCCGCGCGCACCTTCCAGACCTGCAACTTGCCGCTGCGATCGGAGAAGAACGCGATCCACTGTCCGTCCGGCGACCAGCGCGGCATGCGATCGATCGGCGGATCGGCCGTGACCTGCCGGAATCCCGTTCCATCGCTTCGAGCGAGGTACAGATCGCCTTCCGGCTGGATGCGCGAATAGAAGACCACAGTCGAACCGTCCGGCGACGGATCGGGCGACGACCAGTTCCGCGATCCGGTCGTCACGTTGAACGGTTCGCTGCGCACCTCGATCGCGTCGGGATCGAACAGCAGTTTCTGCACGTTCTGCGTCATCAGCGTCGAGCTGTACGCGACCAGCCGGCCGTCGGCGGATACAGTGGGATGTGCGAGAAACGGAGCGGGCGTCGTGATCGGGCCCGGCGCGCCGGCGGCTTTCCCGGACTGTTCGTCCATCGGAATGCGCCACAGATTCATGCTGCCGCTGCGATCGCTCGAGAAGTAAAGGTACTTGCCGTCAGCCGACCAGACGGGCGACCAGTCGGTAACCGAATCGGTTGTCACGGCCGTTGCCAATCCACCGCCTACAGGAATCGTCATGATTGCCGTGCGTCTCGCCGCCTCGAGTCGCATTGCGTACGCGATGCGGAGGTTGTGCGGCGACCAGCTCGGCTGCACCGCGTCTCCCTCGGAGATGCGCCGCGGCGTGCCTCCGTTCACATCGACGACGAAAAGCTCGCTCTTTCCCTCGGAGTTCTGCGGGTTCAACTCCATCTTGTAGCTGCCGACGACGAGCTTCGTCCCGTCCGGCGACCACGATGGGTTGAAGCCGATCTTCGATACCTTGCGCACGGCCTCGCCGGTACGGCCCATGACGAAAATGCCGCCGCCGTCGCGCGAAGAGCGGAACGCGATCCGCTCGCCGTCGGGAGAAAACACCGGCTGGTCGTCGTCGGCGGGATCGTTCGTCAGGTTGATCGCCGTCTGCCCGGTGACGCTCTGCAGGTAGATCTCGCGATTTCCGGAGTGCTCTCCGGAGTAGATCACCCACTTTCCATCGGACGAGAGACTCGGGAACCACTCGACACCCGGTTGCGACGTGAGCTGGCTGAACGTCGCGTGCACCGCACCCGTTGAGCCCTGGCGCCGGCGCGTGGACAACAGATATGCGCCTGCGATGACGACAGCGATCGCGATGGCAGCGGCGATCCAGGGCAAGCCGCCCGTTCGCCGTGCAGGACGGCCGGAGCGAACCGCTCCGCTGACGATCTGCTGCTGGAACTCTTCGAGATCGTTGCGCAGGTCGTACGCGCTCTGATAGCGGCGCAGCGGATCCTTCGCGAGACAACGCCGGATGATGCGCTCGAGCTCCGCCGGCACGCCCGGCTTCGTCTCGGAGAGCGACGGCGGCGTGTCTTTGATGATCGACGACATCACGGACACGGCGGTCGACCCGGTGAACGGGCGGTTGCCGGTCGCCAACTCGTAGAGGATCACGCCGAGCGAAAAAATGTCGGTTCGCTCGTCGACCGGCTTTCCCTCCGCCTGTTCGGGCGACATGTACGACGGCGTGCCGACGATCGAATGGCCCGGCATTTGTGCCGTCGAGATGAGGCTGATCGCCGGATCCGCGCCATCGCCGGCACGCAGCTTTGCCAGGCCGAAATCGAGTACCTTCACGCGGCGATCGCCGGTCAGCATCACGTTGCCCGGCTTCAGATCGCGATGGACGACGCCGCGCTGGTGCGCTGCGGCAACGGCGTCCACGAGCGGAATCGCGATCGCCAGCAACTGCTCGACGTCCATTCCGCCGGCGGGGATCGCTGCCGAGAGCGGCCGCCCCTCGACCAGCTCCATGGTCAGGAAGTGAAGCCCGGAGCTCTCCTCCACCGAGAAGATCGTCACGACGTTCGGATGATTCAGTGCCGCCACTGCCTGCGCCTCGCGCTGAAATCGTTGCAGCCGCTCGTGGTCCGCGGCCGTTGCGGGGAGGAGCTTCAAAGCGACGTTGCGGTTGAGGTGTGTGTCATGAGCGAGATAGACCTCGCCCATTCCTCCTCGCCCGAGTTCCGCCTCGATGCGATAGTGCCCGAGGGTCGTCCCGATCATGGATCGACGCGAGTCTACGCCGGGAGTGCCAGCCGGTGAAATTCGCCGCGGATTTTCTGCATCGCGCTGGGTCCCGCGCACGGGTGCACCCGATTCGTCAGCAGGACCATGACGCGGTCGCGGTCAGGATCGACGAACACGGACGTGCCGGTGAATCCGGTGTGACCGAACGCGCGCGGTGACAGCACTCCGGTCGCGGGATGACCGGGAAAACGCAGCAGCCACCCCAGCCCGCGGTTCTCCTCCAGGCCGGGCGTGTAGTTGCGCGTCACCTCGTCCAGCAGATCCCACGAGACGAGCGTGCCGTCGAGCCAACCCCGCGCGATGCGAAAAACCGCGCGCGCGGTGGCGAACAGGCCGGCGTTTCCCGCCGTGCCTCCGGCGAAATACGAGTTCCCGTCGTGCGTCTCTCCCCAGATCAGGTCCTCGCGAAACCGATCGAAGGCGATGCCACGCTCCGCGCACATCACGCGTTCCCAGCGCTGCCCCCACTCGGTCGCAGCGGTGCGCGCCTTGAGCGCGGCGGGCGGACCAAGGAATGCGTCTTGGAGATTGAGGCGAGCGAAGAGCTCCTCGTACCGCGGCAACGCAAGCCAGAGCAAGATGAAGTTGAGATCGGAGTACACGACCCGCGTGCCGCGCGGATACTCACGGCCGTGCTCGAGAATCGCACGCAAATACGAATCCCGAATCCCGGATCCCGAATCCTGATACGCGTACAACGGCACCCACGCCTTCAGGCCGGAGCTGTGCGTCAGCAGATCACGAATCGGAAATCCCTCGATCGATTCGTCGAGCGACAAGTGCTGCAGAACGAGAGCGGTGGTGATGAGCGGTTTCGTCAGCGACGCGCAGTCGTAGATCGTGTCGAGCGTCGCCGGGACGCGCAGCGGCACCGAAACGGCATGCCCGAGCGCGTTTTCGTACTCGATTCCGGCCGGCGATCCGACCGCGTACACGGCGCCCGGAAACGATCCGACGTCGATCTCGCGTTGTAAAAACCGGTCGATTGCGGCGTGTGCCGGCACGAGTCGCACTGGAGCATGTGCGCCGCCTGTGTGTCAACGGCGACAAGCCCGGTAGAACGTGCTAATTTTTCATCTAACAAAATGCTTCGACTCGAAAAGCTTGAAATTGCAGGCTTCAAATCCTTCTACGATCCCGCCCAACTCAACTTCCCCGCAGCGCTGACAGCAGTCGTCGGCCCGAACGGCTGCGGGAAGTCGAACATCTGCGACGCCATCATCTGGGTCCTCGGTGAGAACCGCGCCGCGCACATCCGCGGCGAGACGATGGAAGACGTCATCTTCCAGGGCTCCGCGCGCCGCAGGGCCCTGAGCATGGGCGAAGTGACGCTGACCCTCGGCGTCAGCAACGGCGACAGCGATCACCCCATGGCCGACGACGGCCGGATCACCATCAACCGCCGCGTGTTCCGCACCGGCGAGTCGGAGTTCCGCCTCAACGGACGACGCGTCCGGATGAAGGACATCTCCGACATCCTGATGGACACCGGCCTCGGCATCCGCAACTACTCGGTGATGGAGCAGGGAAAGATCGATCTGATCCTCTCCAACAAGCCGCAGGATCGCCGGCGGCTGGTCGAAGAAGCGGCCGGGATCACGAAGTACAAGACGAAACGGCGTGCAGCGGAGATGAAGCTGGAAGAGACGCAGCAGAATCTGCTGCGCATCGACGACACGCTCGCCGAGGTCACGCGCAATCTCAATTCGCTGAAACGGCAGGCGGGCAAGGCGCGGAGACATCGCGAGCTCTCCGATGAGCTGTCGACGGCGAAGCGCGGACTGTACAAAGGCCGCATCGTCGTCGCGGAAACCGAGCAACGCGCCGCGGACGAGTCGGTCGCCGAAGCGCAGGGGCGCGAGAGCGAGCTGGCCGCGCAACTCGGCAGCGACGAAGCCGCGCTCGCCGAAACGCGCACCACTCATGCGGGACGAGCGTCGCGCGCGTCGGCAGTCCGCGAGGAGATGGCTCATCTCACGGCCGACGTCGAGCGCCTCCGTTCGTTCCTGCAGCAGTCGGAAACGAATCTCGGTGATCTCATCCAGCGGATCGAGGGCGGCAGAGCGCAGACCGCCTCACTCGAGGCCGAGGCGGCCGAACAGCAGCAACTACTTGACGAAAAAGCACTTGCGCTCGAGGCCGCCCGCGATGAGCGGAATCGCGTGCGCGAAGTCTCCGACCAGATCGAGCATCAGCGTCAGGAGCGGTCGGACGAAGTGCGCCAGCATGAGAAAGCGCTGCAGGATGCACGGGAGTCGCTCATGCGCACCATCGCGAAGATCTCCGAGTCGCGCAATCAGGTGCATCAGATCGAGATCGCCGTCGAGAAGTGCGAGTTCTACCTGACCAAGCTGATCGAGAATTCACGGAGGGCGCAGCAGAGCCGCGACGGCGCGCGCGAGCTCACGCGGTCGTGGGAGCAACACGTGCGCGACGCGGAGCAGGCCCTCGTCGATACGCAGCACACCACACATTCCGCGGTCGCCCATCGCGACGAACTGACGGCGCGGCGCGACGAGATGCGCGAGTCGCTTGCCGGCGCTCGCGATCGCGTGTCGCAGACGACGTACCGCATCGACTCGCTCCGATCGCTGCTGATGTCGCTCGAATCGCAGGACGAAGACGTGCGCCGCGCGATTCTCGAGCTGGTTCCGAACGCGACGTCCGCCGCCGAGGCGGTCAGCGCGGCGGAAGGTTACGAAGCGGCGCTCGATGCACTGCTGCGCGAGGTCTCGAAAGCGGTCGTCATCGACGATGCCGAGACCGCCGTCCAGGCGATCGCCCGTCTGCGTGAGCGCGGCGCGGGACGCGGGGCGTTTCTCGTGGCACAGACACTCATGTCTGTGCGGGGACAGACAAGAATGTCTGTCCCACACAAAGGCAACGCGCAATACTCCATCCTCGGCCACGGCCCCGTCGCAGACTCCATTCGCGACGCCGTTCCCGAGGCCTACATCGTCGGCGACCTGCGGCAGGCGATCGAGCGGTCGAAAGAACGCCCGCAGGCGACATTCGTGACGCTCGAAGGCGACATCGTCCGCGGTCCGCTGATTGTCGGCGGCAAGAGCGAGAACGCCACTCCCGGCGTCTTCTCTCTGAAGCGCCAGCTGACCGACCTCGAAACGCTTCTCGGGAGCGAGGAAACGCGGGCGAGCGGCCTGGCCGCCGATCTACAGGCCGTAGAGGACGAGCTACGAGCAGCAGACGACGCACGCATCCTGGCCGAGGAGCGCGTGCGGACCGCGGAGCAGGAGCTGCGCGATCGCCGCGGCAATCGCGAGCGGGCTGCCGCGGAACTGCTCCGCTTCGAAAAAGACCTGGCCGTCGCTTCCGAGGAGCAGACGCTGTACGTCGAGGAGAAGCAGCAGCTGCTCACGCGAAAGAACGCTGCGCTCGAGCAGCTCAGCGCGCTGGAAAGGCACGAAGCGGACACGCAGACGCAGATCCGCGATCACGAAGAAAAACTCGTCTCGGTCCGCTTCGAATTCGAGGGCGTGACGGAGCTGGCCTCGAAGGCGCGTGTTGACGTCGAAGCCGCGAGCGGCAACGTGAACGCCGCCCAGCGCGAGCACGAGAACCTCTCCCGGATCGTGATCTCCCTCGGATCGCGGGCGACGCAGGTGCAGCAGGAGATCGAGTCGCTCGTTCGCAAGCAGCAGGAGACCGAGGCCGCGGTCGAGAACGCGCGCGGACAGCTCGACACGTCGCTGACGAAACTGCACGAGTTGTCCGAACTGCGGGTGGCGCTCGAGGCCGAGGTTGCCGACCTCGAAGCGAAACTGCACGAGCTCGAAGGGCGCGCCGTCGCATCGCGCGCGTTATGGAACACCGCGAAAGACGCGCTCTTCGAATCGGAACGCCGTCTCGATCGCGCCAAGTCGGCGTTCGAGCTGCTGCGCGAGCAGATCTCGCTCGACCTGCACGCGGGAATCGACGCGCTGGCCGAAGTCGAACCTCCGGCCGACGACGACGCACGTGCCGCGCTCGAAGCCGAGGTGGCCAGGCTCACCGATCAGATCGAGAAGATCGGACCGGTGAACGTGCTGGCCATCGAGGAGCACCAGGAGCTCGAGCAGCGGGAGTCGTTCCTGCGGACACAGCGCGACGATCTCGTGCAGTCGATCGAGTCGCTGCGCAACACGATCCGCAAGATCAACATGACGTCGCGCGAGATGTTCCGCGAGGCATTCGAGGCCGTGAACAAGTCGTTCGGCGAGATCTTCACCTCGCTGTTCGGCGGCGGCACCGCGCGCATGCAGCTTCTCGACGAAGAAGACGTGCTGGAGAGCGGCATCGAGCTGGTGGCGCAGCCGCCGGGCAAGAAGAACCAGTCGATCGCGCTCCTCTCCGGCGGCGAGCGCGCCCTGACAGCGCTGGCGCTGCTGTTCGCGATCTTCCGCTACAAGCCGTCGCCGTTCTGCATCCTCGACGAGGTCGACGCACCGCTCGACGAAGTCAACAACGAGCGCTTCGTCCGCCTCGTGCGCCAAATGTCACACGACACGCAATTCATCGTCATCACGCACTCGCGGCGAACGATGGAAGCGGCAGACGTGCTCTACGGCGTGACGATGGAAGAGGCAGGCTGCTCGCGGCTGGTTTCGGTGAACTTCGCCGACGTCGACGCATAGGCGTCAGTCGTCGAAACCGCGCTCGAGCCGGTGAATCAGTTCTTCGTATCGCGGATCGCCGCGCAGCTCTTTCACCGCGGGAGTCCGAATGTGATCGCGGAGAAGCGTCTCGCGCGCGTCGAAGGCGCGGTTGAGCCATTCGATCGCTTTGTCGCGGTTTCCGGCCGCGCAGTACGACCACCCAACGAACACGTCGCCGACCTCTCCGTGCGCGGCGCGCCGTTCCAAATCGAGCGCCAGTCTCAGTGCTCCGGCACGATCGCCTTCGACGGCACTGGCTCGAGCGAGAAGCGCTTCTCGCAGCCCGGGCAGATTCGCCACTTGGGCGGCCTGCCTGAACGCGGCAGCGGCATTCGGCAGATCGCCAAGACCCTCGTGCGCAATCGCGGTAATCCAGCGCCCCCACACGTACCCCCCATCGAGCTCCGTCGCCTTTTCTCCTTCGGCGAGTGCCGCTTTGTAGTTGCCTGCGACAGTGAGCCGGTGTCCGACATTCGTGACCATGATCGCCGATAGCGGATCGAGCTGTTCCGCCTTCCGGATCGAGGCGATCGACTCGTCGAGGCGGCCCTCAGCGAGAAGACCCAAGGATCGCCAGAGCAGCGCATTCGCGTACTGCGGGTTCAGATCGAAAGCTCGTTGAAACTCGCTCTCCGCCGCGCTCCAATGAAATTGGTTGAGCTCGATCAAGCCGAGCGACGCGTGTGCTTCCGCGAGATCGGGATTCAGCCGCAGCGCAGTCTGGACGGCCTGGCGCGCGCAACGCATTCCTTCCCCCGCCGGCAGGCCGTGATACGTCACGCCGAGCATGTTGCAGGCGTCGGCGAGTCCTGTGTACGCGAGCGCGAATTCAGGGTCGGCGGCGATGGCCTGCTCGAACAACTGCCGTGCCTTGGTGATCGCCTCCGGGTTGCGCTTGTTCCAGTAGAAGCGGCCCTGCAGATACAGCTTGTACGCCTCGGGATTCCGCGTCGACCGGCGTGACGGCGCGAGTCGCACCCGCAGCGCAGCCGCGATTCGGCCCACGATCTCCTCCTCGATCTCCAGCACGTTCGCGCGCTGCTCGTGAAAACGGTTGCCCCAAAGCTCGGTTCCCGCCGCCGTGTCGACGAGATCCGCCTGCACCACGATGTTGCCCGCCGCCGACACCAGACGGCCGGAAAGCACCGCGTCGACATCGAGCTGCTGACGAATCCGCGGCAGGTCGACCGGTTTTCCCTTGAACCGGAATGCCGTGGTCCGGGCGACAACGCGCACGTGGGGCAACTCGGCGAGTGTATTGATCAGGCCCTCGGCGATTCCGTCGCTCAGGTACTCAGCGTTCGCGTCGCGCGTCCCGTTTTCGAACGGAATGACCAGGAGCGAGCGAATTTCGTGTTGAGGCGCAGCGGTGCGCCTCTGCATGATGACGACCGCGACCACAATCGCGAGAACGATCGCGGCAGCTGCCGCGATGAGCACGCGCCATTTCCCACCCGACCGAGATGCCGTCAGCATCGATCGCAGTTCGAGGGCAAGGTCGTGTGCCGAGTGGTACCGATCGCTCCGGTTCTTTTCGAGACAGCGGCGGATCAGGCGATTGAGGGGCGGCGGCGCGTCAGCCGCCGGGAGATCGACCGGCTCATCGCGCAGGATTGCGGCGTTGATTTCCGTCGCGGTGCGCCGCGCGAACGGCGACGTGCCCGCGATCATCTCGGACAGCATGCAGCCGAGGGCGAAGATGTCCGCGCTCGCGTCAACGGGCTCGCCTCGAAGCTGCTCCGGCGGCATGTAGCCGATCGTCCCCATCACCGTTCCCGGCGCGGTCCTCAGATCGGTTGACGATCCGTCGGAGGCGGCCGGCATGCGAGCCAGGCCGAAGTCGAGGATCTTCACGTAACCGTCAGCGGTCAGAAAGATGTTCGCCGGCTTCAGGTCGCGGTGAACGATGCCTTTGTCGTGCGCCGCCGCCAGTCCGTCGCAGATTGCGGCCGCAATCCGGACGGCGTCACTCCACGGAATTCTCGCCGTTCGAATCCGCTGGGCAAGCGTCTCGCCATTCAAAAGCTCGGTAACAACGAAGCTGACGCCACGATCGGTGCCGAATTCATGGATCGCGAGAATGTTCGGGTGCGACAGAAGCGCCACGGTCCGCGCCTCCTGTTGGAAGCGCCGCTGGTCCGCAGCGCTGCCGGTTCGCTCGGATGACAGCACCTTGATCGCGACCTCGCGGCCGAGCCGGACATCCCGGGCGCGATAAACGTCGCCCATTCCGCCGGCCGCAACAGGCGACAGGATCTCGTAGTGGCCAAGCTCAGTCCCTGGCTCGAGAGTCATCGATCTTGGGCTGCTTCGCCCGAATCATACGCGCGCGCCGCTGCGACCGATAAAGAAGCGACCCACGCGGCCAGCAGTCCAAGAAGCGCCGAAGCGACGACGTCGGATGGCCAATGGCGGAACGCGAGAACGCGCGCGGCCGCGACGGCGATGGCGAGCAGAAGCGCGATCACGCGAAGGGCGAGATTCCTCGAGGCGATGATCAGCACTCCGCCCAGCGCGAACGCGGCGACGGTGTGGCCGCTCGGAAACGAGTTTGCGGCCGTGCGCGCATAGTGAAACGGGCCAACCCACAGCTCCGGCCGCGTTCGGCCGATCGCCAGTTTCACGATCTGCGCGAAGATCCCGGCGGCCACTCCGGCCAGGGCCATGGCCACGCCGTACTGCAGCCACCGCCGCCGGCGGTACGCAAGTCCGGCGATGATGAAGAAGAGCACGATCATGGGCGGATTCATCCCGCCGCCCAATCGATTGAGCATGCGGATGAAATCTTCGACTCGATCGGACTGCACCCGCTCGGCGACCGCCACGAGCGCCGCATCGGCTGCCAGCCACGTTGCCGCGATTGCGACGATCGTGACCGCCGCCGCGACAGCGAAACGTTTCGGGAGGACGACACGCACGGACCGCAACTGGCGTGTGATCTCGCGGATCTCCTCGCGCGATGTTTCCGCCGTTTGCAGAACGGCGATGGCGAACAGTCCGGCGATGCACCAGAACACGACGTCCCACGATGGCGCCTCGCGTCCGAGAAACGACAACTCGTCGACGCCCAGGCGTTGATGCAGCCAGAGACGATTGATGGACACGATCGGCTCGGGCCAGAAGAGCGACAGGACGAGCAGGACGATGAATCCCGCCGCGGCGTAGCGGGACTTATCTTCGATAGACATCGAACCACTTTCCGATCATCTGAAACTCGTTCGAGCGGTGATACGTGCGCAGGACGTCGGCGATCTCGCCGGCATGCTTGCGGCTGGTGACGATCACGGCCGGAGGATGCGCCCGCAGCGATTCCGGCGAAGCGTAGCGGACGCGCTCGAGCTCGCGCGGCATGTCGCGCGTCCAGAGATACGGCGCCGTGTAGAGTGCGACCTCCTCGGCAGGGACGTGTTGCGCGACGATCGCGCGCACGATCGGGCGGTCGGAGGCGAGCTCGTTCGCCAGCGGCATGAGAAACAGCGCCGCATACACGAAGGCGGCGATCGGTACGAGCCCGAGAAGCACGGTCGAGGCGATCATGTTGCCCGCGAACCACGCCACGATCAGCGCGACGATCGCCGCGACGCAGAGCGTCATGAGCATGCTCTGGAACGGAGCCGCCTCCGGCCGGTCGATGAGCAGGCCGGCAATTCCCGTAAGCAACAGAATCACGATCATCACGATGTTCACGATGTTGCCGAGGCGCGTCCATCGGTCGCTGCTTTCGGCGAGGCGGCCGATGAGCAGCGCCGCCGGCGGGATCATGGCCATCATGTAGACATCGAGCTTGCTGCTGAGCGCGGAATACGGGATCAGCACCGCCAGCATCCAGCTGACGTAGAACTTGGCGCGGTCGTCACCACGTGCGTACGCCGCGATGATCGCCACGATTGCGAGCAGAAACCACGGCAACAGGTCCGCAGGAGCGTGGGCGAGGTAGAACCACGGCGGGGAACGATGCACCCACGCGCCCACGGCACGCTCCGCCGTCTGCTTCACGAGCACTTCGCGCGTGTAGCTGCTGCCTCCCATGATCATCGCCGGCACGAACCACAGCAGTGGGATGACAACCATCAGCAGCACGGCCTTGCCGTAGCTGCCGCGCGGCGCGCGCCGGCGGCGAATCCATTCGAAGACGAAGAGGACGATGAGGATCACCGGCGCCATCAATCCCTTGATCAGCGTCGCCATTCCGGCGGCGATTCCGGCCGCGGTCAGACGTTCCTTCTGCAGCATCCACGCCGCGATCACCAGTGCCGCGGTGAACGTGATGTCCATGCGCGCGGTTTGCGCGGATCCCCACACCATCAGCGACGTCCCGCACACGAATGCGGCGAACGGCCCCTCCATCCTCCACATCAGCCAGAGCAGCACGAGGAAGCCGGTGATGGCGGGCAGGACGAAGGGCCACATCGAATAAACGCCGAACGGAAGAGTCAGAACGTCGATCGCCCAGAAATGCAGTGGCGGTTTGTGCGTGAACGGGGTCCCTTCGAGGGTCGGAAGGAAGAACGCTCCGGCACGCATTTCGCGAACAACTTGTGCGTATTTGGTTTCGTCGCCGACGAAGAGCTCGCGGCTCCCGGGCGTGATGAAAATCGAGAGCGCGACGACTCCGAGAAGGACCGTAAGAGAGCCGTCGCGGGACATGCGCGGCGCATTGTACAGTATGCTTCAAATCACTGCGGAAGAAAGACTTAGACCAGAGATCAAAAGCCCCGTCCGGTGCTACAATCGGATCGGCAATTTGGCAATTCAAAGGAGGACGAATCGATGCAGAATGCGCACGACATTCAACGGATTCTGAGCAGCGAGGACCCTGAATTTCGGCAGTGGGTCGAAGAGCATCACCTGTGCGAAGAACGCCTGGGCGAACTCACTGCCAAGAAAGAGGTCTCCACCGATGAAGAAATCGAAGAAAAGACGTTGAAGAAGCGCAAACTCCATTTGAAAGACCAGATGGCCGCCCGAATCCGCACTTACGAAAATCAGCACGTCGACGCCTAGCAGCACCTGACAACCGAATTTTCGCCAAGAGGCTCCGGCAACGGAGCCTCTTCTGTTTCAATTGCCGCGCAGTTTGCATACCATCCGCCTCTGATGCCGAGAGTCCGTTTTGCACCCGAGGGCTGGCTGTTCATCGTCCCCGTGGTGATTCTTGCGGCCGTGGCGCTCCTGATGCAGTGGTACGCGGCGGCGATCGTCCTCTCCGCGATCGCCGCGTTCCTGCTGAACTTCTTCCGCGATCCGCATCGCACCGGCTCGCAGCATCATGTCGACGTGCTCTCCCCCGCCGATGGAACGGTGGTGCAGATCAAGGAGGTGCCGGACGGAGAGGTGTGGCCGGGGCTCACGAAACAGATCAGCATTTTCATGTCCGTGTTCGACGTGCACGTGAACCGCGCGCCGATCGCCGGCAAGATCATTCACTACCGCTACAACCCGGGAAAGAAGATCGCCGCGATGTCACACAAGTCATCGCTGGAAAACGAGCAGAATCTGATCGTGATCGAGGATGAGCGCGGCGGACGGGTGGCGTTGAAGCAGATCGCCGGCCTGCTGGCGCGGCGGATCGTATTCGACAAGAAGGAAGGCGACTCCGTCGAGCGCGGCGAGCGGCTCGGCATGATCAAGTTCGGGTCGCGGGTGGACGTCTTCTTTCCGCCCGACACGATCATGAAAGTCCAGATCCGCCAGAAGGTGAAGGTCGGGCTGACTGTGCTCGCCGAGGTGGGCGAGAAATGATGAAAGGTGACGTTCGGCGGAATCTTCGCCGCGGCGTGTACGTCATCCCGACGTCGCTGACGGTCCTCAATCTCTTCTTCGGCTTTCGCTGCATGGTGAACAGCACGAAGGCGATGCAGGCGATCACGGATGGACGCGGCGACCTGGCCATCCGCTTCTTCGAGATCGCCTGCATCTCGCTGTTTCTGGCCGCTCTCTTCGACACCTTCGACGGATTGATCGCACGCGCGCTCGGCGCGGTGAGCGAATTCGGCAAGGAGTACGACTCGATCGCCGATGCGGTCACGTTCGGCGCCGCCCCCGCTCTCCTCGTCTACGCCTGGGGGCTGCACGTCCTCGGCAATCTCGGCGGCGGGATCTCGTTCCTGTTTCTCGTGGCCGTGTCGCTGCGGCTGGCGCGCTTCAACGTGATGACCGGCAAGACCGATTACCGCTACTTCGTCGGACTACCGAGTCCCGCGGGCGCACTGACGATCGCCTCGATCGTCAATTACGCACCGTCGCCGGTCATCGACCGCCGCTTTGCCATCGTGATGCTCATTTTGACCGCGGCGGTGGCGTTCGCGATGGTCTCGCCGATCCGCTATCGCAGCCAGAAGGGCCTCAATCTGCAGAAAGAACGCTCGCTGATGTATTTCGTGGTCCTCGCGCTGATCGTGGCCATTGCCAGCAAATGGCCGAAGGAGTTCTGCTTCGCCGGCTCGATCGCCTACCTCACCTCGGGACCACTGCTGCGGCTGTGGGCGATCGCCTTCCCGTCGAAGACGACGCCCGAAGTGCTCACGCCGGTGGAAGCTCCGTGAAGCCGAAACACTCCGCGGGTTACCGGCTGGGCATCATCAATCCCCTCACCCTCGTCGGAAACGAGATCAAGACGATCTTGCGCGAGCGCTCGTTCCCGGCCGAACGCATCGTGCTCCTCGACACGACGGGCGAAAACGCCGGCGCGCTCACCGAGATCGGAGAAGAGCCTGCCGTGGTCACGCCGGCGACGCCGGAGGAGCTGGACGATCTCGATCTCACGTTCTTCTGCGGGCCTCCGGCGGGCAACCAGGCGGCGCTCGAGCGCTGCCGAGAAGGCAACTTCATCGGCATTGACCTGTCGCAACCGTCCTCGGCGGCCAACGGCAAGGTCGTCGTCGCCGATGTAAATCTCGAAGACGCTTCGGGAGAGCCGCTGCTCGTGTCACCGCACCCTGTGGCCATTCCGATGGCGCTGATCCTTCACCAGATCGAGAGCATCAGCGCCCTCGAGAGCTGCACCGCGACCGTCGTTCAGCCGGCATCCGAGTTCGAGCAGGCCGGTGTCGAAGAGCTTGCGCAGCAGACCGTCAGCGCCCTGAACGTCCACTCGGTGCCACAGCAGGTTTTCGACCGGCAGCTCGCGTTCAACCTCTATCCGGCGCTCGAGCACAACGAGGAGTTCATCGTCGGGCAACTGCGCAAATTGATCGATCCCGATGCCGAGATGGCGTTGTTCGTCACGCAGGGGACGATTTTTCACGGGCACACGTTCTCGTTGTTCGTGCGAACACGCGAGGAGCTCGATCGCCATCGCATCATCGGCGCGCTGCAGGCCAATCGCGCCATTGCCTTTCCGGAAGGCGATCAGGCATTCGGAACGATCGATGCCGCCGGCCGCGACGAGGTCCTCATCGCCGAGGTGCGGCCCGATCCGTCGATTCGTGGCGGGTTCTGGGTGTGGGCGATTTGCGATAATCTCCGCCGCGGCTCGGCGCTCAACGGTGTATTGATTGCGGAGAAAGTGCTGTTGACCGACAGCGCGAACTGAGAAAGACCATGCAGGACTTCTACGAACCAAAAGTCGGCGATCGCGCCCCCGATTTTCTTCTGCCGTCGTCGATGGGAAAAGACATCGGGCTCAAGCAGTTCAAGGGAAAGGACGTCATCCTCTACTTCTACCCGAAGGACGACACCCCCGGCTGCACGGCCGAGGCATGTTCGTTCCGCGATCACGAGAGCGACCTGACGAAGCACGGCGCGGTCGTCCTCGGCGTGTCGGCCGACTCGCTCGAGAGCCACGACAAGTTTCGCGGCAAGCACAATCTGAATTTTCCGCTGCTGTCCGACCAGACCGCCGACGTCGCCAAGATGTACGGCGCATGGAAAGAAAAGAATCTGTACGGCCGCAGAACGTGGGGCGTGGCACGGACGACGTACTGGATCGGGCCCGACGGCCGCATCAAGAAGATCTACAAGAAGGTCGACACGTCAAAGCACGCGGAGGACATCCTCGCGGACTTGACGGCGAAGCGCTCGTAGCCGCCGGCACGCCTCTTCCAGCGCATCGAAATCCTTCGCGAAGCAGAAGCGCAGGAGCCGATCGCCGTTCGATGATGCGTAGAACGACGGGCCGGGGACCGATGCCACGCGCGCGTTCTCGATCAGCGCCATCGCTGCTTCGGTCGCGTTCGCGAAATCATTCGGAATCCCGGCGAGCATGTAGTACGCGCCCTGCGGCAGGCACGGTGAGAAGCCGCCTTCCTTCAACGCTTCGGCGAGCATGTCGCGCTTCTTCTGATAATCGGACGCAAGCTTGCGGTAGTACTCCTCGCCGATGTCGAGCGCACGGGCGACGCCCCACTGCAGCGGAGTCGGCGCGCAGACGTAGAAGAGATCGTTGACCAGGCCGATCGGCTTCGCCAGCTCCGCCGGCGCGGCCACGTATCCGATGCGCCATCCCGTGATCGAAAACGTCTTCGAGAAACCGGAGATCGTGATCGTGACATCGCGCGCGAGCGACGCCATCGACACGTGACGGCGGCCGTCGTACACGATGTACTCGTAGATCTCGTCCGTGAATGCGACGGCGTTGAACTCACGGCACAGCGCGGCGATCGCCTCCAGCTCCGCGCGCGTGAACACCTTCCCGCACGGATTCGACGGCGTGCAGACCACGATGCCGCGCGTCCTCTTCGTGAAGGCCTTGCGCAGCTCGTCGAAGTCGATCGACCAGTCCGGCAGCCGCAGCGGCACGAACTTCGTCTCGATGCCGAGGACCTTGAGCGTGTTGAGGTGATAGCCGTAGTAGGGCTCGAACAGGATCACTTCGTCGCCGGGATTGAGCGTGGCCAGCGCCGCCGCCGCGAATCCGCCGGTCGAGCCGACCGTGACGATGATCTCCGAAGCCGGATCGACCCGGAATCCGTTGAAGCGCTCGATCTTCCGGGCGATCTTCTCGCGCAACGGATCGATGCCCTCGAATTTCGAGTACGTCGCCTTCGAGCTGGCGATGGCGTCGGTCGCTCCCTCGACAAGCTCGGGAATCGTCGGCAGATCGCAGATCCCCTGGCCGAGGTTGATGCCGCCGACGCGTTCGCATTCCCGCGACATGCGGCGGATGTCGGATTGCACAAGGCCCTTGAGACGGGTGCTGATTTGAGTCATTTGGAGGAATCGTAACCCGGGATTCGGGATTCGGGATTCGGGGCTGCACCACTGGGCTCCCGAATCCCGAGTCCCGAATCCCGGACACCCTGTACCGTGCCGGAGACACTTTACGCGGGACGCCCCAGTCCGCTAGAGAGGAATGTCGCGGCACCCGCCCTGCAGAGTCCGCAACCGAAAGGATCTCGCCGTGAAATCGTCCAAAGCCGTGCTTCTCGCGCTTCTTTGCCTCACCGCGGTCCCCCTCTTCGCCCAGGTCAACGATACCTACGTCATCCCCGCCGCGATCAACTCGCCCGGCGCGTTCGGCACGCGCTGGATGACGCAGTTCAGCGTTTTCAATCCGCAGCTCGATCGCGATCTCAAGATCACCGTGGTCTTCGTGCCGAATCTCGGCAGGCAGGGCACGACCGGTACGTTCACCGTGCCAGCGAACTCCGTCGCCTATTCCGACAACATCCTCGACGATCTGTTCGGCATCCAGAACGACCTCGGCGCACTGCTCGTCGCGACGTTCACCGATGACAATCCCGGCACGGACGTGCTGTCGCGATCGTTCCTCGTCACGAGCAACACGTACAACAATTCACGCAACGGCACGTACGGTCAGACCGTGCCCGGCGTCTGGACCGGTCTTCAGGATTTCGCAACGGACGGAATCAGCGGCGTGGTGCATGGGATCCGGAACATCAGCCGCGAGGGCTGGCGAACCAACTTCGGCGCCGTGAACCTCGGCCGTTGCAACGCGACGTTGCGCGTGTCGATCTACGACGTCGACGGCAAGACGCTGATGAGCAAGGCCCCCTACGAACTGCCGCCGCTCGGACACGTGCAGGACCCGCTGCCGATCTCGGTCGATCGCGGCTCGATCGAATTCTGGGTCGACGATCCGTGCGCGTCGAATCCCGACAATGCCGCGGTCGTGTTCGCGTACACCTCGACCGTCGATCAGCTGTCCGGCGATCCGGCGTATCAGACGCCGGTGCTGCTGGCCGATCCGAAGATCATCTTCTCGAAAGCGCAGACAGGAGTATCTGTGCCGCAAGTCATTGGGAAGAAGCTCGAGAACGAGCGGGCGCGGCAGATTCGCGACGCGGCCCTGATGATCGTTCCCGGCCGGCTCATCCGTGACGCCGGCGGCTATCGGATCACGCACTGACGCGACGTACAATCCGCTGCGCATGAGCGCAGCCGTCATCGAAACGAGCCTTCCGCTTCCTCTGGCTCGCCGGGGCAAGGTCCGCGACGTTTACGACCTCGGCGAGCATTTTCTTTTCGTCGCCACCGATCGCATCTCCGCGTTCGACGTCGTGCTCTCGCCCGGCATTCCGGACAAGGGGCGCGTGCTCACGCAGATCTCGAATTTCTGGTTCTCCCGCTTCAAGGACATTGAAAGTCACCTGATCGAGACCCACTTCGAGCATTTCCCGTCCGAAGTGCGGGAGCACGAAGAACTGCGCGGGCGCAGCGTCATCGTGAAGAAATGCTCGGTGATCCCGATCGAATGCGTGGCACGCGGCTACCTCGTCGGATCGGGACTCAAGGAGTACAAGGAAAGCGGCACTGTCTGCGGAATTCGGCTCGAGCCGGGGCTGACGACGGCGAGCAAGCTGCGCCAGCCGATCTTCACACCGGCGACGAAAGAGGAGACCGGCCACGATCAGAACATTCCGTTCGAGAGGATGTCGGAAATGATGGGCGCCGATCTCGCCAAAAAGCTTCGAGACCTGACGCTCTCGCTCTACATGCGCGCCGCCGAGTACGCGCTGACGCGCGGCATCATCATCGCCGACACGAAATTCGAGTTCGGCCTGCACCAGGGCCGCGTGGTCTGGATCGACGAGGCCCTGACGCCCGATTCGTCACGCTTCTGGCCCGCCGATCAATACACGACCGGGAAGAATCCGCCGTCGTACGACAAGCAATTCGTGCGCGACTGGCTGGAATCGACGGGATGGGACAAGAATCCTCCCGCACCTGAATTGCCGTCTGATGTGGTGGAACGAACCAGGGAGAAGTACCTCGACGCCTACAGGCAGCTCGCCGGCAGTGAACTACGCGTCGATTAGGGGTGCCCTAGTCTCTTGAAGGCTTCCTTGAACCTTACCGAGGAGGCAGTAAGAATAGCAGACTTGAGTCAAGAACCGCCACCGAATCGTAACTCGACCGCTCGAAACATTCTGCTCGCCCTCGGGACCGTGATTGTGCTCACGATCGGGGGCGCCTGGTGGGTCTGGCGGACGACCCGCCACGCCGTCGAGAACGTCGTCGAGCGCGCGTTCACGCCGCAGGAAAAGATGCTCGACCTGACGGCGCTGGTCACGCAGGTGCGGAGCCTCAACCGGCTGGAGACCGCGTCGATGCACGTCCTCCACGTCAGCACGACGACCCAGTCGTATCAACTGGTCCCCGATGCCCTGGCCGGTGATCAGATGACCTTCCTCGCGGCCGGTGATGTCATCGCCGGCGTCGACCTGTCACTGCTCAAACAGGAGGATGTCTGGAAGAAGGCGGATGGAACGATCGTCATGCGCCTTCCGGCGTCGCAGATCCTCGTCACGCGCGTCGACAACCGTGAGTCGAGGGTGATCAACCGCAAGACGGGATTCTTCCGGAAGGCCGACATCGACCTCGAGAGCCGCGTGCGCCAGCACGCGGAGCAGGAGATCCGCAACGAGTCGCTGCGCAAGGGCATCCTGAACCTGGCTTCGCAGAACGCGGAGACGCGCATCGCGGAGTTCCTGCACACGCTGGGATTCCAGAAGGTGGAGTTCGTCAAGCGCGGGCAGGCGCAGCCGTCGTTATGACTCTGTGCTGAGCGAAGCGAAGCATCTGCTGTTACATCGCGCCGAGCGTTCCCACCGGCGAAGGCAGGCCGGTCGCCTGTGGGCACTGGCATCGCTGTGGAACAGTCGATCCGTTGCTGCGCTCAGGATAGGCGGCTGGCCGAACGCATCGCTTTCGCCACCTCGATCGCCCTTCGCAGCGCCCCGGCCTTGTTGATGCTTTCCTGAAATTCGTACGCCGGATCGGAGTCGAAGACGATTCCCGCGCCGGCCTGCACATAGGCGCGGCCGTTGGCGAGAACGATCGTACGGATCGTGATGCAGGAGTCGAGATTGCCGGAGAAGCCGATGTAGGCGACCGCGCCGGCGTACGGGCCGCGGCGGGTCTTCTCCATCTGATCGATCAGCTCCATGGCCCGGATCTTCGGCGCACCGGAAACCGTGCCGGCGGGAAAACACGACAGGAAGACGTCGATCGGCGAGCGGTCGTCGCGCATGACACCCTCGACATCGCTGACCAGATGGATGACGTGGCTGTAGCGCTCGATGCGGCGGAAGCTCATCACCTCGACCGATCCGCTGCGGCAGACACGCCCCAGATCGTTGCGCCCGAGGTCGACGAGCATCAGGTGTTCGGCGTTTTCCTTGGGATCGGCGAGTAGCGATTTCTCGAGACGTGCATCATCATCGCGCGTCGCGCCGCGCGGGCGCGTGCCGGCGATCGGACGCGTTTCGGCCTTGTTCCCGGTGACGCGAACGAGCATCTCCGGCGATGCGCCGACGAGCGTGCACTCGTTCGTGCGCAGCAGGAACATGTACGGCGAAGGATTGATCGATCGCAGCGCGCGATAGAGCGTCAGCGCGTTGCGCTCGTCGAAATCGGTGTCCCAACGCTGCGACAGGACGATCTGATAGATCTCGCCGGCGACGATCTCTTCCTTTGCGCGGCTGACAACGGCTTCGAATTCGGCCTGCGTGAACGTCGTTCGAAAATCGGCCGCCGGAACCTCTTCGGGGAAGCTGATCAGATCCACATGCGCTCCCCGCAGAAGCCTGATCGCCTCGGACAGCCGCTTCTCGGCGTTCTCCGGACCGGCTCCCTTGTCCGCGGTGAAGATGTTTACGACGACGAACAACCGCTGCCGCACGTGATCGAAGACCACGACGTTGTTGAAGAAGAGCAGCGTGGCGTCGGGGACCTTCAGATCGTCCGGAAGCGTGTCGGGAATCCGCTCGAACCACCCGCCGACGCCGTAACCGAAGTAAGCGACGGCTCCGCCAAAAAACGGCGGGAGCCGCTCCTCGCCGAAGACGCGCAGCGGAATGAGCTCGCGATTGAGGGTGCCGATCGGGTCGGGTGCTCCGCGCTCCAGGCGGAGGTCGCGCCGGACGTCGAATCCGACGAACGAATAGCGGCCGACGTTCTCGCCACGCTCGACGCTCTCGAAAAGAAACGCCTCTTCGCCCTTTGCCGACAGCGCGGAAAACGCCGCCACCGGCGTCAGCGCGTCGGCGCTCATCTCCCGCACGAACGGGATCACATCGTAGTCGCGCCGGAGCGCGTCGAACTCTTCGTTGGTCATCTCTGGAACGCTCTCATGAACAGCTCGTTCTGCCGCACGGCCTGGCCCCGCAGCAGATCGAGACCGTCGTACACCTGTACGCCGTTCTCGCGCAGCCGGGCATGCCGCCGGGCGGTCATCGGGGAACCATATGCAGATTCGATGTACGTCAGGCCCGGACGTGACGGAACCGGGATCTCGGCGTTGGGCGTCGTGGTGTTGATGACGACGTCCCCGTCGAAACGCTGAAGGTGCTCGAGGGGCTCGGAACGGACATCGAATCGGGATGCCAGCTCGCTCCCCCGCTCGGCCGTCCGATTGAAAACGGTGACGTGCATCGCAGCGCGCCTCAGTGCCACGAGCGCCGCGCGAGCGGTCCCTCCTGCGCCGACGAGAGCCACCGATTTGCGGTCGCGCCCGCACACATCGCGAAGAATCGATTCGAATCCATCCACGTCGGTATTGTCCGCCAGAATCTGTCCCCCATTCGTATTCATCAGAGTGTTCACCGCTTCGCATTCGCGGGCGTTTTCTCCGAGATCGGCCTTGCAGGCCTGTGCGAAACGGTAGGCGTCGACCTTGAACGGCACGGTGACGCTGAGTCCGTACGGCTCGCCATTCAAAAACGATTTCGTGATCTCGTCAAATGCATCGACGGAGGCAATCGTGTACGCGGCCGGAACGCCCTTCTCGCGAAACAGCGGATTGTGAATCGTGGGCGAGAGGCTGTGGCCGGCGGGATTGCCGACGAGGGCGAAGACGCGCTCGGCGCGCAGAACATCGCGTCGCTCGCCGTAGATCGCGAGCGCCCGCCGCAAGTCCAGCTGGCCCGGCGCTGCACTCTCCTCTTCGGTACGGCTGACGAACTGCAGAAGCGACCCGCGAAACGGCGCCAGGATGCGCGAGTAGAGGCCGTGTTCGCCCATGCCGATGATCGTCGTTCGGGGTTCGGGGCTCGGGGCTCGGAGGACGGCCAGCAGGCGCTCGTTGTCGGCGAACGTCTTCGGCGTCACGGCGATCTTCACATGTGCGCAGCCCGTCGCGCACATGTCGCGATGGATGGTTTCGACGTCGGGCATGCCTTCGAAGTCGTGATGCGACAGCACCACCCGGTCGCGGCGATCGAGCGACAGGCCGGGTACGTACTCGACATCGATGAAATCGATTCTTGCGCCGAGCGCGTCGCGAAAAACATCGCTGTCGAACGGCTGTCCGCGGCGCGTGAAGATGATCGGCTTCGCCGTTGCGCCGCGAAGGGCTCGAAAATCGATGGGCGTCGCAAAGCGCTCCCCACGGATCTCGATGCCGTCATGGTCGGCGTCGATGCGCCGGATCGCTTCGAGCGCCCTCTCCGGCGTCTCTTCGAGGATCGTCACGAACAGCTTCATGGCTACAGCAGCTCGAGCCGCTCCGCGGCCGCGAAAGCCTTGCGCGTGTCGCCGGCGCGGCTCCACATGTTCTGAAGATTCGCCAGCAGACGCTGAAGGGTTTGCCGTGCATCCCAGGAGCGAAGATGCTCGCTTTCGAGGCGGATGCGCCCGCCGCTCATGTCCGCGAGCATCGCGCCGATCTCGCCCACAGTCAGCGTCGCCCCTCCGTGAAAGGGATCGACGTACAGCTCGTTGAGGTCGAACTGCACCTTGACGATGTAATGGCCCGGCAGGCCGACTCCAAACGCGTTCAAACCGATCGACGTGGCCACGTGCAGGAACACGATCGAGAGCGTCAGCGGCAGGCCGATGCGGCGATCGATCACTTCATTGAGATACGCGTTTCGCGGATCGTAGTAATTGATGGCGTCGCCGCGATAACGATCGACGTCGAACATCTCGCTGTGAACGTGGCCGAGGCGGAAGACGGCAGGCTCTCCGGGAGAGCACTTGGCGCGGACGCGGCGAGCCAGATCCTCGAGCTTCGCCAGATACGCAGCGACGTCGAGCTGCGGGGAATCCTCGAGGGCGATCAGCAGCGCGCCGCGGGCCAGATCGGCATGACCGATCTCCCCCGCCGCGAATTCACGGAACTGCCGGCGCGCTTCTGCCGGATGAACGAGCGTGGCCAAGACGTAGACTTTAACCGATGCGGCTCGAACGCACCGAGGCGATCGTCCTTCACACCGTTCCGGCAAGAGAGCGGGACAAGCTCGTCGTGTTCCTCACGCCTGAGCACGGCAAGGTCAAAGGTTGGGCGTACGGCGCGCGCGGGATCAAGAGCCGTTTCGGCGCGTCGCTCGAACCGCTGGCGAAAGTGCGCATCGGGTACGCCGAGCGCGAAGCGGAGGAGGCGGTGCGCATCGAATCGGTGGAGCTCCTCCGCTCGCTCTTTCCCGCGCAACAGGAGCTGCAGCGGTCCGTCGCCGCGACGTACATCGCGGAGATGGTCGATACGTTTGCGCCGGCGGGGGATCCGGCGGAGCTGATCTATCGGCTGCTGGACAAGGCGACCGAGGCGCTGCTTGCGCAGGCCTCCGCGGTCATGGCCATCGTCGCGTACGTCGAGGTCTGGATGCTTCGGCTGGCCGGCATCTTTCCTTCGACACGCAATTGCATCGAATGCGGCGGAGAGCTCGGCCGGCCGCTGCGTTTCGACACGAAGCTCCAGGGCTTCGTCTGCGATTCGTGCGCGACGCGCGACGCGTTCGTGGTGAGCAACGACGTCGCGCGTGAGCTCGACACCATCGGCCGGATTCCGATCGCCGAATTCGCGGAGCGCGAGACGCCGGGCGACGTGCTCTTCGAGCTTCGCGCCCTCACCGGCACCATCCGCCGCAACTTCCTCGGACACGAGCTGAAGTCGTTCGAGGTCCTTTCGTCAGTCGTCACCAAATAGCCACGCGAGCGTCCGGCGAGTCCCGTTAAGATCCCGCGCGATGAAAATCGCCATCGTTGCCTTCGAGGATTTCACCGATATCGACGTGTTCTTCATGTGGGACCTACTGAACCGGCCACGGTCGGCGGGATGGACCGTGAGGATTGTCGGCGAGACGTTGTCCCACCGGTCGAGGTCGGGGCTCGCGATTCCGATGCACGGCGAGCTCGAAGAAGCGAACGAGGCGGACGTCGTGCTCTTCACAAGCGGGCCGGGCGCCCGCCGGAAGGCAAACGATCTTTCGTTTCTCCGGCGCTTTCACCTCGATCCCGAGCGCCAGATGATCGGCTCGATCTGCTCAGGCGCTCTGATTCTCGCGGCCCTCGGGCTGCTCGAGGGCAAGCGCGCCACGACCTATCCGACGAGCGTGAAGGCGCTCGAGAGGTTCGGCGTACAGGTGATCGAGATGCCGTTTGTCGACGAAGGAAATATCGCCACCGCTGCAGGCTGCCTCGCCTCGCAGTATCTCTGCGGCTGGGTCATCGAGCGCCATCTCGGTTGGGAGATGCGTGAGACGGTCCTCAAATCCGTGCAGCCGGTCGGCGAGGGCATGAGCTTCTCGGATCTTCCGTTGCTGCAGAAGCTCTACGCGCCAGCTGAAGATCTATCGCCCGTCGCCGCGAAGTAGCCAGGCAAGAATCAGCCGCGCGAGATCGCCTTCCCGCCGCCCGAATCCGTGATCGGCATTCTCGAGGATCGCGAATTCGAAGTTGGGCTTCGGGCCGATCTGCTCTGCGAGGACCCCGACGCAGCGCGACACGTTGCCATAGCAGTATTCGTCGCGATCGCCGTAGACGACGAGCGCCGGCTTGCGGATGCCGCGGAGATGGCGAAAGCGCGGGCCCCTCGAGAGTCGCACGCCGCGCAGGATCTCGAGGTACGGAAAGACGTTGTAATCGCCGTCGGGATTGATCGTGTCGTACAGCGCGCGCCAGCTCATCGGAAGCGCCGAGAGACTCGCCGGGACCAGTTCCTCGCTGTTGCGGCGGGCGCGGGCACGCTTCAGCGTTGAGAAGAATCGCCGCCGCCCGAGCTGGTCGTAAAGGAGTCCCGTGTCGTCGCCCCCGGCCAGAAGAACGTAGCCGCGCACCGGATTCCGGTGCTTGTAGCGATGGTAGACGGCGATCTTGTTCGCGCCGGTCGAGTGGCCGATGAGGTGGATCTCGCGATAGCCGCGGCGGCGAAGAAAACGGATCGCGCCGTCGATGTCAGGCACGCAGTCGCGAATGCGTTCGTATGCCATGCCGCCGCCCACGGTTCGTTTCTTCTTGCGCAGGCGACGAAGGAGGTGTGCTCCGCGATTGTTGAACGGAAAGAACGCGAATCCGTTGCTCACGAACTCCGCGGCGAGAAGGTTCGTGCGCCTGGAATCGAAGACCGAGGCCCCTCCTGTGCCGTGCACGAAGACCGCGACGCGCCGCGTCCTCCGCGGCGGTTCGTAGAGAAGCCCGGCCAGCGCGACGCCATCGGTGGCGTCGAACCTTACGAGCCGGCAGAGCGGTTCGGGATGATCTCGCCGCGCGACTCGTCCCATCGCCAGATGTTCTCCTTCGTCACGTGCACGCCGCCGAGCCAGAAATCGGGATCGTTGACGGTGAGGTCGTCGACCGATCCGTTCATCACGTTCTCGCCCGCCGGCGTGATGCCGAACGTGGCTTTCGGCGGGACCTCTTTCCCCTCGCTGAGCGTGATCAGCGGGACGGCGCGGCCGGCCATCGTCCGCAACGCGTGCAGGATCTGAATGTCGCCGAAACCGAAACGCGGCCCGGTCTCGTCGAACTGCGGGAAGAGCATTGCGAAATCGACAGCACCCGCGGCGATCAGCTTCAGGATTCTCGCCTCGACCGAGCCGAGCCCGTTCCGCGTCGACGGAAAACGGCTCGCATGAAGCCGGAGACCTTCGCGCAGGAACGCGATCTCGTTGCCGGCCGAGGCGATCACGTCGTTGAGCAGGCGCGGGTCGGATGACGTGTACGCGCCCCACGCCCGCGCCGCGATGTCGAACATCGACGGAGTCACGGGCGCGCGCGCGCTGGAAAGCCGCATCAGCTCATCGACCTCGCGCTGCGTGAGAACCCCGCTGCACCAGACGTACGACAGATTGCTGCGGTCGCGAAACCGCTGGAGCAGGTAGAGAAAGTTTGCCAGGCAGAAGAGATCGTGCTCGAACCAGAGAACGACTTCGTCGCTTGATTCGGAAGCGGCATTGAGGGACTGCTCGAGCTCGAAGAGCCCGTTGCTGACGCGAAGGAGATCCTCGCCGCTGACGTCGGCAAGGAATCGCGCCCGGACGGCGAGCCAGTCGGCGGGCGCCGGAATCGGGCCGGTCACGAGCGCTTCGCGAAAGGCGATGTGCTCGCCGGGCAGACCGGCGCGCCGCGCGACGATGGCCATCGCATCGCCGTTGTGAATGTTGATCATGGACGCCACCTCATCGCCAACCACCACTCTGTCCGATTCCGCAGCGGTTCGTCGAGGATTCGCGCCACGCCCGCGGTCATGTCGAGGGCGGGTAGACGCAAAAGCGGGACCGAGCCCGATGCGAACGCCAGCTCGAGGCCGGCCAGGGCCACGCTCCCGCTCTCCGTGCGGTGATGCTGGTAGAACGCGGTCGCGGGAAGAATCGGCAACGTGGCCTCGATCCGCGCTCCGTCGTAATGGCGGCCGGAAAGCGTGCCGATCGGCAGGGCCGGATCGAAGATGCGATTCGGGATTGCGGAGTGCGGCAGGATCGACGACTGCAGACCTCCGACGTCGACGCCGGAAGAGCCGCGCGATTCGTCATGCTGATAGCGGCCCGCGATCCGGAACGCGCCGCCCTTCACGGAAGCCGACACCACGCCGCGATAGTGCGCGAGCGAGCCTCTCTCGCCCCACAGCAGCAACTCCTCGTCCGCCCGCCACGACGGGAAAATCTGTCGCCGCGCGCCGGCGGCCTGCAGAAATCCGATGTCGAGCGGCCGGCCAGTGAGACCGCCGGCGGCGATCGAGAACGATCCGAGCGGCCGCTGCGTCCTCCACGATCCACGAACTTCGAGACCGTTGCGCTTCACCAGCCGGTCATCGGCGGTGAAGAGATTTCCGGACAACACGACCGGCCAACCGCGCCACGTCGAAACGATTGCGGCGCCGCGCTGCGCGTTTTCCGATCCGATCGATCCGAGGGCCAGCGTGTCCAGACGTCCGATCACGTCACCGATGCGGACGCCGACTTCCGTCGCGTGCTGTTTCGTGGCCAGCTGTTCGCCAACCAGCCATGTGATCTCCTGCCGCCCGATTCCGTACGGCCGTGACGGCGACAACGCCTCCGACGCGAAGGCCGGTGGCGCAGGAATGACCGGCGGAAGCGCCGGCACGAGCGACGCGTCCCATGGAGCCCCGGCTTCAGCCGGTTGCGGCCCCGGCGGAAGCCGGGGCTCCATGACGCGCAGAACAAACCCGTCCGGCTCCAGCCCCATGAAAAACACGCGGCCATCGGGCGCGGGGGCGGGCTGGAACGCACCGCCGCTGCTGCGCGTGATCGGATGATGTTCGCCGGTCAGCTCGATCCGCTCCAGCTCCGCAAAACCTCCGTGTAGAACCGTGGCGATGATCGTGTCGCCGTCCCATTCGGGTGTGGCCACGCTGGCGCTGGAAACGACGACGCGATCGCCGGCCGAGAGCGTCCAGACTCCGTTGCGATGCGAGACGAACACGATCTGCGAGCCGTGCGCGCGCGGATGCGAGTACACCGTTTCGAGGGAAGGCTCGTTGCGCGGCGTGACCGCACCGCTGCTGAGATCGACGTTCACGAGCTGCGAGAGTCCGTTCCTGGTTCGCACGGCCACTGCGCTGCGGCCGTCCGGCAATGGATCGGCGTCGAAGACATCGGCGAGACGCGTGACCCGCCGGCTCTCGCCCGTCGACGGAGTCCACAGGAACAGATCGTGGTGAAGAAACCCCTCGCCATCGGGCTGCCGATGCGAGAAAAGGATCGACTTCCCGTCGCCCGTCCAGCGGGGGGCCGACACGTCACCCCCGTCCGCCGGCGTGAACGAATGCATGATCTTTCGCGGAAGCGGTTTGGCGAGGACGGGAGGGACATCCTCCGGATCGCGTTTCAAGATGCGCGCGATCCTCTCCTCAAGCTTCTTTCGCTCCTCCTCGGCCGATCCCGTCGACCAGATCACGATCCGGGAAGGCTTGTTCCGGGTGCGCAGGACAACGGCGATCTGCGAGCCGTCCGGCGAAACGACCGGATCGCCGCTGTTCCGCGACGTCTCCTGCCAGAGGTCGCCTTCGCGCAGCGGCGCAGCGCGATTCACCGCGAGCGCGGACGCCGTGAGCTCGGCGGTGAACCGGTCGTAAAGACGCTCCGGCGAATCGCCGAACACGCCGGCGAACGCCGCCGCGAACGAGCGGCGCTGGCGCGCCGTCATCCGCGCCCACAACCGGCGGAGGCTCCCCTCGCCCGTCCGCGCCTCGAGCCATTCCAGATACGCCGATCCGGCGAGGTAGGCCATCGACATCCCGAGGAATCGCGTGTCGGAATTGAGTTGGGCGTACGACGGAAGACGACCGCTCGCCGCCCACTTTCGGAGCACGACCGCGCGCATCGTGCTCGGCGGCCTGCCCGCGCCGGTCAGACGCCCTTCGACGACGGTCGCATAGCCTTCGAGCACCCACCGAGGCGCGTCGAGCGTGATCGGGTCGAGCGGAAGGACGAAGCGCTCCATGGCTCGCTGCAGCGGGTTCCGCGACGGCCGGAGCATGTGCATGATGTGCGTGATCTCGTGCACGGCGAGCAGGTCGATCCAGTCGCTGTACGCGCCGATCTGCTCGTCGGGGCCGGGAGGCTCGGTGTAGAACACGATGCGCGGCGCGTCGAGAATCGGCCAGGCCAGACCGTTGGCCGACGCCACCGGGTTGCTGACGATCACGTCGATCGTCTGGGGCGGATCGAAGCCCACTTCCTTCACGACCGCGGCGCGAATCGACTCGACCCGCGAGGCCGCGCGCGAGGCCCACTGCTCGTACCCGGCCGGATAGTGAACGCGAAAATGCGGCGTGGCGATCGTCCGCCAGCCGGCTGAAGGACCCTGGGCCTGCACTGCGGATGCGACTGCGAGCAGCGCAAGGAGTCGAACGATCCGGCTCATTTCGGGGATGCTAGTGTACGAAAGAGCGGGATTCGGGGGTTCGGGATTCGAGGTTCGGGGTTCGGGGTTCGGGATTCGGGGTTCGGGATTCGGGATTCAGGGTTCGCTGTTCGGGGTTCGCTGTTCGGGTTCGGGATTCGCTGTTCGGGGTTCGGGGTTCGCTGTTCGGGGTCCGCAAACTCCGAACTCCGAACCCCGAACCCCTAACCCCGTGAAGCGGCCTTCGCCCAGCTATCCCTGAGCGTCGCCGTGCGATTGAACACGAGCCGCTCATCTGCCGAATCGGGATCCACATTGAAGTAACCGAGGCGCTCGAACTGGTAATGGGAGAGCGGGGCGGCGCCGCGGATCGACGGCTCAAGCTTCGCGTGCTCGACGATCTCCAGTGACCGCGGGTTGAGATCGGCCAGAAAATCGCCGCTCTCTTCCGGATTCTCGCTCTTGAAGAGGCGGTCGTAGAGCCGCACCTCGCAGTCCAGGGCATGCTGCGCGGAAACCCAATGCAGCGTGGCCTTTGGACGGCGGCCGTCGGGAGCATCGCCGCCGCGCGTTGCCGGATCGTACGTCGCGCGCAGCTCGACGACATTGCCGCCGGCATCCTTCACGACATTCGTGCAGGTGATGAAGTACGCGGAGCGGAGCCGTACCTCCCGCCCGGGGGCGAGCCGGAAGAATTTCTTCGGCGGCACTTCCATGAAATCGTCCTGCTCGATGTAGAGGACCTTCGAGAACGGCACCTTCCGCTTCCCCATCGACTCATCCTCGGGATTGTTCGGCGATTCGAGCTCCTCCGACTTGCCCTCCGGATAGTTTTCGATGACGACGCGCAATGGCCTGAGCACGCCCATCACGCGCGGCGCGATCTTGTTCAGGTCCTCGCGAACGCTGAATTCGAGCAGCGCCACGTCGATGACATTCTCGCGCCTGGCCACGCCGACGCGATCGCAGAAGTTGCGGATCGAGGCCGGCGTATAGCCGCGCCGCCGCAGGCCGGCCAGGGTCGGCATTCGCGGGTCGTCCCAACCGCGAACGTGCCCCTCTTCGACGAGACGCAAGAGCTTGCGCTTGCTCATCACCGTGTAATTGAGGTTGAGCCGCGCGAACTCGATCTGCTGCGGCCGCGACGGCACCGGCAGGTTCTCGATCAGCCAGTCGTAGAGCGGCCGGTGATCCTCGAACTCGAGCGTGCAAAGCGAATGGGTCACGTGCTCGATGGCGTCCGACGGCGGATGAGCGAAGTCGTACAGCGGATAGATGCACCACTTGTCGCCGGTGCGGTGATGCGTCTCGTGACGGATGCGGTAGAGCACGGGATCGCGCATGTTCACGTTCGGCGAGGACATGTCGATCTTCGCGCGCAGAACGTGCGCGCCGTCGGGAAACTCGCCGGCCCTCATCCGGCGAAAGAGATCGAGATTCTCCGCGGCTGTCCGGTTTCTGTACGGGCTCTCGTTCCCCGGCTCGGTCAGCGTGCCGCGCATCGTGCGGATCTCGTCGGCGCTCGAGCTGTCGACGTACGCCTTCCCCGCCTGGATCAGCGACTCAGCCCACTCGTAGAGCTGGTCGAAGTAGTCGGCGGCGTGAAAGAGGTTCTGCTGCCAGTCGAAGCCGAGCCACTTCACATCGCTCTTGATGGCTTCGGCGTACTCGATGTCTTCCTTCTCCGGATTCGTGTCGTCGAACCGGAGATTGCAGTGGCCGCCGTACTCCATGGCCACGCCGAAGTTGAGGCAGATCGACTTGGCGTGACCGATGTGCAGATAGCCGTTCGGCTCTGGCGGAAAACGGGTGACGACCGTCGTATGCTTGCCGGTCCGGAGATCGTCTTCGATGATCTCCTCGATGAAATTCAGCGAACGGGGGGCTTCGGTGGTCGTCATGGAAAATCGGCGGAGTGTAAAACAACTGGCGGCGATTCTCATTCTCCTGGCTTGCCCGGCCCTTGCCCAGGACCTCGAACGAACCGTGACGACGATGGCCAAGATCGGCTTCGCCAACTCCCCTTCGTTCTCGGCCGACGGCAAACGAATCGCCTTCCTCACGAACCTCAGCGGCTCGCCGCAGGTGTGGTCCGTGCCGGCGGACGGCGGCTATCCCGAGCAGATCACCACCTTCGACGATCCCGTGACGGCCATCGACTGGTCGCCGAGCGGCGAGTGGATCGCGCTGCAGGTCGCTCCGGGCGGCGGCCTGAACTCCCAGATCTACCTCATCCATCCCGACGGGACCGGCCTGCGCCGGATCACCGAGGGGGGGAAGGAGAACAACTGGCTCGGGAAGTGGACGCCGGACTCGAAAGCGCTGGCGATCTCCTCGAACCGCCGCTCGCCCGACGCGATGGACAACTGGCTGGTCGATCTCACCACCGGCAAGATGGCGCTGATCGCCCAGAACACCGGCATCGGCCGGGTGATCGACATCAGCCGCGACGGGAAGTACGCACTGGTCGAGCGGCTGCGCAGCCGCGGCGACAACGATGTGTACCGGGTGTCGCTGGCCGAACCGAAGCAGGAGGTCCTGCTGACGAAGCACACCCCTCCCGCCCTCTTTGGCGACGGGCGGTTCGGTGCAACGTCTGACGTCGTCTACCTGTCCGGCAATCCCGGTCGCGACCTCGAGGCGTTCGGCGCCGTGAAGATCAACGGTGACGCCGCCGGCCCGTTCACGGTTCTCGCGTCGCGTGACGACGCCGAGCTCGATTCCGTCGAGCTGACGCACGGCGCGAGCCGCGCCATCCTCTCGTGGAACCGCGCCGGACGGAACGAGATCTCGTTCTTCAATTTCTCCTCGATGAAGGAGACTCCGGTGCCGAGACTGGCAGGCGACATCGCCGGCGGATTCACCTTCGCGCCGAACGACACGTTTTTCGCGTTCTCGATGTCGGGCGCAACGGCGCCGTCGGACATCTGGACGATGAGCACGCTCAGCTTCGACCTCCGCCAGCTCACGCGCAGCCCGCACGCGGGCGTCAGTCTCTCGCAGCTCGTGCGGCCGGAGCTCTACACCTATCTCGCGCAGGACGGCGTGCATCTGAGCGGCTGGCTGTACCGGCCGAAGAACGTGCAGCCTCCTTATCCCACGGTCTTCAGTTTTCACGGAGGACCGGAAGGGCAGGAACGCCCCTCGTTCAACAGCACGTACCAGGCGCTGCTCACGTCGGGGATCGCCGTTTTCGCGCCGAACGTGCGCGGCTCATCGGGATTCGGCAAGCGGTTCGTGAATCTCGACAACGGGGCGTTGCGCGTGAACGGCGTGCGCGACATCAAGGATTCGGTCGATGCGCTGGTGAAAGAGGGCCTCGCCGATCCCAAACGCCTGGCGATCATGGGCGGCTCGTATGGCGGCTACATGGTCATGGCCGGCGTGACGGAGTTCCCCGATCTCTTCGCAGCGGGCGCCGATCTCTTCGGGGTCGTCAACTTCGATACGTTCTTCAAGCACACAGAACCGTGGATGGCGGCGATCTCCACGGTCGAATACGGCGACCCGGCGACGCAGGCGGACATGCTCCGCTCGCTGTCGCCGATCAACAAGCTCGACCGCGTGAAGACGCCGCTGATCGTGCTGCACGGCGCGAACGACACCAACGTACCGGTCGTGGAGGCCGAGCAGATTGTAAACACGCTGCGCCAGCGCAACGTGCCGGTCGAGTACGTTCTGTTCCCTGATGAAGGGCATGGGTGGAGGAAGACGAATAACCGGATCAAATCCACGGTCTCGATCGTGCGGTTTTTCAGCGAGCGATTGAAGTAGAGGACACCGGGACGCGAGGACTGGCGGTGCATCACTTCGAGTTCTCGGGTCCTCGAGTCCTGGGGTCCTCTCCGACCAGCCACTCCATCAACCCGCTTTCTCCGTACGCCGGATCCCACGAGTTGTGTCCGACGCCCTTCAACTCCGTGTAGCGAACCTGCGCGCCGGCCGCTTCCAGCGCGGCGTGCATGATGCGCGACTCGTCGACAGGGACGATCGTGTCGGCGTCGCCGTGAAAGATCCAGGTCGGAATGTGCGCGATGCCTTTCACGAATCCGCTGAAATCGCGTTTGGCACGAGATGACAGCCACCCGCAGACCGGCGCGAGCGATGCGAAGCGGCCAGTCTGATCGGAGGCGAGAAGCCACGCTCCCGCCGCTCCCATCGAGATCCCGGTGAGTGCAATGCGCGCGGCGTCGATGCGAAACTCGCTGATGACCGAATCGAGTGCTGCCGCGGCAATCGCTCGCGCGGCCGGCGCGGACCAGTGACTCTCCGCCGGGCACTGCGGAAAGACGACGATGGCGGGATACGGCTCGCGGTCATACAGATGAGGACCGATCCCGACTTTGGTCGGCGTGACGGAGTCGTTGCCTCGTTCACCCGCTCCATGGAGAAACAGCACGGCCGGCCACGTGTGGTCGTCGTCGTAGTCAGGTGGAACGTAGACGCGGAAGTCGCGCGTTCCGCCGCCGGATTCGACATGCCGCAGCAGAAAGTCGGTGCTCATGCGGCTCTGCGGCCGCGAAGACGTTGTGCGACCGCGAGCAGAAGCGGCAGTTCGGCGATCGTCACCGCGATTCCGAGCACGATCCCGAGCAGCTGGTGATCCCGACCCCATTGAGGCGCGACCGAAATGATCAGGCCCATGGTCAGCATCCACAGCAGGAGGACCGCGAAGGTCATGACGATACTCACGCCGATGCTGATCAGGAGCGTTCCGGGCGTGATCTTCATCTTCAGGTAGTCCATCGCCGAGATCGGCGGCACGAACGCATCCGTGATCCGCTTGATCTCCTCGATGACCTCGTCCCACGATTTCGGTCGCTGCGCCGGATCTTTCCTGGTGAGATGGTCGATGAGTTTCTGCACCGAAGCCGGGACATCACCGCGCTCGCGGCGGATGCGCGGGAACTCCTCGTGCAGGTGGTTGGCGATCACACTGAGCGCGGAGCCCGTGAACGGCGGATGACCCGTCAGCATCTCGAACATCACCGCGCCGAGGGCGTACATGTCGGTCTGCATGTCGACGGATTCGCCATGAGCTTGTTCGGGTGCCGCATAGTGCGGCGTCCCGAGAAACTGGCTGGCCTGGGAGAGGTTCGACGCCTGCGGCCCGCCGATCGAACGCGACAGACCGAAATCAGCGACTCGAACGTTGTCGCGCTGATCGATGAGGATGTTGCCGGGCTTGACGTCGCGATGAACGATTCCCTTCGCTGCGGCGGCGCGAAGTCCGAACGCGATCTGCAGCGCGATGCGCAGCGCCTGCTCGACCGACAGCGGACCCAGGCGCCGCAACCGGTCCGCGAGCGATTCGCCCTCCACATACTCCATGGCCAGATAGTGACGGCCCTCCGCCTGTCCGAACGAGTAGACGCGAACGACGTTCGGATCTTCGACGCTGGCCATGAGCCGCGCCTCCCGGATGAACCGATCGTGAAACGGCGATCCGGCGGTCGTGTCGCCGCCGATCGTCTTCACCGCTACCTTCCTCCCCAGCGACAACTCCTCGGCCACATAGACGACGCCCATTCCTCCCGTTCCAAGAACGCCATCGATGCGGAAACCGGGAATGGTGAGTGTTTCGGGCGCAACCTCAGCCGGACGCGCTGCCGCCTGCGGCACGAAAGTGGCCGTGGATGACACGTCTGAAGGTGATTCCAACGGGCCGATCGTACACCCTGCGGTCTGCTACGATCATCCCCACGCCAATGACGGAAACGGCCGGCGAAACCCGGCAGAACTTCGGCCATTACGACGTCGAATCCGTGCTCGGACGCGGCGCGATGGGCATGGTCTATCTGGCCCGCGATAAGCGGATCGGGCGCAAAGTCGCGCTCAAGACCGTCCACGTCAACGAGAAGTTCGACGACGAGAGTGAGGCGAACGAGTTCTACAAGCGCCTGCAGCGTGAAGCGGAGCTCTGCGGCGCGCTGCAGCATCCGAACATCGTCACGCTCTACGAGCCGGGATACGAGAACAACGTCATCGCCTGGCTGGCCACCGAGTACGTCGACGGAGAGAACCTCCGCGATCACATGCGCAAGCGAAAACCTCTCCCACTCGACGAGGCTCTGCGGATCGTGGAAGGCATCATGCGCGGACTCGCTTACGCCCACGCCAAGGGCATCGTGCACCGCGACATCAAGCCGGCGAACATTCTCCTGACTTCGACCGGCGAGGCCAAGATCGCCGACTTCGGCATCGCCCGCCCGCTCGATTCGACGCTCACGGCGGTCGGCGAAATGCTCGGCACGCCGAGCTATATGTCGCCCGAACAAGTGCGCTGCCAGCCGGTCACGACGCGCTCCGACCTCTTTTCCGTCGGCGCGGTCCTGTACGAGATGCTCACGGGCATCAAGGCGTTCGGTGCATCCGACGTGACCGGCATTCTGCGGAACGTCGTCGAGACGACGCCGAAAGCGGCTCATGAGGTCAATGCTGCCGTTCCTCCGCCGCTCTCCGGATTCCTCGACCGTCTTTATGCGAAGAAGCCGGACGATCGTTTTCCGTCGGCGGTCGAGGCACTCGACGAGCTGCAGCGGATCCGGCAGGAGATCGGGCCGGCGGAAGCTGCCGCCGCGGCCGCGCCGGAGGCCGTCGAAGAAGTCGATGACGCGCACTCGACGCTCGCCGTGACGCCGCGAGCGTCGGAGATGGGAACCGTGCCGCCGAGCGTCACTCAGCCCGACTACGACATGACTCCCGCACTCGGAGCTCGCACGTCGGTCTGGAGAAGAGCGCTGCCGGCGCCGCTCTTCTGGGCCGTGATCATTGCAGCGCTGGCGATGTTCACGGGCACCGTGCTGGCCATCGGTTCGAAGATCGACTCACGCCCCGTGTATACGTACCCGACGGCTCAGCTCCGCGTATTCGAAGCGAAGAAAGCGCAACTGCGCTCCGCGCGCGCGCTCGTCCTCGCCGGGAAGTTCGAGGACGGCATCGCCGCATACAACGCCTACATCGCGAAATATCCGAACAGCCCCGCCGCTCGGGCGGAACTGGCCAACGCGGAGGCCGCGCTCGCGAAAGCGAACGAGTCGAAGGCCAAGGTGACGGTCACCGAGGCGAAGCAGACGTCGACGAAGAAGAAGGAACCTGAGAAGAAACCGTCGCTGCTGCAACGTCTCTTCCACCGCGGCGACTCCAAGCCGCAGCCGAAAACGCCGCCGAAAAAGAAACCTTGAGAGTCAGGCGCCGATGCAGAACGCGACGGTCTCGCGCAGCTTGGCGTGATCGAACGGCTTGCGAAACACCGCGCTGACCAGGCCGCGATACGGCGCCTCGATCATCGAGTCGGGAACGAGCGTCGCCGGCGCCCCGGTGATGGCGATGATCGACGGCGGGTTGTCGGGACGGGCGATCTTCAGTTTTTCGATGACCTGCAGGCCATCCATATCGGGAAGGATCATGTCCAGCACAACGACCGCGCATCCCGAAGCGATCGCTTTCTGCAGGCCTTCCTCGCCGGTGGCCGCCTGATCGACCGAGAAGCGTCCGTCGCTCGACAGCTCGATGGCCAGAAGCTTCCGCATCATGTCGTTGTCATCGACGATGAGCACCGCAGGTTTTTCGGACACGATCGCCATCAAGATACACCCTCTCCCGCCGGGCGGGAGAGGGTGGCGCGAAGCGCCGGGTCAGGGTCACGGCAGGAACGGGATCGCAGGCGTCCTGTCGGGCGTCACCGCAAACGTGTCGTTCGTCAGCCAGAGCATGAGCAGGTTCGTGAACCACGGGCTGGTCTGGATCCCGCTCACGCCGCCGGGCAACGCCGACTGTCCGCGCACGCCATCCTTGCTCATGTCTCCGACGAAGCGACGGTTCGGGCCACCGCTGAACATGAACCCGTTCAGCGACGAAGCGCGCGCGTTGTGCGTCGCAGCGTCGACTGTCGAGAATCCGCCGTCGACCGAGACACCGGTGAGACCGACGACCGAAGGCAGCGGCGGCAATCCGAATGCCGCGCCGGGCGAGAAGAGCGCGCCACCCATGAGGTGCGAGAAGACGACGCGGTGCAGCTTGCCCCAGCGGTAGTCGCCGAGGTTCGTTGATTTGTTGAAGGCGGGAGCGAAGGCGTCGCTGGAGAGCATCGCCAGCGCATCGACGAGACTCTTGAGAATGACGGCGTCGCGCCGCGCGGCGGCGTCGGTGCTCGGACCGTTGAAGAAGTTGACTCCGGAGAAGCCCTTTCCGCCGGTCGCGGCAAAGTTCTCGAGCTGGAATCGGAGCGACGAGAGCTCCTGCTGCGACGGAGGAAGCGGAACGGTCATCGCGGTGAGCACCGCGTCGAGCGTGTTGGCCATGAACCTGCTGCGCCATGCGCTGTAGATCGTGGCCGCAACGCTGTTGTCGATCTCGGCCTGCGCCGGCGTCGACAGCGCTCCGTTCACATCGCTGGCGTCGTAGCCCTCCGGGATTCCGGTCGGCGTTGAGAAGTCCCACTTCCCGAGACGAGCGACGGCGTCGGCGACGCCGGGAGCGGCGGCGAGCGCGCCGAGAGCCGGGTCGGTACTCGACTTCGCGTTGTTCAATGCCGCGGTGATGAACGGAACGAACACCTCCGCGTCGACGAGCACGGTGTCCGCCTGGATGGCCTTCATGTCGTCGGGTGAGATCTTTCCGCTGTTTACCAGTTTCTGCCGGACGAGCTGAGTGATGCGCCCCGCACGGAAGCCGTCGTATCCGGGATTCAGATAAAGGATGCCGCCGCCCGGGCGCGGCGTGTTCAGCGGATTGTTGTCGAGCGTTTGGCCGGTCGGATCGTTGTTCGCGTTGACGAACCATCCGTTCGATGGATTCACGACCTGCGGCATCTCCGAATAGGGCAGGATCTCGAACGGGAGCGCCTGATTCGGCTGCGGGTTCTTCACCGCCATCCACTCGTTGCCGCCCTGGCCGTTGCGGATGAAATAGGGCGGCGCGCCGGTCACGGTGCCCGCCTGCAGGTCCTCGCGGATGGGAAGCTCACCGCTGGTGAAGTAGGCGATGGTGCCGTCGACATCGGCGTAGGCGAAGTTCTGCGATCCGAAGTCGAAGAACTGCAGCGCCGCCTTGAACTCGTCGACGTTCCTGGCCTGATCGATGAGCATGAACGCCTCGAGCTCGTGCGTCGGATAGAAGCCGACGTACTGGACGGTGATGGCGATCCCCGTCTTTGTGTCGGCCTGCACGACCGGACCGTGCCTCGGAACGATCAGCGTGACATTGGGAACGAGCGCCGACGGAGTCACCACGGACAGGTTGTCCTTGACGCCGTCGCCGACCTTGTTGACTCGGTAGGTCTGCGGAATGACCTGAACGGGCTCGGCCTGCCCCTTGTAGAGCGAGACGAAGCCGCTGGGCACGACATTCTGTGGAGCGGGCGCGAGCTGCTCCTGGTACCAGTCGGTGACGTCCATCGGATGAACCGTCGAGCCCCAGGCGATGCGCTCGTTCTGTCCCTGGATGACGAACGGCGCGCCGGGGAAGCCCATGCCGGCGACGTTGAGGCGTCCGGGAACGCGGACCGAGATCGGATAGAAGTTCGGCGGCGACACCAGCGAGAGGTGCGGATCGTTGGCGATCAGCGCGTTGCCCGTCGTCGAATTCTTCCCCGCGATCGCCCATTCGTTCGAGCCGGCGTGCTTCTCGGGATCGAGCGCCGAGGCGAGGAGGGGGACTTCGCGGATCTGTTGCCCGTAGTCGCGCATCATCGAAACCGTTTCCGGCTTCAGCCACTCCATGTCGTAATGCGGCGCGGTGCTGAGCGGCTCCGGCGATCCGGCGCCGGTGGCATCGGGAATCGTGGCCGCCTTGGTGAACGGTGCGGTGCGCCATGTATCGGCGAACAACGCGTTGCCGTCGAAACCGACGATCTTTCCCGCGGTCTGATACGAGATCAGGGCGATCGTGGCGTCGATGTCCGAATCGAAGGAAAGGCCGAACGCGATCAGCTTTCCGACAGCCAGCGAGTCGACGTTGGACCACTGCGGGATCTGCGTGATCTCGAGCAGTCCGTACTCGGGCGGAAGGGCGGGATGAGAAGTGATGTACGCGTTCACGCCGGCGGTGTAGGCGTCGAGCGCGGCGCGCGCTGGAGCGGAGAGCAGGGGCAGAGCCGCTTCCGCCGCACGGCGCAGTCCGAACGTGCGGAGCTGGACGTCGGTGCTCAAAGCGTCGGTGCCGAGAAGCTCGCCGAGGGTTCCGCTGGCGATGCGGCGGTTGGTATCCATCTGAAACAGCCGGTCCTGCGCGTGCAGCCAGCCATTGAGGAACCACGCGTCGTGCGTCGTCAAGGCGAAGACGTGGGGGATTCCGTTGTCTTCACGGGTGATCATGCCCGGAAGATCCATGCCGGGCAGCTTGCCCATTTTCCCGTTGGGGAGATCCTGCGCGACAGCGGCGAACGCGACCAGCATGAACGCAGCGGCGACGACAGCACGTTTCATGAACCCTCCTTGCGCGGATGTGTGCGGAACGTTATAGCATCAGCGCCCAAGGAGAGGCGCTATGCGGATTCATGCGGTCGTCGCGCTCGCCGTCGCGTTCACGGCTTTTCCTCTCGCAGCCCAGTCGAACGACGTCGGAGTCTGGTACTCGACGGCGCAGCTCAAGGACACCGCAGGCCTCTCGTTCGATCGAGCAAAGGGCTCCGGCGTCAGCTTCAATCATTTCTGGACGGAATCGATCTCGACCGAATTCGCAGTTCATTCGATCCGCGCGAAGGCAGCGATCGACGTCGAGGGGACGCATGTCCTTCAGGCCGGCAAGTTGAAGCTGATGCCGGTCACCGCGAACGTGCAGTGGCATCCCATGCGAGAGTCGATGTTCTCGCCGTACGTCGGCGCGGGTCTGGCGCGCGTGTCGAGCAACGACCTCTCCAGCAGCGATCTCGATCTCGCCGGCATCGGCAACGTGAAGATCGGCAACAAGATGACGTGGGACGCGAACGCCGGAGTCAACATCCTGATCGGCCGGGCGTTCGCACTCGCAGTCGACGGCAAATACATCGCATTGGAGCCAGACGCGAAGGCGAACGGCTCATCGGAGAAGCTGAAGCTCAATCCGCTGGTGATCTCAGCCGGTGTGAAGTTGCGCTTCTAACTGCCGCGTGCTCGACGAGACGAGGACCCGTCTCGACGCCATCCACTTCGTTCGTTCGCTGCGTGAGCGGTGGGTGGCGGTGCCCGCATCCGAACTGCGGCGATTCCGCATCCATCTCAAAGGGCAGACCGGAATCTTCAAGCCTGCCGGACTGACCGAACCGATCTCCATCACCACGACCATCGACTCCGATCACGCCCAGGACACGATCGAGGGAAGCCGCGTTCTCTACGATTACGTCTCACGCGAGCACGACAACGAGGAGCTGAAACGCTGTGCCGAGGCGGAGTTGCCGCTGATCTACTTTCTGCAGGTGAAGAAACGGCCGTCGCCGGAGTACATCGTGTTCGCGCCGGTGTATGTCGTCGGATGGGACGACCAAGCCCGATGTTTTCTCGTCGATCTCTCCGAGCAGAAGCCGGGCGAGGCCGTCTCCCCCGCTCCCGTCGTTCGCCAGCTTCAGCTTCCGGTGATGCGAAGGCCCGACAGCCCGAGCGAGATCCGCGAGCTGACGAAAAGCTACGCGGTCAGTACGGTCCAGCGGCGGCTCTACGACGCGCGGTTCCGCAATGCCGTGCTCGATGCCTATCGCGATCGCTGCGCCGTTTGTGCGCTGCATGTCCGCGCTCTGCTCGATGCCGCGCGCGTCGTCCCCCATCGCGATCCAAGTCCCGCCGTCGACGTCCGCGAAGGCATCGCGCTCTGCGCCACGCACCATCGCGCGCTCGACGCGAACATCCTCCGCTACGACGACGAGTACGTCATCCACGTCGAACTGGACGAGCGGCCGGGAGAAGGTGAGCAGGCGATGCTGCTTCCCTATGACGGCAAGCGGCTGTTCCTGCCGGCCGACGAAGGGCAATGGCCGCGTTCGCGATGATCAAAAGGTCGATCCTCGCGGTCCTGATCCTCGCCTGCGCTTGCACGGTGTCACCGGAAAAGCCGGCCGTGTTCAAGGGACACCTCGTCCTCGACACCGCTCCGAACCCGCTCATCGCACGGCGCGTCGGCGACGATCTCTACGAGCTCTCGTTCGACATCATCATGCGCGAAGCGGGAGGCGTTGACGTCCGCATCGAGGACTTCACCGTCAGCGCGATCGCGTTCAAGGGCGTGCCGATCCGCTCACAGACATTCCCGGCGCAGTACATCATCGACCATGGCTACCCCGCCGAAATCGGCGCGGGCAGGTACCTGCGGTTCAGCTTTGTGAAGCGATGGACGATCCCCGCCCGGCTGCTCCTGTCCGGCGCCTCTCTGCGCGTCTCCGCCCGAACGGTCGACGCTGATGGCCGGCACGACACGTCCGAGACGCGGATCGGGGTCGTAGTCACCGAATAGTCACTTGACCGCGCCGCGCCGGACGGCTATAAAGCAACCCGATGTTTGGATATCCGACCTGCATGTGTCCTTGTACGGAAACCGCGGGCCGGAGTGCGTAAAGCCAGACAGGACAGACAAAAGGCACCAAGCACGAAAGACCCGCAACGGCGCGCCGTGGCGGGTTTTTTGTTGCACCACGCCGAAACGCGCCGTTGCAGGCAATCAGGAAAGGAACATCGAATGCCAGCGACGACGAAGCGTCCCATCTCCATCTATTACGAACATCCGCACTGGTTCCGGCCGCTCTTCAACGAGCTCGATCGGCGCGAGACGCCGTACGTCCGCATCGACGCCGGGCAGCACCGCTTCGATCCAAGCGATCCCGCGCGGAACGGCAGCCGCCCCGCCCTCGTGTTCAACCGGATGAGTCCCTCGGCGTGGAAGCGCGGCCGCAGCACCGCCATCTTCTACACGCACGACTACCTCGGCCACCTGGAACAGGAAGGCGTATCGGTCTTCAACGGAAGCGCCGCCTATCGCTTCGAAACGAGCAAGGCCCTTCAGGTCTCGCTGCTCAAGCGTCTCGGCCTGCCCGTTCCGCGAACGCGCGTGGTGAATGATCCGTCGCTTCTCCCCGAAGCGGCGGAGGGATTGAAATTCCCTCTGATCGTGAAGCCGAACATCGGCGGCAGCGGCGCGGGCATCCGGCGATACGACGATTTTCTCTCGCTCGTCGCGGCCAGCGAGGACCCGCACTTCGAAGGAAGCCTCGACGGCACGATCCTGCTTCAGGAGTACCACCCGCCGAAGCAGCGCAGCATCGTACGCGTCGAGACGCTCGAGCACCGTTACCTCTACGGCATCCGCGTCCACCTCGGGGATGAGGCGGGATTCGATCTCTGCCCCGCCGATGTCTGCAAGACGACCGACGGCCGCGAATTGACCTCAGCGGCATGCCCGGTCGATGCGGTGAAGCGAGGATTGTCCGTGGAGCGCTACCAGCCGGCTGCCGACATCATCGCCGCGGTCGAACGGATCGCAGCGGCCACGCATCTCGACGTCGGCGGCATCGAGTACCTGGAGAGCGAGCGCGATGGCGCGCTCTACTTCTACGACATCAATGCGCTTTCGAATTTTGTCGCCGAGCCGCTGACGGTCCTCGGATTCGATCCGACGGCCAGGCTCGTCGACGCGCTGATCGCGAGGGCCTCATGACGCTCCGGTTCGGTTACTGGATGCCGATGTTCGGCGGTTGGCTGCGCAACGTCGAGAACGAGCAGATGGAGGCGAGCTGGCGTTACGTGCGCGATCTGGCGATCCGCAGCGAAGAGATCGGATTCGACCTCACGCTGCTCGCCGAGCTCAATCTGAACGACATCAAAGGTCCGTCCGAGCCGAGCCTCGACGCGTGGACGACCGCCGCTGCGCTGGCCGGTGTCACGCGATCGCTCGAGCTGATGGTCGCCGTGCGGCCGACGTTTCACCATCCGGCGCTTCTTGCCAAACACGCCGCGAACATCGACAACATCAGCGGCGGACGCCTGAGCCTGAACGTCGTGTCGTCATGGTGGAAAGACGAGGCGCTGCAGTATGGCGTTCCGTTCGACGATCACGACGACCGGTACGCGCGCACCGCCGAGTGGCTGCAGGTGATCGACGGATTGTGGACGAAGCCGCGCTTTTCGCACTCCGGGAAGCTCTACACGATCCGCGACGCGATCCTGGAGCCGAAGCCGGTCCGGAAGCCGCGGCCCCTGATCTACGCCGGCGGCGAATCGGACGCGGCGAAAGACCTGATCGCGCGCGACGCCGACGCCTACGTGATGCACGGCGATCCGCCGGAGCGCCTCGTCCCGAAAATCGACGACATGCGTGCGCGGCGGGAACGGCTCGCGCCGGGCAAACCGCCGCTGGTCTTCGGCGTGGCCGGCTTCGTGATCTGCCGGAATTCCGATCAAGGCGTGCGCGCCGAACTTGCGCGCATCACGAACGTGAACGCCAGCGCGCGCGGGTTTTCGAATTTCGAGCAGTGGCTCGCCGGGACGAGGCTCGATCAGAAGATCTCGCTCGAGGATTACTCGGTCTCGAATCGCGGACTGCGCACGGGCCTGATCGGAAACGCCGAACAGATCGCCGGGCGCCTCGATGAGCTCGAGCGCATCGGCATCGGCGTCACATTGCTGCAATTCAGCCCCCAACGGGAAGAGATGGAACGATTTGCCGAGGAGGTGATCCCGCTGTATGACCGAAGCAACCGCAGCGCCGCCGCTCGTCGAGCTTGATGCCGATCATCCCGGCTTTCACGACGAGGTCTATCGACGGCGACGCAACCAGATCGCGCGGGCGGCGCTTGACTATCGCCACGGCGATCCGCTGCCCCCCATCGACTACACCGAAGACGAGCAGAAGGTGTGGCGCGCCGTGTGGCGGAGTCTCGCTCCGCTTCACGAGAGGTACGCCTGCCGCGCATATCTCGACGCGACGGAGCGCGTCTCCCTTCCGCATGACCGGATTCCGCAGCTCGCGGACGTGAACGCGGTCATCGAGCCGTTGCACGGATTCCGGATGCTGCCGGTGGCAGGCCTCGTCACCGCGCGCGCGTTTCTCTCGCGCCTCGGAGAACAAGTGTTTCTGTCGACGCAGTACATGCGCCACTGGAGCGTGCCGCTGTATACGCCGGAGCCCGACGTCGTCCACGAGCTGGTCGGGCACGCGGCAACATTCGCCGACCAGAGGTTCGTCGCCCTCAATCGCGCGTTCGGCGAGGCCGCGCTCCGCGCTCGCGACGACGAGACTGCCGAGAAGATCGGACGTCTCTACTGGTACACGCTGGAATTCGGCGCGGTCCGGGAAGGACGCAATCTCAAGGTGTTCGGCGCCGGCCTGCTCTCCTCATTCGGTGAGCTGGGACGATTCGAGAAGGAGGAACCGCTCCTTCCGTGGGACGTGAACGCAATCGCCGCCACACCGTACGATCCCACGCACTACCAGGAGAAGCTGTTCGCCGGGCCGAGTCTCGAACGAATGTTCGACGACACGATGCGCTGGCTGAAGAGGATCTGAGCCCGGCATTTCCCTTGCGTCGCGAGCGGTCGCTCTGCAACAATGCGTAGCGACTCCCCCAACAAACAGCCGGAGGCATCTTGATGCGACTGACGCGGCACGTCCTCGGTGTAGTCGTCCTCTGTCTTGCCAGTTTCCCGCTGCTCGCACAACAACTCGAGATCCATTACATCGATGTCGGCTGGGGCGGCTCGGTCTTCATCAAGGGGCCGGACGGCACCACCGTTCTCCTCGAGGCCGGCAACACAGGAATGGGAACGAATTACGTCGTCCCCTATCTCAAATCGATCGGAGTGCAGCCCGCCAGCGGGATCGATTACGTCGTCGGCGGCCACCAGCACTGCGATCACATCGGCGGTCTCGACGAGGTGATCAACGCCGGCTACAACGTTCATATCAGGCAGTACTCGAACGGCTCGAGCTACGCGTCCACGTGCGTTGACGGATGGAACGCCGCGGCGGCGACCACCACCGCCGGCGCGCCGGTCCCGATGCCCGTCGGCACGGTCATCCCGCTCGGCAATGGAGCGACCATCACCTGTATCGCGCGGAACGGCTCGATCATCGGCGGCGGATCGGTGTCCGTCTCCGACGAGAACGACCGCTCGATCGCGCTCCTCATCAAGTACGGTGGCTTCGATTACCTCTGGGCGAGCGATCTGGGCGGCGGCTCCGACTCGTGCACCGGCCGCTCCACATCGCAGACCAACGTCGAGACCTCCGTGATCGGGGCGATCTCGCCCGGCGGAGCGTCGCCTCTGATCAGCGCCGGCGGCATCGACGTGCTGCATGTGAATCACCACGGAAGCGAGAGCAGCACGAACCCCGACTACTTCAACATGGCCGATCCCTCGGTGGCCATCATCGGCGTCGGCGACGGAGAGTCGAGCGGATGGGATCTCCCGCGCATCGACGTCGTCGAGCACGTGCTGCTGGGACAGTCGAGCTCGTGCATCACGGCACCGCCGACGCTGGTGCTGCAGACCGAAGAGGGAAATCCGATCGGATCGCTGGCGAGCCACGCCGGCTACTGTGTCGGCAACATCACGATCACCACGGACGGTCTGAACATCTTCACGGTCTCGGCGGATGGTGCGGTGCATCAGGGACCGAGCGAGCTGACCGCATCGAGCCTGCCGCAAAGCTTCACCATCGACGACTCGGCACAACCGCCCGATACGACTCCGCCGACGGTTTCGATCACTGCTCCCGCCAACGGTGCGACGGTCTCCGGAACGACGAGCGTCACGGCGAGCGCGTCGGACGACGTGGGCGTGAGCAAGGTCGAGTTCTATCTCGACGGAACGCTGCAGTCGACCGATCCCACGTCGCCCTACGCCTGGTCGTGGAACACGACGATGACGACGAATGGCGGCCACGCGCTGACTTCGATGGCATACGACGCCGCTGGAAACAGAGCGACCTCCGCGGCCGTGAACGTGACCGTGAACAACATGGCCGATACCACGCCGCCGACGGCCCCCGCGAACCTGACCGCGACCGCCGGCAAGCGCAAGATCTCGCTGAGCTGGAGCGCATCGACGGACAACGTCGGCGTCACCGGTTATCAGGTCTGGCGCGCGAGCAGCGCGGCGGGTCCGTTCAGCCAGATCGCCACGAGCACTTCCACGACCTACACCAACAGCAACCTGACCTCCCGGTCGACCTGGTATTACTACGTGATGGCGGCCGACGCGGCCGGCAACGTTTCCGCAGCCTCGAACACGGCCAGCGCAACGGCGCGCTGATTGACACCTCCCGTGTGGGCGCGTAGATTCAGCGCGCCCACACGGCCTTTTCCTTCCGCCGGTTCTCCATCCGCTTCACGTCATGCACATTCTCATTGCACTGATGCTGATCGTGTCTGCAGACGACAAGGTGTTGTTGAAAGCGCATTACACGCAGATCGAGGGGACGGACCCCGAGTACGCGCAGGGGGCGATCGAGAAGAACGACCTCCCGCATCGCGAGATCGCCCGCTTCGTGTGGCTGATTCAGGTCCCTGCGCCGGGCGACCCTGCCGAGTGGGAGCGACGGCTCAACGCCAGCGCCGGCGCGGATCACGGTTCGTTCCGCGTCACGAAACCGACACCGGAGGAGCAGCGCCGCGTCGACTCGGGTGAGATTACGATGCAGCAGTAGATGCGCGCGATTCGCCTGATCCGGACCGGAGCACCGCTCGAGGAGCGGGACATCCCCGACCTGCAGCCGCGCCCGGGCGAGATCGTGGTCGATATCCGCGCCGCCGGCATCTGCCACAGCGATGCCCACTACCGGGCGGGCGGCGGGCGGGTGACTCTTCCGCTCACGCTCGGCCACGAGATCGCCGGCGTCGTTCGCGGAACAGGCCAGCGCGTGGCGCTGCACTATCTCCTCGAGAACGGCGACATGCTCGGGAAAGAGCGGGACGGGGGATACGCCGAGAGCATCTGCGTCGCGGCAGGGAACGCGGTTCCGATCCCTGACGAGGTGGCGTTCGAGCACGCCGCGATCATGATGTGCTCCACCGCGACCGCCTGGCATGCGCTGCGGCTCGCCGGGATACGCGCCGGCGAATCGCTCGCCATCATCGGCTTCGGCGGCCTCGGCGTCTCCGCGATTCAGCTCGCGCGCGTGCTCGGCGTCGCGGACATCCAGGTCCTCGACGTCGTGGCGGAGAAGCTGCGGCTCGCCGCGACGTTCGGAGCATCCACGGAGCTTCGCCAGGCCGATGTCGCTCTCGAATTTTCGGGAAACGCGGCAGCCGCTCTCAACGCGCTGCGGCATCTCAAACCGGGCGGCCGCCTGATCATCGTGGCCATCAACCTGCGCAGGCTGGAGATCGACCCCTACGCCGATGTCCTCGCGCGCGAGCGCCACATCATCGGCTGCTCCGATCACACCCGCGACGAGCTGTTCGAACTGATGGGAATCGCCAGGCGCGGAGAGATCGATCTCTCACGCGCCATCACGCGACGTGTGCCCCTTCAGGCTGCTTCGATCAACGCGGTGCTCGATGATCTCGATCGCGGGACGGAACATCTGCGCACGGTGATTCCCCTCACCAGACCTTACACGCCTTCTCCCTGACCATCGGCGCCTTTTCGCCGCAATGGAACGCCTTCTTGAATTGCGGCAGGTCCGATACGACGCCGTTGATGCGGTACTTGCCCGGCGAGTGCGGGTTTGTGATCGCGTTCGCTCGCAGATTTTCCGGACGCTGGTTCTCGCACGCCCACTGCGCCATACCGATGAAGAAGCGTTGATCGGGTGCGAAGCCGTCACGCTCCTGCGTCTCGTTCGGGTCGGCATCTTTCCACGCCAGGTACGCCAGCAGCGTTCCGCCGATGTCCGCGACATCTTCGCCGGAGGTGAGCTTCGAGTTGATCTTGATGTCGTCGATGATCGTGTACTGCGCGTACTGGTCTCGCACGCACTGCACGCGCTCCTCGAACGCCTTGGCATCCTCGGGGGTCCACCAGTCCTTCAGATTGCCGTGGGCATCGAACTGGCGGCCTTCGTCGTCGAAGCCGTGCGTCAGCTCGTGACCGATCGTCGCGCCGGTGTTGCCGTAGTTCGGCGCGTCATCCATCTTCGGATCGAACAGCGGCGGCTGCAGCACGCCGGCCGGGAAGTTGATGTCGTTCATCTGGGGGTTGTAGTAGGCGTTGACCGTTGGCGGCGTCATGCCCCACTCGCCGCGATCGACGGGCTTGCCGATCTTTGCCAGCTCGCGATGGGACTCGAAGACGGTCGCGCGCGTGACGTTGCCGAAGAAGTCGTCCGGCTTCACGTTGACCGACGAGTAGTCGCGCCACCTCTCCGGATATCCGATCTTGTTCGCGATCGCATGCAGCTTCTCCAGCGCCCGCTGCTTCGTGGCCTCGGTCATCCAGTCGAGACCTTTGATCTCGTTCTCCATCGCCTTCTCGATGCGCTGGGTCATGTCGACCGTTCGCGCTTTCGTATCGGCGGAGAATGTGCGCTTCACGAACTCCTGCCCGAGCGCTTCGCCGAGGTCGCGGTCGACGTAGCGGACGCACTGCTTCCAGCGCGGAGGCATCTCGCTCACGCCGCGCAGCGTCTTGCGATAGAAGTTGAAGTCTTCGGCGACGAACTTCTTCGAGAGATAGGGAGCGCGGGCGTGGGCGGCGTGCCAGCGAAGGTAAGCCTTCCAGTCGCTGAGGGGAAGGTCGCGGACCTCCTTGTCGAGCGCCTGGAAGAACTTCGGCTCCGTGACGTTGATCGTGGCGACGCTGAGGAGGCCGTTGTCGCCGAGGTAACGCTTCCAGTCGAATGACGGCGTCAGCTTCGACAGATCCGCCGGCGACATCTTGTGGTACAGGTTGTAAGGATCGCGGCGCTCCACGCGCGTGAGCGAGGCTTCCGCCAGATCGGTCTCGATGCGCATGACGGTCTTGGCATCCTTCGCCGCCTGCGCTTTCGACTCGCCGACCAGCCCGAGCATCTTCGTGACGTGCTGCACGTACTTGTCGCGGAGATCCTTCGAGCGGGCGTCGCTCTTCGTGTAGTAGTCGCGATCGGGCAGTCCGAGACCGCCGGCGTGCGCGAACGCGATCACCTGCGTGGCGTCGCCGAAGTCCTGATCCGATCCGAATCCGAACAGCCATCCCGAGCTGTAATTGCGCGGATGCTCTTCGGCGAGAAACTTCGCCAGCTCCTCTTTGCTCTTCAGCGACGAGATCTCGCGGAGCAGCGGCTGCAACGGCTTCGATCCGAGTTTCTCCACGGCGTCCGCGTCCATGCAGGCGCCGAAGTAATCGCCGATCTTCTGCTGCACGGGCGAGCGGCCCTCGTTCCTCTTCGCCAGGTCCTCGAGGACTCCCCACAGGTACCGCATGTTCTCTTCCCCGAGTTTTCCGTAGACGCTCCATGCCGCCTGGTCGGGCGGAATCGGGTTGTTCACCATCCATCCGCCGCACGAGAACTGATAGAAGTCCGTGCAGGGATCGGCGGTGCGATCCATCGACGGAACGTCGAGCGACGGCGTGTACGGGAGCGCCGTGAGCGGACGTTCGTTGGATGGAGCAGCCTTGGGATTGCTCTGGGCGAGCAGAGCGGAGGCGAAGATCGTCGTCGCAACGAGGAGTCGTTTCATCGCGGAGGTCTCCTTCGGCGCGACAGTCTATGAGATCGATCAGGCGGGCGCGAGTCCGTCGAGCATCGACGAGAAAACCCTTTGCAGCATTTCATCGTCGAACGGGTTCGCCTGGCCGGTTCGCTCGGCGATCAATCGCTCGCGGATCATCCCTTCCGCGCACCCCAGCATCGCGGACGCCAGCGCCGCCTCATTCACGTCTCTGCGGAACGAACCGTCCTTCTGACCGCGGTGGATGAGCTGATGGATGAGGTCGTAGAACGAGCGGAACCCCTGGGAGAGTGTGACCTCCTGTCCGCGCACACGGCGGCCTTCGAAGAGAAACAGGAACGCCATCTCGTGGTCGCGGTTGAACGCTTCGATCACCAGTCCGACGACGCGACGGATGGCGTCGCGGCCATGTTCCGATTCGCCGATGTGCGCACGAATGTCCTCGTTGAGCGAGCTCCACGATTCGTTGAAGATCGCCTCCAGCAACCCGCTCTTGCCGCCGAAGTAACGGACAAGCTGGGACTCCGACGTGCCTGCGTCGCGAGCGATCGCGGAGGTCGACGTCTGCTCGTAGCCGAAGCGGCTGAAGAGGTGCTTGCCGGCCGCAAGCAGACGCGACCGCGAGGTCTGTGTGCTGTCTCCGTCAATCACGTGGGTGCAGCGTAGGGAGGGAAGTCTCTGCGGTCAAGGTAGTAGCACCACTGGCCAGCGTAAACCGCGAGGTTGCCGAGCTTCACAGGTCCCGGATTTTCGCTTCAGCTCGCTTCCGCGGCCCTCGACTTGCACGCTCTTCAGCCCACGGAGGCAGAGCATGCGAAAAGTGTTTGTAGCCCTGGTCGCGCTGCTCATCGCGGCGAACGCGATGGCGCTCGATACAAAGAATCTTCTGGCAACGATCGCGATGCCGCTGGCCGTCGCTGCGGTATCGAACGTCAGCGGCGTGCCGCAGGACCAGCTCGCGAATCTGGTCGTCAATCTCAACCAGGCGAACGTTCCGCCCACGCAGTTCGTCGAGGTGATCCGGTACGTGCCGGTCGCGCTCATCGATCAGAACGGGCAGCCGTTCATCGCCTACGTCGAAGAACAGCGGGCGCGCGGCGTCACCGGAGACGCGCTCGTCACCTCGATCGTGCAGCGGCTCCAGAGCAACTACAGCATCACACCGACTCTGGCGTTGACGGAGCCCGCGACGACCGTGGTCGTTCGGAACGACTACATCCCGACGGTGATCACCACCCGGCTCGCGCCAGCTGATTCGCTGTCGTTCATTGCCTTGCCACTGGCGGTCGCCGCAGTGGCGGACATCGCCGGTGTCCCGCAGGATCAGCTGGCCAATCTCGTGGCCACGCTCAACAACGCACGCATGCCGGCGCCTCAGATGATCGAGATCGTGCGGTATGTGCCGGTCGCACTCGTCGACAACGGGCCGCAGTTCGTGCAGTTCGTGCAGGACCAGACCGCGCAGGGCATCACCGGTCCGGCGCTCGCGCCCGTCGTCGTGCGGCGGCTTCAGACGTACTACCCCGCGCCGACGCAGATCAACGTGACGCGGCCGGCAACTGTCATCCTCACACCGGAACCGCCGCCGGTGGTCTTCACGCGCGTCACCGAAGTCCGGCAGCATCCGCAAGGCGGTCCCCCGGGACAGCTGAAGAAACAGCTGGGACTGCAGACCGGCGCGGAAGTGGTGCACGGCGAAAAGCCCGGCCGCGGAAAGGGCAAAGGTCACGGCAACGGTGAAGCAGAGTCGCCGATGGTGTCTGGCTATCCCTCACCTGCACCGGTTCGGATTGCGCCGCAGGGCCGGCCGCCCGCGGTTCCTCCCGGCCAGATGAAGGAACAGGGCGGAAACAAGGGTCACGGACAAGGACATGGAAAAGGCAAGGGAAAGGACTAGGCCGATGAAAAAGACATCAATCGCCATCGCCGCGCTCTCGCTCCTCCTGGCGTTCGGCTGCAAGAACCGGAATCAGCAGACGGCGAGCAACACCGAACCGCAATCGACGAGCGTGTCGCAATCGAATTCCATTTCGAGCCTGACGCCGGAACAGCTCGGCGAGCTCGGAGCGAAGATCAAGAACCATCCTGCCGACGCGGAGAAGATTCTCGCGGCGCAGGGTCTCACGCAGCAGTCGTTCGAGGAGCAGGTCCGCAAAGTCGCTGAGGATCCCGGAGCATCGAAGCGATACGCCGAGGCGTACAAGAAGGCTGTGTAGTCAAATCGGGCGGATGCAGATCATCGCATCCGCCCGTTTCGACGCGGCTCTCAGTACCGGTTGTCGTCGCGGCCGTAATCAACGCGGTCGAGACGATAGGCGTTGAAGACGCCGCCACGAGTCCAGTCGCCGGTGAACTCGATGAAGTCGCCCGGCCGGACATCATCCATACGACGGTCGCGCGGCATGGCGACCGTGACGAACTGGCGCGAGATGTCGTCATTGATCACCAGTGTGCCTCGCCGGTAGTCGATGCTCTCGACGACGCCGGAAACGCTTCCCGATGTGTACGCGCGGTCGTAGTAGCCGTATCCGTCATAGGGCGAGTAGTCGTAGATCGACCAGTAGCCGAGCGGATCCCAGTAGCCGCCGAACCGGATGGACAGGCCGACGCGAAGCGGGAACCTGTACCAGCGATCGAACGGGATGAAGATCGGGTAGAGCCCGCCGCCGATCCAGACGCGATAGCCGTGACGGTCGCGGACGAAGCGGTCGACGCGGCCATAGCTCGTCACGCGCTCGTGCGGGCGATACGGCGCTCCGCCACCGTGCCAGCCCGGCACGTTGCGGAAGCGATCGGCCTCGACGCGCGTCGAGCCGCGCGATCCGAAGCCGCGGTTGTCGTTGCGCGACTCGAATCGCCGGTCGGTGTTGTTGCGCGATTCGAAGCGGCGATCGGTGTTGTTGCGCGATTCGAATCGCTGCGTGTTCTCACGCGGCTCGGAGCGCTGGATCCGGTCGCGTGATTCGTTTCGCTGGAACGAATCACGTGAATCGTTGCGCTGGAACCGCGACGAGTCGCGCTGCACGGTCCCGCGCGATTCGGATCTCCCGAATCCCGAATCCCGAGTCCCGAATCCCGATCGCGAACCGCTCGATGGCGCCGACCTTTGAATGCGGCCGCCCGACGAGCGATTTGTCCCCTCATGATGACGCGATTCCGCAAAAGCGGACGTTCCCCACAACGTCGCCAGAACGATTGCTCCGGCCAATTGAAGCGACAACTTGTTTCTTCTGAGCATTTTGCCCTCCCAGGGACGACTTGCTATGGCTCAGTCATTCGCAAACGGCAGACCACGCCTTGACAGCAGACCCTCTTTGGGCGATAGTAAACCAGTTGGTTAACTATTCTCTCGATACCACCTTCGCCGCTCTGGCCGACCCGACGCGCCGCGCCATCCTGGCGAAGCTCGCCTCCGCCGAATGCACGATCTCCGAGCTGGCCGAGCCCTTCGACATGTCGCTCCCCGCCGTGTCGAAACACGTGCGCGTCCTCGAGCACGCCGGCCTGCTCGTGCGCGAGATCGACGGCCGCGTTCATCGCTGCAACATCGATCCGGAGCCGATCGCCAGCGCCGCATCCTGGATCGACGACATGCGCCACTTCTGGGAATCCCGTCTCGGCTCGCTCGCCGACTACCTCAATCAGATGGAGGACTCATGGCAGGAGAAAAGCTCGAAGTCCGGCGAACCTACGCCGCGCCGCCCGAGAAAATCTTCCGGGCATGGACCGACCCGGAAGAAGTGAAGCAGTGGTTCCCGCCCGAAGGGTACGAGGCGGCGCGCACGATCATCGATCTGCGGCCGGGCGGGACGTACGAGTGGGGCCTGCGAAAACTTCCGGACGGACAGCCATTCTGCTCGACCGGAACATTCATCGAGATCGCCGCGCCGCGCCGCCTCGTCTACACCTGGCGATGGTCGGGAGCCTCGGAGGCGGACGAGACGCTCGTGACCGTCGAATTCGCGAAGCGTGGCAGCGGAACGGAGATCGTCATCCGCCACGAGCGTTTCCCGAATGCCGATCTGCGCAATCAACACAAGGACGGTTGGATTCTTTGCCTCGAACAACTCTCGGAGTTCTTGAAGAAGAAGGAGGAAGCACGATGACCAGGAAACTTGCCGTTGTTCTCACAATTCTCGTTGCAGCCGCCGCATTTGCCGGCGAGCACCACATGGCCAACGCGCCGACCACGCCGTCGTTCGAGAGGATGAAATCGCTCGTCGGCGAATGGAAAGCCAACGTGCCCGGGATGGGCGAGATCCGCGCGACGTACACGCTCCACTCCGACGGGGGCGCGCTGCTCGAACAGCTCTTGATGCCCGGCGAGATGAGCATGATCACCGTCTACACGCCGAACGGTCAGGACCTGGCGATGACGCATTACTGCTCCAGCCACAATCAGCCACACATGGTGGCCAGGGCCGGGACGTATGGATTCGTCGCCGACAGCGTCGCCAATCTCTCCTCGAAGGATGCCGAGCACATGTCCGCGGTGAGCTTCGATTTCAAGGATGCGGACCACTTCACGGCCACGTGGGTTCACAGCGCCGGCGGAAAAGAACAGCCGACGCCGTTCAACTTCACCAGAGTGCGATAGCGTTGTGTAGAGGCCGGTCCTTGACCGGCCGGTTGAGAACCGGCCTCTGCACGCATGACCCTTCTCCGCGCCCTTCGCCACCGCAACTACAGGCTCTTCTTCAGCGGCCAGGGCATCTCGCTCATCGGCACGTGGATCACGCGCATCGCCACGAGCTGGCTCGTCTATCGACTGACCGGCTCGGAGCTCCTCCTCGGCGTGGTCGCTTTCTGCGGCCAGATCCCGCTGCTCGTCCTTGCACCCTTCGCCGGCGTGCTCGTCGACCGCTGGGACCGCCACCGCATCCTCGTGGTCACGCAGATTCTGTCTGCACTGCAATCGCTGGCGCTCGCGGTCCTCGCGCTGATGGGCATCATCACCGTCGCGGAGGTGATGGCCCTGCAGGTCGTGCAGGGAATGATCAACGCCTTCGACACGCCGGCCCGTCAGGCCTTCGTGGTCGACATGGTGGAAGACCGCAACGATCTGCCGAACGCCATCGCCCTCAACTCCTCGATGTTCAACACCTCGCGGATCCTCGGCCCCTCGATCGGCGGCGTGCTCATCGCAGCCGTCGGCGAGGGCTGGTGCTTCATGCTCGATGCGATTTCGTACATCGCCGTGATCATCTCGTTGCTGGCCATGCGGCTCGTGCGTGAGGAGCGCGAGCGGCGCAACACCCGCATGGCCGCGGAATTACGCACCGGCATCGGCTACGTCTTCGGATTCACACCCGTGCGCGCGCTGCTGATGCTCGTGGCCATCGTCGGAACGATGGGAATGCCGTACGCGATCCTGATGCCGGCGATCGCCTCGCGCGTTCTGCACGGAGGGCCGCACACGCTCGGCGTCCTCATGACCGCATCGGGAGTCGGCGCTCTCCTCGGCGCGCTCTATCTCGCTTCGAGGCACACGGTCGTCGGTCTCGGCAAAGTGATCGTGATGGCGACGGTTTCGCTCAGCCTTGCCCTGATCGCGTTCTCGTTCTCGAACACGGTCTGGATTTCGCTGCTGGTCCTGCCGATCGTCGGAGCAGGGTTGATGCTGCAGTCGGCCTGCGCGAATACGATTCTCCAGACCGTTGTCGACGAGGAACTGCGCGGACGGATGATGGCCTTCTTCAGCGTGGCCGTGCTCGGAACCCAGCCGATCGGCAGCCTGCTCGCCGGCATTCTCGCCGACCGCATCGGCGCGCAGCACACCATCCTTCTCGGCGCGATCGTGTGCCTCATGGCCGGCGTCTGGTTCGCGTGGAAGCGTCCGGCGCTCGCGCGCCACATCCGTCCGATCTACATCGAGCGCGGGATTCTCGCTGCCGAAGAGCCGTAGGGAACCTCTGAACAAGTCGTTGTTCACGTCATCCTGAGCCGCGAAGACAGCGAAGGATCTCGAAACGGCAGGCGTTTTCGGATCCTGAGATCCTTCGTCGCGCTTCGCCGACTCAGGATGACGACTTGTTCAGAGGTTCCCTGGTGTCCTGTAATCGACACTTGTGCCCTCGATCTGGTGCAAGGCTTGCTCCACTCCATCGGCCGGAGTGAACGATGGCTGGACAATATTCGAAGAAGGCATCCAAGAAAGTCGAACGAGCCATGCACGAGCGCAAGCGCGGCACGTTGCGCAGCGGCAGCTCGGGCAAGAAAGTGACGAGCCGCAAGCAGGCCATCGCCATCGGACTATCCGAGGCGCGCCGGTCGGGAGCGAAAGTTCCGAAAAGGAAGAGCTAGAAGAAGAGCTAGAACCTCTTTGCAAGCCGTCATCCTGAGTCGGCGAAGCGCGACGAAGGATCTCAGGATGCGAAACCGCCTGCCATTTCGAGATCCTTCGCCGTCTTCGCGGCTCAGGATGACGGGAACAACGGCTTGGGCAGAGGTTCCCTGGGTGCGGACACCGGTCTCTTGACCGGCGTCGTGGCCGGTCGAGCACCAGCCTCCACACGCTATACTCGACCTTCCCGGACCCCATGCCCCTCGCCCGATTCCATCCCGCCGTGCGCCGATGGTTTTCCGAGACTCTCGGCGAGCCGGCGTCCGCGCAGATTCAGGGCTGGGCGGCGATCGCCGACGGCCGGCACACGCTCATCGCCGCACCGACCGGGTCGGGAAAGACGCTGGCCGCATTCCTCAGCGCGATCGATGACCTTTTTCAGGAAGGTCTTCGCGCGCCGCTTCCCGACGAAGTCCGCGTCGTCTACGTCTCGCCGCTGAAGGCGCTCAGCGCGGACATTCACAAGAATCTCGCGGAGCCGCGGCGAGGAATCCGCCGGATCGCCGAGGAGATGGGACTCGAGGCGCCGAGGATCACGGCGGCCGTACGCACCGGAGACACGACGCAGAGCGAGCGGGCGGCGATGCTCCGCAAGCCGCCGCACATTCTCGTCACCACGCCGGAATCGCTGTACCTGCTGCTCACGGCCGAGCGCAGCCGGGCGATGTTGCGCAGCGTGCGCACGGTGATCATCGACGAGATCCACGCGGTGATCGGAACGCGGCGTGGCGCCCACCTGGCGCTGACCCTGGAGCGTCTACAACGTGTAGCGGAATCGCCGCTTCTGCGCCTCGGACTCTCCGCCACGCAGAATCCGATCGAAGAGGTGGCGAAGTTCCTGTGTGGAGCGGCGGCCGTCCCCGGCCGCCGAGGCGACTGCACCATCGTCGACGAAGGTCACCGCCGCGCCATGGACCTCACCATCGAGATGCCGCGCTCGAGCATCGAGCCGATCATGTCGAACGAAGTCTGGAGCGAGTACTACGACCGCCTCACCGCGCTGATCGTCGCGCATCGCACAACGCTCGTCTTCGTGAACACGCGCCGCATGGCCGAGCGCCTCGCCCGCTTTCTCAGCGAACGCCTCGGCGAAGACGCGGTGACCGCGCATCACGGCAGCCTGTCGAAGGAGAAACGCCTCGACGCCGAATGTCGATTGAAGAACGGGCAGCTGAAGGCGCTCGTGGCCACGGCATCGCTGGAGCTGGGCATCGACATCGGACACGTCGATCTGGTCTGTCAGATCGGATCGCCGCATCGAATCGCCACGCTGCTGCAGCGCGTCGGCCGCTCGGGTCACACGATCTCCGGGACTCCGAAAGGCCGGCTGTTCCCGATCACCCGCGACGATCTCGTGGAATGCGCGGCATTGCTGCGCGCGGTGCGAAACGGAGAGCTCGACCGAATCGTGACGCACGACGGGCCCCTCGACGTTCTCGCGCAGCAGATCGCCGCGGAAACGGCGTGCCAGGAATACGGCGAAGACGAATTGTTCGCCCTCGTCCGGTGCGCGTGGCCGTACCGCGATCTGCCGCGCCACGACTTCGACGAGACGGTGAAGATGCTCGCCGACGGCTTCGCCACCAAACACGGCCGGCGCGCGGCGCTCATCCACCGCGACGAAGTGAACTCCCGCCTTCGCGGGCGACGCGGATCGCGCCTGCTCGCCATCACGTCGGGAGGAGCGATTCCCGAGGTCGCCGATTACCGCGTGGTGCTCGAGCCGGGCGAGACGTTCGTCGGCACGCTCAACGAGGACTTCGCCATCGAGAGCTCGGCCGGCGACATCTTCCAGCTCGGCAACGCGTCGTGGCAGATCGTGCAGGTCGGCAGCGGCGTCGTGCGCGTCGCGGACGCGAAAGGCGCACCGCCGACGATCCCGTTCTGGCTCGGCGAGGCGCCGGCGCGGAGTGATGAGTTGTCGAAGGCGGTGAGCGAGCTGAGGCGCGATTCGGAGTTCGGGGTTCGGGGTTCGGAGTTCGGTGACGCCGGGATTCCGCAGTCCGCGGTCCAGGAAATCAGCGAGTATCTCGAGTCGGCGCGGAAAGCCCTGGGCGTTCTACCAACTCAGGACTGCCTCGTCGCCGAGCGCTTCTTCGACGAGTCGGGCGGGATGCAGCTCATCATTCACGCGCCGTTCGGCAGCCGCATCAACCGCGCCTGGGGGCTCGCACTCCGCAAACGCTTCTGCCGCCAGTTCAACTTCGAGCTCCAGGCCGCGGCGACCGAGGACGCGCTGCTGCTGTCGCTCGGTCCGCAGCATTCGTTTCCGCTCGCCGATGTCTTCCGATATCTGCATCCGGCGACGGCGCGCGACATCCTCGTGCAGGCGTTTCTCGACGCGCCTGTGTTCCAGACCCGATGGCGATGGAACACGACCATCTCGCTGGCGATCCCGCGCAACCGCGGCGGGCGCAAGGTTCCCGCGCCGCTGCAGCGGGCCATGGCCGACGATCTGATGGCGGCGGTCTTCCCCGACGCCGCGGCGTGTTTCGAGAACATCGCCGGCGATCGCGAGATCCCCGACCATCCGCTCGTCAATCAGACCGTGCGCGACTGTCTGTACGAAGCGATGGACTTCGAAGGACTGGAACGCGTGCTGAACCGCATTCACGCCGGCCAGATCGAGCTCGTGGCTTGCGACACCGTCGAGCCCTCCCCTCTCGCCCACGCCATTCTCAACGCCATGCCGTACGCATTCCTCGACGATGCACCGCTCGAGGAACGGCGGACGCAGGCCGTCTACACGAGCCGCGTCGCATCCGAGGATGTGCTCGACGAGGCGGCCATCGAGCGAGTGCGCGACGAAGCCCGTCCCGATCCCCGCGATGCCGACGAGCTGCATGACGGGTTGCTGACGGCGGGCGTGCTGATGGCCGGAGAAGTCGACGAGGCCCTGTTCGCGGAGCTCGCCGCCGCGCGTCGCGCCGCACGAATCAACGGGTGGTACGTCGCCGCGGAGCGGCTGCCGGAGCTGCTCGCCATTCACGAGGTCTCCACGGATCTCATCGTGCCCGCATCGCGCGCGCGTACGTGGACGCGCGAGGAGGCGCTGGTCGAACTGATCCGGGGACGTTTGTCGATCGTCGGTCCGACGACGGCGGAGGAGATGGCGACGTCGCTGGCCGTGCCGATCGGTGATGCGGATGTCGCTTTGCTGACACTGGAATCTGAAGGCGTCGTCCTCCGCCGCCCCAGGACGGGCGCCGCTCCACAGTGGTGCGATCGAAGACTGCTGGCACGCATCCATCGCTACACGCTGCATCGTCTCCGCGCCGAGATCGAGCCGGTGAGTGCCGCCGATTTCTCGCGATTCCTCTTCGCGTGGCAGCACGTCTCGACGAAGTTGACGGGAATCGACGGCCTGCGCGCCGTCTGCAGCCAGCTGGAGGGCCTGGAGCTGCCGGCGAATGCGTGGGAACGTCACGTTCTGCCGGCGCGCGTCGACCGGTATGACCCGACGATGCTCGACTCTCTCTGCCTCTGCGGCGAGTTGGGGTGGGGGTTCGACTCGGGCCTGACGATTTTCCCGCGGGAGCATCGGTACGCGTGGTCTCGGGAAATCACCGCCACCACACTGAGCGAGCGCGCGCAACGCATTCTCGAGACGCTCCGGACGAACGGCGCTTCATTCATCGATGATCGCGAAGCGACCGGCGAGCTCGTTGGTCTCATCACGTCCGATGGCTTCTATGGCCGCACATCGCCCGGCCGGTGGAGTGTCGCGCCGCCGGCTTCGGCTGCAGATCCGGAGGTTCAGGCCTGGGCCCTCCTCCGCCGCTATGGCGTGATCTTCCGTCGCCTCCTCACGCGCGAGGCCAATGCGCTTCCGTGGCGCGAGCTCGCCCGCGTCTATCGCCGGCTCGAGGCTCGTGGCGAGATCCGCGGGGGTCGGTTCGTCAGCGGGATGTCGGGCGAACAGTTCGCGCTTCCCGAAGCCGTCGAACGCCTGCGTGAGACTCGCCGCACGGCGCCGGACGGCAAAGTCGTCGTCATCAGCGCCGCCGATCCGCTGAACCTCACCGGCGTTCTCACGAGCGGCGACCGCGTTCGGGCGATCTCCGCGACTCGCATTGCCTATCGCGACGGCATGGCCGTGTCGATGATGGAAGGCGACTTCCTTCGTCCGCTCGCGGACATCGCGCCCGACTATGCCGTGGAAGTGGCGACCGCACTGGCAGGCAGGCGCGTGCCGGTCACGAGCGGCTTCGTCGGCCGCACGATGTGATCACCACGCCGCGAGCGTGTACCAGCCGATTCCCAGCACCACGGCGCCCAGTCCCGTCAGCCAGAGAACGTGCACGCGCCGCAGCCCGCCGGCCAGCGGAACGAGCAACCCTTTTGCGGCGCGGGTGAAGATCGCCACCAGCCCGGAGAGCGCAATCCACCACGATCCGAAGGCGATCATCGCCATGGCGATTCGGAACGCATCGAGACTCATTCGCGCCGGAATCTGGAAGATCTTCTCGAAGCCACGTTCCCCGATTCCCCAGCCGAGGATCGGAGCGACGGGCCCGAGCAACAGAGCCATCGCCATCGCCAGCGAGAAGAACACCAGTGGTGGATAGACGAGCCATCGCCGCGGACCGAGCGTACCCTCGCGATCCATCGTCATCGCGTACGTCGCGCGGCCGAGAAAATACGCGGCGATGAGAAAGACGATGCCGATCCCGACCGGCATCAGCAGCATGCCGAGGATGGTGAGCCCGAAACAGGCATAGGCCAGCCGCCAGTCTTCCGGCCCGAGCGAAAACCGCATCACGATGCGGCGCCACACCGGCAGATCCTCCGGTGCAACCCACTGCCAGGGATCGCCGAGGCGCGACAGAACCTCGCGCAGCGTCTGCGACGACACCGGCTGCTCCTCGGGTTCGAGCGCGGAGGCCACATGCTCGCGCACGTCCCGCTCGATCTCTTCGGGATCGGCCACACCGCGAACGGACCAGCGCACCGTCTGCAGATATCGGTCGAACAACTGTTGTGCATCGGCGGTAAATGTGGTCATTTCTTTGGTCCTCTCTGCAGCGTCTCGATTCCGTCCCTCAACCGGCCCCAGTGATCGTTCATCCGCTGCAACTGCGCGCGCCCGCGCGACGTCAGCTGGTAGTACTTACGGGCCGGCCCTTCCGAAGATTCTTCGATCGTGCTCTCGACATAGGCCTCGCGCTTTAGCCGGTTGAGGATCGGGTAGATCGTTCCTTCGCTGATGACCAGGCTGTCGATCGAGCCGAGTGTCCGCACCAGCTCGTAGCCGTAGAGGCGTCGCGTGGCCAGCGCGCTGAGGATCGCGAACTCGAGAACGCCTTTGCGCAGTTGCGTGGCCCAGTTGAGCTGGAAATCGTCACTCACAGCCGCAACTATAGTGCCATGCAAGGTACTTGTCAATGTGGCATAGAGACAACCACATAGAATCCACGTCCATGAAGAGAATCTTGACGCTGGCCACCCTTTCTCTTTCTCTCGCTCTCCCCCTCCTCGCCGCCCCGCCGAAGAAACCGGCGTTCAGCGTCGTGGAGGCAACGATCCCCGAGATGCAGGCCGCGATGCGCGAAGGCCGCGTGACTTCGCACGAGCTCGTGCTGCAGTCGCTCGTCCGAATCGCGACGTACGAGGACAAGCTGCACGCGATCATCACGCTCAATCCGCGCGCGCTCGCCGAAGCAGACGAACGCGATCGCGAGCGCGCCGCGGGAAAGATTCGCGGTCCGCTGCATGGAATCCCGATCGCGCTCAAGGACAACATCCACACGACCGACATGCCGACCACGGGCGGCGCGCTCGCGTTCGAGGGTCTCGTTCCGCCGTACGAGGCGACGGTCACGAAGAACCTGCGCGACGCCGGCGCGGTGATCATCGCCAAAACGCAGATGACGGAGCTGGCGAACTGGGTGGCCGGCGATCCGCCGATGCCGGCCAACTACAACTCCCTGAACGGCCACGGCTTCAATCCGTACGATGCCCGTCGCGACCCGCGCGAAGCGACGGGTGACGGCCGTCCGGCACTGTTCACGGGGGGCTCGAGCTCCGGTGTAGGAACGACGGTCAGCTTCTGGGCAGCCAACATCGGAACGGAGACGTCGGGATCGATCCTCAGCCCTTCGAACCAGAACATGCTCGTCGGCATCAAGCCGACGGTCGGCCGCGTCAGCCGCTATGGCGTCATCCCGATCACCGCCGATCAGGACACGCCCGGCCCAATGGCGCGCACCGTCACCGACGCCGCCATCGTCTTCGGGGCCGTTGAAGGGAAGTCGCCCGATCCGAACGATCCGGCGACGACGCGCTGCGCGGCTCCGCCGAATCACGACTACACCCAATTTCTGAAGAAGGATGGCCTGAAGGGCGCACGGATCGGCATTCCGCGCGCGAACTATTACGACAAAACGACGCCGCCGGGCGCGGAAAAACCCCGCGGAGGGGCGAACGCCGATCAGTTGAAGGTCATGAACGAGGCGATCGATGTCCTCAAGGCACAAGGTGCCGTGATCGTCGACCCAGCGGACATCCCCAGCGTGGTCGATAAGGATCCGAAGCGGAACCTGCTTCTGTTCGGGGTCTGCACGGATATGGACGAGGTCAAAGAGGGGAAATGCTCGGTCGATCTCGCCTACGGCATGGAGCGCGACTTCAACAAGTGGCTGACGTCGCTCGGGCCGGCCGCTCCGGTGAAAACGCTCAGCGAGCTCCGCGAGTGGAACAGGAAGCACCAGAAGATGGGCGCGCTCAAGTACGGACAGTCGCTGCTCGATATCTCCGATGCCATGGATCCGGCGTTTTTCCGGGCGCGCTATGAAGCCGACCGCGCGAAAGACATCGAGCTCACGGCCACGCACGGCATCGACGAAGTGATGAAAGCGCAGAACCTCGACGCGATCCTGTTCCCCGGACCGTTCGCGGCCAACATCGGCGCGCGTCCCGGCTATCCGACGGTGATCGTTCCGTTCGGGACCGTTCCGAACGCGCCGACGCCGGCGTTCCCTGAGAAATTCAACGCCAAACCTTCACCCTTCGGCGTCAGCTTCACGGGCACGGCGTGCAGCGAGCCGACATTGATCAAGCTGGCTTACGCATTCGAGCAGGCAACGAGGAAGCGCGTACCACCGCCCGATTTTCCGTAGACGAATCCTCTGCGCAAGTCGTTGTTCACGTCATCCTGAGCCGCGAAGACGGCGAAGGATCTCGAAATCGCAGGCGTTTTCGGATCCTGAGATCCTTCGTCGCGCTTCGCCGACTCAGGATGACGACTTGCGCAGAGGTTCGGTAGGGAGGGAGGACCGGCTCTCAGCCGGCCTGGAGCGGGCCCACTGAGAGTGGGCCCTACGTAGAGTGGGTCCTACGTCTGGGAGGGATCATCCGCTGGTTCACCGCGCTCTTCGCGGCCGTTGTCACGCGAGCTTCAGGGTAGGGTGCCGTCGCAGACGCGCACGCGGAAGATCCGCTGATCGACAACGACTTTCGCGTCGACAGCATCCACGGTCGTGCTGTGCGCGGCGTGGATGATCGTGCCCTCGGTTCGCTCGGCGAAGACTTCGAGAGCTGCCGCCGCGGTCTCCGCGAAGATCCTCAGAGGGATGACCGGCGTATCGGTCACGAGCTCCCCACCCTGGTTCGAGAGCACGTTGAATCCGACGATGTACGCGCGCGCCATGGAGCCATCCTCCATCCGCCGCGAGAGAGATCCGTCGACGATCCGTCAGCAGTTCGTCAAACCGCGTCAGGAGCGGCCGCGGCCGCCGGCGATCATGAGCACCACGCCGCCGGCGATGAGCACCACGCTGACCCCGGGATGCACGCGCTCACGTTCCGTCGTGGTGACGCCCACCGATACCGGTCCCGCCTCGAACCCCCGCCGCACGCGGTGCGGAATCGGCACGACCAGAAGCACGAGTCCGAGGATCACGAGGATGATGCCGATGATGAGAAGAATGCGCACCGGCGCATTATCGCCCCGAGGCGTGCGCGTAGACCAGCGGATGCCGCACGGCATTCGATTCTGAGGCGAAACGGCGGATCGTCTCCTCGAACGAGCCGGCCTCCTGGATCGTCCGCTGCCGGCACTCCTCAGGCGATGCGAAGCGCTCGTGTTCCAGCTCATCGACATACTGTTCCGCGGACCGCCGGACGTCGCCGACGTGATCGAGCTCATGCGACAGCTGCTCGATGTTGTAGAGCACGATCCACGGCGTGAACGTCGCCGAGGCGCGCATCCTCCAGCCGTCGGAATCGCTCGCGCAAGTGGCATTGAGCTGCCACGCGACGAATCGCGTGCAGGCGTCGTAGTCGCCGGAGGCGCCGCACGTGTCACGGAGGTGTTGCATTGTGGGAACGAGCATCCGGTGGGCAGTCCCGACCCTCACCTCCGCCCCGGCCGCACTTAGACACTGGAGTAGCATGAGGAAAATCAACGTTCGTCGCATGGGCGCCCAAGGTCGGGCGCAGCGGAGCGGGAATCGATGGCCCGCGGCTCATTTGTCTCTGATCTGCAGATGATTTCGTAAATGTCTGACGCATCAGCAATTGCAGGAGCGGATCATCCGCCGGAAAGCGCGCCGCAAGTGGCGCGGTTTGGCGTGTTCGAGCTCGATCTGCGCAGCGCCGAGCTACGCCGCGATGGTGTCCGCGTCAAGCTCCAGGAACAGCCGTTCCGGCTGCTCGCGGCGCTCGTGCAGCGTCCCGGCGAGATCGTCACGCGTGAAGAGCTCCGCCAGACGCTCTGGCCGTCCGAGTTCGTGGATTTCGACCAGAGCCTGAACGCGGCCGTCCGCAAATTGCGCACGGCGCTCGACGACTCCGCCGAGAATCCGCGGTTCGTGGAGACGCTGGCGCGGCGCGGTTATCGGTTCATCGCGCCCGTGAGCTGGGTGGCCGGGCCGAGAACGCCGGCGAGACGCCGGCACTACACCGTTCCGATCGCCATCGCGGCAGTGCTGGTTCTCGCTGCCGCGGCCTTTCTCTTTTTTCGCCAACGAACCGTGCCGCGCGCAGCGATCGACACCGTGGCCGTCCTCCCCTTCACCATCGATGACAAGCAGAACGAGCATCTCAGCGACGGTCTGACGGAGATGCTCATCGACAACCTTTCGCGTCTTCCGAATCTTCGAGTCATCGCCCGCACCACTGTCTTTCGCTACAAGGACAGTGACCTCGGACGCGCCGCCCGTGAGCTGGGAGTGAGCGCGGTCGTGACCGGCCGAATCCGCCGCGAACGCGACCGCTACACGATCCGAGTCGAGCTGATCGACGTGCGCGACAACACGCAGATCTGGGGCGATCGCTTCGACGGCGGCGCTCCCGACCTGCCGTCGCTGCAGAACCAGATTTCAGAGGAGCTGTCGCTGCGTCTGCGGCGCGGAGTCGGGCGGGAGCGCTACCTCACGGCAACGGCGAATCCGCAGGCCTACGACGAACATCTGAAAGGCCTTTACGCCTTCAACAAACGCGAGCTGAAGAAAGCGCTGGAGCACTTCAACCGCGCGGTGGAATACGATCCCGGCTTTGCCGGAGCCTGGGCGGGGATCGCCAACGTGTACGGCGTCATGGTCGGCTACGGCCAACTGGCTCCGGAAGACGGCGTGCCGAAAACACTCGCCGCGGCGCGGCGTGCGCTCGAGCTCGATCCTGACAATGCCGAGGCGCTGACGTGCGTGGCCTCGACGAAATACAGAAACTTGTGGGACTTTCCCGGAGCAGAGCACGACTACCGCCGGGCCATCGCCTCGAATCCGAACTACGCAACGGCACACCAGTGGTACGCCGACTATCTGCGCAGCATGGGTCGATTCGCCGAGGCACACCGGGAGAACGAGAGCGCTTACAAGCTCGATCCCTTCGCGATCTCGACGAACGCGATGATGTGTTACGCGCTCGTCTACGAGCGCAAGTACGACCAGGCCCTCGCCTTCACCACGAAAGCGGCCGAGCTCGACCCGCAGTTGTCTCTCACAAAATGCCGCGTCAAGACGTTCATCATTCAACACGACTTCGACTCGGCTGTTTCGGACATCGAGAAGGAGTACCCGCGGTCCGTCGCTGCACAGCAGATGATTGCGCAGTACCGCTCCGGTGGACCGCGGAGTTTTGTACGAGGCTATCTCGAATTTCTCGAGAGCATGGGTCAGCCGGAGGTTAACGCGCCGACCGAAATTGCCGAAGCCTACGCGGCGCTCGGCGACCGCGACCAGGCGTTCGCGTGGCTCGAGAAAGCCTATGCCCATCGCGTGTCACGTCTGACGAACGTCAACGTCGAGCCCGGCTTTGATTCTCTGCGCGACGACCCGCGGTACGACGATCTGCTGCGCCGCATCGGCTTGCCGAAGATTCCGATCCCGGGATCGTGATCGCGGAACCGCGCGTTGGCACACATGAAGCCCCAGCTTTAGCCGCGATCCGAGCGGCGCGACGCGGCCATGTCAGATCGACGGCGGCATTTTCGCCTCGGCCTCTTTGAGCTGCTCGAGACCTTCACGAACGCGGCGGTTGAACTCTTCGAAGTCCGGACTCTTGCTCGGGTCGATCCTCAGGCCGGACCGGTAGCGGTCCCCCTTTCCCTTCACCGGGTCCGTCCGGGCCACGACGCACGACAGCCGCATGGGACGATTGCTCCACGAAAATTCGAGAAACGTCCGGCCGCCGAGAGTGAGCGGGAAATCGTGCTCGACGCCGATGCTGTCGAGGCCGACGTCGACGATGCCCACCCGCCCTCCCAGGATCAGCGCCGGGGCGGGTCTCTTGAGGTGCAGCCGTCGGCCGGCGCGTTTGTCGAATTTGAAGCTCACGCGGCGATTCTAGCCTCGTCACGCGGGAAGGTGACGCAAGCACTCGCGTCGAAGGCCTCTCCGGCGTCGTATGGCATCCATGCGACTCTTCGTTGCATTGGCCGTCGCCTCACTGGCCGCCGATGCCTCCGCCCAGATGACGCTCGCCGATGCCGTCGATCGCGCCCTTGCAAAATCCCCCGGAGTGGCCACGGCCGATGCGGAATGGGCCGCGGCACGAGCCGCCGATGACGAGAGCCGCTCGGCGCGTCTGCCAGGTCTCACGCTGGGCGGATCGGCCAGCCGCTACTCCGATCCGGCGATTGCCACCCCGATCCATGGACTCACTCCGCTCAACCTTCCCGTGTTCGACCGCACGCTGCTGCAGTCGGGGGTGAACGCGTCGTATGTACTGTTCGACGCCGGCGCGCGTTCCGCTCGCATCATCGAGACGAGCGGTCTCTCGTCGTCCGCGCAGGCGTCGACGGAAGCGGCGCGCCAGACCGCCGCGATGCGCGCGATCGCCGCGTACGCGACGGTGCTCGCCCGCGCGGCGATGGTCGACGCGCAGGACGCGAGGCTTCGCGCGTTCGCCGCGGAACTCGATCGCGTCACGCAATTCGAGGCTGTCGGCCGCGCGCCTCATGTCGACAGGCTGCGCGTCGAGGCAGCGGCGGCGGCAGCCGAAGCCGAACGGATTTCCGCGGCCGCGAAGCTCGATGCCGCCGAGCGCGAGCTGGCCCGTCTTCTCGACGTCGATACCGGCGAAACGCGGGCCGCGAAGCTCGTGCCTCTCGAGGACCGCGGCGACGACCTCCCCGATCGCGCCGTTCTCGAACAGCAGGCGGCCAATTCGCCTCTTCTCCGCCAGGCGCAACTCCGTGCGGTCGCGCAATCGCAGAGCATCGCCATGGCCAGCGCAGCGCGATGGCCGCAGGTCCTCGCCAGCGCGAATCAGCAGTCATTCGCCACGGGCCGATCCGTGCTCGAGCACGACTGGAATGCCGGTGTGCAGCTTCGCTTCTCGCTGTTCGATGGTGGCGCAACATCGGCGCGAGTGGCCCGCGCGGCGTCGGCGGCGAAAGCAGCCGACGAGCAATTCCAGACCGTGCGCCTCGAAAACGCGGTCGCGCTCGATCGCGCCATCGCCGACTTCCAGCAGAACCGGGCAGCGGTGACGAGCCTTGGCAAGGCGGCAGAGCGGTTCGATGAGGTCGTGCGCATCGAGAAGCTGCGTCTCGACAACGGAGCAGGAACGCAGACCGACTACCTGCGCGCGGAAGCGGACCTCGTGGCGGCGCGATCGAATCTCGCCGCGGCGAAGTACGGACTGATCATCTCCCGCGCGTCGGCTGCGCGTATCGCAGGTGTGCTCGACCGCGACTGGGTCGCGGCCCGATTCGGAGAAAAACGATGAAACGGATTCTGATCGTCGCCGCCGTGCTTCTTCTCGCAGTCGGAGCGGTCGCCGGTGCGCGATGGTGGTCATCCCGCAGCGAATCGCGCGACCTGCTCACGGTCTCCGGCACGGTCGAAGCGACCGAATCGCGCCTCAGCTTTCAGAGTCCCGGCCGCATCGTCGAGATCGCGCCGCGCGAAGGCGACCGCGTGACGCCCGGCGCGGTGCTGGCGCGGCTCGATACATCCGAGGCCAACGCTCGCCGGACGCAGGCCGTCGCGCGGATCGAGGGGGCGCGCGCGCTGCTGCAGGAACTCGTGACCGGATCTCGTGACGAGGAGATCGCCCAGGCTGCCGCGAACGTCGAGGCCGCGCGCGAGCGGTCCGCCGACGTCCACCGCGATGTCGATCGCAATCGCCGTCTCCATGCCGGGGGCGCGATCGCGCTCGAGGTTCTGCAGAAGAGCGAGGCCGCGGCGGCCATCGCTGATGCACAGATGAAACAGGCGCTGGATCAGCAACGGCTCGTGCAAACCGGGCCGCGACGCGAGCGCATCGACATGCAGCGCGCCCAACTCCGCGACGCCGAGGCCGCGCTCGCAGGCGTCGACGCCTTCCTCGCAAACACGGTCATCGCCGCACCTGTCGCGGGAATCGTCACGGTTCGGCATCACGAGCCGAACGAGACCATCGCGCCGGGACAACCCGTCCTCACGATGATCGATCCCACCGACCGCTGGGTTCGCGTCTACATCCCCGAGAACCGCCTCGGCTCCGTCCGCCTCGGCGCTCCGGCCACCATCCGCTCCGACACGTTCGGCCGCAAGTACTCCGGCCGGATCTCGTTCATCGCCAGCGAAGCGGAGTTCACGCCGAAAAACGTGCAGACGACCGAGGAGCGCGTTCGGCTGGTGTATGCGGTGAAGGTGCGCATCGGCGGCGACCCGGCGATGGAGCTGAAGCCGGGAATGCCGGTGGACGTGGAGATCCCGCTGCAGTGAGCGCGGCGGTTCAGGCCCGATCGCTGACGAAGCGCTTCGACACGCTCACGGCCGTCGACGCACTTTCGTTCGACGTCGCTCCGGGTGAGCTGTTCGGCATCGTCGGTCCCGATGGCGCGGGGAAAACGACGCTGCTGCGGATGCTGGCGGGAATCATGCGGCCGACGAGCGGCGACGCGATCGTCGACGGGATCAGCGTAGCGAAGCATGCCGAAGCGATGAAGAAGGCCATCGCCTACATGCCGCAGCGCTTCGGCCTCTACGCCGATCTGACGGTGCAGGAGAACCTCGACTTCTACGCCGATCTCTATCTCGTGCCGCAATCGTCGCGCAGGCAAACGCTCGAGCGGCTGTTCCAGTTCTCGAATCTCGGCGCGTTCCGCGAGCGGCTGGCCGGAAATCTGTCCGGAGGGATGAAGCAGAAGCTCGGCCTCTCCTGCGCGCTCATCCATGAGCCGAAGCTCCTGCTGCTCGACGAGCCGACTTTCGGCGTCGATCCGATCTCGCGCCGCGATCTCTGGATCATCGTGCACGAGATGGTGTCGCACGGCGTCACCGTCGTCGTCACCACGTCGTACCTCGACGAGGCGGAGCGCTTCGATCACGTCGCATTCCTTGACCGCGGCCGGCTTCTCGCCGTCGACACTCCTCTCGCTCTGCTCGCCGGCCGGCAGTCGCTCGAGGAGGCGTTCGTCGAGAGGATGCGATGAGCGAGCCGGCCGTCAGCGTCGATCGGCTCACCCGCCGCTTCGGTGACTTCGTTGCCGTCGACGGCGTGAGCTTCACGGTCGATCGCGGCGAGGTCTTCGGCTTTCTCGGTCCCAACGGCGCCGGAAAAACGACCACCATCAAGATGCTGACCGGCCTGCTGCTGCCGACCTCAGGCAGCGGGAACGTGGCCGGATTCGACCTGATGACCGGCGCCGAACAGATCAAGCAATCGATCGGCTACATGTCCCAGGCCTTCTCGCTGTACGGCGATCTCACCGTCGCCGAGAACATCGATTTCTTCGCCGGCCTGTACGGAGTTCCGCGCGAGCGCCGCGCCGAGCGAACCACCTGGGTCCTCGAGACCGCCCGCCTCACCGATCAACGCAAGCGCATGGTCGGCGACCTCTCCCTCGGCTGGAAACAGCGACTGGCTCTCGGATGCGCGGTGCTGCACGAGCCGCCGCTGCTGTTCCTCGACGAGCCGACCTCCGGTGTCGACCCCATCGCGCGCCGCCATTTCTGGGACGTCATCTACGACCTGGCCGAGCGCGGCACGACGGTCTTCGTCTCCACGCACTACATGGTCGAGGCGGAGTTCTGCGACCGCCTGGCTCTGATGAACCGCGGACGCATCATCGCGCTCGACACGCCCGAAAACATCCGCGGACAACTGCGGGAGCCGCTGTTCGCGATTTCGTGCAGCGACAGCGTGCGCGCGCTTCGGCTTCTGCAGAAAAAGCGGATCGTGCGAGAGGCCGGATTCTTCGGACGCCTGATTCATGCGACCGTCGCGGACGCGCGCGACGCTCCATCGGCGATCCGGCGCGCGCTCGAGGCCGAGGGAATCGCGGTCGAGAGCATCGCTCCGGTCGCCGCATCGCTCGAAGACGTCTTCGTGGTCCTCGTCGAACAGAGCGGAGGCGTCGCCGATGCGTAGCCGGCGCCTGTTCGCCATCACGCGGAAGGAAGTCCTGCAGCTTCGGCGCGACCGCCGCAGCCTGATCTTCGCGTTCGTCCTGCCGCTGTTTCTTCTGATCATCTTCGGATACGCGATCTCGTGGGACGTTCGGAACATCGCCATGGTCGTGCTCGACTACGACCGCTCGCAGGCCAGCCGCGCGGTCATCGATGCCTTCCGGTCATCGGGCTACTTCACGGTGGTGCAGGAGGTTTCAAAGCCCGCCGATGTCGATCGGGTCATCGATCGCGGCACGGCAACACTCGCGTTGACGATCCCGCCCGGCTTCGCACGCCGCCTGCGCAGCGGAACAGCGCAACTTCAGGCCATCGCCGATGGCAGCGACGCGAACACCGCGACCATCGCCCTCGGCTACGCCGAGGTCATCCTGCTCAACTACGGTGTCCGCCTCATCGACGTAGGGCCGACTCTCCAGTCGGCCCGGGCCGGCCGGAGTGCCGGCCCCACATTCCCGCTGACCACGCAATCGCGCGTCTGGTACAACGAGGAGCTGCGCAGCCGGAACATGATCGTTCCCGGCCTGGTCGCCGTGATCATGGCGATCATCGCCGCGATCCTCACCTCTCTCACCATCGCGCGCGAGTGGGACCGGGGCACGATGGAGCAGCTCGCGTCGACGCCGGTCACGCCGTTCGAGGTCGTCATCGGGAAGTTGATCCCCTACGCGGCGATCGGACTGATCGACATCGCCGCGATCACGGTCACGGGCGTGCTGCTGTTCCGCGTCCCGTTTCGCGGCAGCGTCGTGCTGTTGTTCGCGATGTCGCTCCTCTTTCTGATCGGCGCGCTCGGGGTCGGCATTTTCATCTCCGCGGTGGCGCGCACGCAGCTCGTGGCCACGCAGGCGGCGATGGTGGTCACGTATCTGCCGTCGTTTCTTCTGTCCGGATTCATCTACACGATCGACAACATGCCGCCGGTGCTGCGCTTCGTCACGTATCTCGTGCCGGCGCGGTATTTTCTCGTCGTCACGCGCGGCATCTTCCTGAAGGGCATCGGCCTCGGCGCGCTCGGCGTTCAGGCCATGCTGATGATCGCGTTCGCCGTGATCGGCTTGAGTCTGTCGATGTGGCGCTTCCGCAAGGTGATCGAATGAGGCGCTCCATCGAACGGACGATGGAGCTGGTGCGGAAAGAGTTCCGCCAGCTCTTTCGCGACCGCCGCATGATCGCCTTCATGTTCGGTGCGCCGGTCCTTCAGCTCCTGCTCCTCGGATACGCGGTGTCGACCGACGTGCGCGACACGCCGATGATGGTGGTCGATCGCGACCGGACTTCTGTGTCACGCGCGCTCATCGATGCTTTCAGCTCATCGGGGCGATTCGTGATCGTCAACGGTTCGAACGTAAACCGCGCTCTCGACCGCGGCGATGCCAGCGTGGCCATGGAGATTCCCGCCGGCTTCACGCGCGACCTCGAGCGCGGCGATGCCTCGGTGCAGCTTCTCTTCGATGGCACGAACTCGAATCAGGCCACGGTTGCCAAGAGCTACGCGGAGCGGATCGCCATGAGCTTCGGCGTGGCACGAGCGGGGCTGACCGTGCGGCCGCCCATCAATCTGCAATCGCGCGCCTGGTTCAACCCGTCGCTGGAGAGCCGGAACTACAACGTCCCCGGTGTCACGGGCGTCATCGTCTATTTCATCTGCCTCGTGCTGACGGCGATGGCAGTGGTGCGCGAGCGCGAGATCGGCACGCTCGAACAACTGATGGTCAGTCCCCTGCAGCCGGCGGAGCTGATCGCCGGCAAGAGCATTCCCGTCGCCATCATCGGACTGTTCGACGTGGCCATCGTGTCGCTCCTCGCCGTCTTCTATTTCGGAATCCCGTTCCGCGGCTCGATCGTCCACCTCTTCGCGGCAAGCCTGATCTATCTGCTCTCCGGCATCGGCCTGGGGCTGCTGATCTCGACGATCTCCAAGACGCAGCAGGAGGCGTTCATGGCCACGATTCTCGTGTTCATGCCTTCGCTGCTCCTGTCCGGTTTCATGTTTCCGATCCGGAGCATGCCGCGCTTCTTTCAGATCGTGACGCTGGTCAACCCGGTGCGCCACTACATGAAGATCGTGCGCGCGATCTTTCTGAAAGGGGTCGGGCCGTCGGCGCTCTGGCCGGAGCACGTCGCGCTTTTGCTGATCGGTAGCGTCGTCTTCGTGTTCGCTGTCAGCCGCTTCGAGAAGCGGCTGCGCTGATCACACGGCCCTACCCGCCCATGTCGTCCGCCGACGGACCGTAGATCGCCGGCACCTTGCTCCCCATCGGACGCAGGTACGCGCTGAGCTGACCGCGATGGTGAACCATGTCGAAGAGATAACCCCACAGCATGTTCTCCATCGTGTCCGTCCAGACGGCCTTGCCACCCATGATGAGCTTGCCCGAGCTCGACCACTTCTTGTCGTCGAGCGATTTCAGACGCCGGCGCAGCTCGTCGGTCGCTTTGTCCCACGCCGCGACGATGTCGGCCGTTTTCTTCGGATGCGGCTTGATGTCGAGTGTGACTTCCCCCTTGTCGAGCAGATCGCAGATCTGCTTCTGCTCATCGGCGAGCTGCCAGGCCAGCGCTCCGGCGGCCGTCGACCGCTCGTGAGGGCGGTAGCCGAGCTGTTTGTCCGGGACCGCCCGCAGAACCTTGCCGAACGCTCCCAACTCCTGTTCCCAACGCTTGACGAAGTATTCACGAGTGCTCATGTGACGCTCCTTTCGAACCTCCATAGCCCTCTCCCCGCCGTACGGGGACAAGCCACTCAATCATTGCGCATTTTTGGCAGCCGCCGCGACTCGCGGCTTCACATATCCATTGATGACCGCGTCGTGCAACAGCGCCGGCGGCAGGAGTCCCTGCGCCAGGATGTAATCGTGATACGACTGCCGGTCGAAGTTCTTGCCGAGCATCCGCTCGGCATCGGTGCGCAGCTCCATCAGCCGTACATAACCGACGTAGTACGACGGCGCCTGGCCCGGTGCATTGAACGTGTAGCGCTCCACTTCCTGCGTGGCCATTCCCTTCGACAGCACGACGTCGTTCTCCAGGACGCGATAGGCCTCGTCGCGCGTCATCCGTCCGAGCTGCAGGCTCGGATCGAGAAACGCGCGCGCCGCGCGAAGCAGCCGGTGCTGCAGCGCGATCAGCTGGCCGTCGAGCGGCTCGTAAGGCTTCACCTCCGCTTCCGCATACAGCGCCCATCCCTCGGTGTTCACGCTGTTGCCGGCGAACAGCACGCGCGCCGTCGAGATGCCGTGCTCGATGATTGACGCGAACTGCAGCTCATGTCCGGGACGTCCTTCGTGCGCGGTGAGCGTCCAGGACGCGGCCTCGAACGTGAAGTCGTCGTAGCCGAGATCCTTCCCGTCAGCGCCGATGACGCGCAGCGGAAGGACGAACGTGCCGCGCTCGCCGGTATTGCCGAGGAGCCGCGGCGGTTGCATGTTCGGCGCGGGCTGGGCGGCCGTCTCCGCTTCCGAGGCCAGGCGGAACTGCGCGGGCCGGTTCGGCAAAGTGATGATGGCGTTGTCGCGGATGATGGCCTCGAGATCCTTGATGCGCTGCTCGTAATGCGGAAGGATCGCCGGGCCCGCGAACTGCTGCTTCTTGAGGTCGCGGATGACGTCGCGGTAGTCGCTCGATGTGAAGCCCTTCGCCTTCGCCACCATCGGCGCGATCACGCGCATCTCGTTCTGGATCTCGCGGAACGAGGTCTTGGCGCGGCTGGTCAGCTCCTCGACCGGCATGTCGATGCCGCGCGTCTTCAGCGAATAAAGGTAGAGCTCCTCCGGCAGGCGGAAGTCGGTCGTGGCGCGCGGCAACATCTCGGCGCGCAGGAAATCGTTGTACGCCGAGATCTGCTTGCGCAGCTCCGCGAGGGGCGCCTCGTAACCGGCGATGCTGTACTTCTTGAACAACAGCTCGATACCGGCCATGTAGCGGTCGCTGTTCGCCAGATCCTTCTCGAGCTTGTCCTTGAACGGACCGATGAGCGCGCGGTTGGCGAGGCGGGCGCGCGTGTAAGCCATCGCCTGCGTCGTGATCGGCGTGAATCCGCCCTGGAGTCCCGTGTACTTCTTCAGCCGCACGAGCGCGGCCGGACGGCGCTCCGCCGCAACCTGATCGTCGAGCAGGCTGCGCATGCTGCCGAAGACCACCAGCGAGAGGTTGATGTACGGCACCCGATACTTGTCCTGGAGCCGCTGTCCTTCGATGTTGTCCTTTGCGGCGTCGATCAGGATCTGCAGATCCTCGCGGACGGCCGGATCGGTTTCCGTTGCGCGCTTCGCATCGAGTTTCTTGATGGCATCCTCGAGCGCGGCGATGTTCCTGGCATCGATGTCCAGCGGCAGCTGCGTGATCTCGGCGTCATACCCGTCGACACCGAGCCGCGCGGCGCTCTCCGGGCTGAACCGAGCCAGGACGTCGAGCAGGATCTGCGCGTTCGCGTTGCTGCGCTTGACCCACTCGGGGGTGGCCGTCTCGGCAAACGCCGAGACGGCCAGGCAAAGGGCGACTGTGAACGAGCCGAGGCGACGCAAGTTCATGGCTTCCTCCGATTTTGTGCCGGTCATCTTGCCACGAACGATTCGGGGAAACGCGCTACTTTCCCGTGACAGCGAGCGCGCGGTCGAATGCGCCGCGCATCCCCTCCAGGCTGTAGGCGTCGTTGCCAAGGCGCACTCCGTTGAGAAAGAACGACGGCGTTCCGCGGACGCCCGCGCGATCGCCGGCGCGTTTGTCGGCGATGATGTCCACGCCAAAGCGCCCGGAATCGAGATCGTCGTCGAATTTCCTGCGATCCAGTCCGACCCGGGTCGCGTACTCCTTCAGCGACGTCACCTCGAGCGCGTTCTGATTGTTGAAGAGCGTTCGCGCGTACACATCGAACTTTCCCTGTGCGTGGGCGGCGAGCGCAGCCTCCGCCGCCTTCCACGCGAACCGGTGAAATGACAGCGGGTACTGGCGAAACACGTAGCGAACGCGCGTGGCATACGGCTTCAGCGCTTCCTCCACGATCCCCGACATGGCACCGCACGGCGGACACTGAAAGTCTCCGAACTCGACGAGGGTCACCTTCGCGTCGCGCGGCCCTGACGCCGGGAAACGCTCTCCGTCGACGTTCTGAGCGGGACGCTCCGGGATCTCGAACAGCAGCCGAACGGCGTGGCCGGCGCGCAGCCGGTCATCGAGCTCCTTCTCGATCCTGCTCTTCTTTTGTTCCTGGACGGACTCCGTGACGTCCTCCCGCGCCTTCGCAAAGTTGTCGCCGTAGACTTTCTTCCATTTCTCCCACTCCGCCTTCACCTCCGCCTCGCCTGCAGGTGTGATCTTTGCCGTCACTTCGCGCTGCACGAGCTCGTCGGCCGTGATGCCCTGCTTCAGCGCTTCGGCGCGAAGAAGCCGGTCGTGGATGACTTTGTTCACCGCCTCCTCCTGCGCCTGCATTGCGGCGATGCGCGCATCGGCCTCGGCGGTTCGAACGTGGAGACCGCCCGGACTCTCCTTCACCGGCGACGCCTTCATGAGCTCGTCGATGAATTCCTTTTCGCGGGCAGCCAGTCGCCGATCGTAGAGATTCGCCGCTGCCCGTTCCGAATCCTCCTTGCCGCGCTTGTACTTTTCAGGATGCGCTGCGATTTCGGCGGCAAGGTCCGCCTCCGAAGGCCATGACACTTTCTTCAGGACCTCCGTTTCGAGGACCTGTGCCGCGCTCGCGCCGCGACGTAAGGCCTCCCGGTCGAGGACGTAATCATCGGTTTCCTGTCGAAGAGCCTTCGTCCGAGCCTCCGCGATCGCGGCATCGAGACCGTCGATCTTCTTCCGCGTCGCTTCGTCGAGATCGGCGACGGTGATCGACGTGTCATCGAGCGTGGCAACGGGCAGGGGAAAGGCAGCAAGCGGCGACTGTTCCCCGCAGGGAACGACTTTCCTGGCCGGTGCGGCACAGGGCTCTTGCGCCTGCGACGCCGGGGCGAGCAGGAGCAGAGCGATTGCCGCGAGCGCCAGCGATCGGGCCATCCGTAACACCTCCGTTCGGGATCGGCAGACGATAGCACGGCCTCGTCCGCTAGAATCTCCCGCCCATGGGGACTTCGCTGCGCATGATGCGCGTCATCGACTCTCACACGGCCGCCCAGCCGACCCGCGTCATCGTCGACGGAGGCCCGGACCTTGGCGTGGGCTCGCTCGCGGAACGCCGCGACCGGTTTCGCGCCCACTTCGACCGTTTCCGCACGGCCATCGTCGGCGAGCCGCGCGGCTCCGACACGCTCGTCGGAGCGATCCTCTGCAAGGCATCGGATCCCTCGTGCGCCGAGGGCGTCATCTTTTTCGACAGCGCCGGCTATCTCGACATCTCCATCCACGGGATGATGGGTCTGGCCGTCACGCTCGATTACATCGGCCGTCTGGGCATCGGCGAGGAGCGCATCGAGACGCCCGCCGGCGTCGTCACCCTCGGCATGCATCCGAACGGCGACATCACCGTCCGCAACGTGCCGAGCTACCGGTTCCAGAAGGACGTGTCGGTCACCGTCGACGGAACGACGTTCGTCGGCGACGTGGCCTGGAGCGGCAGCTGGTCATTCCTGGTCAACGATTTCCGCGAGGAGCTGAGCGTTGCGCGCGCGGAACGACTGACTGACCTGGCGCGCTCGATCCGCCGCGCGCTGGCCCGCAACCGGATCACGGGCTCGGGCGATGAGGAGATCACCGACATCGCGTTGTTCGGCCCGCCACAGCGTCGCGACGCCAACAGCAGAAACTTCGTTCTGCGCTCGGGAAAAACGTTCCGCCGCTCCCCCAGCGGCACGGCCACGAGCGCCAAACTTGCATGCCTCTACGCCGACGGCAAGCTGGCCGAGGGTCAGACCTGGCGCCAGGAGAGCATCATCGGAACCGTGTTCGATGGCTCGGTGAAGGTCGTGGACGGAGCGATCCTTCCGACAATCCGCAGCACCGCCCATCTGATCGCGGAGTCCGTGCTGATCGTCGACGAGCGCGATCCGTACTGCTGGGGCCTCTCCTAGAAAAAATTTCGCCCGGCGTGTCGATTCCGGCCCCTCTCGTTCGACACGTCAGTAGAAAGGAGAGACTGCAATGCGTTTCATGGTGATCGTCAAAGCCAACAAGGATTCCGAGGCCGGTGTCATGCCCAGTGAGGAGATCCTGGCCGAGATGGGTAAGTTCAACGAACAGTTGGTGAAAGCGGGCGTCATGCTCGCCGGCGAGGGACTGCATCCGAGCTCAAAGGGGGTACGGATCCGGTTCGAGGGGAAGAAGAAGACCGTTGTCGACGGGCCGTTCGCCGAGACCAAGGAGCTGATCGCCGGCTTCTGGCTGATCCAGGTCAAGTCGAAACAGGAAGCGATCGAGTGGATGAAGCGGAGCCCCTTCCAGGAAGGCGAGATCGAGATCCGTCAGGTGTTCGAGGATGCCGACTTCGGCGCCGAGTTCACTCCCGAACTGCGGGAGCAGGAATCCCGCATCCGAGAGCAGGCCAAGAAGAACAAGAAATGAGGATGTCATGCGATCGAAACTCCTCTGGGTACTCCAGGGTTTGCTCTGTGCACTCTTCCTCTTCGCCGGCGGCGCCAAACTGGCCATGCCGATCGCGGCGCTCGAGAAACAGTCGCACATGTCCGGGCTGTTTCTCCGATTCATCGCCGTTTGCGAGATCCTCGGCGCTCTCGGTCTGATCCTGCCGGGGCTTCTGAAAATCCGTCAGGAGCTCACGCCGATCGCGGCCGCCGGACTGGTCATCATCATGATCGGCGCCGTGGTCACGTCGATCATGCAGGGCATGGCCGCGACCGCGATCTTCCCGGGCGTTGTCGGGCTGCTCTGTGCGTATATCGCGTACGCCCGGTGGCGCCAGCCATCGTCATCCTGAGCCCCGCGGAGCGGAGCCTGCTCCTGCGATAACGTAGGGCCGACTATCAGTCGGCCCCGGGCCCACTGGAGAGTGGGCCCTACGTGTGAAACAAGATCAGGGAACGTCTGCGCAACTCGTCATCCTGAGTCGGCGAAGCGCGACGAAGGATCTCAGGATGCGAAACCGCCTGCGATCACGTAGGGCCGACTCTCAGTCGGCCCCGGGCCCACTGGCGAGTGGGCCCTACGGGTGAAATAAGATCAGGGAACCTCTGCGCAAGTCGTCATCCTGAGTCGGCGAAGCGCGACGAAGGATCTCAGGATGCGAAACCGCCTGCCATTTTGAGATCCTTCGCCGTCTTCGCGGCTCAGGATGACGTGAACAACGACCCGCGAATGGGCGGCTCAGGATGACGTGAACAACGACCCGCGGATGGGCAACTCAGGATGACGACTCGTGCGGAGGTTCTAGGGCACGTCGCGCAGGTGCGACTCGATCCGTTGAAATCGCGCGCCACTGCCGTCGACGCCGCGAACGAGCGCGCGAAACGGAGTCTTCGGCACCGTGCAGCGACCGTCGTATTCGCCCTCCCCGTCCGGCGTCAACTCGGTCGTGCCGATCAGCGAGCCGTCTTTCGTCACGAAGGCGAGCTCCACTTCACGCGCCGATCCTGATACCTCGACCTGACACGCCAGCGACTCGCCGGCACGCAGCGGACGCTTGATCGGGAACATGCCTTCGTGACCCGGGCGGCCGCCGCGCTCGACGAGCTCGAAGCGATCGAGGTCGGGTCCGCTGGCTGCGGCCTTCACGTGCGCAGTCACCGCGTACGCTCCCGCGCCGTCCACCTCCAGCTTCCAGATGCCCGCGGCCGGCGCGGTGATCTTCGCGATCAGCATGCGCTGGAAGACCTGGATCTCGGCCCCGCGGTCACCATCGTGCGCGACGGTTCCGTCGGGACGGACCAGCACCGCGAGATCCTTCCGCTCCATTCCGGCGAACAGCGTCATCTCGCTGACGCCCGTCTCGACCGGGATCTCGAACCGCCGTTTGCTCTGGAGCGAGCCATACGAGAGCACGACATCATCGTGATGAATCGGGACCTGCAGGCGCGCCGTCGCGAACTCGCCGGGCGCCCAGAAGTAGATGTCGCCTCCTGATTTCGCGGCGAGCTCGAAAAAGATCGGGTCGACCTTGGCAGGAGAGGGCCGCGGCCGCTGATCGTCCTGCGCGGCAACCACGGACGCGATCAACATCAGGCACGCGATCAGGCGCATGCCCCAATGTTTACACTCTTCGCTATCCTTGCGCGCATGATTCGCACGATCGTGGCGACGGAGTACGTGACGCCGCTTCGCGAAGGAGGCTCGCTGCCGGCGATCGTTGCCGGCGACGACGACGGGACGTACGTCCTCAAGTTTCGAGGAGCGGGACAGGGAGTGAAAGCGCTGATCGCCGAGCTGGTCTCCGGCGAGATTGCGCGAGCGATGAAGCTTCCCGTCCCGGAGATCGTTTTCGCCGAGGTCGATCCGCGAATGGCGAAGACGGAGCCCGATCCCGAGATTCAGGACCTGCTGCGCAACAGCGAAGGCCTCAATCTCGCCCTCGACTACCTGCCGGGATCGATCACGTTCGATCCGATCGTCGATCTGGCCATCCGCGGCAAATCGCGGCTGGCGTCGTCGATCGTCTGGTTCGATGCCTACGTCACGAACGTCGATCGGACGGCGAAGAACACGAACCTGCTGGTCTGGCACCGCAATCTGTGGATGATCGATCACGGCGCCACGCTGATCTTTCATCACCACTGGAGCGACTACGAGAAGCGCAGCCGCGCCGTCTTTCCGCAGATCAAGGATCACGTGCTGCTGCCGTGGGCAACGGAGGTGCGCGAGGTCGATGACGAGCTGACGTCGCTCGCGCGCGAGGCCATCGATCGCGTCATCGACCTCATTCCCGATGGTTGGCTGAAGGAAGAGCCCGGCCGGGCGGTGTATCGTGACTATCTGAAGCAGCGGCTCGAAGCACCGCGCGAATGGATGGAGGAGGCGGCTGGTGCCGGAACGGTTCGCGTTTGATTACGCGGTGGTTCGCGTCGTGCCGCGCGTCGATCGCGGCGAGTTTCTGAACGCCGGGGTCATCGTGTTCTGCCCGACCCGCGGCTATCTCGAGGCACGGGTCGGTCTCGATGAGAAGCGCCTCCTGGCTCTCGATCCGTCGGTCGATCTCACCGCGATCGAGACTTATCTCGCGGCGATCCCGAAAGTCTGCGCAGGCGGCGGCGAAGCAGGATCGATCGGCAGCCTCCCCCAGCGCGCCCGCTTCCACTGGCTCGTCGCCCCGCGCAGCACGGTCATCCAAACGTCGGAGGTGCACTCCGGCGTGCATCACGACTTGAACGCGGCGCTGGAGGGATTGTTCGAGAAGATGGTGCGATCACCGGAAAAAAATTCTTGACGCGCGGCGGCATCTCACCGCCAACCGGGAGTCTACGTCCTCGGCCTCTTCGATCCGCACCGGAAACCGTACCTCGACAGGATGGTCGCCTCGTGGGATTCGCAGCTCATCGCGCGGTTTGCGCGCGACGGTAGCGTCGATGTCGTGCGGATTGCGGATCTGTTCGCGTTCACCGAGCGGCTCAGCTCCAGCGATCACTTTCATCCAGGTGCCGCCGGCTATGCCTTGATCGCTCAGCGCATCGCGGCAACGTTCTGAACGAAGGCCTTCGGATCGTCGGGCGTGATGACGAACGTGCTGCGCGTCGTGACGATCACAACCGCATGTCGGAGATTCGTCCCGAACAGCCGGTACCGCCCGAGCTCCCGGTTGTAGAACAGACCGGAGAACGAGAAGAGCCCGCCATTGCCGAACACGCGCCACGAGCCACGAAGCGCCTCCGGATCGTGGGCGACGCGCGACAGCCCGCGGATGTCGACGCGCGTGGCCCAGAGAAGCCGCCGCACAATCAGTTCGCCTTGTCCGACCTCGTATCCCGCGACCACGAACAGAAGCGATCCGATGGCGACGGCTGCGCAGGTCGACCAGATAAAAGGCCGAACCCACATCAGCGGTCCGGCGTGAGGAATGACGCGGTCCACGGACCACGGCACGACGGAAAGAACGACGAGGCTGAAGAGGCTCATGAGCCTTAGCGATAGGGACCAGGGAGCGACGGCGAAGTGGCGCATGGCTTGGCGTCAGCGCGCGCGACGCCGCCGCCGTTCTCGATGACGTCTCGCCACGGTCTCAACCGCTTCTCGTGCGATCTCGAGAGCGGCAACCGCTCGCTCCTTCGACACGCTCGGGAAAGAGCCCAGGAACTCGTCGAGCGAATCGCCGGCTTCGAGACAATCGAACAGGTTCTTCACGGGCACACGCGTGCCGACGAAGACGGGGGCACCGCCCATGATCTCGGGATCGGTGTGAACCATGCGCTGCTGCATGTGATTCGATGGCACTGGCGAGTTCATTCAGTTTTCCTATTGAAAATCGACGCTCACCTCGTCCGGAATCGCGAACTGAGCGAAGCACGCCATACACTCGAACCGCAGATTGCTACTGCTCTCCCAGTCGACGGCATCGGTCTCAGTGTCCGCGATCAGCTCAAGCTTGCCTTTCTCGTCGACTTCCGCAGAAAACATGAACGAGCGAACAACCTCTTCGATGAGTCTGAACGGTGCCCACGAGTTATGGGTCCACGTTCCGTTCGGCTCGCCATGATTGCCGCACTCGGGACAAACGATGGGCACGTCGGTCCATCGAGTCTCCTCGATCGATTTGGCACTCACGCGCCGAGGATACCTCGAGTTATGAGCGGTTCCTCGGATGTCCACGGCCTGTAGGGAAAGCCTGTGTTGTTACGTGATCGTTGGGACACCGATGTCCTGCAAATATCGGAAGATGTCGTCGTAAATCTCCGGTGGTCGTGTCGGATCGCTGCGATTGCCGGGCGGAACGAAGATGACCATTCCCTGTCGCGCGCGCGTGAGCAGGACGCGGTAAGCGTTAAGCAAGTAGCGTCGGTTGTCGACGCTTTTCACGTTCATCCAGCGACTCCCACGAAAATCGTGATAGCTCCATCCGTCGCTGTTCGTCCGCAAATCGCCATCCCACGTGACAACGGTCCAGTCGAGTTCGAGCCCCTGCACCTGGAACTCCGTCGCGGCATCCTCGAGATACCAGCTCGACCGCGTGTCATCGCGACCGTTGAGAAACCAGCTCACCGGATCGACATCAACACGGACATCAATGGCATGCGGCTTGAGCCGCATCGCCTTCGATGAGGCCAGGAGTCCGTACCGTTCCGATCCTCGAGCTCTGTCTCTCACCCACTCCTTGGCAGCGTCGAGATCGCGCGCGACGGCAACCGGATAGCGAGCAGACAGCTCGTCGAATGACTCGCGGGCAGCGCGTTGCTCGCGATCGAGCATCGCCTTGACGAATTCGGAAACGTTCTCGGCCCGGAACGAACGCATCGACACCGAGAGGTGAAGGCAGTCGTCGAAGAAGGTCTGAGGTCGATGCCGGACGGCATCCAGGGCGTGGCCAGCCGCGTACTCGCTATCCGTAAGCCGCGACGAAATGTGCATTCGCCAATCAGGAAAGCTCGTCTTCACCGCATCGAGCCATGCGTCGATGCCAGCTTCACCATCGTTGATTTCCTGGCCGCCACCGACTAGACAGACCACTACGCCCCAGTCGGCGTGCCGATCAACGCAGGCGATCAGGAAGTCCGCTTCGGCACGAAGGAAATCAACGCCTTTCTTGCGCCGCATCCAGCTCACGGTTTTGTGAAGATTCCACGCGCGCTGCGCCTCGTCGAAGATCGCCACATGTTCAGCAGGTGGACCCTGATCAGCGATTTTGTCATCGCGGAAATGATGAACGTTCTGAATGAACGCCTTTACGCTACCGGCGACCCTTCCTTTTCGAACTTTGTTGCCGAGAGTCCTCTGACGCTCCACTTCGTCACGGGTGAGGGCTTCTCGGAGTACGTCGACGAGCGGCCCGTTGCCGGACAGGTACACCGCCGGGGCGACCGCATCTGTCCCGCGCGTTTGTGTAGCGAGGTTCAAACCGACAAGCGTCTTTCCGGCGCCGGGCACGCCGGTGACGAAGCAAATCACCTTCCGCTTCGTTCGCTTTGCTTCGTCGATGATCTTCCCGACGTGCTCCGAAGTTACGCGCAGGTTCTCCGCTCCCGCATCGTGCCGCGCGATCGCCTCTACTGAGTGCTGCGCGTAAAGTGCACGCGCCGCTTCGACGATCGTCGGAGTCGGACGATACGGTGCATCGACCCATTGTTTAGCGTCAATCGGCGGCCCGCTCGCGGTTGAGGTCACAACATCGATGGCGGCGCAGAAGGTCGTTGGAGTAACCCGCAGCGGCCGGTACACACCGTCGGGATCGATACGCAGATTGATGGTGGGTCCCGGGTCGGCGTCGGTAGCTACCAGGATCGGTACGATCGGTCGGTCATGACTCGCTTCGTGGAAGTTCTTCAGATCGAGCGCGTAGTCCCACACTTGCTCAATTGCCGCGGCGTCGAACGTGTCCGCACCGATCTTGAATTCAATAACAAAGACAACCGGGCCGATCAGGAGGACGCTGTCGATTCGCCTTCCCATCCGGGGGATGCTGAACTCGAAAAAGAGAGAGCCATCCAGACCGGTCACGCGACTGCGTAGAAAAGCGATCTGCGCCTGCCAGGCAGCGGCCTGCGTCTGCCGCACATCGAAGCTGCTGTTTGTGGCGAGCTGTCCGACGATCAAGTCGGGTGGCGTTGCCAGGAATTCTCGAATCGACGCGCCATACCAAGCTCTCGACGCGACGCCTATGCTCGGAGTATCAGGCGCGAGGGCCACAACGACATGATGCCAGGAAGTGCCGCGAAAACCGAAGGGGCGGCCTTTCGGCCGCCCCTCTTGCTGCATCACACAGGTGCTAGCGATCGGCGGGGACTAGCCATTCGCCGGCGGTCTCACGAGCACCCGCTGGTACTGCCGCAGTTCAAGCATTTGTAGCAGGCGCCGTTGCGGACCATGATCGACCCGCAGTCGCTGCAGCTCGGCGCGTCCTGCTGGAAGCGGATGGGCGGCGCGCCCTTGACCGACGGACCGTCGGCGTCGCGCGGCGGCATCACGAAGCCGATGGCCTGCGACGGCTGGAGGCTCGAGGCCACGGCGTCGATGAAGCTCACGTCCTTGGGAGTGGGCTTGGAGACGTTCGTGGCGGGGGCCGACTGGAGAGTCGGCCCTACGTCATCGCGCTTGATCACGCCCGCTTCTTCCTGGCTCTCGCGATTGAGGAACTTGATGGCCAGCCACTTGAAGATGTAGTCCATGATCGACTTGGCCATCGGGATCTCGGGATTCTTCGTGAACCCCGACGGCTCGAAGCGCGTGTGCGTGAACTTGTCGACGAGCAGCTGCAGCGGCACGCCGTGCTGCAGCGCCAGCGACGTCATCGTGGCGAAGGAATCCATCAGCCCCGAGATCGTCGAGCCTTCCTTGGCCATGGTCACGAAGATCTCGCCCGGCGTTCCATCCTCGTATTTGCCGACGGTGATATAGCCCTCGTGGCCGCCGATGGAGAACTTGTGGGTGATCGACTCGCGCTCATCGGGGAGCTTGCGGCGAACCGCGGACGGCGCCACGCCGAGCTCGGCGAGCTTGTCCTTCGAGGTCGACAGCGGTTGCGAGCGCTTGCATCCGTCGCGGTACACGGCCACGGCCTTCAGCCCGAGCTTCCACGCTTCGTAATAAGCCTGTTCGATGTCTTCGACCGTGGCGCTGGTCGGCAGATTGATAGTCTTGGAGATCGCGCCGCTGATGAACGGCTGCACCGCCCCCATCATCCGCAGATGCCCGAGGTAGTGAATGGAGCGCGTGCCGTGAGCGGGCTTGAACGCGCAGTCGAACACGGTCAGGTGCTGGTCGAGCAGATGCGGCGCGCCCTCGATCGTGTCGTTCTCGTCGATGTAATGGATGATGTCGTTGTTCTGCTTCGAGTCGTATCCGAGGCGCTTGAGGGCCACGGGGACGGTCTGGTTGACGATCTTCAGCATCCCGCCACCGACCAGCTTCTTGTACTTGACCAGGGCGATGTCGGGCTCGATGCCGGTCGTGTCGCAGTCCATCATGAAGGCGATCGTTCCGGTCGGCGCGAGCACCGAGATCTGGGCGTTGCGATAGCCGTACTGCTGGCCGAGCGCGTAAGCCTCATCCCAAACCTTCGTGGCGGCGTCGGCGAGATCGGCCGGCAGCGGACGAACGTCGATGCGGTACGCGGCGCGGCGATGTTTGTCGATGACGCGGAGGAACGGCTCCTCGTTGACCGCGTAGCCGTCGAACGGACCGATCTTCGCGGCGATCCGCGCCGACTGCGCGTACGACTCGCCGGAGAGGATCGAGGTCACCGCGGCGGCGAACTCGCGGCCGGCGTCGCTGTCGTACGGCAGGCCGCGCGCCATCAGCAGCGCCCCGAGGTTCGCGTAGCCGATGCCCAGCGGGCGGAAGGCATGCGAGTTCTTCTCGATGGCCGGAGTCGGATACGACGCGCAGTCGACCGTGATCTCCTGCGCGGTGATCACGATGCGCAGCGCGGCGCGGTAGGCCTCGACGTCGAACCCTTCGGCTTCGCTGTAGAAGCGCATCAGATTGAGCGACGCCAGATTGCAGGCAGAGTCGTCGAGGAACATGTACTCCGAGCACGGATTCGAAGCGTTGATGCGCGCGGTGTTCGGGCATGGATGCCAGTCATTGACCGTCGTGTCGAACTGCATGCCGGGGTCGCCGCACACCCACGCCGACTCGGCCATCTTGCGCATCATGCCGCGCGCCTTGTACGTGCCCATGACGCGGTCGTGATCGGTGACGGCGCGCGTCTGCCAGTCGGCGTCCTTCTCGTACGCGTGCATGAACTCGTCGGTCACACGCACGGAGTGATTGGCGTTCTGGAACTGCACGGAGTCGTACGCGCCGCCCGGTGCGTTGAACGCGCCCTCATAGCCGGCCTCGATCAGAGCCCAGGCCTTCTTCTCTTCCTTCTCCTTCGACTCGATGAAGTCGAGGACGTCGGGATGGTCGATGTTGAGGATGACCATCTTCGCGGCGCGGCGCGTCTTGCCGCCGCTCTTGATCACGCCGGCAAAAGAGTCGTATCCGCGCATGAACGACACGGGGCCCGATGCCGTGCCGCCGCCGGCGAGGAGCTCCTTCGAGGAGCGGATGTTGGAGAGATTGCTCCCCGTCCCCGATCCATACTTGAACAGCATCCCCTCCGTCTTGGCCAGGCCGAGAATCGAGTCCATCGTGTCCTGGACGGAGTTGATGAAGCAGGCCGAGCACTGCGGGCGCCGCTCGATGCCGACGTTGAACCACACCGGCGAGTTGAACGACGCCATCTGATAGAGAAGGATGTGCGTCAGCTCGTCGCGGAACGCATCGCCATCCCCCTCGGCAGCGAAATAGCCGCCCTCGCGTCCCCACTGGGTCATGGTGCGGACGACGCGGCCGATGAGCTGGCGCACGGACGTTTCACGATCCGGTGTGCCGAGGTGGCCGCGGAAGTATTTCGACACGACGACGTTGGTCGCCATCTGCGACCAGAACTTCGGGACCTCGACGTCCTTCTGCTCGAAGACCACGTCGCCGCGCTCATTGGTGATGACCGCGGCTCGGAGCTCCCACTCGCAGGTGTCGTAGACGTCGACTCCGGCCTTGGTGAAGTGCCGGATGATCTCGATCCCGCCGGTTTTCGTCTCTTTCCTCACCGGCTTCGGATTCTTCGGGACGCTGCCGCGCCGAAGGTTCTGGGCTGTCACATCAATGGAAGTCATTTCCTCCCTCGCTTCCTTCCCGGAGACAAAAAAGGACGAGCGCGCGCCAGCTCGTCCCTCTCGGGCTCCTTACCAGTTCCCGGATCTCAGGTCGCGGATCTCAGCCGGGCTCGCCATTCGGCGGCCTGCATCTGAGATCTGTGATCTGAGATCTGAGAACTTCATGACGAATCAACTCAACGAAGCATCCGGGCGACGTGGGCCACTGCCTGCCGAGCCTGGGGGACCGGGGTCTTGACCTTCACCGTGACCTGGTAATCGCGGATCTGCAGCGAAACCGAACGCATCGGGGAACGGGTTGCAAGACGCGACTGGTGCTTCGACTCTTTCATGCTCCTCCCTTCACTTCGCCGAGTTGTTATGTAATGCGAGACAAGCTACGCTCGCCGATTGGCGATGTCAAGGGGACGGCCCCAAGATGTAGTGGTCGTCAGAAAAAAGAACACAAGATCATGCGTAAGTATTCACAACACATCGACTTATGCACAAGTAGCCCGACAGGATTTCCGCCCCTATTTCCGCCGCTTCTCCACTGCTTTCCGACAGGAAATCCACAGCCTTCTCCACCGCGATTCCGCAGGTTTTCAGCGCCTTTTCCGCACGTTTTGCACACGAATTGGACACGGCAAACGGGGTCAGTTTTTCAACGGATTTTGCGGAGCTTTTCCGAAGGCTTTAGCAGACTCGGCCGAAGCGAAAACTGGCGGAAAGAAAGCGAGGAGCGATCTGCTGCGGAAAACGGGGTCGCGGGGTTTCGCGGTGGCGAAGTGGCGAGGTTTTCCACCTCGTGCACAATTGCTGTGGCACGTGGAACAGCGAATCAGAAATCGCCCGTTGATCCCGCGCCGCCGAACGAGCCCCCGCCTGAGACCGGTTGTTGCGCAGGCGCGGCCGCGTGATCGACGCGCGGCGCGAACGCTGCGCTGCCGAACACGCGCAGCGCTTCCTCGTACGCACTTTTCACCGGCGTCATGACGAATCCGCGCGAGCGGCCGCGCAGCGCGCGCGAAATGGCCACGGAGATGGCAAACATCACCGCGCCGGCAAGGATCATCTTCCACTCCAGCGCGAAGGTGAACATCTCGCGCAACACGACGATCGCGATCGCCAGCGACACCGCGGATCCGAACAAGGCCGCCCGATGCCGGTAGCGCATGCCGACCGCAACTTCCGCGATCGCCAGCGCGATGTAGAGCAGCGCCCACGGGAGCGACGTCTTCTCGATGCTGACCACCGCGCCGGCGACCGGACATACGATCATCACCAGGATCAGCAGCATTTCCGTCGACGGCCGTTGCCACTCGCGTGTGAGCGCAGCGAGCGACAGCGCCGCGATCATCACGCCGGCCAGCAGCGCGGCGAGATACCAATCCTTCGCGCCGAGGTAGGAGATGACGAAGATCGCGGCCAGCGCGCCGAACCAGGCATTGCGCAAACGCGCACCGGCGATTGCGCTCGCCGCGGCCAATAAAAGCCATCCTTCCGGCTTTCCTTCACTCGGGAGGTCGAGAATCCACGCGAACAGGCCGCTGATCCACAGCGCATCTGCGACTCCGCCCAGCTGCGTGCGGCGGAGAAGCGTCTCCGCGAGCGCGATGCAGGAGATCGCCGTGATCCACCCCGCCGGAAACGACAAGAGTTTGCACAGACCGAAGAATGCGGCCACCGCCAGAATGGTGAGGCCGAAGAAGACGATCGTCAGCACCGTGCCGTGCGCCTTGGAGAGGCCCAGTCTCTTTTCCAGCGCGCGACGCCGCTCCTCGCCGGCCGTCATGCCGCTGCCTTTCGAAACCGCAGGTGGATCTGAAAGAGCGCCACGATTGCAGCGATCGTCGAGACGACCAGGTAAAACAACGCCAGGATGGGCTCATTGAATCTCGTGACCACCGTGACGAATCTCGTGACCACCGCGACATCGATCGCAAGGACTGCGTAAATCAGCGAATAGATCAGGAACGCCTCTTCCCGTTTGCGGAAGCCGTACACCATGGCCAACGCCGCCATGACGATCACGACGAGCGCGCCGAGATCCCGCGTTTCTCTGTTGAACGTCAGGATCAATCCGCCCCACAACGCGAGATTGGCGATGAAGTGATCGAAGACCCGCTCGAACCCGGCGCGCCGATTCGCGAAACGCCACACCGTCACCAGCGCCGCGCAACCGAACGCGCGCGACGCCGTGCCGAGGCTGTTCGTGAAAAAGGTATCGACGTTGCGCTCGATCCCGAGCCACGAGGCCAGCGCCGCGATCGACAGCGAGAGCAATGCCGCCGAATCAAACACATACGCGGTCACGCCGTGAATCAGCGCCAGCAGAACGAAGTGCCTCGGCCACGCGGAGCCGAGGAAATGGAACTGATATTCGAGGTAGCCGATGTCGGTGCTGAGAAGGAGTGCACCGAGAAGGAGGATGGATTCGTCGAGAGCCCCGCTCCGCCCTCTAGTCCGCCGCCAGACCGTGTAGCCGTAACAGCCGGCAGCCGCCAGGCCGATCGCGGCGGCCACCGCGATCGGCCCGATCCTGTCGAGATTCCTGGAGACGAGGACGCCGGCCCCGCCGGCGATGAACATCACCCCGAGCCACGCGAGCGCGCGTACCTCGGTGTAAACCGTGACGATCTCGTGTCGCTCTTCCGCGATCAGCGGCGCGGCCGCTTCCGGGCTGAGCAACCCTTCCTCCTGGAGCTGGACGACCTCGGCTTCCAGGGTCAGCACAGAATCATTCTACGCGGCGCGCGTGCACGGCACGCACGGGCAGAGGTCGGAGGAACTTCATAGGACGGATGGCCAGTGCCGAAGCGAACAGAGACACAATGAGCAACGTGGTGAACATAAGCGCCTCCTCGGATGAGACACAAGGTCGGTCCGATCCGGAACGCGCGTGGTGATCCGTCTCACGGAGCGGAAGCCGTCACCGGTTCGTCATCCTGACCCTGAGCGAAGCGAAGGGTAAGGATCTCGCACCCACGTCATGCTGAGCGGAGCGAAGCATCTCGTGAGCGAGAAGGCTCCCATCCTCCCCCCTGAGCGATGCGAAAGGAAGGATCTCGCACCCACGTCATGCTGAGCGGAGCGAAGCATCTCGTGATGCGAAAAGGCTCCCATCCTCCACCCTGACGAAAGGGAAGGATCTCGTTGACGAGATGCTTCGCTCCGCTCAGCATGACGTGAATGCGAGGACGCGTCGTTGACGGCGGGCGCAAGAAGCGGGACAACGAGCAGTCGCCGAGCTCCTCACGGAGAAGGCTCCCGTCCTCCACCCTGAGCGATGCGAAAGGGAGGATCTCGCACCCACGTCATGCTGAGCGGAGCGAAGCATCTCGTGAGCGAGAAGGCTCCCATCCTCCACCCTGAGCGAAAGGGAAGGATCTCGTTGACGAGATGCTTCGCTCCGCTCAGCATGACGTGAATGCGACGACTGCTCGTTCTGGCCATTCTGGCGACTCCCCTCCTCTACGGCGCGTCCGAGTTCCCACCGTCCTACCGCTGGCATACCATCACCACCGATCACTTCCTGATTCACTTTCATCAGGGCGAAGAGGAGCTGGCGGCGCGCGCCGCCGTGATCGCGGAGTCGGCCCATCGCAGGCTCGTGCCGATGTTCGGATTCGAGCCCCGCGAGCGCACGCATCTCATCCTGACGGACAACGTCGACATGTCGAACGGCTCGGCGACTCCGTTTCCGAATGACCGCATCGAGGTCTTCGTTTCCGCTCCCGGGGCCGATCCCTCCTCGCCCATCGACTACTACGACGACTGGCTCAATCTGGTCATCACGCACGAGTACACGCACATCCTCCATCTCGATCAGGCCCGGGCGTTCAGCGCCGGGCTGCGCCGCGTGTTCGGGCGCAATCCGCTTTCCTTTCCGAACGAATTCTCGCCGCTGTGGATGATCGAAGGGATCGCCACGCTCGCCGAATCGGAAGCGACCGACGCCGGACGCCTGAAGGGAACGTTTGTGGACATGGTCCTGCGAACGGCCGCGGTCGAGAATCGCTGGCCCACCGAAGCGCAGGCGAGCGGCCTTTCGCCGAATTGGCCCGGCGGATCGGCGCGCTACTTCTTCGGATCGAAGTTCCTCTCCTGGATCGAGCGGAAGTACGGGATGCAGAAGCTCGCCGAGTATTTTCACGATTACTCCGGGAACGTCATCCCGTTTCGCGTGAACGCCAGCGCGGAGGCGGTGTTCGGCACGGACATGCGCACTCTGTACCGCGAGTGGAGCGACGAGCAGCAGCGCGAGTATCGCGCCGAGCGCGATCGCATCGCGTCGGCCGGACTCACACAGCACAGGAAGCTCACCGATTTCGGCTACGAGACGAAATATCCGGTCGTCTCGCCGGACGGGAAGCGGATCGCCTACGGTCACGAGGGGCCGTTCGAGCGGCCGACGATCCGCGTCCGCGACCTGGCCACGAACCGCGACGTGGCCATCCATCGCGTGAACACGATCTCACCGCTGAGCTGGAGCGCGGACGGGAAGTCGATCGCGTACTCCGATCTCGAATTCGCGGGCTCGTTCTCGATTCTGTCCGATCTGTACGTCTGGCGCCCCGGCGAGCGGCGCGCGCGCCGGATCACGCACGGCGCACGGCTCAAGGATCCGGCGTTCACCGGCGACGGGAAATGGATCGCGGTCGAGAATCGCGCGGGCCGGAACCGGCTGGTGGAAGTCGATCCGCGCAGCGGCGCGGCGCGCGTCATCGTCGAGCCGAAGGACGACACGCAGTTCTCCGAACCGGCAGTGAGCGGCAGCCGCATCGCCGTCGCCGAATGGCATGCCGGCCGGATCGACATCGTCCTCTACGATCGCGGCGGATCGCGGATCGCAAACCTCACCGAATCGCTGCAGCGCTCGACGAATGCCTCGCCGCGCTTCGACGGCTCGCGCGTTCTCTTCACGAGCGACGTCACCGGCGTGCCGAATGTCTACGTCTGGGATTCCGGAACCATCACGCGGCTGACGAATCTCTATGGCGCGGCGTTCTTTCCGAGCACCGCGGATGGCCGCACGATCTATTACGCCGATTACTCGGCGGAGGGATTCGATGTCGCGGCGTTCGAACGAGCGGCGGCATATCCGATTCAACCGCGTGCGTTACCCAATGGACCCCCGGCTTCAGCCGGGACCGTCTTGCCGGCTGAAGCCGGTGCTCCATCCAATTACTCTCCCTGGCAATCCGCACGGCCGCGGTGGTGGTTTCCGATCCTCGGCGCCACGACCACGAGCGACAACAAGACCGAAACAACGATCGGCGCCACGACCTCCGGCGGCGACGTCCTCGGGTTTCATCAATACGCGATTACGGCCGCGGCGACGACTCGCGAGAACAACAGGACGGATCTCGATTACAGCGCCATCTACGCGTACGACCGGATCTATCCCACGCTCACCCTCGCCGCGGAGAGCTTTCTCGATTCCGACGATCAGCGAACGCAGCGCTGGATCGGCCAGGCCACGTTTCCGCTCCGCAAGTTTCAGTGGCAGACGTACGCGTGGGCGGGTGTGATTCACGATCGCGTCGCCGGTGACGCGCTGCAGGGCGCGCGTGCCGGGCTGCTGTTCAACAGCGCGCGCCAGTACGCCTTCTCCATCTCGCCGGAGAACGGGATCACGGCGCTTTTCGAGCACGACGGCTTCAGCCGCGCGCTGGGCAGCGAACGATCCGTGCAGCAGACCAGGGGCGACCTCCGCGCATTTCTGGCGATCCCCTACGCGCGCTCGCCCCTCGGACGTCACGTGCTGGCGGCGCGTGTCGCCGCGGTGAGAACGTCCGGCGAAGTGATTCCGGAGCGCGCGGTGAAAGTCGGCGGCATCGATGAGCCGCTCCCGGTGCGTGGATATCCCGCAGGTACTTTGCGCGGGCGGTCGGCGGAGATCGGCTCGGTCGAGTATCGCTTTCCGCTCTACGAGATCGAGCGCGGCCCGAGCACCTACCCGATCTTCTTCAACCGCATCCTCGGCGACGTGTTCGCGGACGGCGGCCGGACGCCGCGGCACTCGATCGCCTCTGCCGGCGCCGAGCTGGCCATCGATCTGACGCTGGCCTTCTTCGCCCCGCTGCGCTACAGGGTCGGAGTGGCGTATCTGCTGCGCGATCCGGGACGCGGCGACGTGAAAGCGTACGCGTCGATCGGCACCGCGTTCTAAATGAGGTAGGCCACCGCGAATCCGACCTGCGCGGCCATCATCATCAGATACATGTGCCGCCACGACGGATGGTTCTCCGTGGCGGTGAGCTCGTCAGGATTGCGGACGATCAGCCAGACGGTGTATGCGCCCCACAGCGCGAGCGCGAATCCGAGAACCGTCAGGGCGGTGTGATTGCCGGTGAGAATGCCGGTGGCCGCGCCGATCGGCGTGAGCAGCCACGGAAAGATGAAGAACGGCGCGATCATCCACGCCGCTCGCTTGACGCCGAAGACAATCGGCAGCGTGCGGCATCCTCCGGCGCGGTCGCCTTCGATGTCGCTGAAATCCTTCGTCGACGCGGCGCCGAGGAGGAAGAACATGAAGATCGCGCCGATGAACCACGGTTCGGCGCAGGTCGCGCGTGCCACCATCGTCCAGCCGGCGACTTTCAGCAGGCATCCGCGCGGGATGGCGATGGTGATGTTCGCACCGAACGGATGTGCCTTCGTGCGCCCGAGCGCGGGCACCGAGTAGACGAACGTCGAGACGAATGCGATCAGGTAGATGAAAAACGTCTCGTGCGCCGGCAGCGGGGCCAGGAACTTCGCGTCCCAGGTCGTGAACGGGTAGACCACCACGAGCCAGGTCGGGACGATGCCCAGGGCGTACATGATCCAGGTGAAGATCCACGCGCCGCGCATCGACACCGCGCCGGTGACGAGCGGACGCTTCGGCTTGTTGATGCGGTCGATCTCCAGGTCGTAGATCTGGTTGAGCGAGTTGTTGGCCGCGTTCAGGAACGACGCGCAGAGAGAACCGAGCGCCACCGTCAGAATCACGGACGCCGTGAGATGGCGCTGCGGGTCGGGGTTGCGTGCCGACCCCCATGCGCAGATGGCGCCGGAGATGATCCCGAACAGCGGGGGAAGAAGCGTAAACGGGCGTGCGAGATCGACGTAGCGGCGCAAGCCGTTTTACGTTACCACGCGTTCGGGAGGCACGTTTGTTAGACTCGGCCCGCCATGTCACGCAAGCCATCCTTTGAAAGCGACGGGGAAGACGACTTGGGCCCGTCGAATCGCGGTATGAACGAAAGCAAGATCGCACTATTCATCGACTTCGAAAACATCGCCATCGGCGTCACCGACGCCAAACACAAGAAATTCGAGATCAACCTCCTTCTCGAGCGCGTGCTCGAGAAGGGAAAGATCGTCGTCAAACGCGCCTACTGCGACTGGGACAAGTTCCCCGACTACAAGCGCGAGCTGCACGAGGCGGCCATCGAGTTGACCGACATCCCCGGCCGCGCGTATTCGGGGAAGAACTCCGCCGACATCCGCATGGCCGTCGACGCCATGGACATGTGCTACTCCAAAGAGCACATCAACATGTTCGTCATCGCCTCGGGGGACTCTGACTTCTCGCCGCTCGTCTCCAAGCTGAAGGAGAACGACAAGTACGTGATCGGCGTGGGGGTGAAAAACTCATCGAGCGATCTGCTGATCGACAACTGCGACGAGTTCATCTTCTACGAGGACCTGGTCCGGGGAATGGCCAAGCCGCCATCGGTCGCGTTCAAGGACAAGAAGCAGGCCGAGGTCTTCAAGCTCCTCATCGACTCGATCAAGGCCCTCATGCGCGAGAACAAGGAGATCCTCTGGGGATCGATGGTCAAGCAGACCATGCAGCGCAAGAAGCCGACGTTCAACGAGGAGTACTACGGCTACAACACGTTCAGCGATCTGCTGGAAGACGCGCAGAAGAACGAGATCATCAAGATCAAGAAGGACGTGAAGTCGGGGTCCTACGTGATCACGGGATTCGCTCAGCCCGCTGCCTAGCTAGACGCCGGCTCACCGAGGTCGCGGAGCAGAACCGACACGTTCTGCAGAAATGCGCGCCCGAAGCTGAGTCGCGAGAAGTGGTCGGGTGGAACGGCGAGGCCGATCTTCCCGCTGCGCACGATCGATCCGTTCCGGCGGACGTCATCACCGATCGGCACGGAGGAAACGTGCTTTCGGCGGCGGACGGGTTGCAGGGACGATGCGCGACCAGGTCCAGGCCCGCGACCGGAGTCGCGCTGTTTATCACGGCCGGCAGGCTTCGGGACGGCTTGTGAAGACGATTATGCAAACGCGAGCGCGGTCAGGAGCACCGAGACGATCGGTTTTGCCGGGCCGCGCACATCCAATGCGTCCCGGTCCCCCGCTTCGCAACCGTGAGCTCAGGGGGTCCGCACAGCCGGCTGCGTAGAGCTCTCCGCGACGTCTCGCACAAGAGCATTGGCGCCCTGCAGATACGATCGGCCGAATGTTCTCCGCCTCACGAACTCTTCGGGCACGACGAGCGTGATGGCTCCGCTCCGTACGATGGACCCTCCACGCCGGACATCGTAGCCAACCGGCATGAGATTCGTGATTGTCGTTCCGCTCGCCGAGGCGTCGTAGGAGTGATCGCGAATGCTCATCAACGACGAGCACCGCAGAACGACGACGGCATCGAACGAACGCTCGTCGATCTCCGACAACCGGCCGACGACCACCGTCGCGTGAATCAGTCCAGGGACCTGATTCAAGACAAGGCCGTCTTCGGAATGTGGCTGATCTCTGTTGGTGACCAGGGCGATCCGTTCCGTGGCAGGCACGAGCGGCATCGAAGTCGAGCATGCCGTCGCCAGCGCTACGAGCACGATGGATGCAAACGTTCTTATCATTCAACCTCCCACATACAATGCGTCCTGTGCCGCCACTTCGCAACCGCGATCGCTACCCTGCCCTCATCATCGGAACCGGAATCGCCGGGCTGACGACCGCCCTGACTCTGGCAAGCGCGGGCATTCGCGTCCTCCTCGTCACCAAGGCCTCCGACCCGAAAGACTGCAACACCTTCTGGGCGCAGGGCGGGATCATCTACCAGGGGGAAAACGACTCTCCGGCCAGCCTCGTCGGCGACATCATCCGCGCCGGCGCCGGCATCTCCAGCGAAGAAGCAGTTCATTTCCTGGCTGAGGAAGGGCCGCGCGTCGTCCGCGAGATCCTGCTCGAGGGAGTTCACGTTCCTTTTTCGACGAGCGAAGAAGGCGAGCTCGACCTCACGCAGGAAGGGGCGCATTCGATTCCGCGGATCATCCACGCCGGCGATGCCACCGGTCACGCCATCGAAGTCTCGCTGTTGAACCGCGTGAAGTCGGAGCCGAACGTGACGCTGGCAACCGACGTCACGGCCATCGACCTGCTCACGACGCATCACCATCCGACGAACATCCAGGTCCGTTACCGGCTGACGAACGAGTGCGTCGGCGCGTATCTGCTCGACAACCGGACGAACGAAGTTTTCACAGTGTTTGCCGACTATACCGTGCTCGCCACCGGAGGGATCGGCCAGGTCTATCTGCACTCGACGAACACGCGTCACGCGATCGGCGACGGCGTGGTCATGGCCAAACGCGCCGGTGCGCGGATCATGAATGCGGAGTACGTCCAGTTCCATCCGACCGCGCTGGCGGACAAGAAGGCCAACCACTTCCTGATCTCCGAGGCGCTGCGCGGCGAAGGGGCGAGGCTGCGCAATCACAAGGGCGAATTTTTCATGGAGCGCTACGCGCCGGAGCTGAAGGATCTCGCTCCGCGCGACATCGTCGCCCGCGCGATCGTCGAGGAGATGACGCGCAACAAGGAAGAATTCGTCTACCTCGACCTGGCGAACTTCTACCACGGACATCAGCCGATCAAAGAGCGCTTTCCCAACATCGCCAAGGCCTGTTCGGACCTCGGCATCGACATCGCGAAGGAGCCGATTCCCGTCGTTCCCGCGGCGCACTACTTCTGCGGCGGCGTTCTCTGCAACACGCGCGGCGAATCGACGCTCAGCCGTTTGTACGCCATCGGCGAGACTTCGTGCTCAGGCCTCCACGGCGCGAACCGCCTCGCGTCCACCTCGCTGCTCGAAGGGCTGACGTGGGGTTATTACGCCGCGATCTCGATCCGCGAAAAAGCGACGAGAGGCGGAGAGCTGCGCCCGTTCGTGACCGATTCGATTCCGGATTGGAAGGCGCCGGGAACCATTGACGTGGAAGATCCGGCGCTGATTCTGCAGGATTGGACCACCATGCAGAACACCATGTGGAACTACGTCGGAATCGTGCGCACTCGCGAACGTCTCGAGCGCGCGGTGGCAGACATGCGCGAGCTCGGCAACCGCCTTTCGAAGTTCTACCACGAGGCCACGATCAGCAAGGCCATCGTCGAGCTCTTCCACGGGCAGCAGTGCTCGGAGATCGTCGCTTCGGCGGCGCTGCGCAATCCCGTGAGTCTCGGCGCGCATTTCCGAAGGGATTGAGGCATGCGGAGATCGTTCGTCTTATTGCTGTTTCTCGCAGCAAGTGCATCGGCACAGCCGGTGATCACGAGCATCACACCGAACACCGGCAAGGTTGCCGGTGGAAGCGTCGTCACGATCAACGGAAGCGGGTTCACGACGTGCATCATCTGCAGTCCGCCGGCGCCGCCAAACGTGCTGTTCGCAGGCACGACGGCGCGATCGGTCACGCTCGTTGATTCGACGACGTTGCGCGTCGTCACACCGCCGCTGCTTCCGGGGGCGTTCGATGTGACCGTCGATCAATTCGGCGGGAGGAAGACAAACCCGGAGGCATACACGGTCAGCGGTGATCCGTCGGACGGATTCGAGTCCGTTCTCCTTCCCGTGTACTCGAAGCCGGTGTTCGGAGCGTTCGGATCGGAGTTCCACACGCTCGCAACTGTGTCGAACAAGATGGATCAGCAGCAGGTGAACGTCTATGGTGCCGACAGCTCGTGCACCGCTGTGATCCCGGCCCCGGTTTCACCGCTGTCTCCGATGATTCTCAATCCCGACGGACAGACGGTCATTCTGCCGGTGAATTGTTCGAACTGGCCGGCACGGCTGTTCTACGTTCCGAAGGACCAGGCGCAGCAGGTCACGTTCAATGACCGCGTCCTCGACGTAACGCGGACGCAGTCGAGCAACGGCACGGAGATCCCGATCGTCCGCTCGGCCGGAATGACGAGCGGCCGCATCGTGCTCCTCAACGTTCCGATCGACGGGCGCTACCGCAACACGCTGCGCATCTACGCACTGCGTCCGACGGTGGCATTCGTCACGACCGTTGGCGAGCCGCATGCCGTGGTGGTGCAGCCGGGCAGCAACATCTTCGAGCCTGCGTACGCGCAGTTCAGCGATTTCCCGGTGCCGGTGGATCCGGGCAGCCGGTCGACGATTCGTGTGGTGATCGAACAACCGCAGGACATCATCGCCGGTCCGCCGATGTGGGCGTTCATCACGGTCACGAACAACGAGACGCAGCAGATCACGACGATCACGCCGGACTAGGGAAGCTCTGAACAAGTCGTTGTTCACGTCATCCTGAGCCGCGAAGACGGCGAAGGATCTCGAAATCGCAGACGTTTTCGCATCCTGAGGTCCTTCGTCGCGCTTCGCCGACTCAGGATGACGACTTGTTCAGAGCTTCCTTAGGCGCCACATTGTTCGCAGTTCCACGGTGTCCGCGTGGAGACGCGCGGCGGCGGTGGAGTGTCGAAGTGCCCTCCTGCGCGAGTCATTTTTCCAGCGCCGGTGTGGCGCGGCACTTCGACGGTATCCGCCGCGCCTTCGCCGTTCGGGCATGCGGGCCATGG
>DATISF010000002.1:0-22362 GCA_035468985.1 Thermoanaerobaculia bacterium
GGCGTCGCTCCTCGACGATGTCCCGCATCGCCTGCGTCGCGCCGCCTCCCATCTGACCGTTCGGCGCCCGCAACGAAAGTACCGTTATTTCGGACGCACTACACTAGCTCTCGAACAGCCGCGCGGATGTCGTCGATGGCCATCTCCATGCGCTCGCGATGCGTGCGGAACGACACCACGCAGATGCGCAGGATGTAGCGGTCATCGATGATCGTCGGAGTGATCATGACGCGCTGGCGGGCGTTGACGCGGTCGAGCAGCCGGCGATTCTTGTCGTTCGACGATCGATGACGGAATGCGACGATCGACAGCTGCGGCTCGGCCACGATCTCGATGCCATCGATCTTGCGCAGCTCCTCGGTCGCCCACAGAGTCAGGTCGAGTTTCTCGTCGAGCTGCTGGCGGAAGACCTCGATCCCGAACATCTTCAGCGGCAGCCACACGCGCAGCCCGCGGAAGTCGCGGGAAAGCTCCGGCGAGATCTCGCAGAAATCGATCAGCTCCTCGTCGCGCTGCATCTCGGGAAGATAGTCGGCGTGCAGGCTGTGCGCCCGGCGCAGTGTCGATGCGTCGCGAACGACGAGCCCGCCGGTTCCGTACGGCAGAAAGAACGTCTTGTGCGGATCGAGCACGATCGAGTCGGCCTGCTCCATGCCGCGCAAGGTCTTCTTCCCTCGCTCGGTGAGCACGAAGAACGCGCCGTACGCGCCGTCGCAGTGAAACCACATCGAGTTCTCTTTCGCGATTCGGGCGAGCGCGGTCAGGTCGTCGACCGCTCCGGTGTTCGTCGTTCCGGCGCTGCCGACCAGCATGAACGGCGTGAATCCGTCCCGTTTGTCGCGGGCGATCGATTCTTCGAGCGCATCGATGCGGATGCGGAACTTGTCGTCGCACGGAATCTCGCGAATGTTTGCGTAAGGAAACCCCGCCAGGTTCGCCGCCTTCTGAAACGAGTGATGCACCTGATCGGAACAGTAGAGCGTGCCTTGAAAGAAGTTCTCGGGGAGCAGCGTTTTCCGCGCCGCGACGACAGCCCCGAAATTCGCCAGCGATCCGCCCGTCGTCAGAATGCCGCCCGATCCCCGGCCGTAGCCGACGATCTCGCAGAACCAGCGGATGACGTTGGCCTCGAGCTGTACGAGCGCCGGCGCCGCGGCGAATACTCCCGTGTAGCGATTGACGGCATCGGCGATGAGATCGGCGACCGCGGAATGAAAGATCCCGCCGCCCGGAATGTACGCGAGGTAACCAGGCCCCGCGGCATTGAACGACCGTGGGACGTAGTCGTCGAACAGCTGATCGAGCAGTGTCTCGTACTTCGTGCCGCCGCGCGGCATCGGCTCGATCAGCGTGCGTGCATATTCGGCGGCACCTTCGGTGTTGCCCGCCGGCTGCTGCGGAAGCGAGGTGATGTGATCGGTGATGCGCCGCATCGCCTCATCGACGAGGCGGCGCATCTCATTCGCGTCGGGTTCGAGGGGAAAGGACACGGCGGCGGATTATACGCAGGGCCGACTCTCAGTCGGCCCCCGGCCCACGTAGGGCCGACTCTCAGTCGGCCCCTGGCCCACGTAGGGCCGACTCTCAGTCGGCCCCGGACCCCACGTGGGGCCGACTCTCAGTCGGCCCCGGGCCCACTGAGAGTGGGCCCTACGTTCGTCCTTCGATCCACTCGCGCCAGATCCATGGATATTCATCAGGCGTCGAGCACAAACCTTTTCGGACCGGGTTTTGACAAATGTACTCGCCCGTCTGACGCACAGCCTCTTCACGCCGGAGCTCATGATCGAATGATTCCTTCTGCCAGACGCGCTGATCGCGCCTGAGAAGCTTGTTGATCCCTCTCGCAGATGACCCTTTGATGCCTCGGGTGATCTCCTGCAATGCGCGGGACTCGAGGGGCGAGAGCAAAACGTGCGCGTGGTCCGGCATGACGACTGCGGCATGAATGAACGCCCGCCAACCGTGCTCGAACAAAACATGATCGAGGATAATCGAACGCGCGGCCGGCGGGAGATGCCACCGGTAACGCGTCACAAACGTCACGAAATACGTTCGACCATCGGACTGGTAATGGGGCAAATGGCGACGATACGCGCGCCGGCCGACGATCATGGCGCGACCTTACCTCGGTCGTGCTGTGGGCCATGAGAAGTTCTACGAGACGTAGGGCCGACTCTCAGTCGGCCCCCGGGGTAAGCGGGCCCACTGAGAGTGGGCCCTACGTTGCCTTGCTCACCAGATCGAGCAGCGCTTCGCTTCGGCGCGCACCATCGGCGCACCTTCGCTGCAATGGAACGCGCGCTGGAACTCCGGCATGTTCTGCACGGTGCCGTTCACGCGGAACGGTCCCTGCGCGTGCGGGTCGGTCAACGCGCGGCGGCGCGCCTCCTCCGGCGCCATGTTCTCGCCCCACACCTGCGCGAATCCGAGGAAGAAGCGCTGCTCGGGGGTGAAGCCGTCGATGGTCGCGCGCTGCTTCCCTTCCAGCGACTTCTCGTACGCGCGCAGCGCGATCGTGGCGCCGCCGAGATCGGCGATGGCCTCACCGGTAACGAGCTTGCCCTGGGTGTTCATACCCGGCTCGACCTGGAAATCGTTGTACTCGTTCACGATGCATTCGGTCCGGGCCTGGAAATTCTTCAGATCCTCGGCTGTCCACCAGTTGCGAAGATTTCCCTGCGGATCGAACTTCGCGCCCTGATCGTCGAAGCCGTGCGTCATCTCGTGACCGATCACCGTGCCGATACCGCCGTAGTTGTAGGCGTCATCCGCGTTCGGATCGTAGAACGGCGGCTGCAGAATTCCGGCCGGAAACGTGATGTCGTTGCGCGTGGGGTTGTAACTGGCGTTGACGGTCGGAGGCGTGAAGCGGCCCCACTCGTTCGGATCGTCAGGCTTTCCGATGCGCCCGACGTTGCGCTCGTGCGCGAACTCGCGTGCGGCCATGACGTCCTTCGCGTAAGAGTCACGGGTGATGGCCAGCTTCGAGTAGTCGATCCACTTGTCGGGGTAACCGATGCGGCGCGTGAACGCGTTGAGCTTGTCGAGCGCCGCCGCTTTCGTCTCCGGCCCCATCCACGCGAGCGTCGGGATGTCCTCGCGGAGCGCCGACACGAGATTGTCGATCAGCGCGTTCATCTTCGCCTTCGCCTCCGGCGTGAACGTGCGGCGGACATACTCCTGCCCGAGCAGGTCGCCGAGGTAGAAGTCGGTGGAGCGGACGCAGCGCTTCCAGCGTTCCTGCTGCTCTTTGGTTCCAGAAAGGATCCGGCCGCTGAAATTGAAGTCTTCGTTGACAAACGCCGACGAGAGCGACGTGGCCGACTGGTCGAGCACGTGCCACTTCAGGTACGCCTTCCACGTCTCCAGCGGAACCTCGTCGACGAGCCGCGAGACCGTCTTGAAGAACTCCGGCTGCGCGACGTTCAGCGTCTGCAGGTCGGTCAGCCCGGCCGACTGCAGCAGCGCCGGCCAGTTCACGTTCGGCGCGATCGACGCCAGCTGCGCGACCGGCGTGATGTTGTACGTCTTCTCGGGCGTACGCATCTCGATGCGGCTCATCTGCGCCCGCGCGAGCTGCGTCTCCAGGGCCATGACGCGATCCGCATCGGTCGACGCCCTGGCCGGCTCTTCGCCGATGAGCTGCAGCATCTTCGCGATGTGGTCGACGTACTGCTTGCGCGTGGTCTGGAAGCGCTCGTCGTCGCGCAGGTAGTAATCGCGATCGGGAAGTCCGAGACCGGCCTGCGCCACGACGGCGATGACCATCTTGCTGTTCTTCTGGTCGTTCTGCCCGCCGAAGCGGAAGACCGGCGAGATGCCGGCGGACTGCAGGTGGAAGACCTCGCTCTGCAGCGCGGTGCGGTCGTTGATGGCATCGATGCGGGCGAGCTCCGGCGCGATCGGCGCGTCACCGGCCGTCTCGATGGCCGCCTCGTTCATGCATGCGCCGTAGAAGTCGCCGATCTTCTGCGCGGCGCTCCCCGGCGGGTTCGGATTCTTCGCCGATTCGTCGAGGATGGCGTGCAACGTCTCGCGGTTGCGATCCGCAACCTGCTCGAACCGGCCGTAGCGGGAGTACGCGGCGGGCAGCGGATTCATCTTCCGCCAGTTGCCGACGGCGAACTGATAGAAGTTGTCGCAGGCATGGACCGTACGGTCCATGCCCGTCATGTCGAATCCATGTTCGCCGAACAGCGGCTTGGTCGGCGCGGCGATGGGCGCGGCAGCAGGTGCCGGCGCCGGCTGTGTCCGACCTTGCGGAGCCGGAGTCGTCGAACAACCGGCGATGAGAAGAATCGAAACGAGAACGGATATCCGATGCATTCGGATGGTTCCTCCGAGCGCGGGATGCTATCGCAAGTAAACTGACAACGCATGACAACACTCCGTCGCGAAATCGGAATGTGGCGCGGCGTCGCCCTCAACGTCATCGACATGGTCGGGATCGGACCGTTCATCACCATCCCGCTGATCGTCTCGGCGATGGGAGGGCCGCGATGCATGCTGGCCTGGCTGATGGCGGGCCTGCTGGCCATCTCGGATGGCCTGGTCACCGCCGAGCTCGGAGCGCAGATGCCTCACGCCGGCGGCGCCTACGCGTTTCTGCGGGAGTCGTTCGGCCGGGGCGGCAAGCTGATCGCCTTCCTGTTCCTCTTCCAGGTGCTGTTCACCGCACCGCTTTCGATCGCGTCCGGCTGCATCGGTTTCGCGCAATACCTCGCCAGGCTGATTCCCACGATCGCCGGCCAGGAACAGCTGACCGCGTCCGTCATCGCCATCGCCGTCACGGTACTGCTGCTTCGGAAGATCGACGACATCGGGCGCTTCTCGATCCTGCTGTGGATCGGCGTCATGCTGACGATCGCGCTGGTGATCGGCGCCGGCCTGGCGCATCTGAAGTTGAGCGCGTTCGCGTTCTGGGACGCGCCGCGCATCGACGGCAAGCTTGGCTACGCCGGCTTCGGCACCGCTCTCCTCCTCGCCGTCTACGACTACCTCGGCTACTACAACATCGCCTACCTCGGCGGCGAGGTGCACGAGCCTGAAAAGACGATTCCCCGCGTGATCGTGATCTCGGTCCTTCTGATCGCCGCGGTGTACGTGATGATGCAGGCGCTGATTGTTTCGGTCTTGCCGCTGAACGTGGCCATGTCGTCGAAGTTCGTGGTGGCCGACTACATGGAACGCCTGGCAGGATCGCGGGCCGCACGATGGATCACGGTGCTGATCCTCTGGACCGCGTTCGCGTCGGTGTTCTCGGTGATGCTCGGTTACTCGCGAATCCTCTATGCCGCGGCGCGCGACCGGAACTTCTTCGCCATCTTCGGACGGCTGCATCCGACCCAGGCGTATCCGTATGCGTCCGTTCTCTTTCTCGGGATCGTGGCGGCGTCGTTCTGCTGGCTCTCGCTTCCCGACATCGTCAAGGGCATCGTCACGATCAAGTCGATCATCCCGTTCATGGCGCAGATCGTCGGCGCCGTGTTGCTTCGCGTGCAGCAGCCGGACCGTCCGCGGCCGTTCAAGATGTGGCTCTATCCGCTGCCGGCCATTGTGGCGTTCGGGCTGTGGACGAAAGCCGCCCTGTCGCCGGAAAAGGGATTGAAGTGGGGTGCGGCGTTCGTGATCGGCGCGGGCGTGCTGTTCTTCTTCGCGCGCGAGGCGTTACTGCGGCGCCACGATCTCCAGCGAGGTCTCGTCGTACCACGCGATTCCGGATCCGATGAATAGGCCACCGAACACGATGGCCTCGGCGTCCGGCGCCACATCGCCGACGATCTCCTGATCGGTCCACTCGGGGAGCGACTTCGGCGCACGGCTCTGCATGTTGTCGAAGAACCCCATGCCGCCGCCGGGCAGGTCGACACGCAGCCAGATGCGCGCGCTGCTCTGATCGTCCGCCAGTTGCGAACGAACCTTTGCCCGGAATCGAATCTTCTTCCCGCGGTACGGCGTGGCATCGATGCGCTGAGACAGCACTCCGAAGGGAGAGCTCTGGGCGTTGCGCGACAACCGTACACACGGCGCGACGACGCATCCGTCGGACGTGGCGCTCAGTTCGTTACCGCCCTTGGTTGCTGCCGGCATCAACATCCAGCCCTCGATTCCGTGCGCGAAATCCAGGTTGACCGCGGCAGGTGCCGGCGGCGGCAGTGGCGGCGGAGGCGGCTTTCTTCCGCCAACCGGAACCGCCGACGTGGTGTCGCGAATGAAAAACACGGCATCGAAGCTGCGCGACGGGTGGATGCTCATCGCGTAGCCCTTCGGATTGTCGTCGTCGAACATCGCACCGATCGTTCGGTTCTTCAGAGGTGAGTCGAGCCAATCGCGGACCGCACCCGGCGCGTGACGAAGATCGAGCACGAAAATCGGTGGGCCGGCATCAGCCAGCGTGCGGTCGAATGATCCCGTCTCGAGCGGCCCCACCGTGTGCTCGACGAGCCCCGGCCGCTTCCGGCCGCCGACCGCCTGAAACGAGCCTCGATTGAACCCCGCGCCGAACGCGACCAGATCCTTGCCGAACATCGATCGCAGATGCGTTCCCATGTTTCCGCCGGCGGCGAACGAATACTCCTCCGTCGCCACATGGCCGTTGTGCGCCCAGACGACCATCTTCGTCCCGGCCGGCTCGTGATCGAGGATCCAGCGGATGTTCTCCGCCATCGCCGCGTCGCGAATGCCGCCGGTCATCAACGGCGCCGCGCCAAACATCCGTACGGCCTGACGGATGAGCGTGACCTGTTCCTGCTCCAGACCGGCCGCCGCGTCGATTCTGGCTGCGATCTCGTCGAGCGCGGCCATCGCCTCCTTCTGCTGATCCGGCGTCGTCGGTTTCTGCAGATCGCGATTCAACGCCGGCGTGAGCCGGTCGAGAAGCGGCAGCGCGGTCGCATCAGCCTTCTCGAAATACTTCCGCAGCCGCTCCACCGAGGATGCCGGGTTCTGCATGTCGAAGCCGTAGAAGCGGAGCTTGCGCGTGTGCTTCGGATTGTCGTTCCACGCCCGCATCCACTTGATGAGCGCCAGCACCTCTTCCGTGTTCCATGTCCAGAACAGCATGCCGGACAGCGCACGAGCCGGATCGCCCGCGCCGTTGAGCACGTAGTCGTTCACCGCCAGCGCATCGGGGAAGCTCGCCTCGATGGCAAACACATCGAAGCCGGCGTTCGCGACGAGGAACTCGAGCATGCGGTGCTTGAACTGGAAGAATTCCTTCGTCCCGTGCGTGGCCTCGCCGAGGGTGACGATTCGAGCGTCGCCGACGATGCCGCGGATGGGACGCATGTCGTCGAATCCGTTCCCGGCGACGACGGTCTTCAACGGAATGGCCTTCTTGGCGATCCACTGCACGACCTCGAAGGGCGGTTGTTTGAACGTGCGCTCGATCGTGAGATCGCGCGACGTCTCGTCAGGCCGAAGCATGAGCGTCGCGCTTTCGCCACCGTTACCGATCGCCTCGATCGCGTACCGGCCCTCGCGCGGAATGGCGATCGCGTACCGACCGTCGCGGATCGGGGCCGAGAACATCGTCGCGCCTTTCGAGTCCCAACGGCCGACGATCACGTGCGCTTTAGGCAATGCCGGCCCGCGGATTGCGCCCGAGATCAGGCGCGAGTCGCCGCCGACCGTGATCGTGACCGGCGCGGCACCGTCCGCTTTCACTTCGATTTCAGTCCAACCCGCGGCGACGTCGGCCGATGAGGCTCCGACGGTGTACTTTCCCGGCGCTAATCCCGAGAACGAGAAATGGCCGGCGTCGTCGCTATCGGTCTCTGCACCGACGTCGTCGGCGGCTTCGATCGGAAGGAGCGTCACCGCCACGTGCATGCCTTTGACAGGCATGCCGTCGCGATTCTTCACAACGCCGCTGATCCGCGCCGCACCCGGGAGTGAGGCGAGCAGGATCGTCACCGCGATCGCGGTCGTTTTCATACGTCATTCGGGCGCGACGAGGCCGCGACCGCGAATCCAGAACACCGACTCCTGCTGAAACCGCTTCTTGTATTCGTTGATGATGCGGAGGATCTGCTGGTCGTTGCGCCGCCGCGAGAGATGTGCGATCTGCACGACGTACGTCTTCTCTTCCGCTCCGCGCCAGTGGCCCGTCGCGTTCCATTCCGTGAATCCTGGATAGGCCGGCGTGATCATTTCGTCGACGAACGCCTTCCACTCCGCGTCCGTGACGACCCCGCCGGCTCGCGACGTCCCGAAGTAGAGCGTGTCGACGTCCTGCACCTCGACCAGCTGCATCGAGCCGCAGGCGACAAGAAGCGTGAACACGATCGGCGTGAATCGCCGGAGCATGGGAGAAGTGTACCGGGGTTCGGGGTTCGGGGTTCGGGGTTCGGGATTCGGGATTCGGGATTCGGGGGTTCGAGGTTCGGGGGTTCGGGGTTCGGGATTCAGGATTCAGGGGCTGAAGGATTCGGGAGTTCGGGATTCTGGGCTGCGGGATTCGAGGCTGCGGGATTCCGGGCTGCGAGATTCCGGGCTGCGAGATTTCGGGGATGCGAGATTTCGGGGGTGCGGGATTCTGGTGTGCGGGATTCGGGGCTGCGAGATTCGGGGGTGCGGGATTCTGGGCCGCGGGATTCGAGGCTGCGGGATTCGAGGCTGGGCATTCGGGGCTGCGGGATTCGGGGCTGCGGGATTCGGGGCTGCGCCACTGGGCTCCCGAACCCCGAATCCCGAACCCCGAACCCCGAATCCCGAATCCCGAACCCCGAATCCCGAATCCCGAACCCCGAACCCCGAACCCCGAACCCCGAACCCCGAATCCCGAACCCCGAATCCCGCTACTTGACAGGAAACGAACGTTCGTGCTATTTTGCGAACGCCATGTACGACGATGTCCTTCTCGACGACACCTTCAATCCCAAGTTCGTCCACTTCTCCCCCGTTTCCGACGGTGAGCTCGATCCCTTCCGGCGCCTGCCGAAAGCGGCGCTCATCGAACATCTCGACGCTGCGCTCGAGGCCTGGGGACGCTCCTGCGACGTCCTGGCCACGCCGGCCGATATCCGCATCGACTACCTCGAGCCCGTGATCGGCGCGCAGACCCTGCGCATCGACATCTGGGTCGAAGACCTCGACGACTCCAGCTGCACATACGGGTTCCTCTGCTCGAGCGAGAACGGCAATCTCGCCTACGCGCGCGGCGAACGGACGCTCGTGAAATCCGGCCGGTCGGCCTGGAACAACAACTTCCGCTCTCGCAACGAAGCCTTGATGAGGAACCTCCGGGCTTTCGCATGAAGGGCGAACGGACGCGCCAGAGCATCCTCGACCGGGCGGTGGATCTCGCCTCGCTCGAAGGTCTCCAGGGCCTCACCATCGGCCGCCTCGCCGACGACCTCGCCATGAGCAAGAGCGGCCTGTTCGCGCATTTCGGATCGAAGGAGGAGCTGCAGCTGGCAACGATCGCCGCGGCCGGCGACCGATTCATCGAGGAGGTGTTCCGTCCGGCACTGAAGGCCGAGCGCGGCTACCCGCGTCTCATGGCCATCTGTCGCGGATGGCTGTCGTACATCGGGAGGAACGTGTTTCCCGGCGGCTGCTTTTTCGCCGCGGCCTCGTTCGAGTTCGACGGCCGCCCGGGCGTCGTGCGCGAGGCCATCGCGAAAGCGATGCATGACTGGATCGGCGCGATCGAGAAGGCCATCACGATGGCGCAGAGGGAAGAGCAGCTCGATCCCGACGTCGATCCGAAGCAGCTCGCGTTCGAGCTGAACGCCCTCTTCTTTGGCGCCAACTTCTCCTGCCAGCTCCTCGGCGACAAGCAGTCACTCGAGCGCGCCGGCCAGGCGATCGAGGACCGCCTCGAGAGCCTGCGCATCAGACCGCGCAAACGGCTCACGGCTGCGCGCTGAGCAGAGGCACGTCATGCCGTACGTTTTCCGATCGCAGGTCTATTTCGACGAGCTCGACCCGATGCAGATGCTGCACAACTCGCGCTTCGTCGCGCACATCGAGCGAGCCATCACGTCGTATTACGCGGTCGCCGGCCGGAAGTGGGAAGTGAACGTCGCCGACAACCCCGATCAGTTCCACGTCGTACGCGATCTCCGCATCGAGTACCTCAATCCGGTGATCGGCCCCGGCCCGCTGCAGATCGAGATCTGGGTCGAGCGCCTCGGCAACACGAGCTGCCAGTACGGATTCCGCTGCCTGAGCGGCGACGGAGTGGTTGATTACGCGCGCGGCAACCGGACGATCGTGAAAATCGATCCGCAGACGCGCCGTCCCGCGCCGTGGACCGACGAGTTTCGCGACCATCACTCGCTGCTGCTGAGCAAAGCGAGCTGATCACCGAGCAGAAGTGGACACCGGACACGACATCCGCGTACCACGTGCGGTGATGTCCCTCCTGCCCGTTCTCGCACTCCTGGCCGCGACCGCCTTCCCGGTTCTCTCGCCTGTCGAAACGCCGATCGTTCGCGGCCCCATCGCACCGACGAGCGGAGGCGACTACCCCGCCGTCGCAACGGACGGAACGAACTTCCTCGTCGTCAGCGGCCCGTTCGCGATGCTCGTCGATCGCGATGGGAATCCGCTGCTTCCCACCAGCGTGGTCATGCCTTCGAACCCGAGCGTGACTCCGGGCATCGCGTCGAGTGGAGCGACGTACCTCGTTGCGACGGGCGGAGGAAAGGCTGCTCTTCTCGACCGATCGGGGTCATTGCTGAAGATCATCGATCTCGGACCTGTTGCCGACACGGAGAGCAGCCCCGATATCGCGTGGGACGGCTCGCGCTACATCGCCGTCCAGCAAACCGAGCCACAGGCTGGTCACCCCAGCATTCTCCTGGAGTACACCGCAACAATGATTTCCAACTCCGGCGAAGTCCTGGCGCGCAACGCCGGCGTTGCGGGCAACCGGGTGGCGGTCTGTCATGGTTTCGCCGTGTTTCTGTCCGAGAACGCGCCGATTTTTGACACCGCAGGTCATCATGCCGAGATCATCGCCGGCGACGACGGCTTCCTCGCGGTCTGGCAGGCCTTCGACTACAGCCGGGTCATGGGACGGCATCTCGACCCGTCCGGAGCTCCGGACAGCGACGTCTTCGTCATTGCGAGCGGAACGAACCGGACTCCGATTCGAGGGGCCTGGACCGGACGCGACTACGTCGTCGTCATCGCTGCTCCGACCCCCCTCGTGATTCACGTGACGCGTTCCGGCGCATCAGGGCCACCTGCGAAGATCGGCGACTTTGAGACGTATGCCGCCGATGTCGCATGGAATGGCGAGTCGCTGCTCGTCGCGTGGTCGAATCGCGCCTTCCCTCCACCTCCGTTCTCGATCGGCTTCAGCACGCACGCCGGCAGGATGGAACAGCACGCGCTGCTCACGAACAACATCGTGCATCGCCAACACGATCAGCAAGGCGATCCGCTGCTCGCAACGACGGGTGTCGGATTGTTCGCGGCGTGGAATGAATACGGCGAGATCGACGGCGTCCCGCACGGCGGCGTCGCGGCGAGCTTCGTGACCGCGAGTGGCGGCGGGCCGCGGATTCCGGTTGCCCCGAATACCGGTCTCGTTGCGGTCGCCGGCGCGCCATCGTCGGCGCTCGTCGTGCATTTCGACGGCAAGCTTCGCGCGACCGTCGTTCTGCCGGACGGAACCATCCGGCCGCCGGTGTTTCTCGCGTCCGAGATCAATGGATCCGTCGCCGCGACATGGACGGGCCGCGAGTACCTCGTGACGTGGGCTCAGCCGCTCATCACGGTCGGCTGGTCGATTGACGCGTTGCGGATTTCACAGGACGGCACGGTGGTCGACACCGCTCCACGCCACATCGCCGATACCTTCCGAACCGGGTCGCTCGCCGTCGGGTCATCGGGCCGGTCGGCGCTGATCGTCGACTCCGACATGATCGGAGGTCCGCTCCGTGGATCGCTCGTCGACGACTCCGTGAAGCGGATCGAGACGATCGCCGGTCCGGGAGACCTCCACGAGGGCCTCAACGTCGCCTCGGACGGCGCCGGATTCCTCGTGACATGGTTCACGCCGCGCACTGGAACGATTCGCGGCCGCCGCATTGCGGCGAACGGCGAGCCCACGGGCGAAGTTCGAGATTACGCGCAAGTGCGTGCGCAGCGTCTCTTCACTTTCTGGACGGGAGAGAACTACCTGCTCGTCTGGACATGGAACAACGAGATCACCGCGCTGCGCGTATCGGCCGAGCGCGAGCCGCTCGACCGCTCGCCGCGGTTGTTGGGACGCCTCGACACGCGCGCGCTCTCGATGACGTCATTCGGCTCGTCGCAACTCGCGATCGTGGTAGGCACCGACGGTTTCGATCAGCGTCTGGCGCTCAGGTACGCGCTTGCGCCTCGAAGTCGCGCGGCCGCACATCGATAGTCTCCGCGGGCTCCGAGCGCACGTCCTGGAACGCCGGAACGGCCGCATCGCGCAGGGCCTGACTCCGGAACGCGCCGACGATTGTCGAGCCCGACCCGCTCATCCCCGCCCACGCCGCGCCGGCAGCAAGCAGACGGTGCTTGTACTCGCGCAGTTTCGGGATGCGGGCGAACACCGGCTGTTCGAAATCGTTCGTCAGTAACTCGCCGTGCGCCAGCAGATCCTCCTCGAGGATCTCCCGATAGCGCTCGATCCCGACCGGTTTCGAGTAGCTCCCGATCAGCGAAAACGCCTCGGCCGTCGAGACTCTCTCCTCCGGCAGGACAAGCAGCAGCGGAATCGGCGCCGCGGCCGGAAGGCGCGTGAGCTTCTCGCCGCGGCCGGTCGCGTACGCGGTGCCGCCGACGAGGAAGAACGGGACGTCGGAACCGAGCGACAGCGAGATCTCCGGCAGCCGCGCGTGAAGCCCGAACATCGAATCGAGAGCAATCAGCGTCGCCGCGGCGTTCGATGACCCTCCCCCCAACCCGCCGCCCGCCGGAATGCGCTTTTTCAGCTCGATGCGCACCGGCGGTGCGCCGATGGCGCGTGCGGCGCGAATCACGAGATTCGTGTCGTCCGTGGGCACGCCGTGGTCATCGCACTCGAGCGACAGGCGCTCCGCGGGCGTGATCGTCAGCTCGTCGTGCAGCGAGATCGTCTGAAACAGCGTCTCGAGGTCGTGATAGCCGTCGGCGCGTTTCGCCGTGATGCGCAGTGACCAGTTGATCTTCGCGTACGAGCGGATGTGCATCGTCTACTTCATCGCCGCGACTTCGAGATGCTCGATCTCGACGCGATCGGTTCCGTGCATCACGATAACGCGCTGGGCCGGCAGCGCCGGCGGATCGAACGTCACCACGACGTCGCCCGCGCTCGCACGGCTCAATCCATTCTGTGCCGCCTCGTACATCAGATCGCGCCGCGGCGGATATCCGAGGAGCAGCAACCCCATTTCGGCGGGAGTGAGGCCGCCGGTGTAGAAGCCGTACGGGCGGAGCATGTCGGCGGCATTTCCTTCGGTCGTCGAGCCCGTGCGCGCATCGGTCACGCTGACATGATCGCCTTCGGCGCGAATCGTCGCGGCGGTCGTTCCGACGGGTGTGTAGGCGATGAACCGCATCGAATTGCGATCGGGGACCACGAGTTGCGCGCGGAACGTCCGCGTCTCCCCGCCGCTCGTCAGCCGCACGCGCATGATGCTGCGCGCTCCGTCGAATGCGGCGGCGCGCGCGTGAAGAGCTTCGAGTGGCGAGTCAGACAGCGCAAGGGGCGCGATCGACGGACCGCCCACGTGCGTGGTCCGGCAGGCGGCGACGATCAAACAACAGAGAACGAGGAACGGCCGGCGCTTCACCTCTGCGCCGTCTGCTGCTTCTCGACCTCGGCGATCTTCGATCGCAGCTTGACCTCGTCCTTCGGCTCCGGCTCGAGGCTCAGCGCGACGCGATACAGATCGAGCGCGCGCTTGTAGTTGCCGCGCTTGGCAAACACATCACCGAGGTGCTCGTGAACGGTGGCGTCACGGGGAAGAAGGCGGCTGGCGTCGGTCAGGTACTTCTCGGCCAGCTCGAGCTTTCCCTGTCGGAAATAGACCCAGCCGAGGGAATCGACGTAGGCGCCGTTGCGCGGTTCCTGCTTGACGGCACGCGCCAGCATTTCCGCGGCGCGCTCGAGGTTCACGTTGCTGTCGGCCCACATGTAGCCGAGGTAGTTGAGCGTCGCGGCGTGCTCGGGATTTTTCTGAAGAATGTTCAGGAACGCGCGCTCGGCGGCGAGGTGATCGCCGGCGCGTTCGTACGCGGATCCCAGCTCGAACTGCAGGTCGATGTCATCCGTCTTCGACTTGAGTGCATCGTTGATCATGGCGATGGCGGCCGGGCCTTCACCGCCTTGAATGAGCGCCTCGGCCGATGCCACGGCGTTGCGAGTGCCGAACTTCGCCTGCTGAACCGCTGCGGCACGCGCTTTGTCCTTCTCGCCCGTCCGGACCAGCATTTCGACGTAGCGCGCGTTCACGAAAGCGTCGGACGCGAACTTGTCGACGAGCGGCTGCAGAAGCTCGAGCGCTTCGCGGTATTTCTTTTCCTTCCTCAGGGCCTCGACGGCGATTCCGACCGCCTGCGAATTCGGTTTGTCGCGGAAGATGAGGATCTCTTTCGCCGCATTGGCGGCCGCTTCGTTGTGGCCGCGCTGCAGCTCGATGACCGCCAGCTGCGTCTTGGCAAGGGCCACGAGATTGTCGGGAACGTCTTTGACGGCGAGCAGCGAGCGGAACGTGTGCTCGGCGTCGTCGAACTTGCGCTGGGCGACCTGTGTGAGTCCGAAGCTGGCCAGCAGATCGGCGTCATTCGGTGTCTGCTCGAGCAGCTTGCGGTAGATCTTCTCGGCCTCTTCGTACTGTTCGAGATCGCTGAGGGACTCGGCGAGGTAGAACAGCGAGCGGGCGTCCTTCGGATCGGCGTCGACGAGTGCCTTGAACGCGCCGCGAGCTCTCTCGGGACTGCCTGCGCGGAGCCAGAAGTAGGCCTGCTGGCGCTGCAGCTCCACGTTCATCGGATCCTGTTCGATGAGCGGCTGCAGGACCTGGGCGGCTTTCTCCCACTCGCTTTCGCGCTGATAGATGTCGACGAGCTGCAGGACCGCCGGCCCGAACGTCGGATCCAGCAGCACGGCGCGCTCGAGATACTGCTTCGACTCGTCGCCGCGGCCGAGCTTCGTGAGGACCTGCGCGTAGTTGTAGTTGAGCACGCGCTGGTCGGGCGCACGCTCCACAAGCGACGCCAGAACCTTTTCCGCCTCCGCGACGCGGCCGGAGGCCACGAGCAGCTGCGACACCGTGACGCCACTGGAGAGATCGTCGGGATTTGCTTTGTAGGCGGCCTGGAGATGGACGAGCGCCTCGTCGAGCCGCGCGTGATCATTGCCGGCGCGATCGAGCAGAACACGGCCCAGGGCCCGTTGCGCGTCGTAAAACTCCGGATGTGCTTCGACGAGTTTCTTGAGCTCGGCCTCGGCGCGGTCGGCGCGGCCGGAGTCGACGAGCATCATCGCCCGTTCGAACAGGAGGACCGGATTGGACGGCTCCTTTTCGATGACGCGATCCATTCGGGTCAGCGCTTCGTCGTAACGCCCTTCTTCGGCGGCCAGTTTGGCCATCACGAAATCGTAAGGTCCGGATGGGGTGTCCTGAGGGGCGGCGTTCGGTGCGAACGCCAATGCCACCAGGAAGATCAACGCGGGGGTCTTCATCAGTTTCATCGTAGCACTCGGCAATCCTGAACAGCGGCGTCCGCTGTCCGATTCTGCTTTGACGGCACCGCCTTCGATTCGTTTCAGCCCGATTCGTGCCACCCTCGCGGAGAGACAGACAGTTACAACAGGATGTGCTAAAACCTGAGTCATAGGACCGACACACCCTTGAGTCTTGAGAGGATCGAGATCACCCCGTTCGCGGTGATGGTCGGGGATATCCTGCAGAACCGCCGTACCGGATATCTGACGATCGTCCGGTCACCGCTCCGCAAGGTTCTGTACTGGTCCCAGGGCGAACTGGTCCTGATCACCTCGTCCGAACCGGCGGACTCGCTTGCCGATTTTCTGGTTCGTCGCGGCGTCATCGGCGCCGACCGCACCGCACAGATCTCGAGCGGCGAGCTCATCGACGTCGTATCGAACTTTCATGAGGCCGGCATTCTCGAGCTCTCCTGGCGGCAGACTCTTCTGCGCGAATGGCTGGCCACGCTGTTCGTACCGCTCTTCTCCCTCGACGAAGGCACGGCCGCGTTCACCGAGGACGAGGCCATCCCGCCGGACAAACGCGTCTTCCTGCAATCGACCGCGGCGATCGTTCTCGAGGGGATCCGCTCGATCACGAACGGTCTCGTGCTGCGGCGCTCGCTGGGCGACCTGAAGCGCGAGATCACCTGGGCTCATGACAGCCGCTACAACATCGATTCGATTCCGCTGACCGATGCGGAGCGAAGCATTGCCTCACAGCTCGGCATCGATCCGCAGACCATCGAAGCGTTTCTCAAGCAGTTCACCACGGATTCGGTCGCCGCGGCGAAAGTCGTCATCGGCCTGATGGCCATCGGCATGTACACGGAGGTCGAAGTTCGCGCCGAGACCCAGCCGGTCACCGCGAATTTCGACGAGATGCAGCGCGATCTCGAGCTGCTTGCAGCAATCGGCTCGAACGATCAGCGCTCGCTTCGCGCCGTCGCGCTGTCGAGGCAGATGCCGGCCATGGATCACTACCAGCTGCTCGACGTGCCGCGCGCCGCGACGCGCGCCCAGATCATGACCCAGGCCGAGGAACAGAAGAAGAGGTTCGATCCGATGACCTATCCGCCAATCGTCCGCGACGCGGCTTCCGCCATCAACCGCCGGGTGGACGATGCCGTCGCCGTTCTGAAGGACGCGAACCGCCGCGCCGAATACGACAAGCTTCTGTCGGAACGGAGCTCGCGTGCGGCCGGCGGCTCGATCAATCAGCGCCTCACGCAGCGGTCGATCGCCGAACAGAATTTCAACAAGGCACGCGAACTGGCGATCCAGGGCGACTACTACGGCGCGATCGTCCTGCTCAAGCAGGCCGTCGAGTTCGCTCCCGACAACGCCCAGGCCTGGTATCTCCTCGGCTCCTGCCAGGAGAGAAATCCGAAATGGCGCCGCGACGCCGCGGAGAGCTACCAGATGGCGCTCTCCGTCGACCCCAACTTCATCGACGCTATGATCTCTCTCGGCGACGTCTACAAGCTCGAGGGGATGATCTCGCGCGCGCAGAGCTGCTACGAGGACGTTCTGCGCATCGCGCCGGAGAACCAGCAGGCCAAGAGCCGCGTCCAGGCGCTCAAGAAGAGGTGATTACTTCATCTGGTCCGGTTTGTTGTCCGCCAGATCATCGGTGAGTTTGTTGCCCTTGCGCGGCGAGTTCTCACCACTGTGTTCTTCGCGTCCCGCGCCCTCGTAGCCGAGTACCTCGCTGCCCTTGATGGTGCTGATCTTCTCGATCTGCTCTTCGGTGGCGCCTTTTTCGTCTTCGCTCATGCGATATGGATGAGCAAGGCGTGAACCAAACCTGCGGCTGAGGTCGGCAACGACGGCGATTGCCATGATGCTCACGAGCGAGCCGGCGATCAGAAGGGCCGAGAGTTTCCCGTACAGCTGAGGCGTAGCCAGCCTCGTTCTGCCGAGCAGGACCGCTTCCGGAAGAGCGAACATGGACATGAGATACGCCGGGATCTGAAGGGGGCCGCCGTTGTGCTCGACGACGTACCAGCCGGTGCAGGCGATGACCGCGCGGGACAGTCCGATCGAGGCTCCAAGGATCAGGGCGGATCGATACAGAGCCTTCCTTCCCGATCTCGTTTGAAACCAGACGAAGATCAGGACCACAACGCCTGCGAACGCCAGTACGAGGGTGAGAAGGATCATCCCCGCTCAGAACCCGTCCATTTCGGCGTACGCTTGTGCCGTGGGCTCAAAAGCACGCCGCAGGAGACGGGAAAGCGGACCAGGCCGTCCCTCACTCTTCTTCATCGTCGCGTTGACGCTCGGCGTGATCTTGCTCGTGTGGATCGCGATTCAAGTCGTCAAGCGGCCGATGACGCCGCCGAAACACTCGTCCGCGACCGCCGTCGCTACATCAGTTCCTTCATGATCCGGTCGAGGGCCTCTCTGGGCGGTCGGGTCTTCTCGATCGGCAGAAGGTTCAGCGGCTCCTCGGTCAGGTTCAGCAAACCGATGAAACTCTTCTTCTCCGGACGGAGGTAGACGAGTCCCGTGAGCATGTGGCCGCTCTCGACCGCGCGGTGCAGCCGCTGCAGCGCCTGGACCGCGTCGGACGGGTCGTAATCCTCTTCGAGCTTCTTGAGCACGATGCGCGAGCCATCGTGCATCGTCACTTCGCGCATCGTCCCCGGATCCATCTCGATCTCGATCTGTTCGTACGACTGAACGAATCCGATCTGATGCAACAGCTCGTCGTGCTCCTTCGAGTACGTGTAACCCTTCGTCGATCCTTCGTGGTTGTTGAACGTGACGCACGGAGAGATGACGTCGATGACCGAGAGGCCGTCGTGCGCGATCGCGCCCTTGAGGATGTTGATCATCTGCTTCGGATCGCCGGCGAACCCGCGCGCGACGAAGCCGCAGCCGAGCTGCACCGCCAGCGCGCAGAGATCCATCGGCGGTAGATCGTTGAGGACGCCGGTCTTCAGCTTCGATCCCTCGTCAGCGGTCGCCGAGAACTGTCCCTTCGTCAGGCCGTACACGCCGTTGTTCTCGATGATGTAGACCATCGGGATGTTGCGGCGGACCATGTGCATGAATTGGCCGAGGCCGATCGAGGCGGTGTCGCCGTCGCCGGAGACGCCGATGCCCAGCAGCTTGTGATTCGCCAGCATCGCGCCCGTCGCCACCGCGGGCATGCGCCCGTGCACGGCGTTGAATCCGTGCGCGCGGCCGAGGAAGTAGGCCGGCGTCTTCGAGGAACACCCGATGCCGGAGAACTTCGCCACTTTCTCGGGCTTCACGTTCATCTCGTAGAACGCGCGCACGATCTGGCTGCTGATGGCGTCGTGCCCGCAGCCGGCGCAGAGCGTCGACTTGCCGCCGTGATAGTCGGTGGCTTTCAGCCCGAGCCTGTTTTCCTTGGCAGGTTCGCTTCCGATTTTGAGAACTGATTCAGCCATCGTTTGTCTCCGCGAATGGAGCCCCGGCTTCAGCCGGTGCTCCATTTAGTCCTCGCTTCTCGTCGTTCCAGTCGCTCCCGCTCCCGGCTCGTAGTCGAGCTTCAGCAGGCTATGGTCCTTCTCCATCTGCAGAACCGACTGCGAGATGAACCGCGCATCGCACGGCAATCCGGTGTAGTGGAGAATCTTTCTGATCTTCCCCTGATCGTTGGCGACTTCGAGCCGGATCAGATCGGCCATCTGCCCGTCGCGGTTCTGTTCGACGACGTAGACGCGCTCGTGCGCGGCGACGAAGTCCTTCAGCTCTTCGGTGAACGGCAGCGCGCGAAGGCGGAAGTAACTCGTCTCCACGCCCGATTCGGTCCGCAGCTGATGGCGCGCTTCCTCGAGCGGAAAGTCGGTCGTGCCGTAGGCGATCAGTCCGATCTTCGCTTTCGCCTTGCGGTCGATGACCGGAGGGGGCACGTACTGCTTCGCCGTCTCGAGTTTCCTCGCCAGGCGGTCGACCAGCGCTTTGTAGTCGCCCGGCTTCTCCGAGTAACGCGCATACGCGTCGTGGCCCGAACCGCGAGTGAAGTACGACGCGAACGGATGATCGGTGCCCGGCAGCGTGCGATACGGGATGCCGTCGCCGTCGACGTCGAGGTAGCGGCCCCACTTGCCCTTCAGCTCCTCGAGCTGGTTTGCCGTCAGCACTTTTCCGCGGCGGATCGGCTTCTCCGGATACCTGAACGGATCCGACATCCAGTTGTTCATGCCGAGGTCGAGGTCGGAGAGGACGAAGATGGGGGTCTGGAAGATCTCGGCGAGATCGAGGGCCTCAATGGCGAAGTCGAAGCATTCGCTGACGCTCGACGGGATGAGCACGATGTGCTGCGTGTCGCCGTGCGAGAGGAAATACGTCTCCAGGACGTCGCCCTGCGCGGTGCGCGTGGGAAGGCCGGTCGACGGTCCGACGCGCTGGATGTCCCAGATCACGCCGGGCAACTCGGAGAAGTAGGCGAGACCTGCGAACTCGGCCATGAGCGAGATGCCCGGTCCTGAAGTCGAGGTCATCGAGCGGGCCCCCGCCCACCCTGCCCCCAGCACCATCCCCACCGCCGCCAGCTCGTCCTCGGCCTGCACGATGGCGAATGTTGCCTTGCCGTCCTGGTCGATGCGGTATTGCTTCATGTAATCGATGAGCGATTCGCAGAGCGAAGACGACGGCGTGATCGGATACCACGTCACGACCGTGACGCCGCCGAACATCGCCCCGATGGCGGCCGCGGCATTGCCGTCGATGATGATCTTGCCGGCGGTGGCGTTCATCCGCGAGACGCGCCACTTGTTCTGCTTGGGCAGGTTCGCCTTCGCGTACTCGATGCCTTTGTCGATGGCGTTGACGTTCGGATCGATGGCCTTCTGCTTTCCTTTGAACTGCTTGGTGATGGCAGCGACGATCTCCTGCCTCTCGATTCCGATCAGCTCGGCCACGATCCCGACGTAGATCATGTTCGCGAGAAGCTTGCGGAGGCGCGCATCGCTCGCCAGTTCGCCGGCCAGCTTGGCGAACGGCACTTCGTAGAACGAGATGTCGTTGCGCATCGACTTGCAGTTCAGCGGCGCGTCGTAGATGCAGAGCGAACCGGGCTGCAACGCGGCGACGTCATCGGCCGCGGTCTGCGGATTCATGCAGACCATCAGATCGACTTCCTTCTTGCGGGCGATCCAGCCGTCCTTGTTCGCGCGGATCGTGAACCACGTCGGCAGGCCGGCGATGTTCGAGGGGAACATGTTCTTGCCGCTGACCGGTACGCCCATCTGGAAGATGGAGCGCATGAGCACGTTGTTCGAGGACTGCGATCCCGAGCCGTTGACCGTCGCCACGTGGATCGTCAGGTCGTTGATGGTCGGCTCGCCGGAACGGGCGGGCGGTTCGAGCACAGCGGTTGTGCCCAATGCTTCACTCACAGGACCTCTCCTTTGGCTGGGTGATGGGGTTTTGAGGGCAAGACGGGCGCGTGCATCCTTATTGCGAGCATCGCATTGTAACTAAAATCCCCCGATGCTGCGGACGCTATGGGTCGCCCTGGTCCTCGTGACAACGACGATCCCCTGCGCCACTCTCACCATCATCCTGACTGCCTTTCCGGCGGCCGAGAGGCTCGTCAACCGCGTCATTCGATTCTGGGGGCGGTCACTGGTGTGGGCGGCTGGGATCAGGCTCGAGGCCGAGAACCTCGACCTGCTCGACCCGAAGCAGCGCTACATCCTCGTCGCCAACCACTCCAGCTACCTCGACATCCCCTGCATCTTCAGCGCGATCCCCCAGCCGATCCGCTTCATGGCCAAGGTCAGCCTGTTCAAGATTCCGCTGTTCGGCTGGGCGCTGCGGCGGGGCGGCTTCATTCCGATCGACCGGAAAAACCGCAGCTCGGCGGTGAAGTCGTTCGACCTGGCAGGCCAGCGCATCCGGAAGGGCTACACGATCGTCGTCTTTCCGGAGGAAGGACGCTCGCGCGAGCGCAAGATGCGGCCCTTTCAGCGCGGAGGATTTCTCCTGGCGCTCAAATCGGAATTGCCGATCGTTCCGACCGCGGTCAAGGGAACCTACGACGTCATGTCCGCGCACACGCTTCGCATCAAGCCGGGTCCGGTGACCGTGACGCTCACGCCACCGATTCCAACCGCAGAGCTTTCCGTGCGCGATCGCCAGGCGCTGGCCGGGGAGGCGCGGAGACGAATCCAGAAGATTCTCTTCGGCGACGAAGCGATTGAGGACCCGACTTCGACGGCGCCGGAAACTCAACAAAGTCCCCGTCCTGATCGATGATGTCGGTGTCGAAGCTCTCCCCGAACGTTTGTCGGCGCCGGCGCGGACGAATCGGTCATGCTGCCCGTCCTCTGTTACGACGTAGAGATACGGCGCTGCAACACGACGACCTTCTGCCCGGCGGTCTTGAAGAACGTGATGAGTTGCTGCAGCTCCGCATCGCTGAAGCTTCGGTCAAGCACCGGTCCGTACACCTCCTCGGTGTACGTGACGTAGTCGATCGCGACAGGATCTTGTCGCGGAGCGTCGGATCGACACCGCAATCTCACGAATCAGGTCGCATCTGACCAGCCGTTGATCGTCAGCGAACGATGCCACCGCGAATGCGAGCACGAGCAGCACGGCTAGTGTGGTGAGTCAGAGATACGCAGCATTTCGCTGGTGCCGCTTGTGGCTGAGATGCAAGGAGCGAGGAGGAGGCGATGTGGTGACATCGTTGA
>DATISF010000003.1:0-49076 GCA_035468985.1 Thermoanaerobaculia bacterium
CGTCGCGCTTCGCCGTCTCAGGATGACGCCTTGTGCAGTGGTTCCAGGGAAGCTCTGAACAAGTCGTTGGTCCACGTCATCCTGAGCCGCGAAGACGGCGAAGGATCTCGAAATGGCACGCGTTTTCGCATCCTGAGATCCTTCGTCGCGCTTCGCCGACTCAGGATGACGACGTGAAGCTCTGCGCAAGTCGTTGTCCACGTCATCCTGAGCCGCGAAGACGGCGAAGGATCTCGAAATGGCAGGGGTTTTTCGCATCCTGAGATCCTTCGTCGCGCTTCGCCGACTCAGGATGACGACGTGAGCCTCTGCGCAAGTCGTTGTTCACGTCATCCTGAGCCGCGAAGACGGGCGAAGGATCTCGAAATGGCAGGGGTTTTCGCATCCTGAGATCCTTCGTCGCGCTTCGCCGACTCAGGATGACGACGTGTGCAGGGGTTCCTCAGCGCCGTCGTACAATCTCGAGCTCACGACTTGCGCCGTCTTCCGCTCACTGTCTTTTTCGTCAATCTCGTCATCCTGACGCTCCTGCGCGTCGCGTTCTTCCTTGCTTTTCGCGGGACGGCAGGTCCACTCGATGGCGGCGAGGTCGTGCGCGCGTTTTATCTCGGGCTGAAGTTCGACGCCAGGCTGCTGGCGATCGTCGCGTTTCCGCTGCTGTTTCTCCGCCGCTTCGAGACGGCGTACGTGATCCTCGCCGAAGTGTTCCTGCTCGCTTTGTATGCGGCCGACTTCGGGACCTACGCGTACATTCATCAGCGGCTGAACGCCGGCGTGCTGGAGTTCCTGCGAAATCCGCTGATCTCGATGCACATGATCTGGGAGTCGTACCACGTCGTCCTGTTTGCTCTGACGATCGTGGCCCTGGTGGCGGCGATCGCGTTCGCGACTGCGCGCACCGTGAAACGCCGCACGCGCCAGGCGGGCGTGTCGTGGCTGATGGCGATCTTCTTCGTCGCCTGCATGTATGGAAAGGTCTCGCGCTATCCGCTGCGCTGGAGCGATGCGTATTTCAGCCGCAATCCGTTCATCGGCGCGCTGGCACTCAATCCCGCGCAATACCTGTTCGAGACGACGCGCGAGAAACCGGCGGCGTACGACCTTCATCGCGTGCGGGGTCTCTATCCGATCATGTCCGCATACCTCGGCGTCGATCGGCCCGACCTGCAAAGGCTGAATTTTCGCCGAACGCCTCCGCTGCATCCGCGGACGACGGGCACGCCGAACGTCGTCATCATCCAGCTGGAGTCATTCGCGGCGTTCAAGACGGGTGCGTTCGGCAATCCGGCGAACGGCTCGCCGCATTTCGACGCCATCGCGCGCGAAGGGTGGCTGTTCACCCGCCACTATTCGCCATCGGAGAAAACAGCGCGCGCGCTGTTCGCAGTGATGTTCGGAATTCCTGATGTCAGCCCGTGGCAGGCCTCGGCGCACAATCCGCTCACCGTTGACCAGGCTTCGATCGCCAACGCCTTCACCGGCTACGACAAGCTGTACTTCCTCGGCGGCAGCGCGAACTGGTCGAACATACGAGGAATGCTGGCGCACAATCTGGACGGCCTGCGAATCTTCGAGGAGGGCTCCTACGACGCGCCGGTCGTGGACGTGTGGGGAATCTCCGACGAGGATCTCGTGCTTGCCGCGAACGACGTTCTGCGCCACGAGACCAAACCCTTCTTCGCCCTGATCCACACCTCCGGCAATCACCGGCCGTACGACATCCCGGAGAAAACGCATGGGTTCCAGCTTCTGAAGGTCGATTCCGGCGCGCTGCGCGCCAACGGATTCGATTCGAACGAGGAGTACAACGCGTTTCGCTATCTCGATCACGCCATCGGTCTGTTCTTCGACGCCGCACGGCGCGAGCCGTATTTCAACAACACGGTGTTCGTTCTGTACGGCGATCACGGGACGCGCACCGGCGCTCCCGGCACGGAGCTCACGCTCGGCGATCTCTCGCCGGTGGTCTACCACGTGCCGATGCTGATCTACGCGCCGGGGTTCATCCACGAGGGAAGGCGCATCGACACGCCTTCATCCCATGTCGACATCCTTCCCACGCTGGCCAGCTTCTGCGGCCGTCCGTACGTCAATCAGGCGCTTGGACTCGATCTTCTGGATCCCGTTGCCGGCCCGCGGTCGGCGGCGTTCGTCTTCACGACCTTTCACGACCCGCCGGACATCGAGCTGTTCGAGCACAGCGGGACCACGATCGTGAAATCGAACGACGATCATCCGAACCTCGGCCGCGCGTTTTACGAGACGGCGAGATGGCTGCTGTATCACAATCGCTGAGATGGCGCGGACGATCGTCGTTGCGATCCTTGTCGTTGCCGCGTTGCCGGCGGCGTTCCGCGCCGCGCGGCAGACGCGTCGCGCCGCGTTTCAGGTTCCGCCCGCGGTGAAGATCACAGGCACGCCCGAGATGACCGCGCACTTCCTGCCGCCGACACGAACGCATTTCGTGCACGGTGCGTCGATCGCGGAGCTGCCGGACGGTGATCTTCTCGCGGCCTGGTACGGCGGCTCAGACGAAGTGCGCGCCGACGTCAACATCTATTGCTCGCGGCAGGATCACCGGACCGGGGGATGGTCGGTGCCGAGGATTCTCGAAACGCGGCAGGGGAGCGAGGACGCGATGCGAATCCGCGTCAAAAGCATCGGCAACCCTGTTCTCTTTGCCGATGGTCGCGGCGTGGCGCTCTTCTATGTCGCGGTGCTGTACGGCGGATGGTCGGGCGGAACGATCTGCATGAAAACCTCAGCGGACGGCGAGCGGTGGGCGCTGCCGAAGCGCATCGTCACGTCGCCTTTTCTGAACGTCGGCATGCTCGTGCGAAGCAAACCGTGGCGCTACGACGACGGATCAATTGTGCTGCCCGTCTATCACGAGCTCTTGCGCAAGTGGTCCGCGCTCGTGCGCATCGACGCGCGCGGGAGAGTCGTCGATGAGAGGCGGGTCTCCGATGGACGTCCCCTCGTGCAGCCGTGGCTCATTCCGACCGGGGAGCAGAGCGCCGTGACGTTGCTTCGCTGGTCGTCGAGGATGCCCGGCTCGGTGACCGTGACGCGCAGCGGCGACGGCGGACGCCGATGGACCGACGTCTTCGGCACGCGTCTCGTGCAGCGCGACTCGGCGGTGGCCGGGATTCGTCTCGCGGACGGATCGCTGCTGGCCGCGTACAACAACTCCGCGTGGGACCGCCGCGACCTCTCGCTGGCGCGGTCCGCGGACGACGGGCTTCACTGGTCGAAGCCGAGCCCCGTCGAGCGCGACACCACGCCGGACAACATGGTCCGCCGCGAATATTCGTATCCGTACTTTCTACAGACGCGCGACGGCCGCTATCACCTCGTCTACACGTGGCAGCGGAAACTGATCCGGCACGTGGTCTTCAACGATGCTTGGGTCCTCGACGATCCCCTGCTCGCGAACCCCCGCGGATGATGGTGATGCACTACCTGGGATCGATCACCGGCGTTCCGAGCATCACCTCGATCGTTCTACTGCTCGATCTCGTGCTGGAACGCGCGGGGCGGCCGCTCCTGTTCACGACCGAGCGACGCGTGTTGCTGTGGATCGTCGCCGTGACCTCGCTGGTGCTCTATCCGAGCGCGCTCGGCTTCACGTCGCTGGATGTCTACCGCTTTGGATTCTCGCCGGCGGCGCCTCTGGGGATCGCCTTTCTCGGAATCGCAGCGGCGGTGCGGCGCGAGATTCGCCTGGCGTTGCTGACCCTGGTGATTCTTCTCTCGCTCGACCTCCGGCTGCTTCCATCCGTCAACGCGTTCGACTACGCGATTGACCCGATCGTCGGCCTCTTGGCGATCCTGTGGGCGAGCGTGCGCATGATGACTATAATCACGCACGCTTGAACGGCCCGCAGATGAAGGTCTTTTCCGGCCGCGCGCATCCGGCTCTCACCGAAGAGATCTGCGCCCGTCTCGGATTCGAGCCCGGCCACGTGTCGCTGTACAGCTTTTCCGACGGCGAAAGCTACGTCCAGGTCGATGAGAACGTGCGCGGCGCGGATGTGTTCGTCATCCAGCCGACCTGCCCCCCCGTGAACGACAACCTCATGGAGCTGCTGATCATGCTCGACGCATTCAAGCGCTCCTCGGCCCGCCGCATCACGGCCGTCCTCCCGTACTACGGTTACGCCAGGCAGGACCGGAAAGACAAACCGCGCGTTCCCATCACATCGAAGCTCGTTGCCGATCTCATCACCGCTGCCGGCGCGGACCGCGTTCTGACCATCGACCTGCACGCCGCGCAAATCCAGGGCTTCTTCAATATTCCCGTCGATCACCTTTTTGCGGCTCCGGTGATCGTCGGGCATCTGAAAAAACTGGAGCTGGACGATCTGACGATCGTCTCGCCGGACGCGGGGGGTGTCGAGCGCGCCCGCGCCTACGCCAAGCGACTCGGGGCGACCCTGGCCATCATCGACAAGCGCCGCGTTGCCGCCAACCAGACCCAGGTCATGAACATCATCGGCGACGTGAAGGGGAGAAACGTGTTCGTCGTCGACGACATCATCGACACGGGCGGCACGCTCATCCACTCCGTCGACGCCCTGATGGAAAAGGGCGCGCGCTCCATCTCGGCCACCTGCACCCATGGCGTGCTCTCCGGATCGGCGGTGGAGCGGATCACGAAGTCGCATCTGGACAAGGTGATCACCACCAACAGCATGCCGATGGCGGACAAGGAGCAGGAGTGCCCGAAGCTCCAGACCCTCTCGATTGGCGACCTCCTGGCCGAGGCCATCAAGAGGATCCATAGCGAGGATTCGGTCAGCTCGCTGTTCGAGATGTAGGGCCGGCTCTCCAGCCGGCCCGGGCCGACTGAGAGTCGGTCCTACGTGGTCGGAGGGAATAACATCCGGGGCGATCCGCTTTCCGGCATCTGTCGAAAACCGTTGAGGGGAGTTTTATGGCTGAGGTGACTTTGGAGGTCTCGCGCCGCGAAGGCACGGGAAAGGAATTAGCGAAGAAGCTGCGCCAGCAGGGGCAGGTTCCGGCCGTTGTGTATGGCGGCCATCGCGAGCCGGTGGCAATCGTCGTCGACCGCAAGGCTGTTGCCGACCTCATTCAGAAGAGCGAGCACGGTGTCCGCTCGATCTTCCTGCTGAAGATGAGCGGCACGGACCAGCAGCGCCACGCGATGATCAAGGAGATGCAGATCCATCCGATCTCGCGGAAGCTGCAGCACATCGATTTCGTGCGCGTCATGATGGACGAAGTCATCCGCACCACCGTTCCGGTGCACCTGGATGGAACGCCGGTCGGTATGAAGGAAGGCGGCGTGCTCGACTGGCAGATTCGCGAACTGCACGTCGAGTGTCTCCCGAATGCGATCCCTGACCGGATCGAGGTGCCGGTCAGCGAGGTCGGCATGCACCAGTATCTCCGCGTGTCGGACCTCAAGCTTCCGGACGGAGTTCGCGTGCTGGAAGATCCGGAGCGCGTGGTCGTCGGCGTCACTCATGCCCGCGCGGAGGTGCTCCCCGAAGCGCCTGTTGCCGCGGTGGAAGGCGCAGAGCCGGCTGCACCGGCCGAACCCGAGGTCATCAAGAAGGGGAAGGTCGAGGAGCCCGAAGAGTAATTGGTACTTTTTCGCTTCGATTCACGAGGCCCCACGCGAGTGGGGCCTTTTCTTTTCTAGAATACCGGCATGTCTCGTCTGACGAAGCTATCGAAGGAACAGGTCGGCGGCGAAGTCCGCGACCTCTACTCGCGCGTGGGGCAGCAGCGCGGCAACGTGCCGAACATGTTCCGCATCTACGCGCATCGCCCCGAGATCCTCAAGACGATGGTCGCGCACCTGCAGGCCATCACGAACACGGGAACCGTTCCCGTCAAGACGAAGGAGCTCGTGGCGACGCTGGTCTCGCGGATCAACGGCTGTGAATATTGAAACCGCTCGCACAGCGCGCAGGCTGCGCGCCACGGAGCCACGGAAGAGCAGATGCAGAGTTTGTTGGATTTCGAGAACGAGATGTTTACCGATGCGGAGAGAGCGGCTTTGGCGTACGCGAAACAGCTCACGCTCGACTCGCATGCGGTCGACGAGAAACTCTTCGCACGTCTCCGGCATCATTACGATGAAGGGGAGATCGTCGAGATCTCGGCGATGGCCGGTTTGTTCAATTACTTCAATCGAGTGAATAACGCGCTGCTCGTCGAGCCGACGAAGCCGGGCGAGGGGTTGTAGATGAGGAAGATCTTGTTCGTGGCGGCCATCGTGCTGGCCGCCTGCCGCGGGGCGGAAACCCCCGCGAAACCTGTCGCGAAAGCGACGCCGAAACCCGTCAAACAGAAAGCGCCCGAAGCGGTCGATGTCGGCACGCAGATCCCGGCGTACACGGCGAAGTGGCTGGACGGAAAACCGTTCGACCTCGCATCGCAGAAGGGGAACGTCGTTCTGCTGAACCTCTGGGCGACGTGGTGCGGTCCCTGCCGATTCGAGATCCCGGAGCTCGGGAAGCTGCACGACAAGTACTCGTCGCGCGGTTTCGAGGTCATCGGAGTCAGCGTCGACGAAGGCGGCGCGGACGACGTGAGGCCGTTTCTGAAGGAGACGAAGATCTCGTATCCGATCGTCGTCGATCCGGAGGGCAAACTGGCCGAGATTCTTCAGACCAACAATCTGCCGACGTCGGTCCTGCTCGACAAGTCGGGCAGCGTGGTGTGGAAGCACATCGGGATCGTCGACACGAGCGATCCGCTGCTGACGCGCGCGCTGGAAACGGCTCTGACGAAATAGTCACACAGCCGTTTTCCGGCGATCCGGCGTCTCCCGGGCGATTCGTCTGCGCTCGCGTTGCCGCTCAATGAATTCGCGCACGTTGTTGGCGATGTGCGTGAGGAGAAGCCGCATCGGGAGATACGCCAGCGCGATCCCGAGGGCGACGGCGGCGGCGACGACAAGAAGAGTCACGAGTACGGAAGACATTCGGGTCCTCACCCTGATCAAAGCAATTTCCGAGCCGCGCTACGGCTCACAGCACTCGCGCACGGCAGCGACGAGCTGGCGAATGTCGAACGGCTTGGGCAACACGCGCTTGATCGGCAGGATGTCGTGCGCGGGCCCGCCGGTTTCTCGATCGCTTCGAGACCGTCCCGTGCGCTGCCGGCCTCGAACTGCTGCCAGTCAGTGGAACCAGGACCCACCGTTCACATCGATGGTCACACCATTGAGATAGTCCGCCAGCGGCGAGGCCAGGAAGAGGATCACGGACGCGACGTCGTCTGCCGTACCCACCCGTCCGAGGGGAATCTGGCCGACGATGGCGTCGCGCTCCTTTTCGAGGGCCGGCCGGGCCATTTCGGTCTCGATGAAGCCTGGGGCGACACAGCTGGCGATGATGTTGTCCTTCGCGCAGGCGCGGGCGATCGATCGGGTGAGGTTGACGAGCGCCGCTTTCGATGCGCCATAGTCCGCGAACTCGGTTTCGCCGCGGAACGCGGCGCGCGAGGCGACGTTGATGATCTTTCCGCCGCCCCGTGCTCGCATTGTCCGCATCGCCAGGAACGCGACGTTGGCAGCGCCGAACACGTTCAGGGCGAACGTGCGCTCCCAACCGCGGATCCATTCGTCGTAGTCATCGCGATCGAACCGGTTGTCGGCGTAGATCGCGGCGTTGTTGACGACGATGTCGATGCGCCCGAAGGTCTCCACCGTGGTCTTGATGAGCCGCTCGACGTCGGCTGGATTGCTGATATCCGCCTGAACGGCGGCCGCCCGCTGCCCGCCGATCTGGCGGACGACCTCCTCGGCTTCGGGCGCGCTGCGGCAATAATTCACCACGACCCGCCCTCCCGCCTCGGCCATGCGCAGCGCGGTCTCACGGCCGATGCCGCGCGACGCTCCGGTGATGAGCACAACTTTTCCAGTAAGATCGAGAACGTTCATGGGCCCGCCGGTCGACGTCACACTCTACACCCGCCGTGATTGCCATCTTTGCGACAAGGCGAAGGCGGCAATGCGGGCATCGGGAATCGACGTGCGCATCGAGGAGATCGACATCGACAACGACCCCGAGCTTCGCCGGCGCTACGCCAACGATGTTCCTGTGGTCTGTATCGGCGGAGCAGAAGTCTTCCGGCATCGCATCACGCCTGATGAATTCGCGCGCCTCGTTCGGGACAGGCAGGCCAGCGCGGCTTCACAGCTCGCAAAAGAGAATTGCATCCCCTGCCGCGGAGGAGTGCCTCCGCTGAAAGGGGAGGAGCTGCAGACCGTCGTGGGCGAGCTCGGCGGAACGTGGCGAGTGGTCGACGAGCACCATCTCGAGAAAGAGTTCCGCTTCCCCGATTTCGAGCAGGCGTTGTCGTACACGAATGCGGTCGGAGCCGTCGCCGAGCGCGAGGGACATCACCCCGACATACACCTGGCGTGGGGCAAGGTGCGGATCGAGATCTGGACGCACAAGATCGATGGGCTGACGCGCAGCGATTTCATTCTGGCCGCGAAGATCGACCGGATCCTGCCCGCCTGACCCTACACCAGCCGGCGGTCGCGCAGCTCGCGCTTGATGAAGGCGTAGATGATGGGCGCCAGCACGACGCCGCCCACACCGAACGCCGCTTCGCCGATGATGATCGCAGCCAGGATCTCCCACGCTTGCGAGTCTGTCTCGCCGCCGACGATCCTCGAGTTGATCAGGTACTCGAGCTTGTGGATCACCACCAGGAACGCGAGCGAGGCGAAGGCCGTCGCCACCGACACGCCCATCGAGAGAATCGTGATCACGGTGTTGGAGATCAGATTTCCGACGACCGGAATCAGCCCGCAGACGAATGTCACGAGGACGAGCGTGGAGGCGAAGGGCACGTGGATGCCGAACAGCGGCAGCGCGACGAGGAGGTAGATCGCCGTCAGCGTCGTGTTGACGACCGAGATCTTGATCTGCGCGGTGGCGACCTGCGAGAACGCCTCCGCGAAGCGGTCCATCTTTTCGACAAGATGCTTGGCCAGCGGCCCGCGATAAATCTGATCCTGGTGCGTGGCGTGCCGGAAGAAGACGAGGATCGCCAGCAGCACGCCCATGATGGCGTGAATCAATCCGACGCCGATGTAGAGGCCGCCGGCCCGAACCGTCTGTGCGTGCGTCTTCAACCAGTCGGCGATCGTGCTTTTCAGGTTCTCGGCGTCAGTCATGAACTCGGGGATGAACTGATGGCCGACTCCGCCGAGCCAGAGGCGGACGGATCCGAGGATCTCGGCCATCTGGTTCATCATGTCGGGAATGTTCGAGGCGCCGCGGCGAAGCATCGTCACGGTCAGCATGATGGCGCCCGTCACGACCCCGGCTGTCGTGAACGTGACGACCAGAACGGCAAGCGGCCGCGCCGTGCTGCCCGAGAGCCGCTTCGCCATCCGCTTCCGGACCCCTTCGAGGATCGCGTAAAGCGCCAACGCGACGATGGCCGCGGCGACGAGGTGCCTGATGAGCACGAATCCCACGAGGAAGGCCAGAATCGCCCACGCCGCGATCTCCTCGGCCGAGGGGTACTCCCTCGCCGAAACGGGTTTCTTCTCGCTCGTCGGCGCCGCTTCGATCGGCACGACCGGGTTCGACGTGAACATACTTTGATTGTAAACCGCTGTCGCGCCTGCCAAAGTCCACCAGTGGTGGCAGGAGCTCAACGGCGATGAATCCGAAGACCGTGCCGGCTGCGAGGCCGTCTGGAATCTGACGCGATCACTCCGATCGCGTCTTCCAGTCCTCTTTCTGCAGCTTCCACTGGCCGCTCTCGCGGACCAGCGTGATCGTGCCGGTGGCGTTCTTCTCATCGAGATTGTCGACGAGGAGCGTGGCGGTGTCACCGTCCACGCTGCCGCTCTTGATCTTCACTTTCTTCGGCGACATCGCCTGGATCACGCCGAGCATCTTCTTGAAATCGGGATCCTCGGTCTGCTTGGCCATGTCTTTCGTGACGCTCTTGCGAATCGCGGCCATGTCGCCGGACTGAATGGCCTTGCGGTAGGCCTGCCATGCCTTGCCGGGCTCGCCGCCGTCAGCGGGAAGGGGCGTGCCCTTCAGCGCGACCGGTTTTTGCGCTGCTTTGGTCTGGACAGGCACATCGAAGGTGGCGGTGAACTGATATTTCTCGTCGAAGAAGTCGTCCGCCGGCATCGAGACCGTGCCGGCGATGCGGTCCTTCGTCATCGCCGTGAGGTTGATTTCCTGTTTTCCGACAGACGAGAACTGATGCATCTTCTTGAACGCGGGGCTGAAGAGAGTGCCGCTGTTGACGCGCTTGTCGGCATCGATTTCGACGGTGAAGCCGGTGATGCCCTTGTCGACGAGACTCATGAGCGCGAACTCGTCGAACAGCGCCCCGGGAGGGATGTCCTTGTCGGTGACGACGACGAGAGTGTCGGTCTTTTTCTTGTCGAACGGATTCTTGATCGACGTGGCATAAGCGTATTTGAGGTTCACTTTCTTGCCGTTCGCGGTGAACGATCCTTTGGCGGAATCCGCGACTGCCGGCAGGGAAATGAGAAGGGCGAGGACACAGAGGACGAAGAGCATTCGCCGAGAGGCCATCATTCAAACTCCTTAGTGTTTTGGTCCGGGTTCGGGAATGGTACCGCGATCAGTGGAAATCATGGCTCTGAATCTGCTCGATGCCGTCGAGTGGCCAGAACTTCTCTGCCTTGACCGAGCATTGGCCGCCGGTGTTCTGCAGGATTCCTTCGACGATCAACCCCGAGTGGCCGAGGATCGTCGATCGCTGCTCGCTGAAGAGTTTCGGGCTGACGATCGCCTGCGATAACCCGGTTTCGTCCTCGAGCGTCAGGAACACGAATCCCTTCGCCGTTCCGGGGCGCTGACGCACGATCACCGCTCCCGCCGTGGTGACCCGCCGGCCGGTCGGCATTCGCGTGAGGTCCGCGGCGGAGACGATCTTCTGGTTCTTCAGCTCGCGCCGGAAATGCTCGATGAGGTGCGGGCCGGTGGTGAGCTCCATGGCGTGATAGTCGGCCATCGTGTCTTCGACGGGGGACATCTCGGGGAGGGGTCCTCGGTCCTCGGCCCTCGGTCCTCGGTTGTTCTCGAACAACTCGCCGGCTGGCTTCGCTGCTTTCGATGCCTGCCACAGCGCGCCGCGTCTCGTGAGTCCGAGCGATCCGAGCGCGCCCGCGTAGGCGAGCTTCGTCATCGGGTCGTCGCGCAGCTTGCACCGGTACGCGAGATCCTCGGCCGACCGGAACGGCTGGTTCTCCTCGATCTTCTTCGCCGCCGCTTCGCGAAGCCCTTTGATGAACCGCAGTCCCATGCGCACTCCGCCGTTTTCCCAGCGGCACATCCAGCCGGAGTGATTCACGTCGATCGGCAGCACTTCGGTTTTGTGTCGCTGCGCGTCTTTCACCAGCGTTGCCGGATGGTAGAAGCCCATCGGCCAGGCGTTGAGCAGCGAAACGTAGAACGCCGCGGGATGCCGCGCCTTGATGTACGCGCTGGCGTAGGCGATGAGCGCGAAGCTCGCCGCGTGCGACTCCGGAAATCCGTACAGCGCGAATGAGGTGATCGACTTGACGATCTGGTCCTGGGCCTTTGCGTCGATCCCGTTCTTCGTCATTCCCGCGCGCAGGCGACCTTCGATGTCATGCATCCGCTCCATCGACCGCTTGAATCCCATCGCCCGCCGCAGCTCCTCGGCCTCACCGCCGGTGAAGTTCGCCGCGACCATGGCGATGCGCAGCAGTTGCTCCTGGAACAGCGGAACGCCGAGCGTGCGCTTGAGAATCGGCTCGAGGCAGGGATGCGGATACTCGACGGGAACTTTGCCCTGTCTGCGATCGAAGAACGGCCGGATCATGCCGCCGACGATCGGCCCGGGACGGATGATCGCCACCTGCACGACGATGTCGTAGAACGTCTTGGGCGCGTTGCGCGGCAGCGACGCCATCTGCGCGCGGCTCTCGACCTGGAACATGCCGACGGTGTCGGCCTCGTTCAGCATCTTGTAAACGAGGGGGTCCTTCTGCGGCAGGTGAGCGAGGTCGACCTCTTTGCCCTCCTTTTCGCGGATCAGCGGCAGCGCCTCTTCGATCGCGGCGAGCATCCCCAGTCCGAGGAGATCGACTTTGATGAGGCCGAGGTCGGCGCAGTCGTCCTTGTCCCACTGGATGACGACGCGGCCGGGCATCGACGCCGGCTCGAGCGGCACGACTTCGTCGAGTCGGCCTTTGGCCATCACCATTCCGCCGGAGTGCTGGCCGAGGTGGCGCGGCAGATTCTGGATCTGCATGTAGAGGCGCATGAAGTGCTGCACGCGCAGATCCTCGGGATCGAATCCGGTTTTGGCGAGCTCGCCGGGGAGATTCTCCATCACCTCGCGGATCTCGCCGAAGTTCCAGGTGGAAACGCATTTCGAGAGCTTGTCGGCCTGCTCGAGCGAGTAGCCGAGAGCCTTGCCGACTTCGCGTGCCGCGGAGCGGTCGCGATAGGTGATGACGTTCGCCGTCATCGCCGCGCCGTGCGCGCCGTAGGTCTTGTAGACGTGCTGGATGACCTTCTCGCGCTGATCGCCTGAGGGCAGATCGAGATCGATATCCGGCCACTCTCCGCGCTCCTCGGACAGAAAGCGCTCGAACAGCAGCTCCATCTTCACCGGATCGACCGCGGTGATGCCGAGGGCGTAGCAGACCGCGCTGTTGGCGGCCGAGCCCCGGCCCTGGACCAGGATCTTCTCGCGGTTGCAGAACTGAACGATGTCCCAGACGATCAGGAAGTAGCCGGCCAGATCGAGTTTCTCGATCATGTTCAGCTCCTTCTCGATCTGGGCCTGGGCGCGCGCGGTCAGCGGGCGGAAGCGAGCCTTTGCCGAGTTCCAGGCGATCTTGCGAAGGAACGAGTTGTTGGTCTCGCCGGGCGGGAGGGGGTAGTCGGGGAAGCGGTAGCCGAGATCGGCGAGGGTGAAGTCGAGCGTGTTGGCGAGCTCCCACGCGCCGTCGATCGCTTCGGGGAGATCGGCGAAGAGGCGGCACATCTGGCCGGCCGTCTTGATGTAGCGCTCGCGGTTGACGCCGAGGAGGCGGCCGGCTTTGTCAACATGTTGACCTTCGCGGATGCAGGTCAGGACGTCATGCAGCTCCTTGTCCTGCGCGCGCGCGTACCGGACGCCGTTCGTCGCCACGAGCGGCAGGCGCATGTGCCGGGCGAGATCGACGAGGCGGATGTTCTCGTGCTCTTCATCGCGGCGGAAGTGGCGCTGCAGCTCGACGTGCGTCCGGTTCCTGAAAATGCCGGCAATCCTGTCGATCGTCTCGTCGTCCGCGCGCGTGAGGCAGCGCAGGCCTTCGTTGTATTGCTCGATCAGCTCCCAGGTGAACCGCGCTTTGCCTTTTTCGCGCCCAGCCGCACCGGCCGTGACGAGTTTGCAGAGGTTCGTGTAGCCGGTGCGGTTTTCGACGAGGAGCGTCAGTCGGGGCTCGGGGTTCGGGGTTCGGAGGTCGGAATCCGGGGCTCGGTCGCCGAGATTCGAGATTCGAGATTCGAGATTCGTAGAGCCGGGATTCGGAATTCGGGATTCGGGATTCGGGACGTCAGACTTTTGGCGCTCATCGGAATCGCGGTGGGTTTTCAAATCTCGAATCTCGAATCTCGAATCCCGCTCGTCTTCCGAATCCCGAATCCCGAATCCCGAACCCCGATCGAGAATCAACTCTGACCCGACGAGCGCGCGTACCCCCGTTTTCTTCGCCGCCGCGTAAAACCGCGGCGCGCCATAGACGCCGTTCGTGTCGACGAGCGCCATCGCCGGGATCCCCTTCTCCGCGGCGTGGTACATCAGATCCTCGGGGAGCGATGCGCCGTCGAGGAACGAGAACGCGGAGGCCGCTCGCAGCTCGGCGTACGGGCGCGCCCTGGTTTTGCGCAGCCTCGGCGCCTTCGGCTCGGGCGAATCCTCATTCGGCCGCGTCCCGCCGAACTTCTCGTGGACGTACGGGATGTGGTCGTACTCGCAGGAGAGAGGAATGGTCGCCCGCTCTTTGACTTTCTTTTTGTGCTCTTCGGGCGAGGCGTAGGTGACTCTCAGCGCGTCGAGGTTTCGGGTTGGTTTTCGGCCGTGGGACATGGTGAGGACGGAAATGATGAATGTTCAATGTTGAATTTTGAATTGTGAATTGAGCTCCGCGTTCTTCACGATCGTCGTGACGATTGCGACGATCTCTCCCGCTTCGATGACGAGCGGTGCAATTCGCTCCGTGTCGATGGACTTGCACGCCGTTAGCAACCAATCGCGCGTTTCCCGTGCCTCTTTCGAAGCGATGCTGCCTTTCGAGATGAAATCAGGCTTGCTCTGCGCGGCACTCGCTTCTTCGAGATTCGCGCCGATCGACGTGCCCGACTTCAGCAGTTGACGTGCGATGACGCGCGCCGCGCCACGTTTACTGCAGAGATCCTCGTGGAGCGAAACGATGCGAAACGCGAAGTCGAAGGAACGATCCTGAATTTTCTGCGGCTTCTCCAATGCAACATTCACCATTCAACATTGAACATTCACCATTCCCGTTTCCTGAAGCATTTCTACGGTGAGTGGACGATGCGCCCGCCTTTCATCACGAACGAGACATGCGAGAGCGCCCCGATATCGGCAACCGGATCCCCATCCACCGCGATGAGATCCGCCTCGTATCCCGGCGCGATCGATCCAATGCGATCGCCGAGGCCGAGCGATTCGGCGGCGAGCGAGGTCGCCGAAGTGATCGCCGCGAGAGGGTCCTGCCCGCCGGTCCGCACGCGGTAGATCAGTTCCTGGAAATTGCGGCCGTGTGCGCCGGCGACGGCATCGGTCCCGAACACGATCTTCAACCCTTTCGTCCGGAGAGCGAGCTTGAAGACGGCGAGCGCCTTCGGCACGGCCTTCTCCATCTGCGCAAACCCTTCCTCCGTATAGCTGCCGATGCCGAGGAAGTGCGACTTGTTCTCGAAGTAGTTGCGGAAGACGAGGTCGATATTCGGATCGAAATACGTTCCGTGCCCGGCCATCAGATCGAGTGTGGGCTGATCGATCAGCGCGCCGTGCTCGATCGACGTGCAGCCTGCCAGAACCGCGCGCCGCACGCTCTCGGGCCCGTGTGCGTGCACCGCCGTGCGGAGGCCGAGGCGTTTCGCTTCCCCGCAGATGGCGTCCATCTGCTCCTGCGACATCGTCGGAGCGCCGCCGTTGCGGATGCTCTGAGAGGCGAAGATCTTCACGACGTTGGCGCCTGACGCCGCGAGCTTCTGCACCGCCTCGCGCAGCTGATCGGGAGTCAGCTTGCTGTCGCTGATCGGATCGATCGCCGTGAGAATGCGCGGGCCCGGCAGCACACCGCGCGCGATGGCATCGCGGAGCGGCTTGTCGACCGGCGCGCCGAGCGACTGCACGGTCGTGATCCCGCTCAGCAGCGTCGCGTACGCGTTCTCGGCCGCGTAGAGCGCAGTTTCCTCCGGCGTCTCGTTCTCTCCGTCGCTCGATCGGCCGTTCTTATCGAAGTGCCAGCCGATGTGGACGTGCGTGTCGATCCCGCCCGGCATCAGCGTGCGATTGCCGAGGTCGATGTCGACGTGAGCAGGTTTCGGATCGATGTGGACGATCTTGTTGCCGTCGACGACAACCGCCGCGTGGCGAATGACGGCGCCTCGGCCATCGATGATGCGCGCCGCCCGGATCGCGATCGGCCCGGCATGGACGGAAAACGCGAACAGGGTCACCGCCGGCAGAAGAATTTTTCGCATGTCGTATTACTCCGTATGTCGCTTCATGAACGCGATGGTCGTCTCCAGAATCTCGCGTGTTCGTTCATCGTCCGTCGTGTTCTCGAATCCGTGAACACCGTTCGGATGATTCAGAAAAGTGAGCGGAGCGTTAGTCTCGACTGCGCGGGCCACGAAGGCGGCGATGCTTTCGTTGAGGCCGGGGGAATCCTTTCCAGCGCGAACGACGAGGATCGGCGGGCTCTCCGCAGTGACGCTTTTCACGGGTGAGAACTCGCGGATCGTCTCCGGCGTCTCCGATGCGGCGTAGACCGGCGACTTCGAGATGTCGAGGATGTTGTAGAAGGAGACAAGGCAGCGCACGCTCGCGGGGCGATCGCGGAGCGGATGCGATAGCAGCGGTCCGCCGGCCGAGAAGGCGAGAAGCGCAACCCGTTGCGGATCGGCATTCCAATCGGGTGCGTGCGCCGCGGTGTACGCGAGCATCGCATCGAGGTCAGCCGCACCCTCTCGAATGCGAGTGTCCGGATATCCGAGCCGGTGATTGAACGCGATCGCGACAAGTCCCGAAGCGGCCACGGTCCTGCCCCACGACTGAAAGAAGCCCCATTCCTTGGGCCGCGGAACGCCGGCCGGCACGCCGCCATGAATGAAGATGACCATCGGCGCCTTCCGCGTGAGCGGCGGCAGGTAGACATCAGCGAGAAGCGCCCCGGCCGGCGTCTGCGCATACGCGACGTCCCGGAGAACACGCACATTCTCACTCCCGGGGACCTTCAGGAGCAGCGGACGTGAGACCGCCGCAGCCATCCTCTCCTGCTCGGTCGTCATCGTTGCACCTCAGTCATATCTTGCATCGACGAACCAGTCCGACGTCTCGGCCTGATAGACGCGATACACGCCGGAGCGTACCTCCACATCCCAGTACTCGCGCGCGGCGGGAGCGTCCTTCCACCACCCGTCCTGAATGCGCCACGGTCCCGACGCCATCTGTACGGGACCGCGGATGTCGCCCTCTCCGGTGATTGCGGCGATCTGCACTGCGCCGTCGACCTGCCGCGTGATCACTTCCACCGGAATCGGGGGCCGGAACACGCGCACGGCAAGCAGCCCGCGGCTTCTCGCCGGTTTCCGGTGCTGGTCGGGGGGCTGGGGCGGGGCGTAATCCTCGACCCCGTAGCGCTCGGGAAGGTGGCCGTCGACCGTCGTGGCCATCCCGACACGGCCGTCGCCGAGGATCGAGATGAGGCGGGCGATGGTCGTGGCGAGTTTTTCGGGCGAGAGCGCGGCCGGGCCGAAGAGCGACAGCTGCGCGCGCCGCGGCCGGTCGGGGTGGGCCACGATGACGAATCCGGTGACCGGCGCGCCGGGCGGCGTCTTCTCGAGATCGAGACGGAGCAGCGTCAACATCGTCTTCACGTCGCGCGTCGGCGCCGGAAGATCGATCGCGCGCGAGTGAAATCCGTCCGGCTCGAGGTTCATGGTCAGCTCGAGCCGCGTACAGGCGAAGCCCTGCACCTCCATCCGTTTCGTGAGGCGGTCCAGCGCAGCGTTGGCGATGAACAGGAACGGCTCGAGTGCGACGAGCGGCCACTCGAGCTCCATCCCTTCACGAAATTCGGGGGGCAGCGCGCGGGGAATCAGCGGTCGCGGATCGATGCCGCGCGCGGCGTAATGCAGGTCGCGACCCGTTTCGCCGAGACGGCTGGCGATCTCGCTTTCCGGAAGACGGGCCAGGTCGCCGATCGAGGTGATGCCCCATCGATTCAGCGTCACCGATGCCTCGATCTCGGGGGCGAGCCGTGCCAGCGGCAGCGGGGCGAGAAACTCCGCTTCCTTTCCCGGGTCGACGACGGTCGGCGACTTCGGCAGCTCGGCAGCCACACGCGCGGCGAGCTTGCTGGCGGCGATGCCGATGCGTGCGGGAAGGCCGATGGTGGCGCAGCGGGAGATTGCTTCGTGGCCCAACAAGGCCTCGGGCCTCGGGCCTCGGGCCTCGGACCCGCGCTCCCGCGTTTCGTCAACCGAGGCCCGAGGCCCAAGGCCCGAGGCCTGGTAATGCCGTTCCATTCCGGCGATGTCGACGTAGACAACCCCCTCTCCGGCATCCTCGACGCGCGGCGAGAATCCTTCCGCGACCTCAACGAGCGCCTCCTGCGCGGTGCGCTCGCACTCCGGATCGCGGCCGCGTGCGATCAGCTTCGGGAGAATCGACCGCGCCTGGGCGAGCGAGTGGCCGGGGCGGATGCCTTTCGTCCGCGCCCGGCGCGTCGCCGCGACAACGTGCGCGTTGTTGCCGTTCCCCTCGACGATCGCCAGAGCCTCCTGCAGCAACTCCGGCTCGCTCCGCAATCTCGCGGCAAGCGGAAACATCGGGACGTAAAAACAGGCGAGTCTAGACATGAAGATCCAAAGTCGCGGCCATTCCCGGCTTCCTGTGACGATGCTTTTCGAGCGTGAAGTTCGTCATGACTCCGGCAAGGACTTTGGGTGACTTCGCACCGATCCCCTTCCACTTCACCTTTGCCCGTTCCGCGCGAACGACCGCCTCGGATGCCGTTCCGGTGAGCGCATACGGCGTCGACACGAGCATCGCCGAGCCGTGAGCTTCGGCGGCGCGGGCGAGGCGAACCCACGCCGCATCGGGAGCGCGGCGGCCGCGCACCGGATGCAATCCGGCATCGAGGATGACGAGCTGAAAGCCGGTGGCGATGATCATCTCCGCGGCCATGACCGCCTGCTTCATCGCCTTCGCCCGGACCCACAGCAATCTCCGGAGGTCGACGCCTGCAGCCTCCGCGAGCTGCGGATCGAAGTGATCGCTGACGTCAATGAACGCCGCGGCTTCGCCGATCGAGGTCGCGGCAGCCAGCGCCGACATGACGACGGAGAAACGGCCGGCGGCGCGGCGGGCGACGAGCTCGACGACTTTTCCGCGCTGCAAGCCGCCGCCAAGGAGCGAGTCGATGGCGTCGATAGCGGTGGGGAGGAGGTCGTCGCGCCGCGTTTTCTCGAGCGCATGGATCAGTTCCGTCGCGCTGATCACTTTGCGGGCGATTGCCGGATCGAGCGTCGCGCGAAGGTTCCGCACCGCTTCGCGCTGCTCGATTTCTACAGCCGGTAGGGGCGGAACGAGCGTGGGCTTGGATCGGCTCGGCCTGAGATCGAGAAGCTGGAACTGAGAGGGGAAACGTCGAGCCGCGGCAGTCATCTGGGGGAGCCTGCGCCCATTAGTATGGGGCGGTAATGAGGCGTAAGCAAGGGGCGGGCAGGCACTGGGCCTTGGGAGTTGTCCGCAGTTTTCCTAGGCCTAAGGAACCTCTGCACAAGTCGTCATCCTGAGTCGGCGAAGCGCGACGAAGGATCTCAGGATGCGAAAACGCCTGCGATTTCGAGATCCTTCGCCGTCTTCGCGGCTCAGGATGACGTGAACAACGACTTGCGCAAGGTTCCCTAACGCCTAAGGCCTGTATAATCCGCGGCGACTCGGGTAACTTTTTCCATGGACGGCAAGTACGACTCGACCGAGGTCGAGATCTTTGGTCAAACGTATAACGTTCGTGGGGAAGGAGACCCGAACTATTTAACGGAGCTTGCGCGGTTTGTCGATGCCAGGATGAGAGAGGTCGCGGCGGAAGTCTCGACCGTCGATCCGATGAAGATCGCGATTCTGGCAGCTCTCAATATCGCTGACGAGTTTTCCCGATACCGCAAGCAGCGCGAGAGCGCTGCGGGAATGTGGGTCGAGAAAACGGAGGAAATATCGGAGCGGCTCAACAAGGTAATCAGTTGAGTCTTCAGACATTAGTTTTCGGAGAATCCCTGCAGAGTGCGTGATGAACGATCTAACGCTTGAACCGTAATTCTTGCTTCGGGTGTCCGCGTCTGCGGACCGCGAGCAGGCCTTCCCCCTCCGGGGCACGAAGGTAGCCAAAACGGTCCCAGTAGGGCGCCCACCTGTTTTTTTACAGGTTCAAGTAAGAATCCCTCACACGGCTCAGGCGGGGACCTCCGAGTTTCCTTCTACTGCGCGAGCCTCCCAAAGGGGGGGTGCAGTTTGCAGTTGCAACAAGTCATCATTGCCATCGCGATCGGCGTCGCAGGCGCCGTCGTGTTCGCCCTGCTCTGGGCGATGGTCTACCGCAAGCGCGCCGAGACGCAGCTCGGCGAGGCGCGCCGCGAGGCCGACCGGATCGTCGAGGACGCGAGGAAGTCCGCCGACGCCCGCGTCAAGGAAGCCAGCCTCGAAGCGAAAGAGAAACTGCTGCAGATGCGGTCGGAGTTCGACAAGCAGGCGCAGCAACGTCGCGACGAGATGAAGAACGCCGAGCGGCGTCTTCAGCAGAAGGAAGAAAGCCTCGACAAGAAGACCCAGCAGCTCGACTCCCGCATGGCCGAAGTCGAGAAACGCGACCGCGGTCTCGCCGATCGCGAGAAGAACGTCGAGAGCCGGGAGAACGAGCTCAACGAGCTGGTCGAGGAACAGCGCCACAAGCTGGAGCAGGTTGCCGGTCTCACCGTCGATCAGGCCAAGGCCGAGCTGATCCGCGGGATCGAGAACGAAGCGAAGCTCGAGGCGGCGAACATCATCAAGCGCATCGAAAGCGAAGCGACCGAGCTCGGTACCCAGCGTGCCCGCAAGATCCTCGGCATGGCCATCCAGCGGATGGCGTCCGATTACGTCGCCGAGAACACGGTTTCGGTCGTCGATCTCCCGTCCGAGGACATGAAGGGACGTATCATCGGCCGCGAAGGGCGGAACATCCGCGCGCTCGAGCTGGCCACTGGCGTCGACCTGATCGTCGACGATACGCCGGAAGCGGTCATCCTCTCCGGGTTCGATCCGATCCGCCGCGAGATCGCGCGCATCTCGCTCGAACGGCTCATGCAGGACGGGCGCATTCACCCCGCCCGTATCGAGGAGCTGGTCGAGAAAGTGAGGCAGGAGCTCGATCAGAAACTGTTCGAGGAAGGGGAGGCCGCGGCCTTCTCCCTCGGCATCACCGACATTCATCCCGAGGTGCTCAGACTTCTCGGACGTCTGCGGTACCGCACGTCCTACGGGCAGAACGTGCTCGTGCACTCGCTCGAAGTCTCACAGCTCGCGGCGCTGATGGCCGTGGAGCTCGGCGTGAACGACACGATCGCCAAGCGCGGCGGTCTGCTGCACGACATCGGCAAGGCCATCGACCGCGAGATGGAAGGTACGCACCTCGAGCTCGGACGCCAGGTGCTCGAGAAGTATGGCGAGAAGCGGGAAATCATTCACGCCATGGAGTGCCATCACGGCGATTACGATCCGACGACCGTCGAGGCGGTTCTGGTGAACGCTGCGGATGCGCTGTCAGCCGCGCGTCCCGGCGCACGACGGGAGATTCTCGAGAACTACGTCCATCGCCTCGAGCGGCTCGAATCGATCGCCAACAGCATGGACGGCGTGTCGAAGAGCTTCGCCATTCAGGCCGGACGTGAGCTTCGCATCATCGTGAACGCCGAGAAGATCACCGACGAGCAGTCGATCTGGCTGTCGAAAGACGTGGCCAGGAAGATCGAGTCGGAGCTTCAGTATCCGGGACAGATCAAGGTGACGGTGATCCGCGAGATGCGAGCGGTGGATTACGCGAAGTGATCCGAGTCCTCTACATCGGCGACGTCGTCGGCCAGCCGGGCCGGCGCGCGCTTCATCAGAAACTCGAGCACGTCATCGACCGGGAGAAGATCGACTTCACGATCGTCAACGTCGAGAACGCGGCCGGCGGCTTCGGTGTGACCGAGGCGATCATGGAGGAGTTGTCGGAGCTGCCGATCAACGCCTACACCTCGGGGAATCACATCTGGGACAAGAAGGATTTCGTCGACAACTACGAACACTATCCGCACGTCGTTCGGCCTGCGAATTACCCGCCCGGAAATCCGGGGCGCGGCAAAGTGATCCGTCCGACCGCCGGCGGCGTGAACGTGGCCGTGCTCCAGCTCATGGGCAATGTGTTCATGCCGCCGATCGACAATCCGTTCTACTGCGCCGATCGGGAGCTGAAAGAGATCGGCGAGCAGGCGAAGGTCATCATCGTGGACATCCATGGCGAGGCCACCTCGGAGAAACAGGCCATGGGCCGCTACCTCGACGGCCGCGTCTCCGCCGTCCTCGGCACGCACACACACGTGCCCACCGCGGATGAACGCATCCTTCCGAACGGCACGGCGTATCAGACGGATGTCGGCATGACCGGCGCGTATGACTCCGTGATCGGTTTCCGTCCCGACGAGGCGCTGCACCGGTTTCTGATGAACACGCCGCGCAAGCTGGAAGTGGCGAAGCGCGACATCCGCCTGTCGGGAGCGATGGTGGAGATCGACGAGACCACCGGCCGTGCGGCGCACATCGTGCGAATCCGGGAAGACGTCGGGGAGTAGGCCGTGCCGGTGGCGTGGGACCGCCTTGCGGACGCGACCACGGCGGCACCGCAAACCCTTTCCATCATCACGCTCGGCCACGTTCACGCGGACGATCTGAATCCGCTGACGCCGCACTTCTCGCGGCTCGAGCAGCTCATGCTCGACATCCCGCCGCGTGACGCGATCTCCAGACATCGCGCCGAGTTCAATCGGGCCGTCGACGCGGCCAGCAACGACTGGATCCTGATCATTCGCGAGCGTGAAGTCATCGACGATCCGCTCGCCGCGGAGATCGCCAAAGCGATGGGCGAGCCGGCACGCGGATTCCGCATCCGTTCCGTGCCGTACTACGCGGGGAAGCCTCTGCGGATCGGCGAGGAGAGCGGGATCCGGCTGTTCCACCGCCGCTACTACATGCGCTACGCGAGCAAGGGCGAGTGGGACGAACTGCTGATTCAGGGGACGGTTGTACGCCTGGAGAACGTGCTCCGCTCGGTGACGTTCGAATCGGTCGACGCGCACCGCGCCTGGCTCGAGAAAAACGCGGTACCGCACTCGGGATTGCGCCGCGCGCTGCTGTTTCTTCGTGATGCGCGCACCCTGGACCGGAACACGCTTCGCTACATCTGGACCGAAGCGGGGTTCGATCAGGGATGAGCGTCTACATCTGCGCGGCGGCGGTTTTGACCAGCGCGTGCAGCCGCATGCTTCCGTTCGTGCGGAACTGACGCGGCGACATGCCGTAACGCTGGCGGAACTGCTGTCGGAAGTAGTTTTCCGAATCGAAACCGCAGCGGCGGGCGATCTGCGAGACCCGAAGATTGCCGGCCTTCAATAGCCGCGCAGCCTTCTCCAGGCGTTTCTCTTTCAGAAAGTGGCTCAGCAGCCGGCCGGTGACCCGGTGGAAACGGCCGGAGATGTACTGCCGGGTGTAGCCGAGCTCGCGTGTGACAGCTTCGACCGTGACTTCCTCGTCAGCCTTCAGACGCCGTCGAACGGTTTTGATGAGAGATCGAAGAAGACCGTCCATATCGGATTCTCCTCGTTCTGCGACGTTGAACGGGTGATCGACCCGCTGTACTCTTCCGGAGTCCGGGTCACTGAATCAACGTTGTTTGGAGCAGCTCAATCATAGCGCAATCGCGCAGGGAGACGCGTGTGCAAGACGTAAATTTTCTGAGGAATGTGGCCCTGTTCATGGAGTTCGATTCCCACGAGCTCGATGAGCTGCATAAGTGCTTTCACACGACCCGTTTCGCCGAAGGCGACCTGATCCTGGAGGAGGGGAAGGCCAACCGTGCGCTGCACGTCGTCCTCAGCGGCCGGATCCGCGTCAAGCGTCAGGTGGACGGCGGCGAAGTCCCGCTGACCGATCTCACGGCCGGACAGACGTTCGGCGAGCTGTCGATCATCGAGGATGGCGTCGCCTCCGCCACTCTGCAGGCCGTCGCCCAAACCGAAGTGGCCTCCGTGGCCATGAGCGACCTGGCGGCGTTTCTCCGCGACAAACCGGTGGTCGCGGCGAAATTCTGGCGGCAGATCGCGGTCGACCTGCGCCGGCGCCTGGTCCAGACGAATGACCTGGTCCGCAGTCACTTCGAAGTCAATCGCGCGCTGGCCGAGAATCCGACGTTCCGGCAGGTGTACGCGATGTGCAATCGATAGCAGATTCGAGATTCGGGCCCATGAGCTTTGCGCCGATTCAACAGGAAGTCGATTCGTGGATCTCTCAATTCGAAGAAGGCTACTTCGCTCCTTTGGCGATGCTCGCGCGATTGACCGAAGAAGTCGGTGAACTTGCCCGCGTGATCATGCACGTCCACGGCGGAAAGAAGCCGAAACTCACCGAGCGGGAAGGCGACCTCGCTGAGGAGATCGCCGACACCATCTTCGTGCTGATTTGTCTCGCAAATTCGCAGGGAATCGATCTCGATCAGGCCTTCGAAGGCATGATGCGGAAGTACCGCGAACGCGATTCGGATCGCTGGACGCGCAAATAAGAATCCCGAATCCCGAATCCCGAACTCCCGAGTCTGCTACCATTCCAACGATGCGTGTTATGGGTGTGGTCCTGGCGCTGCTCTTCGCCGCGTCGAGTGTTGACGCGCAGGTCCGCCTCATCATCAAGCAGGACGGCAGCAAGGTCATTGATAACGTCCCGACGGGCCACAACAAGGGGAAAGCCGTCACCGACTACCAGTGGCTCGCGCGGCAGCACGACCGCCCCTCCCGCTACGACCTGCTGATCGAGAAATACGCCAAGCAGTTCCGTGTCGACGCCACGCTCGTCCGCGCGGTGATCCAGGTGGAATCGGACTTCGATCCGATGTGCGTCTCGAAGAAAGGGGCGCGCGGGTTGATGCAGCTGATGCCCGAGACCGCCCGCTACTACGGCGTCAGCAAGATTCACGATCCCGAACAGAACATCCGCGCCGGGATCCTGCATCTCCGCGAGATGCTGGAGATGTTCTCCGACCTGCCGCGTGCGCTGGCGGCATACAACGCCGGGCCGAACGCGGTGCTGAAGTACGGCGGCATTCCCCCGTACCAGGAGACGACCGCGTACGTGAAGCGCGCCCTGACGGTGTACTACGGCCATCCCTACGGCCAGTCGGTGATCTTCGCGGCAGGGAAGCATCCCTCGCTGCACGGCGGATTCGGGAGCCAGGTCACACAGCCGATCGCGACGATCGTCCCGACGATGCGTTATCTCGGGACGAGGTGACGCTACAATCGACATCGCATGCCCGATCGGGATAGTGCGATCCCTCTCCAGGCGCCCTTCGACCAGGGCGTTTTTCTTCTCCATTACAACCGGGGTCGAGAGGCCTTCGCCGAGGCGCGATTTGCCGAGGCCCGCCGCGAGCTGGAGAACGCCCAGAAACTGCGGCCCGATGACGCCGACGTTCTGAACCTCCTCGGCCTCGTCTACTTCAAGACCAACGCGTTTCCCGAAGCGGAAGTCATCTACCGCCGGCTGGCGCGCGAGAACCCGAACGTCTTCATCCTCCACTCGAACCTCGGACTGATTCTGTTCAAGCAGGGGAAACTCGATGATGCGGAAGAGTTTCTTCTCCGGTCCGTCGAGTTGCGGCCGAACTACGCGAAGTCGCATCTCTATCTCGGCCTGCTCTACCGGCAGCGGAAGAAGCACAACCTCGCGCTCGAACACCTGAAGTTCGCCGGCGCGGACAAACTGGTCAAGGAAGTGGAAGCGGAGGTCAAGCAGGTCGTGGCGGCTTCCTTCGCCACGCCGGCCGTACCGAGACAAAAGACGTTCACGACGGCGAAGGTCCCGGCCTTCAAGCCGGACGTGAAGACACAGCCCGCGATCACTCCGAAACCGAAGATCGATCCGGAGCAGACGCTCGTTCCGAGCAAGGCGGCCGTCCCGGTCATTCGCACCGCTCCCGCTCCCGAGGCGCGAACGATCTCGGACACCGCGGCGCACACCGCCGCGCGCAAACTGCAGGATGCCGTCGACGAGACGCAGGCCGCGGAAGAGAAGCGGATCACGCTCGACCGCAAGATCGAGGGAGCATCCAAGACATTCGTTCTGCACGAGAACGGATTTCTGGAGATCAATTTCGCGCGCAGCGTGCACGTGAAGCGCGGCACGGTCTCGAGCTACTCGGGCAACCTCAAGTTCGTCGCCGAATCGGGACTCCTCGGCACCACGGCGCAGACGCTGGTCAAAGCGGTCGGGCAGGGGAAGATCTTCGTTTACGAGAAAGGGCGGAAGACGTTTCTCCTCGATCTGAACGAGGAGTTCATCTACGTCGAGGGGAGCAATCTACTCGCGCTGGAAGACACGCTGACCTATCGCGTCGAGCCGATTTATGATCCGGCCTACCAGCGGAAGATCGATACCGTGAAGATCTTCGGCAAGGGATCGCTGGCCATCTCCACATCGATCGAGCCGCTGACCCTGCGCGTGACGCGCGAGTACCCGTTGTCGATTTCCTCGAACGCACTCGTGGCCTGGACCGGCAACCTGATTCCGACCGTCATGGACGATCAGTCGCTTCAGGACGTCATGATCGCCAGCACCGAGCAGGGTGGATTCAAGGTCCGGTTCGAGGGCGACGGCGTGGTCGTCTCGGAACAGTGAGCGTCAGAATCCCGCGACCTTGAACGCGATCGGGATGATCACGAACAGCTGCACGGCATCGAATACGCCGTGCGCGACGACGCCCGGCAGCACGTTCTTCGTCCGGTAGAACGTGAATCCAATGACCAGCGAGATCACGAACACCCCGATCAGCAGCAGCGGCTGGCCGAGCGTGAAATGGGCGAGCGCGAACAGCGTCGTGGAGGCGATCAGGCCGATCCGCTTCTGCAGCCAGGCCCGGAAGAACGCCTCCTCGACGGTCATCGCCGACAGGACGAGCAACGCCTTCTTCCAGATCGGCAACGCGGCCATGAACCCGATGACCGGCGATGGCTGCGGTTGATCGATGAGTCCCGCGGCATTGAGAATCGCGGCGATCGTCAGCGCCACGATGAGCGTGAAGATCCATCCGGCCAGACCGACGGCCAATCCGATCAGGACCGCTTCGCCCGTGCGGCCCGATTGAATGTTGAAGAACTCCCGGACCGGGGGGCGGCCCGCGGCGATCCACCAGCCGACGAGGAACATCACCAGGATCAGGTGGAGGGAAAAGAGCGCATAAAACGGCGTGCGCGCGAGATCGCTGGCCCGGGCCGGATTTTTCGCCGCGTTGGTGACGAGGACGCCCAGAAGCAGAAGAAATAGTCCCAGCCAGCCGTACGCGAACAACTTCTTTCCGGGCGAGGAGAAGTGATCGCAGCTCAGGAGATTCTTCGTCTCGTTGAGATAGATGATCGACATCCAGACGACCGTCATGAACGCGGTCGTCCCCGCGTAAGCCATCATGCCGGACGGACCTCGACCATGTTGTCGTAGAACGTCGCGCCGCCGCCGATGTCGGTGATGTTCTCACCGGTGGTGTGGTTGGCGTTGGATCGCTCGCTGGTGAGCTTCGGCCACCAGATCGACGGCGCCGCGACCACACCCGGCCGCACCCGATCGGTCACCACCGCCTCGGCCGTGAACGTGCCGCGGTCGTTGTAGATCGCCACGCGATCGCCGCCGGTGATGCCGCGCTCCGCCGCGTCATCCGCGTGGATCTCCAGCGTGGGCTTGCCGGCCGAGCGGCGCAGCGAGGCGACATTGACGAACGTCGAGTTGAGAAACGCATGCGCCGGAGGCGAGATGAGCGCGAGCGGAAAGCGGCTCACCAGCTCGGGATCGCGCTCCTCCGACTCGTAAGGCGGGACGTAGGACGGCAGCGCATCGACGCCGAGTGCAGCGAAGGCGCGGGACTCGATCTCGATCTTCCCGCTCGGCGTCCGCATTCTCGCGCCGCTCTTGAATGGCATGTGCGGTTTGGGGAGGTCGAGACGCATCCAGCCACGCTCGCGGAGGGGCTCGAGCGGCGTTTCGCCGAGCACCTGAATCATCATCTCTTCATCCGATTCCCGCAGCACCGGATCATCCAATCCCATCGTTGCCGCGAGTCTCCGAAAGATTTCCGTATTCGGCAGCGCTTCGCCGAGGGGCTCGATGGCCCGGCGGTTGTACATGAGATAGAGATGGCCGTAAGCCTTGTGAAGATCGTCGTGCTCGAGCTGCGTCGTCGCCGGAAGCAGCACATCGGCGTAGTCGGCGGTATCGGTCTGGAAGTGCTCCAGGACCACGGTGAAGAGATCGTCGCGCTTCAGACCGCGGAGCACTTTCTCGCGCTGCGGCGCGACCGCTCCAGGGTTCGAGTTGTAGACCACGAGAGCCTTCACGGGCGGGTTGTCGACCTCGAGCAGCGCCTCGCCGAGGCGGGACATGTTGATCGTTCGGGTGCCGGGGCGGATGCGATCGGGGCGCTCGAGCGCATTGGTGTCGAGCGAGAACGTTCCCGAGGTCGAGAGCTGGCAGCCGCCGCCGATGTCATTCCACGCGCCGGTGATGGCCGGGAGAAGCAAGATCGCCCGGACAGCCGATCCTCCTCCGCCGTGACGCTGCAGGCCGTAGTTGAGGCGGATGAACGTGGGCCGCGTCGTGCCGTAGGCCTCGGCCAGATGTTCGATTGTGTCGACGGGCAGCCGGCAGATCTCCGCGACGCGCGCCGGAGCGTACTCGGCCAGCACGCGGTCGCGCAGCTTTTTCCATCCGCTCGTCATCTGGTCAAGATATTGACGATCGTAGAGGTTGTCGCGGAAGAGGACGTGCATCATCGCCAGCGCAAGCGCGGCATCGGTGCCGGGACGGATCGGGATGTGCTCGTCGGAGGCCACGGCCGTGCGCGTGCGCAGCGGGTCGATGCAGATCACACGCGCGCCCTTCGCCTTCGCTTTTCGCACGAAGGGCCACAGGTGCGGATTTGCCGTCAGGGTGTTCGTACCCCAGAGGATGATCAGCTTCGCCTCGCCGACGCTCTCGGTGTCCGTCCCCATCCGCGTTCCATACGTGAGACTCAGCGCCTCTGCGCCGGCACTCGCGCAGATGGTTCGGGCCAGGAGCGACGCCCCGATCGTGTGAAAGAAGCGGCGGTCCATCGACTCGCCCTGGATCAGGCCCATCGTTCCGGCGTACGAGTAGGGAAGGATCGCCTGCGGGCCCTCCGGTGAGTCGATGATCGACTGCAGCCGTGCGGCGATCAGCTCCAGCGCTTCGTCCCAGGTGGCGCGACGGAACCTTCCTTCTCCCTTCGCCCCGGTGCGGATCTGCGGGTAGAGAAGCCGGTCAGCGTGATACGTGCGCTCGACGTAGCGCGAGACTTTCGTGCAGAGGAAACCCTGGGTGACGGGATGCTGCTTGTTTCCGTCGATGCGCGTGGCCCGGCCGTTCTCGACCGTGACGATCATCGAGCACGTATCCGGGCAATCGTGCGGGCAAACCGCGTGAACGAGACTCACGATGCGAGGCGCTTCACCAGAGCGTAGAGGAATTGGGATGATTCGTAAAACTGCTTCACTCCAACCCGCTCGTCCTTTCCGTGCGCGCGATTCTCGTGAATGTCGCCGAAGAGCGCGGAGATTCCATACGTGGGAATGCCTGCGTTTCGCAGGTAGAGGCTGTCGCTCGCTCCCGACGCCATCATCGGCAGAACGGGCACGCCCCAGAACTCGCTGGTGAGCTGTTCGACCGGTCCCATGATTTCCGGCGCCAGCGGCGACGGCACGCTCGGCTTGGCCCTGTCGATCCAGGTGATTTCGATGGCTGGATCGTTGAGCACGCGGACCAGCGTGTTCCGCACTTCCTCCGGATCTTCACCCGGTAGAACACGGCAGTTGACCGTGGCGTTGGCCATCTGCGGCAGGGCGTTATCGGCGTGGCCGGCGTTGAGGCGCGTGGCCACGCACGTCGTGCGGAGGCGGGCGTTGAACGCAGGAGTCTCCGCCACACGCGCCGCCGCGGCGCGATCCTCCCGATCAACCAGCGCTTTGAGGTCCGCGCCGAGCTGGCTCCCTTCGATGTCGCCGAGCCTGCGGAAGTACGCGCGCGTGACCTCGTTCAGCTTCACGGGAAACTCGTAGTTCTCCAGGCGGGTCAGGGCTTCGGCGAGCTGGTAGATCGCGTTCGGCTTCTGCGGCACGGAGCTGTGCCCGCCCTTGTTGTGAACCGTCAGCGAGAACGTGACGTAGACCTTCTCGCTCGCACCGACGCCGTTGTAAAGGTACTTGTCGTTGCGGATCGCGCCGCCGCCACCTTCGTTGATCGCCAGTCCCGCGTCGATCAGGTCGCGGTGGTTCTTCAAGAGCCAATCGACGCCGTTGTAGTTCCCGGTCTCCTCGTCTGAGGTGAGGGCGACGATGATGTCGCGGTCGGGGACGAAGTGCTCCCGTTTGAGGCGGATCAGCGTGGCGATCCAGTTCGCGGCCATGGCCTTGTCGTCGCCCGTGCCGCGGCCGTAGAACCAGCCGTCGCTTTCGACGAGCTGAAACGGATCGGTCGACCAGTCCTCGCGCCGCGCTTCCACGACATCGAGATGGGCGAGAAGCAGAAGCGGTTTCTTCGCGCCGGATCCATGCAGCCGCGCCACGAGATTGCCATGCCGCGGCTCGGGACTGAGAACCTTCACGTCCGATTCTGCGAATCCCGCCGATCGCAGCCGCGCCGCCATCGCCTCGGCCGCCGTGGTCATGTTGCCGGCCGACTCCGTGGTGTTGATCTCGACGAGCTGTTTGTAGATATCGTGGATGAGCTGACGCGTCGGATCGTCGAGCGGAGGTCCAGCGGCGAAAAGAGTGAGGGCCAGCAGGAAGGGCGTCATCACTCTCGTTCCAACACAATCGCCACACCCATCCCACCCGCGGCGCAGATCGTGACCAGCCCGTACTGCTTTCCGGTGTGCTGCAGCTCATTGCAGACTGTCGTGACGATGCGCGCGCCGGTCGCTCCGAACGGGTGTCCGAGGGCGATGGATCCGCCGGTGGGGTTGATCTTCTCCGGATCGATGTCGCCGATCGGCTCACTGCGCCCCAGCTTCTGCTCGGCGATCTTCTTCGAGCCGATCCACTGGATGTTCGACAGCACCTGCGCCGCGAACGCCTCGTGCATCTCGATGACGTCGATGTCTTTGAGTGTCAGCCCCGCGCGTTCGAGCGCGATGGGCAGCGCAAACACGGGTCCCTGCAGCAGCTGGTCGAACGGATCGGTCGCCGCGTACGCGTAGCTGCGAATGAATCCGATCGGCTTCATGCCCAGCGACTTCGCTTTCTCCTCCGACATCAGCACGACCGCGGCGGCGCCGTCGGTCAGCGGAGAGGAATTGCCGGCGGTCAGCGTTCCGTACTTGCGGTCGAACACCGGCTTGAGATTCGCGAGCGCTTCGAGCGTCGTGTCGCCCCGGATCAGGTTGTCGGTCTCGACGATCGTGTCGAATCCGGGCGGGACGACGACCGTCATCACTTCTTCCTTGAATCGCCCGCTCTGGGTCGCCCGCGCGGCTCGGTGGTGGCTCTGCAGCGCGAACTTGTCCTGCGCCTCGCGCGAGATGCCGTTCTCCTTGGCCATCTTCTCGGCGGACTCGCCCATGGTCAGGCCGGTCGTCGATTCGGCGATCGCCGGAGCGTCGGGGGCGAGATCCTTCGGCCGCACTTTCCTGAACGCGCCGAGCTTCCCCGTCACGCTCCTGGCCTTGGCCGCGCCCATGAACGCTTCGGTCATGTTGCGCGAAAAGAGGAGAGGCACGTCGGACAGCGATTCGGCTCCGCCGGCGACGACCGTGTCGGCATAGCCGCGGAAGATCAGATCGGCTCCGGAGGTGATGGCCTGGGCCGCGGAATCGCACGCCTTGCCGACGGTGTAGGCGGGGATCTTCTTCGGCAAACCGGTGCCGAGGACGATCTCGCGGGCGATGTTGGGGGCTTTGACGGAGGGGATGACGTTGCCGAAGATCAGTTCCTGCACGGAATCGGGATCGATGCCGCTGCGCTCGACGAGCTCCGTGACCGCGAGCTTGCCCAGATCGAGCGCGGTGAGCCGCGCGTAGACGGTTCCGGATTTTGCGAAAGGCGTGCGGACGCCGCGGATCACGGCGACGCGGGAAGAGGAGGTCTGCATGGTGCGGGAGAATACCAAACGCACGTCATGCTGAGCGAAGCGAAGCATCTCGTCGACGAGATCCCTGGCCTGCTGCGAGCCTCAGGATGACGCTACAATCACCGCACATGACGATTGCTGCGCCTGTCCTGGAGACCAATCCTCTCCGCGAGGGTCTCGATCAGGAACGTGTGCCTGACGCATCTTGTCTCGTCATCTTCGGCGCGTCGGGCGATCTGACTCAGCGGAAACTCATCCCGGCCCTCTACTCGCTCGCACACGACGGCCTGCTCCCCGCGGGGCAGTCGATCATCGGTTTCGCGCGTCCCGAGTACACGGATGACGCGTTCCGCATGGCGATGCGCGAGGCGTGCGACAAGTTCGCGCGCACCAAACCGGTCGACGAAGCCGTGTGGGAGAACTTCGCCAAAGGGCTCTTCTATGTGCAGGGGGAGTTCGGCGAGCCGCAAGCGTACGTCCGGCTGCGCAAGAAGCTCGAGGAATGCGATCGCTCGCGCGGAGCGGGCGGCCGTCGCATCTATTACTTTGCCGTGCCGCCGCAGTTCTTCCCGATCATCTGCGAGATCCTCGGCAACGAGGGGATGGTCACCGATCCCGAGCGCGGCGGGCCGTACACGCGGGTGATCATCGAGAAGCCGTTCGGACACGATCTCGAATCGGCGCGCGAGCTGAATCGGGTGGCGGTCACCACCTTCCGCGAGCGCCAGGTTTTCCGCATCGACCACTACCTCGGCAAAGAGACCGTGCAGAACCTGCTGGTTCTGCGCTTCGGGAACGCCATCTTCGAGCCGTTCTGGAATCGTCAATACATTGACCATATCCAGTTTGTGGTGGCGGAGTCGATCGGTGTCGAGAAGCGGGGCAGCTACTTCGAGACCGCCGGCATCACCCGCGACATCATCCAGAACCACATGCTGCAGCTCGTCTCTCTGATCGGGATGGAGCCACCGGTGGCATTCGAAGCGAACGCGGTGCGCGACGAAAAAGTGAAAGTGCTTCGCGCGCTGCGCGCCTTTCCGGCAGGACGCGAGGACGTTCTCGCCGTCCGCGGCCAGTACGCCGATGGGTCGGTTCTCGGAGAGTCTGTTCCGGCATATCGGAAGGAGCCGAACGTCGATCCGGGCTCCAGGATCGAGACGTTCGCGGCGATGAAGGTGTTCGTCGACAACTGGCGATGGGCGGACGTCCCGTTCTACATCCGTGCCGGCAAGCGTCTGCCGAAACGCGTGACCGACATCTCGATCCATTTCCGTCCTGTGCCGCATCCGCTGTTCAGCAACATCAAGACGCATTCGAACGTGCTGGCGATTCGCATCCAGCCGGACGAGGGAATCTCGCTGAAGTTCGACTCGAAGCTTCCCGGTCCGACCGTGCGCACGGCGCCGGTGACGATGGAGTTCCGCTACGCGACCTCGTTCGGCGCTGAGCCGCCCGAAGCGTACGAGCGGCTGCTGCTCGAGACGATGCTCGGCGACTCGACCCTGTTCGCGCGCCGTGACGAGGTGGAGACGGCGTGGGCGTGGCTCGATCCGCTGCTGAAGCGCTGGGCCGACGATCCGAACCCGCCGAAGTTTTACTCGGCAGGGACGTGGGGACCGGAGGCGGCCGACGTGCTGATGGAGCGCGACGGACGCCGATGGAGACGGCCATGACGGCCAATCCGCCACAACCGGCCGCCGAACTGCCGGTCGATTACTCGTCGATCGAGAAGAGTCTCGCCGAACTGTGGCGGAGCGAGAAGGAGGGCGAGCGCGCCGTCATGCGCGCCGCCCTCTGGAACGTCGTCGCACACACCACCAATCCGCGCGACCACTCTGCTGCCAGCGAAACGCTGTCGCGGGCCAGCGAGTCCGTTCCGCAACGCGCCATCGTCATCCGCGCCGACCCGCATGCCCCTTCCGAGATCACCTCGTGGATCAGCGCGAACTGCCATCTCGTCGCGGGCGAGAAGCAGGTCTGCTCGGAAGAGGTGGCGATCGTCGCGGGCGGCTCGCGCGTTCGGCATATCCCGCCGCTCGTGAATGCCCTGCTCATCCCCGACATGCCGGTCGCCGTGTGGTGGATCGGCGATCTCCCGAACGACGACTACGCCTACGTCGAGACGCTGCTGGACTCGGCCGATCACCTGATCGTCGATTCCGTGCATTTCGATTCGATCAGTGACGTCGTCTGGCTGCGCCAGATCGCGGAGAGGACGTTCACGGCCCCCGCGGATCTCAACTGGGTGCGGCTCGAGGATTGGAGAATCGCCACGGCGTCGCTGTTTGATCCTCCGCCGATGCGCCAGCGGCTCCTTCGCATCCGGCGCATGCGCCTTGTGGCGGCGGAAGGGGCCGAGGATCTGTTCGGGACCTGGATCGAATCGTTGTACTTCGCGGCGTGGATCAACGCGCAGTCCGACCCCGGCCGCGTCAACGACATCGAGTACGAGTTCGATCTGGAGAAGTCGGCGTGTGAGCCGGGAGCGGTGACGCAGGTGCGGATCGAGTTCGAGCGCGGATCGGAAGCGATGATCCGGCGCGACCACGAGCGTGGCGTTCTCACGGCCACGATCGACGGCGCGACTCAGACCTTCGACTCCGTCACGCGACTCCTCGGCCGCCGCTCGCATGAGGTCATCGTCCGGCAGCTGAAACGCCCGGAGTCGGATCGCGTTTTCATGAAAGTGCTGCCCATCGCCACCCACCTGGCATCCAAAATCGCGTGAAGGCACGTCATGCTGAGCGGAGCGAAGCATCTCGGCCGCGGAGATCCATCCGCCTCGCCGGGGTCGGCGTCAGGATGAAGCAGTGAACCTGCGCATCTTCGACTCCACCGATGACCTCATCCGCGGCGCGGCGGCGACGATTCTCCAGCGCGTGAGCGGAAAGGACCGCGCCACCGTCGCGCTGTCCGGAGGCTCCACGCCCAAACCGCTTTACGAACTGCTGGGCGCGTCGCCGTATCGCGAGGAGCTGGCGAAAACGCACGTGATCTGGGTCGTCGTCGACGAGCGGTACGTGCCGCTCGAGGATCCACAGTCGAACGCCGCGATGATCCAGCGAACGCTGTTTCGCGATGGGATGTCGCCCGGCCACGAGTTTCTGAGATTCCGGACGGAGTTGAACGATCCGGCCAAGACGGCGCGCCAGTTCGAGTCCGACTGGAAGGGCCTCGCCATCGACAAACTCGACGTCATTCTCCTCGGCGTCGGCGATGACGGACACACGGCCTCGCTGTTCCCCGGTACGCCGGTGCTCGACGTCAACGATCGCATCGCCGCGGAGGTGTTCGTTCCGCGGCTCAACCAGTGGCGTGTCACGCTGACGCTGCCCGTGATTCGCGAGGCGGGGCTGCGGATGATCCTCGCGGCGGGGGAGTCGAAGCGGAAGATTCTCGACGACGTGCGCCGCGGCGTCGATCATCCCGTCGTGCGCGCCACGGGAGGGGCCATCGAGAGCTGGTGGTTCGTGGATCAACCCGCCACGGCCGGCCCCGAGGCATCCGCGCTGCGGAACCGGAAAGAACGTCGTTGAATCGCTTTGCGCTGCCAAGTACAATCGCCGTGATGAGTGATCGCCTGGCTCTCCACGATCACGCTCTCCACAACATCCGCTACATCCGCGAGGCGATGGAGCGCTCGTCGGCGTTCACCTCCATCCCGGGGCGGGGCGGCATCGTCATTGGAGTCACGGCGCTCGCCGCGGCGGTCATCGCCGCGTCCTACACGGTTCAACCGCGGATCTGGCTCATGATCTGGCTCGGCGAAGCGGTGATCGCGCTCATCGTCGCGGCGTTCACGATGGTGCGGAAGATGCGGCACGCGGGCGTGTCGTTCCGCGCCGCCCCGACGCGGCGCTTCTTCACCGCGTACAGCGCGCCGCTCATCGCCGCGGCGCTCATGACGCTCCTGTTGTTCCGCGCGGCGATGTTTGCGCCGCTCCCCGCGCTCTGGCTGCTGCTCTACGGAGCGTCGTTCATCAGCAGCGGCGCATTCTCGATCCGCGCCGTCCCGGTCATGGGCTTCTGCTTCATGCTGCTGGGGCTCGCGGCCTGCTTCGTGCCTCTGACGATCGGAAACATCCTGATGGGCGCCGGGTTCGGTGCCCTGCACATCGCATTCGGATTGATCATCGCGAGGAACTATGGCGGCTAAAGCAGCGCTTCGGCGCCAGCCGGTCGAGACGAAGATTCCGGACTTCGACCGGCTCATTCACGAGAAAACGCGGCTGGCCATCGTCGCCGCGCTTGCAGCAAACCCGAGTCTCACCTTCACCGAGCTGAAGGGAATCCTGGAGACGACCGACGGCAACGTCAGCGTCCACACGCGCAAGCTCGAGGAAGCGAACTACATCACGATGCGGAAATCGTTCGAGGGGCGCATGCCGAAGACCGAGTACTCGCTGACCGCCGCGGGACGACGGGCGTTCGAGCGCTATCTCAATCACATGGAAGCGCTGATCAAGGCGGCGAGAGGTTGAACCTCTGCACATGTCGTCATCCTGAGTCGGCGAAGCGCGACGAAGGATCTCAGAATGCGAAAACGCCTGCGATCTCGAGATCCTTCGCCGTCTTCGCGGCTCAGGATGACGTGAATCACGACTTGCGCAGAGGTTTCTGTTGTCCGCGTTGTGATGAAACAGCAACGTCCCGCCGTTCTTCGAACCGGGCCGTGATCCGCAGCACGTCGTCCGCCGCGGCGCGTGCCGAGATTGAAACGCCATGAGAATCGCCGTCATCGTCACCGTGGCCCTCATGCTCGCCGCCCCGGCGCTTCCGCAGGCTCCGCAGCGCGGCGGCACGCTCCCGGCTCCTCTTCCGCTCTTCCCGCCGGACAACTGGTGGAACGCGGACATCAGCGCCGCACCCGTCGACGCGAACAGCGCCGCGTTCATCTCCTTCATCGGACCGACGCGCGGGATGCATCCCGATTTCGGCGGCGACAGCGGCGATGCCGGCTCGCCGATCTACGGGATGCCCTACATCGTCGTCTCCGGCTCGCAGCCCCGCGTTCCGGTCACCTTCGACTACGCCGACGAGAGCGACCTCGGCGACCCGGGCTATCCGATTCCGGAGGAGGCCAAGACGCAGCAGAAATGGATCGAGGGGGGCCTGGCCGGGAACGATCCGAACGCGGACGGCGACCGCCACATGCTCATCGTCGATCGCGACAAGCGCATCCTCTACGAGCTTTACGCCCTCCATTGGGACGGCTCGGGCTGGCAGGCGGGATCGGGCGCGGTCTTTCTTCTCGACTCGAATGCACGCCGTCCGGACGGCTGGACGAGCGCGGACGCGGCTGGCCTGGCCATTCTGCCGGGGCTGATCCGCTACGATGAGGCCTATGGACCGGATCCGATCCGCCACGCGTTTCGCGTCACGGTCCGTAGCACGAACGGCTACGTTTATCCGGCATCCCACCGCGCCGGCGGTACTTCAGGCGCGCTGCCGATGGGGGCGCGGCTGCGGCTCAAGGCCTCGAAGGACATCTCGTCGTTCGCGGAGCCGGTTCGAAAGATCCTGCAGGCGATGAAGACCTACGGCCTGATCGTGGCGGACAACGGCAGCGACATGTACGTCACCGGAACGTACGACACGCGTTGGATGAACGATCTGCTCAACCCGGAATTCGGGTCGATCAAAGCGGGCGACTTCGAGATCGTGCAGCTTGGATGGCAGCCCTCGCGCACCGTGTCGAAACGGCGCGCGGCGCGGCACTGATCATTGCGAGCGGTTCATCTTCTTCACGAAGGTCGCGTCGATGCCGTGGATGCGCATGGAGATGAGCTTCTCGACCGGAACGTGCTCGTAGCCGGCGTCCTTCATCTCGCGGATGAACTCGGGGGTGACCCGGTGGATGCTCATTGCCACCAGCTGGTCGGCAGGAATGTCCGTGTAGCCGAGGTCGCGGAGGTCGCGGATGAGCTCCGGGGTGACGCGGTGGATGCGGAAGGCGATGAGGTCGTCGAATGCCAGATCGCGGTATCCGAGGCCGGCGATCTCGCGCACGAACTCCGGCGTGGCTCTGTGGATGCGGCTCGTGACCAGTTCGTCCGCGGAAAGGGTTTTGTAGCCGGACGCACGCATGTCGCGCACGTACTCGGGCGTGATCCGAAAGACTCGCATCTTCAAGTACGTCTCGGCGGATTGGCGATACCCCTCGGCCTGCATCGAACGGATGTAGGCGGTCGAGACATCAAGGAGTGCCATCGTCATCAGCTCGCGGTCCTCGTCACGGTCGGTGTCTTCGAACGTGACGCCGAGGCTTCGAAGGGTCGCGCGATAGTCGGGGCTCGGTGTGAAGGTGAACTGTCCCGCGCCGAATCCGCCCTTGAACGTTCCCTCGAACGCCACGTTGCCCGCTTCGCGGCGCAGCTCGAACGTGACGGGCGTCTGCGTCGCAGCGTCGATCGCGGTGGACGAGAGCCCGGTGAAGTCATTGAGCGGCATCGACTCGCCGTGATTGTTGTTCCGGCTCGTCAGATTCATCTGGAGCGATCCGTCGGCCTGCGCCTCGGCGGTCCAGGCACCGCGAATCTCGGCGGCGGCCATGGTTCCGGTCACCAGCAACAGCAGTGCGGCGAGGGCAGCGGCTCGTTTCACGGATCCTCCTACTTCTTGTACTTCGACATCTCGCGGATGAAATCGGCGTTCACGCCCGAGACGGCCAGGCGCACCAGGTCGCGGACTGAGAGGTGGTCGTAACCGGCTGCCGCGAGCTGGCGGACGAACTCCGGATTGACGCCCTGCACGCGGAGCGAGATCGCCTCGCGCGCGGACTCGATGGGCACACCTGCGGCTCGCAGTTCCGAAACGTACTGCGGCGTGACGTCCTGGATCTTCAGTGCGATGACCTGGCGGACCGTGCTTTCGGGAAAGACCGATCGCATCTGCTCGATGTATTCGGGAGTGACGCCCTGGATTCGCAGGGCAATCAGGTCGTCGATGCTCATCTTGCCGGGAGGCGTCGAGGACTCATCTTCCGGATCGTCCGGCTCTGGAGTGACGTCGACATCGACCACAAACGGTTCGACGTCCGCCATCGCTCCCTCGACGCCCTCCGCCACTGCCTGCTCGACCGCGGCCCTCGGCGCCTGAACTTCGACGCGCGTGGCGCTTGCTCTCGCTCTCGGCGCTGGCGCCGGTTTGGGCGTGGCAGGGACCGCGGGTGTTGCGGAAGGTGCGGGCGGAGCAACCGCCGGCTTCGGCTGCCGCGCGGCAAACGTGGGAGTCGTGGCGGCGACCAGTAGCAGGACGAATGTCGTCATGGCTACCGCGGCCGTCCATCCGGACGAGATGATCGTGCGCTCGCTGCGCGAAGTGACGAGACGGCGGACGCGCTCGATCACCGAACCACCGTTGGCGGCGATGGCGAGCGCCGGTGCGCGGAGCTCCTCGAGTTGCGCAAGCGCACGCGCGTACGCCAGCGGATCGCCGCAGACAGCCACCGCGAGATCGTCACAGCAGTTCTCGCGCTCGACGCGGATCTGCCGGGAGAGCCACCAGACGGCCGGGTTGTAGAAGAGAAGCGTCTCGATGACGGACTGCATCGCATTGATCACGAAATCGTGGCGGCGAACGTGCGCCAGCTCGTGCGCCAGGACCATCTCCAGCTGTTCCGGGGTCAGGCCGCTGAAGCTGCTGACGGGAAGGAGGACCACGGGCGTGATCCAGCCGACGACGCTCGGCACGTCGATGCGGCTCGACACCAGCACCTGCACCGCGTTGCGCAATCCGAGTTGGCGTGCCAGCCGCGATGCGATCCGCTGCCACGTCGCGTCGGAGCTCGCGGCGCCGTCGATGGTCAGGGAACGCGCGCGCGACCAGCTCACGGCCAGCCGCATGCTGAGGATGAGAACGCCGGCGAGCCAGAGAAGGAGGATCTGAGGCGCGTGGACGCGGGCGAGATCCAGCGCCGCGACCCGGCGCTCGTTCCACGAAGCCGGCGCGTCGTGAGCAGCGATGACCACGGTGTCGTCCGGCAGGGGAGCGGCGAGAGCGGTTCGCGGCAACGGCGAGACGGCATCGCGCAAGGTGTAGGAGCGCGCCGCCGTTCCGATGGCGACAACAAACACGAGCCCGAGTCCCGCACACGCGACCGCGTAACGAACGGACCCGCTGCGCCGGCTCAGCAGGCCGAGAACCGCCGCGGCCAGTCCGGCGATGACGGCGCCCTGCCACAGCGCGTGCAGCAGCGCCAGCCCGATAGCCTGCGCGAGCGGTCCCCCGAGAAGATCATTCGTGCTCATCCCTTGTCTCCTTCCAGCCTGTCGAGCAATTCGCGGATTTCATTGAGCTCTGCGGCCGATGCTTTGCGGCCGGAAAGAGCCTGCATGACGAGCTTGGCCGGGGAACCGCCGAAGGCGCGCCGGACGACATCAGCCACGATCTGCCGCTGCGTCTTCTGCTCGGTCTGACTGGCCTGATAGACGTGAGCGCGCTGCGATTCGTCGCGGATGACCAGACCCTTGTCGGTCATGATCTGCATCAGCTTGAGGACGGTCGTGTAGCCGGTGGCCTGGCTCCCGCTCAGCGCATCGTGAACGTCGCGGACGGTGCTGGGACCGCGCTCCCACAGCACGCGCAGGATGGCCAGTTCGGCGTCGGTGGGTCGGGGAACTTCTCGGTCGGTCATTCGGCTCCTCTGAATACGGACACCGTATACGAAGGGTTTCGTATCGTCAACGAAATGGCAATAATATACTTGACACACCCGCCTCTCGGACCTATCTTGTCGGTATGAGCAACCCCGATCAGCCGTACTTCCCGAAAACCCTTCAGGAAGCCATCGTTTACTTCGCGGACCCTGAGCGCGCGTTCGCGTTTGCCGTGTCTCTGCGATGGCCTGACGGCGTGTTCTGCCCCTTCTGCCAGTCGGCCGAGAACTCCTTCATCTCGACGCGCAAGCTCTGGAAGTGCAAGGGCTGTAAAAAGCAGTTCTCCGTCCGCGTGGGAACGATCTTCGAAGACTCGCCCATCGGTCTGGATAAGTGGTTCGTCGCGATCTGGATGACGGCCAATTGCAAGAATGGCGTGTCGTCGTATGAGTTGCATCGCGCCATCGGCGTCACCCAGAAAACCGCATGGTTCATGCTCCACCGCGTCCGTACAGCCATCAAAGCGAAGTCCTTCGACAAGAAGCTTGCGGGCATCGTCGAAGCCGACGAGACGTTCATCGGCGGCGCGTTGAAGAACATGCACGCGAGCAAGCGCGAGAAGAAGGGCCTTGGCCGCCGCACGTCAGGACCGCGCGCGGGAAAAGCAATCGTCATGGGCGTGCTGGAGCGAGACGGAGAAGTCCGCGCACAAGTCATCGCTGATCTGGAGCCATCCATCCGCCGTCAGTTCATCCGCGACAACGCCGAGCGCGGAGCGAAGCTGATGACGGACGAAGGCGCCACGCTCATGACGGATTTCGTCCATCAGTTCATCAATCACGCAGAGGAGTACGTGCGCGGCAACGTCCACACTCAGGGAATCGAAAACTTCTGGAGCTTGCTCAAGCGGACGCTCAAGGGAACGTATGTCAGCGTCGAGCCGTACCACCTGAGCGCATACGTGGATGAGCAGGCATTCCGGTTCAACCAGCGCAAGTCTACTGATGGCGAGCGGTTCATCCGCGCTCTGGCGATGATCCCGTCCGCGCGCCTCACGTACGCTGATCTGACGCGAGCAGAGTAGGCTCAAGGCGTCAGGGCCGCGGAAAGCGGAAGCTTTGAGCCGACATAACTATTGAATGGGTCGGTAATGAGGCGTAAGATTGCCTCCAAGTTACTTGGAGTTAATGCGGGATGACAGACACAGAGAATGCCCATCAGTTAGGTGAAGTGCTTTTTGCCATCAAGAAACACGAGAGGGAACTTGGGCCGCTGATTGTTCGCGCGAAGATGATCGGCGCGTCACTGGCAAGCGTAGGCGCGCAACTTGAGGACCGCCCGTTCGGCGTTGCAAACGCTACGGAATCGGTCACGCCCAATTCGGTATCGGGTGGATGGTTCGGAACAGAACGCCATGTGTTCGACTACGCCGTGATTGAGAACCTTGAGCGCGAGATCGGCGGACACGTGCGCGAGCTTCACCGTCTTCGACAGTTGAAATCTCACCTAGAGCCATAGGGCGTATCATCGCGATATGAGCGATGAGAGGAAGTCGCCCGCAGACGATGAGCCAACGCGCTTTCAGAAACTCGCTCGCGCTCTCTTCGGAGTAAAAAAACAGGACGTGCCTAAGCATGAACCGAAGAAGCGTCGGCCAGCGTCTCTCAGTGAATCAGAACTAAAATGACTGCTCGTGGCCATCATTTCTGCGAGCACGACTAGTCAGCAGCCAAATCCCCGAGAACAGCAAGGGATAACACGCGACAAGCAACCCCACGCAAGTAAGAATCTGCCCGCGCAGAGCCGCGTAGATACTGGCAAGTCCACACAAGGCAGCCCCACACACCAGAGCAATCCCGCCAGCAACACAACCCAAGCTAGGCACGAGGCCCCATGGCTTCAGTGGAAACCGGAGATCGGGTTCCAAGATGTTGTGGGACTTCTCACTTTGCTTGTCACGGCTGCTTTCTTGGCTTACACGATTAAAACCTGGGAGCAGATGGTTAGGGGTAATGACCACGCCGATAAGGTATACGAGGAAAGCAAGGGCGAGACAGAGAAAAGTCTTGAGTTGACGCGCAAAGGGCAAGAAGACACCCGCCGCTCCGTTGTGATCGCCGAAAAACAGTTGCAAGCGCTTAGTCGCGTAGTCCGTGCGTGGATAACGCTGTCCGTCATCCCCGAGTGGGATCACAACCGCGGGAAACCGTCCAAACTGCTGGTCGAATTCGCCAATACCGGGTTTTCTTCTGCTTTCAATTTCTGCCCGCATGGCGAATGTGTTAAAGCTAAAGATGTCACGTTCCTTGACAGCCCCAAGGCTCAAGAGATGTGGACAGCCACCACCGGACATGATGCCGCACATAGCGCACTTCCAGTTGGTTCCGGCAAGAGTATGAAAATCGAAATTAAGACGCCACTGTTGACTGAAGACGAGCGCGTCGCCATCGTGAAGGGCGAACTCTTTATCTATATCTATGGCCGTGTCGATTACACCGACGTTTTCGGAGAACCCAGGTACACCACTTACGCCGTGTGCTACGAGCCGGATGCCCATTACTGGTCGGCAATCGGTACCAAGTACAACGAACAGACATAGCACCACCGCCAGCCTGTCACGCCGAATAATATTATCCAATTTCGTTGGGTGAGTCAAGTATGTTATTACCAACGAAATTTTTCGTACTTACGGACGTGCACGTTAACCGAGGGCGCCGTCGGGGAGCACGAACGTGCGGCGGGCGCGCTCGGAAGCGAGCGTTTCGGCGCGATAGTAACGATCGAGGATCGACGGCTTCCAGGCAAGCAGATCAGGATTCCGCGCGGCGAACGCGTTCCAGGCCTCACCAGCCCGCATGCGTTCGTGGACCAGGAAGAGAAACGCCCAGGTGATGGTCTCGTGGTACAGCTGGGGCTGTCCGTGTGCACCCGCGAAACGCTTGAGCGACGCGGTGAATCGCTGCACTGCTTCGAGGAGCGGATTGGCGGCTAGATAACACCAGGCAGCCCGAATGTGGTCGCGGTGATGGAACTCGTCGAGCGAGCAGGCCTCGAAGGCGGCGAGAAATTCGGCATTAGTCATGAGCGCGGTTGGACGCGGAAAGGCCGAGGATCAGAAGCACGAGCAGCGTCGGATAGATCAGCCACATTGCGGTGAAGCCTCCGTGCGCGATCCCGGCGAACACGAAGATGGCCACGAGGGCGATGCCGGCGATCTTCACGGTCGCGGGAATGGCAAAAAGGACCGCGGACACGATCTCCGCGACGCAGATGACCGTCTGTGCGGCTCCGCCCTGATGATGCAGAGACAATGCGGCCTGAATCGCCAGCGCCAGTGAGAACGCCCAGCGCGCCGCGTTGATGATCATGAGCGGCGCGCCTTTGCGGGCTTGCGCTCGATCAGCTGATGGCTGGCCTTGGCATCGAGATCGAGGTGATAGACCTTCTTCAGTTCGGCGATCTTTTTCAGGCTGGCGTCGCCGAAGGGGAGCTTTCCTTCGAAGACGTGGAGAACGATTCCCTCGAGCAGGTCGCCCAGGGAGAGGTCGTGGTATTCGGCGAATCCTTTCAACACTTTGAGGATCCGCTTCTCGATCCGGACTCCGGTCTGCACGCGCTCGACTTCGTACGTTTCACTCATGGTACTAGTGTACCACGGTACATCACGCCTTCAATGGTCTCGTCCTTGTCGTGCCATAACTGCTCGACCCAGATCTTGAACGCGTCGCGCGCCGGACCGGGCTCGGTGATGTCGGACGTCAGGAACTGGCCCGGAGTGTCCAGACGCCGCATGCGCACGGAGATCTTCCTGATCCGGCTGGTCACGAAGTCCCACATCGTCACCTCGGACGTTGGATAGGCGATGGTGACGTCGACGATCGAGTCGAGCTGCTCGCTGAGCGACGCCAGCACGAACGCGATCCCGCTGACTCGAGGGCGCAGCAGGTGGCGATAAGGTGATTCCTGGTCCGCGTGCTTCTCGCGCGTGAAACGCGTCCCTTCCAGAAAGTTCAGGATCGACACGGGGATGCGCCGGTAACGGCGGCAGGCCACGCGCGTCGTCTCCAGGTCGCGGCCGCGCCGTTCGGGATGACGTTCCAGATATTCGGCGGTGTAGCGGCGCATGAACGGGAAGTCCATCGCCCAACAGGCCTGGCCGGCGACCGGAAACCAGATCAGCACCCGCTTGAGGAAGAAGCGGATGAACGGCGCGCGCCGGTGAAAGACGCGGAACAGCACGAAGATATCGACCCACGAAACGTGGTTGCTGATGATCAGGTAGTGCGCGTCGATGCGCAGACCCTCCAGCCCGGCGACATCCCACTGCGTGGTCAGCATGCGATCGAAGACGGCGTTGTTGGCCCCCGCCCAGCGGTCGCCCAACTCGGCCATGAACATTCGCAGATTGCGGCGCGACTCACGCTTCGGGACCAGCAGCTTGACCAGACCGCCAAGGAGAACGAGCGTGCCCCAGAAGGCGGTGTTCAGGATGAGGAGGAGGATGACGGCGATGCCCCGGAACACGCTTACGCGACTCTCCGCGTGAGAAGACGCAGCACCCGCGCCGTGCCGACCGCGGCGAACGAGCAGGTCAGCACGAAGGCGCCGGCGCGCCAATCGATCTCGTTCCAGCCGCCGAAATCGAGCGCCGTCGCCCCGAGCCCCGCGGCGAGGGCAACGATGAGCGCGGCAATCAGTTCGCCGGTGAACCCGTCCGGCCGGCCGGGCCGGATCATGCGTGACGCGGCGAAGACCGCGGCGCCACAAAGCAGCCAGAGGGCGATCCCCATGGCCATTAATTATTCAACATTCAGCAGTTTGCACGGAAATCGCAAAGGACGGCACGCGGAGACCATCGCATGCTGGAAACGACCCGGCCGAACAAGAGCAACAAGATCCTCGCCATCGAAGACGATCCCGACGTCCTCGCGCTCTACAAGTCGTACCTCCAGAAGCGGGGATACGAAGTCCTGTCGGCGTCCGGCGCGATGGAAGGGATCAACATCCTCCAGTCGAATCCGGACACCCGACTCATCCTGCTCGACCTCAACCTTCCCGGCATGAGCGGGGAGGAGTGGATCGCCTGGTACATTCAGCAGGGGAAGCAGACGCCGGTGGTGGTGGCCTCAGGAAAGGGCGACATCCTGACGATCACGAAGGGCAACAACATGACCGCCGCGCTCACGAAGCCGTTTCACATGGAGGAGCTGCAGGAGCTGATCGAAGTACTGCTCGCCGACGACTGGCACGAGCAGGTCACGGTCGACAAAAAAATGCATTGAAAGCAGGCCCAAGGAACCTCTGCAGAAGTCGTTGTTTACGTCATCCTGAGCCGCGAAGACGGCGAAGGATCTCGAAATGGCAGGCGTTTTCGCATCCTGAGATCCTTCGTCGCGCTTCGCCGACTCAGGATGACGACAAGTCGTTGTTCACGTCATCCTGAGCCGCGAAGACGGCGAAGGATCTCGAGATGGCAGGCGTTTTCGCATCCCGAGATCCTTCGTCGCGCTTCGCCGACTCAGGATGACGGCTAGGCCTGAGGCCTGAGCGTTACCCGTCGTTCCCGATTGCCTCGACCGGGCAGTTGTCGAGAGCGTCCTTGCAGAGCGTCTCTTCCTCGGGAGTCTCGGGTTGCTTGTAGACGTAGGAGAATCCCGCCTCTTCGTTGCGCACGAAATTCGCGGGCGCGGTCTCCCGGCAGAGATCGCAATCGATGCACTGTGAGTCGACGTAGTATCGGCCGGGCGCCTGTCCCGGCACTTTGTCATTCGGATCAGCCATTGGCGGGATTCATGAGAGTCGCGGGGCGGAGCGGGCGCGCCATTCTAATGGGTAAACGAGGAGGACGTATGAGGACATTTCTTTTGATGACATTCGCGCTTGGGTTCAGCGTGGCGGCGATGGCCCAGTCGGGAATCGCCGTCCGCGAACCGATGCCGGCATACCCGGAAACGGTAACGGTCAGCGGCACAGGACGCGCGTCCGTGACGCCCGACCGATCCTCATTCTCTGTGGGAGTCCAGACCGTTGCCGACTCGGTCGACGCAGCGGTGAACGAGAACAACAGCAAAGTGGCCGCGGTGATCGCCGCGTTGAAGAAGGCCGGCGCGGCCGAGAAAGACATCCGCACGTCGAACTTCTCGATCTATCCGCAGCAGGACTACGGCCAGGGCAAGCTTCCGCGGATTCTCGGCTATCAGGTCTCGAACAACATCACTGTGCGACGGGAGAACGTCAGCGAGGCCGGCCGGCTGCTGCAGACCGCGGTGAATGCGGGAGTGAACACTTCTTCGGGGCTGCAATTCGAAGTGTCGGATCCCGCTCGCGGCCGCGACCAGGCCATGCGCGCCGCGTACGACGAGGCGCGCGCGAAAGCCGCTCTGCTCGCTCAGGCGGCGGGCCGGGCTCTCGGCCGCGCGATCTCGATCAATGAAGGCGGCCAGGCGGCTCCGCCGACTCCGTACCCGCGGGCGATGGCGATGCGAGCCGAAGCCGTGAGCGAAGTTCCGGTCGAGGCGGGCACCCAGGAGACGTCCTACACGGTGTCCGTCGTGTTCGAGCTTCGCTGATCGATTTCAGCGTTTTCAACGGTTTCGGCACCGCTGTTGCACTATCAATAACTGTGGCAGCGATGCTCACAACCAGACGAAAGGAAGGTTGAATTCATGGAGAACCGTGAGAAAGACAAGCTGAGCCGGAAGAGCAACGAGTCGACCAGCTCGGACGAGGTGAACCGGGAGGCGAAATCGCGCCGGGACCCGGAAGAGAGCGACTCGAACGCCGACTTCGGCCGCAAGATCGGTCAGTCGGACGACATCGAGAACGAGCCGACCCCCCGCCAGGGTGGCGCAATCGGTTCGTCGGGCCGCTCGGACTCGTCCGAGAACGAACACTGAGTCCTGATCAGGCACCAGAATGGAGCACCGGCTTCAGCCGGTGCTCTTTTTTCTTCTATGATCGCGCCATGGGTGAGATCGCCATCGCGGGGGCACAGGAGGAAGACCTCGAGGCCATCAAAGGCATCCTGGTCGCGAACGAGCTCCCGACCGCCGGCGTGGAAGATCATTGGCGCACATTCGTTGTCGCCCGCGACGGCGAGCAAATCATCGGATGCGGCGGGGCGGAGGCGTACTCGGCCGCCGCACTGATCCGTTCGATTGCTGTTCTTCCCGAGTATCGCCGCCAGGGTCTTGGCCGCCGGATCGTCCGGCAGCTGATCGACCGCCTGGCGTCGCGTGGGCTCCGCGAGTTCTACCTTCTCACCACCACCGCCGAAAAATACTTCCGCAAGCGCGGCTTCAAGAAGATCGACCGGGACGAGGTTCATCCCCAGCTGCTGGCATCGCGCGAATTTCAGGACGCCTGTCCGAAGAGCGCCGTCTGCATGCGGCTGCGGATGCTCGGCTGAGGCATGCCGGTCTTCGACTGCCACATTCACGTCCAGCCGTGGTCGATGATCAATCCGGAAGTGCTTCCGCTGATCGATGACGCCGCACACGCCGACGCGCGCGACGTGATCTCGTCCCCGGAAGCGCTGCTGCGTTTTCTCGACTTGAACGGCGTGGATCGCGCCTGCTGCATCAACTACGTCTCGCCCGACGTGATGGGCTTCACGCGTGAGGTGAACGACTGGATCGCGAATTTCACGAAGTCGCATCGTGACCGGCTCGTGCCGGTCGGCTCGGTGAATCCCCTGCACGAGCTCGACGCGCGGAAAGAAATCGGCCGCGTCCTCGACCTCGGCATCGGCCTGATCAAGATCCATCCGCCGCATCAGTTGTTTTCACCGAACGCATATCGCGGCGAACTGTGGCAGCTCGCCGAGATCTACCGTGAATGTGAGCAGCGCGGGATCCCTGTGATGTTTCACACCGGCACGTCGATCTTTCCGAAAGCGCGGAACGTGTTCGCCGATCCGATGCCGATCGACGACGTGGCGATCGATTTTCCGAATCTGACGATCATCCTCGCCCACGCCGGACGGCCGATGTACGGCGACACGGCGGTGTTTCTTGCGCGCCGGCATCGCAACGTCCATCTCGATCTCTCCGGCATTCCGCCGAGAGCGCTGCCGAAATACGTGCCGCGCCTTGTCGATCTGGCCGACAAGGCTCTGTGGGGTACCGACTGGCCGTCGCCGGGAGTTGTGTCGATCAGGAAGAACGTCGCCGACTTTCGTGCGCTCGGCCTGGGTGACGATGTGGAGCGGAAGATTCTGTGGGAGAACGCCAGTCGCATTTTTTCTGCCACGTCATCGTGAGCGAAGCGAAGGATCTCGAAATCGCAGGCGTTTTCGCATCCTGAGATCCTTCGTCGCGCTTCGCCGACTCAGGATGACGTGGGGGTCACCTTGACCCCGACTTTCTCCAGCGCTTCGAACGATCCCACATCCGACCACCCGAAATCGCCGCGGACCGTCGCCACATTGCGCGCTTTTTCCATCAATGCGTAGTCGATGGAGTACCGACTGGCCGTCGCCGGGAGTTGTGTCGATCAGGAAGAACGTCGCCGACTTTCGTGCGCTCGGCCTGGGTGACGATGTGGAGCGGAAGATTCTGTGGGAGAACGCCAGTCGCATTTCTTCTGCCACGTCATCGTGAGCGAAGCGAAGGATCTCGAAATCGCAGGCGTTTTCGCATCCTGAGATCCTTCGTCGCGCTTCGCCGACTCAGGATGACGTGTGGGTCACCTTGATCCCGACTTTCTCCAGCGCTTCGAACGATCCCACATCCGACCACCCGAAATCGCCGCGCACCGTCGCCACATTGCGCGCTTTCTCCATCAATGCGTAGTCGATGG
>DATISF010000004.1:0-29548 GCA_035468985.1 Thermoanaerobaculia bacterium
GATCAGGGAACCCCTGCGCACGTCGTCATCCTGAGTCGGCGAAGCGCGACGAAGGATCTCAGGATGCGAAAACGCCTGCCATTTCGAGATCCTTCGCCGTCTTCGCGGCTCAGGATGACGTGGCCAACGACTTGTTCAGAGCTTTCTCTGGAGGTGTACCTCTGCGCACGTCGTCATCCTGAGTCGGCGAAGCGCGACGAAGGATCTCAGGATGCGAAAACGCCTGATCCTTCGAGAGCCGGATGGCGCAGAGGTTCCCCAGGTCGCCGCTCAGCGGCTCTGGCCCGATGCAAACACGGCGGTGGGCTCGCGGCGGGCGAGAGCGGCCAGATGATCGCGAAACGACCGGAACAGCGCTTCGCTGGCCTCTTCGGGATTCTTCCGGCGCGAGAAGGCGTCGAGACCGGCACCGACACGAAGCCGCAGCGCGGGATGGCGCGTGATCATCTGCATCATCAGGTCGGAAACGGCGAACTGGGAGAGCGTACCGATCTTCGATTTTTCCGCGGACTGAACGAGAAGACGCCGCGCGGCGGGCGCGAGCTCTTTCACGTTGCCGATGACCGTCATCTCGATGTGGCTCGACGCCGGCGTGATGATGGTGACGCGGCTGCGCCCCGGATTGAATTCCGATGCCGCTCCGATGATGCCGCACGTGGCCGGGAGAAAGAGTTTCTCGTATGGCGCCGGATCGAGATTGCGGTAGATCGCGGGCCGCAGGAGACGGCCGGAGTTGCACGCGCTGATGATGATGTAGCGGATTCCCTCGGGCTCGAGCCGCTCCTGCAGCGCGCCGGCCGATATGTACGAACGCTCGGCGTCCGGGTCGTAGCTTCGCTGCAGCTTGAGGCCGTTGCCGTTGGTGCCGTGAGTCTCGAGGATGACCGTGCGGATCGATCGGTCGGGGAGGGCCAGGTTGTAGTCGCGGATGCCGTCGAGCACGCGCGACCAGTCGGGATCGTCGAAGCAGGCGAAACCGAGGGCGCGATAGAAACGGCAATTCCCCGGAACGCTGAGATCGGGACTGAAGACGACGGCCACGCCGTTGCCGAGCTCCGTCAGCCGCGCGTACGGCGCGTACGGCCATGCGCGGGCGAGGAGAGTGTCGGTCCGGTCCGCGGCCTGTGCCGGGATTGCCAGAAGCGCCACGAGAAGTGCGAATCGCATCGGGGCCCTGCGTGGCGCCATTCAAGAGTCGAGCCGCTTCACGGATGACACCGATTTCTAACTTGACTGATCGGTCAAGAATCACGTACATTCACATCGCGATGGTGAGGCCGCGCGGATTCGACGAGGACGAGGCGCTGAGGAAAGCGATGCAGCTCTTCTGGTCAAAAGGCTATGAGGCGACCTCGATTTGCGACCTCGAGGAGCAACTCGGCCTCTGCCGCCAGAGCATCTACAACGTCTTCGGCGACAAGCGGCGTGTGTTTCTCAAGGCCCTCGAGTCGTATGCGCAGGCGAACGGCGAGACGGTCGACCGGCTCCTGCTGCATGCCACCGAGGGGATCGAAAGCATCCGGGCGTATCTGCTCGCGTCGGTGAAGGCGGTCGCGGCATCCAAACCGCGCAGGGCGTGCCTCATCGTCAACACGGTGATGGAGAACGCCACGAGCGATCCCGACATCGCGTCGACCTGCCGCGCCACCCACCACCGGCTGCTCCGCGGCTTCCGCGCCGCGCTTGCACGGGCGGTGGAACGCGGTGAGATCGCAGCGGGGACCGATCTGGGAACGATGTCGACGATGCTCGCCGCGGAGGCGTACGGGATGTCGGTCCTGGCGAAATCAGGAGTGTCCGTCGAAGAGCTCAGTCGAACGGCGGCGGCGTTCGTCGACCGTTTGCGCTGATTTTTTTTGGTTTGTTATTGACCGAGTGGTCAAGAAAGGAGAAGTCATGAAAGTTCAAGGCAGTGTGGCGCTGGTTACGGGAGCAAATCGGGGAATCGGTCGGTCGATCGTGGAGGAGCTTCTGGCGCGAGGAGCGAAGCGCGTCTATGCAGCAGCGCGCAACGCCGATTCGCTCAAGCCGATTCTTACCGCGGGCGGCGGCAGGGTGACCGCGCTTCAACTCGATGTCACGAAGAGCGAGGACATCCGCGCCGCGGCCGGGTACGCCACGGACGTCGACCTCCTCATCAACAACGCCGGCGTCGTCGATCGGTACGGAGCGCCGCTCTCGGACAAGGGATGGCTCGATTCCGGTCGCGTGGAAATGGAGGTCAACGTGTTCGGCCCGCTGGAAATGACGCAGGCTTTCGCTCCGATCCTGGCAGCGAACGGCGGCGGCGCGATCATCTATCTCAATTCGCTCGCCGGCCTCGTCGGCTTCCCGAATCTCGCGTCGTACAGCATGTCGAAGGCCGCACTCCATTCGCTGACCCAGGTGGCGCGAACCGTACTGGCCGGACAGAAGACCAAGGTCGTCGGCGTCTACGCCGGCCCGGTCGACACCGACATGGCCGCGCAGATTCCGTTTCAGAAAACGCCGCCCGCGGATGTCGCGCGCATGATCCTCGACGGAGTGGAGAACGGAGTCGAAGACGTGTTCCCCGACCCGATGAGCCAGGCCATGGGCAACGCCTATCTGCAGAATCCGAAGGGTGCCGAGCGGCAGGTCGCACAGATGTCGTCATGACGGGGTCTTGCACCAGATCCATTTGGCCTGCATCATGAATAAGCAAGGAGACCGTTGTGAAACCGATTCTCAAGCCGCTCAATGAGTACGTCTATGCGTTGCTCCGCATTTTTGCCGGCGCGATGTTCATGCTCCATGGAAGCCAGAAGATCCTGGGATGGCCGCCGGGAGAGAAGGGCATGGCGCGACCTCTCCTCACCTCGATCGCCGGTATGGGAGGGGTGATCGAGCTCGTTTGCGGGGCGGCGCTGCTCATCGGACTGCTGACGACGTTCGCGGCGTTCATCGCCAGCGGTGAGATGGCGGTCGGATACTGGATGTTTCACGCGACGCGCGGATTCATTCCCAACGTGAACAAGGGTGAGATGGCGGTGCTCTACTGCTTCATCTTCCTCTACATCGCCGCAAACGGAGCGGGGCGATGGAGCATCGACCACGCCATCTGGGGGCGGAAGGCGACAGCGACCGTCACCGCGACGACCTGAGATGTAGCGGCCGGTCGTCGACCGGCCGCTACATCGTCTCGGCGATCGCCGACTCTTTCTCCTCCGCGCGATCGAAGACTTCCGCTTTCGCTTTGCGCACGACGGTCAGGACGGGGCATCGCGAAAACCGGGTGATGCGCTGGGTGGTCGTGCCGATGACGGTCGCGTCGGAGAAGAACTTGTGCTGCGCGCCGACGACGATGAGATCCGAGTTCTGCTCGAACGCCGCGCCCAGAACGCGCTCGGCGGGATCGCCGTCCCGGACGAGGAGCCGCGTGAATTTGCATTGATCGCGAACCTGCGGGTCGACCCACTGCCGGAAGGCTGATTCGATCTGGTCGGCGCGGTCGCTGGGCAGGCCTTCCACGACGTACATCACGCTGAGGTCCGCTCCGAACATCTGTGCGAAGCGGCAGGCCTGCGCGAGCGATTCGCGTGCCACGTACGTGAAGTTGACGGGACAGAGAATGTGCTTGATCGCCGTCTCGCGGGCTGCCATGAGCGACGGTGTGACCGTCAGGATCGGCGTCTCCGCCTCATGAAGAACGTTCTCGGTCACCGAGCCGAGGATGGCGCGGCGCACGCCGCGGCGGCCGTGCGTTCCCATGATGATGAGATCCGCGCGCAGTGAGCGGGCCGTGTTCAGAATGGCACGGGCCGGCGAGTCCTGGACGACAACCGTCTCGAACTTTCCGCCGATCTGGGCTTTTGCATATTCCGTGAATTTCGTCTGAAGCTTTTCGCGCGACTGGGGGGCGTTTTCGAGGTAATAGCCGAGGGGCGCCTCCAGGAGGTCGACGGGCAGATACGTTTCGTCGGCGTACAACAGGGTCAGCGCCGAGCCGGCACGCTCGCGCAGCAACGCCGCGTATCTGAGAGCCAGAGCCGCAAAATCGCTCAGATCGGTGGGAACCAGAACCCGCTCATAACCGACGTACTCCATCGAGATCCTCCTCAACCGGCCTCAGGAGACCACGTTGCGCACCGCGCGAGCGTCACCACTCTCACGGGTCGTCGTGCCGGGACTCACGCCGGGCCGTGACTTTCGTCAAACCCCGTAAACGCCGCCGCACTCATCTTGATCTCTATGAAAATGCTCATCCTTTACAACAGCCGGTACGGGCAGACGGCCAGGATCGCCGACCGGATCTCCGAAATCGCCCGGAAAGAGCTCGTCGACGCGCGCGCGTGCCCCATCGGCGCCTGCCCCGAGGATGTCGAACTGGAGAAGTACGAGGCGATCGTGATCGCCGGGCCCGTCTACTACGGCAAATTCCGGAAGCCGCTCGTGCGATTCGTCAAACAGCACCTCCAGTCACTCGCGGCCTGTCATTCCGCCCTGGTCGCGGTCAGCCTTTCCGCGAAGTTCAACAGAGACGAAGCGGAGGGACACGTGCGCACGCTGATCGCCGACACGGGATGGATGCCGGAGACGTTCACGTGCGTCGGCGGTGCCGAGACGTTCACGCAGTACGGCTTCTTCACCGGTTACATCATGCGGAAGATCGCGCGGGAGCAGGGGCGGGGAGGCGACTTCAAGCAGGACCGTGAGTACACCGACTGGGATGCGCTCGATCAGTTCACGCGCGAGTTCGTGGCCAAAGTCGGAACCGTTACCGCGTCAGTTGCCGCAGTGAAGCCCTGAGCAGAGCGGAGAGCTCCGCGTCGCCGCCGAGCTCTTTCCGAGCCGCTTCGATGGCGACGTCGGCGTCTTTCGGCCGATATCCGAGATTGACGAGCGCGGAGTGAACATCCTCATCCACCGCGCCGCGCGTGACCGGCCGCTTCTCTGCTTCCGGTGAGGGCAGAACGAGCTTGTCGCGCAGCTCGAGGCAGATCCGATCGGCCGTCTTCCTGCCGACGCCGGGAATGGTGGAGAGTTTGCGGGCGTCGCCGCGCGCGACGGCGTCGGCGAGATCGGGAGCGTCGATGCCAGAGAGGATCTTCTGCGCCAGAGTCGGGCCGATTCCTGAGATGGAGATCAGCTTCTCGAACGCCAGCTTCTCCTCGCTCGTGGCGAAGCCGTAGAGCGCGAGCGCGTCTTCGCGCACGTGCGTGTAGATCTCCAGGTCGGCCTCGCGCTTCCCCTCCAGCCGGTAGTACGTCTGCGCGGAGATGTGAACGTCGTACCCGACGCCGTTGCTCACGACGAGCGCGCGCGTTGCGTCGAGGTGCTTCAGAGTGCCGTGGAGGTACCCGATCATTTTCTGCGCCACCGCGTTCCGCCGGGCGTGTCCTCCAGGAGGATGCCGCGTGCCAGCAGCTCGTCGCGGATGCGGTCCGACTCCGCGAAATTGCGCGCCTTGCGGGCCGCGTTGCGCGCCTCGATCATTTTCTCGATCTCGCTGTCGAGCGTCTTGTCGCGGCGGGGGAAGATATCGAGCACGGGGTCGATCTTCCGCAGCGCGCTCCGCAACCCCTCGGCATCCCCGGAGCTGATGCTGCTGTCGTCGATGGCCGCGTTCGCGTCGCGGATGAACGTGAAGAGCGCGCCGAGCGCGCCCGCGGTGTTGAGGTCATCGTCCATCGCTTCCTGAAACGCGCTCAGAAACCGGCCGATCAGCGCTTCGCCGGCCTGTGTCGCGTGCGCGGCGTCGCGTGGCGCCGATCCGGCCACTTCATCGAGGCGGAGGAAGAACGACTCGATCCGGTCGAGCGCGCTCCTGGCGTCGTCGAGTGATTGCGTCGTGAAGTTCAGCTTCGTTCGATGAGGAACCGAGAGCAGCGCGTACCGCAGCACGACCGGGTCGTAGTCCATCGCCTTGATCTCGTCGAGCGTGTAGATGTTGCCGAGGGACTTCGACATCTTCTGCTGGTCGATGTTGAGATGCTCGCCGTGGATCCAGTAGCGGACGAACGGCTTGCCGGTGGCGCCTTCGCTCTGGGCGATCTCGTTCTCGTGGTGCGGAAAGATGAGGTCGACCGCGCCGGTGTGGATGTCGAACGTCTCGCCGAGGAGGTGCATCGACATGGCGGAGCATTCGAGGTGCCATCCGGGGCGTCCTTCGCCAATCGTCGTCGCCCACGAGGGCTCGCCCTCTTTCCTGGCCTTCCACAGCACGAAGTCGCGCGCGCTCTCCTTCTCGTACTCGTCCGATTCGACGCGGCTGAACGCGCTCGCGCTGTCGACTTCGACGCGCGACAGTTTCCCGTACCCGGGCATCGACATGACGCGAAAGTAGATCGAGCCATCGGCGACATAGGTGTGCCCGTGCCCGTTCAAGCGCTCGACGAGGTTGACCATCTGCGGGATGTACTCCGTCGCGCGCGGATAGGCGTCGGCCGGACGGATGCGCAGCTCCGCGAGGGCCTTGTGAAACTCCTCGATGTACGGAGCGGTGTAGGTCCCGATGTCTTTTCCGGCGGCCTTCGCGTTGCGGATGATCTTGTCCTCGACGTCGGTGATGTTCATGATCTGCCGCACGCGGTAGCCGCGCCACTGCAGGTAGCGGCGCAGCAGATCGCTCCAGAGGAATGTCCGGAAGTTGCCGATGTGGAGGTGGTTGTAGACGGTCGGGCCGCAGGAGTACATGCGCACTTCGCCCGGAACGAGCGGCGCGAAGATCTCCTTCTCGCGCGTGAGCGTGTTGAAGAGCTTCAGGTCCGACATGGGCGCGCAGTATAAACGGGGGCGTTCAAGCAGGGGGTCAGAGCTTCAGATGCGCAATGTTTTCTACGGCCCGGAGAAAGTACGGCGAACCGAAGCTCTGACCCCCAGTCCCTACAGCGTGCGGCGGCCGGTGATCAGCTGGATGATCAGCACGATCACGGCGATGACCAGCAACGCATGAATGAGGCCCCCGCCGAAGTGCAGCGTGAAACCGGCCAGCCAGAGGATCACGAGAACCACGATGATCAGCCAAAGAATGTTGCCCATGCCGGCCTCTTCTGCCAATTCCGTGCCCCATCACGTCGTCACGTGATGCACCGCATCGCGCCATGTGCGCCCCTCGGGCTCCAATCGCCTCATGCCAGTGATCATGGAGCCGTTCCGCATCAAAGCCGTCGAGCCGATCCGCTTCACCACGCGCGAACAGCGTGAACGAGCGCTGGAGGCGGCCGGCAACAACGTCTTCCTCCTCAGCGCGCGCGACGTCACGATCGATCTCTTGACCGATTCGGGCACCGGCGCGATGTCCGCCGCACAATGGGGCGCCCTCATGCAGGGCGACGAGTCGTACGCCGGCTCGCGCTCGTTCGAGCGGTTCGACTCCGTCGTCCGAGAGCTGACCGGCTTCGCGCACATCATCCCCACTCACCAGGGCCGGGCCGCGGAGCGAATCCTCTTTCACTCGACGCTGCAGGCGGGCGATCTCGTCCTGAACAACATCCACTTCGACACCACCCGCGCGAACATCGAATACGAAGGGGCGGAGGCGCGCGATCTCGTGATCGACGAGGGCCGCAAGCCCGCTCTGGTCCATCCGTTCAAAGGAAACGTCGACCTCGTCCAGCTCGAGAGCGTTCTGCGCTCCGAGGGCGAGCGGGTGGTGATGGTCATGGCCACGGTCACGAACAACTCCGGCGGCGGCCAGCCGGTGTCGCTGGCGAACCTGCGCGGCATTCGCGCGCTCTGCGACAAGTACAAGAAGCCGTTCTTCCTCGATGCCTGCCGCTTCGCCGAGAACGCCTGGTTCATCCGCCAGCGCGAACAAGGGCAGTGGAAGCGGACGCCGCGCGAGATCGCCAGAGAGATGTTCTCGCTCGCCGACGGCTGTGTGATGTCGGCGAAAAAGGACGGCCTGGCGAACATCGGCGGCTTCCTGGCCATGAACGACGGCGCACTGGCGCAGAAGTGCCGCAACCTCCTCATCCTCACGGAAGGGTTCCCGACGTACGGCGGTCTGGCCGGGTACGACCTCGAGGCGATCGCGACGGGACTCGAAGAGGTCACCGACGAGGACTATCTCCGCTACCGCATCCGCAGTGTCGAATACCTCGGCGAGAAGATGACGGCGGTCGGAATTCCGATCGTGAAGCCCGCGGGAGGTCATGCCATCTACATCGACGCCGCGGCGATGCTGCCGCACATTCCCCGCAACGAATTTCCCGGCATCGCCGTCGTCAACGCGCTCTATCTCGAAGGTGGCGTCCGCTCCTGCGAGATCGGCTCGGTCATGTTCGGCGACAAGGCGGCGATGGAGCTGGTGCGGCTGGCCGTGCCGCGGCGGCTGTATACGCAGTCCCACATCGACTACGTGGGCGAGATCGCCGGCACGCTGATGGCGCGCGCGAAAGCGTTGGGCGGCTACAAGATCGTGAGCGCGCCGCCGGTGCTGCGGCACTTCACGGCGAAGTTCGAGCCCGTGCTTCAGGTCACGATGGTCTGACGCTGCTCCTGCCGTTTCCAGCGGCCGCTGCGCAGGATGTCGTCCACGGCCACGAACGCTTCTTCGAGCTCTTCGTCCGTCGTATAAAAGTGTGGTGAGAATCGTACCCCTGATTGTGGACGATAATCGCACACGATATCTTCCGCGTTGAGGGTGAGGGCGACCTCGCGGGCGTGGGGGATGCGAACGGCAACGGAGCCGCCGCGACGATCCTGTTCGTGAGGCGTACGCAGCTCGAATCCGCGAGTCTGGGCCAGCCGCATCAAGAGCTCCGTTTGCCGCAGCGACTTCTCCCGGATCGGCATCATGTCCGCTCCGCCGGCTTCAGCGATGATCTTTGGACCTTCGCGCGCGGCGTAGAGCGCCGGGATCGGCGGAGTGCCGAGGGCGAAGCGGAGGGCGTCGTCGCGGAAGCGCATCGGCGGGGGCTCGAATCCGAATGGATTGGCGTGAGCCATCCAGCCTGTGAAGCTGGGCTCGAGTTTCGTTCGCAGCGCGGGATCGACGTAGAGAAACGTGCCGCCCGGCCCGCCGCAGAGCCACTTCAGCACGCCGCCGACGGCAATCGGCACGCCCCACTCCCTGACCTTCACAGGAACGATGCCCGCCGATTGGAACACGTCGAGGACGAGCGTCGCGCCGACCTCGGCGCAGCGGCGTGCGATCGGCTCGACGTCGATCATGAACGACGACTCGAACAGAATGTGCGAGAGGGGAACGATCTGCGTGCGCTCGTCGATCGTCTCGAGCAGCCGCTGGAGATCGAATCCCAGTCCGCTCGAATCATGCGGAACCGTGATCACCTCGGCGCCGAGCCTCCGGGCCAGGCGGTCGTAGATGTAGCGCACCGACGGGAACTCGCCGTCGACGATGACCACGCGATTGCGCGGCGGCTTGTACTCGAATGAGGAAAGCACCACCGCCTCGGCGGTCGTGACGTTCGGCAGCATCACCACCGATCCCTTCGGTGCTCCGATCAGCGGCGCGATGATGTCGCCGATCTCGATCGACATCAGCCACCACTGGTCCCCCCAGGCGCGCACGCCGCGCGACGCCCACAGATCGCAGTACTCATCGAGCGCCTGGCGCGTCGCCTCGGGCATCGCCCCGAGAGAATGCGAGACGAGGTACTTCGTCTTTTTCAGAATAGGGAAGCGCTCGCGATAGCGGAGGAGCGCGTCCGCGACGGCAATGTGACTCATGCCTTCACCGCGTAATCGTCGCCGTAGAACTTGCTGGTGATGCTCGTGTGGAACTGGATGGCCTTGACCGGCGCGTATCTCGGATTGTCGATGCCGGGCAGCACTTCCAGCATCTCCTCTTCCCAGAGATACACGGCCATCGGAAAGGAGACGCGCGGCTGGCGGCGTTGCGCGGGATCGCGCGGCTTGCTGACGCGATGCGTCGTTGACGGGAAGATGTCGTTGCTGATGCGCTGCATGTAGTCGCCCGTGTTGAGGATGATCGTGCCCGGCGGCGCAGCGATGCGAATCCACTTCATGTTCCGGCGATTGAGGATCTGCAGTCCCTCGGTGCGCGGCGCAGGAAGGAACGTGAACATGTCGATGTCCTCGTGCCCGAGGAGCCGCGCCGCACCGGAGGCTTCGTCTTGATCGCTCATCGGCGGGTAGTAATTGAGGCGCAGGCCGAAGTTCGTGCCGGTCAGTTGGCGATCGTAGAGATGGGGATCGCAGCCGAGGTACGTGAGCATCGCCTGCATGATCGGGAGGATCAGCCGCTCCTGCGCCAGGACGAGTTGCCGGTAGAACGTTTCGAATTCGGGAAGCGGCCAGAAGTCCGTTGCCTGTGCGCCGAACGCTCTCCGGCAGAACACCCAGCCCTCGACGAGGTCGGGGTGCATGTTGCTCGTCTCCTTGATCGGGAAGTAGCCCTGATTCACCGAACCGTGGCGCTGCGCGCGGAAGCGCATCTTCTCGTCGAGCGACAGGCGGCCGAACATCTCCAGCACCTTGTCGTGCGCGTTCTCGTGGAGCGCCGGATCGACGCCGTGTCCGTCGAGAATGGCGAAACCGATCTCACGCAGCGCGTCGCCGAGCTCCGTGGCGAAATTCGGGCTCCGCATGTCGCAGGTGCGGATCGCGAACTCGTCGTCGAACTGATCCTCGCCCGGCCACTCGGCCAGGTGATACGACTGGCGCTTCTCCACCTGCTCGTAGCGGATGAAGTCCTGATTGCGGGCTCGGATCCCGTCTTCCTTCGATTGCATGACCGGACGAGCATAATAATGTAAACGAATGACTGTTGAACTCGAAGGGGGCTGCCGCGTCGTCGGTTTGAAGGAGGGAGAGCCGCGCCGCGAAGGCGGTCTACGGATCTGGGATCACTTCCGCGGCGAGAAAGTGTCGCTGCGCGTTCTGGAGGGACACGGAACTGTTCGCAACGACGATCTCGAGGAAGTTCTCTACGCTCTCGTGACGAACATCGGGATTCACCTGCCGGTCGGAAGCGAGTATGAGGTCAGCGGAACCTACCTCAGCGTGCGGACGCACGGCACGATTCGCGGCGAGGTGAAATCGGTGTGCATGATCGACGCTCCCGTGCAGCGCACCGGCGACCGCTGGTATCGCGAGCTGATTCAAGGCGAGACGACGCAGTTTGTCGGCTCGATCCCGCCCGGCCGCGCGCCCGATCACTTTCACATCTATGAGGAAGTGATCTGCATTCTGCAGGGATCGGGAACGATGTGGGCGGGCGCGTCCTCGACGCCCATCGCGACAGGATCGTGCATTTACCTTCCGCCAAAGCAGATCCACTGCCTCGAGAACACCGGCAGCGGCGAGTTGCGATTACTCGGCGTGTTCTACCCCGCCGGCAGTCCGGCCGTGCGGTACCCGGGCTGACGCGAAGTACAGGACCGCGCCGATCGCCGACCAGAACAGGAGCAGCTCGATCGTCGGAAGCGTCATCAGCATGAGCAGTGCAGCCATGGCTGCCATCGACAGCAGCGCCATCACGCGCTGAAAGCCGAGAGGAATCGAGACCGTCACCGAGTCGAACAGCTCGCGATTCATCCGCGGCAATACGAGCAGCGCGAAACTGTGGATGAAGTACAGCAGCACGAGCGCGTAGACGGCGATGTTCAAGGCCAGCGAGATCTGATTCGTGATCAGCAGCAGCAACGCCGTGCCCGCGGTGAGCGTCAGGGCGACGATCGGGGTCCCGGTCCGCGAAGACACAGCCCCAAGCCACGCCGGCGCGAGCCCGTCCTCCGACAACATCACCGCGATGCGCGACGGTACGATCATCGTGGCGTTGAGCGAAGTGGCCACGGCCATGATCGCGCCGATCGTCACCATTGCCGCCGCTCCGACCGGGAGGTACTGTGCCGCGGCATCCGCCATCGGCGCACGCGACACCTGAAGTCTTGCGGCAGGCATGACGCCGAGAGCCACGATGCTCATCAACAGATAGATCAGCATCGTTGCGCAAATGCCGGTCACGAAGATCCTCGGCAGTCGGCGCGTGCTGTCGCGCACCTCGCCCGCGGTCTGCGCGAGCGATTCGAATCCCGCATACGCGAAGAATAGCGGCCCCAGGCTGGCGGCGAAGCCACTCGCTCCGTGCGTGAAGAACGGGCGGTAGTTCGCGGCCTTGATCGCGAAGAGTCCCGGTACGACTAGAACGATGATCGAGAGGCCGAGGACCATGCACATCCAGACCTGAATCCGGCCGAACCAGCGCACCCCGGCCACGTGAACTCCGTAGAAGAACAGAACGCTCGGAATCGCCACCCACGGCGCCGTGTAATCGGCGAGCGCGCGCGCCAGATAAGCGAGCGCGCCGGTGTAGGAGATGATCTTCAGCCACACGCCGACGAACGCCAGCCCGTACCCGCCGAACGTTCGGGAGATGTGCGTGTATTCGCCGCCGGGCTCGCGGCCCAATGGCGTGGAGAGAAATACCGAATAGGCGATCGATGTCGCCAGAATGACCGGCGCGAGAACGAAGTAGCCGAGGATGATGCTCGGTCCGGTCAGCTGCCAGGCATCGCCGGTGACCTTGAAGATGCCTGCGCCGATCAGGATGCCCAGAAGCGTGGCGTAGGACTCGAGCGTTCCGAGATCACGGCGCAGTCCGGGCGGCATCGGGAGAAGCTAACACAAGGAGGGTCGTGGATCGCCGGTCGTTGCGAATTACTCCCCTTCGTTAGGGTCGACCGTCGCCGCCGCGGTCAGCTCCGCCGACGCCGCCTCGTACTGCGGCATCTCGCCGGCCACTGCCGGTACGTACTTCTCGACGACGTCGCGCGTGTCGAACACGGCCAGCTTCTCCATCAGGAACTCGAACTTCTTCTCCAGCGCATCGATGATCGGCTGCTTTTGTTGCGGGGGGAGATCCCACATCCGCTTCTTGAACGGTCCGATCGCTTTCTTGCGCGTCTTGTAGACGAACTGCTCGTCGGTCTCGCCGGCCTTCCGTTCGTCCGCGCAGTTCTTGAAGCAGAACTCGTGGATCTCGTCTTTCATCTGCCGCGGAAGGGAAGGCGCATCGAGAACCATGTTCTGGAAACCGGTAGCGAGGTGGATCTCCACCGCCTCCGATTCGGGGAACTTGTTGAACACTTCCTCCGGCAACGTCGAGGCGCCGTGCTGCACCGATCCGCCGATTTTGTATTCTGTGCGGCAGATCCGCGTGACTTCGCGCAGCACGTTGAAATCGATCTTCGCCTGCGCGATCGATCCGTCGGGCAGGGGAACTCCGCCGTGCGACGTTCCTGTCTGCACGGAGATCTTGGAAATGCCGGTCGCGCCGCCGAGGAGGCGCTTCAAGCCTTCCATGTAGGCGCGGACCTCGTCGGGCTGCGTGTTGTACTTCCCGACCTCGCCGATCTCGCCGCCGACCGAGATCGTGATTCCTTTCGGCTGCCGCGCGCGGATGTATTTCGTCAGGTGCGCGGTGTTCTCGTAGTTGTTGCGCTGCTGCTCTTCGCGCGTCTTGTGCGACAGATCGACGAGCGTGGAGGTATCGATGTCGATGTTGTAGAACTCGGCCGCGAGCGCCTCATCGATCAGCGACTCCAGGGCCTTGATCTCGCTCTTCCGTCCCTCTTCGGTCGTCCACTTCTTGGCGCTGGCCTGGAAATGATCGCCCTGGATGAACACCGGCCCCTTGTAGCCTTCGCGCATCGCCGCGGCCAGAACGCAGGCCGCGTACTCGGCCGGCCGCTGTTCGGTGTAGCCGATCTCGGAGCGGGCGATCTCGAAGATGAACGGCCCGACCTTGTGCCGCATGGCCGCGCGGAACAGCGCCCGTGCCGCGTCGTAAGTCAGCGCGCGGATGTTGAACGCCGGAACCGTGAAGCGCTTCTTGATCTCGTTGCGTCCGAACGCCATGTACAGCGGATAGATCGACGACGAGACCGCGCCGCTCTTCCGGGCGCGGAGATGGATCTGTTTTCGTGCTTCGGACTTCGCGTTCTCGTCGCCGAAGACGGCGGTGTAGGCGAGCTGGTCGACTTCGTGAGCCATGGGGAGCCTCCGGCGGGGCAATGTAGCAAAAAATCAACCGCGTGAGGCGCGTGGCACACCGACGTGTGACCGAATGCGCTCGACGAGATCCGTGATGTCGAACGGCTTCATCACCGCCCCGGCCGCGCCAAGGCGCGCGATTTGCTCGGAATCGACGGGCTCGCCGCTGAGGATCAGGACCGGCACGTTCTTCAGCCCGCCCTCGGAACGGAGCGCATCGATGACCTCGCCGCCGGACATCCCGGGCATGTTCTTGTCGAGAAGGACCAGATCGGGCCTCACTTCTCGCACGGCCTGCAGGGCACCTTCGCCGGTGTTCGCTTCGCGCGTCTCGAAGCCGAACTCGCGGAGGACGTTGCGCATGAGGGTGAGAATCGGAAGATCGTCGTCGACGACAAGGATGACAGGTTTGGCGTTCATTACTTCGGGCTTTGCGCCGAGTGTAAGGGTTTTGGGTTAAGGTTGCCACCGGCGATGGCCGTCCGACACGACCGTAAACAATCGATTCTCGATGTCATGGGACCGGTGATGGTGGGCCCTTCGAGCTCGCACACCGCCGGCACCGCGAGGCTCGGACGCGTGGCCCGCGAGATTCTCGACGAGGATCCGGTCGATGTGAAATTTTTTCTCCATCCGCCACTGGCCGCGACGTATCGCGGTCATGGCTCCGATTTCGCGCTGGTCGGCGGAGCGATCGGCCTCAACGTCGACGATCCGCGCATCCCGGAGGCGCTGCGGATCGCCGAACAGATGGAAGTGGAGATCGCGTTTTCGGAAGAAGACCAGGGAGACGTTCATCCGAACACGGTGCGCATCGAGATCCGCGGCAAGTCTCGCCAAGCGGAGATCGTCGGCTCTTCGATCGGCGGCGGCGTGATCGAGGTGTTCAAGATCAACGGTTTTCAGACGCGATTCAAGGGCGACTCGCCGACGCTCCTGCTGTTCTACCGCGACCGCCCGGGCATGATCTCGGAGGTGACGAACATCATCGCCGAGGAGGGGATCAACATCGCGTCGTTGTATTGCTCGCGAAAGCAGCGCGGGAAGGATGCGTTCATGGAGATCGATGTGGACTCGCCGGTGTCGGAGGAAGCGATCTCCCGCATCTGCGCCGTGCAGGATATGGATGAGGCGCGGTATCTGGATCGAATACCCTAGCGGGGTTCGCTGTTCGGAGTTCGGAGTTCGGAGTTCGGAGTTCGGAGTTCGGAGTTCGGAGTCCGGAGTTCGCTTCTCCGAACCCCGAACCCCGAATCCCGAACCCCGAATCCCGAATCCCGAACCCCGAACCCCGAACCCCGAATCCCGAACCCCGAACCCCGAACAATGATCGAATCCTTCGCCCAACTCGAACAACTCGCCGCGACCGGTGACATCGCCGACGTCTTTCTGGAGGCCGACGAGCAGGAGCACGCCGTTCCGGCGGATCAGATCCTCGAAGCGCTGCGCAAGCGGCGCGCGGTGATGCGCGACTGTGTCGAGCGCGGGAAGAGCGGCGGGCTGTCGATGGGCAAGCTCGTCGGCAACGAGGCCCGGCTTCTCAATGACGCGTTCCAGTCGGGAAAGACGTTCCTCGATCCGCTGACGGTCAAGGCGGAGTTGTACGCGCTGGCGGTGATGGGGGAGAACTCGCGCATGGGCGTGATCGTCGCGGCGCCGACCGCGGGAGCCGGCGGTGTGGTGCCGGGCATGCTGTTGGCGCTCGAGGAAGAGCGTCACATCGATCCGGAGAAGACTGTCCGCGCGCTGGTCGTCGCCGGCGGGATCGGATCGATCATCGCGCTCTCGGCGAGCATCTCCGGGGCTGCAGGCGGATGTCAGAACGAAGTCGGTGTAGCGTCGGCCATGGGCGCCGGCGGAGTGGCCTACATGATGGGCGGCACGACGCGGCAGATCATTCACGCCGCGGCTCTGGCACTGAAGAACACGCTGGGACTGGTCTGTGATCCGGTCGGCGGTCTCGTCGAAGTGCCGTGCGTGAAGCGCAATGCGCTCTTCGCGGTGCATGGACTCACCGCTGCGCAGCTGGCGCTTGCCGGTGTCGAGTCGGTGATCCCGATGGACGAGATCGTCGAGGCCATGGTGCGCATCGGCCGTGCTCTGCCGCGCGGGTTGCGCGAGACGGCCGAAGGCGGACTGGCGACGACGGTGACGGGATCGGCAATCGGGCAGCGCCTGAAGGAAGACGCAAACCAGCGCCGCGCCGAGCGTGCCGCCGAGCGCGAGCGGGCCGCGCAGGAGCGGAAGGAAAAACAGGGCGCATAGTGGGAGCGCCGGCGCGCGAGGAACGCGCGCCGCTCCACTCGTTTGATATCGTTCCGCCTCCAGGAGGCGTCCCATGCGTTCCGCAAAACTGTTCACGGCAGTGTTGTGCCTGTTCATCGCCTCGACCGCGCTCGCCGCGGCCGCGCCGATGATCGACATCCCCTACAAGAAGTTCACGCTGAAGAACGGTCTCACGCTGATCGTTCACGAAGACCACAAAGCGCCCATCGTGGCCGTCAACATCTGGTACCACGTCGGATCGAAGAACGAGAAGGAAGGGAAAACCGGCTTCGCGCATCTCTTCGAACATCTGATGTTCAACGGCAGCGAGCACTTCAACAACGACTACTTCAAGGCGGTGGAGAAGATCGGGGCGACCGACCTCAACGGCACCACGAACGAAGACCGGACCAATTATTTCCAGAACGTTCCCGCGCCGGCCCTCGATCTCATCCTCTGGCTGGAGTCGGACCGCATGGGTCATCTCGTCGGCGCGATCGACAAGGCCAAGCTCGACGAGCAGCGCGGCGTGGTCCAGAACGAGAAACGCCAGGGGGAGAACGAGCCGTACGCCATCAGCGAGGAGCTGATCACCAAAGCGGTCTTCCCGGCCGCCCATCCGTACTCGCACACGGTCATCGGCTCGATGGAGGACCTCAACGCCGCATCGCTCGATGACGTGAAAGAGTGGTTCAAGACCTACTACGGCCCGTCGAACGCCGTGCTCGTCGTCGCCGGAGACATCACACCCGAGGTCGCGCTGCAGAAAGTCGAGAAGTATTTCGGCGACATCCCGCCCGGCCCGCCCGTCGCGCATTTCGAGTCATGGGTCGCGAAAAGGACCGGCTCGGAGCGGCAGACTGCGCAGGACCGCGTTCCGCAGGCCCGCGTGTACAAGGTGTGGAATGTGCCGGAGGTCGGAACCGCCGACAACACGTATCTCGATCTCCTCTCGGACGTTCTGGTCGGCGACAAGGCCTCCCGCCTCTACAAGCGGCTCGTCTACGACGATCAGACGGCGACGACGGTCGGTGCGTTCATCGACGCCCGCGAGGTCGGCGGGCTCTTCGAGATCGAGGCCACCGGCAAAGCAGGTGAGGATCCTTCGAAGATCGAAAAGGCTGTCAACGAAGAAGTGGCCAGACTGCTGAAGGACGGGCCGACGCAGGAAGAGCTGGACCGCGTTCGCACGCAGAACCTGGCCCGCTTCATCCGCGGCGCGGAGCGCATCGGCGGATTCGGCGGCAAGTCCGACATCCTGGCGCGCTCGCAGGTCTACAACGGCAGTCCTGATGCGTACAAGAAAGTTCTCAGCTGGGTGGCTACGGCGACGCCTGCCGATCTGCAGCGCGCCGGCCGCGAATGGCTGAGCGACGGCGACTACACGCTCACGATCACGCCGTTCCCCCAATACGCTCCCGCGGCGCAGGGGGCGGACCGTTCCAAGATGCCGGACGCGGGCCAGCCGGCGCCGGCGCACTTCACGGAGATGAAGCGCGCGAAGTTGTCCAACGGCATGAACCTGATCGTGGCCGAGCGTCACACCGTTCCGGTCGTGAACTTCAGTCTGTTGCTCGACGCCGGCTTTGCCGCCGATCAGTTCGCGCTGCCCGGCACGGCGACGCTCGCGCTGGACATGCTCGACGAGGGGACCACCTCCAAGGACGCGATCCAGATCAGCACTGAGCTGGCCCGCCTCGGCGCCAACCTGACCACGGGATCGACTCTCGACTCATCGTTCGTGAATCTCTCCTCGCTGAAGAGCGAGCTCGATCCGTCGCTGCGTCTGTACTCGGAGGTCATTCTCAGCCCCGCGTTCCGGGCGGCTGATTTCGCGCGCCTGCAGAAGCTGCAGCTGGCGGGCATCCAGCGCGAGAAGACCTCGCCGTTCAGCATGGCGCTGCGCATCATGCCGAAGCTGATCTACGGCAGCGGCCACGCGTACGCAACGCCGTTCACCGGTACGGGCACCGAGGAGACGGTGGCGAAGATCACGCGCGAGGATCTGGTGAAGTTCCATCAGACCTGGTTCAAGCCGAACAACGCCACGATGATCGTCGTCGGCGACACGACGCTGGCCGAGATCCAGCCGAAGCTCGAATCGCTGTTCTCGGCGTGGAAGTCGGGCTCCGTTCCCAAGAAGAGCGTCACCACGGTGAAGATGGCCGACAAGCCGGTGGTCTACCTGATCGACCGGCCGGGCGCGCTGCAGACGCTCATCTTTACCGGCATCATTGCTCCGCCGAAGTCGGTGCCCGAGGACATTGCCATCGGTACGATGAACACGGTCCTCGGGGGCGCGTTCGTCTCGCGCCTGAACATGAATCTGCGCGAGGACAAGCACTGGTCGTACGGCGCGTTCAGCTTCCTGCCGAACGCACGCGGGCAGCGGATCTTCATCGCCGCCGCACCCGTGCAGACCGACAAGACGAAGGAGTCGGTCGTCGAAGTGGCGCGCGAGCTGAAGGACATCACGAAGGACCACGTGGTCACCGCCGACGAGATGGCCAATGCGAAAACGCGCCTGGCCCTGTCACTCCCCGGCCGGTGGGAGACGTCGAATGCAGTCATGACGGCGCTGCGCGACCTCATCCAGTTCAATCTGCCGAACGACTATTACGACACGTATGCCGGCAAGGTGAACGCGCTGACGCTGAAGAACACGAACGATGCGGCGGTGGAAGTCATCCGTCCGCAGAATCTGACGTGGGTCGTGATCGGCGATCGCGCCAAGATCGAAAGCGGGCTACGCGACCTGAACATGGGCGAGATTCGCGTCGTCGATGCGGATGGAAACCCGGTGAAATAGCGGTTCCATGAAGTCATACCGCGGCGCTTCCTCCGGGGAGGCGCCGCGGTCCTCCTCGAATCACGCTCGCTCGTGACTGCGCTCATCGACGGCATCCCGGCCGTCTCATAAGTTGCAGCAAACCCGATTGCAACGAGCCATGAGCAGCGATCAGCTCGGCCACTTTCGCCTTCTCGGCAAGCTGGGTGCCGGTGGCATGGGCGTCGTCTTCCGGGCCCGCGATGAGCGCCTGCATCGCGACGTGGCCATCAAGGTCCTTTCTTCAGACACGTTCGAGGATGCGTCGGCCCGCGCGCGGCTGACTCGCGAGGCACAGATGGCCGCCGCGTTGAATCACCCGAACATCTGCGTCATCCACGAGATCGGCGAGGCCTCCGGTCAGACCTACATCGCGATGGAGTACATCGAAGGCGAAACGCTGGCCGACCGGCTCGTGCGGCGGCGCATGACACCCCGCGAGGTGATCCGGTACGGAGCGCAGATCGTCGATGCGATCTCGCACGCGCACGAGCGCAACGTGGTCCATCGCGATCTGAAGCCGGGCAACGTGATCGTCGCACCCGACAACCGGCTCAAGGTTCTCGACTTCGGGCTGGCCAAGGAGCTTGGCGAGAAGCACGATACCGACGGGACAACCGACGCGATGCTGACGCAGCCGGGAACGGTGCGCGGGACCGTCGCCTATATGGCTCCGGAGCAGCTGCGCGGTTCCTCCGCGGACGCCCGAAGTGACATCTGGGCGATGGGCGTGATGCTTCACGAGATGGCGTCGGGATCGCGGCCCTTCGACGGAAAGACCTGGCCGGAGCTGAGCTCCGCGATTCTCACCTCTCCGCCGCAACCGCTGCCGCCCGATGTGCCGAAGGACCTGGCCGCGGTGATCGGGCGCTGCCTGGCGAAGGACCCGGCGGACCGATATCAGCGCTCCGGCGAGCTGCGCGCTGCGCTCGATACGGTCGCCGCCGCTCTCGCCGCTTCAGAAACCGCTCCGATCGCGACCGGAATGTCTCGTGGCCGCATCGCCGTCATCGCCGTCGCCGCCGTGCTCGGCTTCGTGATCCTCGGAGTCGCTCTGCATCGGAGCGGAACATCCAGCGTGCCCGCGCCAACCCAGCGGACGGTGCCGGCCGCGGCGCCGGTCACCGCGCCCGGAGTCGTCAAGACGATGGCGGTCATTCCGTTCGCGAATCTTTCGACCGCCTCCGATGACTATTTTGTCGACGGTGTGCACGATGCCGTCATCGGTGAACTGGCGCGCTTCCGACAGCTGCGCGTCATGTCCCGCTCGTCCGTCTTGCAGTACAGGAATGAAAAGAAATCGGGCGCCGAGATCGCGCGGGCGCTGCAGGTCGATGACGTGGTTGAAGGATCGATCGCTCGAACAGGCGATCGCATTCGCGTGCAGTTGCAATTGTCCGAGGTGAAGCCGGAGGTGCGGAAGGTCTGGTCTCAGGTGTACGAGCGGCCCACGCGAGACGTCCTCGATCTCTACAAGGAGGTGGCGAGGACGATCGCCCGACAGGTTCAGGTCCAGCCGGCAGTCGGAGATGAACGTGCTGCCGCGCAGCCGCGCAAGGTCGACCCGGAGGTTTACAGGCTGTATCTCGAAGGGATGTTCAACCTGCGGAAAGAGACTTCCGAGGGATTCGAGCGCGGGCTGGCTTGTCTTCGCCAGGCGAACGAGAAGGACCCGGGCGATCCGCTGCCGTACGCAGGTCTCGCTTCCGCATACCTGACGCGCGCACACAATCCGGCAGGTACGGCTGACGACCTGAGCCTGGCGAAGGCGGCGGCGCGAAAGGCCCTCGAGCTCGACCCGACCCTGGCCGACGCCTATGTGTCTTTGACTCTCGTCAAATTCTTCAGCGATTGGGACTGGACGAATCTGGAGCAGGATTTCCGGCGGGCGCTGGAGATGAATCCCACGCTCTCGGACACGCACAAGAACTTCGGCTGGTACCTGATCCTCTTTCACAGGAAGGAGGAAGCCATCGAGGAGATGAAGCGGGCCCGCGAGGCCGATCCGCTATCCGGAGTCTGGAGCGCCGACCTTGCCTGGATCCTTCTCGACTGCGGGCGATTCGACGAAGGCCTCGCCGAGGCCCGCAAGGCCGAGCAGCTTGCGCCGAACAACCCGTATGTTCTCTACCCGCTGGGGGCGTTGTATGCGAAGAAGGGGATGTTCCGGGAAGCGATCGCGGCGCACGAGAAGATGGCGGCTGTCGATCCGTCATGGCGGTGGGGTCTCGGCTACACGCTGGCGCTTGCGGGACGCCACTCCGAAGCGCGGAAGATCGCGAATGATCTTTCTCGCGCTCCGACGGGATTTGACGCCTGGGGACTGGCTTGCATTCACGCCGCTCTCGGCGAAAAGGACGAGGCCCTTCGATGGCTGGAGGTTGGATACAACCGGCACATCGTCTGGATGCCGTGGATCGCCGTCGAGCCGGCGCTGGCTGCTCTTCACGAGGAGCCGCGCTTTGGCGACCTGGCCAAGCGGCTGAAAGTGCCGATCACATGACCGTGAGGCCGCCGCGCTTCACCTCTCGCAACTCGTCGAGAAGCGCCGCGATCGGACACCGGAGCCGCAACCGTTACGGGTAGTAACCGCGGATCGTCTTCGCCTTTCCGTCGCTGACCTGCACGCTCACCTCGCGCCACTTTCCGCCGGGTTTGACGCCCTCGGGCGGATAGAAACCGAGCACGTATTGCGAGCGAAGCTCGTTCTGGATGTCGGTGTAGATCCGGTGCAGTTCGTCGGCGCGGTCGATGTAGTAGATGTTGCCGCCCGTCTCCGTGCAGAACTTCCCGAACTTGTACCTGACGTCGATTTCCGTCGACCGGATCCCGATGCCGATGCCATAGATCGGCACGGCCGCGCGTCGCGCGTATTCGAGGGCCTGTTCGAACGAGAATTTCGACGACGTGTCCTGTCCGTCGGTGATGACGACCAGCGCCTTCTGCCCCTTGACTCCGAGGAAGTTGTACAGCGAGAAGACGATCGCATCGTAGAGCGACGTGTACTCCTCGGCGCGCAGTTTCGCCAGTCCGGCATTCAGGTCGGAGAGCCGCGGCGACCACTTCTGCACGAGCTGCGGCTGCGTGTCGAAGCTGACCAGGAAGGCTCTGTCGCCAGCCTTCAGCACGTTCTTCATGAACTCCGCTCCCGCCTTCTGCGCCTCGCTCATCCGTGGCTGCATCGAGCCGGAGGTGTCGATGGTCATGCCGATCGACAGCGGGAGGTTCTTGACGTACTCGAATTTCGAGATCTTGACCGGCTTTCCTTCGTCGAGCACCTTGAACGCCGATTCGCCGAGGTCCGTTTTCGGATGGCCGCTGACGAGGACGGTGGTGGGGAGCTCGATCAGATGAACGTCGACCGTCTCCATGTAGGCCGGCGTGTTGATCATCACCGTGTCTTCGACCGGCGGTGAGGGGTCATCCTTCAGCGACGCCACGACGCGCAGATAGCCGACTCCCTGCGTCTCCGGAACGTTGATCAGCTGCACGAACGGCGGATCGTAGAGCGTGGCCATCGGAGTCTCGTTCAGGAACAGCTGCACGTTGCCGATGCTCTTCCCTTCGGGGACCTTGACCGCGACTTCCACGCGCGTCCTGCCTTTGATCGTGCCGGCGCGCGGCGAAACGATGCGCACGCGGAACGGATCGTTGCCCGTGTTCACGGCAATGTCGTCGCCGGTGATCGCCTGGCCGTTGGCGTCGAGGGCCACGACGCGAACCTTGTGGACCTGCGGCACGCTTCCGAAGTCGAGATCGAGCGTATAGGGCGGCTGGCGCTTGACGGCGACTTTCTTCCCGTCGAGATAGAACTCGACGGCCTTGATGTTGTCGCCGGTGGCGAGCGTCTCGATCTTCTGGATCCCGCTGAGCAGCTCGTCGTTGAACGGCACGATGCGCAGCTTCGCCTCGTTCGTCTGGACGTCTTCCCTGAGCTGGGCCACCGTGGCGGTGGCGGAGTCTTTCGCCTTCTGCTGCTCGGGTGTATCGAACAGCTCCGGCACCGAGACGGGGTTCTCCAGGACCGCTTCGGCCGTGGAGTTCACGTCATTGACCCGGATGCGCGACTGGTAATCGCTGGGGCGAAGGAAGCGATCGATCACCAGCGGCAGTTTCTCGTCCTTCAAATCGGCAGGGAAATCGAAGCGATAGCGATAGTTCTCGTAGAGCTCGCCGTCGCGCAGCACCTCACCGGTGACGTCGAGGCTGTACAGTTTGGCGCTTCCCACTTCCTTCGCAACGACCTGCGAGCGAGGCACCGAAACGGTGATCTCGGCGTCGGTCTTGGCTCCCTGTTTGGCGGGGAATTTCACCGCGAACGATGCGTCGAGCTTCGTCGCTCCGGGCGTGGCGATCACGACCGAGCGCAGGATCTTGCGCACGTCCTCGTCATTGACCTTCGGAGGGTCGAAGACGCTGAGAAGGAGCGTGCGGTTGATCTGATTCTGTCCGATCGCACGCATGATCTCGTCACCGTTGGTGCACTCCGCTTCGATCCTGGTGACGTTCGTGCCGGGGAAGACCGGTTGGAGGAACACCTTCGCGACGCCGTCCTGCTGCGTCACCGAGCCGCCCATGGCGTCCTCCGAGATCAGCTCGGAGAGGTCCGTCAACTGGTCGCCGATCGGACGCCACAGCCTGTAATCGCCGGCCAGCCGCGGTTTGTAGAAGAGAAAACGGACGTGATGACTGATGCTCGGGATGTAGAAGTAGTGCCAGATCTCGATCGGCACGAGGAGCCGGCTGCAGTCGATCTTGAGGATTTCCAGCGGCTCGCCGTACAGCAGATAGATGCGGGCGCGGTCCGACGAGACTTGCTTGTACTGCTCGCGGACGGTCTCCAGCCGCTCGTAGTACAGATCGTGGAATGCGTGGTTGGTCGTGCCCTGCGCCGCATCGCGCCGCTTCCAGAAGTCGTTGATGAAGATGTCGCGCTGGGCGTCGGTGTCGAGAACGAGGAACGAGTCGGACTCGTTCGGGAGGATGATCGGCTCGACGTCCGTGAGCCACTGCCGGTATTTCTCGGGAAGCTTCGCGATGCGGTCCTTCCGCTCGCGACGGGAGAGCTTGCGAACGCCGGGATCCTGCTGTGGCGGCTTCGCGTTCGGGTCGCTTTGAGCGGGGGGATTGCCGCTCTGAGCGAGAATGTTCCCTGCAGCGAACAGAATGGCGAACGCGAGCGGCAGCGCGATTCTCTTCATGGGCATCCTTCCGGGGACGATCTGATGCGTATTTACCTCGACAACAACGCCACCACGGCGATTCATCCGGACGTGCTTCACGTCCTCGGTGACTCGCTGCGCGACGTCTACGGTAACGCGTCGAGCATTCATAAAGAAGGCCAGAGAGCGCGGCAGGTGATCGAGGACGCCCGCGAGGCAGTGGCCCGCCTCGTCGGCGCCGCAGCGCGTGATCTCGTGTTCACCAGCGGCGGGACGGAGTCTAACAACGCGGGAATCTTCGGCGCCGTCCCGCACGGCGGTCGTCATCACATTGTCACAACGCAAATCGAACATCCCTCGGTGGCCGAAGCGGTTGCGGATCTCGAGCGGCGCGGGAACCGGGTGACGCGCATCGCACCGTCGCGCGGCGGAACCGTCGCCGCGGCCGACCTGATCGCGGCCATTGGCGAGGAGACGCGGCTGGTCACGGTGATGCTCGCCAACAACGAGACCGGCGTGATTCAGGCGGTTGCAGAAGTCGGACGCGCGTGCCGCGAGCGCGGCATCCATTTTCACTGCGATGCCGTTCAGGCGGTCGGGAAGATCGATGTCGACGTCGACGCCATCGCCTGCGACACCTTGTCGATCTCGGGCCACAAGATTCATGCGCCGAAGGGCATCGGCGCGCTGTATGTCCGCCGCGGGTTGACGATGAGCTCGCACATGGTCGGCGGAGCGCAGGAGCGCCGCCGGCGCGCCGGGACGGAGAACGTTCCGCTCGCCGCCGCGTTCGGCGCCGCGGCGAAGATCGCCGGCGATTCGTCGTGGCGCGCGCCGATCGAAACGCTGCGCGACAGGTTCGAAACCGCACTTCGTTCCGCGTTCGATGTCGTGATCAACGGCGCCCCGGCTCCACGCGTGCCGACCACGACCAGCGCCACGTTTGCCGGCGTCGATGCCGAGGGGCTCGTGATCGCGCTCGATCTGAGCGGGGTGGCGGTGTCGACCGGCTCCGCCTGCTCGTCGGGACGCGTCGAGCCGAGCGCGGTCCTGCTGGCCATGGGACTCACGGCCGAGGAGGCCAAGAGCACTGTGCGTTTCTCGATGAGTCGCTTCACGACCGGGGAGGAGATCGATCGCGTGATCACACTGCTTCGTGATCTCGTCCCGCGATGCGCAAGGCAGGCGATGGAGCCCCGGCGTTAGCCGGAATCGTCACCCGCTGAAGCCGGTGCTCCATCGAGTTAAACTTAAACCCGTCCAATGACGGAAGCTGCGATTCTCGAAGGGGATCTCTCCCGGATTCAGCTTCCGGACGTCCTCAGTTTCATCGCCATGATCCGCGGCTCCGGCAAGCTGAGCCTCCATCAGGACATGCTGGAGAGAACGATCGTTTGGAAAGACGGCGACATCGTCTTCGCCCAGTCCAACTCTCCTGAACATTCCCTCGGACAATTTCTGTTGCGCAACGGAAAGATCACCAAAGAGCAGTACGAGGAGTCGCGTCAGAAGATCACCCCGACTCTTCGTCACGGCAAAGTGCTCGTGCAGATGGGCGCCATCTCGCCCAAGGATCTATGGGTCGGAGTGAAGAACCAGGCGCTGGAGATCATCTACTCGCTCTTCCATTGGAAGGAAGGGAGGTTTGCGTTCTACAAGGCGACCGAGGAGATGTCGTCCGAGCGCATCGTCCTGCAGCTCAACGCCTCGACCGTGATCATGGAAGGCGTCCGCCGCATCGACGAGACGATGCGCATCAAGGAGAGGATCACCTCGCCCGACATGATCTTCGCGAAGGTGGCGGGCGGCGTCCCGAACTTCGAAGAGCTGGAGATGAACGAGGCGGAGATCGAGATCTACAACACGATCGACGGCACGCTCAGCGTTCGCGATCTGATTCGAAAGTCTGACTTCATGGAGTTCGAGGTCACGCGCATCCTCTTTCAGCTGCTCTCCGCGCGGCTCATCGAAGAGGCGCCGGAGGAGAAGGCGCCGCGCAGGGTGTTTCTCGACGTCGAGGACTCGCCGGAGCTCCTCAGAATCGTTGCCGCGTACAACGACATGTTCGGCCGCCTGTTCGTCGCGCTGAGCAAGGCGGTCGGCGTGGAGCCCGCCCGCGACATTTTCATGACCACGCTGCAGAACACCGAGACCGACGAGCTGTGGACCGGCGTGTTCTTCGATCAGGACGGCCGCTTCGACGAGAACATGCTCATCGCCAACATCTCCGAACTTCCGCTCGACCGCCGCAAGAGCGTGCTCGACGAGGGGCTGAACACGCTCCTTTCGGTTCAGCTGTTCGAGGTCTCGCAGCACCTCGACGCCGCCGGGAAGGTCGATGTGTTCCGGTTCATTTCGGATCAGAAGGCGGCGCTGGAGAAGACTGCGTAAGAGGGGATTCGGGGTTCGCTGTTCGGGGTTCGGGGTTCGCTGTTCGGGATTCGGGATTCGGGATTCGGGATTCGGGGGCTCGGGATTCGGGATTCGCTTGGCCGAACTCCGAGTTCGCGCGGGTTCGTAGCCGCACGCGTCTAAGCCGCTGTGCGATACACGTAGGCGTCTTCTACAAAACGGCCGTTCACCGTGTTGCGTGAGAAGCGAAGCCCCGTCGCCGATCGGCCGACGCCGTTCTTTCGTGCCGTAATTGCCGAATACAGATCTCTTGCGTCCGCTTCCGACTTATGACTCACGTACCGGGAACCTTCAGTCCGGTCCCGAACAACCAACCAATTCACCTTGAAGTCGCTGTTCGTTTGCAGTTCCTGAGCGTGCAGACCCGAGCCGCGGCGAGACGTGTCCCGAGTCAGTTGTTGGAGGTCCTTCCGATTCACGTTGAGATTCGACCCACCCATGACCTCAAGCGGCCCAGCAAGATGTTCCAACCTGGGCCTCGCTACCCCGAGCTCCGAACCCCGAGCTCCGAACCCCGCGCTCTCGCGACCAACGTGATCCCCACGACCACCGCGATGGCACTGATCAGCTGTGCAATCGTGAACGGCCCCAGAAACCGGTCGTCCTTGGCGCGCACGATCTCCACGAGAAATCGCTCGATGCCGAGGAGAATCAGGAGGATGCCGAGGGCCCGGCCGCGCGGATGCGGGCGAGCGTTGTAGCGGATCAGGATCAGAAACATGACCAGCGCGGAGAGCGACTCGTAGATCTGCGTCGGATGGACGCGCAGGATCTGGTCGGGCGGGATCGACGGGTCGACGTTCACACCGAAGTCGCGCAGCGCGGCGGCGGTCGTCGGCGGGGAGCCTTTCGGGAAGGCGACGCCGACCCAGGAGTTGGTCGGCGCTCCGTAGTCGTCGCCGACGAGAAAACATCCGATGCGGCCGAGGCAGTAGCCGATGGCCATCGCGGGGGCCGCGGCGTCGGCGGCGACGAAGTAGTTCACCCCGCGCCGGTAGATGACCCACGAGACCGCGGCCGCGCCGCCCATCATTCCTCCGTACCAGACCAGCCCGGCGCGCTCGAACAGCAGGTGCCAGTCGCGGAACAGGATCGCGTAGTAGACCTTCGCGCCGATGATCCCGCCGATCGCGGCGGCCATGACCATCGACGAGGCAAAGTCGTCGTCGATGCCCGATCGCTTCAGCTGCCGGGCAAGCACCCACCCGGACACGATGAAGGCGATGAACATCATCAGCCCGAAGGTGGTGATCTCGAAGTGACCGATGCGGATGAGGGTGGGGTACATAGTTCAGTCTATGCTGAGCGCAGCGAAGCATCTCCGGTTACACCGCGACGCTGATGACCGCATGCGCGACGCGTACGTATACATCATGAGCAACAAAAGTCACAGGATTTACGTCGGCGCCGCGACGGATTTGACGCGACGTGCCGTGCAACACAAACAGAAGCGCTACCCGAATGGTTTCACGGCCGGATACAACTTCGGCAGGCTTGTGTGGTTCGAGGCTGCGGCGGATGATGAATCCGCGATCAAACGCGAGAGGAATCGCTGCTGTACCGGAGATTCTTCGGCTTCGCTTCGCTCAGCCTCAGAATACGTTTTATGCACTTCACCTTTGTAACGAGCGGCGAGTCCCACGGCCCCCAGCTGACGATCATCGTCACCGGCATGCCGGCGGGTGTGCGGCTCGACCGCGCGCGCATCAACCGCGATCTGGCGCGGCGGCAACATGGCTACGGGCGGGGCGGGCGGATGAAGATCGAGCACGACGAGGCCGAGATCGTCGCCGGTATCCGCGGAGGCGAGACCCTCGGATCGCCGATCGCGATCGTCATCCGCAACGCCGATCACGAGAACTGGAACGGCGCCATGGATCCGTGGGACGTGAACGAGGCCGAGGCGGAGAAACGGCGCGTGCATGCACCGCGGCCGGGGCATGTCGATCTGGCCGGCGGCATGAAGTACGACCGGAACGATCTTCGCGACGTGCTGGAGCGCGCCTCGGCTCGCGAGACCGCATCGCGGACGGCGGCGGGTGCGATCGCCAAGGAACTGCTGCGCGCGTTCGATGTCGAAATCCGCTCCGGCGTGCTCTCCGTCGGCGGGGCCGGCGAGCCGGAGGCTCCCGTGACCTGGAACGATCTGCAGCACGTCGATGAAGAGTCACCGCTCCGGGCCATTCATCAGAGCGACGAGCCGGCCATGATCACGGCGGTCGATTCCGCGCGCGAAGCCGGCGAGACCCTGGGCGGCACGATCGTGGCGATCGCCCACGGCGTGCCGGTGGGTCTCGGCAGCTACGTCCAATGGAACGAGAAGCTCGACGGCCGCATCGGCCAGGCCATCCTCTCGATTCATGCCGTGAAAGCCGTGGCCATCGGCGATGGCGTCGCGGCGTCGCAGCGCGTCGGTTCCGAGGTTCACGATGCGATCTATTTCGACGAAGCGCAGCGTTACCACCGCCGGACGAACCGCGCCGGAGGACTGGAAGGCGGCGTGACGAATGGCCAGGACGTCGTCGTCCGCGCGTTCATGAAGCCGATCTCGACCCTGCGCCGGGGGCTCCCGTCCGTCGACATCGAGACGCGCGAAGAGCACCGATCGCAATGGGAGCGGAGCGACGTCACTGCCATCGCGGCGTGCGGCGTCGTCTGCGAGGCCATGCTCGCGGTCGTGGTGGCTGATGCCATGCGCGAGAAATTCGGCGGCGACTCCCTCGGCGAGATGCGCCGGAATTACGACGGCTACCTCGCCCGGTTGCGCGAGTTCTAGTGTGGCGTGTCGCAAATAGGCCGGCGTTCGTTGCCCGCAACCCTTCGGGCTGGTGCCGGTTGCGGCCGATCTGCGGCGTTTCTCGTCGTCGACGATGCCACCGCATCGCCTCCTCCTCGCGCCTTGCATCTCGGCCGCAAGCAGCACCAGCGAATGTCGGTCTAT
>DATISF010000005.1:0-48742 GCA_035468985.1 Thermoanaerobaculia bacterium
GAGTTCCAGCTGCGCTTGCCGCAGCTTCGTCACGATTTGCTCCGGCGTGTTCTTCTTCCGTTTCACTCAGAGTCCTCCTGCCTCCTTCGAGGCCCTTAGACTCTCATATCTCCTGGATCAGTTCTTGGGGAGCACGCCACCGACACCTAACACGGTCGGGCCTGACACGCGGCTCAACCGGACGCGCTTCAGTCGGTTTCGCCTCCTTTCGCGCGCCGGTTAGCCACAACGTTCGCCTGCATGACCAACACCCGCCTCACGACAGGAGTGTTTCCATGAGAAAACTCATCGCTTCTACGTTTGCGTCGCTCGACGGCATCATGCAAGCACCCGGCGGACCGGAAGAAGACCCCACTGGCGGGTTTGCCCTTGGCGGTTGGATGTTCGCCTACCGGGAGGACGAAAGCATGGACATCTCAGCATCAGGTTTCGACGGCAAGGATCGCGAGCTGGTGCTTGGGCGCAGGACCTATCAGATATTCGAAGCGTACTGGCCTTATCAGCCGGATGACCATCCGATTGCGAAGACGTTCAATGCAGCGAAAAAGTATGTTGCTTCGCGTACGTTGACGGTGCTCCGCTGGAACAACTCGACGCTGCTCCACGGCGATGTCGTTTCGGCAATCATCGCTCTCAAGGCCCAACCGGGCCCCGACCTGCAGATGATTGGCAGCGGCAATTTGATTCAAACGCTCCAGGCCGCCTCACTGATCGACGAGTACAACGTGTGGACTTTTCCAGTGGTGCTTGGGCGAGGCAAGCGCCTCTTCAGCGAGGCTGCCAGGCCATCGGCACTTCGGCTCGTTCGCTCTCAGGTTTCGACCACCGGCGTTGTGATGAGTACGTATGTACCAGGCGGCGAGATCCGGCTCGGTTCGTTCGCGACCGCGGAGCCGAGCGAGTAAGGAGTTGATCCGGCGCAAGAAGATGGCAAATGAGATGTGGTGATGTGAAGAGGAGAGTGGGCGCTAATCATTCATTCAAGCCGACGCCACTTCGTGGCGCGGCTTGATTCAGGCGTCAGGCGGCGAACCGACATGGACATGAGCATGACCGCGTGTTGGGATTGTCCTGCGGCACCTTGGCCCACGCTCGCATTCGTTGCGCTCGGTTTCGTCATTTGCGTAGCCGGTGCGGCGCTTCTCGGTCGCCCGCCTCAGTTGGTACGAGCAATTGGTATCTCGGCCATGATTGTGGCGATCGTTTGGTATCTGCTCCTCACCCTCGGCATCTGGCGTTATGGCATCGCTTGGATTCCCCGGGTCCGCACGAGTCCGACCGCAGAGTCAATGATCCTCAACCGTATCGGTGATCTCGCGTTGCTCGCAGGGTGGTGGTGGGTATCGGTTGCTGTTTTCGTCCGGGTCAGGCGTTCGTCGCGCGCGCGCATCGTCGCCTAACTGTTGCGTTTCAGGACGTTCTTCCTATCCAAACGACTGATCGCGGATTCTACAAGAGACGCTTCTTCGCCTTCCTCTTCCTGTCCCATTCCTCCAGAAACACCTCGTAAGGTCCGGCGCAATAGCTCCAGAACGTTTCGTCGAGGCGCGGAAAGAAATACCGCGGGGCATTCTTCTCGATGTACTTACGCCAGCTCGGGCGCGATCCGTCGGCATCGGTGAAGCCGTACTCCTCGGCCAGCTCGGCAGCCGTGAAGACACGGCCGCTCTTCTTCATCACGTTCTTGTCGGCGGCAAGCGCGGCCACGGCACGGCCGACGTAGAACGGCGTCTCCGATGCGATCCAGAGCGGATCGCGCTTCGTCCCGTCGCGCCAGTTCTCCTCGGTCACGCCGAAGTGCTCGAGCATCCGTTCCGACCGGAGAAATCCGGGCGTGACCGCGATCGCCGCGACGCCGGATCGCTTCAGCTCCTGCGCCATCCCAAACGCCAGGCGGATGGCCGAGGTCTTCACGAGGTCGTAGTAGATGTTGCCGCGGTAGTACATCCCTTCGCCGTCGGTGACTTCGATGATGAGGCGGGGTTCGGAGCTCGGGGTTCGCGGTTCGGGGGAGGTTCCGCGAACTCCGGAGCCCGAACCGCGAACGCCGATCATCAAGGGAATGGCATACCGGCTCGTGATCAGGTGCGTGTGCACGGCGCGCTCGAGCATGGTGAGGCCCTTCTGCACGTTCGCCTCCCAGATCCGCTTGCCCCATTCGGTCAGCTCGTCGCCGCCCCAGATGTCGTTGACGAGAATGTCGAGATGGCCCGCTTCGCGGCGGATCCGCGAGACGACGCGCATGACCTGGCGCGGGTCGGTGTGATCGGCGCGGATGGCCGTGAATTTCGACTCCTTGCCGATGCCGCGGCCGGTCCCGTAGACGGTCGCTCCTTCTTCGGCGAGAGTCAGAGCGATGGCGCGGCCTGCTCCGCGCGTGGCGCCGGCGACGAGTGCGATTTTTCCTCTGAGTTTCATAGCGCAAGTCTGGGCGCAATTCATGACACCTAGTGTCGTATTTCACACGTAGGGCCCACTCTCCAGTGGGCCCCGGGGGGCCGACTGAGAGTCGGCCCTACGTTCCGAAGGGGCCGGGGGGGCCGACTGAGAGTCGGCCCTACGTTCCGAAGAGATGGATACGCGATGCTTGCGCCTCCGCAAGGAGGTCGAGGAATCGCGCCCGTGCGATCTCCCGGGCGCCGAGGGCTTTCATGTGCGGGGTCATGACCTGGCAGTCGAGCCATGTGGCGCCGCGGGCGCGCAGATGCTCGATCAGAAACAGCAGCCCGAGTTTCGACGCGTTCGGCCGGTGGTGAAACATCGACTCGCCGGTGAAGACGCCGCCGGCATCGACGCCGTACAGCCCGCCGGCCAGCGCTCCGTCGTCCCACACCTCGATGCTGTGCGCGTCGCCGGCATCGTGCAGGCCGATGTACGCGTCGACGATCATCGGCTCGATCCACGTCCCGTCCTGGTCGGGACGGGGAGTGCCGGCGCACGATTCGATGACCGTCTCGAAGGCGCGATCGATGGTGAACGTGTACGGCGCCGAGGCTGCTGCTTTGCGTGTGGTGCGGCCGACGTGCATCTCCTCGAAGAAGATCACCGACCGCCGCCGCGGCGAAAACCAGGGGAGGGGAAGCCCTTCGTGCGGCCAGGGAAAGATGCCGTGGCGATAGGCGTCGCGCAGCGTTTCGACACGCAGATCGCCGCCGACGGCGATGACGTCGCTGCGGGAGTAGCGCGGATCGGGAAAGCGGGACATGGTGAACGTTGGGCCGACTCTCAGTCGGCCGGGGCCCACTGAGAGTGGGCCCTACGTTAATACGTCAAGGTCAGCTCGTCATCGACGGCATCGACCACGACGTTCCCGCCGTTGGCCAGCTTCCCGAACAAAATTGCGTCGACGAGCGGCTCCTTGAGCTTCTGCTGGATCAGCCGCGACATCGGCCGCGCGCCGAACGCCCGGTCGTAGCCGTTGCGCGCCAGCCAGGCCCGTCCGCCTTCGCGCAGCTCGAGCGTCACGTTCTTCGGCGTCAGCTGCGCCTGCAGCTCGCCAATGAACTTGTCGACGACCTGCTCGGTGACTTCGAAGCTGAGCGCGTCGAACGCGATCCAGGCGTCGAGACGGTTGCGGAACTCGGGCGCGAACGTCCGCTCGATCGCCCCGCGGCCCTTGCCGCTGCCGGGATTGTTGCGGAAGCCGACGCTCTGGTCGCTCATCTCGCGCGCGCCGGCGTTGGTGGTCATGATCATGATCACGTTCCGGAAGTCGGCCTTCTTGCCGTTGTTGTCGGTGAGCGTGGCGTGATCCATGACCTGCAGCAGGATCGAGAAGAGATTCGGATGCGCCTTCTCGATCTCGTCGAGCACGAGCACGGCGTACGGCGTGCGGATGATGGCGTCGGTCAGCAGTCCGCCCTGATCGAAGCCGACATATCCCGGCGGCGCGCCGATCAGACGGGAGACCGTGTGCGACTCCATGTACTCGCTCATGTCGAAGCGGATGAACTCGACGCCGAGAGCCACGGCAAGCTGCTTGGCCAGCTCGGTCTTGCCGACGCCGGTGGGGCCGGAGAAGAGGAACGAGCCGATCGGCTTGTCGGGAAGTCCGAGGCCGGAGCGCGAGATCTTGATGGCGCTGACGACCTGGTGAACCGCGGGATCCTGCCCGAAGATCACCTTGCGCAGCTCACCCTCGAGGTTCTGCAGCCGCTCTTTCTCGCCGACGGCAACGGTGCGCGGAGGGATCTTGGCCATGCGGGCCACGACCTGCTCGACTTCGGGCTCGCCGATGATGGTCGGGGCGGTTTTCGCTGGCTCGACACCGGCTGAAGCGGGTGCTGGATCTCCACTCAGCATCCGCGCTCTCGCTCCCGCCTCGTCCAGGACATCGATGGCTTTGTCCGGCAGGTGCTTGTCGTGGATGTACTTCGCCGAGAGCTCCGCGGCGAGGCGCAACGCCTCTTCCGTGAACTGCACGTGGTGGTGCTGTTCGTAGTAGACCTTCAGTCCGCGCAGGATCTCGATGGTCTCCGCGATCGACGGCTCGCCGACCTCGATCTTCTGGAAGCGCCGCGCGAGCGCGCGGTCGCGCTCGAACGAGGCCTTGTACTCGGCGTACGTCGTCGATCCGATGCAGCGCAGCTTGCCCGACGCGATCGCCGGCTTGAGGATGTTCGAGGCGTCCATCGTGCCGCCGCTGACCGCGCCGGCGCCGACGATCGTGTGGATCTCGTCGATGAAGAGGATGGCGTCTTTCTTCTCCATCAGCGCGCTCATCACGGCCTTCAGCCGCTGTTCGAACTCGCCGCGATACTTCGTCCCCGCCAGCAGCGCGCCCATGTCCAGCGACCACACCTCGGCATTCTTGAGAACGGCGGGAACTTTGCCCTCGTGAATCATGAGGGCGAGACCTTCGGCGATCGCGGTCTTGCCGACACCCGGCTCGCCGACGAACAGCGGGTTGTTCTTGCGGCGCCGGCAGAGGATCTGGATCGTTCGCTCCACTTCGAGCGTGCGGCCGATGAGCGGATCGATCTCGCCTTTCCTGGCCCGTTCCAGCAGGTTCGTGGCGAAGGAGGTGAGGGGATCGCCGCGCGTGCCGCCTTCCTCGTCCGGAGAGACGAACGCCGGCTCGTGTTGCCCGTCGCCCGAAGCGGCCTTGGCGATTCCGTGCGAGATGTAGTTCAGGACGTCGAGCTTGTTCACACCCTGTGAGCGAAGCAGATAGACGGCCTGCGAGCGCTCGGCCTGGTAGAGCGCGGCGAGCATCTGTCCGGTGTCGACTTCCTTCCGGCCCGAGCTCTGCGCGTGGAGCTGGGCGTACTGCACGACGCGCTGCAGCATGGTCGTCAGCACCGGCTGGATCGTGACGTCTTCCGGCGCCTCCTCGAACGTCTTGCTCATGAAATCGTCGAGCTGCTTCTTCAGCACGTCGACGTCACCGCCGCATGCGCGCACGACGCCCGCGGCATCGCGGTCGTGCAGAAGCGCGAACAGAAGGTGCTCGATCGTCACGTACTCGTGCCGCCGTTTCAGCGCCTCGTTGACCGCGAATTCGAATGCTTCCTGTAATCCTTTGGCAATCATCAGATCTGTTCCATGGTGCAAAGGAGCGGGAACTCGTGCTCGCGCGCGAGCGCCGTGGTCCTTTCCACCTTCATCTCGGCCACTTCATAAGTGTAGATGCCCGCCACTCCAATCCCTTTGACGTGAACATTCAGCATAATCTGGACGGCCTGCTCCTCGGGCATGGTGAACACCGACTGGAGCACCCACACCACGAATTCCATGGTCGTGTAGTCGTCGTTGTGCAGGAGGACCTTGAACAGCGGCGGCTGCTCGACCTTCTCGGAGCTTTCCGCAACCGCGGACTCTTCGAATCTGGAGTCGGGCATTTGTTGTCTTTAACGCCTGGGTATTCCTTCTATTCTCAGCCGGGGCTCCATCAACCCACGACCTTCAAATCCCCATCCAGTTTCGCCCCCACCGCAACATCCACCGCCTCCGCCCCCCGCCGGAACACCTTGGCAGGCTTCGTTCCAGTGACCGTGGTCGTCCCATCGTCCATCCGCAGCATCGTTCCCTCGCGGATGCCCAGCACCGGGATGGAGTTCTCCTCCAGATACTCGGTGAGGCGGGTCTCGCGGGTCTCGCCCATGTGCGTGGAGCTGGGGTCGGCGTCGATGTAGTGGCCGTTGATCTGGTATGGGACGAGGCCGAGGGAGTCCAGCGAATACGGCTCGACGATCGGCATGTCGTTCGTGGTCCGCATGGTCGGGGCGGCGATCACCGATCCGGCGCTCGAACCGATGTACGGTGTCCCGCCGCGCACGCGGGTGCGGATCGCATCGAGCAGGTCGAGCTCGTAGAGCGTCTTGAGAAGGCGGAACGTGTTTCCGCCGCCGACGAAGATCGCGTCGGCGTCGAGATCGCGCGCCGCGTTCACCTGCGACACTTCGTAGCCCATGAGGCCGAGGCGCTCGCGGACTTTGGCGGTGTAGGCGTCGCGGTCGAAGAGCGCAAACGGCACGAACGCCACGCGACGCGCCTTGCCGAGGAAGTCGCGGATCTGGGCTTCGGCGTGGTCGAGGTAGCCGTAGCCATGGACCGCGGACGACGAAATGAGGAGCAAGCGCATGGCGGGATTATGATCTCTTCGATCTGTCCGCGATCCAAGTCAGCAAGTGGTATCTCGACTGCGTCGACGATGCGGGGACGGCGTGGATCGGCTATTGGGCGAAGTTCAAATGGAAGGCCGTCTCCATGTCGTACAGCAGCGTTCTGACCGCCGGCGGCACGCGCGACCATCTGTTTGCCAGTGACCCGCCGCGGATCGACGGCGATGTTCTGACGTGGTCAGACCAGCGCCTGGCGTGCTCGATGACGTTGCGGCGCCGGTCACCGCGTTTTGAAAGGAAACTGGTCGACGGCGTGTCGTGGCGTTGCGAAATGCCCGCGGCAGATGCCGAGCTGCACATCGAAGGGAAAAAAGTCCGCGGCCGCGGATATGCCGAGCTGCTCGAGCTGACCATCGCGCCGTGGGATCTGCCGATCGACGAGCTGCGCTGGGGGCGCTTCTGCGGCGACCGGCTCTCGCTCGTCTGGATCGACTGGCGAGGATCGCATCCGCTGACGCTCGTTCTTCTCGACGGCGCGGCCGTCGATGGCTCGGTCAGCGATCGGACGATCATCGCCGGCGATGCGACGCTGTCGATCGGAGACGGCGCGGTGATTCGTTCCGCGGCGATCGGCGACTCCATTCCGTTCCTCGAGCCGTTTCTCCCGAAACGCATGACCGCGGCGACGGAGCACAAATGGTGCTCGCGAAGCACCGTCAGCAGGGGAGGGCAGAACGTCGACCGCGGCTGGGCCGTCCATGAAATCGTGAGGTTTGCATGAGCAAGTTCGCGTACGGAGCGCTCTTCGCCGTCGTTCTACCGGCCGCGCTCGCGGCGTGGGCGATGCGGCTCGATCGGTTGGTGTCACCGGCTGAAGCGGGTGCTCCATTGCCTCCGGTGATCGGGTGGGCGATCGCAATTGGCGGAGCGCTGCTGATGCTGGCGGGAACGGCGGCGCTGCGCCGGTATGGGAACGGCTGGCCGATGAGCCCTTATCCTCCCGCGCGCCGTGTCAGCCGCGGCGCCTACGCCGTCGTCAGCCATCCGATTTACCTCGGCGCCGTGCTCGTTGCCGCGGGAGTTTCGGTGGCGATGCGGAGTGCCGCCGGATTGTGGATCGTCACGCCCGTCCTCATCCTTTCGTGTGTTGCGTTCGTCGTCGGATACGAACGCGATGCCACCATCGAGCGCTTCGGCCGGCCGGTCGAGCAGCCGCTGCTCCGGTTCCCGGCCGCGGACGACGCGCACGCGGTCGTCGCCGATCGCCTGTCGATCTACCTGCTCGTGCTGCTGCCGTGGCTCATCGGGTTTTATAGCGCGAATGCGATCAACGCCGGCGCCGCCGCGCGCTCCGGCTGGAGCGGCATCGACACGTTCGTGCCCATCGTTCCGTGGACCGAATTGATCTACATCCTCGACTACCCGCTGGTCCTCGCCGTGCCGTTGCTCCTTCGCACGCGAAGGCAGCTTCGGGACTTTGCCATCGACGGCTGGGTCGCGATCGTGTCCGTCACGATCTTCTATCTCGCCGTTCCGATCGTCGTCGTCCCGCGCGAAGCGCCTGCCGGCAGCATCTTCACGACGCTGATGATCTGGGAGCGCCGCTTCGACACGCCGGCGACGGCGTTTCCTGCATTTCACGTGATCTGGGCGGCCATCGCCGCCGTGGCGTGCTCACGAGCGCTGCCGCGCCTGCGCATTTTCTGGTGGACGCTCGCCTCCGCGATCTCAGTGAGCTGCCTGACGACCGGGATGCACGCGATCGACGACGTGCTCGCGGGCATCGTCGCCTCCGCGCTGATTCTTTCCAGCCGCCGCATGGCCAGACTTCTGCTCGACGGCGCCGAGCGCCTCGCCAACTCCTGGCGCGAATGGGACCTCGGCTTCGTGCGACTGATGAGCCACGGTTTGTATGCCGCTCTCGGCTCGTTTCTCGGCATTCTCATCGTGTCGATCCTCACGGGAGAACCCGCGGCGGCGGTGCTCGTCGGGGTCAGCATCATCGTCGGCGCCGGCCTCTGGGCACAATTCATCGAAGGATCGCCGCAGCTGCTGCGGCCGTTCGGATATTTCGGCGGAGTGATCGGCTGCTGCGTCGCCATTCCGTTCACTCCGCATCCATGGCTGATGCTCGCCGCGTACGCGGTCGCCGCTCCCGTCATCCAGGCATGCGGCCGATGCCGCTGTCTCGTGCAGGGCTGTTGTCATGGACGCCCCACGTCCGAAGCGATCGGCATTCGCTACCGGCATCCGCGCTCGCGCGTGACGCGCTTGTCGCAACTCGCCTCGCAGCCGCTGCACGCAACGCAGCTCTACTCGATCGCCTGGAACGCGATCGTGCTCATCCTGCTGCTGCGGCTGTGGCTGAGCGGCGCTCCGCTCACGTTCATCGCCGGCTCTTACCTCATCCTCGAAGGCCTCGGACGTTTCGTGGAGGAACATTTCCGCGGTGAGCCGCAGACGAAAATCGTCGCCGGACTCCGATGGTACAAGTGGCTGTCGATCGGCAGCGTCATCGTGGGCGCGATCCTGACAACCCTCGGCAACACGCCACCGCCGCCGATCAGCGGGATGGATCCGCTGGCTTTTCTGCTGGCGGCTGGGTTCGGAGTGCTGACCTATCTCGCGTACGGCGTCGACTTTCCCCGTCTCAACGTGCGTTTCGCGCGGCTGGTCTAAATGGGGTCAGAGCTTCGATTCGCCCGTTATTCTCCGACAGGTAGAAAGTCGGGCGAATCGAAGCTCTGACCCCATCACTTCGTCCCGCCGATCGCCTGGGCCCAGCGCCACCCAGACATTGCGAATCTTCGTCACGACTCCGCCTCGCTTCCGATGACCCACTTCTCGTAGCAGTCGCCGGGAAGCTCGCGGATGAAGCGCGACGGCTCCATGAGAATGTCCAGGCCTCCGCGGTCGCGCGACATGACCGGGAAGACGAGATAGAGCTCCTGCTTTGCGCGCGTGACCGCGACGTAGAACAGGCGGCGCTCTTCTTCTTCGCCGGGGATGACCAGCTCGATCGAACCGTCTTCGCGTGGCGCCGCATCGTCTGTCGCTCCTTCGAGAAGAGGCAGCGCTGCATGAACCCGCGTTGGATCGATTCGAACAATCCCGCCGGGCACGCGCAGCGCGCGCTGCGAGGGGAAGCGGCCATCGGCGAGCCAGATCACGAACACGCACCGCCACTCCAGGCCCTTGGCCTGATGAACCGACGACAGCACGATCTTCTCGTCCTCCGGACCGACGACGGCCACGTCTTCGCCGGCGATCGGATTGGCGAGCGCGACCTCGTTGAGAAATTGCTCGACGTCCTCGTAGCGGAGCGCGTACTGCGACAGCTGCTCGAGGTCGTCGAGACGGGCCTGCGCGTTGGGGAACTTCGCCCGGGCGTAATCGGCATAGCCGCGCTCGACGACGAGGTTGATCGACTCCGCGGGATTGCGCAGCATGGCGTCGGAGGAGATGAGTTTGAGGAGATCGTGAAGGTTTGCAAGTGGAGCGGCGCGCCTCCCCCCGCGCCGTCCGGCAGCCGGGAAGGCCGCCGCTCCGCTGAGGAACGCGGTCAGGGGGTCCGGCGAACTGCTCATGCGCCCCCACACTTCCGCCGCGGTTTTCTCGCCGACTTTCGGATACAACTTCAGCACGCGCTTCCACGCCAGCTCGTCTCGCGTGTTGGTGACGATCTTCAGATAGGAGATGACGTCCTTGATGTGGGCCTGCTCGAAGAACCGTACGCCGCTGCGGATCTCGTACGGGATCAAGCGCCGCGTCAGCTCCATCTGCAGCTCGAGGGACTGATAGTGCGAGCGATAGAGCACCGCGATATCGCTCAGCGTTTCGCCCTCATCGCGCAGCTCCAGGATGCGCTGAGCGACGAACGACGCCTGCTCGAACACATCGTCGACGCCGACCATCGCCGGTTCCGGGCCGTCGCCCCGCACCGCGCGAAGCTCCTTTCGGAACTGAAACCGGTTCTTGGCGATCGATTGATTCGCCAGCTCGAGGATCTGCCGCGTCGAGCGGTAGTTCGTCTCCAGCTTGAAAATCTGCGCGTCGGGAAAGCGGAGCGGGAACGTGAGGATGTTCTCGAACGATGCGCCGCGAAACGAATAGATCGACTGCGCGTCGTCTCCCACCACCATCACATTTCTGCGCACCTCCGACATGGCGTCGACGATCTCGGCCTGCAGCTTGTTCGTGTCCTGGTACTCGTCGACGAGCAGGTAGCGGAACTTTCGCTTCAGCGCGGCGGAGATCTCCGGATGCTCATCCAGCAGCACTTTCCAGTTGATGAGGAGGTCGTCGAAGTCCATGGCGTTCGCCTCGCGCTTGCGCTGGCCATAGCGGCGAAACACGTTGACGATCTCCTCCTTGTAGAGTGCGAAATGGGGGAAATTCTCCTCGAGATGGAGCTCCAGCGGCGTCCGCGTGTTGATGACGAACGAGTGGATGTCGTTCAGCACGTCGCCTTTCGGGAATCGCTTCTCCAGCGTCTTGATGCCGAGCGACGACACCGCGGACTCCATCATCTCCTTGGCATCCTCGTCATCGAGGATCGTGAAATTGGAACGGTAGCCGAGGGGCTCGGCGTAGCGGCGGAGGAGGCGGTTGCCGGTGGCGTGGAACGTGCCGCCCCAGATCCGGCGCGTATCGATGGTCACGAGCTGCTCGACGCGGGAGAGCATCTCGCGCGCGGCCTTGTTCGTGAACGTCAGCAGCAGGATCTCCGAGGGATCGACGCCGTCCTCGATGAGCCGTGAGACACGGTAGGTGAGGGTGCGCGTCTTTCCGCTTCCCGCTCCGGCGATGACGAGCAGCGGTCCTTCACCCGCGTGGACGACTTCGAGCTGCTCGGAGTTGAGCTCTTCCTCGTAGCGAACGCGGTACTGCTTTTGCGGCTTCGCCGGCTGTTTGAGCGTGTAGCGGCGGATCTTGGTCAAGGCCAGTCAAGGATACCGTCCTCGGACCTCGGACCTCGGACCTCGGACCTCGGACGCTTTCAGTCGACGCCGAAGTCGTAGATCTCGTCCGTGCCGACGACGTAGATGCCGTACTCGCCCGCATTTCTGAACGGCCTCCTCAGTCTCAGGCGCCACATGCCCGGTTTCTCCTCGGCGCTGTCGAAATCGAATGTCCAGCTCCGGTCAGGGGCGTTCGTCGCAGCCGCCGAAAAGAAGCCGGCCCTTCCCATCTTCAGCGATCGATCGGAGTCTTTCTCGTTCGGCTCGAGGCGAACCACGGCGTACCGCCCGCGAGGGTCGCGTGGACTGACGACGAGAAATGACGGATTGTGCTCTTTCGTGCGTGTGTCGGCTCGCATTCCGGGGAAGTTCAGCCACACGAGCTCGGTGAAGTAGACGTCGGTCGTGCTGACCTGTCCGGTCATGCCCATGAGCGCCGTTGTTGCCCCGTCGCTGGTGATCAGACTGACCGTCGATGTCGGTTCGGCCTGCGATTTCGGATCGGACGTGCTGCGGTCCAGCATTGCGGCGATCACCCGGCCGCTGACTCCGGCGTTCTTCAACTTGAGGATGTCGTCGGTCTCGAGCCGGAAATCGACCATCGGTGCCTGCCGGATCTTCGCGATGACCGCATCGTCTCCGATTCCGGCTTTCGTCAGCTTGATGACGTCGTCGTTCGTGAGCGATTTGTTCACGAACCCGGCCGTCGCGAGAAGGGCGAGGACGAGACACACGAGCCGGAGACTCTGCCGCATGGAACTTCCTTTCACTGCAGTTGTTGTCCTGGAGGGCAAAACGATACGTTGCGGCGGCAGGATTCGCAACGTTAGAGAATGGGCGTCATGGAACCTGTCACCGTCGCCTTCCAGGGCGAGCGCGGCGCCTTCAGCGACGAAGCCGTCCACAAACTCCTCGGCGATTCGGTCGAGCCGCTGCCGTGCCGCACGTTCGAAGACGTGTTCGCCGCGGTCGTCGACGGTCGTGTGCGTTGCGCGTTGATTCCCATCGAGAACAGCCTGGCCGGATCGGTTCTTCGCAATTACGAGCTGCTGGCCGAAGAGGAGCTGGTCATCCGCGGCGAGGTGTACCTGCGCATCAGCCACAACCTGATCGCGCGGCCGGGCGTACGGATGTCGGATGTCCGGCACGTGCACTCGCATCCGGTGGCACTGGCGCAATGCCAGCGTTTCATCGCCGAGCACATGCTCGAGGCCGTCGCGTCGTACGACACCGCCGGCGCGGTGAAGGATCTGATGAGCGGCGGAGCGACCGATCGCGCGGCGATCGCCGGCAGATGGGCGGCGGAGCTGTACGGCGGAGAGGTGATCGCCGAGGAGATCGAGGATCATCGCGAGAACTACACGCGGTTTCTCCTCCTGTCGAAACCGGATGAGAAGGTCGAGGTTCCGTCGGCCGGGCCCCTGAAGACGTCGCTGCTCTTCCGCACGCCGAATCGCCCGGGAGCGCTCTTCCGGGCGCTCGCCGCGTTCGCCTTGCGCGACGTGAACATGACCAAGATCGAGTCGCGGCCGATCGTCGGCCGTCCGTGGGAGTACTCGTTTTACGTCGACATCAGCGGAGACACCGGCGACCCCAACATCGTTCGCGCCATCGATCATCTGCGCGAGATGTGCGAGGTCGTGCGCGTGCTGGGTTGTTACGCAGCGGGAATGGTCTAATGTGCGCCGTCAACGTTCAGCATGGTTGTTGCGTCGCTTTTTCAGACGTGAGGACTCGATGAAACAGTTTTTCGCGCTGCTTGTCTCCGCGCTCGTCCTTTCGACGTGCGCCAGTTCCGATCAGAAGGAATCGCCTGCCGCCGCCAAGCCGCCGGCGAATCCGTACTCGATGGAGGCGACGACCATTCCCGTCGGCGTCATCCCCGCGGCGGTGCTTCACGATGCTCAGCGAAACAAGGATCTCGAGGTCAGCATCGATTACCCGACGCACGGCGGACCGTACCCGGTGATCGTCTTCAGCCACGGCTACGGCGCGCCGAGGAACGCCTACATCGGGTTGAGCGCGTTCTGGGCCGGTCATGGGTACGTCGTGATCAGGCCGCATCACGCGGACTCAGGGAAGATCGCGCCGCCGGAGCGGGCCTTCGAGGAGATGCCGCGGGAACGCCGCGGACGCCGTCAGCCCGCCCGGCAGACGTTCCAGCAATTCCGGGCCGATCCGACCGAGCAGTGGCAGAGCCAGACCGCGGCCGACTGGAAGAATCGCGTCGCCGACGTCACGTTGGTGATCGATTCGCTGCCGAAGCTCATCGAGCAATATCCGGAGATCAAGGACCGCGTTGACAGCTCACGCATCGGCGTCGGCGGCCATTCGTACGGCGCGTTCGTGGCGATGCTCGCCGGCGGAGCGAAAGCGTTTGCGGGCAGCGATCCGGTTTCGTACGCAGATCCTCGCGTGAAGGCGGTCGAGGCGATGTCGCCGCCGGGTCCGGCGCCCGATCGCGGTCTGACGCGCGACTCGTTCACCACCATCAAGGTCCCCGCGTTGTTCCTGACCGGCTCGCGCGATTACGGCACGAGCGAGGCCGAAGATCCGACGTGGCGGAAGCAGGCGTATGACCTCAGTCCGGCCGGCGACAAGTGGTTCGTGTCCGTGGCCGGCATCGGGTCGTCGGCGTTCACCGGGATCATCGGTGCGCCGACGTTCGTGCCTTCTACCGTGTCGCCGGCGCCGTACCCGACGCGGCCGGGAACGGGTCCCGTCTACCCCGAGCCCCAGCAGCAGTCGCAGCAGCCGCGGGAGAGCGCGCAGGGCTTTCGCCAGATCGGCATGGCCGGGACGGTCCGAACCGTTTCGCTGGCGTTCTGGGATGCGTATCTGAAGAGCGAGGGGTCGGGGCGCGAGTTCCTCACAAAGCTGCACGAGCGCTCGGACATGCAGGTCGAATCGAAGTAACAGGCCGGGCCGGAACCCCGATAAGCGACTATCATTTGGGATCGGTCCAGCCATGAGCGACGAGAAGTATCCGGAGATGACCTCCCTCGAGGCCGAGGTTAAACCGTCGACGGATTCGACGGCCGATCTCCAGCGGAAGCTCATCGAGCAGCGCATTCGTGCCGATCAGCTCGGATTGCTCGGAAGCGCCGTTCGCGTGGCCGGGCAGGGGATTGCCATTCTCACTCCGGCCGTGGAGGCCACGGGACCGCGCATCGCATTCGTCAACGACGGCTTCTGTGCGCTCTACGGCTGCACGCACGAAGAGGTCATCGGTCAGACGCCGCAGGCGTTCGGAATCGTCGAGCGGCACCAGGACATCCTTGCCGACCTGCTCGATCACGTCTTCGAGCGGCAGACCTTCGAAGCGGAAGCGACTGCCCGCCGCAAGGACGGAACGGAATTCGAGATCGACCTGCAGCTGATCCCGGTCGAGGACGGCGGGAAGCTGACGCACTGGGTGGCGTTCGTCCGTGACATCACCGAGACCAAGAGCCAGGTGGGAATGCTGCGCCACCAGGCCATGCACGACGGGCTGACCGGACTTCCGAACCGCGTGCTTCTCCTCGAGCAGTTCGAGAAGGCGATCAACACCGCGCGGGGCAAGAACTCGTCGGTGGCGCTGCTGCTGATGGATCTCGATCGCTTCAAGGACGTCAACGACACGTTCGGACATCAGTTCGGCGACCTGCTGCTCAAGCAGATCGCGGCCCGCGTGCAGAACCAGGTCCGACTCCTCGACACCGTGGCCCGCCTCGGCGGCGACGAGTTCGCGGTCGTCGTGCCGGCGCCCGCGGACTCCGACTACGTTGCCGCGACGGCGCGCAGGATCCTCGAGTCCTTGCAGCAGCCGTTCGTCATCGAGGGGCAGGTCCTCGAAGTCGGCGCCAGCATCGGCATCGCCGCTTATCCGACACACGGTACCGACGTGCGCACGCTGCTGAAGAGAGCGGACGTGGCCATGTACGCGGCCAAGGAGCAGCAGGCCGGCTACGCCTTTCACCGCGAAGGCTATGAGTCGCGCTCACCCGACGAGCTGGGACTCGTCGTGGAGATGCGGCACGCCATCGAGCACGACGAGTTCGAGCTCTACTTCCAGCCGAAACTTCATTTGCGCAGCGGTCTGATGACGCGGGCCGAGGTGTTGATCCGGTGGAATCATCCGACGCGAGGTCTTCTGGCACCGGCCGCGTTCATTCCGGTGGCCGAGCGCACCGGCGTGATCCGAAACATGACCGACTGGATCTTCGATCATGCACTGGCGCAGTGCAGGGCCTGGCATGACGCCGGTGCGCCCGTGCATCTGGCCATCAACGTCTCCGCGAAGAGCCTTCAGGAAAACACCCTTCCCACGAAACTGCAGGCCATGCTGGAGAAGTGGAACGTCGATCCGCGCTTCGTGAAGATCGAGATCACAGAGAGCAGCATCATGGCCGACCCGAACCACGCGCTGGCGATCCTGTCGATGCTGCAGTCGCTCGGAATCCGGCTGTCGATCGACGACTTCGGTACCGGTTACTCGTCGCTCATTCATCTGCGCCAGCTGCCGGTCGACGAGATCAAGATCGACAAGTCGTTCGTCATGGGCATGACCACGGCGGACGCCGACGCCGCCATCGTCCGGACCGTCGTCGACCTCGCCCACAACCTCGGCAAGCAGGTGTGCGCGGAAGGCGTCGAGGATCAGGAAACCTGGTGGCGGCTTGTCGACCTCGGCTGCGATCTCGTGCAGGGCTATTTCATCAGCAAGCCCATGCCCGCGGACGTATTCATGAAATGGCTCGTCGATACGTCATGGGGCATGGAGCGCACCCCGGCCAGAGCGTGATCAGGGATTGCTCTTGCCCGTCAGGCCGATGCGCTGGCGTTTCGTTGACACAGCCGCGGGCGTACATCCGTTCGAAAGCCACGCCGCGTCGTAGTTCACGCCGTACCGATCCTCGGCGAAGAGGTTGACGGTCACCCAGTTCTGGCTGACGTTCCGCGGGTACGCGGTGGCGCGAACGATTCCTGCACCGTAGCCGGCACGCGACGCCGAGTAACGCTGGCTGCCGCCGTTGTTGAGATTCATGTACAGCCAGCCGCCGGCATCCTGCGACACGATCGCCGGGAACGTCGTCGACTGGATCGCCGCGTTCGCGGTGGCCGAGCTGAAGGTGGCGATGTTCGTCGAAGCGTTCTCGTGCTCGTCGAAACGGACGATCTCCGCCGCCGGCATCGCGGAATTCTGCACGTAGTCGCCGCATGCGGCGGTACCGGCCGTGACCGCCTCGCGCCAGATCACGTACGTGGTCTGAAAGTCGGATTTCGTTCCGCTGATCCAGCGCGCCGCGAACACCGACGGGAGAGGCTGCCTGCGGTCGATGGTGTGGGACATCGTCGCGTCCATCGGCGTGAAGCGGTCGTAGAACGTGAACGGCAGGCGCGTGTTGACGATGCTTCCCGCGGGACCGCCCTCCGGCACGGCGCGGATGTGTACCAGCGGCGAGCCGCCGGCATAGCCGTTCATGGCTCCGGATGGGCGGACCGAGACGTAGTCGCCGGTCAGAACGTTGTCGAACAGCAGCTCCGACGTGTAGTACGAAGTGGAGGTCGGCAGAGTCGGCGCGCAGGTCGCCACGACGTCGATGGTCACGTATCCGGCGGCGGTGGCGGGACCGTGATCGCCGCCGAGTTGCGCTTCTCCTTCCGCGACCGGACAGGAGAGCGCGGCGCCTGACGATTTGCCGCGTGTCAGAAGCGCACGGATGTCGTTGAGAACACCGACGGGAACGTGCGGCATCCGCCTGCCGCAGTCCTGCGCCACGGTGGCCGCATGATTCGGATTGCCGAAGTTGCCGAGGGACATCGGACCGCGTGCGTCGACGCGGGTGGGGATGACGCCGCGCATGATCATGTCGCGCAGGTCGACCGCCTCCACGTCGTAACCGGTGAGAACGATGCTGAAGGTGATCACCGGATAGGCCCAGTCGGTCCACACCGTGACGCGCGCGATCTGCGGAAGCGGTGACACGTTGATCACGCTGATGACTGTCGTCCGCGCCGTCTCCGGCTTTCCTCCGACGTCAACCTCGAAGTAGGGGAGAAGCAGGGTTGCCGCGGGCGCGACCGAGATGTCGCACGAGTCGTCGTTGTTGGTTGTCGATGGAGAGCCGGTGGACCATGTTGCGGACATCAGCCGGCTTGCGGAAAGGAGGAGGAGCAGGAGCAGAGTACGGGGCATCGGCTCTCCGCGCTGCAATATATGCCGTTACGGCATAAATGACAACCGTCGAGCGGCTACTCCGGATGGGTGGTTACGGTCGCTTTCGGCTTCTCCTTGGCGCGCTCGGTCCGTTCGATCCGCTTCAGCTCAGCATTCATATCGCGGACCTGGCGCCATGTGCGGGGAGTGTACGGAATCTCGGTGCCGGTCATGGTGAACGGATCGGGCATGCTGCCGAACGCTCCGTTCATCGTCCACGGGACCGAGCCGTAGAGTGGAAGCATGATCGGCAGATAGTTGACGCGCCAGCGCATGTTGAGCGCTTTGAAATCGACGTATCCGATCCCGAACTGAACTCGTGGCTCGACCTTCTCGCGCTGCGGCTCGTCGGCGAAGAGGCGCAGCAGTTTTTCGCGCGAGTAGTCCGGAGGGCTATCCTGTCCGGCCGCGTTTCCGGCGAGTGCCAAAACGATGACAAATGGTACAAGCCGCTTCATCGTCCACATACTCTGACGTATGACCATGCAAAACCGCTACACCCCGAAGGTTACGAGAGAGGAAACATGGGTTCAGTGATGAAGAAGAACATTCTTTGTATCGCCATCGCCGTGGTGATCGCACAGGCCGTTCCCGCTCAAAATTCCGACCGGGGCGCGGTTCCTGAACGATATCGTTTCGATCTGGCGCCGCTGTACGCAAACGACGACGCGTGGCGTGCGGCGAAGGAGAAGGTCGAAGCGCGCGTGCCGTCGATCGCGCAATCGAAGGGTACGCTGGGATCCTCGCCGGCGCAGCTCCTGGCCGCTCTCGACAATCTCTACTCGATCAACAAGGACTTCGCGCGGCTGTACGTCTATGCCTCGCTCCAGTCCGACGTCGACACTCGCGTCTCGAAGAACCAGGCCATGGTTCAGGAGATGCAGCGCCTCGGCACGACGATCGGCACCGCCGCGGCGTATGTCGAGCCGGAAATCCTGCGGATCGACAAGGCGAAGATCGATTCGTTTCTGAAGCAGGAGCCGAAACTCGCCGTCTACCGTCAATATCTCGACGATATCCTCCGCCGCCAGCCGCATACGCTCTCCGAAGGGGAGGAGAAGATCATCGCCGACGCCGGCCTGATCCAGGGCGTGCCCGGCGACGTCTATGGCATCTTCGCCGACGCCGATTTTCCGTATCCGAGCGTGAAGCTCAGCAGCGGCGAGACGGTGAAGCTCGACAAGGCCTCGTTCGGCCGCTATCGCGCAGTGGCGAACCGAGACGACCGCCGGAAGGTCATGGAGACGTTCTTCGGCGCCCTCGGCGATTACAAATCGACGTTCGGCGCGACATACAGCGGCGAGGTGAACCGCGACATGTTCTACATGCGCGCGCGGCACTATGGGTCGAGCGTCGAGTCCGCCCTCGATGCCAGCAACATCCCGGTCTCCGTTTACACGAGCCTCGTCTCCGGCGTGAACGCCAATCTCGAGACCTTCCATCGCTACCTGCGGCTGCGCAAGCGGATGATGGGCGTCGATCAGCTTCACTACTACGACCTCTACGCGCCGCTCGTCGAGAACGTGAATCTCGAATATCCAATCGAGCAGGCGTCGAAGAACGTGCTCGCGGCCGTCGCGCCGCTCGGCCCCGAATATCAGGCCGCGATGCAGCGGGCGCTGAACGAACGGTGGATCGATCTCTATCCCAATCCCGGCAAGCGGGCCGGCGCGTATTCACAGGGAGCGGCGTACGACGTTCATCCGTACATGCTCCTGAACTTCAACGGCAAGTACGACGACATGTCGACGCTGGCGCACGAGCTCGGGCACACGATGCAGAGTTACCTCTCGAACAAGACCCAGCCGTACGCGACGGCCGATTACCCGATCTTCGTGGCCGAGGTGGCGTCGACGTTCAATGAGGCGCTGCTGAACGATTACATGCTCAAGCAGATCAAGGACGACCGCGCCCGCCTTTCACTCCTCGGCAACTATCTCGAGAACATCAAAGGGACTGTGTTCCGGCAGACGCAGTTCGCCGAGTTCGAGCTGCGCGCGCACCAAATGGCCGAGAAAGGGGAGCCCCTGACTGGCGAGGCGCTCGACAAGCTGTACCTCGACATCACGCGCAAATACTACGGCCACGACAAGGGCACCTGCATCGTCGACGACTACATCGCTCACGAATGGGCGTTCATCCCGCACTTCTATCGGAACTTCTATGTGTTCCAGTACGCGACGTCATTCACCGCATCGGCGGCGCTGTCGGAGAAGGTGATGTCCGGCGACAAGGAGGAGACGCAAAAGTACCTGAAGTTCCTCTCGTCCGGCGGATCGAAATATCCGATTCAGCTGCTCAAGGATGCCGGCGTCGACATGACGACGTCCGAGCCCCTGACGCTGACCATGCAGAAGATGAATCGCGTCATGGACGAGATGGAGAAGTTGCTGGCCAAATCGGGGAAGTGAAGGCCCTCACCCGGCTTTCGCCCCACCCTCTCCCCGCGTCGCGGGGAGAGGGTGGGGCGAGGGGTCACTTCAAATACTTCGCCAGAAACGCCCAGGCTTCCTGCCGTGACTCCCGGGCCAGCTTCGTGTCAATGCGGTTGAACTGATGCCCTCCCGGCGCGTTTTGATAGACCTTGTACTCGAACTTCTTCCCCGCGGCCTTGAGCGCTTCGATGAGGTGCTCGACCTCGAGCACGTTCACGTCCTCGTCGTTCGTATTCGTGTGAATCAGCAGCGGAGTCTTGAGACTCTCGACGTGATCCACCGGTGAACGCTTTCGATATTCGGCAACGTTCGCCTCGGCCTGCTTGCCGATGAAGCTCGAGAACAGATCGCGGTAGCCCTGCGACTTGTAGCCCATGCGCTGCACGAGATCGCTGACCGGCACTCCGGCGTATGCAACCTTGTAATCGTCCGGCCACATGAAGATGTTCATCAGCGTCTGGAATCCGCCGTGGCTCCAGCCGATGATGCCGATGCGCCCCGGATCGATCTGCGGAAGGTTCTCCACCGCCCAGTTTCGCGCGTCGTGCACGTCGTCGACCTCGGCGCCGCCGTAATCGATCTGCTCGTACAGCCCTTCGCCGTGACCGATGCTGCCGCGGTATTCCGGCGAGACGATCACGTAGCCCTGGCCGAGGAGCTCGCGGAAGATGTGCGAGTAGTTCGAGTCGAGGCGGCCATGGACTCCGCCGTGAGCGAAGACGATCATCGGCGCCTTCCCTTTGAGGTTCTTCGGCGAGAAGACGTAGACCGGGATGATCAGCGGGTTGCCGGCGCCCTGAGCCGTGGGGTTCGTCATCCGCACGGGCTTGCTGGTGGCGATGCGGTACTTGGCGATGTCCGCCGCGTCGCCGAGCTTGAAATACCAGAGCGCGTCGTCGATCTCGCGGTCGACGTCTTCGAATGAGCGGTCGACCGTGGTCCTGAGGCGGTCGACCGATCGAGCGGTCGCCGGCGCGTCCTGCGCGAACAGGGGAGTGGCGAGGATCAGCAGGAGAGCGGTGATCAGTTTCATGGGGAGATTCTATGTGGTTAGAGGCCGGTCCCTTGACCGGCCAGCCCGGCCGGTTGAGAACCGGCCGCCACACCTAAGGAACCTCTGAACAAGTCGTCATCCTGAGTCGGCGAAGGGCGACGAAGGATCTCAGGATGCGAAAACGCCTGCCATTTCGAGATCCTTCGCCCCTCTTCGCGGCTCAGGATGACGTGAACGACGACTTCCGCAGCACTTCCCCAGGGAACTTCTGCGCAACTCGTCATCCTGAGTCGGCGAAGGGCGACGAAGGATCTCAGGATGCGAAAACGCCTGCCATTTCGAGATCCTTCGCCGTCTTCGCGGCTCAGGATGACGTGAACAACGACTTGTTCAGAGCTTCCCTAATGCAGAAACATCGGCATGCCCATGACGTTCACGATGTTCGGCCGGTACTCGTTCACGTCGTAGAAGCGGTCGACGGCCACGCGTTTCTTGGCCGCACCGCCGATCTCGATCGGAACGGCGGTGTAGCGGCCATCGGCGACGGCGACCATCTTTCCCGGCTCACCGCGCCTCACGAGATCGGCGGCCAGGCTGCCGAAGTTGAACGCCACGAGCTGATCGAGCGAGTCGGGCACGCCGGAGCGCATGAGATAGGCGAGACGCTGGTAGATGGCCTTGTCGCGCGTCTTCTTCTCCAGGAAATCGGACAGCACCTCGCCGACGCCGCCGAGCCGCCGGTTCCCGAACGCGTCCGCCTCCCCGGTCTGCACCATCTGGCCGCCGACCATCGTCGCGCCCTCGGAGATCGCCACGACCGCGTAGTTGCTCGGGTTGTCGCGCTTGTCCCGCGCGAGCATCTCGTACAGACGCTCGCAGTCGAACGGCACCTCGGCGATGACGGCGCGGTCGGCGCTGGCGAGATACGCGGCCAGCAGGCAGGTCTCTCCGGAGTAGCGACCGAACAACTCGACGACGAGGAAGCGTTCGTGCGATCCAGCTCCTGTGCGCAGATCATTGATGAACGTGACCGAGCGCGTGACCGCCGTGGAGAATCCGAGACAGTAGTCGGTGCCGTAGACGTCGTTGTCCATCGTCTTGGGGATGGCGACGATCGGCACGCCTTCCCGGTGCAGCCGGCGTGCGAACGTCAGCGTTCCGTCGCCGCCGAGGGCGACGACGCAGTCGAGATCGAGGAAGTCGATGGTGCGCAGGGCAGCCTTCGTGAGATCGACGCGGCCGCGCTCGTCCGCGGGGCCCATGTCGTCAAGGAGATGGGCGGGCACGTGCTCCGGCTTGCTGATCGCCGGATTGACTCTCGACGTGTGAAGCACCGTGCCGCCGGTGCGGTCGATCGCCCGCGTGTTCGAGCGGTTGAGCGGCATGATCCAGCGCGAGTTGTCGACGCCGCTCTCCGGGACGATGCTCAGCAGCGCCGTCCAGCCGCGGCGGAGACCGATGATCTCGTGCTCCTCGTCCGCGAGCCGCCAGACGAACGACTTGATCGCGGCGTTGAGTCCGGGGACGTCGCCGCCGCCCGTCAGAATCCCGATCCTTTTCCGTTTCATTCAACGAAGGCGCGCTTGCGCGTTTTTTTCCCCGTCCGGAAAGAAAACGACCTTGAGCGCCTCATGGCGATCAAAGCGCGCCATGCCTTCATGAAATTCTTGGAGCGAATCGAACGTGGCCTGCACGACCCAGTCGACATCGAGCCCCGACCGCAGCAGCGCCAGCATCCGTTGCCAGGTCGAGTACATCCGGCGGCCGATGATGCCCTGCATCGTCACGCCTTTGAAGATGACGTTGCGCGTGTAGTTCTCGATCGTGACCGAGTGGCCGGTGGGAAGTCCGAGGAGGGAGAGGAAGCCGCCCATGCGGACGATGTCGAGCGCGAAGTTGATCGCGGCGGAGGATCCGGACATCTCGGCGACGAAATCGACGCCGACTCCGTCGGTGATGGTCTTGATGGCCTCCTTCACGTCCTTCGGATCGGTGGTGCGCACGTTGAAGGCGTGCAGGTTGCCGAAGTTGCGCGACGCGGCCCAGCGGCGCGCCGTCTCGAGCGCCGAATCGCTCACGTCCGTGACGATCACCGTGCTCGCACCGGAATGCTCGGCGATCGCCGCGGCCATCGCCCCGATCGGACCGAAACCGGTGATGGCGACCGACTTTCCGGCCAGGTCGCAGACCTGCGTCGTGTGGACGGCGTTCCCGAGAGCATCGAGAAACGCGCCGACCCGCAGCGGAACGAACGGACCGAGCTTGATGACGTTGCTGGCGGGGACCTTCACGAACTGCGCGAAACATCCGTCCTCGTCGAGGCCGTAAATCTTGGTGCGAATGCAGATGTGGCCGTTGCCGGTCCGGCACTGCGGGCACTCGCCGCAGACGACATGCATCTCGGCCGAGACGTAATCGCCGGCCGCTAATCCATTGCGCTGGGCGCGCTCGCCGAACGACTCGATCATGCCGCAGAACTCGTGGCCGTAGATTCGCGGCGGCGTGACCTTGTCGCGGATCGAAGGATCCCAGTGGTAGATGTGCTTGTCCGTGCCGCAGATCGCGGCGGCGGCCACGCGGATCAGGATCTCGTCCGGACCCGGCTTCGGGACCGGGCAATCGCGAATCTCGGTACCGGAGGGGCCGTCAGCGGAATTTGTTTTGACGACGGCTTGCATCGAGAGCGGCGGCGGATGCTATCACAGCGGTTGCGGCATGACCGTGCGGTGGCGCAGCCGTCTCCGGATGTAGCGAAGGGCCGTATTCAAGAGGTCGTCATCGTCGGAAACGGGCTCCAGCGGGATGGCGCGCGTGCTGTGAGGAAGCTCCGTGGCAAAGCGGTTGACGGCCCAGACGAGCGAGTCGCAGTCGCGCGTGTACAGATCCTTGTGTAACCCGCCTTCGACGATCTCGATGTGCTTCCTTCCTTTGCAGGCATCGAAGAGCTCGTGGGCCATCGAGCATGGGACGACTTCATCCGAGCCGCCGTGGACGACCAGTAGCGGGATGGTCAGCCGCTTCACGACGCCGATGGTGTCGAAGAGGTTGCCGGCGAACAGGTGCATCGGGGTGCGGGGGAACGTGACGCGCGTGATCGCCGGCAGGCTCGTGAACGTCGATTGCAGGATCAAGCCATCGAACGGATGACGCTTGATGACCTGCGCGGCGACGGCGCCTCCAAGCGAATATCCGTAAAGAATCGACGGCAATCCTTTCGGCCGGATTCTGTCGTGGAAGCGAGCCGCTGTGAGGCCATCGGCGACGATTCCGTTGATTGACGGTATGCCGCTGCTTCGACCGAATCCGCGATAGTCGAAGTAGAGAACATTGATGCCGGCATCGAGGAAGTGCGGGATCACGTCGGCAGTCAATGTGAGATTGCCGGTATTGCCGTGGCAGTAGACGGCGGAGGCGATCGGCCGCGGCGAGCGGCAGTACCAGGCGTGGAGAAGCTCGCCGTCAGGAGTCTCGATCCAGTGATCCTGGACGGCCTGGCGCGGGATGCCGTAATCGGCGGGGTCCCAGCTTTTCATGGGAAGGGGCGAGGGACAGAAGAGCCGGACGTGGCGGAAGACGCGGCGGGCGAGGTCGATGGCAGTGATGGCGGCGCCGCCGACGATCAGCGGGATCACGAATTGTCCGAGAGGCTTTTTCCTCCGCCGCAAAATGGGGCTCCTCACCATTGTCGCACATGAAAGAGCAAGGGATCTGCCGTGGTAGATTCCGCCGCCGTGAAGCACGTCGACAGCCGGACGCGGGTCCGCTACAAGGAAACCGACCAGATGGGCATCGCCCACCACGCGAACTACATCGTCTGGTTCGAGATTGGCCGGACAGACCTGTGCCGCGCCACCGGCTTTCCCTATGCGGAGATCGAGCGCCGCGGGTACCTGCTGGTCGTGACTGAGGTCAGCTGTCGATTCAAGATTCCGTATCGATACGACGAGGAAGTGTTGATCCGCACCTCAGTCGCGGAGGCCGCCAGCCGTTCCATCAAGTTCCACTACGAGCTGCGGAACGGAGCCGGAGACGTCCTGCACGCCACGGGGCACAGCTCCCATCTGTGGCTCGACCGGGAGACGCGGAAGCCCGTGCGGGCGGATGCCGCGGTGATGAAGGCGTTCGAACCATTCGTTTCGTAGCCCCGAATCGCGAATCCCGAACTACAAATGACTGAACGGCCCCTTGATGTACTGCTCGGGGGACGCGACGAACGTCCGTTTGTTCTGCTCCGACGAGAAGTAGTAGAGGCGGCCCTTGTAATCGAGTATCGGTGTGTGGGCGGTGATGGAGATTTTGCTGCCGTCGACTGGGTCGAGGCCGATCGCCGGAGCGAACGGCAGTGACGCGCGAAACTTCTCGTCCTCCGGTGTCAGCGGCACGGCCTGCTTCGGCTCCCATGGCATGCCTTTCGGCCTGGGCGGGGCAGCTTCGTCGCGCAGCACCGGCGGCGGATCGTTGACGACGGGACGGGGGTCGATGTTGTCGATCGTCCGGAGCTCGGAGTGCTGCGGCTGGGCCTTCGCCGTGGTGCGTCTGGGCGCCCGATGGCAGGCCAGGAAGGCAGCGAGCAGAAGGCAGAGGGCAGAAGTCAGAAGCCGGCGAAGCATGGGTTCACCATGATGATCTGCATTCCGCATTCCCGGGGCAATCATAGTGCGGCCGCACCACGACTCATGCTCGGGATCGAGGCCCATGAGGCCGCGATGATGGAAGGAATTGGTACCAAGGAATGGGTACCAAAGTAGAGTGGCAATGGGGACGACTGCCGCAATCGCCTGGAGCTCCACGAGGTCGGCGTTCATTCGCCGCCCCTCCTGAACATTGATCGGCCATCCCGCCCGATCGTTTCCGTACCGTTCGCAGACGCCGCGCTCCTTCTCCCGATCTGCGCGACGGGAGTCGTCGATCGCCAGTAAAGACATGTCAGCCTCGTGTCGCTGTCTTCGTCACGTCGGGGGACGGTCAGGATGAAGCGCGGCGACCCAAGTCGGTCGTGCTTGCCCTCGTCTGATTCCCGAACCATGAGGGAAGCGCTGAACAAGTCGTTGTTCACCTGAGCCGCGAAGACGGCGAAGGATTTCGAAATGGCAGGCGTTTTCGGATCCTGAGATCCTTCGTCGCGCTTCGCCGACTCAGGATGACGACTTGTTCAGAGGTTCCTGAGCGGAGCGATGTCGGGCGAGAACCCGTAATCGGGATCGAGGTGCTCCAACCGTGCGAGCAACGTCATTTGTTGTACCGAGAGCACCTTCAGAGCCTGTGACGAGCCCCAGGGCAATGACGTTCCGGGAAAGGAAGTTGGTGCGAAAGGGGGGACTCGAACCCCCACGGCAGTGAAGCCACTGGCTCCTGAAACCAGCGCGTCTACCAGTTCCGCCACTTTCGCAACACAGGGGACTGCGGTGGGATGGCGATTCTAAATGCATGACTTGGAATGTCAATCGCACGTTCGATATTCCAGAAGGGAGCGATGCTTCCCACGGCGGAACAGAACGACTATTCTGGCACTGCGAACGAGCGCGAGACTCCGATGTCTGCCCCTCCCGCGGATGCTTCTCCGAATCTGCTTCTGGTATCGAAGCAGAAGTTGTCGACCGAGATCTGGAACCTTCCGAACGCGCTCACGCTCTTTCGGATCTTCCTCGTTCCGTTCCTCGTCGTCGTTCTGCTGACGAAGTTCTCGGGCCGCGAGTACGCCGGCCTGGCCATCTTCCTCGTGGCGGCGGCCACCGACTTCTTCGACGGCTTCATCGCCCGCCGGCGCAACCAGATCACCCGTCTCGGACAGCTGCTCGATCCGATCGCCGACAAGCTGCTGATGTCGGCGGCGTTCATCTCGCTCGTCGAGCTTCAGTACGCCAGGGCCTGGATGGTGGTGATCATCCTCGGCCGCGAGTTTGCCGTCTCCGGATTGCGTTCGATCGCCGCGCAGCAGGGCGTGACGATTCCGGCCTCGCCGCTCGGCAAAAGCAAGATGGTCTCCGAAGTCGTGGCCGTGTCGCTGCTGATCCTCGGCCACGAGCTGGGGGAGTTCCTTTTCATCGGCGACATCGCCCTGTGGGTGGTGATGCTGTTCGCGCTGGTCTCGGGCGTCGATTACTTCGTGAAGTTCGCGCGCGCCGTGCTGCTCGATCAGACGAGCAGCTTATAGACTTCGTTCCGCCGCATCCCGAACTTCTCCGCCACGGCCTTGATCGCATCGTTGCGGCGCATCCCTCCGTCGCGCAGGCGCTGAAACTCCGCCGCCAGTACCTCCGGCGATACCTCTGCCGCGCGCACCGCGGGCGCGCCGAGGACGATCGTGATCTCGCCCTTGATGCTGTCGCGGCCGCGGAGGGCCTCGAGCACGGAATCGATCGTGCCGCCGAGGATCTCCTCGTGCATCTTCGTCAGCTCGCGCGCGACGGTCACTTCCGCACCGCCGCCGAAAATCTCGCGGGCATCCTCGAGCGAACGCAGCACGCGCTCGGGAGACTCGTAGATGATGACCGTGTGCCCGAGCTCGGCGGCCCGGCGATAGAAGTCGCGACGCTGTCCTTCGCGATGCGGTGAGAATCCGAGAAACGTGAAGGGGAGAGGGGCGATGCCGCTGGCCACGAGCGCGACGACTCCGGCGAACGGCCCGGGCACCGGCTCGACGGCGATCCCGTGTTCGCGCGCCAGGCGCACGATGCGATAACCGGGATCGGAGACGACCGGCATGCCGGCGTCGCTGACGATGGCGAGCGTCGCGCCGCTTTCCATCCGCTGGATCAGACGGGGCGCCTTTTCGTCTTCGTTATGCTCGTGGTAGCTCTCGGCCGGCGTATCGATTTCGAAGTGCGTGAGGAGCTTGCGCGTGTGGCGCGTGTCTTCGCAGAGGATCATGTCCGCCGATTTCAGCGCCTGGACCGCGCGCGGCGGAAAGTCGGAGAGATTTCCGATCGGCGTGCCGACGATCAGCAGCTTACCGGCCATGGCGGGCCTCGTAGCTTTTCGACAGGAGGATCGCCGCCGCCATGGCCACGTTGAGAGACTCGACGCGCGGCGACATCGGAATCGCGATCGACGTGGCGATTCTGCGGATCTCGTCCGAGACGCCTCCGCCCTCGCTTCCGAAGACGATCACCGCGTCGCGCGCCGGCGGAGCGGATGTCTCGCCGCGCGCGTCAGCCGCATAGAGCGGCATGCCCGCCAGATCGTCGATCGTCGCGTTCACGATCGGAACGGAGAGCAGGGTGCCCGCCGACGCTCGGATCGCTTTTGGCGAATACGCGTCGGCACATCCGGGGAGGAGAACGACTCCCGCGCACTCGAATGCCGCGGCCAGCCGAACGATCGTGCCCACATTTCCGGGATCCTGGACGCCATCGAGTGCGACCAGAATCGAGGCCTCAGGCCTCAGGCCTCGGGCCTCAGCCTTTGGTCGCTCGAACAGCGCGAGGACGTTCTGCGGCGACTTCGTCTCGGCAAGTGAATCAAACAGCTCGGGCGTGAACTCGAATTCAACGGAGGCCCGAGGCCCGAGGCCCGAGGTCTTGTGAAACACGGCAATCGGTTTCCACCCCGCTCGAACGGCATCCGTGACCTGTTTCGGTCCCTCGATCACGATCTCGTCGCGATGTTCCCGCAGCGCTTGTTTGACGCGTTTGAACCAGACGTTCGAACGGCTCGAGATCGTTTTCACTAGAATCGCGGCCGATGATACTGAAGTTGATCAAGGAAACCGCCGCCTCGTCGGCTTCGGTGTGGTCGGCGATCTGGACCTTCCCGAGCATTCTCGTCTCCGCATTCGTCATCGCCTGGGGAGCCGAGGCCGCGCAGTTCCTGATGTCGCAGGGGCTGGCGCTGGCCATCCTGGCCTGGTTGCAGACCCTGCCCGAGTTCGCGGTCGAAGCGGTGATTGCGTGGGAGGCGGGGAAGGATCCGTCGCGCACGCACCTGGCCATTGCGAACTTCACCGGAAGCCTCCGTCTTCTGGTCGGCCTGGGATGGCCGATGATCTACTTCGTCGCTGCCGCATTCGGATGGAAGGAGCAGAAGAAATTCGTCAACATCGAGCTCGACGAGGAGCACTCGGTCGAGGTCTTCGGCCTCCTGCTGCCGATCGTCTACTTCGTCTTCATCTGGTGGAAAGGGACGCTGACCTTGTGGGACGCCTTTCCGCTGACCGGTTTCTACGTTCTGTATCTCTTCATCCTGTGGAGGATCCCGCCGAAGGAGGAGAGCGAAGAGGCCCTCGAGGACCTCGGCCTGATTCCGCAGAAGGTGCTGGCGTTGCCTTCCCGCCCGCGCACGGCGGCGATCTGGGGACTGTTCATCATCGGCGGCGTGATCCTCTATTTCTCGGCGCACCCGTTTCTCAACTCGATGCTGGCGATCGCCTCGACGCTCGGCGTGTCGACGTTCGTCTTCGTGCAGTGGGTCGCGCCGTTCCTCTCCGAGTTCCCGGAGAAGCTGAGCGCGTTCTACTGGGCGCGGAAAGTCAAAACGGCGAACGTGGCGCTGATGAACATGGTGTCGTCGAACATCAACCAGTGGAGCATTCTCTCGGCGATGATTCCGATCCTGTTTGTGATCAGCGCCGGCACGGTCAAGCCGCTGCAGTTCGACGAGTTTCAGCGCCAGGAGATCCTGCTCACGATCCTGCAGAGCTTCCTCGGCTTCCTGCTTCTGCTGAATCTGGAGCTGCGCTTCCACGAAGCGCTCGTGCTTTTCGTGTTCTGGTTCGTGCAGTTCGTGATTCCGTCGTCGCGGCACACGATGATTTACGTGTACCTGGGGTGGTGTGCGATCGAGCTCCTGCGGATGATCATCGTCGATCGTGGGACCCCGAAAGCGTGGACGGGACTTCGCACGACGATGGCGCGCCGGTTTGCGTGATGGTAAAAAGGAACCGGAGCGCCCGTTGACCACCGCCGCCAAGCGAGAAATCCGCTTTTCCCAACGCGTTCTCGGAATCTCCGAGTCGCCGACGCTGTCCGTGCTCGCGAAAGCCGCGGCGCTGACCGCGAAGGGTGTCGACGTCGTCGACTTCGGACCGGGCGAGCCCGATTTCGCCACGCCTGCAAACGTGGCGGAGGCGGGACGGCGCGCGATCGAGCAGGGCTTCACGAAGTACACGCACGCAAACGGCACGAAGGCCCTGCGCGACGCCATCGCGGCACGTTACAACCGCCGCTACGGCACCAGCCTGGTGACGGACAACGTGATCACCGGGAGTGGCGGGAAGCAGGAGCTGTTCAACGTGATGCTGGCGCTGGTCAGCGACGGCGATGAGGTCATCATTCCGTCCCCGTACTGGGTGAGCTTCCCCGACCAGGTGGCATTCGCGGGCGGGAAACCGGTGTACGCGCGGACGGAACCGGAAAAGGATTTCCGCCCGACGTTCGACGTCATCGAGCGCGCCGGGACCGACAAGACCCGCGGCGTGATCATCAACTCACCCTGCAATCCGACCGGCGCGGTCATCAACAAAGAGGAGCTGCGCAAGATCGTCGAGTGGTGCGTCGCGCGCGATCTCTTCCTCGTGTACGACGAGACGTACGAGCTGTTCGTCTACGAGGGCCACGAACACGCATCGGCGATGAGCTGGTTCGCCCAGTATCCGGAGAACATCATCGTCGTCAACTCGATGTCGAAGACGTTCGCCATGACCGGATGGCGCCTCGGCTACGCGGTTGCGCACCGCGACATCGTTCACGCGCTGGGGAAGATCCAGAGCCACTCGACGTCGAACCCGAGCACGATCTCCCAGGCCGCCGCGCTCGAGGCGCTCAACGGCGACGATTCCGCGGTTCGGCGGATGTACGAGGCCTACGCGGCGCGAAGGGCCTGGCTCGTGCCCGCGCTCAACGAGATCAAGGGATTGATCTGCTCGCATCCCGACGGTGCGTTCTACGTGTTCCCGGAGGTGAAGAACTTCTACGGCCGGGCCGGCATCCACGATTCGACCTCCTTTGCGACGTTTCTTCTCGACGAAGCGCGCGTTGCGGTCGTGCCCGGCATCGCCTTCGGCAACGACGACTGCGTGCGGATCAGCTACGCCACCTCGATGGAGCGGATCAAAGAGGGCGTGGCCAGGATCGCCGCGGCCGTGAAGAAGCTGGGGTCGTAGCTCGTGGGTCGTCGGGCCGTGGCGCGAGGGGCCCCATGGCCGACGAGCAACGACCAACGACCCAGAGAAGGAATCCAGCACTCCACCCCACCGTTTCGCTTCCCAGGTTTACGGTCCCATCAAAAGGAGAATTTGTGAAGAAGACGACCCTCATGATCATGGCTCTTGCGCTGTCCGCGGCGATCGCCGGCGCGCAGGACAAGCCGGCAGCCATGCCGGCGGCCAGCCAGGCAACCCCGGCGGCAACGCAGGCCTCCGACGATCCGATCATCGTCGCGGCCGGCGACGTCAGCATCCGCCGCTCCGAGTTCGAGAACGCCATCAAGACGCTTCCGGCGGAGTACCAGCAGTTCGCTCAGGGCCCCGGCAAGAAGCAGTTCGCCGAGGACTACCTGCGCATGAAAATGCTGGCGGCGCAGGGCTTCAAGGACAACCTGCAGAACGATGCCGAAGTCCAGCAGCAGCTGAACCTCATGCGCGAGAACCTCGTCGCCAACGCCGAGCTGCAGAAGATGGAGAAGGGCATCAAGCTCACCGACGCCGATCTCCAGAAGATCTACGACGCGAACAACAAGGAGTACGAGCAGGTCAAGGCCCGCCACATCCTCATCGCGTTCAAGGGCAGCCCCGCGGCACAGCCGGGCAAGAAAGAGCTGACCGAAGACGAAGCGAAGGCGAAAGCCGAAGAGCTGAAGAAGAAGATTCAGGCCGGCGCCTCGTTCGACGAACTGGCCAAGACCGAATCGGATGACAAGGGTTCCGCCGCACGCGGCGGTGACCTCGGTCCGTTCTCGCGCGGCCAGATGGTCGAGGAGTTCGAGAAGGCCGCGTTCGATGCCAAGCCGGGCGACGTCATCGGACCGGTGCACACGCAGTACGGCTTCCACCTGATCAAGGTCGACTCGCACGAGACGACGCCGTTCGACAAGGTGAAAGACACGCTCGAGAAGCGCGAGCGCCAGCGCCGCCTTCAGGAGACGCTCGACGCGATGAAGAAGAACGCCAACCCGACGTTCAACGAGGCGTACTTCGCGCCTCCCGCGCCGAAGATGGAAGCGGCTCCGGCTGCTCCGACCCAGGCAAAACCGGCGGCCGAGACGAAGAAGCCCGCTCCTGCCACAAAGAAAAGCGACAAGAAGCAGTGAGTTCCGGTGTGTGGCACAGACACTCCTGTCTGTGCCACACAAGTTGTTGACTCCGGCATCCCGCGCCTTTATGGTTAGCCGCGCATGGAGATTCCGTCCAAAGTCTCGGTCTTCAACGAGCTGCTTCAGATCAAGGGGAAGGTCGGAACGCTCGTCTCGATCAATGACGGCTTCTACGAGATCATCCTGGAAGTCCAGCAGCGAAACCACACGGTGCTGTTTCCGATCGACGAGACCGTGGTGATCTTCAACGACGCCATTCCCAATCTCTCCGCGGACTTCGAGATCGAACGGTAGGCCCCGGGCCTCAGGCCTTAGAACCTCTGCGCACGTCGTTGTTCACGTCATCCTGAGCCGCGAAGAGGGCGAAGGATCTCGAAATGGCAGGCGTTTTCGCATCCTGAGATCCTTCGTCGCGCTTCGCCGACTCAGGATGACGACTGGCGCGGCGGTTCCTTGGGAGCACCCCGGCCGGTTGCACCGTTCTCCTGACGCCCAGACCCAACGCCTAATCCACCTTCTTGGCGAAGGCGTACGCCACGCCCACGCCGATGAAGTAGAGCACGATCATCGGCACCGCCAGCGCGGTCTGGGTGACCATGTCCGGAGTCGGTGTCACGACCGCGGCGATGATGAACGAGCCGACGATCGCGTACTTCGACTTCTGCAGCAGGAACGCCGGCGTCACGATGCCGAGGCGCGCCAGGAAGAAGATGATGATCGGCGTCTCGAAGACCAGGCCCGTGGCCAGGATGATCATGCTGGCGAACGAGAAGTAATCGTCGACCGTCACGACCTGCTTGAAGTTCTTTCCGGTCTCGATGAAGAAGCCGCAGGTTGCCGGCAGAATCCATCGCCAGCCGAAGTATCCGCCGGCGATGAAAAACAGCGACGCGAAAATGATGAAGGGCGCCGCGTACCGTCTCTCCTTCCTGTAGAGGCCGGGAGAGATGAAGAGCCAGATCTGGTGCAGCACAAACGGCGACGCCAGAAACAGCCCGGCGAAGAACGCCACCTTCATGTAGAGGAAGAACGGTCCGGTCAGCCGGGTGTAGGCGAGCTTGTCACCGGCCGGCAGGTAGCGGGTGAGTGGCTGTTCCATCCAGCCGAAGATCGTGTCGGCGAACCGCCAGCAGATGGCGAAGCCGACGCCGATGGCGATGAACGAGAACAACAGTCTTCGCCGCAGCTCCTCGAGGTGCTCGAGGAACGACATCTTCTTGAGCTCGCGTTCGCGTTCTTCAACCGGCTCGGCCGAGGGGAAGCCGGCTTGTGTGTCGGCCGATTCCATTACGTTTCGGAGGGGGAAGAATCGGGTGTCGCCGGTGTGACCGGACCTTCGGCCACGGCGGGAGGCGCTGGCTCAGTCCTTGATATGGCATCGATCGGTGCCACCAGGGAAGGACCAATCTGCTTCAGCTCGTCCACCCGGATCTCCCTCTCGACGGTGTTCTTGAGGTCATCGGTGGCTTTCTTGAACTCGGACATCGCCTTTCCCAGAGTGCGGCCGATCTCGGGAAGACGCTTCGGCCCGAAGACGATGAGCGCGACAATGAAGATCAGAATTAACTCCGGAACGCCGAGACCGAACATAGCTGGGCCCTCACACGCGGTGACGGGTGAGTGAACAGGCATCCACCTGTGAATACTCCCCCGATATAATCACGTTACACCACCTATCACACCGGTACAGAAGAACATGGTCAAACTAGAAAAGACGCAGAAGTGGACCTTTTCGCTGACGCTGCTGGTCGCGCTCGTGGCAGCGACGCTGGTTGGCGGATTCTACGGGAATCGCCTGTTCGGCGCTCCGATGCAGAACAACGATCTGCACAAACGCCTGCGGGAGTACACGGACCTGCTGAGCACGGTCACGGCCTGGTCGGCCGAGGACATCGGCTCGGACAAGTTTGTCTATTCGTCGATCGACGGCATGCTGCGGACGCTCGATCCGCACACGTCGTTCCTCGAGCCGAAAGAGTATTCGGACATGCAGGACCGCCAGAAGGGCACCTTCTACGGTCTCGGCATCCTGGTGACCAAGCGCAATGACCAGGTCACGGTCATCACGCCGCTGGAAGGCACTCCCGCCGCGCGCCTCGGCGTTCGGGCCGGCGACGTCATCTCGGAAGTGGAAGGCTCGGCGACCGACGACATGCCACTCGACGACGTGGTCAAGAAGCTGAAGGGGCCGAAGGGCACGACCGTCCACATCAAGATCATCCGCGTCGGAATCAAGGAGCCGATCCCCCTCACGATCGTGCGCGCCGCGATCCCGACCAACTCCATCTCGAATGTGCTGATGCTGAAGCCGGGCGTCGGCTACATCCGCATCAAGGACTTCACCTCCACCACCGTCCGCGAGCTCGATGAGGCCGTGGACAAGCTCAACGAGCAGGGCATGCAGAGGCTCGTGCTCGATCTCCGGCAGAATCCGGGCGGCCTTCTCGATGCCGCCGTCGGAGTGGCCGATCACTTCCTCGAGAAGGGGCAGATGATCGTCTACACCAAGGGCCGCACTCCCGATTCGGCGCAGGACTACGTGGCGCCGGGCAAGCACGACCGTCTCGACGTTCCTCTCGTCATCCTCGTCAACCGGGGCAGCGCCTCCGCTTCGGAGATCGTTGCCGGCGCGATTCAGGACCACGATCGCGGCCTGGTCGTCGGCGAGACCAGCTGGGGCAAGGGCCTCGTCCAGAGCGTCTACACGCTGCAGTACGGCGCGGGACTGGCGCTGACGACGTCGAAGTACTTCACGCCGTCCGGCCGGAACATCCAGCGCGACTACAGCTCGTTCTACGACTACTACGTCGCCGACGACTCGGACGAGGGCTCGAATTCCGAGGTCCCGCTGTCGCAACGCCAGCAGTTCAAGACCGACACGGGCCGCGTGGTGTACGGCGGCGGCGGAATCACGCCGGACGTGATGGTCAAGCAGCCGCAACTCTCGCGAACGACGCAGCTCCTCGAGGTGCGCAGCGCCATCTTCAACTACGCCGTCGACTACGCCGCGAAGCATCCCGACCTCACAAAGGAACTGCAGATCACGCCTGTGATGGTCGAAGAATTCGCCCGTTTCGCGTCCGGCCAGGACATCGCCGGGATCGACGATATCCACAACACGCTGCAGAAAGCCGACGACCGCAAGTACATCGAGCGGGCGCTGAAGGCGGAGATCATCGCCGCGAAGTTCGGGCTCGACGCCTCGTACCCGTATCGCATTCAGGGCGACACGCAGGTGGAGAAGGCGCTGGAAGTGTTCCCCGAGGCGCAGAAGCTCGCCGCGCTCGCGGCCGATGTTCGCGCGCACGGCGGCCAGGGAACCCCTGCCGATGCCGGGACGCGGGCGGCGCAGGCGAATCCGAAAACGAGATAGCCGCTCACCCTACCCTCTCCCCGTGAGCGGGGAGAGGGTGTTGAGGGCCGTTGACGCATCCCCACCGTACTGCTAACGTTTCGCCGCTTTTCAGGAGGGGACCTGCACGTCAATGCCTGATCTCGGACGGAAGTACACTTGCTACAGTTGCCACACGAAGTTCTACGACCTCGGCAAACCCATTCCCCTCTGCCCCAAGTGCGGGGCTGATCAGCGCGATGCTGAAGATGCACCGGTGGCGACCACGTCGAGAAGCCGGCGCGCCGCCGCCGTCGTCGTCGAGGAGCCCGTCGAAGAGCCTGAGCTCGTCGAAGAAGGGGCCACCCCGGCGCCGGAAGCCGCGGAAGACGAAGAGGAATTCGTCGAACCGGAACGAGAAGAAGAAGCCGAGGAAGAGGAAGAAGAAGAGGAGTACTGATGCGACTTGGACTGCTCGGTTGTGTGGGCGCGCTGATCCTCGCGCTGATCATCTTCGGCGGATACTTCGTCAGCGTCCGCAACAATCTCGTCGGTCTCGACGAGCAGGTGAATCAGCAGTGGGCACAGGTCGAAAGCCAGTATCAGCGGCGCTATGACCTGATCCCGAACCTCGTTCGCACCGTTCAGGGCGCGGCCAACTTCGAGAAGTCGACGCTCGAGGCTGTCATCAACGCGCGTTCGCGCGTCGGACAGGTCGCCGCGCCCGCTGGTGCGCCGGGCGGCACGATTCTTCCGAACGACCCGAACGCGATGGAGCAGTTTGCCGCCGCGCAGCAGGGACTGAGCAACGCTCTCTCCCGCCTGCTCGTTGTCGTCGAACGCTATCCGGAGCTGAAGTCGAACCAGAACTTCCTCGAGCTGCAGTCTCAGCTGGAGGGGACCGAGAACCGCATCGCCGTCGAGCGCCAGCGCTACAACCAGGACTCGCAGCAGTTCAACACGGCGATCCGCCGCTTCCCGGCGAACATCGTGGCGAACATGAGCGGGTTCAAGGCGAAGGCGTACTTCCGCGGCGTACCCGGCTCGGCACAAGCGCCGGCGGTCGAGTTCCAGCCGTTCGGGAACCAGCCCGCTCCAGCGACCGGCACCACGGGAACACGGTAGGCACCCCGGGGAGACGAGGAACGGTGGATGCGGAATGTTGAATGGTGAATGGTGAATGAGAAGCCCCTCGTCAATTCACCATTTGCCGTTCAACATCCCGCATTCACCGTTCCTCGCCCTCTGCCGAACACTCGCGGCGAGTCTGCTGCTGGTCATCGCCACGAGTGCATTCGCGCTCGATTGCCCTCCCGCCCCGACCCAGTGGTACGCGGATAAGGCCAATCTGCTCGACGCCTCGCAGGCCGAGGCGCTGAACCGCAAGCTCCACGATTTCGAGCAGCAGAGCGGCGCACAGTTCATCATCTATGTTCTTCCGTCGCTCGAAGGCGATTCCATCGAGCGGTTCACGGTCGACTGCGCGCAGAAGTGGGGCGTCGGCCAGAAGAAGTACGACAACGGCCTCGTCCTCTTCGTCTTCGTTCAGGACCGAAAAATCCGGATCGAAGTGGGTTACGGCCTCGAAGGGACGGTCACCGACGCGTACTCGTCGCGCGTCATCCGCGACTACATCGCTCCGCATTTCCGCGACAACGACTGGGCCGGCGGCCTCAACGCCGGCGCGGACGCGCTCATCGCCAAGATCCGCGGTGGCGAGCCGCCTGTGCCGCCGCTCAATCCGGCCGGGTCGCCGTCGGGCGGTGGCGGGGGAGGCGGCGCCGCCAGCGTGATCTTCCCCCTGATCATTTTTCTGGTATTCCTGTTCTTCATCCTGCCTCAGCTCTCGCGAGGCGGATGCGGTGGCTGCTTCTGGCCGATGTTCTTCCTCGGCGGCGGCCGCGGCACGACATTCGGGGGCGGCGGGTGGAGCGGGGGCGGCGGCTGGGGTGGGGGCGGGGGTGGGTTTTCGGGCGGGGGTGGTTCGTTTGGCGGAGGCGGTGCCACAGGAGGCTGGTGATGAAGCAGAAAGAATTTCTTGCGACACTCGATCAGCAACGGATCGTCACGGCCATCGGCCTCGCGGAGAAGCAAACGTCAGGCGAGATCCGCGTTCACGTCCAGCCGAAGACGTATGGAGAAATCCGCAATGTCGCTGAGCGCACCTTCGAGCGGCTGGGCATGACCAAAACCACGCTTCGCAACGGCGTCCTGCTCTTCATCGCTTCCGAAGAACAGCGATTCGTGATCCTCGGCGACTCCGGAATCAACGAGAAGGTGCCGGCGGGATTCTGGGACGACATCGCGGCCAAGCTGACCATCCGCTTCAAGGAAGGGAAGTACACCGATGGAATCGTCGAGGCGATCGGAAGCGCCGGCCAGCACCTCGGCCACTATTTCCCGCGATCCTCGAGCGACGTGAACGAGCTCCCCGACCAGATCGATGTCGAATCCTGAGTCGGTCCTCATCGCGCTCGGATCGAATCTCGGCGACCGCGCCTACAACCTCCGCCGGGCGATTTTCGAGCTGCAGCGAGTGATCTCCGTCGTCCGCCTCAGCTCGATCTACGAGACGGATCCGATCGATGCGCCGCGCGGCTCACCAACGTTCCTGAACATGGTCGTCGCCGGATTTACGACGCTGTCGCCCGAATCGCTCCTCGCGCATCTCCTCGACATCGAGCAGCGTCTCGGACGCGTCCGACGCGGGTGGAACGCGCCGCGGACGATCGATCTCGATCTGATTCTGCACAGCGCGAATCTCCGGCGCTCGCGCGAACTGACGCTTCCGCACCCGCGATACCGGCAGCGCGATTTCGTGATGTGGCCCTTTCGGGAGTTGCGGCTCGGCTGGCGCGATCCGCGCGGCTACGCCTAGTGGCGTGTCGCAATAGACCGGCTTTCGTTGCCCGCAACCCTTCGGGCTGGTGCCGGTTGCGGCCGATCTGCGGCGTAGCTCGTCGTCGACGATGCCACCGCATCTCCTCCTCCTCGCGCCTTGCCTCTCGGCCGCAAGCCGCACCAGCGAAAGTCGGTCGATTTGCGACACGCCACACTCGCTCCCTGGCGAACTCGGCGAGCTTGCGCAAGCGGAGGTTGGGGCTGCTCGCGAAGTCGTGCCTCAGCCAGCCAAGGTGTCCGGCACCGAAGATGACCAGCACGCGCTCGTTCGGAGAGTCGGCGAGCTGCACGACGTTGCTGCAGATGCGCATGTCTCGACGGGCCCAATCGGAGACCAGGTCGGCGCCGGCCCAATCGCCAGGCTAACCAAACTGCACCTTCCGGTAGTAGAAGCCCACGTCCTCGGCAACTTTGTCGTTTGAGTTCATGTAGAGCAGCGTCTCGAGGATGGTGTGAGACGCGAGATACGCGTTCTGCGCCTTCACCATGCCGCCGATCTCGCCCATCATCGCGTCGAGCTCCTTCGAGCGGCCACTGGCCTTGGCAAAGTCGACGATGCGCTGGAACGGGAACTCGCCGTCGACATCCACCGCATACACAGTCTTGTGGCCGAGCTCCCCGGCGAGGCGCAAGCCGATCTGGTCGCTCTCGTCGCGCGTGAGCTCATACCTGCCGGCCAGGTAGTCGGCGTACCGCTTGGCAATGCGGTCGCTGAAGACATCGCCTTCCACGGCGATCTTCGGGGGCCGGAACGGTGAGCTGCGCGATCTCGGCCTGGCGCTTCGGCGTGAGAACACGTCGGCCTGCGTGTTGAAGAAGTCATGTCCCGGGTTGGCCATGTGGTAGACGCCGAGCACGAGCACCTCGGCGCGCGCGGGGCATCTGCCGGTGACGGCTGTTCTCGACGGTCACGGGCGTTCGGTCTAGAGGCCGAGGCTGGTAAGGAACAGGTCAACCTGTCGTTCGAGCTGGGACCTGTCGTAGCTAAGCAGCGCCGTGCGAAACAGTCCTTGCAGATAGGTGGCGATGATCTGGCCCACACTCTCGGCGTCAAATTCGGATGGCAGTTCACCGGAGTCTTTGGCGGATCTCAAGCGGTTCGAAAACGCGCCGACAAAGGCCGCCATATCCGTCTGAACGAACTTTTGCAGGTCTCGCTCAGCTAGCACGTCCGAGGAGACGCTTCTGGCCAGGAGGCAAACGCGCGGGGTCCGTGGATCGTCGAGACCGTCGAGCACGGTCCTAAAAAGTCCGCGAACACCCTCCTTCGCGGAAGAGGGCGAAAACAATGCCTCAGCACGGCGGCGGCCCACCGTGTCGTTGTAGCGCTTGAGGCATTCGAGATAGAGCTGCTTCTTGCTTTTCAGGGTGTTGTAGAAAGAGCCTTCCCCGATCCCCATTGCCTTCAACAGGTCGCGCAGAGAAGTCCCTGAATAGCCGTTTTTCCAAAAAACTCGGGTGGCCTTGTCGATCGCCTTGTCGTAATCGAATTCTAATGTTCTGGCCATGCTTCGGCCCCCACCGTAAGCTCATCATAGCTGTTGTGTAGCAGTCGGTAAAGAATTTTCTTGACGCTCGTCTCGCGGCCCCCTTATTATCTGTGGCAGGTGCTACAAAATAAGGAGTGAATGAACATGAAATTCAAACCAGGCGATATTGTTCCGGCTACAACTCTGGAATCCGTCACCGGCGAGCCGATCAAGCTCCCCGACCCTAACCGTCTCGTCCATCTGCAATTCCGGCGGTTCGTGGACTGCCCTATCTGCAACACGCACATTGCCGAGCTGCGCGGGCGTGCTCGCGAGATCGAAGCGGCGGGCATCAAAGAGGTGATCGTCTTTCACTCCTCCGCTAAGTCGATCCGGTCGTACCAGAAGGATGTTCCCTTCGTGCTGGTTGGCGATCCGAAGAAGGCCCTCTACAAAGAATTTGGCGTGGAAACGTCGCTTGGGTTCATGAGCCTCAAGGCCCTGGGCGCCGTCATGCGCGGGGTGGCGCACGGCCATTTTGGCTTGCGGCTTTCGGGAGGCCCATTGGGCCTCCCGGCCGACTTTCTGATCGCGCCGTCCGGGCAGATCAAAGCGGCGAAATACGGCACCCATGCCTATGACCAGTGGTCCGTGGATGAGTTGATCGCGCTTGCCAGGGGCGCCGCCGTGCAGGCGGCTTGAAAGGAGCCACCTGTGTGTTCAAAGGAAACAGACAGGTCTGGGCAGATTGCCAACAGACCAGGCGGGAAATGGCGGAAGTTACGGCGCCGAGGATCAGCGCGAATACGCATCGAAATCTCCTCATGTCGATCTAGACGGAATGCGGACGAATGAGGAGACGTAACTCGGACTAGTGCGTGCCGTATCCGGTGCCGAGCGGCGCGCGGACGTGGGCCTGCTTTACCGGCGTTGCCCTGGTGAGCACCGGATAGGGATTGATCATCTCGTCGTTCTGGCTGATGCCGAAGTGAAGATGGGGAGGGGTGGTGATGGCGTTTCCGGTATTGCCGACGAAGCCGAGGAGATCGCCGCTCTGGACCTCCATGCCTTCGTAGATGCCGGGAGCCCAGCGGTCGAAATGAGCGTAGTAGAACGACGTGCCGCTCTCCGTCGTCAGCCAGAGGCAATGGCCGCCCTTGGGCTGATCGCCGATGTAGCTGATGATGCCGTCGGCGACGGCAACCACGGCGGTGCCGCGCGGTGCGAAGATGTCGATCCCTTTGTGGCGGCGCTCGCCGCCGTCGCGCGGATCGCCCCAGCTGTCATCGAGGCGGCGGCTGGTGATGCCGACGACCGGCATGCGCAACGCGGAGAGAGGCGCGAAGAGCGCCTTCGCCTTGGCCGCGAAGTCGCGGTCGCGCGCAATCGCCGATTGCCGTGCCGTCGTTGCCGATTGCCGCTCCGCTTCGCGCTTGTTGTAGCGGTTGAGGTCGGATCGCAGCTGTGCGACGAGATGGCTGAAGTCGTCATCTTCAGCCGGCATCACTGCCGCCGGCGGTTTCGGCGTGACGACCGGTGCGGAAGCGCATCCCGTGAGAACGAGCGACAAAACGGCTGCCAACAGGCTCAGCCTGGCGACCCACCCACAGCGACCCATTCGCGGTTCCATTGTCTTCGGGGGACGGCTGCCGCAGAGTGTAAATAATTGCAGCTGAGCTTGTAAAGGTCTAGACGAGGCTGGCCGCGAAATCCTCGATCCGGCGGGCCCCGACAACCTCGATGTCCGCCCGGATCTCGGCGGCATTCGAATGCGGGACGATCACCCTTCGGAAACCGAGCGCGGCAGCCTCCCGGGCGCGCAGGTCGGGCTGGGAAACGCTCCGGATCTCACCGAGGAGGCCGACCTCGCCGAACAGGGCCAGGTCGTGCGGGAGGGGGGTATTGCGGTGCGACGAGAGCAGCGCCGAGATGATGCCGAGGTCGAGGGCGGGCTCGTCGATCTGAAGGCCGCCGGCGACGTTGATGTAGACGTCGTGCGACAGGAAATTCGCGATTCCCCGCCGTTCCAGGACGGCGAGCAGCAGCGAGACGCGGTTGGAGTCGATGCCCATGGCCATCCGGCGCGGCGAGGGGTAGTGGGTGGCGGAGACGAGCGCCTGCACTTCGATCAGGATGGGGCGCGTCCCCTCCATTGCCGCGAGAACGGCGGATCCGGGGGCGCCGCTGCGCTGCGAGAGAAGCGCGGCGGAAGGATTGGGCACCTCGTCGAGGCCGTCGTCGTGCATCTCGTAGATCGCGACCTCGTTCACCGGCCCGAAGCGATTCTTGTACGCGCGCACGACGCGGTAGTTCTGAAACTTCTCGCCTTCGAAGTAGAGAACGGTGTCGACGATGTGCTCGAGCGATTTCGGTCCGGCGATCGTTCCCTCTTTCGTAATATGGCCGATCAGGAAGAAGGGGATTGACATCCGCTTGGCCGCGGCCATGAGCACGCCGGCAGAATCGCGGACCTGACCGACGGATCCCGGCGTTGATCCGTTGATCGATGTGTGCACGGTCTGGATCGAATCGATGATCACCGCGGCCGGTTTCATTTTCTCCGCGGCGGCCACGATGCGCTCGACGGACGTCTCGCTGAAGAGGTGAATGTTGTTGCTCGTGGTTCCGAGACGCCGGGCGCGGAGCGCGATCTGCCGCGGCGATTCTTCACCGGAGACGTACAGAACCGGCTGGTCGCGGGCGAGCTCCTGCGCGGCCTGCAGCAGAAGAGTGGACTTGCCGACGCCCGGCTCGCCTCCGACCAGCACGACCGCGCCGGGCACCACACCGCCGCCCAGCACGCGATCGAGATTCGGCAGATGCGTGGTGATGCGCGGCACGGCATCGGCACCAATCTGATCGAGCGGCTGCGGCGCAAGCGACGTGCTCAGCGCATTGGTGGGAGCGGCGGGAGCAACGTCCTCCTGCGCGTAAGAGTTCCAGGCGTTGCATTCGGGGCAGCGGCCGAGCCACTTCGATGCCTGGTTCCCGCATTCCGTGCAGGAGAAGACGACCGCCTTTTTCGCCACCGAAATGATTCTAGCAGCCGCGTTCCGTCGTTCTACGATGGGTGGATGAGTTTCGATCGCTTGTTCGCTTACGACGACTGGGCCAACCGTGAAGAAGTGAAGCTTCTTCGCCACCTCGGCACCTCCGCGCCGGGGTTGCGTCTGCTGAATCACATCGTCGGCGCTCAGTGGATCTGGCTCTCGCGGATTCGCGACGAGAAGCCGAAGCTTGCGGTCTGGCCCGAGCTGACGCTCGAGCAAGCGGTCGCGGAGCTCGATCGGCTTCGCGACGCCTGGCGCGAAACTCTCCGGAGGGTAGATCGGAAGGCGTCGATCCACTACACGAATTCGAAAGGGGAGCCGTGGTCGAGCCCCATCGACGACGTGTTGATGCACGTGGTCATGCACGGTGCGTATCACCGCGGGCAGATCGCGACGATGGTGCGACAGGGTGGGGAGACGCCGGCGTACACCGACTACATTCACGCTACGCGGACCGGCGCCGTCTGAACCAGCCGGAAGGCAGCGCGAAGAACACGGCGATCGCGAGATTCAGGAGCAGGCTGGTCGTCGGCGTGAGGAACGCGATCACGATCAGAGCGAGGTAAAGCAGCGGGCCGAATCGATATTGACGGGTGATAGCGCGGACCGATTCGGGATCGGAGTCCTTTTCCAGCAGTCGTTTCTCGCCGGAGGCATGCCGCCAAAGCAGTTGAAAGGCCAGCGCGGAGCAGAGGAAGACCGCGTTGTACAGAACCGCGGCCACGTTCGCGTCCGAATGGCCGAGAAAGCGCGCCAGAACCGCGGTCGGAAACGGGATGAACGTCACGCAGAGCAGCAGAAGAAGGTTGGCGATCAGCAGTCCCTGGTCGCTCTGACCGATCAGGTTGAACAGCCGGTGGTGATTCATCCACATCACGCCGATGGTGAAAAAGCTCGTGAGGAAGGCGAGGTACGACGGCCACAACGCGAACAGCGCCGCCGGAAGAGCGCCTGGCTCGACGTGCTCGGGCGTGCGGATCTCGAGGATCAACAGGGTCATGGCGATGGCGAAGACGCCGTCGCTGAAGGCCTCGACGCGCGAGGTCTCCTCGCGCCGATCGGCGTCGCGCCGGATCACCGGCGCACCGTCATCTCGCCGCGCAGATCGCGCTGCATCTCGCGTTTCACTGTTTTCGGCGACTGGCCGCGGCTGAGGAGGTAAAACAACTTCGCCAGCGCCGCTTCCGCCGTGAGGTCGTAGCCGCTGATCACGCCGGCATCCGCGAGTGCAGTCCCCGCCGCGTACTCCTCGAGGTCGACCGTTCCTTCGAGACACTGCGTGCAGTCGACGACGACGACTCCACGCGATGTCGCCTCCTCGATCGCGGCGACGAAATCTCGATCCTGATCCGGTCCGTTGCCGATGCCGTAGGCCTCGAGAACAAGTCCCTGCAGCGGCGGTCGCAGCACGTTGCGCAACAGCTCGGGCGAAATGCCCGGAAACAGGCGCAGTGCGCTGACGATGGGCGCTCGCAGTTCGTGCACGCGCAGACGTCCGCGGCCATTCGGTTTGTGCACGAGATCCCAGTTCACTTCGATGTCGATGCCCACGGTTCCCAGCGGCGGAAAGTTCGGCGAGTCGAAGGCCGCGAATCCGTCCGCGCTCACCTTCGTCGATCGGCAGCCGCGCAACAGCTTCCCTCCGAAGTAGAGACAAACCTCCGGGATCGCGTCATTCGCCGCGATGAGAAGCGACGTGATCAGGTTTTCCCGCGCATCGTTGCGCACCTCACAGAGCGGGATCTGCGAGCCCGTGATGACGACCGGTTTCCGCAATCCTTCCAGCATGAAAGGGAGAGCCGAGGCGGTGTACGCCATCGTGTCGGTGCCGTGGAGGACGACGAAGCCGTCGTACTCGTCGTAGTGCTCGGCGATGTCGAGGGCGATCTTCACCCACTCCACCGGCGTCATGTTCGACGAGTCGAGCAGCGGGTCGTAGTCGTGGATCGCGAAGTCGGGAATCGACGGATGCGACAGCTCGGGCATGCTCCGCATCTGCTCCTGCAGATAGCCGCGTCGCGGCGTGTAGCCGTTCCGAGCGCGAGCCATGCCGATCGTGCCGCCGGTGTGAGCGATGAAGACGCGTTTGCGCACGCCGCCGGATGATACGCGTCACCGTGCCATGCGTCATGTCCCAGTATCGTGCACACTCCTTCCACGCAGAGAAAGGTTCGGAAATGCTGCTCCGTCGCGCAGTCATTCTGTGTTGTGGCTTCTTTGTCATCGTCGTTGTCTCCGCATCCGCGCAGACCGCGGATTTCACCGGAACCTGGAGCGGCACGTACAGCGGGACGAAATCGTGCCGGAACGGGGCCGTCGCGCAGTTGAGCGGTCACATCAAGGCGGAGCTGCTCCAGAGTGGCAGCTCGGTGGCCGGCGCCATCACCGCATCCGATAACACCACATACGACAACAATTGCGTGGCCATCGCTGCAGAGACTGCCGTCATTCCGGTCGGGGCAACCGTCTCCGGCTCGACCATTCGCGTGGCCGTCGATCCTAGCCTCGGCGGCGGAGTGATGGTCATCTCCGTGAACGGCAGCTCCATGACGTTCACATTTTCCGGAAACGCCGATGGGTTGAACCTCGGCGGAACGCTGACGCGCACCAGTGCGCAGCCACCGGGCTCCGATCTGAGCGGGACCTGGACGGGAACGTTCACGCAAATTGCTTTGCCGTGTCAGAAGCCGCCTTCGGTCACGTACTCCGGCGGAGTCTCCCTCACGCTGCTGCAGGCTGGATCGACCTTCTCGGGTACAGCGACGGTCACGAACGACAGACACTACGAGCAAGATTCGTCCGGGAACTGCATTGAGTCCGCTGTGCCAAGCGAAATCATGGAGATCGTTGGCCAGGTCGACGGTTCGACAATCACCGGCTACATCATCGAACCCAACAGCACGAACGCGTTCACGGCCACGGTCTCAGGGAACACGATGAACGGCGTCACGCTGGATGAGTCCCCGGGCGAATCGGTGTCGTTCACACTCACTCGTTCGGCGAGTGGTCCACCAGCCGCCGCCATCCTCAGCTTCGGCGCGAATCCGTCGTCGATCACCGCCGGCGGCTCGACGACACTGTCCTGGTCCACCGCCAATGCCACGGCGGTCTCCATTGACAACGGCATAGGCTCGCAGCCGGTCTCCGGAAGTGTCGGTGTCTCGCCGCCGAAATCGACGACCTACACGCTGACCGCCGGCGGCCTCGGAGGGACGGCCAGCGCGAGTGTCACCGTGACTGTCGGCGGCGGCGGCCCGCGGCTCGTCGCGGGCACGTTGCCGGCGGGCATGCTGCAGCTGAGCGGCCAATCGGGAGCGACCGACGGTTTCTCGCTTGCGAACGTGGGCACCGATCCGGCGAACGTCTCGCTGACCGCGAGCGGTGGGTTCTTTGCGATCGCACCGGCCTCGCTGGTTCTGCAGCCGCTCGACAGCCGAACGATCACGATCACCGGCGGGGTGCAGTCGGCCGGGACGTACGACGGCACGATCATCGTGTCCGGAGACGGCCTGCCATCCGGCGGCATGGTCATCCCGGTGCATCTGCTCGTCGCCGCCGCTCCGGCCGGGAGCGTCAATCCGCAGCCCGCCGCGGCGCGCGTCGACGTCTCTGCACCCGCGGGACAGAATCCGTCCGGCTCCGTCTCCTTCACGAACAGCGGCTCGGCGGCGATGAACGGCATCGCCGTGGCCGACGTGCCGTGGCTCGTTCCGCAGAGTGGGGCGATCACGATCAACTCCAGCCAGACGAAGAGCGTCTCGTTTGCGGTCGATCGTTCGAAGCGTCCCGATGCCAACGCGCTGCTGGGCGGAGCGACGGGCAGCATCTCCCTCCGGTTTCTCGGCAGTCCCGCGTCGGCCGGCAACATGGCGGCCGACACGACGCCGACGTCAACCGTGACCGTGACGATCGTCGACGTCGTCAAGCCGGGGGTGACGCCGGGCGCGCCGCCTCCGCTGCAACCGAACGAGTTGGCGCTGTTCGTTGCCGGTCATGGCTCCACGGCCGACATCGTCGGCGACGTTCTTCTAGCGAATCGCGGCCGATCGGCGATTGCCGACCTGAAGCTGTTCCTTTCTTCGAGCTCGCAGTTTGCGGCGCTGCCCCAGCTCTCTTCGAATGTCAGCGTGACCCTTCCCTCCGTCTCGACCAGCATCTTCGGCGTCGAGCTCGGGGGGAGTCTCATGCTTCGCGGCACTCTGGCGGATCTCGCGGCCGCGGCGATGCGCACCGTGCTTTTCAACGGGTCAAACGTCTACACGACGGCGATTCCGATCTTCCGTTCCGACCGGGGAGTCGGACCAGGCGGACGGATCGTGCTGCCCGGCGTCGAGAGCACTCCGACGACGCGCACGATGGTCGTGGTGCAGGAGTTGTCGGGAAATGCCGGCAGTGCCGAGCTGCAGGCATACGATGTCGCCGGCGCGCCGATCGGCTCGAAGGTGGCGCTGCCCATCGGCGCATTTGCGTCGCCCTCCGACAGCGCTGCAGTGGTTTCGGGCGCGCGATCGGTCGTGGTCGCGAATACCGGTTCCGGTTCGAGCCGCATCAACGCCTACGCGCGTGTCACCGACGGCGAGACGGGCGACAGCTGGATCGCCACCGACCCGGCCGTGACCTCCGGCTCAACCGGACCGTTCATCATGCCGATCGTTTCGACGACGGATGTGTCGGCGCAGACGGAGATCTATCTCACCAACATCTCGTCCACCCCGGTGAACGCGACGATCAAGGTGGCCACGGCGGCGAATCGCCGCCGTGCCGTGAAGCGGTCGAGCACCGGCTCAAATGGTTCGAGCGAGCAGCAGGTCACGATCCGTCCTCTGGAGACGCAGCGCACGTCGTTGTCTTCGTCGAACGGCTACGCGGTGATCTCCGCTGCGGCAGGTTCGATCAGCGCAACGGGACGGCTGACATTGAATGCCGGAGGAAGATGGTTCGGCAGCACCTTGCCGATCGTGCCGGTATCCGCGGCGCTGTCGAACGGCGAGGCGAAGCGGTTCGGAGGCGTCGGAGATGCCTCAGCGAGAAGCACCGCAGCGGGCGCGGCGGGGACGTCGAGAACGGCGTTGGTGTTGCTCGAAACCGCCGGACAAAGCGCGACGGTTCGTGTGAAGATCTGGTACACGTTCCCGGCCGGGGCGCTGGTGAGCGCGCAGACGGTGTCATCGAGGGATTTTGCGGTCGCGCCGTCGCAGGCGCTGGTGATCACGAATCTCGCGCGCAGCATCATCGGGCCGCAGCGGGAGGCTTTTGGTGATCTGCGCGACATGCAGCTCGACGTGGAGGTGATCGACGGAGCGGGGAGAGTGCTCCCGTTCCTGGAGTCGATCGATAACGGGTCGCGGGATCTGCTGGTGAGGTCGGAATAGGTGAGCGGCGGCCGTTCTCGGCCGCCGTCGACGCGCGTGGACGCGCGTCGCTCCACTCGTGTGGTGAGTCAGAGATACGCAGCATTTCGCTGGTGCCGCTTGTGGCTGAGATGCAAGGAGCGAGGAGGAGGCGATGTGGTGACATCGTCGGCGACGAGCAAGGCCGCAGATCGGCCGCAACCGGCACCAGCCCGAAGGGTTGCGGGCGGCGACGGGCCGT
>DATISF010000006.1:0-27790 GCA_035468985.1 Thermoanaerobaculia bacterium
GGGTTCGGGGTTCGGAGTTCGGAGTTCGGGGTTCGGGGTTCGGGGTTCGGGGTTCGCGGTTCGGGGTTCGCGGTTCGGGGTTCGCGGTTCGGGGTTCGCGGTTCGGGGTTCGCGGTTCGGGGTTCGCGGTTCGGGGTTCGGAGTTCGGGGTTCGGGGTTCGCTCGCCTGAGGTTCGCGCATCGCGAACTCCGAACTCCGAACTCCGAACTCCGAACCCCGAACTCCGAACCGCGAACCGCGCAACCGGAATTCATTCGCGCTCAACGCGTTAACCACTCCGCATGCAGTTTCGCTACGACATCCGCAACGTCGCCATCATCGCCCACGTCGATCACGGGAAAACCACGCTCGTCGACGCCCTCCTCAAGCAGGCCGGCGCCATCCGCGCCAACCAGCCGGTGGAAGAGCGCGTCATGGACTCCAACGACCTCGAGCGCGAGCGCGGGATCACGATCCTGGCGAAAAACACCTCCATCCGCTACTTCGTCGACTCCCCCGACGCCCTCGGACACCGCGTGCATCACGAGGCCACGCACACCGCGTCGGGTCACGACCTCCCCGCCACGTTCATCCATCCGAGCGAAGTGAAGATCAACATCGTCGACACGCCCGGCCACGCCGATTTCGGCGGCGAGGTCGAGCGCGTGCTCTCGATGGTGGAGGGTGTGATCCTCCTCGTCGATGCCGCCGAAGGTCCGATGCCGCAGACCCGCTTCGTGCTGCGGAAAGCGCTGGCCCTCGGACTCCTGCCGATTGTCATCATCAACAAGATCGACCGGCCCGACGCACGGCCCGTCGAAGTCCTCAACGAAGTGTTCGATCTGATGATCGAGCTCGGCGCCTCCGAGGAGCAGATCGATTTCCCGATCCTGTACGCGTCGGGGCGCGCCGGTTACGTGCGGACCGAGCTGACCGATACGAACGACGACTGCCGCCCCCTGTTCGACGCGATCCTCAAGCGCATTCCTCCCCCGCCGGGCAATGCGAACGGCGCGCTGCAGCTTCTCGTCAGCGCCATCGACTACAACGACTACGTCGGCCGCCTCGGCATCGGACGCATTCAGCGCGGAAAGCTCCGTCAGGGAACGGACGTCGTTCTGATTCTGCGCGACGGCACACACAAGAAGGGTCGCGTGTCGAAGCTCACGACCTTCGAAGGATTGCGTCGCGAGGAAGTCGAAGAAGCGACGGCCGGCGAGATCGTGGCGGTGGCCGGATTCACCGACGTCGAGATCGGCGAGACGTTCACGGCCATCGACGCGCCGGAGCGGCTCGAGCCGATCGCCATCGACGAGCCGACGGTATCGATGTTCTGGATGGTCAACGACTCACCGTTCGCGGGAACGGAAGGAAAGTACGTCACGTCGCGCAATCTGAAGGAGCGGCTGGAGCGCGAGCTGAGGAAGGATGTTGCGCTGCGGGTTCGTGAGACCGATCTTCCGGACCGCTTCGAAGTCAGCGGTCGCGGCGAGCTGCATCTGTCGATCCTCGCCGAGAACATGCGGCGCGAGGAGTACGAGTTCGCGCTGTCACGGCCGCAGGTCATCCTGAAGGAAGTCGGAGGCAAGACGCTGGAGCCGTACGAGGCGCTGGTGGTCGACATCGATGAGGCGCACGTCGGTCCGATCATGGAGAAGATTCAGGCGCGGCGCGGCGAGATGACCGACATGGTCAATCCCGGCAGCGGCCGCGTGCGCATCGAGTTCAAGATCCCGACGCGCGGGCTGTTCGGCATCCGCACCGAGTTCTTGTCCGAGACGCGCGGCACGGGGCTGCTGTACCACACGTTCCTCGAGTACGGTCCGTTCCGCGGCGAGATCGCCAGCCGCACGCGCGGCGCATTAGTGGCAAAAGAGGGCGGCGAGACGACGGCCTACGCGATCGAGCCGCTGCAGGAGCGTTCGTCGCTGTTCGTCGTGCCGGGTGTGAAGGTTTACGGCGGCCAGGTCGTGGGCGAGAATTCGCGCGACGTCGACATGGTCGTGCAGGTCTGTCGCAAGAAGCATCTGACGAACATGCGCGCGTCGACCTCCGACATCGCCGTGCAGCTCGCCCCCGCCCGCCTGATGACGCTCGAGCAGTGCCTGGAGTGGATGAACGACGACGAGCTGGTCGAGGTCACGCCCGAGTCGATCCGCATCAGGAAGAAGATCCTCGATCACTCGCAGCGCGAGGCCGCGGCGAAGAGGGCGCAAAAAGCGGCCGTGTAGGCACCCACCCCGCGTAGCGCGTCGAAGCGACGCTGCTACCGAGCAAATACCTTTCGCTGCGGTCGAGCAGGCTATCAACCGGCTAAAGAGAGAGCTTGATCGTATCGATATTCAAGATGCTCTGACCGAGCGAATCGGGTCGGCGTCATTTCTGAAGTGATCGACATCGCGCCGCAGCATTGCGGTTTGCGGCCGGCGGCAATCTCGATCAGCGTGAGGTCATGGCGAAGAGGGCGCAAAAGGCGGCCAGGATCTCCACTCGCGTAGAGCTTCGAATGAGCGCGACATCGACCAGAATCGAAGACGGCCCCTGACCGAGACGATCGAAGGCGATCGCGATCCAATCGCTCGACAGCAGACGCTTGGTTTGGTTCAATGGATCGACCACGGTGAAATTGCTGCACGTCACATGCCCCGGAGGCCGGCACGTTCTCGCGAGGGGATGGCTCGTGGCGCTCGTGATTGTCGCGGCATGGTCTTGCGACGGCGAGCGCAATCGGCCCGTCTCGCAGCAGAAGCCGATTGAACCGCCTCACCGCTCTGCCTCCACGGATCCGCCTGCGAATGCGCAACCACTGTGCAGCGGCCATGTGTCAGGAGTCATGCTTCCTGACGGAAAGCCTGGACCGCACATCACCTGGAACGCTTACACCAGCCCGACTTCGCCGCGAGCTCTTGCGGAGCACTACATCAACTCTCTCGGATCCGATGGGCACTCGCGCGACGGCAGTTGCGACACATGGGCGTTGCCACCCGACAAGCCGGCTCACCTGCTCGAAGTGTGTCCCGTTTCGGCAAGGGATCGTCCATGGAACGGATGCGCCGACCCTCCGAATGATGCCGTCAGTGTCGTGCTGATCTCGACGATCGCGGAAGCACAATGAACGGGGCGTCTATACCATTCCTATGATGACGCCGGCGTTTGGCGGCGAATGGGCCCGATTTGGAACGGCTCTCCGTCGAACAGCAACTCTCGAACTTTTGCGAGGACGCGCGGCGCTCCGCTTGTTCCGGGACGACGACCTAGAAATGAACGCCGGGTCCGAGGATCGCGACGAAAATCAGCGAGACGATGCCTCCGGCCACGATCCAGGCGTAGCTTCGGTCCAGCCGGGCCGGTTCTGCTGAGCGCTTGCTGCCTCGCGTGAACTGGTTCAGCCAGAGAAGTCCCGAGGCGCCGCCGAAAGAGGCGGCAGCGGCAGAGATGGCGATGAGGACAGGTCCGACTGGATTGAACAACCCTGAGACGCAGTAGAGAAGACCGCCGGCGATATAAGCGGGGACGCTGAGCAGCCTGCTCCTCCTCATGGATCGATCGTCGCTCCCCACGAGTGCACCCAACCAGTGGCCCGACTGGCGAGCGAGGAGAAAGTAGAGCGCCCCCCCGAATATGGCCATCGCCGGACGCCAGATCATCGGTGACACTGTGCCGGCTGCGACAAACGCCCAATCGCCGATGTTCCCGATCCCGGAGAAGAGAAAGTAGCCCGCGCCCATCAGGAAGTTCAGCGTCGTAAAGAGCCACAGAAAGTAAGCGACATGCGGCTTGCGCAACGGGTTGATCGCTTTCAAGGCGGCGAGTCCGATTGCGCCAGCGATGAAGTTCATGATTGTGCCCGCTGCAGCGACACCACACCGGGCAAATGAGCTGATCGCTTCGTCACCACACTCGAAGTGCACCGACGAGAGCACGATGGGATTGCCGCCGAAGGCCACACAGGCTCCTCCATGTCCAACGGCTTCGTGCAAGACGTTCGAAGCGGCATAAGCGACAAGCGCAATCGCCGTGACGGTCAGGAGGTCAGGGAGCGACGATTCGGATTCCGTGGCAGGCACGCGCCCATGATGCACGAGATCCGCAGTCGCGATGGTGCTAGTGTGCACACATGGCATTCGATCCCGGTGTTGCCTGGGCGTTTCTGGCTGTGGGCGCGGGAACGCAAGTCGGCGCGCTCATGCTTCTGCGGCGCCCGATCCGGCTGATGCGCGCCGGTGGCAGCGCAAACGGGGTGGTCGTGGACAGCGAGAAGTCGATGGAACCCGGGCACGGAGCATCGTCCGCCTTCTTCTTTGATGTCGTGGAGTTCGCGACCCGTGAAGGACGGTCCATCCGCGTCACGTCGGAGGTCGGTCGCCGCGTCGCGCGCGCGAAAGGGAGCCGTGTGCGAATCCTTTACGACCCCGACCAACCCCACGAAGCGGAGCTGGCTACGTTTCCGGCTCTCTGGCTGTTTCCGGTCGTGCTTTCCGCATTCGGCATGCCGTTTCTCCTCGCCGGGTTGGCGGCGCTGCTCTGAGATCGTGACCGCGTCGACGCGCCCCGCGCGTTTCGCTTGCTCGGAGTGCCGGGTCTGCCGCATCTGACGAACATGCGCGCGTCGACCTCCGACATCGCCGTGCAGCTCGCCCCCGCCCGCCTGATGACGCTCGAGCAGTGCCTGGAGTGGATGAACGACGAGCTGGTCGAGGTCACGCCGGAGTCGATCCGCATCCGGAAGAAGATCCTCGATCACTCGCAGCGCGAGGCCGCGGCGAAGAGGGCGCAAAAAGCGGCGGTGTAGTGCGACCCAGGGTCGAGCGCCAATGCGCGGCGTGCAAGTCGTCATCCTGAGTCGGCAAAGCACGACGAAGGATCTCAAGATGCGAAAACGCCTGCGACTTCGAGATCCTTCGCCGTCTTCGCGGCTCAGGATGACGTGAACAACCCCTTGCATCTGCATTCGTGGGAGCACCTGCGCAGCACAACGTCGTTCGCAGGCGTGCGTATAGACCAGGTGCAAGTCGTCATCCTGAGTCGGCGAAGCACGACGAAGGATCTCGAGATGCGAAAACGCCTGCTACTTCGAGATCCTTCGCCGTCTTCGCGGCTCAGGATGACGTGAACAGCCCCTTGTACAGAGGTTCCCTGTCTAGCGACGCGTGGCGATGATCAAGAATCGCGACGTCGCTGCGATGAATGATGACTCGCAATCCGCGCCAATCATGCGCCCGCTGACGGCGATCTCGGGTGCCACGTCGGGTCCCAGCGCCGAGATCAACTCGTGCCGTTTGTTCCAGCGTGCTCGATGCTTACGCTGCATGAGGCGTCGCCAGCGCCGGGTGTCGTCCGATACCGACCGAAGAAGCAATCCGTGCTCGTGCAGCTTCTCCTGCCAGGTAACCAGTGACCAGGTCTGCAATTTCGATGAAACATACGTCGAAACGATCATCGGCGCTCGTCTGCAAAGCACGCGAGCGATTTCGGACAATGCGGCGTCCGTTGCCGCGAGATACAGCGCGTCATGCGACATGACTCCCGCGGCACACGCGTCACGCAGCGGCAGCCGGTCGAACGTAGCGACTGAGAATACGCCGCCCGGAACGTACGCGCGGGCGAGTCGAATCGCCGAGCCGGAAAAGTCGAACCCGGTGAGCTGAAACCCCAGGTTCGCCGCGACTTGCGCGCCAAACAGCCCGGCGCCGCAACCGAGGTCGACGAGCACGCCAGAGTGGCAACCGGAAAGGTGGCGCCGCATCGCCGCCGCGACACGTCGCGGTTCGTCAGGTGCCACAAAGCCGCTGCAGCGCAGGGATGCAGTCGCGGCCGAAACGCCGTCTGCGAGAGCGAGCTGATATCGAAGCTCCGTCCTCGCGTAAACCGTGTCGTACGTTTCGGCCGCGAGCTGCATCAGTCAAACGAGGGTTGTCCAACTTCCTGCAGCGTGATGTCGTTGAAATCCGCCAGACGACGATGCATGGTTCGCACGACGAACGCCTTCCGACCTGACGCGATCGAGTCCTCGAGGACATGCGCGGTGTACCGGATGTGCTTCGTCTCGTCGCGCAGGATCGAGTCGAGGATGCGCTTCAGCTTTGGCCTGGCCTTCTCACGGCAATGAAGAGTGATCACCGGGCGAAGCAGCAACTGGTGGATTCGTGTGCGGATCTCCCCGATGTTCATCTGAACGAGCTCGTCGAGAACGTGATCATCCGATTCCTCAGGGAGGTCGGGGGGGCGATCGTTGAGCGTGTAGCGGGGCGGGATGGTGGACAGCAGCGCGCGCAATTCCTCTCCGACCGCACCAGGGAACGTGATCTCGAGCATCATGAGGTAAAGCGCGGAATGCCGTGATTCGTCGATGGCGTGGAGACGAACCTTTTCGGCAAGACTCGCGTCCTTCGCGCGCCCCGCCAAGACCCACAGCTTCCGTGCGCCATCGCCTTCCTTTTGAGCGTTCGCAATCAGAGACTGCGCGAGCCAATCCGGGTCGCACGCGACGTTGCGATAGCGGTGGCCATACCATGCCTCGCCGTATGGAGGCGGCGCCTTCGAACAAGCCGACTCCAGCAGCGCTGAATATTCATCGAGTCGTTCAGGCGGGGCGGCAATTGCATCCAGCGTCAGCTGCGCGGCGGCGTTCATCGGCGACCTACTTCTTCTTCGGATCCGAGAACGCGGCATTGCAGGCGGTAAAGGCCGAGTTGCAGGCTGTGAACGCAGAGTTGCACGCCGTGAATGCAGCATTGCACGCCACGAAAGCCGCATTGCAGGCCACGAAGTCGACGACGAGTTTTCCACCGGCCACGTGCCCGGACAACCGAACGCGGCGACTGCCGGCGAGCGCCTCGATCGCTGATTGATGCTCCTTCGAAATGTCAAAACTGATGGGTTTGCCCTTCTTTGAGGCCATGCTTCTTCTCCTTTTCAAAGCAAGGAGTGCCGTCAGGCGTCATTTCCCTACCTACGGCATAACCCAGGGGTGACCCCGCTCAGCCGAAGACGCGCTGCTCGAACGTCTTCGACAGCGACCATGACTCGATCGCCACATCGCGCGGCAGCAGCGTTCCGTCGTACAGCGCGCGAAACGATGGAGATCGCGCGCCGTCGAGTACGACGACCCTCCTCCAACTTTCCACGACGTGTCTTCCGGACCGCACACTAACAGCCCATGCCCGAACGAATCGGGCATGTACGCGTTCGCCAGCCGCGGGACCACTGTCGTCGTGTTCAGCTCGCCGGAGTCGTTCATCCCCGCGGGTCGTACACGGACTGCTTCACCACCTGCGCGTACGTCTTCCCGGTCACGCGCTCGATGACCAATCCGAGGATCGCGTAGTTGGCGGTGGTGTAGGCGTAGACCTCCCCCGGCTTGCTCGCGATCGGCTCGCTCTCGAGCGCCTCCATCACCTCGGCCGGCGTGAAGTTCTGGCGGATGATGCCCCGCAGCTTGGCCGGATCGCGCAGGCCGGAGCGATGGTTCATCAGATGGCGGACGGTTAACCGCATACGCGAGCAGTCGAGGCGCGAGTGACTCAGACGGAATCTGCGCAGCGGCTGCGGGAGTTAGATTCACGTAAGCGCAACGAGTTTACGTCAGCGATCGAGCGGGACGGCGAATGGTTCATCGGCTACTGTCCGAAGATTCCCGGAGCGAACGGGCAGGGCAAAACGCCCGAGGAATGTCGCGCGAGTCTCGCCGCGGCGATCGCTCTCATCCTCGAAGACCGTCGTGAAGATGGGCTTCGCGGCGTACCGGCCACTGCGAAAAAGGGAACTGTCGTCGTTTCGTGAAGCAGAGAGAACTGCTTCGCCATCTCCGGAAGTTCGGCTGTTACCTAAGACGCCAGGGCAAGAACACGAGCTGTGGGCAAACCCGCAAACGGGTCACATCGAAGCTGCCCCGCGGCACACCGAAATTCCGAACAACCTCGCTCGCAACTCTGCGGAGAGTTGAACGAACCGCGGCCCAACGTCGCATGGCAGCTGACGCGGGCGGCTTCGTGCAAATTGCACGGTCGCGACGTCACTGCTCACGCGGGCTAGAATGTCCAATATGGGTGAGGGAGTCACACAGGAAGGTGCTGGGAAGCTCGCAGAAATGATCCCAACCTTCTATTACGACATCATAGCCAGAGTCCTGCCGGGTTGCTCACTTCTAAGTGCCCTAATGTGGGCCGGCTCAATTCGCTCAGAGGTTCTGCCGGTCAACGCAGGTGAGTTCGGAAATGCAATCGCCTTTCTCGCGGCCGGTTACATCGTCGGAATGCTCCTGAGCATTGGCTCCGGTGCTCTCATGTACGTCACCGGTGGCTTGGTCATGCGACATCTCGGCGCGCCAGCTGACTTGCAGAGTGTGTGGACGCGGATAGACGCCATAGGATCCCAGGACTCGGGAGCCGGGGCGATCCTTTCCAAGATGGCCGCCGAAGCTACGATGTTTCATAACTTGCTTGTCGCCTTCGCCATCGTAACGATCCCGCTCTGGTCAAGAGTGCACAAGCCGCTTGCCGTGCTCGGACTTGCTGCGACTGCCATCGGATCGGTTTCTCGAGTACACCTTCTCATGAGCCGACTCTCCGGCTTTGAGGCGGTCGCCTCGCGATCTTCCCGCTAGAACCTCTGCACAAGTGGAGGGCGCTGCGTTGCGTGCGCCGCCGGATCGTATGCGAGCCGCCGCGACGCAGGCGATGTGAATCCTCGTCGAGGAAGCGGCGGTTCGCAGACGATCCGGCGCCGCCCGCAACCCGAAGGGCTGACGGCGGTCGCAGGCCGAGATCCGTGGCGCTCCTCCTCAACGATGTCCCGCATCGCGTCCTCGTCAATTCCGATGGACCTTCGCCGCCGGCGTTCCCGGGTACACAAACGACCCCTCCACGAACTTCCCTTCCGCGTCGAACTTCAACGTGAGCGTCGCCCAGTCCAGCGGCTCGAACCATGTGCCGTCGGACACGCGCAGCAGCGCTGACTGCCGGATCGAATTCCACTCCAGCACCGGGCGGCCGTCGCGGACCTCGATCGTGAACGTCCACCCCCGCCCTTCCACAGCGTAGTGTCCGTTGATTCGGGAATCCAAAGCGTACGGATCGGCCGCCAGATTCACAGAAGGAACCGTGTACGGCTGATCGAAGATCATCGCCGCCACCGCCTGGGTAATGTTTCCCGCGACCGGCGCGTAGTTGTTCGTCAGCACCACCACCGTCACGTCATCGTCGACGAAGTACAGGAGATTTGCTCCCGCGCCCGGGAACGCGCCGCTCAGACTGGTGACGCGCTTGTCGAACGTTTTCGAAAGCGGCCACGACTCGATCGCCACATCGCGCGGCAGCAGCGTTCCGTCGTACAGCGCGCGCGCGAAACGATGAAGATCGCGCGCCGTCGAGTACGACGACCCTCCTCCAACTTTCCACGACGTGTCTTCCGGGCCGCATACCGACAGGCCGTGACCGAACGGATCGGGCATGTACGCGTTCGCCAGCCGCGGCACGACCGTCGTCGTGCTCAGCTCGCCGGAGTCTTTCATCCCCGCCGGGCCGTACACATACTGCTTCACCACCTGCGCGTACGTCTTCCCCGTCACGCGCTCGATGACGAATCCGAGGATCGCGTAGTTGGCGGTGGTGTAGGCGTAGACCTCGCCGGGCTTGCTCACGATCGGCTCGCTCTTGAGCGCCTCCACCACCTCGGCCGGCGTGAAGTTCTGGCGGATGATGCCGCGGAGCTTGGCCGGATCGCGCAAACCGGAGCGATGAGTCATCAGATGGCGGACCGTGATCGCATCGGCGGAAGGAAAATCGGGGACCCACCTCGACAGCGGATCGTCGGGGCTGAGCTTCTTCTCGTCGAAGAGGCGCTGCAGGATCACCGACGTGAAGCGCTTCGTGATCGAGGCGATGGCGAACCGCGTGTCGACCGTGTTCGGCACGCCGAACTCGTAGTTGGCCATGCCGTACGCCTTCTGGAACAGAACGCGATCCCCTTTCGCCGCGTACACGACTCCGTTGAAGACGTTGTATTGAACGTACGGCTTGACGAAGTCATCGACCTTCCGCGCCAGCGGAGTTTCGGCGCCGTAGGCGGAAGCAGCAAGGCATGCCAGAACGACGAAGGTCTTCGTATTCATGGGGAGATTGTACGGCATTCGGGGTTCGGGGTTCGGGATTCGGGATTCGGAATTCGGGATTCGGGGTTCGGGGTTCGGGGTTCGGGGTTCGGGGTTCGGGATTCGGGATTCGGGATTCGGGGTTCGGGGTTCGGGATTCGGGATTCGGGGTTCGGGATTCGGGATTCGGGGTTCGGGCAAGCGAACCCCGGACTCCGAACTCCGAACCCCGGTTCCCAGAAGGCGGCGGTGCAGCCGCGTCATTCAGAGCGCAGCGAAGGATCTCGAGTCGCGCATTTTGAGATCCTTCGCCGTCTGCGCGGCTCAGGATGACGTTCTAGAGCCGCCGCAGATATGCGAGGAGCGCCGCCCGCTCATCGGCCGTCACGAATCCGCGATTCACCACAAGACCGTCCGACGAAAGAATGGGAGGGAGGTTCGGTGGCGGGTTCAGTCGCGCGACGCGCCGGAAGAACGCGTCGTAATGGTCGAGCACGTCCTCCAATGTTGCCGCGGAGTTGTTGTGAAAATACGGAGCGGTCCTGCTGATCCCGCGCAGTTGGGTGACATCCATGACGCCGAGGTCCGCGGGCTGGCCGGTCAGAAGCAGCCGGCCGGGATCGGAGGTCGTGACGAATTGGAAGGTGCCGTTGGCGAGCGTGATGCGATACGTGAGCGCATTGCGACCGAGGCGCTGAGGACATGGAGCGTAGCCGTCCGTCGCCGGGCGCGGGCAGGCTGTCTGAATGTTGTGATATCGCACGATCGGACGCACGAAGGTCGTCTCCGGCGTGGAGGTGCTCGCGTGCAGTGTGCCGCCGTGGCACTGACCGCAAGCGCGGTTGAAAACGGCCTTGCCCTGCTGTTCGAGATCGTTCAGCTCCGGGTCAGGATCGGGGATTGACGTCGACCCGGAGAGGATCGCCCTCGCCAGAAATTCGACGCCCGGCGAAGAAAAGAGCGTCTGCTGGAACGCGGCAAGATCATCGAGCATGCGCGCCGGGGGCTCAGTCGAGACCTGCGCATGTGCGAACAACGCACCGCGGGCCTGTTCCTGCAGAGTGCCGAAGCGCGCGTCGTGCTGGTAGCCGCCCTGCCGGTTCGGTCCGTTCGGCTCCTGCCCCATGATCGGAACGCGCGGGGCGCCCGGCGGCCAGACTGGTGCCACGGCATCAGGGCCCGTGATCGCGACATTGAGGACCGGCATGACCGCACGCCAGAGATCGACAAAGGTGTCGCTGGTTGGCACATGGGTCACCGGATCGACGACCCTGACATTGGCCGGCAACGGCATCGTCACGCGCACGAGGCCGTTTTCCAGCAGGTTCGAGAAGTCGCTCGCGCCTTCTCCGTTCAAGCGGAAATCATCGGCGTCCACGGGACGAAAGAGCGGATCGTCGGCGTTGGCGTTGTGCGCCCGCTCAGCCTGCAGCGCGGCGAAGCGAGCCTGGGCGGCCGCGGGAGAGAGTTGGAAGCTCTCTCCGGGCATGTGGCAGTCGGCGCACGAGCGTCCGTTGCCGCCGATCTGATTGAGGTTGCGGTCGTTGAACGCCGCACGTCCGCGCGCGACATCGTCGCACGGCTTGTCGTCGCAATTCAGCTTCGTCGCGCCGTTCCCGCCCGACTCTTGTCCGAATCCGCTTCGCGGGAGGGCTGCGGCAAGGACCCCGAAAAGGGTCAATGAGCACAAAAACGACGTGAATGGGGTCCTGACTCTGTTCATGACTTTCTCCATCGCCGACAAAATGCAGCACGCGCGGGCGGATGTCCTGAGAACGCTGATAGAGTCTCCTGAGGAAACCTTTAGACGTCATCCTGAGGCGGCGAAGCGCGACGAAGGGTCTCAGCGTTCGAGATCCTTCGCCGTCGTAGCCTGCCCTGAGCGCAGCGAATGGGCGGCTCAGGATGACGTGAACGGCGACCCCCATCGTGAACAGCGCCAGGCACTTCTACGAATTCGCCGCCTTTCGCCTGGAGCCGGCGGAGCGGCGGCTCCTGCGCGGCGGGGAGCCGGTGGCGCTCACGCCCAAGTGCTTCGACCTGCTGGTCGTGCTCGTCGAGAACAGCGGGCGCCTGCTCGAAAAGAGCGAGCTGCTGGCGCGCGTCTGGCCCGGCCAGTTCGTGGAAGAGGGCAGCCTGTCGTTCAACATCTCGGAGCTTCGAAGGGTTCTGCACGAGGGAGAGAACGGGCTGCACTACATCGAGACCGTGCGAAAGAAGGGCTTCCGATTTGTCGCGCCCGTTCAGGCGATTCCCGTCGCGGACGATGGTGAAGCCGAAGAGAAGCCGGTGGCGACCCATACGGCTTCCCGCGCGTCATGGGCATTCAAGATCTTCTTCGCCATCGTGGCCGTGGCCGCGCTCGCCTCGCTCGCGTACATTCTTCGGCCGAGGAGTGGTGGCCCGCCGGTCGAAGAGCCACCGCGGACGATGGCCGTGCTGCCGTTCAAGCCGCTCGCGGCAGACGTTCGCGACGAGCCGCTGGAGATGGGGATCTGCCACGCATTGATCATCCGGCTGGCCACCGTCGAGCAATTGGTCGTGCGTCCGACCAGTTCCGTCGTCGCGTACAACAAGATGGGCCAGGATCCTCTCGCGGCAGGTCGCGAGCTGCGCGTCGACGCGGTGCTCGACGGCTATATCCAGAGGTCAGGGGACAGGATTCGAGTCACGGCGCGCCTTCTTCGCACGGCCGATGGCAGGTCTCTCTGGTCGGGTCAGTTCAACGAGAATTTCACGGACATCTTCGCCGTCGAGGATTCGATCGCGCAAAAGATCGTCGAGGCGTTGCACCTGAACCTCACACGCGACGAGCAGCGGAGCGTTACGAAGCATCCCACCGAGAACATCGAGGCATACAGCCTTTATCTGAAGGGGCGGTATTTCCAGGACAAGAGAACGGAAGAGGGCGTGGCGAAGAGCGTCGAATACTTCCAGGAAGCGACGGTGAAGGATCCGCGCTATGCGCTGGCCTTTGCGGCGTTGTCCGACTCGTACGAATTGCTCGCGGTGAGGGCGGGCGCCCGTCCGAAGGTCGCCTATGAGAAGGCGAGAGCAGCGGCGGTGCGCGCGCTGGAGATCGATGAAACGACCGCCGAGGCTCACATTGCGCTCGGCCAGGTGAAATCCTGGTATGACTGGGATTGGCCGGGTGCCGAACGCGAATTCAAGCGTGCGATCGAGCTCAGCGCCAACGATCCGATTCCGAATCAGCAATACGCTTCTTATCTGCTCACGATGGGGCGGCATCAGGAAGCGATCTCGGAAATCACGCGCGCGCAGCGTCTCGCTCCGGTTTCGCTGACCACCAACGTGCAGGCGGCGCGGATCCTCTACTTCGCCGGCCAGTATGAGGCGTCGATGGAGCAATGCCGGAAGACGATCGAAATGGACCCCGGCTTCGGAGGGGCATACATCTTTGTCGGCAGGATTGACACGCAGAAGGGCTTGTATCGCGAAGCGCTCGAAGCGCTCGACCACGCCCGGATTCTTCTTCACAACAGCCCCGAAATCCTGTCTCTCATCGGATACACCTACGCGGTGTCCGGCCGTACGGCCGAAGCGCGGCAGATGCTGGAAGAGCTGCATCGATCATCGCGGCAGAGATACATCTCCCCGTATCACATCGCGATGATTCATGCAGGCCTCGGCGAACGCGATGAGGCGTTTCAGTGGCTCGAAAAAGCGTATGACGATCGAGAGGGCAGACTGACGATCCTGAGATTCGCGCCTGAGTTCGCGCCTTTGCGCTCGGACCCCAGGTTCACAAAGCTGCTGCAGCGGATGAACCTGGTGAATTCCAATGCAGCGCCGGCCGGCCGCCGCCAGTGATGATCGTGTCAGGGCGCCGCGGGAAGCATCTGACTCTGACTCCGCGAAGCGCTGGCGCGAGAGTAGTTGAAAAGGTCGATCCGCCGCCGTAATCGGACTTGCGGTGAGCTTTCCCGAATCCCGAATCCCGAATCCCGAATCTCGAATCCCGAACCCCGAACCCTGAACCCCGAACCCCGAATCCCGAATCCCGAATCCCGAACCCCGAACCCCGAATCCCGAACCCCGAACCCCGAACCCCGAATCCCGAATCCCGAATCACGAGTCTCGAATCTCGATGGTTCCCATGAGAGGATTTGCGCCGCATGAATGAAACAGCAGTTCTGATCCTTCCCGGTCTCTACAACTCCGGACCCGAGCACTGGCAGAGCCGGTGGGAGGCGGCCAAGCCGTCGTTTCGCAGAGTCAACCAGGACGATTGGGAACGACCGCGATGCGCGGACTGGATCGCGCGACTCGATGCCGCGGTGCGGGCGACACCCGATGCGGTGCTGGTGGCACACAGCTCTTCGTGCGCGCTGATCGCTCACTGGGTGGCCGGCAAACCTTCGGGCCGAGTTCATGGCGCGATGCTCGTCGCACCGAGCGATCCGGAGGCGCCCTCCTACCCCGCCGGTCCGACGGGATTCGCGCCAATGCCGCTGCGCCGATTCCCGTTTCCCAGCGTGGTCGTTGCCAGCACGAATGATCCCTACGTCACTTCCCAGCGAGCCAGGCAGTTTGCGGAAGCCTGGGGAAGCCGTTTCGTGAGCATCGGCAACGCCGGGCACATCAACAGCCAGAGCGGTCTCGGAGACTGGCCGGCGGGCTTCGCCATTCTGCAGGAGCTGCGAGGCCAGACGGCGGACGACTGATGCGCGAGATCTTCCTCACCGGCTCTTCCCTGCTGGCAGCGGTGATCGCGTTTCTTGCCGTCGTCAACTACGGAGTCACACTGCTGGCGGCGCGCGCACAGGCCGCGCAGCAGTTCATCATCTACGAACCATTGGCCGGCGCGCGTTCACCACACGTGCGCTACGCGTTTCCGTTCTTCAGTGCCGCGTTTGCGATTGCACTCGCGTTCGCCCAGCGTCCGCTGCGCGGGTTCCTCGCCGGCGGGTATGTCGTCGCTCAGCTCTTCGGCCTGGCATTGTCGACCGGAGCGGTACTCAGCCTGCGCAATTTGAAGAGCTCCGAATGCGCGCAAGGACAGGTTCGATACGCTGCCATGTATCAATCCCTGCAGCAATCGGCGTATCTCTTCGGTTTCGCGATCTTCGCGGCAATCGTTGCCCTTTTGTCCCAGAGCATCGAGTTCCTCGGCGGCGTCCTTTGGCTCGGGGCAACGAGTGCCGGCTATTTCCGCCGCGCGCGCTCCCTGACGCGGCAAGCCGAGCGCTCATGAGCTCGCGATGGTGCCGGTGTGGGCACATGGCATTCGATCCCGGTATTGCCTGGGCGTTTCTGGTGGCGCGCGAAGGGAGCCGTGTGCGTATCCATTACCACCCCGGCCAACCCCACGAAGCGGAGCTCGCGACGTCCGGCCTGGCGGCGCTGCTCTGAGGGCCGACTGAGAGTCGGCCCTACGTCGCTTTCTGCACCTCCAGCAGGAAACGTCGATGAAGCTTCTGCAGTGTTTCCACCGAGGCTCCGGAACGCTCCGCCTTCTGCAACGCCTCGAACGCGCGCTTCACACTCTCGCTGCTGCCGGCCACAGCGGACGACAGCGCCGCGTCGATCGATGTCAGGAGCTTCGGGAAATCATCGGCAGTGACCCGGCGCCGTCCGAATTCTTCGATGAATCGTGAGGACTCGCGGACGATGTCCGCGGACTTCCGGAACAGCGTGCGCTGCCACCGCACGTTGTGCAGGACGTCCGAACGCGCGCCGTTCGCTCTCACGCGCATCGTGATGCCGGCGTCGAGGCGCTCGAGAAGCTCCTTGTGCGCGAGCGCTGCGTCATCGCGATTCTTCGCGCTGATGGCTTTGGTCAGGTGCGTCTGCGCCTCGCGCAGTCCCGTCGGATCGTCCTGCGACGCGAACTTGGTGATGATGTTGCGCATCGTCCGTGCGTGATCGCGCAGAAACGCGAAGTACTTCTGCTCGTCCACGGACTTCGCGTCCGCGGGCGCCAGACGACGCGCGGCATCGGCTTCCTTCTTCGCCAGAGGATTCCTTTCCACCTCGGCCAGCCGGTCCATCACGCTCATGTACTCCTTGAGATTCTGCGCGCCAACGGCATCGAGAGGGGCCCGCCGGCTTCGAATCGTGAAGCCGTTGCCCGGCTGCTTGTCATCGCCCAGGAAGAAATCGATGAGAACCGGTTCTCCTTCCGGCGTTCCGTTCACGTGCAACCGCACCCACCGAACTTCTCCCGGCTGCATGATGCCGAGGTTGAGGCGTCCCTCGCGGGCGAGCTCGGCTCGGGCGCCATGGCCGCCGATCTCCTCGATCACACCGGTGATGCTCCTCGGGATCGGGAGTCGGAATTTCAACTCCATCGGACCGGGCACTTCCTCGGCCCGGCGAATCATCGAGATCAATTCGAAACCGACGCCGGTATCGATCGTCTCCTGAAGATTGCGTTGGGCCTTGTTGTTGTCGGCGATGACCAGCGGATCGGCGGGACCCGGCGAGTTCCCGACGAGCGAAGGCGGAATGAAATCGTCCGTGCCGCCCGGACCGGTGATCTCCACCGCCAGACAGATGTGGATGGACGCTGTCGCACTCACCGTCCACGGCACTGCCGGAGTGATCGACATCGTGTCGCCGGCGTTGAACGGCACGCTGACCGTGCCGATGTCCACGAACGGCAACCCCGCCCCGTAGTCGGAGGCAAGGAAATGCACCGTCACCGATTCGGCCGGCATCGACGTCGACGCCGGGAACCGTCGCGAGACGCGAGCGAAGGCGTTGTTGCTTCCCGTCCGGATCGGCGGGTCGCCGAGGATCCAGCCGCTCACGGGGGCGGCGGGGACGGCCGCGGTCTGGTTCCAGACATCGCTGCGCGCCCAGAAGTCCGGTCGCGTCGACGGCTCGACACCGGGATCGAAGATGGCGGCTGTATCGGTCCAGTCGCGAACGTAGTAGTCGGAAGGAAGGTTCGCGCCGTCCGCGTAGACATTGATGCCGGCGGGAGCGCCGACCACCCCGGGAGGAGGCGTGGCCGATGACCACGCCGAGAAACGCCGGCCGGCGATGGCACCGCTTCCGTTGTAGTCGCCGTACTTCGGCGCGCCGCCGCCGGTATTGCAGGTCTCACCCGCCGCGCACGCCGGCCCTGACGAAAAATCGCACCGCGCGAACGAGCCCGCCGACGTCGCCAGGTTGTAGCACATGCCCGCGAGCTGCGGTTGCGTGGAGCACGACTCCGAATCGGTCGTCGCGCGCGGAGGCTGCGGCCATCCCGACGCGCATTGCGCGTCGTCGATCTGCGACACGTCGACTTCCGACGCCAGCAGCGTCCCGGCCTTGTTCCACACCCGCGCTCCGAAGAAGCGCGTCAGATCGTTGGTGGCCGCGGCGGCGTTGCGGCGGTCGTACCACGTCACGTAGCCGTTTCCGTTGCTCGCCGAGATCCACGGCATGAAGCGCCTGGCGGCAACGGCGGAGTTGGCGCGCACCGAGCGCGGGAACGTGGCCCCGCCGTCGGTGGAGTCGAAGACCATGACGTCTTCGTTGGTGCCCGCCACGGTCGACGTTGCGAACGCATAGAACACGTGCGTCGAATCGTTCTCATCGACGGCGACTGTCGGACTGGAAAGCACGTTGCCGCTGTTGCAGCGGTCGAGGCCTGCGACCGGACAGGGAACCATCGTGAACGCCGAGACGGTCACGACCGGCTGCGGAGTCAGCCCGGCATCGCATGACGTGAACCGTCGTACGTTCATGTTCGCGCCCGCGCGATAGGCCGCGTAAACGGATCCGTCGGGACCGACCGTAACGCGCGGAAAGTCGGCGCCGGCGTCGATCACTGCGGGCGCCGTCCACGTCGAGGCACTGTTGCTCGAACAGACGATGTCGATCGAGAACGCGCCGCCGAAGTTGCGCCAGACCAGATACACGCGGTCGCCGCCGGCACCGGCGTTGTGGCGATCGGCAGCGATGTGCTCCTGATCGGGAATCGAGCACGCCGCGCCGCCCGTCGGACAGAACACCGCATCGCTCCCGAACACCCATGAGTGACCGCTGGTCGCCGAGACCGAGACGCTGTCGGTAATTCCGTCGGCATGACCGCTGGGATCGCCCGAGGGGAATCCGATCCATGAATAGTAGAAGTTGCCGCTTTGACCAAACGCCAGCGATGGATCGCCATCGCAGAAGTTGTAGGTACAGGGTGTCAATCCACCGGACGTAAAGGTTCCGGCGCTGTCATCCGAGAACGACCATCCGCTGTTCGCGGCGACGACGACGTGCTGTCCATCGTTCGACGCGGTGACCTCGAGCTCCCCGACGCCGGCCTGCACGAGCGTGTTGCCCGGCTTCTTCGCGGGCTCCCCTCCCGGCTTCGTGCCCGGCGTTCCTGGCGCTGGAGCGGGCGACGGCGGAACATTCGGCAGCCGGATTCGGCTTCGGATCTGCTCGAAGTCGCGGGTTGCCGTCTCATCGTTTCCGCCGGGAGCGCGCAACGTACGCGGAATGGCCATCGCCTCGTCGAGCAGCTTCGGATCGGCGTCCGGTGCCAGCATGGTCTCGAAGCGCAGCACGGTCGACCCGACCGCCACCGCGATCGTTCCGAACCACGTCACGCGGTTGCCGGAGACATCGGTCTCGCCCACCTCGGGCATCGGCGCGCGATAACGCCGCTCGATGGCGGGAAATCCGGAGATGACGATGAACGCCGGTTGCACCGGTTGCTCGGAGGCGATGTTCGCGAGACGCGCGAGCGCGTCATCATGGCTGCGACGTCCTTCCGTCACGATCGTCATCCCTGCCTCGGAGACGATCGGAGCCTCGATGGGTTTCGGATTCTTCGGCGCCGTTCGCGGCGGTTTGCGAGGTTTCGCCAGCGGCACGAAGATCTCCACGGAATTGCGGGTGCGACGAGCGATCTTCCATCGTGCCGGCGCAGTGATCGAGTGCTGATCGAACAGCGCGATCTCCTGCGACGGCGGGTTGGGAGTGCGCTGCGCCATTGCAGAGAAAGACAACACGAGGCTCAAGCCGGCAGTGAGGAGAAAACGCCGATAGGACATGGTCTTCATCTCCGTTTCCGAACAGCAGTTTCCGTTATGGACTTACCGATGGAGTGCCAGCGCGGTGGAAATCCCTACCGCTCGGAAACGGAGAGGCGTCGATCGCGGGTCAACGCCTCGATCCGCCCCACTCCTCCGGCGCGACGTCCTTGAGACTTTGCGAGAAGAACCACTGGCGGCCGGTGAAGACGGATGGTCGGCTGGCGGATTCACGACGCGCGCGCCCGCGCGTTTCGCCTGCTCGGAGTGAAGGTTCACGTCTTCGACGCGGATCATGACCCGGTCGACTTTCGAGATCTCGCCAGGGTCGACGTCGCGGATCACGATCGCTCCATCGCCGACCGTCATCTGCGCGCGGTGGCCTCCGACGCGCACGCGCAACTTGAACCCGAATGCACGGGACAGCCAGTCGACAGCCGCGGAGACGTCGGCAACCGCGAGCTCCGGAATCACCGTCGAGCTCGGGATAGATCGATTGCTCATCATTCATCGATTGGATCCGCGTGACATACTTTCGCCCGATGCTCGCTCCACGCTCTGCCATTGCGCTCACGCTGCTCATTGGAACCGCATGCGCGACGCGCCGTTCATGGCCACGGCCTCGACGGATCACAAGTGGGGCATCGCATCATTCCGGAGAAACGGGAAATGTGTGGAGCAATCCGGAGCTGACATGTCAGCACGTCGACCCGCAAGCCTCGCCCGCGCCAGACGGTGAGGTCACCCTGCAAATGAAGCTGCTCGTCCTCCGCGGCTCGATCGAAGATACTTTTCAGAAGGCGCGAGAGCAGCATTCAGCGCTCAGGTGACATGCCCACCATCTTTTCGCACCCTGCCGTTCCGCTCGGCCTCGCGCCGTGGTTTCGCCGCGTTCCGCGGTCGCTCATCGCGTTGGCCGCATTCGTCAGCTCGGTTCCCGACGCCGACGTCGCCGCCTTCGGCTTCGGCATCCCGTACGACCATCCCCTCGGCCACCGCGGTTTCACGCATTCGATCTGCTTCGCGGTGCTTTTCGCGGCGTTCGCCGCGTTCGCGTACGTGCGTCTCGCGAAGAACGATGCTCCATTTCGCCTGGCGTTCACGTTCCTGTTCCTCGCGCTTCTGTCGCACGGCCTGCTCGACGCCATGACCGACGGCGGCAAAGGCATCGGCTTCTTCATCCCGTTTTCGAACGCGAGGTATTTCCTGCCGTTCCGGCCGATTCGCGTCTCGCCGATCGGCGCGGGAGGCTTCGCCGAGGAGGCCGGTGTAGTTCTGGGGTCGGAGTTGAGGTGGGTGTGGGGACCGTTCGCGGCGATCGCGCTTCTCGGGGTGGCATTGCGGCGCCTGAAGGAGACGACATGACCCGGATCGTCGATCTGCGTTGCGTCCTCGCCGTCCGCGATCTGCAGAAGTCCACGCGGTTTTACATCGATGTATTGGGATTTCGGCGTGACTTCGGCGATGGCTCGGACGGATGGAGCTTTCTGTCCCGAGACAATTTCAAGGTGATGCTCGGCGAGTGTCCCGGAGAGAAGCCTGCGAGCGAGTTGGGAGACCATTCCTACTTCGCGTACCTGATCGTCGAGGGGCTGGATCAGCTTTACTTGGAGGTCTCCGCGCGCGGGGCGGAAATCATTTCTCGCCCCGCGAACCAACCGTGGGGCCTGCGGGAGTTCGGCATCCGCACTCCGGACGGCCATCGCATCATGTTCGGCGAACCGGTCCGTGTCGAGGATCGGCAGGGCCAATGAGCGAAATACCCGTGCGGGAATCGTCCGGCGATGGGCGAACCTCCTGGAGTAAGTTGGGCAGCGTGAGATTCCTTCGCGCCGCCGGAGTGGTGTTGATCGTCTTGTGCGGGCTGGGATTTCTCACCGTTGCGGACGATCTCCGGCACAAAGGGGAACTGGCCGGCGTCGCTGCTGTCGGAGTTGCGGGAATCGCCGCCGTCGCATTCTCCGAAGTTCGCCTGCGACGGCGGCGATGAGTTCTACTTCACCGGTGCCATCAAGTGCTGGTACGGCGTCCCTGCCCACATGACGTAAGGCTGGGACGTATCCGGGTCGGCACTCTTCGGATAGCTGTCGTAGAACGACGCATCCGCGCCGACGATCATGACGTGCGGTCCGGTCTTGATCCAGTGATTCCCGGCGGTGGGAGCGGTCGCGTACGGATCGGTGTTGCTGCCGTCCGTTCCGCCGGCGAGCATGTACATGAATCCGACTTTCCCCGCGGTCGGATTCTTGTGCGACATCCACGCATTCGCCCATTCCATCGCGTTCTTGTCCCCACACATCGGGTCGGGGCCCGGCGTCGCGGGATTGTCAGGCATGCATGTGAAGCCGTTCGTCCCCTGACGAAGGGTGACCATCGAGCCGTCGGCTTTCATGTTGACGATCGTCGCCCCTTTGGCCACGCTGGCCGGGGCGGCGCTCATGGCGCTGGCGATGAGCTGGGCATCCGTGGGAGCCGCCGGCGTATCGGCAGCGGAAATGAGGGACACCATTGAAGTCAGGGCGATGAATAGGGCAGTCGCTAGGATTTTTCCGCGCATTTCTACCTCCTTGGCGGTGTTCCGTGGGGCGCTGATTGTCTTTGGACCGGCGCACTCTATCATTCACTCAGGGATGCCGATGACGGAACTCCTGCTGATTCTCCTCGTCGCTTCCCCCGCCGAGCGCACAGCGCTCGCCTCGGCCGCCGTCGCGCAGGTCGGCGTCACGCGCCAGTACGATCCTTCATACACGCAGCTCCACTATCCGGGCGGCGATGTTCCGATCGAACGCGGCGTGTGCGCCGATGTCGTCGTCCGCGCGTTCCGCAAGATCGGGCTCGATCTCCAGGTCGCCGTGCACGAAGACATGAAGCGGAACTTCGCCGCCTATCCGCAACTCTGGGGACTTCGCGTGCCGGACGCCAACATCGATCACCGCCGCGTCCCGAATCTCATGAAGTTCTTCGAACGCAACGGGAAGGCGCTCCGTCTGGCGGCGCCTTACGAGCCGGGAGACGTCGTGGCCTGGAGACTGGCGAACGGGCTCTATCACATCGGCGTGGTCTCGAATGTGCGAAACAGCGCCGGTACGGATTCCATGGTCGTGCACAACATCGGCGACGGCACACAGCTCGAGGACGTGCTGCGCGCGTTCACCATCATCGGGCACTATCGGTGGTGAGCTCGAGGTTCAGTACGGCCGCTGCAGCGATTTTGGATTCTCGCCGGCCAGCAGCGAAATCTCCGATCCCTCTTTGCCGAGCTCGAGGCACTCGAACAGATTCCGCACCAGTTGTCCGAGGCGGTCGCTGGTGAGGTGGGCGGCGACGACGGCGTCGACGAGCTCCCGACCGATCGCCGCCGCCTGATCGCGGACTTCCGTCGCTTCCGGCTCCCCGGGATTGTCGTCTCCGCCGCTGTAGCGAAACAGCAGATTCCACAGCCGCTCCGCCGCGTCGATCGCCGCCGGCGCCTCGACCTCCTTCTCCTCGGCGTGGCGCTGCACGATCATCAGCAGCCGGTCGGCGATCCTTCCGGCGTGCGGGATGTCGAGGGGAATGTCGTAATGCGCCATCGGGCGAAAAGTATAGCCGCTGCGATATCCTCGACCCCATGCACGCAATGATCTCGCTGCTGGCCTCCGCGCTTCTGGCATTGCAGACCGCCGCACCCGCACCGCAACCTCAGCCGGCGTTCGAGGTGCTGGCTGCCGACTCGCCGCGGACGACGGTTGCGGGAAATGCGTTCATCGCCCCGGCCGGGTGGAGGATCCGGGTGCACGATCGCGCCACGATTCTCGAATCACCCGAGGGGAACTCGCACATCGCGCTGGTGGACGTGGCGGCCAAGGATGCCGACAGCGCCGTCGCCGCGGCCTGGGCACAGTACGGCGAGCTCAAATGGCCGCTGATCGTGAAGAACGACCTTCCGGACAAGGACGGCTGGACCGGCATCCGCGTCTACAACTATCAGACCGCGCCGAATGAGAAGCGCGGCGTCGTCACAGTCACCCGCAAAGCCAACGACCTCTGGACCGTCTTCATCTACGACATGGACCAGGCCGTCGGCGAGAAACGATCTGCGCAGGTCACTCTGATCACGTCGCGCCTGCTGCCGAAGGGCTACGCGCGCGAGACGTTCGCGGGAAAGAAAGCGAACAAGCTCGACGCCGCGCGCATCGCGGAGCTGAAGCGATTCATCGAAGACGGCCGGAAGAAGCTCGGCGTCCCGGCGGTGTCGATCGGCGTCATCCAGGAGGACAAGACCGTGTTCGCCGGCGGATTCGGAACGCGCGACATCGCCGGCAACGAAAAACCCGATGCCGACACGCTCTACATCATCGCCTCGAACACCAAAGCGCTGACGACGCTCATGCTGGCGAAGCTCGTCGACGAAGGGAAGCTGACCTGGGACACGCCCGTCACCACTCTCCTGCCTGCGTTCCGGCTCGGCGACGCCGATACGACGAAGCGCGTCCTGGTGAGGCATCTGATCTGCGCGTGCACGGGTCTGCCGCGCCAGGACTTCGAATGGCTGTTCCAGTACGAGGGCGTGACGCCGGAAGGCGCGCTGAAAACGCTGGCGGGCATGCAGCCGACGAGCAAGTTCGGCGAGTTGTTCCAGTACTCGAACCCGCTCGCCGCGGCGGGCGGATACCTCGGCGGCCACGTAGCCTATCCCGATCGCGAGCTCGGCGCCGCGTACGACGAGGCCATGCGCACGCGCGTCTTCGTTCCCCTCGGCATGAAGGCGACCACGTTCGACTTCGCCCGCGCGCTGGCCGGCAATCACGCCACGGCGCACGCGGCCGACGTCGACGGCAAGCCCGCGCACGCGGTCATGGAGCTCAACTACTCGGTGATTCCCGTCCGTCCCGCCGGCGGAGCGTGGAGCAGCGTCCACGATCTGCTCAAGTACGTGGCGATGGAAATCGATGAAGGGACGCTGCCGGATGGCAAACGCTTCATCAAGAAGGACACGCTGCTGGCACGACGCGTCCCGCAGGTTCCGATCGGCAAGGACGTGACTTATGGCATGGGCCTGATGGTCGACACGAAGTACGGCATCCCCGTCGTCCATCACGGCGGCGATCTGATCGGCTACCACAGCGACATGATCTGGTTTCCGCAGCAGCGCGTCGGAGCGGTGATCCTCACCAACTCCGATCCGGGCGTTCTTCTGCGCGGGCCGTTCAGCCGGAAGCTGCTCGAGCTGATGTTCGATGGCCGCAAGGAAGCAGACGCGGACGTCGCCGCGGCGGCGAAGCGTTTCAACGACGGCGTGGCCGCGAACCGGAAGCTGCTCACTGTGCCGGCCGAGGCGACGGAAGCGGCGAAACTGGCGAGCCACTATGCAAACGACGCCCTCGGCGACATCAAGGTGACGCACCCCGGATCGACGACCGTCTTCGATTTCGGCGAATGGAAGAGCGAAGTCGCCACGCGACACGAACCGGATGGAAGTCTGACCTTCGTCACGATCTCGCCCGGCATCAACGGCCTGGAGTTCATCCCCTCCTCGGCCGAGAAGCGCATGCTCACGATTCGCGACGGGCAGCACGAGTACGTTTTTCACGAGCAGTGATGCGCTGACGACCCGTGCGAGGCGTTCTCTTCTTCTTCATTGCGCTGGCGGTGCTGGCGCCATTCACGATCGTGACGATCGTGACGCTGCTGCGTCTCCATCCGAAGCGGCGCCTGGCAATCATCGCGTTGGCCGTCATCGGGAATCTGATGTGGCCGTTCTTCGGGCTCCTGCGCGCGATGACTCCGTTCTCGCGCATGGTGCGCGCCGTTCTCGGTCCGCCGTGGTTCGCCTGGACCTGCTTCGCGATCCTCTACTCGGTTGTCATGACCCTGATCATCTGGACGCCGCGCGAGTTCCGGCATTGGGTTTCGCGCGTGTTCCTGACGATCACCATCGCCGCCTCGATCGCCGGCTTCTACGACGCGATCGTGCCGCTTCGCGTTGACCGCGTTCCGATTTTCATCGACGACCTTCCCGCGCGAGCCGAGGGAACGAAGATCGCTCTGATGGCGGACATGCACGTCGGGCTGTTCACGCGTCCCTCGCGGCTGAGGCAATTTTTTGAGAGGACGGGCGCGCTGAAGCCCGATGTGGTGATTCTGGCCGGTGACCTGATCGACGACGATCCGTATTTCGTTCCCAAGCTTCTGGAATCGACGCGCTCTCTCGATCCGGCGACGCCGCTCCTGGCCGTCCTCGGCAATCACGAGATGTACGGCGATCCCGACCGGGCCATCGCCGCGCTGCGGGGCAGCCGGATCCGGCTGCTCGTCAACGAGGGGACGGAGCTCCGATCGCTCTGGATCGCCGGGCTCTCCGATTTTGCGGCGCAGAGGCCGGATCTGCGTCCGGACATGGCGCGCGCGCTGGCCGGCGCGCCCTCTTCGGCCATGCCGATCGTGGTGGCGCATCAGCCGAAAGCGTTCGATGAGGCGCGCATGCGCAAGATCCCGCTCACGCTCGTTGCGCACACGCATGGCGGGCAGCTCGGCATCCGCCCGCTGGGATGGTCGCTTGCGGGAGTGTTTCTCCCCTACGACATGGGACTGTTCCGCCGCGGCGGGTCGCAGCTCTTCGTCAACACCGGCACCGGATTCTGGCTGATCCCGTTCCGCCTCGGAATGACCGGCGAGATCACGTTGATCGAGCTGCACAAGACCAGGCCTGCATCGAGAGTACCTCTCCGCAATTCGCGTCGACTTTGATCGTGGCCAGATCATCGCCGCGCGTCGGCCCGATGTTGACGATCGCGATCGGGACACCGCGCTCGCTGGCGCGCTTCACGAAACGGAAACCCGACCACACCGTGAGCGACGATCCGACGACGAGCAGCGCGTCCGCCTCATCGACGCGGCGCATCGCGTAACCGACTTTCTCCGCGGGCACGGACTCGCCGAAGAAGACGACCGCCGGCTTGAGCACGCCGCCGCAGGCTTCACAGGCGGGAACGACGAAGTGGCCGACCGCATCGTGCGCGACGTTCGCGTCACCGTCGGGAGCGAAGTCGGCTTCGTCGGGATCGAGGTGATTCCACGCTGCGCGCGCCATCCATTCGCGATTCGCGTCCGCAAGGCGATGCTGCATCTCCTCGCGCGGGAATTCCGCCCGGCAATCGAGGCACACCACGAGCCGGTTGCGTCCGTGAAGCTGCACGACGGCGCGACTCCCGGCCTGCTGATGGAGATCGTCGACGTTCTGTGTGATCACCTGGTGCACTCTGCCTCGCGTCTCGAGCTCCGCGAGCGCGGCGTGCGCGCGATTCGGACGCGCCGCCGCGAACCGCGGCCACCCGCGATAACTCCGCGCCCAGTAGAACCGCCGCACGTCCGCGCTGCGCACGAACGAGCTGTAGTAGATCGGCTTGTGCCGCGTCCACGCGCCGCCGGGACTGCGGTAGTCGGGTATGCCCGATTCCGTGCTGCAGCCCGCGCCGGTCAGGACGACGAGGCGCCGGGATTGATCGAAGAATTCGCGAAGGCGGTCATCCATGTACGTGTTCGATCGTGTAGACCACCAGACCGGCCGCGAATAATCCCCCGATCGTGGAGAGGACCAGCGCGGCTTTCGGGCGCTCGTGAACGTGCGGCAGGAGATCGGAAGCGCCGAGGTAGAGGAGGAAGCCGGCGAAGAAGGAGAGCTGGAAGGCCAGCATGCGCGGCTGGATCTGAATCACGTTCGTCATGAGCGCGCCCGCGATCGGAGCGAGCGCATCGATGGCCAGGAGCGTTCCCGTGCGCCAGTTGCTGTTCCGGCTCGCCAGCATGAACGTCACCGTGTTGAGCCCGTCGGCGAAGTCGTGAGCGAGCACGGCCAGCAGGACCACGATGCCGACTTCGGTGCCGGCCTTGAAGCCGACGCCGATCGCCAGCCCGTCGAGAAAACTGTGGAACGAGAGGCCGATGGCGCCGATGAGGCCGACATGGTGCTGGTGCCCGGGCGCGTCGTGCTGCTTCTCGCTGTGGATGATCGTCAGCTTCTCCAGGAGAAAGATGCCGACGAAGCCGAAAACGGCGGCCAGCATCAGCTGCCGCGGCTCGGTTCCCGTCGACCGCGACAAATCGAAGATCGTGGGAAGCAGATCGAGAAAGGCCACCCCGACGAGCACGCCCGCCGAGAAGGCCATGATGTAGAGCAGATAGCGCTGGTAGCGGAATGCGAACAAGCCTCCGGCCAGCGTCATCAGAAATGCGGAGATGGCCCAGACCGCGCTCATTGGCGCGGCAAGTTTACTGTCGCGCCCGGCCTGCCGCGCAATCCTTTGCCGATCGCATCAGGTCATCGAGGTCGAACGGTTTGCGGATGAAGCCCCACACACGGCGCGAATCGAAGTTCTCGATCGCACGCTGCGCGGCGCCGGTCATGACGATCACGCGGCGCATCAGCGAGGGACTGTCGCGCTCCAGGCGTTCCAGCAGCTCGAAGCCGTTCACGTCCGGCATCATCAGATCGAGCAGGATGACGGAGTAGGAACCGCGCTTCAGAAATTCGAACGCCTGGCGTCCATCGGGCGCGCAGTCGACGGAGAAACCGTCGCGGCCGAGAACGGTGGAGAAGAGTCCCTGGAGGCCAGGATCATCATCGACGACGAGCGCGCTGAATTTCCGGCCGGGAGCATCGACACGGGACATTGGGTCTCCGGGTTCGGGGTTCGGGATTCGGGATTCGGGGTTCGGGGTTCGGGGTTCGGGGTTCGGGGCTCGGGGTTCGGGATT
>DATISF010000007.1:0-140635 GCA_035468985.1 Thermoanaerobaculia bacterium
TCGCCCGGCGATGCCGATGGGAAGCGCGGGGTTCCGCTGGGGACAGGAGAAAGGCAAGTGGAACCTGCTGCTCAAGGATGGCGTCTCGGGCGCGGCCATTCAGCCGCTGCTCTCGTTCCTCGATCGCGCCGACGAAATCGCGCAGATCGAGTTGGACGACTTCGGCGAAGGACAGACGGTGGCGCGTGGGGTTCCCGCGAAGCGGGTCGCGCTCGGCGACGGATCAACGGTGCTGGTCGCGACCGTGTACGACCTGCTCATGGCGCAATACGGCGTCGATCGCGGACTCGGCGGCGACTATCCGAAGGATTACGACGACGAGCAGCCGTTCACGCCGGCGTGGCAGGAGAAATACACCGGCCTCTCGCGCGACATGCTGCTGAAGTTCGCGCGCGAATGGGCGTCGACGGCCGAAAAAACAAACGGGAAGTGCACGGTCATCATCGGCGCGGGCATCAATCACTGGTACCACGCCAACCTGATGTACCGGGCGGCGATTCACGCGCTGGTCTTCTGCGGATGCATCGGCGTGAATGGCGGCGGTCTCGCGCATTACGTCGGACAGGAGAAGCTCGCGCCCGGCGAACCGTGGGGTGCCATCGCCTTCGGCAAGGACTGGCACACGGCGTCACGCCAGCAGAACGCGCCGAGCTGGCATTACGTGCACTCCGATCAGTGGCGCTACGAGCGCTCGTTCACCGAGTACAACAAGCTCCCCCGTGACGTCGCCGAATCGACGAAGGGCCACACCATCGATCACCAGGTGCGCGCGGTTCGCCGCGGGTGGCTGCCGTTCTATCCGCAATTCAACAAGAGCTCGATCGAGCTCGTGCGCGAGGCGGAGAAAGCGGGCTGCAAGGACGACCAGGAGATCATCGATTACGTCGTCGAGCAGCTGAAGTCGCGCAAGCTGCAGTTCGCGGTCGAGGATCCCGACGCTCCCGAGAACTGGCCGCGCGTCTGGTTCATCTGGCGCGGCAACGCGCTCCTCTCCTCCGCCAAAGGTCACGAATACTTCCTCAAACACTACCTCGGCACGCACACGAACACGGTGGCCGAGGACCTGGCGGCGGGCGCAACGAAGGAAGTGGTGTGGAGGGAGAAGGCACCGGAAGGGAAGATGGACCTGATCGTCGATCTGAACTTCCGCATGGATACGTCCGCGCTCTACTCCGATGTCGTCCTTCCCGCCGCGACGTTCTACGAGAAGGCCGACATCAACTCCACCGACATGCACAGCTTCATTCATCCGCTGTCGATGGCCGTGCCGCCGTCGTGGGAGTCGAAGAGCGACTGGCAGATCTTCCGCGCCCTGGCGAAGAAGTTCTCGGAGATGGCGGAGAAGCATTTCGACGGACCGGTACGCGACATCGTGGCCACCGCGCTGGCGCACGATTCCGCGGCCGAGATCGCGCAGTCGGAGCCGAAGGACTGGTACACCGGCGAGTGCGAGGCGATTCCGGGGAAGACGATGCCCGGACTCAAGATCGTCACCCGCGACTATCGCGACGTCTACAGGCAATTCATCTCGTTTGGACCGGAATCACGCAAGAACGGGCTCGGTGCACACGGCACGCATTACGCGATCGACGACTTCTACGACTCGATGCTCACCACGCACCCGACGGTGTGCTGGGAGCACGAGGGAACCGACAAGCCGTGTTCCGTCATCCCGAGCGAAGCGAAGGATCTCGCCGGCGCCGGCCCAGATCCTTCGCCGTCTTCGCGGCTCAGGATGACCTGTCGTCGCTATCCCTCACTCAAGGAAGACGAGCACGCCGTTAACGCGGTCCTGCATCTGGCGACCGTGACCAACGGCGAGCTCGCGTATCGCAGCTACAGGGAAATGGAGGCGAAGGTCGGCCTGCCGCTCACGCATCTGGCCGAGAAGCAGCGCGGCGTCCGCGTCTCGTTCGCCGACCTTCAGGCCAAGCCGGTGCGATTCGTCAACTCGCCCATGTGGTCGGGCCTCATCGAAAACGGACGCGCGTACTCGCCGTTCACATACAACGTCGAGTGCCTCGTGCCGTGGCGCACTCTGACCGGACGCCAGCATCTCTACCTCGATCATCCGACCTACATCGAGTTCGGCGAGCACCTGCCGACCTACAAGCCGAAACCGCTGCCGATCGAGTACGCCGATCTCCGATTCAGCGAGAAGAACACCGGCGCGATGATGCTGAACTACCTGACGCCGCACGGAAAGTGGCACATCCACTCGACCTACGGCGACAACCAGCGCATGACCACGCTCTCGCGCGGCGTCGAGCCGTTCTGGATGAGCGAGGCCGATGCCGCGGCGATCGGGATCAATGACAACGACTGGGTCGAGGTGTTCAACGATCACGGTGTCGTCGTCACCCGCGCGGCCGTGTCACGGCGCATCCCGCGCGGCATCTGCATCCAGTACCACGCGCCGGAGCGCACGTACTCGGTGCCGAAGTCACCGCTGCGCGGAAACAAACGCGCCGGCGGACACAACTCGCTCACGCGCACGCGCCTGAAACCGAACCTGATGATCGGCGGCTACGGCCAGTTCACGTTCCAGTTCAACTACTGGGGGCCGACCGGCAGCAACCGGGACACGCACGTGCTGGTGAGAAAACTGACGGAGCTCAATTGGTAGGTGGAGCGGCGGCCGTCCTCGGCCGCCGAAGACGCGCCAGACGGGCGTCGCTCCACGGGAGAAATCATGGACGTTCGATCGCAGATCAGCATGGTCTTCCACCTCGACAAATGCATCGGCTGCCACACGTGCTCGATCGCGTGCAAGAACATCTGGACCGATCGCAAAGGCACCGAGTACATGTGGTGGAACAACGTCGAGACCAAGCCCGGCACCGGCTATCCGACGAAGTGGGAAGACCAGGACAAGTACAACGGCGGGTGGGAGCTGAAGAACGGCGAGCTGCGCCTGCGTTCGACCTCGAAGAGCAGGATCGTCTTCAACATCTTCCACAACCCCCACATGCCGTCGATGGACGACTACTACGAGCCGTGGACGTACGACTACGGCAATCTGTTCAACGCGCCCGAAGGCACCGATCAGCCGACGGCGAAGCCGATCTCGCTGGTGAACGGCAAATACATCGAGATCGAGGCCGGCCCGAACTGGGACGACGACCTCGGCGGCTCGAAAGTCTACGCGTCGAACGATCCGAACCTCGAGGGACTGAACGAAGAGCAGAAGGCGCAGCTGGCCGCGGTGGAGCGCCTGGTCATGTTCTATTTCCCGAGGATCTGCAATCACTGCCTGAATCCGTCGTGCGTGGCGGCGTGTCCGTCGGGCGCGATGTACAAGCGCGGCGAGGACGGCATCGTGCTGATCGACCAGAAGCGCTGCCGCGGATGGAGATCGTGCGTCGCCGCGTGTCCGTACAAGAAAGTGTTTTACAACTGGCAGACCGGCAAGTCGGAGAAATGCATCCTCTGCTTCCCGCGGCTGGAGACCGGCCAGGCGCCGGCCTGCTTTCACTCCTGCGTCGGCCGCATCCGCTATCTCGGCGTTCTGCTCTATGACGCGGAGCGCATCGAGGATGTGGCGAAGCATTCCGACGATCAGCTGATCGACGCTCACCGCTCGATGATTCTCGACCCGTTCGATCCGCAGGTGATCGAAGGTGCTCTCGCCAACGGGATTCCGGAGTCGGTGATCGAGGCCGCCCAGAAATCGCCGGTGTATCGCTGGGTGAAGATCTGGAAGCTCGCCCTGCCGCCGCACATCGAGTTCCGCACGCTGCCGATGCTGTTCTACGTCCCGCCGATGTCGCCGGTCATGGCGCAGAAGAACGCGGACGATGTCATCTCGCACACCAGCACCGATCTCTTCCACGATATCGACCAGTCCCGTCTGCCGGTGCAGTACCTGGCCAGGCTGTTCGGCGCCGGCCACGAGGCGAAAGTCCGCTACGCGCTGCGCAAACAGAAAGCGGTGCGCATGTACCGGCGCTGGGTCACGGTGGGCGACGTCGAAGAAGCGACGGTCGACCGCATGCTCCGCGAAGCCGACACGACACGCGAAGAGGCGGAGGCGATCTACCGGCTCACTTCGCTGTGCACGTTCGAAGACCGGTTCGTCATTCCGCCGATGTATCGCGAAGAAGCGATCGAGATGATGCAGGACCCGATGGAGGCGAGGCAGAACACCGGCTTCGGCTTCATGGAAGGTCCGGCGAGGGGACTATGAAGGCAGAAGGCAGAAGGCAGAAGGCAGAAGTGCTTTGTGCGATTGCGCAGGCGCTCCGTTATCCCGTTCCGCGGCCTCCGCGTCTCGACCTGGCTCCTGAGTTCTTCGATGAGACGGCGCACGTCGATTCGCGGGGGCTGGAAGAACTCTACACGACGACGTTCGATCTGAATCCCGTGGCCACGCTCGAAGTGGGATGGCATCTCTGGGGCGAGCAGTACGAGCGCGGCCGTTTCCTTTCCGATCTCCGCGCCCTGCAGGCGACCCTTGGCATCGACAGCGGATGCGAGCTGCCGGATCACCTGACGGTCCTGCTGCCGACGATCGCGGCGAGCGACAACGCCGAGCTCCGCGCGCACTGCGGAAAGGCCATCGAAAAGATCCTGAAGCCGCTCGAGGAGCACGGGAATCCCTACCGGCATCTGCTTCGTGTGGCGCTGAGCGCCCTCGCCCCGCAGAGCGGGGAGAAGGCCATGGGAGAACGTCAATGACCACCTTCGCCAACTACCTCGACGTCGTCTTCTTCTCCGTGCTGCCCTACGTGGCGATGGTGCTGTTCTTCGTGGGAACGATTCATCGCTATCGCCACGAGACGTTCACGTACTCGAGCCTCTCCTCGCAACTGCTGGAGAACAAACAGCACTTCTGGGCGGTGGTGCCGTTTCACTACGGCATCATCACCGTTCTCATCGGCCACATCGTGGCGTTTCTCGTTCCAAGGCAGCTCCTGCTGTTCAACAGCATGCCGCTGCGGCTGTACATCCTGGAGATCACGGCGCTGATTTTCGGCGTGACCACGCTGATCTCGCTGATCGCAATCGTGGCGCGGCGGCTCACCGATCCCCGCGTGCGCGTGGTGACGAGCAGGGCCGACTGGATCCTCTACGCCATGCTCGTCGTGCAGGTTTTCAGCGGCGTTTACGTGGCCGTGTTCTATCGATGGGGCTCCGCGTGGTTCGCGGCTTCGGCGGCGCCGTATCTCTGGTCGCTGCTGAAGCTGAATCCGAACATCGCAGTGATCGCCGCGTTCCCGCTGGCGATCAAGCTGCACATCATCAACGCCTGGCTGGTGATCGCGTTCTTCCCGTTCACGCGGCTCGTGCACATCCTCGTCGTCCCCAATCAATACCTCTTCCGCAAACGACAGGTCGTCCGCTGGTACCGGCGGCCGCAGTTCGTCCGGAGCTGACATGAACGCTCGCATCGTCACGATCGTGCTGGTGGTTGCCGTGGTCTTCTCCGGCATCGCGCTCGCGCCGCGGTTGATTGCGATGCGTCTGCCCGGCAATCACGCCGGATTCGAACCGGCACAGCCGATCGTCTTCTCGCACCGTCTGCACGCCGGCGAGCTGAATATCCAATGCGAGTACTGCCACTCCGGCGCGCAGCGCAGCCGCCACGCCGGCACCCCGGCGGCATCGACCTGCATGAACTGCCACAAGTTCATCTCGGCGAAGCGGGCGGACGTCCGCGCCGAAGAGGAGCTGGCGAAGAAGGAACATCGGAAGCCGCGGCAGGTGACGTCGACCGAGATCAACAAACTCTACGTCGCGCTGAAACTGCAGCAGCCCATCCGCTGGAACCGGATCCACCAGGTTCCCGACTTCGTCTACTTCGACCACCGCCCGCACGTCGCGGCCGGCCTTGCCTGCCAGAAGTGCCATGGCCCCGTCGAGACGATGGAACGCGTGCGGCAGATCGAGCCGATGAACATGGGTTGGTGCGTGAACTGTCATCGCGGCCGCGACGGCACGATCGTGCAGGGACATCCGGTGAAGGCGAACGCGGACTGCAGCGCGTGCCACTTCTGAGGCCACATGAGCAAGCTCTATCGAAGCATCGAGGAACTGGACGGCGTCAACCGCGGCCCGAGGCCCGAGGCCCGAGGCCTGGACGACGTCGATCGCCGTGACTTTCTGAAGCTGGCCGGATTCTCGCTCGCCGCGGTGACGGTTACCGCCTGTCAACGGCCGATCGTGGAGAAGGCGATTCCGTATCTCACCGCGCCCGAGGAGATCGTTCCGGGCCGGTCGTACTCCATCGCTTCGACCTGCCATGGGTGCCCGGCGCGTTGCGGAATCCTGGTGAAGTGCCGCGACGGCCGTCCCATCAAGATCGAAGGCAATCCCGGTCATCCGCTCTCCCGCGGCGGGATCTGCGCCGTGGGACAGGCCATGGTTCTTGGACTCTACGATTCGCTGCGCGTCGGTGGCCCGGTGCTCAACGGCAAATCGACTGACTGGACATCGGTCGATTCCTTTGTGGCCGGAAAGCTCGCCGGCGCGAAGCGTGTGCGCGTCATGTCGTCGACGCTTCCGAGCCCGACGGCGAAGCGCGTCATCGACGAGTTTCTCGCGCGGTTCGAAGACGGCAGCCACATCATCTACGACGTGCCGTCGTGCAGCGCGATCGCGGATGCACACGAAGAGACGCATGGCGTTCGCGCCATCCCGCACTACCGCTTCGACAAGGCGGAGGTCATCGTCAGCCTCGACGCCGACTTCCTTGGAACCTGGATCTCGCCTGTCGAGTTCACGAAGCAGCGCAGCGCGCATCGCGGCTACCACGTGCAGCTCGAGCCGCGGATGTCGTTGACCGGATCAAACGCCGATCAACGCCTGCGCATTGATCCCCGCGACACGGGGCTGATCCTGGCGCACCTCGCCGCGGCGGAGAGCGATCTTCCGCCCCTTCCGTTCCAACCGGTGATTCTCGAGCGCATCGCCCAACGGCTTCGGAGCGCACGCGGGAAATCGCTGGTCGTCTGTGGCTCGCAAAGCCTGGACGATCAACGACTCGTCAACTTCATCAACGGGCAGCTCGGAAACTACGGCACGACGATCGACGTCGCCGCGCCGTCGTATCAGCGGCAGGGGAGCGATGCTCCGATCGACCTCTCCAACGCCGACGCGGTCTTCATCCTCGGCTGCAATCCCGTGTACGACCTGCCGAATGGCGGCGAGATCGCCAAACAGCTCGCGCGCGCGCCGCTGGTCGTGACGTTTGCATCGCATGCGGACGAGACGTCGAAACACGCGCACGCGATCTGTCCCGATCATCATCCGCTCGAGTCATGGGATGACAGTGCGCCCGTGGCCGGTCTGTACGCGGTGACGCAGCCGGCGATCGCGCCGCTGCGCAATACGCGCTCGGCGATCGAGAGCTTCGCGGCCTGGAGTGGAAAGCCTGCGAAGGCGTACGACCTGATCAAGTCGCAGTTCACGGGCGATTGGGACAAGACGCTGAATGACGGGTATGTGGAAATGGAGCCCCGGCTTCAGCCGGTGACTACCCCGGTGAAAGCCGAGGCTCCATTACCGAGGGCCGCGGATCGGGGGCCGAGGAGCGATTTCGCCCTCGTCCTCTATCCCAGCATTTCCCAGCTCGACGGCCGCCACGCGCACAACGCCTGGCTGCACGAGCTTCCCGATCCGATCACGAAGCTCACCTGGGACAACGTGGCGTCGATCGCGCCGGAAACGGCGAAGAGACTCGACATCACGGATGGCGACGTCGTTCGCGTGAACGATGTCGAGCTCCCCGCGTTCGTCCAGCCGGGACAGCATCCGAACGTGATCGCCATCGCCATCGGCTATGGGCGCATGGGAACGGATCGCTTCGCGAAGATCGGTCCGAAGTGGCTGCTGGCGCGGACCTATCTCACGCCCGGCGAGACCGTTGGCAAGCGCGTCGTGCAGCTCCCGAAGAATGTCACGATCACCAAGGCCGGGCGCAAAGCCGATCTCGCGTCGACGCAGCTCCACAACACGATGGAGGGGCGTCCGCTCGTCGGGCCTGACGATGCGCGCGGACGCGCGTCACTCCACAGCCTCTGGCCCACCAAGGTCAAAGGTGAACACCAGTGGGCACTGACGATCGATCTCGACAAGTGCACCGGCTGTTCCGCCTGCGTTGTGGCCTGTCAGGTCGAGAACAACGTTCCCGTCGTCGGCAAGGACGAAGTCGTGCGCGAGCGCGAGATGCACTGGATCCGTATCGACCGCTACTACGAGGGCGAAGGCGACGACGTCATGGCGGTGCACGAGCCGGTCATGTGCGCGCATTGCGGCAACGCTCCGTGCGAGTCGGTCTGTCCTGTTCTCGCGACCGTTCATTCCTCCGACGGACTCAATCAGCAGGTCTACAACCGCTGCGTCGGCACGCGCTACTGCGCGAACAACTGCCCTTACAAGGCGCGGCGGTTCAACTGGTTCGACTATCCGCACGACGACCGCTTCGCCAACCTCGTCCTCAATCCCGACGTGGCCGTGCGAAGCCGGGGAGTGATGGAGAAGTGTTCGATGTGCACGCAGAGGATCGAAGAGGCGCGCATCGAGGCGAAGCAGCGCGGCATGGCCATTCCCGACGGCGCGATCCGCATGGCCTGCGAGCAGTCGTGCCCGGCCGATGCCATCGTGTTCGGCGATCTCAACGATCCGAAGAGCCGCATCAACACGGTGCGAAGAAATCCGAGGCATTTCCGCCTGCTCGAGGAGCTGAACGTCGAGCCCGCCGTCGGATACCTGAAGCTCACGAGGAACGCATGACTGAGCTCGCGATCTGGCCGACTGAGAGCCGGCCCTATGCAGGTCCGACTCTCGAGTCGGACCATGACGAACCTCTTATCCTCGGCAACAAGACCGCCGCGGATGTGACCCGCGACGTGTGCGCGCCTTTGGAGCGGAAAGCAACGCCGCTCTGGTGGGCGGCGTTTCTCGCTTCCGCATCGTTGATGACCATCGGCCTGCTTGCGATCGGCTACGAGATGGCCACCGGCATCGGCACGTGGGGCCTCAACAAGACGGTCGGCTGGGCGTTCGACATCACGAATTTCGTGTTCTGGGTCGGCATCGGACACGCCGGCACGCTGATCTCCGCGGTCCTCTTCCTGCTGCGGCAGCGCTGGCGCACGTCAGTCAATCGCAGCGCGGAAGCGATGACGCTGTTCGCCGTCATGTGCGCGGCGATCTTTCCTCTGATCCACATGGGGCGGCCGTGGCTGTTCTTCTGGGTGTTCCCGTATCCGAACACGCGCGGCTCGCTATGGGTGAACTTCCGTTCGCCGCTGCTGTGGGACGTGTTCGCGATCAGCGTCTACTTCACGGTGTCGGCGGTGTTCTGGTTCATGGGACTGATTCCCGATCTGGCCACGATCCGCGATCGCGCCACCGGACTTCGCAAGACGATCTTCGGCGCCCTGGCTCTCGGCTGGAACGGGTCGCTGCGGACGTGGAATCGCTACGAGAAGATGTACCTGCTGCTGGCCGGGCTGGCGACGCCGCTTGTGCTCTCGGTGCACTCGATCGTCAGCTTCGACTTCGCCACGTCCGTTCTCCCCGGATGGCACGCGACGATCTTTCCGCCGTACTTCGTGGCGGGCGCGATCTTCTCCGGAATGTCGATGGTGCTGACGCTGATGCTGATCGCGCGCGCGGTCATGCCCGCGCTCCGCGATTACCTCACGCACAACCACGTCGAGGCGATGACCAAGCTCGTCCTGGCGACGTCGGGAATGGTAGCCATCGCCTACGCGACCGAATTCTTCACGGCGATGTACAGCGGCAACCCGTACGAGCGCTACGTCTTCATCAACCGCGCCCTCGGTCCTTTCGCCTGGGGCTACTGGACGATGGTGGCCTGCAACGTGGTCATTCCGCAGCTGTACTGGTTCCGGCGCGTGCGTCGCAACCTCGCCGGTGTGTTCGTGATCTCGATCTTCGTGAACATCGGGATGTGGTTCGAGCGGTTCATCATCATCGTGACCTCGCTGCATCGCGACTACCTGCCGTCGAGCTGGGCGATGTACCGGCCGACGATCATCGAGATCCTGACGCTCGCCGGCACGTTTGGACTCTTCTTCACCGCGTTTCTTCTCTTCTGCCGATTCCTGCCGATGATCGCGATGGCCGAGGTGAAAGGTGTGCTGCATCGTCCGGAGGATGAGCAGTTGAAGCGCGCGGTACGCGATCTGAAGCTTGCCGGCTACGACGTTGCCGACGTGCACACGCCGTACGCCGTGCATGGGCTCGAAAAGGTGGCGGGCCTTCCGCCGAGCCGTCTCGGCTGGGCTTGCGCGATCGGCGGCTTCACCGGCGCGGGACTCATTCTGCTGTTTGAATCGTGGACGTCGGCGACGTCATGGGCGCTCGATGTCGGCGGGAAGCCGTTCAACTCCATCCCCGCGTTCATTCCGGTGACGTTCGAGGTCGGCGTGCTCTTCGCCGCGTTCGCCACGGTGGGCGCGTTCTTCTTCAGGAAGGGGTGGAGCGGCGCGCTTCGGCGCGCTGACGTGGAGCTGAAGCCCGACGCTCCACTCGTCATCCTGGCGGCCCACAACGCTTCCTTCGAGCGCTCCGACGCCGAGCGCATCGCCGCGCGTCACGAGATCGCCATCGGCGTGGTGGAGGGCGCGTGATGCGAGTCGCCGTCAATTCGCTGCTGTTCGTCATGGTGCTGGCGCTGCTGTCGCTCAACTGGGTGCTGCGCGCCGATCCGAATCGGCGCAATTTCGAATTCCTGCCGAACATGGCGCGGTCGATACCGTTCGACTCGTTCTCCAGCAACCCGAATTTCGCCGACAACATGACGTTGCGGCGCCCGGTGCCTGGTGTCGTCATCCACGGCATCGCACCGCTGCACTACGCGGCGACGCCGGCGGACGCGCAGCGCGCGGGCCGCGAGCTGACGAATCCCTTCCGCGACGGGCAATCGCTGCAGCGCGGCGCCGCGACCTATGCGACGTACTGCTTGATCTGCCATGGTCCGTCGGGCAAAGGGGACGGAACCGTCGCGCAGCGCGGCTTTCCGGCGCCGCCGTCGCTGCTCGCGCCGAGAGCGCGCGGGCTTGCAGACGGGCAGATCTTCCACATCATCACCTACGGCCAGAACAACATGCCCTCGTACGCATCGCAGGTCGAACGGGAGGATCGCTGGAAGGCGATTCTCTACGTGCGCGACCTGCAGAGGAAGAACCAATGAATCCGCGAATCGCAGTGCCTCTCTACAGCGCCATGGCCTTCTCGGTGCTGATGGCGCTGACCGGACTCGCTGTCGCGCCGGGCGACGTCTGGCCGAACGTTCTTCTGTCCGGCTTCTTTCTCGCCGGCATCGGGCTGGGCGGAGGGTTCATGGTCGCGGTCCACGATGCGAGCAACGGCCGCTGGCTCGGCCCGGTGCGCCGGATCGCCTGTTCGCTGACGCGCCTCGTGCTTCCCGGTTCGATCGTCGTGCTGGCGGCGATTCTCTTCAGCGGCTCGCATCTCTATCCCGCATTCCACGAGCACCTCGGCGGCTTCAGGGGAGTGTGGCTGGAGCGGACGTTCTTCACCGTCCGCGCATTTTTCTACGTCGCGGCGTGGATGTTCGCGCTGCGCATTCTGAAGAAGCGTCCCGCCACGTTCCTGGTGATCTTCGCATTCACCGTCTGGCTGGCCAGCGTCGACTGGATCATGTCGCTCGACGGCGAGTGGGCGAGCACGATCTTCGGCGTCTACCACTTCGCGGGCCTGTTCACCTCGGCGCTCGCGGCAATTCTGATCGTGGCGATCAACCGTTCGCGCAACGATCACCGCATCACGTCCGATCACCTTCACGACCTCGGCAAGCTGCTGTTCGCGTTCAGCACGTTCTGGATGTACATCTGGTTCAGCCAGGGGATGCTGATCTGGTACGGCAATCTGCGCGACGAGACCGGTTACTACTCGATCCGCGCGTACGGAAACTGGGGCGTGCTGTTCTGGGCGGTGGTGGCGCTGATGTGGGGCCTGCCGTTCTTCGTTCTGCTGTCGGAGAAGACCAAGCGGAATCGAACCATCGCCATGCGCATCGCCGTGGCGGTCCTCATCGGCCACTGGCTCGATCTCTACGTTTCGATCGTGCCCGCGCACGTGCCGGAGCCGCAGCTCAATGGATGGGAGCTCGCGCTGGCGCTGGGAACGTTCGCCACTCTGGGATGGGCCGCCACGAGGCGCGAGACGGTGTTGATCGACGTAGGGCCGGCTCTCCAGCCGGCCCGGTCCGACTGAGAGTCGGACCTACGTCCGATTGAGACTCGGGCCTACTCTGGGATGGGCGGCCACGAGGCGCGAGGGCGGTGTTGATCGAGGTAGGGCCGGCTCTCCAGCCGGCCCGGTCCGACTGAGAGTCGGACCTACGTTCCGATTGAGACTCGGACCTACTGGCTCAATCTCTACGTTTCGATCGTGCCCGCGCACGCGCCGGAGCCGCGGCTCAATGGATGGGAGAAACTCCTCGGCGAAGGCGACCCCCTCACTCGCGCTCGCGCTGGGAACGTTCGCCACTCTGGAATGGGCGGCCACGAGGCGCGAGGCGGTGTTGATCGACGTAGGGCCGGCTCTCCAGCCGGCCCGGTCCGACTGAGAGTCGGACCTACGTCCGATTGAGAGTCGGACCTACGTCCGATTGAGAGTCGGACCTACGTCCGATTGAGAGTCGGACCTACGTCCGATTGAGAGTCGGGCCCGGTCCGATTGAGAGTCGGACCTACGTCCGATTGAGACTCGGACCTAGCGTTGACCGGCAATCCAACGATCGACGTTCGACTCCAGCACACTTAGCGGCACCGCGCCGCTGCCGAGAACGACGTCGTGGAACTCGCGCACGTCGAAACGCAGTCCGAGCTTTTCCTCGGCACGTTTGCGAAGCTCTTTGATCTTCAGCTCTCCGAGTTTGTAGGCCAACGCCTGACCGGGCCATGAGATGTAGCGGTCGACTTCCGTCTCCACCTCGTGCAACGGCAGCGCGGTGCGCGTGGCCATGTAGTCGATGGCCTGCTGCCGCGTCCATCCCATCGAGTGAATGCCGGTGTCGACGACCAGCCGACATGCGCGCCACATCTCGTACGTGAGCCGTCCGAAGTCCGAATACGGATCCGTGTAGAAGCCCATCTCCAGTCCGAGCCATTCGCAGTAAAGCCCCCAGCCTTCCCCGAATGCGGAGATGTACGAGAAGCGGCGAAAGTTCGGAAGGTTCGTCAGTTCGCGGCTGAGCGCGATCTGCAGGTGATGACCGGGGACGGCCTCGTGAAGGGTCAGCGCCTCCAGGTTGTAGAGCGGCCGGCTCTCCAGCTTGTAGGTATTGACCCAGTAGATGCCGGGCTGCGTGCTTCCCTGCGGAGCTCCGACGTAACGCCCGCTCGTGTACTTCGGCGCGATGTCGGCCGGTACCGGCTCGACCGTGTACGGCAGCCGGGGCAGCGTCTTGAATTCCGACGGCAGCTTGCCGTCGATCCGCTTGGCGATCCAGGCCGCGCGCTGCAACAACTCATCGGGAGTCTTCGCGTAGAAGCGGGGATCGGTGCGGAGGAATTGCAGGAATGCCGGGAAGTCGCCGCGAAATCCAACCTTCTGCATGACCGCGTTCATCTGGCCCGCAATCCGATCCACCTCGGCGAGTCCGATCTTGTGGATCTGGTCCGGCGTGAGGTCGAGCGTCGTGAACTCCCGGATCTTCAGCGCATAGTACGCTCGGCCGTTCGGCAGTTCCGAAGCGCCGATCGTCTTGCGTGCGCCGGGCAGATATTCATTGCGGAAGAAGTCGAGAAACTCGCGGTAACCGGCGACGGCACCGTTCATGATCGCGGCACGCCCGTCGCGCCGAAGCCGCTCTTGCTCCTCAGCCGGTATCGTGGAGGGGAACGTTGCGAACGGCGGCCAGAAAACGCTTTGCACCGGATCGTCGACGACATGCGCGGCGATGGTGGCGTCGTAGCCGTCGAGCGTCGCCCGCGGAACCGTCATGCCGCGCTGCAGCCCCGCACGCATCAGCGCGATCTCCTGGCGAACATATGCGGGCCAGGCGTTCAGCCGGCTGATGTAGTTCTCGTAATCCTTCACGGAACGGAGCGGGACTTCCTTCGGCAGCCGGGAGAAGCCGGTGTGGAACCCGGAGTCGGCATTGATCGGCATCTGCTCGTCACCGAGCTCGTACGAGCGGATTGCGTCTTCGATCTGGCGTCGGAAGATGTCGTAGTTCACGACCTCTCCTGCCGGAAGTTTCGACCGATCGATGCCATCGAGTCTCGCCAGCGTGGCCTTCCGTTCGCTCTGCCTCCGTTCGAGGCCGGCGGGAGCGAGCGAGGGAAGCCGGTCGTCGTATTCGTGGCGGCCGACCGAGGTGGCAAAGAGAGGGTTCTCCCTGAGACGCGTTTCCCAGCTCTCGTCGAAGATCGCGTGAAGTTTCGTTACCTCGTCGGCCCAGACGGGAATCGCCAGCAGAAGCAGAGGAAGGATCGCCAGACGTCGTCTCATGGCCGCTATGGAACCTCTGCGCAAGTCGTCATCCTGAGCCGGCGAAGCGCGACGAAGGATCTCAGGATGCGAAAACGCCTGCGATTTCGAGATCCTTCGCCGTCTTCGCGGCTCAGGATGACGTGAACAACGACTTGCTCAAAGATTCCCTATGATAAGTCTAGTTGTAAACTGCGCCGGCTTGAGCCGAACGCGCGAACGAGCTCTCTTCATCGCCATCGTCGTGCTTCTCGTGGCGGTGTGGGTCCTCAAGACCGCGTTGCACCTGGCCGGCGGCGCGGTCCGCGTCATCCTGTTCGTCGTGATCATCTTCGCCGCCATCGTCTGGGCGAGCAGCAAAGTGGGACGGGCTCGCTAAGGCCAGGGCCGTCCGCGGCCGCCGCGTGGATAGCCGCCGCGGCCGCCGCGCGGGTAGCCGCCTTCGTTGCGGTTCATCCGTTCGTCGCGGCGCGCCTGGAGCTCGTCGAGAAGTTTCGACCATTGCTGCTTCGTCAGGATGAGCCGCTCGTCAGCGATCATCTGGGCCTGCCGGTCGAAGATCGAGTCGCGGATGCTGCGGACGCGCTGTGCGGCGGAGGTGATGTCGGCCTGCACCGCGGGGTCGATCAACAGGGCATCACGAAAATCACGTGTGGCAATCGGCAGATCGCGTTCGAGGCGCGCGATCTCATCACGCTGATCGGCGGCGATCTTGTCGAGCGCCTGGAGCTGATCGTTCGTCAGATTCAGCGGCTCGGCCAGCCGCAGGTCGCGCCACCAGGTGTCGTCCGGAACGATCTCGAGCAGCATCGGCCCGAGATCGCGGGCCGCGGCGCGCTGATATCCGCCGCCACGTCCGCCGCGCGCGGGCGGTTCATCCTGCGGAGTGTCGTAGGTCGCGCAACCGAAGAGTGCCAGAACGAGAATGAACCAGAGCCGTCGCATGAGCGATTCGACCGCCCTGGGCTCGGGAACGTTTACTCGTACCGCAGTGCCTCAATCGGGTTCAGCGCCGCCGCTTTTCGCGCCGGGTAATAACCGAAGAACACCCCCACCGCGCCGGAGAAGCCGATGGATCCGATCATGATCAGAGGCGAGATCACCGTCTCCCACCCGGTGAAGTGGCCGAGGATCTTGGCGCCGCTGAAGCCGACGGCGAGGCCGGCCAGCCCGCCGAGAATTCCCATCACGATGCTCTCCACGAGGAATTGCGTGAGCACGTCGGAGCCGCGCGCGCCGATGGCCATGCGGATGCCGATCTCGCGCGTCCGCTCGGTCACCGACACGAGCATGATGTTCATGATGCCGATGCCGCCGACGAGCAGCGAGATCGACGCGATCGCCGCGAGCAGCAGCGTCATGACCCTGGTCGAGCTCTCCGCGGCCGAGGCGAGGTCCGCCTGATTGCGAACGGTGAAATCGTCGTTTCCGTCGGTGACCTTGTGGGCCTCGCGCAAAATCGTGCGCATCTCCTCCTCGGCCGCCGGGATGTCCTGCTCGTTCGGCGTGCTGGCCAGAATCTGCGGGATGAACGACCGGCCCGACAGCGTCGTCGATGCCGTGGTGTACGGCATCAGCAGCACGTCATCGGAATCGCTTCCGCTCGCCGTCTGTCCCTTGGGCGAGAGCACGCCGACAACGCGGTAGACCGAATTGCGGATCTGGATGTCGGTACCGACGGGATCCTGACCCGGAAACAGGTTCAGCGCGACCGTGGTGCCGAGGACGACGACTTTGCGGTTGGAGCGCACGTCGTCGGCGGTGAAGAAGTCGCCCGACTGCGCGGGCCAGTTGCGAATCGTCTGGTAATCGACGTCGACGCCGTTGATGAGCGTCCGCCAGTTTCCAGCCGGGCCGATCACCGCGGTGCGGCTGACGATGACCGGTGAGATCGCCGAGACGTACTGCGACTCGTTTCGAATCTTGTCGACGTCCTGCAGACTGAGATTCGGGAACGCCTGCGCGCCCTGGCTGACGCCGCTCTGCTGCGCGGCTCCGGGCGTGATCACGATCATGTTCGTGCCGAGGTTGTTGATCTGCTCGCGGATGCGCGTGCGCGCGCCGTAGCCGACGGCCACCATGACGATGACTGCCGCCACACCGATGATGATGCCGAGCATCGTCAGCGCTGCGCGCATCTTGTTCTTGTGGATGCTTTGCGCGGCCAGTTTCACGAGAGTCTTCGTTCTCATGCGACGTCCTTTTCCTCATGCTCGAGGTCGTCGGCGGCCGAGCGCCGGATCGTCACCGGCTCGTCGCGGCGGATGCGACCATCGCGCACTTCCACGATCCGCGTTGCGTACGCGGCGATGTCCGGCTCGTGCGTGACCAGCACGATGGTGATGCCCTGCTCGTTGAGCTCCTGGAACAGGGCCATGACTTCCGTCGACGTGTGCGTGTCGAGGTTGCCCGTGGGCTCGTCCGCGAGAATGATCGCCGGCTCCGTGACCAGGGCCCGGGCGATGGCCACACGCTGCTGCTGGCCGCCGGAGAGCTCGCTGGGCTGATGATCGAGCCGCGATCCGAGGCCGACGCGCTCGAGGGCGGCCGCGGCGAGCGCGTGCGTGTCGCGTTCTCGGCCGCTGCGGTCGTACAACAACGGCAGTTCGACGTTCTCCAGCGCGCTGGTGCGCGGGAGAAGATTGAATCCCTGGAACACGAACCCGATCTTCTGATTGCGGATCGCGGCGAGGGCGTTCTTGTCGAGGCCCTCGACGCTCACGCCGTCGAGCCGGTACGAGCCCGAAGTCGGCGTGTCGAGGCAGCCGAGCAGGGTCATGAGCGTCGACTTGCCCGAGCCCGACACTCCCATGATGGCGATGAACTCCCCCGCGCGGACGTTCAGGTCGATTCCGCGGAGAGCATGCACCTCGTTCGTCCCGCTTGCGTAGGTCTTGACGAGTTTCTCTGTCTCGATGACGTTGCTCATCAGAACGATCCTCCACGCGCCCCGCGCTGCTGTTGCTGCGTGTTTCCCTGGAACGGACTGGCGCTGGTGGCGGTCTGCGTCGTACCCACCGTGCCGGCAATGGCTTTCATCCCTTCCCGAACATCGCTGCCGGAGATCTCCGTCGTCGTTCCGTCGGTGATGCCGGTGCGGACGGGCAGCGCGGTGAGCTTTCCGTTCGCGTCGAGCGTGTAGAGCGATCCGCCGCGCGAGGACGCCCGGCGCTCCACGGCCTCCGTCGCCGGTTTGAAGCGCAGCACCGAATTCGCGACCTTCAGCACGTTCTCCGCCGAATTCGTCAGGAAGCTCACCCGCGCGGTCATGCCCGGCAGGAGCTTGCCGCCGGAGTTGTCGACGGCGACGACGACCGTGTAGTTCACGACGTTGTCCTGAGTGGTCGACTGCAGCCGCACCTGCTGCACGGTTCCCTTGAACGTCTGCCGCTGCAGCGCCTGCACGGTGAAGTCGGCCGGCTGGCCCTGTTTGATCTGCGCGATGTCGCTCTCGCCGACCTGCGCGAGGATCTGCATGTGCGAGAGATCGTTCGCGATCAGGAAGAGCTGCGGAGCCTGCAGGCTCGCGGCGACGGTCTGTCCTTCCTGGACGTTGCGCTCGACGACGACGCCGTCGATCGGCGCGTAGATGTTCGTGTAGGCGAGATTCTGTTTCGCGCGATCGAGCGCGATGCGCGCCGATTTCTCGCCGGCCCGGGCCACCTCGGCCGAGGACTGCGTCTGCTCGTATTCGCTGCGCGCCACGAGACCCGAATCCATCAGCTCACGGTTCCGGATGTAATCGCGCGCGGCCTGGACGGCCTGCGCCTGCGCCTTTTCGAGGTTGGCCTGGGCATCGATCACGGCCTGCTGCGCGAGCGTCGGATCGATGCGTGCCAGCAGCTGCCCCTTCGTCACGTGATCGTTGAAATCGACCAGGAGCCGAGCGATCTGACCGGAGACCTGCGTGCCGATGGTGACGGTCTTCACCGCGCTCAGCGTGCCGGTCGCCGAGACGGTCGACTTGATGTTGCCGCGCTCGACGTTCACGAAGCGGTAGGTGGTTGCCTCTTTCGCAAAGGCCACTCTGTGCACGAGCACGCCGATGATCGCGAGAACCAGAACGAGCCCGACGGCGATGAGCGATTTCTTTGTGGTCATGATCTTCTCCGTGCATGCGAAAACACGACCTCGATCGGAGCAACTTCCTGAAAGAACACGAGTTGCACTCTGGTGTCATGAACGGCAAGAACAAAAAGGCCGCCGTTTCCGGCGGCCTGACCGAGGACCGAGGACCGAGGACTCGGTTTACTTCTGCTCGTGCCTCGACTGGCGCTGGGCCTTCCAGGCGTCGAGCTGTGCGCTCTGCTCCGGCGTGAGGATCGAGCGGATCTTCTCGCGCTGAGCGTCGCGGAGCTGCTTCATCTGCGCGCGATTGGCTTCGAGCGTGGGACGCAGCGCGTCCATCTTCGCCGTGTCATTGGACTGCTTCGCGGCGCGGAAATCCTTCATCGTCTGACGGGACGACTCGAAGAACGCCTTGTTCTGCTCGCGGAAGGACTTGTTGAGGTCCTTGATCTGCACCTTCTGTGCATCCGTGAGGTTGAGCTTCTCGGCCATCTTCTGGCTCATACCGAACCCGCGATGACCGCGGTGACCTTGCCATCTGCCGTCCTGCTGGGGAGCGGCCATGGCCAGGGAAGCACCGAGTGCAAACACTGCCAATGCCGTAATCGTCTTCTTCATAACCTTAGCTCCTTGGTGGATTTGTGCTACCACTCGCAGGAAGAGACGTTTGGAGAGCCGATTCTGTTTCGCCCGGATCACGAGATGCACGCCGGTGTCATGGAATGCACCGTGGGAAACGTAGGGCCTCTCCAGTGGGCCCGGGCCGGCTGGAGAATCGGCCCTGCGTGTGCTGTAAGGTGGCTGCGTGGTTGAACGCGACGAAAACCGGATCTCCGCGAACGAGCTGCTGCTCATCTTCGCGTTCTGGACGTTCATCGCCACGCTCTCGTCGGTCAACCGGCTTCTCGATCCTCGGGGGATCGGATTCCGGCTGGCCTCTCCCGCGGCGCCGATCTTCATGGAGTTCGTCGACTCCTGGCTTTGGGCGGCGGTCACGCCGATCGTGTTCCGGCTGTGCGGCCGCTTCGCCGTGGAGCGCTCGAACTGGATTGTGCGTGTGCCGCTGCTGATCGCGGCCGGCGTGGCCATCGCCATCGGCGTCGACACCGTCCTCGAGCTCGTGCGGCTGCAGATCCTGGTGCGGCCGCGACGCCTGCTGTTCACGCCGCTGCGCGACATCGCTCGCTTCCGCTTCGTCAATCAGCTCCTCGTCTACGTCGGTGTTCTCGCCGCGGGCTTCGCGCGCAATTACTACCTCCGCTATCAGCGGCGGCAGCAGGAGACCGCGCAGCTGCGGGCACAGCTGGCGGATGCACGGCTCGACGCGCTGCGCATGCAGATCAATCCGCACTTCCTCTTCAACACGCTGCACGCGATCTCAGCGCTCGTCGATCGTGATCCCGCCGGCGTGCGGCGGATGATCGCGCGCCTCTCCGAGCTTTTGCGGCGCACGATCGAAAGCCGCGGCGCGGACGAGGTTCCGCTGCGCGACGAGCTCGATTTCCTGCGTCGGTATGTCGAGATCATGGAGATCCGCTTCCAGGGGCGCTTGAAGGTCACCACCGCCGTCGACGAGGACGTGGCCGACGCCCTGGTGCCGAACCTCATTCTTCAGCCGATCGTGGAGAACGCGCTCGAGCATGGCGCCAGCCGGAGCATGGGCGAGGGGCGTGTCGAGATCGCGGCACACCGGCGCGGCGCGGACCTCGTGATCTCGGTCCGAGACAACGGCCCCGGCCTGGCCGGCGAGCCGCCGAAAGAGGGTGTCGGATTACGGAACACGGAGGCACGCCTCACGCAGCTCTACGGCAGCGCGGCGTCGCTCTCCATCGGACCGGCTGATGGAGGAGGCGTTCTCGCGCGGATTGTGCTTCCGTATCACGATGGCTTCTGAACGAAAGATCCGCGCTCTCATCGTCGACGATGAGCCGCTGGCGCGGCAACGGATCGCCGACCTGCTGGCGAAGGAGCCGGACGTGGAGATCGCCGGCACCGCGTCGGACGGGCTCGAAGCGGTCGAGGCGATCCGGCGCCTCTCTCCCGATCTGGTGTTCCTCGACGTGCAGATGCCGGGTCTCAGCGGCATGCAGGTCGTCGACGCGATCGGATCGGAGAACATGCCGGAGACCGTTTTCGTGACGGCATTCGACCGATTCGCGCTCGATGCCTTCGACCGCGCCGCGCTCGACTATCTCGTGAAGCCGTTCGATGACGATCGTTTCGGGCAGGCATTTCAGCGCGCGCGAAGGATGATCGATCTCGAAAAGGGGGAGCCGTCGGCGAAGTCCGATTCCCTCGACCGCATTCCGGTCGAGTCCCGCGGCCAGGTGCGCGTCGTGCCGGTCGAGCGGATCGACTACATCACGGCCAGCGGTCCCTACGCCGAGCTGCATGTCGGCGACCGTGTCTTCGCCGTCCGCGAGCGGATGCAGACGCTCGAGGAGCGCCTCGATCCCGATGTCTTCTTCCGGATCCATCGCTCGGCGATCGTCCGTCTCGACCAGATCGAAGCCGTGACCCGTCAGTCGGGCGGCGACTACGGCGTCCGGCTGAAGAACGGCGTGGAGCTGAGTCTGAGCCGCGGACGCCGCGAGGAGCTCGAGCAGAAGCTCGGAATCGCGCGCTGAACAAGGTCTGCGCAAGTCGTCATCCTGAGTCGGCGAAGCGCGACGAAGGATCTCAGGATGCGAAAACGCGTGCGATCTCGAGATCCTTCGCCGTCTTCGCGGCTCAGGATGACGTGAACAACGACTCGCGCAAAGGTTCAGCGGCCGTCGCGTGACCGTCGACATGGGACGCACGGGCCGCGGAACCCGTGGAGTCGATCTCGACGATCTCGGCGAGGAGACTTCGTGTCGGTCTCCGGCGACTGGACGCGCGGCGGCGTGTTCGAGGGATATCGCATCGACACGCTTCGCAGCGGACGGTAAGTCATTGGAACCCTCGCCCCGCGACCGGGGAGAGGGTGGTGCGAAGCAGCAGGTAAGGGGCATACAATCGCCTCCTACGAAATACTTTTACGACCACCAGACCGACGCGGTGTCTCTTCTCATCACCGAGGTCTTCGACTACTCGCATGCCGAGGAGCTGGCGCCGGGCGTGATGCTGTATCTCGACGATGCCAGCCACGCCATCGCGCTGGAGATCCGCGGCGCGGGGAAGATTCTCGACACGAAAGGCCTCGTGCCGCTCTACGCACGCGCCATTTCGGCCGACGAGCTGCAGCGGCGGATGCTGACCACACCGGCCGGACGCATGGCCTGGATCACGGTTCAGCCGCGGATCGCGTAAATCAATAAACCTCAGCCTGGTGATCCCTTGAGAAAAGCAGCCTCGATTGCTGTTGTGTTCCTCTGCGTTCCCCTTCTGGCGCAGACGCCGTATCTGGTCAAAGACCTGGCCGTCCAGCTCAGATCCGTCGGGCTTCACGAAGGTCGGCAACGTTCTCTACTTCATTGCCTTTACCGCGGCTTCCGGATATGAACTGTGGGCAATGCCGCTCACAGAACCGACGATGAGGATCAGTGACGCCCGGATGGCCGAGGGCGATTCAGGAACGAGCATCGCTCGGTTGACGGTGTCGCTGACCCCTGCTGCGCAGCAGCCGATCACCGTCGATTACGCATCGTCGGATGGAACCGCGAAAGCGGGAGAGGACCATGACGCGGTTTCCGGCAGGCTTTCGTTCGCGTCGGGGGAAACGGTCAAGACCATCGATGTGCGCGTGCGAGGAGATCTCGCTGCCGAGAACAACGAGACGTTCTACGTCACGCTGAGCCGTGCGGTTGGAGCGCGCATCGTCTCGAGCGAAGGCGTCGGAATCATCGAAGACGATGATGGCGCGGCGGACCTCCGCACCGTCCCGACCTTCACGTTCAGCAGCCCTCAGCTCCTCGACTCGGTGGCCGTCTCGAATGCCGGTCCCCGCGCTCAATTGCCAGGGCGACGCGTTCTACGATCCGGGCTCGCAACAGGTGCGTTCGGTCGTTTCGAGGCGACGAGCGGTTCATCACTGATGAGAAAGGCAGCTTCTCTCGCTGTCGTGTTGTTCTGCCTTCCCCTCCTGGCGCAGGCGCCGCATCTGGTCAAAGACATCAACACGACGTACGCGACGGCGACGAAGTCGTCTTCGCCGGCTCAGTTCGTTGCCTACAACGGAAAGGTGTTCTTCGTCGCCACGACCGACGATGCCGGAGCAGAGCTGTGGAGTACGGACGGAACGCCGGCGGGCGCCACGCGCGTCTCCGACATCGTTCCGGGTTCGGGAAGCTCGGACCCCACCAGTTTCATCGTCTTCAACGGGAAACTGTTCTTTGTGGCGCATGATGTCGACCACGGAGTCGAGCTCTGGACGACTGATGGAACGGCCGCCGGAACTCGTCTCTTCATGGATCTGAATCCGGGTCCGAGCTCATCTCAGCCGATTGCGAAGATCGTCTACAAGAACCGGATGCTGTTCGGCGCCGATGACGGAACGAACGGCCGCGAGCTGTGGATCACCGATGGGACGACGGCCGGAACCCGCATGCTCAAGGACATCGTGGTGGGAAGCGCGTCGTCGTCGCCGGTCTCCTTCACGATCTTCCACGACGTCGTCTACTTCCTCTCCGCCGGCGGACTGTGGAAGACGGATGGTACGGACGGCGGCACGGTCAAGGTGGCGTCCGTTACGGGACGCAATCTGTTCGTGGCCGGATCGCAGCTGTTCTTCGAAGGCTTCACCGGGGCTGCGGGATGGGAGCCGTGGGTGAGCGACGGGTCGGAGTCCGGTACGCACATGATTGCCGACGTGTTTCCAGGGTCCAGCGGATCGCGGCCGAACTTCAACGACGTGGACTTCATCGCTTTTGGCAGCCGTGTGCTCTTCGTTGCGAACGACGGCGTCAACGGACGCGAGATCTGGATCAGCGATGGAACGGCAGCGGGGACCCGGATGGTGCGCGACCTCGCCCCCGGTCCCAACGGTGCATTTGCTCAGGGCGGTTTCGCAATCCTGACAGCGCTCGGCGATCGCGCATTCTTCATCCTGCGCGACGATGCTCACGGGCAGGAACTCTGGGTCACGGACGGGACGGATGCGGGGACTTCCCTGTTTGCCGATCTCGCACCGGGAACGGCGTCGACAAATCCGTCCGGACTCGTGGTGTCGGGCGGAAAGCTCTACTTCGGCGGGAGCAACCTATCCACTCTGGCCAGGCCGTTGTGGGTCAGCGACGGCACTCCCGATGGCACGCACATCGTGAAGGCGGCCGATGGAAGCGAGTTCTCGTACGGCCTGGCGTGGCCGGTCGAAGGGAAGGTGTACTTTGCCGGCAGTACTTCACTGGCCGGCCAGGAGCCGTGGGTGACCGATGGCACGGACGCCGGCACATTCATGATCGCCAACCTCGGGGCGGATCGTGCCGCTTCGTCCGCCCCGAATTCGCTGACTGCGGCCGGCAACCTCCTGTTCTTCTATGCGACTGAAGGAACAATCTCGCCGGTGACACATGTCGCGGAGTCTTCGCTGTGGCGCTCGGACGGGACCGAAGGTGGAACTTTCAAGCTGAGGGAGAGCGGGCAGAATCCGTCTGCGCTTCAGGGCATCGGTCCGTTTGTGTTTTTCGGCGCCACGGTGAACTCGAAAGGCGTCCTCATGATGAGTGACGGGACGGTTGAGGGGACACGACCAGCCGACACGTTCGTCCAGCGCTTCGGACCCTCGCCGGTCAGTACGTTCTTCCCGTTCGGCAACATCCTCTACGCGAGCGTCCTCGACCTCGGGATCTATGACTCCTCGCTGTGGAAGACGACGGTTGCGATCAACGCTCCGGCCGAGTCCCTCGGAACCAGGAATCCGTTTGGAATGATCGAGTCATCCGGGCGCCAGGTGTTCTATGCCGAAGGCCCGAGCGGCGTCTACAACTACGGTCTGTGGATGACCGACGGGACGCGGGTGGGAACGCACGCGATCGTACCCGACCTCGGCGACACGATCAGCCAGAAACCGAGTGCAGTCGTGAGCGCCGCAGGAACGCTCTTCTTCGTCAAACAACTCCGCGACGATGTTCCGAAGCTATGGAAGAGCGATGGCACGTTCGAAGGGACCACCGCCGTCAAGATCGTGCCGGGAGTTCCTCTCGCCGACATCAAGGCGGCCGGACGGCGCATCTTCTTCGTGCCGGGGCTCGGACTCTGGACGAGCGACGGGACCGATGCGGGAACGTTCGAATTGATGAAGGTCGACTTCTCTCGGACGACCGTCAAAGACAACCTGAAGGTTGTCGGCGACCGGGTGTTCTTCGTGCTTCGGGACGCTGCGAGTGTCGATCATCTCTGGACCAGCGATGGGAGCACCGCCGGCACGAAGGACTTGCAGAAGGTCGGACCGTCCCCGGAGCTCGCCAGCATCGACGGCCTGGTCTACTTCTCCGGGACCGATGACCTCCACGGAGCCGAACTCTGGGCCACTGACGGCACGTCCGACGGAACGAAGCTCATTGCCGATGTGAATCCGGGACCGGGAAGCTCGAATCCGGGAGGCTTCACCAGAGTCGGCAACATTCTTTATTTTCGCGCCACAACGGATGCGACTGGAGGAGAACTTTGGGCGCTGCCGCTGACGGATGCGGCGATCGCGATCTCCGACGCGCGAGTCGTCGAGGGTGATTCTGGGACGAGTGCGGCCCGATTCAGCGTGTCGCTCACACAGGCTTCACAGCAACCGGTGAGCGTCGAATACGCGACATCCGATGGAACGGCGAAGGCGGGCGAGGACTACGACGCGGGATCAGGCACGCTTTCGTTCGCGCCGGGAGAGACCGCCAAGGCGATCGATGTGCGAGTTCGAGGCGATCTTCTGCTCGAAGGGAACGAGATGTTCTACGTTACGCTGCGCAATGCCGTCGGAGCTCGTCTCATCGCGAACGATGCGGTTGGCATCATTGAGAACGACGATGGCGCGGCCGACCTTCGAGTCGTTCCGCTGTTCGCGGCGAGCGGCTTCGAATTCGCGGATGCCGTGACCGTATTCAACGACGGACCGCGAGCGGCCACCGACGTCTCCGTCCGGTTCACGGTCACTCCTGATTTCAGTCCGACGCGTTGCCGCATCTGCGAGATCCCGCAAATTGCGGCCGGCAGCTCGACGGTGGTCGGAGCGGACCACGCGCGAAACGGTGGTCAGTCCTACTTGAGCGCGACCGCGACAGCGCGTCAGAGCGACCCGCTGATCTCGAACAACAGTGCGAGCTGGATGATGAACAAGGACCGCACTATGGTCATGGATGCGGTGTATCTCAACGTCAGCGGAACGGCTACGATCACGGCATTGACGGATACGACAGCGCCCTCTGTACTGTCATCGGACGTGTCGGTCGTCAGCGTGTCGAATGTCCTGAAGTCAGCCGCGAACGTGGCCACGTTCACGGTGCGAGGCTTGAAGGCAGGGACTTCGACGATCACGGTTGACCGGCTTCCCAATCCGCTCGTCGTGACCGTCGTCAATCCAGGTACGACGCCGTTATGGCCGGGTGCACTGAGAGGGGGAGTCGACTTCACGGCGCTCGGGTTCGAGAAGCCGCTGACGTTGACGCTGGAGGAAACCATGACGGCCCCCTTGACAGGAGCAAGCCCCACCGGAACGGTCATCATCATGTCGGCCGGAAAGGAATTGGCGCGACGAACGCTGACCGGCGCGGGCACGTATGTGATTCCGTTCTATCTGCCGGCGCTCGGTACCAATGCGTTTCAGATCGCATACAGCGGCGATTCCAGTTTCCAGTCGCAGACGTCCAACGGTTCGGTCTTTGTCACCAAGGGCAGGGCAACATTGCTGGGCGACCTGCGGCCGGTACCGGGAGCGACAGGCACGTTCTCACTGACGGTTCACGCCGTGGGATCACCGGCGTCGCCGCCGAGCGGAACGATCATCGTGAAGAACGGTGCAGCGGAAATCGCGAGGCTGACGCTCATGCCGGAAGGCGGGCCGAGCTCCGTGGCGCAGGCAACGCTCACGAATCTGCCTGTTGGTCCTACGTTGACGCTCAGCTACGGCGGCGATGCGTTCTATGACGGCGGCTCACAACAGGTGCGCGCGACCGATTCCAAGCGCCGAGCGGTCCATCACTGATGCGATCCTTCGCCTTTGCCGCCGTCGTTGCGCTCGCCGCGTCGATCGCATTCGCAGCAGATGCGCCGTACCTCGTCAAGGACATCAACATCAGCACGGCGGCGGGCCCGCACCACTCTTCGCCGGCGAACTTTTTCAAGTTCGGGTCGCGCGTCGTCTTCACTGCATCGTCGCCGTTCACCGGTGTTGAGCTGTACATGACCGACGGTACGACGGCGGGCACGTCGATCGTCATGGACATCAACCCGGGGGATCGCTCGTCGAGTCCCTCGAACTTCGCGATTCTGAACGATCGTTTGATTTTCAGCGCCGTCGACGAGCTTCATGGCCAGGAACTGTGGACGACGGACGGCACTGCCGCAGGAACCCGCCTTCTGGCCGACATCTATCCAGGCTTCGGTCATTCGAGTCCCGGTGACGGCATCGTCTATCACGGAAGGTTGCTGTTCTCCGCACGCGAGCCGGTGAATGGCCGCGAGCTCTGGATCACCGACGGCACACCCGCCGGAACCAGATTTTTCAAAGACCTCGTGCCCGGAGCGGCCGACTCCAGCCCGCAGTCGTTCGTGCTGCTGAACGACACCGTGTACTTCGTCGCCGGCACGAATCTCTGGAAGACCGACGGAACGGAGAGCGGGACCTTCGTCGTCAAGACGGGCAGCAGCCAGCCCCAGTCTCTGGTCGCGACAGGATCTTTCATTTTCTTCGGAGCTTATTCTCCGGTGACGGGAATTGAGCCGTGGGTCAGTGACGGCACCGAGGCCGGAACGCACATGCTCCTGGAGATCAACCCCGGTCCAGAATCGTCCACGGCATTTACGTTGCCGAAAGTGTTCGGCAACCGCGTGATCTTCGCGGCAACGGATCCGCAGCACGGAGTCGAGTTGTGGATCACGGATGGGACGACGGCGGGTACGCTCATGATCCGCGACATCGCTCCGGGACCGTCGGGTTCGCGGATTTCGAACCTGTCCGTGGGGATCCTCAGCGACATGGCACTGTTCAGCGCGATCACACTCGGAACTGGTGACGAGCTGTGGAAGACGGACGGTACCGAGGCGGGCACGGTCCTGGTGAGAGACCTCAATCCCGGCGAGCAGGGAAGTGGACCGCGCGATTTCATGACCGCCGGCGGGAAGGTCTACTTTGTCGCATTCGTGAACGGTGTCACGGCGATTTGGGTGACGGACGGCACAGCAGCCGGAACTCATCCGCTGAAGACGACTGCACCGTTCCCGATCCTCGACAAGACGGCGAGCTCGATCCTCACCAGCATCGATGATGTTCTCTATTTCGCGGCAGCGAATGCGCTGAACGGCTTCGAGCCATGGAAGAGCGACGGAAGCGATTCCGGAACGGCGATGATCAAGAACATCGCCGAGGATGCTGCGCCATCGTCGGTTCCGAGTAATCTGACGGCGGCGGCGGATTGGGTTTACTTCGACGCGTGGGACGGTATGCCTGCGCCTGCCGGGGTGGTAGTTGGGGAACGTTCTCTGTGGCGCAGCGACGGCACACCCGAGGGAACGCTCAAGATCGCCGATGCGCCATTCGACTTGAACCGTCTCTACGTTGCCTTCGGCCGATCGGCGTTCTTCTGGAGGAACGACGTCCTGTGGCTCTCGGACGGCACGCCGGAAGGGACTCTGCCGGCGTACGGCTTCACGAACCGTTTTCCGGCCCCCGCGTCGATCTCGTTTGTTGCCGGCGATACGCTCTTCTTCAGCGTCGCCACGTCAGGCAGCAATGAGCTCTGGACGACGACCACTGCACCTGGCTCGCCCGCGTTGTCCCTCGGAGTACCGGCCGGCTTTCATGTTGAATTCGCCGGTCGCGTACTGATCTTCGCCTCCACTTCAAGCGGTCCCGGCATCTGGTCGACCGACGGGACTCCATCCGGAACGTACCTGGTCGCGCAGATCGCGCCGGGTTCGATCACTACAGCGGTGGCCAGCGGCGGCGCCGTGTATTTCGTCGCCCATCCGTCCGAAGGCGGTGCGCAGCTTTGGAGAACCGACGGCACGTTTGACGGTACGGTGGCATTGAGATCCGTCACCGGTGACACGCTCATCCCGGCCGGTAGAAACCTGTTCATCGGGGAGAGCAATCAGCTGTCCGTCACCGATGGAACGCCGGCCGGCTCGCGGACTCTGCCTGGCACGTTCGCACTTCGCGGCGGCGCAGCCATCGGGGAACGGATCGTCTACGCCGCGACGGACGCTACGAACGGCATGGAGCTCTGGGTGAGCGACGGCACCGCGGATGGCACAAACCTTCTGCGCGACATCTATCCGGGGACGAGAAGCTCGGGTCCGGGCGGATTCCTGGCCGCCGATGGTCGCGTCTACTTCTTCGCCACGGACGACCAACACGGCACCGAACCTTGGGTCACCGATGGAACGGCGGAGGGAACGAAGCTGGTGGCGGACATCGAGCCAGGGCTGGCAAGCACGTTCCTCCAGCAGTTCACCCGTGCCGGAGGACGCTTGTTCTTTCCGGCTTCTACGTCGGCCACTGGGAATGAGTTGTGGGCGTTCGATCTTCCTTCGACTCAGTCTTTGTCGGTCGGCGACGTTCGTGTCGCCGAGAATAATTCCGGGACGACGTCCGCGCGCTTCACGGTAAGCCTGTCGGGACAAAACGGGCGGCCGGTGACGGTCGACTACGCGACAGCGGACGGCACCGCGGTCGCGGGGACCGATTACACGACGACGTCGGGCACTCTGACCTTCGCGCCCGGCGAGGCGTCGAAGATCATCGAGGTTCCGGTGCGCGGCGACGTCGAAGCCGAGACCAACGAGTCGTTCTTCGTCGTTCTGCGCAATCCGTCCGGAGCCACGCTGGTGAGGCCCGTCGGCACGGGAATCATCGAGGATGACGATCAGAGTGCCGATGTCGCTCTGATCGTAGATTTCTCGCGCTTGACCGAGGCGGAGATTGGCGTCAAAGCAGGCAACAGCGGTCCGAGCGTGGCGACCGGCGTGAAGACTCAGTCGACTTCGACACCGGCGGATATCGGCGGCAACGGCGGCCTCTTTTGCCCGCCGCAGATCCTGGCGGGGGCCACGGCATGTTTTTCGAGTTTTCGCTCGGTGAGCGAGCAGCTGTATCGGACCGTTACGGTGACGGCGCGGCAGCGTGACCCGCAGCGTTCCAACAACACGGCCTCGTGGACGCAGCGCTTGAATGTGGCCATGGATGCTTTGAATCTTTCGCCGGGATCGCAAGCCAACGGCTGGTTCGCCCCGTTCACGCCCGCGACCAGCGTCAACCTGGCATCATCCGACTCGACGATCGTGTCCGTTCCTTCGACGCTGGACGTTACGGCACCGGCGAAGGTGGCGAGCTTTCCGATCCGGGCACTTCGCGTCGGAACGGCCACGATTCGCGTCTTCACTCCCACCGCTCAAAACCTCGGGACGCTGGTCGTCGACGTCGTCGAACCGGGGACAAAACAGCGATGGCCCGGAGCGATCAGCGTCCTCTCGAGCGAAGGGACCTTCGCGTTCGACCGGCCAATGCTCTTCCGGATTACCGCAGCGGCGACGGCGCCTTTCACAGGAGAAGCGCCGACCGGCGTCGTGAGAATTACGGATGCCGGACGGGAGCTCGGGCGTATCACACTGAATGGATCGACCTCGGTTTTGACCCTCACGGTGAATGTGCCCGACGTCGGCAAGCACACGATTGCAGCCGAGTACGGCGGCGACCAGAACTTCCTTCCGTCGACGCAGACGTTCAACGTGACCACCACGCAGGGATCGGTGACGCTCAGCACGTCGGCGGTGAGACACGAAGGGACCGCCGCGGTTCACGTTCGTGTCACCGGCTCGCCGGCCAGCAACCCGACCGGGACGATCACGGTCAGCGAGCCGGGTGTGATCTCCGCGACGCAGCCGCTGACGCCTCTGTCCAATGGCGTATCGCAGGCGGATTTCATGCTGAACAATGTCTCATCCGGCCCGCATACGCTCGTCATCCTTTATTCAGGCGATACGCATTACTATCCGACGACGCAGAACGCTCCGTTGATGGACGGACGGAGACGCGCGGTGAAGCCGTAGATCTCTGTCGCAGGAAGAACGGGAACGTCAGCCCGCTCATCGAGCACGTCCCGAAGGCCCATCCGTTACCGATCCGCGAATGATCGCGATCGACGACAGCATCGGACAGTGGCGGCGAGGTGCCGCAGACGAGCGCCTGAGGATTCTCGATTTCCATCGGAACGCGTTCCCAGCCGACGCTCGTGGCTCCGCTCCAGCGGCCTGTGAGCTTGCCCGGCCTGTGCATGGCGCGAACGATCGCCACGACGGTGTCCAGCGTGACATCGCGATCGAGAGCGGCGGAAGTCAGCGGCACGGCGATGTGAGGCGGCACCGCATCGCGTTTGTCTCGCGGATCGGATTTCTGCCAGTACAGCGTCGAGATCCGAACCGTGAGGCCGCTGCTCGGAAGTGTGCTTTTCCGTGAGTCGCCGAAGTGGACCGGGCGGCCGCCAGTCGGCTCGCCGACGAAGATGGCGTTGGTCTGCTGTTCGAGGTCGAGCAGAAAGAAAATCGCGGCGGAAAACGTGCGGCGGCCGGTGAGGACGAACACCCGCCCGGTGTCGTACAGCTTCCGGCTGCGAATCAGACCGTGGACTAGAGAACGATTGAGGGCACCGTTGCCGCCGGGGTTCTCGCGAATGTCGATGACCAGGGCGTCGACGGGATGGTCATCGATGAACGCGAACATCTTCGTGGCGAACCCGGCGAGCGTTTCACGAGCGCCGTTGCTCACTTCGTTGTACTTGAACAGAACGATGCGATCCCGGGCCAGATAACGAAACGAGAACGGCTCGGGATCGGTTCTCTTCAACCATGGCGCAGGCGAGCCGAACGCGATCGGCTCGAGAGCGAGCGCGCCGCGATCGGTCACGAGATCGATGCGCTCGGGAGTAGGGGCGATTCCTGCGGCGGCGATCATCTCCGGCATCGACAGATCATCGGCGACGTTGAGGCGGCGCTGCATGTCGTTGTCGGCGGAAACGTACGGCGTCATTTTTCGCATTGCCGTTTCGATGTCGTCGTTGCCGATTCTCAGGACCTTCGCGCCGATCCACTTCCGTTCGGCGGCGTCGCGGATGAACACGCCATCCTCGAACCAGAAGAAGCGGACAGGGAGATGCCGCACGCGAAGCGCCGGATCTGCCGGCAGAGGCGTCGGCGAGTGGCCGATGAAGAAGCCGGCATTCGGATCGATGGGAAGGGTCAGACGCGTGTGGCCGTCGCCGACCAGACCGACGATGCGCGCGATTTCGGCGACGACTTCATACGGCTTCATCGTCGGCGCTCGCTCGCGAAGTGCCGAGACCGCGGCGTGAAACTCATCGCGCGTCACCATCGTGTAGGGATTCGGATGAACGCGCTCGATCTCGCTGACGAGCGCATCGAGATCGCGCGTCCAGTCCGTGGCGTGCGCGGGACACACCGCGAGCAAGGCAACAACAAAAATGAGCCGTCGCATGAAAGGCCTCTTACTGTCTGGCGCCGGCCGAGAGAAGCAATCTCTCGATGTCTGCGTGGCCGTTCCGGCGCGCCATTCCGAGCGGTGTCCGCCATTCGCCTCGCGACCGGTCGCTGTCGAATGACTCCGCCCACACGCGTGCGTCGACGTTTGCTCCGCGCTCGATGAGTAGCCGCACGGCGTCAGCGTGGCCGTTCGCGCTCGCCGTGATCAACGGATTTTCGTCGCCGGGAACGACGGCATCGATGGATGCGCCGCGATCGAGAAGCACGCGCATCGCCTCCACTTCGCCTGCGCCAGCCGCCATGATCAAGGGGTTGCCGTCACCAGGCACTCCGAGGTCGACCTCGGCGCCTTTTTCGATGAGCAGATTCATCGCATCGATCTGCCCGCGCCGCGCTGCGGCGATGAGCGGACTTCCGTCGCCGGGGATGACGGCGTCCGGGTTTGCTCCTCGATGGAGGAGATCGCGCATCGGCTGGAGATCGCCGCGTTGCGCGGCTTCGAGGAGAGGCATGTCGAGCGATCCGGCGTGAGCGGGAGCGCTTATCAGTTCGAAAGGAGCGACTGCCAGCATCAGCACCATGGCCACTGCCGCGATCGAGATCGTGCTCATGCGCGAGAGGGGAGCTCGCCGCCTGCGCTCGTCGAGGATCGACTCCACGCGAAGTCCGAGGTGCGTGCGGGAGGCCATGGCGAGAGCGGGGAGGCGGCGATCGGCGACCGTCCGCGCCAGCGAGACCAGCTGCTCCGCATAGGCAACCGTGTCCGCTCTGCTTCGGATGACGGCGTCGTCGCACGCGCGCTCAGCCTCCAGACGCAATTTCCGCCAGAGAATCCAGACGAACGGATGCGGCCAGTAGAGAGCGCACACCAGTCGCGAGACGATTTGCGCGGGCCAGTCGCCGCGTGCGACGTGAGCGAGCTCATGACGGATGCAGCGGAGAACTTCCTGATCCGTCCAGTGGTTCGTCTCGGACGGCAGAAGGATGACCGGATGCCGGAACCCGAACGTCATCGGAACGGCGAGCTCCCGCGAAACCGAGACCTCGATTCCGTTTGTCAGCTGCGTGCGCGGGATGGAGAACTCCGCGTGCCGTCGCAGGCGGTGCACGCACCAGATTCCGGAAAGAAGTGGCGCGATGAACAAGACCACGCCGGCGACGTAGATGCCTGTGGCGAGATCGATGAAGTTGATCGATGGCTTATGCGCTGCCGGGGCGGTCCGTTCCGCGCGAGACTCGTGCACGACAGGTCTCGCAGACTGCTGGCGCAGCGTGATCACACGGACCGGCATGGACACGGATGCGATTGGCAGAATGAGCAGCGCTCCAAACGCCGAAACGATGACGAGGTGGCGGAAAGACGCGGACGCACGGCGAGCGAGGTACAGGATGACGATCGCGCCGAGCATCACGATGGTTGCCTTCAGAGCCAGGGTCATTTCGCTCGCTCCTTCTTCAAACGGTCGATCCGCTTCGCCATCTCATCCAGCTCTTCCTTCGACCACTCCTCGGCATCGAGCAGCGCGGTCACGGCTTCGCTGGACGAGCCGCCGAAGAACACCCGGACGAGCTGCTGCACTGCCGAGCGTCGCGAAGCGGAGCGCGGCGTCGTCGGCGAGTAGACGTAGCGCAGATCCTTTTCCTTGTGACGGATCGCACCCTTGGCCTCGAGCTTCACCAGCATGGCCCGCACCGCGGAGTAGCTTGGCGGGTCGGAGAGCTTCTCGCGAATCTGGCCTGCCGAGGCCTCGTCGCCGAGCTCCAGGAGAGCGTCCATGATCTCCCGTTCGCGGCGGGTGAGGATCGGTTTCTTTGTCATGCTACATACATAGCATAGTGCTACGAATGTAGCATGTCAATAGCACGAATGAATTCAGAATTGAGAAACGGGTGCTGTGAATCTCTTTTCTTCATTCTGAATTCTGAATTCTGAATTCTGCATTCTGCATTCGTCTTGTCTACGCTTCGGTCGCGGTTCTGCTCCGGCGCGAGCTCCGCGATACGAGCAGCATCGCGCAACCGTAGGCGAGGAACGCCGCCACGAGCATCGCCGCGCGCCCCACGCGCACATCCTCGGCGAGCAGCTTGATCCCGCCGATGACCAGCACGCCGCGCGCGATCGTTCCCGCTTCGACGATCCCGGCGAAGCGAGAGGCCATGGCGAGCAGGGCAGCCATCACGGCGAGAATCGCCGTCCGGATCAATGCGAGAACCATCTGCTCCCGCGGGGCGACGGCAGACGCCAGCGCCGCCGCGGCGGCGGTGAAGATGCCGAACGACGCAATCGCCAGGATCGTCGTGCGAGCCGGACGGGAGTCGCTGCGGAAGAACGACGCGATCGCCAGTGCGGTGACGATCATCGCCGCCACCGGTGCGTCGATGTTTTTCGCACTCGAGTCGACGAGGGCCGTGACCGTGGCCAGGAGGAGTCCCGAGACGATCGCCGCGGCGACGATCCAGATGCCGGACTGCACGCGCATGGCCATCGAGCCTCGGCGTCTGGCGATCTCCGTCGTCGCGAACGCCAGGATTCCCCAGGCGATGCCGCGCATCTCGGCCGTCGGAATCAGCAGCCACGATCCGAACGCCGCGAACACCGCCGCCAGGACGCCGAAGTACAGCCGCAGCCGTGGAAGCGTGTTTCGTTTCGTCTCCAGCGCGACGTAGTAGGCGCCGAAGGCGATCACCATCATCGCGATGCCGAGGACCAGCGTGCCGGTGTTGTTCACGGCGGCCACGTATGTCGCACCACCCGCGCCGAGAATCACCACCTCCGCGGTCTGGATGACGTCGAAGAGTGAAGCATCTTCATTCAACCGCAGGCGGCGCACAGCGATCACGGCGAGCCACATCGCGCTGAACAGGGCGATGGCGACGACCGTCAGCTCCGGGCCGTAGCCGATGTGATGAAACGCCGCGCCGGCGAGCGTGATGAACGCCAGTCCGTCGGCGGCCAGCGTCGCCGGCCAGACCATCCAGTCCCACTTGCGCGTGTACGAGGCGTGCAGCGTTGCCGCACCGACGAAACTCACCGCCACCATGACCGGCAGCAGCGTCTTCATCGTCCAGGCGATGGCCACCGCCGCCGCCACGGCGCCGATGTTGGCGACCCACGCGATCGGCTGCACGTGATCGCGCCAGGCCACCCAGAGCAGGATAAGCGCGAGCACCGCCACGACCGCCGCTCCGGCACCGGCCGGAAGGATGTGGAAACGCGCCGTCGTCTCCCACGCCAGGGGAAATGCGATGACCGACGCGGTCGCAGCGTGAAACACGGCCGCGCGATTGCGTCCGGCGCGCGCGGCACGGTCGGCGTTCCAGACCCAGATCGCGGCGTAGACGAGGCCGGCGATCACGCCGAAGATCTGCGGCATGGCCGCGGATTCGGTCAGCGCGCGCAGCAGGTACGCGCCGCCGAGGATCAGAACGCTGATGCCGGCCAGGCCGATATCGACGGAAATGTCGTCGGGGGTCGGTTCACTGTGGAGCGGTGCGCGCCCTGGCGCGCCGTCGGCGGCCGGGAACGGCCGCCGCTCCACGGGATGCTTTTCCAACCGGTCGAGCCGGGCGTTGAGATCCCGCAGGGCGCTTTCAAGGCGCTCCAGGCGGTCCCGGACGTCCGGTTCGACGCTCATGTCCGCTCCTACAGCGTTCGGATCTTCGCCCCCAGGCTGACGAGCACGGACACGATGACACCGAGCGCGATGAGCAATCCCTTGCGGCGATACCCGAGCTCATCGAGCGACTTCTGTCCGGCGATGAGTGCTGCTTCCGCGTGCTTCAGACCTTCGGCCTGTTTCTCCTGATAGGTCGCCGTACTGAACGTGTGCACGAGAGCGGTCAACTCGATCTCGCTGTCGACAGCGCCATCGAGCTCGACCCGCACCTTTCGCACTTCCACGCCGCCGCGCTGCGCGCCGAGAAGAATGCGCTCGGCACGGCCGATCATGCTGGTCAGGCCGCGCGTCGACTCGACGTACGCCTTGAGCGTCGAATTGCCGGCGGTGTCGTCGACTTCATGACAATCGGCGCAGCGCCGGATGGCCACGGAGACATCGCGGCCCGTCGCTTCGTCGTGATAGGTGTAGTGAGTCTTGCCGATGCGGAACTTGTCGAAGAGGCGTGCGAACTCCGGACGAAGTGCCGCCTTCTTGTCGTGCGGTGAGATTTGCACGTGCGTCGGCAGCTGCAGCGTCTGATCGACCAGCCAGTCGAAGCGCGCATTGCCCTGAACGCCGAATGCCGCGGCACGCTTCAGGAGCTGAGCCCGGACTTCCTGATAGTGCTCGGCCTTCGTCGTCGGTTCCGCGACGCGCTTGGATAACGGCCCTGTGCCCTCGTGGCAGAACGCGCAGGGGGTGTCCGGCAGAACGCCGAGGATGGCGATCGTCGGACGGACGACGCCGTGATTCTCGTGGCAGGTCACGCACTCACTGAAATGCGTGAGCTGCAGCTTGGCGCGGTTGCCGTCGTGGCACGTGCCGCAGGCGCTGTCGCCCGCCTTCAGATAGTCGTTGTGCTGGATCCAGAGCTCGTGTTTCTTGCTCTTGCGGAACAGCTCCGCCTCGCGGCCGTGGCATTGTCCGCAGACGAAGCTGACGCTCTCCAGCCCCGGCGGAGTCGCCCCGTGATTGCCGTGGCAGTCGTTGCAGGTCGGTGCCGAGAGGTCGCCCTTGTCGAACATCGCCTTGGCGTGAACGCTGACGCGCCAGCGCGCGAACTGGTCCGTCGGAAGCTGGCGGCCCTGGTCGTCCTTGTACGCCGCCATCCGTTTCGCATCGGAGTGGCAGCGGCTGCAGGTCTCGGCAACGTGCGTCGCGTAGACCGGCGATTCGGTCTCCGTCTTGCGCCTGATGTCGTGGACGGAATGGCAGTCGATGCACGTGGCCACGTTCGTGTCGCCCAGCTTCAACTGTTGGCCGTGTTTGCTCGACCAGTACTCGGTGACCTGGTCGACGCGCGCGGCCGGATTGAACTGCTTCATGAACGCCGCGTTCGAGTGGCAGCGGCCGCAGAAGTCGGGAATGTTCTTCCGCTGCGGCGTGCCGACGAACGGATTCTTCTTGTAATTCGGATCCATCGCCGCCATCGAATCCTCGGCCAGTGCCGGATCGGGATTGCCGCCGTGACAGTTGTGGCAGGAGAGGCCGACCTGCGCGTGCACGTCCGAAGGGAACGTGTGCATCTTCGCTTTGGCCTTGTCGTCGAAGAGATCGCTGCCGTGACATTTGATGCACGACGTCACCGGCTGCGCGGCCATCAGATCGACGGCGAACAGGAGTGACGCGATCACCAGAAGCCGTTTCGCGCTCATCGGTTCACCTCGCTGTCGTCTGTCTTTTCTCGAGTCAGGAATGCGAACAGCATCAGGACGATGATGGCCAGCAGAATCACGTAGAGCGGTACGGCGGACGCGTAGCCCCAGACCGTCATGCCGATGATGAAGAGCAGGACGCCGATTCCGGCGATGGTGAAGCCGGGACTTCTCCCGTTTTTCGTGATGCCCCGATCGAGGAATGGGACCAGCATCATCACCAGACCGCCGAGACCGAACAGCAGGATCGGGATGGCCTCGTACTCGATGCCGAGGATCTCGCCGCCCGGGACGAGCTTCAGCGTCTGGAACATGAAGACGAAGTACCACTCCGGGCGGATGTCGGCGTACGCGGGCGCGAACGGATCCGCTTTCTCGCCGAGCTCCCACGGGAACAGCGCGGCGATCGCCGCGAGCACTCCGAGCGCGAGGATCCATCCGAACAGATCGCGCATCGCGAAGTTCGGGAAGAACTTCATGCTGCGCTGTTGCGGCGCTTTCTCCTCTTCCGGCGGCATGCTCATGCCCTTGACCTGAACGAGGATGAGATGGATCGCCAGCACGGCGGTCGTGATCGCCGGGAGGATGGCCACGTGCCAGCCGTAGAAGCGCGACAGCGTGCCTCCGGTGACGCGGTCACCGCCTCGCAGAAAGCGAAGCGAGAACTCGCCGGCGAACGGGACGACCCCGGCGATGTCCGTTCCCACTTTCGTGGCGAAGAACGCGAGCTTGTTCCACGGCAGCAGGTATCCGGAGAACCCGAACCCCATGATGAGGAACAGGAGCAGGCAGCCGGTGATCCAGGTGATCTCGCGCGGCGGGCGATAGGCCTTCATGAAGTAGACGGTCACGAGATGGATGAAGGCGAAGAACACCATCAGGTTCGCCGACCACGAGTGCACCGAGCGGATCAGCCATCCGAACGGCACCGTGGTCATGATGAATTCGACCGACTCGAACGCCTCTTCGGCGGACGGCCGGTAGTACAGCATCAGCAGGATCCCGGTGCAGACCTGGATCAGAAAGAAGAACAGCGTCATGCCGCCGAGGTAATAAAAGACCGTGTAGCGATGCGTGGGCACGGTCTTGTGCGCGGCGAGCTCGCGCATCTTGTCGATGGCGAGCCGGTTGTCGAGCCAGTCGTAGATATCCGCGAATCGGATGCTCATCTTCTTATGCCTTCGTGATCACGATCGTGCCGGGCTGGCCGGCTTTCGCCGCCACCTGCACCTTGAACGGCGTGAGCGGCTTGGGCGGCGGACCGCCGACGTTGCGGCCGGTCAGGTCGTACTCACCGCCGTGGCAGTTGCAGAAGATGTCGCTCTTGTCCTTCCGGTAACCGACCACGCAGTCGAGGTGGGTGCAGGTCGCGCTGAATGCCCGGAAGTCGGTGTCGGAGACCTTGACCAGGATCACCGGGTCAGCGCCGAAGCGCACGATCTTGAAGCCCTTCTCCATGAGCTCCGGATCGTTGGTCAGTCCCGCTTCGACCTGGTTGGTCGCCGCTTCGGGAATCCGGGGCGGGCTGACGAATCGAAGGACGGGATAGAGGATCGAGACGACCAGCGCGCCGACAGTCGTGCCGAGGAACCAATTCAGGAAAATGCGCCGGTTGGGTGGGACGCCGGTGGTGTTCGTCTTTGTGCGTTCCATGAGCTGGACCTCGCTGGTCATTGTGAATGACCTCCTTCGTTCTGGTGAGACAAAACGTACTTCCGAGGTGGCACCGCACACCTGTGCCGCCAGTCACCGGTTCGAGTGACTCGTCACACGAGCCGTTTCTGCTGGTGATCGATCTCACGAGGCGGTGTGAGATCGCACGCGCCTGTTCGTGACGGCAAGTCTTAGATTCGAGAAGCAGAGAATCACAATGTCACCTCAGGCTGAGCGCAGCGAAGCATCTCGCCGGCAAGGAACTTCATTCGAAGATCCTTCGTCGTCCCATTCGCTGCGCTCAGGGCAGGCTTCGCGACTGAGGATGACGAGCGATCATGGAGATCCGATCGCGGTCTCGTCGCTGCTCCTGTTGTCCGCCGCCGTGGTCGCGGCGTTCTTCGGCGCTTACCAACTCCTCGAGACCTACGTGCTGCGTCACCGGTTCGACGAGCCGACGCTCCAGATGCTGCACACGATTCGAGGCATCACGGGATCGGTGCTCGTGGCCGCGTTCGTGGCCTACTACATGGTCCGGCACCCGACCGCCGGCTTCAACGAGCGCGATCCGGCATCGGTCATCGACCGGCAGAAGCGGCAGATCGAGCACGTGCGCTGGTTCGTGCAGATGCGCTGGGTGGCCGCGGCGTTCGCGCTGGCCCTGATCGTCATCGCCGTTCCGCTGACGTCGATCCTGGCCGTCGATCACCTGCCGCAGCTGCTGGTCTGGCTCGTGATTCTGATCGGCGCGAACATCTTCTTCGCCTCCCAGATCGACAGCGGCGTTGCCGTCGACACGCAGATCATCACGCAGGTCGTGGTCGATCTCATCATCCTGACCGGTCTGCTGAACGCGTCGGGAGGCATCGAGAACCCGCTGTCGATCGCCTATCTCTTCCACGTCATCATCGCCGGCATCCTCCTCCCTCGAAAGAAGGCCATCGGCGTGGCGCTGGCGGCGAGCGGGTTTTTCTGCGTGCTGGCGATGGGAGAGCTGTTCGAGCTCCTTCCGCACTCGACGATGATGCTGTTCCCTCACGGTCCGAACGGACATCCGCACGCGGCCCACAACGTCCTGTTCGTCACGGGCCACACCGTGTCATTCGTCGGCGTGATGCTGCTGACCGCGTACTTCACGACGCTGGTCAGCGACCGCCTGCACCGCAGCGAGAACGAACTGGAGGATGCCGCGCGCACCGCGGTTCTCGATCGCAGACGTCTCGAAGGCGTCATCGACGCGGCCGGGCTCGGCATCATCGTCGTCGGCCGCGATCTCACCGTCGAATGGTTCAACCAGCGCGTGGCGCACTGGCTCGGCTGGAGCGGGGAGAGTGCAGGGAAGCTTCCGCACCTGCACGAGGGCTCCAGCGCCTGCCTGGCATGCCTCACGACCGCAACCATGGCCGACGGCCAGAAGCGGGAAGGGGAGGCGCGCATCCGTTTCAACGGCAACGGAACGCGATTCTTTCGCTACGTGGCCTCGCCGGTCCGCGATTCGGACGGGCAGATCGTGCAGGTCGCCGATGTCGTCGAGGACGTCACGGAGCGGAAGGCTCTCGAGACCGAGGCGTTGCACGCCAGCCGGCTGTCGGTGCTGGGGCAGCTCGCGGCGGGCGTGGCGCACGAGATCGGCAATCCTCTCTCCTCGCTGCACGCACGCCTGCAGCTGATGAAGCGGCGCAACGATCCCGAATTCGCGCACGACAGTCTCGACATCCTGCAGACGCAGATCGACCGCATCGGACACATCGTCCGCGGCGTTTCGAACCTGGCCCGCAAGTCGGGAGAGAGCTGGACAGCCATCGACGTGAACGCCGTCGTCGAAGAAGCCCTCGGCCTCGTGAAATTCGACAAGCGTGCGGCGAACGTCGAGTTCGAGCGCGATCTGCGCGCGCCCCTGCCGAAGGTGCATGGGATCCGCGAGCAGGTGCTGCAGGTGTTCATCAACTTTCTGCTCAACGCCGTCGAATCGATGCCGGAGGGAGGAAGGGCGCGCGTGGCGAGCTTCGCGCGCGACCACTCGGTCTGCGTGTCGGTATCCGACAGCGGAACGGGAATCGACGAGTCGATCCGCGCCAGGCTCTTCGAGCCGTTCTTCACCACCAAGCCCGACGGAACGGGCCTCGGCCTCTCGATCTGCTACAGCCTCGTGCACGCGCACGGGGGGTCGATCGAAGTGTGCAGTGAGAAGGACAAGGGATCGTGCTTCACCGTTGTCCTGCCGGCTCCCGCGGAGATCGTCCCGGCATGACCGCGCGAATTCTTCTCATCGATGACGAAAACGTCTTCCGCGAAGACGTCGCCGCGCTGCTGCGGCACGAGGGTTACACGTGCGAGACGGCGTCGAACGGCGCCGAGGGTCTGCGCTGCGCGGAGGCCGAAGCGCCCGACGTGATTCTCTGCGACCTGGTGATGCCGGGCGTCAGCGGGACCGAGCTCGTCGCGCGCCTCGTGGCGCTCTGTCCCGACACGGCGATTCTGGTGATCACCGCGCACGCCACGGTCGAGACGACCGTCGGTGCGTTCCGCGCCGGCGCGGTCGACTATCTGCTCAAGCCGATCGTGGCCGAAGATCTCTTCCAGAAGGTCAGCCGCGCCGTCGAAGAGCGGCAGTTGCAGCGCGAGCTGCGGTATCTGCGGCGCGAGATTTCGCGAAGCAGGCCAGGGACGACGATCGTCGGCAACAGCCGCGGCATCGAAGCGGTGCGCGAGATGATCGAGCGCGTCGCCGACTCGACGAGCAGCGTGCTGATCACCGGCGAGAGTGGAACCGGAAAAGAGCTCGTGGCGCGCGCGATTCACGAGCGCTCGCCGCGCGGCAAGGGACCGTTCATCGCCGTGAACTGCGCCGCGCTGCCCCACGATCTGGCGGAGAGCGAACTGTTCGGCCATGTGCGCGGCGCGTTCACGGGTGCTCTGCGCGACAAGCCGGGTTACTTCGAGCTGGCCGGCGGCGGCACGCTGTTCCTCGACGAGATCTGCGAGCTCTCTCCGGAGCTGCAGGCGAAGCTGCTGCGAGCGATCGATCAGCAGGAGATTTTCCGCGTGGGCGGCACGAGGCAGATCCGCACGGATGTGCGCATCGTCGCCGCCACGAATCGCAACGTGAAGACGGAGATCGAAGAGAAGCGCTTCCGCGAGGACCTCTACTTCCGGATCTCGGTGATCGAGATCGCGCTCCCGCCGTTGCGCGAGCGCCGCGACGACATCCCCATCATCGTCGAGCATCTGCTGCACCGGTTGTCGGCGGAGCTCAAGCGTCACGTCAGCGGCCTCTCGAACCCGGCGCTCCGCGCGCTGATGAGCGCGCCCTGGCGCGGCAACGTGCGCGAGCTGGAGAACGTGCTCGAGCGCGCCATCCTCCTGAGCGACAATGGCTCGATCGACGTCGGCAATCTGCCGGCCGAGCTGGCCGGCTCCGTTCCGCTGAACGGCTCCGCGGACGATCTCCGGCTGGCCGTCCGCGCCTACGAGCGCGAGCATATCCGCCAGGTTCTCTCGAGCAGCGGCGGCAATCGCGAGGAGGCCTCCCGCCGCCTCGGCATCGACGCCTCGACGCTGTACCGAAGGATGAAGGAATTGAATTTGTAGGGGTGGTGCTCACCCGCTATCCGTTCACTATCGAATGGCCGGCCCCGGGCGGGGGCGCTCCCGTTCGTTCCTCGGGCGTGAGCGCGCCGCCGGCGCGGGGGATGGGTGGCGGAAGCGCCGGCGAGGACGTGCGGCGCCGAAGGTGGAACGTGCGGCCGGACTAACTCTTCATCGCAGCCGATGTCCGTGCAAACTATCGGGTGGGCAGCCGCGGAGACGACGGCGCGAGATGGCGGAGGCCAGAAGCTGAATAAGGCGCCTTATCAGCCTCTGGCCGCAGCGCATCTCGCACCGTCGCGCAGCGGCGTGGGGGAGCGAGCGATCACGACGAACCGAAGCGTGGCGCGCCGCTTGCCGCCTGCACGGTCGCTCACCTTTCCGCACGCGCCTGCAAGCGGCGCGACACGCGTCCCACTCGCGTCAACCGCATCACGTCGCGCGGCTGTCGGGCGGAGCGGTCGCGCGATGCTCCTTCTCGAGCACATTGACGGTCTCATCGCGAAGTATGGATCGCGAGGATGACTGCGAAAGCATCGATCGGCCGTTCAACGTGCCGACTTGAATAGTCCCCGAACACTCGACTCGCGCCAGACATAGAGCCACCAGATCGCAGGCAGGACGATGCCGTTCGTAAACAGGATTCCGAGCGGCACGCCTATCTTCTCCGCGATGTGAAGATCGGATCTCCTCACGAGCAGAACTGTGTACACCAGTAGAAGCACAAGAAGCAGGATTGACGTGGACACAGCGAACGGCACAAGAGCGTCAAAGCGCATCGCGAAGATGCTCCGCTGGCCGCTCGCATGAGCCCTGAAAAATGACGGGAGCAGCCAGCCGAAGAATGCGACGAAGAACACCACAGGCACTAAGGAAAATATCCCGAGTACAACTTTGGACATCGCCTTCACTCGAACCTCCGTCGTCCATTTCACGCACGCCAGACGTAGCGATACCAAAACGCGATGGTGCCTATCGGATACGCAAGCAAGACGGCCATGCTCCAGCTCGCTCTTTGCGACGGCGTAAGCGGTGCGCGTACATTGACGAAGTACAGGAGGTACGACACCGATCCGGCACCGGCCAACACCGCTACAGGAATGAACGCGAACAGCCGATCGCCGAATGACGACGACGTTGGCGCCACTCCGAACACCACGATCATCGTGATCGCGGCCACGACCGCCACGGGCGCGATGACGCCGGCCAACAGAACTGCGGACCCGATTCCCTCACTCAGCCGTCTCATTGGCATACCAGCTTCTTGGTGATGCTGCACAACGAGCCGACGACCGTCTGGTAACCAAGGTTCTTGCTTGCTTGAATTCCGCCGCCAACGCACCCGTTGTTGATGACAGGCCCGAACTGACCGGGGATCAAGCTGAGATTGAGGGTCCCGACGTTCGCGAGGTCAGAACCGCACTTACAACCCGACACAGCACCCCACGTGACGCTTCCGCCCGCATATGCCTGAAGGCCGACGGTGGTGCATTTGTAGGCGAAGGTACACACTTTCTTCGCGCTCAAGCAGACGTACGTGACTGCTCCGGTGCTCTTCCCAAAAAGAACGGCAAAGCCCGCATTGGCGTCGATGTAGGCCCACTTCCCTCCGGGACAATCCTCACCGCACGATCCCTCGCACGATGCCAGACCTAACGGGTCGATTCGCGTTAGCGGATTGTCCTCAACGTACGAGTATGGGGAACGCACCGCGCGGCCTCTCTCACCGGTCGATGTAAAAGCATCGGTTGCGAGCGGATCCGCCTGTGTGTACCGCCCCCACCCCGCCCGGTACCAGCGAAAGATGTTGTACTGCAGTTCCGGTGCATTTTCCGAGTACTCTTGCCCGGGCAACCCGAGCGGCTGATAACGATCACCGCTAGCGCGAACGAGGTAACGGTTTCCATATGGCTCTCGATCCGCTCGCCACACGATGGACCCCGTGGTACTTGTCTGCAGCAGCGGCGCGCCGAGATGATCGTTGAGGTCGTAGGCGATGTCGCCGGTGATCGTATTGATCTGTGCCAAAGGCTCGCCGCCGAACCAGACGTAGTCGTACGCGAAGGGCGGCGTGGCGGTATCCGTCAGCGCTGTCTCGCTGAGAAGTTGTAACTCAGGGGAGTAGAACGAGTAGCTCCGCGTCGGTCCCGTGGCTGTGGTGAGCTTGGTCGTCACGGAGAATCCCAGGGTGTCCTCGCCGCGGCGCAGGCGGTTGAGGAACGTCCGCCATCGCGATTGGGGAGTCATCGAAGCGATCATCGGTCCGGGCGGCTTCATCGCTCCGCTGCCCGCTGGCGCTTTGCCGATGCGGTCCCACCACACCTGGCCATTGTTGAGCGTGAACGCCATTCCAGTAACGGTCAATCCCTCGAGTCCGACCTGTGAGGCCGGCACTTCGAGCCGGACCCACTGTCCCGTCGCCGGAAGGTCACCGATCCGGCGGCGGCTGTTGGTCCCGTCGGTCCCGAAGCCGAGCGCGTTGGCGCCCCAGTATGCGCGGTGCTCCCAACTGCTTGCTGCGTTCCACTGCAGCATGATTTCATTGGGAGGATCGCACGGATTGATGAGGACGTAGGCGACCAGCTTCTCGCCCGTCGCCACCGCCAGTCCCTGGGTCGCGCCCGTGAACTGATGCTGGTGGGAACCGGTCGTCACCGGTTCCGTGTGCGACTGCGCTCCGCTGGCCTTCTGTGTCGTATCCCAGTTCCACGTTCCCGTGGGGGTCGCCCCCGCCGGCACGGCGTCATCGAACCACACCACGTCGGTCGACGGGAAGCTTGCCGGCGGCGCAGCCACCGCAACATTGCAGGCGGTTTTGCCGGGACGGTCGAACCACGCTTTCCCCCCGTAGACATCGAAGGCCATTCCAGTGATGGTCCGCCCGCCGAGACTCACTGAACCCGCCGGAACGTCGAGCCTCACCCACTGCGCGGAAGCAGGCAATGGGCCCATGGAGTGGCAGGAGGGAGAGTCGGCGCCGCAACCGATCAGGTTCTCACCCCAGTACGCTCGGTGCCCCCAGCCGCCGTCGTTCCACTGCAGCATGATCTCGCGGGGGAGATTGCACGGATCGAGCAGCACCCACGTCGTGAGCAGATCGCCGGCTGTCGCGGCGACCAGGCTGCTCGTCGCTCCGGTGAAGTACCACTCCTGATTCGCGGTGCTCACATTGCTCGTGATCGACTTTGTCCCACTCGCCGCTTGCACCGAGTCCCAGATCCACGTCCCTGTCAGCACGGCTCCCGGCGGCGTCGCATCGTCGAACCACACAACATCGGTCGGCGGGAAGCTCGCCGGCGGCGTCCCCGCCGGAACATTGCAGGCGACCTTTCCCGGCCGGTCGAACCATGCTCTGCCGCCGTAGACGTCGAAGGCCATCCCATTGATCGTCCGGTTCCCGATGCTCACTGCACCCGCGGAGACATCGAGCCGCGCCCACTGTCCAACAGGCGGCAGTGCGCCCATGTTGTGACAGGCGGCCGATTCCCCTCCGCAATTGATCAGATTGGCGCCCCAGTACGCGCGATGAGTCCAGCTCCCGTCGTTCCATTGCACCATGATCTCGCGCGGCGGGCTGCACGGATCGAGAAGAACCCAGGTGGTCAACAGGTCCGAGGACGAACCGGTCGTCATCGTCGCCGTTGCGCCGGTGAAGTACCACTCCTGGTTGACGGTGCTCACGTTGCTCGTGATGGATTTCGTGCCGCTCGCTTTCTGGTTCGTGTCCCAGATCCACGTGCCGGTGAGCACGGCGCCGGCCGGAGTGGCGTCGTCGTACCAGACAACCTCCGATCCAAGCGCTGCTGCGTCCGCCGCCCATGTCGAGCAGCTGGCAACGGTGATCGATGCCGTTTGCGTCGTGCCGTAGATGGCCGTAATGGCGACCGGCGTCGCCGAGCCGACGGTCATCGTGGTCACGGTGAACGTGGCCGCCGTTCCGCCCGCTGGAACGGTCACGGTTGCGGGCACCGAGGCGGCGCTCGTGTTCGAGCTGCTCAGCGTGACGATTGCGCCACCCGCGTTTGCCGGCGCACTCAGGGTCACCGTTGCCGTGGCGTTCATCACGCCTCCGACGAGGTTTGCTGGTTGAGCGGTTACGCCGCTCAGTGTCACCGAGGGAACAGTCACCGTCAGAGGCGCGGTCCTGGTGTCACGGTAGGAAGCAGTCAACGTCACGGTCGCGTCAGAACCTACGGTGACGGTGGAAATCGCAAACGACGCGGTCGTGCTCCCCGCGGGAACGGTGACGGAAGCGGGGACAGACGCGACGCTCGCATTGGAGCTCGACAGGATGACAGTGATGTCGGTGGCCGTTGTGGCATCGATGGTGACAGTCCCAGTGCTCTGGTTGCCGCCGACCACCGATGCGGGCGACACCGAGAAGCTCGACAAGTGGACGAGGCGCTGCACGGTGACGTTTGCGGTTGCCGTGCTGCCCTGATGGAAGGCACGCACGGATGTCGTCATGGAAACGACCGAGATGGGGAAGGTCGTGGCCGTGAAGGTTGCGCTGCTGGCACCGGCGGGAACGAAGACGCTGCCGGGCACGGTGATGAGCTGCTGGTCATCGCTGGTCAGCGCGACCGTCGCGCCCCCTGCGGGAGCCGCTGCACTGAGCGTCACGGTTCCCGTCGCGGTGTCACCGCCGCTGACGACCGGCGGGGTGAGAACGACCGACGTCACCGACACGCCGGTTCCCTGCATGGTTGTGATCGCGCGTACGCCGCGCGCGTCGTAGAGGTAGCCCACGCCCGGTGCGGTGACGAGCTCGTTCCGGCTCGAATAGCCGTATGACTGCGCACCGACGAAAACGCCTGCCATTTTGAGATCCTTCGCCGTCTTCGCGGCTCAGGATGACGTGAACAACGACTTGTTCAGAGCTTCCCTAGCGGTTTCGTGCTCTTGCGAGGTTCCGCCGTTTCGACTCTCGCAGAACTGCAGGACTTCGCCGCCTCGCGATTCTGACCGTTCGCGGCTAATCGCTGCTCTCCATTCGACATAACGAGATTGCGACTCTCGGCGCCCCCGCGGCACCTCCATTGCCCTTGTAGCGGCGCAGCATGCGACGCGACCCCAACTCGCTCGACCATCTCACGCGACGTCTGATCCAGTCCGCCGAGAAGGACCTGCGCGAGTTTCTCCGCGTGCCGCAGCTCGAGCAGGAGCTCGTGGCCATCCTCTATCTGAGGCTCCGGCAACTCGTCGAATCGTGCGACGACGACGGGGCGGCCGACGAGCTGGCCCTCTCCATCTATCTCACCGCCTCGGCCTGGCAGGCCAGCGCCGAGCCACCCGTCGATCTCCTCACATCACTGCACCGAACGATTGGAGCCACGTTGAAGTCGGAGCTCAAACCACTTCCGAATTGAAAGGAGCATTCATGAAAGTCCGCTCGATCATCCTGGTTTTGTGCGTCGCCCTCGCCGCCGTCCCGGCGCTCTACGCCGCACCCAATGGGCTGGATCTGTACAAGGCGCGATGCGCGATGTGCCACGGCGCGACCGGCCAGGCCGACACGCCGATGGCGAAGAAGCTCGGCGTCAAGAACCTCTCCTCGCCGGACGTGCAGAAGCAGACGGACGCGCAACTCACGCAGACGATCACCAAGGGCAAGGGAAAGATGCCGCCGTTCGGCACGAAGCTCGACGCGGACGACGTCAAGGCGCTCGTCGGCCAGATCCGCACGTTCGCTGGAAAGTAAGCCATGGAACCGGAATCGGAGAACGGCCGGCCGCTGTCGTGGCCGGCCATCATCGCGGTGGCGGTCGGCGTGATGTTTCTGTCCGCGGCCGGCTCGTTCCTGGTCGCGCGGATGTGGCGCGGCAAGACCGTGCAGCCGATCGCGTTCAATCACCGCAAGCACGTCCGCGAGAACAAGATCGAGTGCTCGGTCTGCCACGAGTTCTACGAGACGCAGACGTTCTCCGGTCTGCCCGCGATTGACACGTGTGCGACGTGCCACACCGAGGCAATCGGCAAGAGCGCGGAAGAGCAGAAGGTCGTCAAGCTCGTCAAGGACAACGGCCAGGTCGAGTGGCACTCGCTGTTCCGGCAGCCGCCGCACATCTTCTATTCGCATCGTCGTCACGTCATGAAAGCAAAGCTGAAGTGCGAACGGTGTCACGGCGACATCGCCGACACCGTCGCGCCGCCCGTCCGCGTCGTGAAGCTGAGAATGAACGACTGCATCGCCTGCCACGAGGCACGCGGCGTGGCCACTGACTGCACCACCTGTCATCGCTGAGGAGGATCCGTGCACATCGGACGTCGTCGCTTCATTGGTCTGGTCGGAGGAGCCGCTGCTGGCGCGGCGATCGGCACGCCGATCGGCCGCCTGTTCAGCAACGTGCTCGCCACGGCCGATCAGCCGCTCGATCCGCCGCGCGGCCCCGAGGGGTTCGTGCTGTCGGCGTGTGCGGCGTGTCCGGGAGGGTGCGGCCTTCGGGCGCGACGCATCGGCGATCGCGTGGTCAACGTCATGGGCAATCCACGGCACCCGGTGAGTGGCGGACGCTTATGCGCGAAGGGGCAGGCCGCGATCCAGGCGCTGTATCACCCCGATCGAATTCTCCATCCGATGCGCCGCGTCGGACCTCGCGGCTCGCTGGCCTCGTTCAAGCAGGACACGTGGGAGCACGCGCTGGCCGAGATCGAGACGCGGCTTCGTTCTCTCCGCGATCAACGGCGCCCCGAGGCGTTCGTGATGCTGCACAGCGGAGCGGGAGCGGATGCGCGGCTGGCGCGGCGGCTTCTCGAGGCCTTCGGCTCGCCGAACGCAATTCCGCTCGGAGGCGGGAACGACGCCGACGCGCTGGCGCTCTTCTACACGCAGGGCATTCACGCCACGCCGGCTTACGACCTCCGTTCCGCGGATTACATCCTCTCGCTCGGCTCCGAGTTTCTGGAAGCCGCGCCCTCTCCTGTCTTCACCACGCGCGCGTATGGCGATTTCCGGCAGTCGCGTTCCGCGCGCCGCGGGAAGCTGATCCACGTCGATCCGCGGATGTCGCTGACGGCGACGTCGGCCGACGAATGGATCGCCATCCGGCCGGGGACGCACGGCGTGTTCGCGCTCGGTGTGGCCGCGGCGATGGTCTCCGAAGGCTTGTACAACCGCGAGTTCGTCGGGGAGCTCTGCTCGGGGTTCGAGGATCAGCTTCGGCCGCTCCTCGAGCAGCAGTTCACGCTCGAGTCGGTTGCGGCGCAGACGGGCGTGAACGTCAACACGATCCTGCGCGTGGCCCGCGAGTTCGCGGCATCGCGCGGCGTGGCCCTCGGTCCTCGCAAGGGACCGCTCCTTCCGGGCCGTCTCTTCGATCACCTCTCCGCGCACGTGCTGAACGCGCTCGTCGGCAACATCGATCAGCCGGGCGGACTGCTGGTGCCTGAGACCGCGCCGCTGGAATCGCCGGAGATCGCGCGCGATGCAGTCGCGAGCGCGGGACTCCGTCAGCCGCGTCTCGACGGCCGTGCGGCGACGGCTCCCGCCGATACCGAGCAGCTCGCCGATGCGTTGCGCGCCGGCAGCCCGTACCGCGCGGACGTTCTCTTCGTTCTCGATGCCGACCCGTTGTTCACGACGACCGGCGATCGTTTCCGCCAGGCGTTCGACCGCCTGCCGTTCGTGGTCTCGTTCACGTCCGTGCCGAGCGACACCGCGCTGTACTCCGACTGGATCCTTCCGCAGGCGCATTTCCTCGAACGCGCCGATCTGCACACCTCGGCTGCCGGCGTTCCATTCGCCTCCGCCACGCTCGCGCAACGCGCGTCCGCTCCGGCGAAAGAAGTTCGCGCCTCCGGCGACGTCCTCATCGACATCGCCCATCGCCTCGGATTCAAGCAATCGTTTCCGTGGACCGATCTCGATGCGTTCCTGCGCACGGAGATGGACAGCCTCTATGCCGCACGGCGTGGCGCGATCATGGGAACGCACTTCGACGAGGCCTGGGTGCGCATGATGGAAGGCGCCGGCTGGTGGGCGCCTGGTTATGCCAGCGCCGACGAGTTGTGGCAGCGCGCCCAGGAGTCGGGCGGCTGGTGGGATCCGTTCTACGACCACGGCGACTGGAGCCGCGTGCTGCGTACCGAAAGCGGCCGCTTCGAGTTTCGCGCCGATCTTCTCAAGCAGATGGCCGAGACGAACGACGACGCGAACGCGCAAGGCTCGCTGGCGCTGCTGCTGTTCGAGCCTCTTCCGATCGCCGGCGGCAGCGGTGCCGAGCTGCCGTTCCTACAGGGACTTCTCGATGCCGCGCAACCGTACGGCTGGCACACCTGGGGCGAGATTCACCCCGACACCGCGCGCGAGCTTGGCATCCACAACGGTGCGCGCCTTCGAGTGAGCTCGTCGCAAGCCTCGATCGATGTGACCGTGCGCGTCACCGACCGCGTCGTGCCAGGGGCGATGGCCATTCCCGTCGGATTGGGGCGGGAGGGGGGCGGGCGGTGGGCGGCGGGGAGCGGGGCCAATCCGCTGCGCCTTGTCGGCGGATTGCGTGAGCCTGTCTCGCTCCTGCTCAACCGCGATTCCGCACGGGTGATACCGGGCGTCGCCAACGCGACGAAAAGGATCTGACGATGACGCGCTGGGGAATGGTCATCGACCTCGATCGCTGCACGGCCTGCCAGGCATGCGTCGTGGCCTGCCAGGTCGAGAACAACGTGCCGCCGCCCACGCGTCAAGACGCCGAGGCCGGACGCGCGCTCTCGTGGATCCGGCTCGTGTCGTTCGCTGATGGCGAACACGGCACGCGCCCAGGTCTGCACATGACGCCGCTGCTGTGCATGCACTGCGAACATCCGCCCTGCATCAAGGTCTGCCCGGCGAAAGCGACACGCCAGGACCACGAAGGCCTCGTCGGCCAGATCTACCCACGCTGTATCGGCTGCCGCTACTGCACCACGGCGTGTCCGTACACGGTCCGCCAGTTCAACTGGACGAAGCCGCAGTGGCCGGAGCCGATGCAGAACGGGCTCAGTCCCGACGTGTCGGTCCGACCGCGCGGCGTCGTCGAGAAGTGTTCGTTCTGTCATCACCGCCTTCAGCTCGCGAAAGACAAGGCGCGCGCCGAAGACCGGCCGCTGCGGGAAGGCGACTACGTGCCGGCGTGCGTGGAGAGTTGTCCGGCCGAAGCGATGTTTTTCGGCGACCTCGATGATCCGCGCAGCATCGTGGCGCGACTGACGGAGAGCCCGCGCGCGTTCCGCCTGCTCGAGGAGCTCGGCACCGGGCCGAAGGTCATCTACCTGTCGAAGGGAGAGCGAAGTGGAGAAGTCTGAGCAGGACCAACGCCTTCTCGATCCGATCATCAAGACCAGCCGCAGCTACTGGATCTTCGTCTCGATCCTCGGCGCCATCGCACTGTGGGGCGTGTTCGCGTGGTGGACGCAGCTGCGACGCGGACTCTCGGTCACCGGCCTCAATTCGCCGGTCTTCTGGGGCCTCTACATCACGAACTTCGTTTTCTTCATCGGTATCAGCCACGCCGGGACTCTGATCTCGGCGATCCTGCGCCTGGCGCAGGCGGAGTGGCGCCGCTCGATCACGCGCGCGGCCGAGGTGATCACCGTTCTCGTTCTCTTCTTCGGCATGGGCTGCGTGATCCTCGACCTCGGCCGTCCGGACCGCGTGCTCAATGTCCTGCTGCACGGCAACTTCACTTCGCCGCTGTTGTGGGACGTCACGTCGGTGGCGACGTATCTGACGGCGAGCACGATCTACCTGTTCCTGCCACTGATTCCCGACATCGCCATTCTGCGCGACCGCATCCCCTCGCGCCGTTGGTTCTACCGGATCCTGGCGTTGGGATGGTCGGGCACGGAACGGCAGCAGAAGCTCCTCAATCGCGCCATCGCCATCATGGCCGTGATCGTGATCCCGATCGCCGTCAGCGTGCACACCGTCGTGTCCTGGGTGTTCGCCATGACCGTGCAGCCGATGTGGCATTCGACGATCTTCGGCCCGTACTTCGTCGTCGGGGCGATCTTCTCTGGCATCGGCGCCATCATCATCGCCATGGCCATCATCCGGCGGGCCTACCACCTCGAGGGCTACCTCAAATCGATTCACTTCAACAACCTCGGCCTGCTGCTGCTGGTGATGAGCCTTCTGTGGTTCTACTTCACATTCGCCGAGTTCCTGACCACGTACTACGGCGCGGAGCCGACGCACATGGCCGTGTTCCTGTCGAAGACGGAAGGGAAGTTCTCGCCGCTGTTCTGGACGATGGTCTTCTGCTGCTTCGTCGTGCCGTTCACGCTGCTGGCGAACAACCGCACGCGCAGGACAGTATGGGGAACGGTGGCCGCGTCGATCAGCGTAGAGATCGGCATGTGGCTGGAGCGATTCCTCATCGTCGTTCCGAGCCTGTCGAAGCCGCGGCTGCCGATCAACGCGGCGACGTACATCCCGAGCTGGGTGGAGTGGTCGCTGTTCGCCGCGTTCGTGAGCACGTTCATCCTTCTCTATGCGGCGTTCACGAAGCTCTTCCCGATCGTTTCGATCTGGGAGATTCGCGAAGGGCGCGAGCACTCGATCCAGGAGGTCACCGAACGCGTGGTCAGCTATCTGCCGGCGGAGGAGTCATGAAGCGATTGGTGATGATTGTTGTGGCACAGACACTCCTGTCTGTGCCACTCCTCGCGCAGACAGGAGTGTCCGCGCCACATTCCTTCGGAAATCCCTCGAAAGGCCAGCGCCTCTTTGTCGAGAAGGGATGCGTGCAATGCCACGCCGTCCGCGGCGCCGGGGGCCGTATCGGTCCCGACCTCGGGCGCAGCGCGGTGAAGGATTCGTTCTACGAGCTCTTTGCCGCGATGTGGAACCACTCCGGAACGATGCAGGAGAAGATGACGGAGTCGCGCCTCATCCGTCCGAAGTTCGAAGACGACGAATTGTCGGACCTGCTGGCGTTCCTCTACTTCCTCAACTATTTCGACGAGCCGGGTGACGTGAAGAACGGCAAGGCGCTGTTCGCGGAGAAGCATTGCATCGAGTGTCATGCGATTGGGAAGACGGGTGGCCGCACCGGGCCGCGCCTCGACAAGCTCGCGCGGGGCACGCCGCCGCTGCAGATCGCGCAGGATCTGTGGAATCACGGACCGGTGATGATCGCCACGATGAAGGGACGCGATCTGCAGGTTCCGACCTTCAAGGAGAAGGAGATCATCGATCTCTTCGCGTATCTGCGGAGCCAGGGACAGCGGCAGGCGGCGCGCGAGTTCAAGTCGGCGGGCGATCCGGAGAAAGGGCGGCTGGTGTTCGCTGCCAAGGGATGCCAGCGTTGCCACGGATTGTTCGGCCGAGGAGGCGGAATCGGTCCTGATCTGGGGAATGCCGAGCTGCGCGGCAGCGTGACGCAGCTCGCCGGACGCATGTGGAATCACTGGCCGGCGATGTCGGGAGCGATGCAGGCCATGGGCATGGCCACGCCGAAATTCAAGAACGAGGAGCTCGCCGATCTCTTCGCCTTCCTCTTCATCTCACGCTACGACGCGAGCGCTGAAACGCGCCAGACGGGCGAGGCCGTGTACGCCCGCGCCGGCTGCGCGTCGTGTCACGGCGTGCACGGCGAGGGGGCGGTCGGTCCGGCGCTGGCGAAACTCACGACCGGCGAGTCGAAGGAGCACATCGCGCAGCGCATGTGGAATCACGCACCGGAGATGCGCAGCCGGATGAGCGACCGGCGGTTGCCATGGCCGCGCGTGCGCGCCGACGAGCTGGCGGCGCTGGTGCGGTACCTGAGCGAAGGGTTCGGGCCGCCGCCAGTGGCGGCGAAATAGGGCCGGCGTCATCCCGAGCCGCGCAGACGGCGAAGGATCTCAAATCTGAGATCCTTCGCTGCGCTCAGGATGACGAGTATTACTTCTTGGCGAACGTGCGGATCTCGGCCAACAGGCTCTTGATCTGCTCGGCCGAAAGGGTCTTGAACGGGGGCATCTTGTTCTTGCCGCCGGTGATCGCCTTCTGGAGATCCGAGTCGCTCAGCTTCTGAATGTCGGCGCTGCCCAGCGGCTTCGCACCGAGCTTCTTGCCCATCGGCGAGCCGGTGCCATCGGCGGCATGGCAGCCGACGCATTTCGCTTTGTAGAGCGCCGCGCCGTCTTCGGCGAAGACCGGCAGCGCCAGCGCAAGAACGACGAGGACCACAGACGAGAGGCGGAAGAGTCTCATTGATTTCTCCTTCTTCTTGGACCGTTCGACTATACGGAACGTCGCAGCACCCACTCCTGTGTGGCCAGTCACGTGTCCATGTGACATTCGCTTAGGCGTATGTATACTCGTCCCATGACAACGGTGGATCTCGAATCAATGTTCCAGGCGCTTTCCGATCGCACGCGCCTGCGCCTGCTCAACCTCATCTCCGGCGGCGATCTCTGTGTCTGCTACTTCGTCGAGATCCTCGGTGAGCCGCAGCCGAAGGTCTCGCGGCATCTGGCGTACCTCCGCCGGATCGGACTGGTGAGCGCGCGGAGGGAAGGGAAGTGGATGCACTACCGCATCAACAGGCCTTCGGATCCGCGACTGGCAACGGTGCTCGACGCCGCGCTCGCCGCGGCTGAATCGGACAGGCAGCTGCAGCGCGATCGCTCTTCGCTCGAGCGAGCCTGCTGCGCGGTGCGCCTGCCGGAGCCTCTTCAGAAAGCGCCGAGGCCCCTCACCCGGCCTTCGGCCACGTCATCCTGAGTCGGCGAAGCGCGACGAAGGATCTCAGGATGCGAAAACGCCTGCCATTTGGAGATCCTTCGCCGTCTTCGCGGCTCAGGATGACGTGAACAACGACTTGCGCGGTTCCCCAGGAGTGATGCTTCTCTTTTCCGGAGGGATCAGTCTGTTCGGCTTCACGTCCATCTCTGGTCGCAGTGGTCCGAGCTGCTTGACGCGCGCGCGGTCATGGCGATTGCGACGGCGGGAGTGATCGGCGGAACGTTCCTGGGGCGGGCGATGCTCGGCTGGCTCGACGAGCGTCTGTTACGCCGCGTCGTGGCATTGCTGATCATCGCGCTCGGGATCTGGCTGCTGGTTTCGGCTCAGGCCGGCGAGGCCGCTGTCTCTTCGAAACCGACTTGATCACCAGCCGACCGCGCACGGTGGCGTCGAGCGGATTGGGAGACCGTGAGATCGCTGCTTTGATCAGCGCACGAATCGCGGAGTTGTCCAGATCGTCCGCCGACTCGAGCCGGATCTGACGCACGCGGCTGCCGCTGCCGCCGAGCAGTTTCCGCGGATCGGGAAGGCCGACGCCGTGCAGAAAAAAGAGCGTCACCCATTTCGGATAGATAGCGATCGAGCAGATGACCTCGGAAGCGCGCTCGCTCGGAGCGAATCCGATGGCCAGCGCGTTGTAGTTGTCGTAGACCAGCTCGACCGCGCCGGGAAACAGCTTGCGCATCTTCCGCAGGGCAGCGTTTCCGGTCGCAGCGACCTCCGGCGAGAACTTCGCGAGGAACGACGCGAGCTGCTCGCGCGCGGATTTCATTCGTATCGGAGCGCGTCGATCGGATCGAGGCGCGCCGCCTTGCGCGCCGGGTAGAAGCCGAAGAAGATCCCGACGAACGCCGCGACGCCGAACGACAGCGCGATCGATTCGAAGGAGACCACGATCGGCCACCCGGCCAGCCGTCGCACGACTGCCGAGGCGAGCACGCCCAGTCCGACGCCGATCAGTCCGCCGACGATGGCCAGCGTGATGGCCTCGAACAGGAACTGCAGCAGGACGTGCCGTCCCTTGGCCCCGATGGCCATGCGGATGCCGATCTCGCGCGTCCGCTCCGTCACCGAGACCAGCATGATGTTCATGATGCCGATGCCGCCGACGAACAGCGACACGCCGGCGATGATCAGCAGAAGGTTCTTCAGTGTGCCCATCGACTGCGCCTGCGTCTGGGCGATCTCCTCCTGCGAGCGCATCATGAAATCGGGATCACCGCCCGGCGGGATGCGATGCCGCTGCATGAGGATCGCGCTCATGCAGTTCTGCGCTTCCTGGACCTGATCGCTGGAGACGGCAGAGACCTGGATCATGTCGATGCGCGTCTTCCCCGAGAGGCGCTTCATGACGGTGGTGTAGGGAGCGACGACCGTGTCGTCCTGGTCCTGCCCCATCATGTTGCCGCCCTTTTTCTCGAGGACGCCGACGACCTTGAACGGCACGTTCTTGATGCGGACCACCTGGCCGACGGCGTCGCTGTTCGGAAAGAGATTCTCGACCGTCGTCTGTCCGAGCACCGCGACTTTCGCCGCGGCTTTGACGTCCGCTTCGGTGAAGAACGAGCCCTGCGCGACATTCCACGAACGGATCAGCGGGTAATCGGTGCTCACGCCCTGGATCGAGGTTCCCCAGTTCAACTCGCCGGCGACGAGCTGTCCGGCGGTGCGGACCGTCGGCGACACGTAGGCCACGGACGGGCACTCGTTCTTGATCGCCTCGGCGTCTTCGGGAGTCAGGTTCGACTGGCCGGTGAAGATGCGCGCGCCGCTCTGCGTCGCCGCACCGGGAAACAGCATGATGTAGTTGGTGCCGAGGGAGTTGATGGTGTTCTCGACGGACTTGGTGGCGCCCGCGCCGATGGCAACGACGGCGATGACGCAGGCCACGCCGATCACGATGCCCAGCATGGTCAGGAACGAGCGCAGCTTGTTCCGCGAGATCGCCTTCAGGCCGACGATGGTGATGTTGCCGATGCGCGAGATGGAGTTCTTCATGATGCCGCTACGCCCTGGACCGGCGGTGCGATTCCCTTGGTCGCCAGCCTCACCTGATTGATGCGTTCATCCTGCTGGATCAGTCCGTCCCTGACGTGCACGATCCGCTTCGCGTGTTGGGCGATGTCGGGCTCGTGCGTGATCAACACGATCGTTTTTCCGCTGTCATTCAACTGCTGGAAGATGCCCATGATTTCTTCCGACGTGTGCGAATCGAGGTTCCCGGTCGGCTCGTCCGCGAGAAGGATCGCCGGATTCGTGACGAGCGCGCGCGCGATCGCCACGCGCTGCTGCTGGCCGCCGGAAAGCTGCGACGGCTGATTCTGCTCGCGGCCCTGCAGCCCGACGCGATGCAGCGCGTCGAGCGCCGCCCGCTTCCGATGCTCGCGCGTCCATCCCAGCTCACCGTACAGCAAAGGCAGTTCGACGTTTTCGAGCGCGGAGGTGCGCGGCAGCAGGTTGAAGCTCTGAAAGACGAAGCCGATCTTGGCGTTGCGGATAATGGCGCGTTCGTCGCGGTCGAGCGTGGAAACGTCGACGCCGTCCAGCACGTATGTGCCGGCGGTCGGGCGGTCGAGACATCCGATGATGTTCATCAGCGTCGATTTTCCCGATCCCGACGGCCCCATGACGGCGGCGAACTCACCTTCGCCGACGTGGAGGTCGACGCCGGCGAGCGCGCGCACCTCGACCTCGCCCATCGTGTAGACCTTCGTCAGGCCGCGGATCTCGATGACGTTGCGATCCACTACCGTCCTCGGCCGCCGCCCCGCCCGCCCATCGGACTCGACGATCCCGGCGGCGGCGGACCTTCGACCTTCGACGTAGCCAGGCCGATGATCACGTTGTCGCCTTCCTTCACCTCGCCGCTCACCACCTCGGTGTAATGGCCGTCGGTGATGCCGGTGTGGATCTGAACCGAGCGCAGTTTGTTTTCCGGTTCGAGCAGCCAGATCGTCTGACCCGGACGTGCGCCGCCGCGGCCGCCAAATGCTCCTCCGGCGCCGGTGATGCCGGTCCTCCGCTCTCCCATCTGTGCGGCCGTGCGTTCGGGACCGGGCCCGGCGCTGCCGCTCGTTGCGGAGGCCTGCCTGCCGGCCGGCGTAGCGGCGCTCTCCGGCTTGAAGCGGAGCGCGCCATTCGCGATGCGCAGCACGGCGTGCCGCGTCGCCACTTCGATCGTGACGTTCGCCGTCATCTTCGGCCGCAGCTTCTCATCGGGGTTCGGAACTTCGACGATCACGGGATAGGTGACGACGTTCTGCGAGACGGTCGCGTTGAGACGGATCTGCGAGATGCGCCCGCGGAACTCCTGATCGGGATACGAGTCGACGGTGAATCGCGCCAGCTCGCCGACCTGCACGCGGCCGATGTCCGACTGATCGACGTCGGCCTGCACCTGCATCTTGGTGAGGTCCTGCGCGATCTGGAACAGCGTCGGCGCCTGGAACGAGGCCGCCACGGTCTGGCCGACGTCGTAGGCCCGATCGACGACAACGCCGTCGATCGGCGAGACGATCTTCGTGTAGTGGAGATTCGTCTCCGACGACGACAGGGCCGCGGCCGACTGCTGGACTTGCGCCACGGCGCCGTCATACTGCGCCTTCGTCGTATCGACGTCTGCCTGCGCGGCCAGACCTGCTTTCGCCAGCCTGGCCTGGCGGTCGTAGTTGATCTTCGCGTTCGCCGCTTCGACTCTCGCCTTCGTCAGATCGGCCTGGCGCTGCTCGACCTGCGCCTGGAACGGCGTGGGATCGAGCTCCGCCAGAAGCTGGCCCTTGTGCACGCGGCTGTTGAAGTCGGCATACAGGCGCGAGATGACGCCTGAGACCTGGCTGCCGATCTGCACGGTGGTGACCGCCGAGAGCGTCCCCGTGGCGGTGACGGTCATCGTGATGTTGCCGCGGTCGGCCTTTTCCGTTCGGTATTGCTGGTCCTTGCTGCCGCGGCCTTTGCAGGACAGCAAGGCCGCGAGGATGAGGATGGTTGTCGTCCGTCGCACAGTACAGAACCCCTTCGCTTTACGACTCTCTCCCGGCATCGTTGAAGCGCGCGCAGTTTACTCCACGAGCGTTTGCGGCACCGTTACACGACTGTTATGCTTCCGGCCCGATTCACGAGGTGACGATGGCCCTTTTCTCCAAAGATCAGACCCCTCCCGCACGTCCCCAGCCCCCCACCGTCACTCCCGCCACCCCCGGAGGCCCGGTCATGACCTTCTTCGGGTCGAACGTGACCATCGACGGCACGATCACCGGCAACGAGCCCGTGGTCGTGGAGGGAACCATCCGCGGGAAGATCAATCTGAACGGAGATCTTCGTATCGGCACGCAGGCGCGCGTCGAAGCGACGGTGCACGCAAGAAACGTGACCGTGGAGGGGAAGGTGACCGGCGACATCTCCGCTGACGACCGGCTGGAGCTCATCACGAGCGCCGCCGTGGACGGCAACATCAAGGCCCCGAAGATCATCGTTGCGGAAGGCGCCAAGTTCCGCGGCTCGGTCGACATGGGGTCGCCGCGGCCGAAAGACGCCGTGGAAACCGCAAAGGCGAAATAGGAAATACAGCCCCGGCTTCAGCCGGGGAGACACCGGTTGAAGCCGGTGCTCCATCGGAGGACCCATGCCTGCAGTCGAAACCAGGAAGCGCGCAAACGCCGAAGGCCTGCGCGAAACCCGCGAGTACAAGAACTACATCAATGGAGAGTGGGTCGCCTCGCGATCCCGCAAGACGTTCGAAAACCGCAATCCCGCGAACCGCGAGGACCTCATCGGCACGTTTCAGGACTCGAATGCCGATGATCTGAACGCCGCGGTGGATGCGGCGCATGCCGCGTTCCAGTCCTGGCGCCTGACGCCGGCACCGAAACGCGCCGAATTCCTCTACGCCGTCGGAACGATTCTCAAACGCGACAAGGACAAAATCGCCCGTGAGATGACGCGCGAGATGGGCAAGGTCCTCGACGAGACGAAAGGCGACGTTCAGGAAGCGATCGACATGGCCTTCCTGATGGCCGGCGAAGGTCGCCGCCTGTTCGGCGTGACGACGCCGTCCGAGCTTCCCAACAAGTTCAACATGTGCGTGCGCATGCCCCTCGGCGTCGCGGGCCTGATCACGCCGTGGAACTTCCCGTTGGCCATCCCGGGATGGAAGTCGATGGCCGCGCTCATCTGCGGCAACACCGTCGTGATCAAGCCGGCGTCGCTCACCCCGCTTTCGGTGGTGATGCTCGCCGAAGCGTTCGAAGAGGCCGGGCTGCCGAAAGGCGTGTTCAACGCCGTCACCGGGGGCGGCAAGGAAGTCGGCGAGCCGATGCTCGAGCATCCGAAGGTCTCGGTAATCTCGTTCACCGGATCGACGGACGTCGGTCGCGACATCTCCGTCGCCTGCGCGCCGCAGTTCAAGCACGTCCATCTGGAGATGGGCGGCAAGAACATCATCATGGTCATGGAAGACGCGGACGTCGACCTTGCCGTCGACGGCGCTCTGTGGGGTGCATTCGGCACGGCGGGGCAGCGCTGCACGGCCGCATCGCGCATCGTCGTGCACAAGAAGGTCTACGAGCAGTTCGTGGAGAAGCTCGCCGGCAGGGCGAAGAAGATGCGCGTCGGCAACGGACTCGACCCGAAGACGGACATGGGGCCGAACATCTCCGCATCGCAGCTGAAGACCGTCGAGACGTACGTGAAGATCGGCACCGACGAAGGTGCGAAGGTCGTCGCCGGCGGATCGGCATTGACCGACGGCGATTACGCGAAGGGCTTCTTCCATCAGCCGACCGTGTTCGCCGACGTGAAGCCGAACATGCGCGTGGCCCAGGAAGAGATCTTCGGGCCGGTCACCTCGGTCATGAAGTGCCAGTCGCTCGAGGAGGCCATCACCATCGGCAACGGCGTGAGGTACGGCCTGTCCTCGTCGATCTACACGCGCGACGTCAACAAAGCGTTCGTGGCCATGCGCGACATGTACACCGGCATCTTCTACGTGAATGCCCCGACCATCGGCGCCGAGGTGCATCTGCCGTTCGGGGGGACGAAGGAGACCGGGAACGGTCATCGCGAAGCGGGCGTGGCCGGCATCGACGTGTTCAGCGAATGGAAGTCGGTCTACATCGACTACTCGGGATCGCTGCAGCGCGCGCAGATCGACACGGAGGAGATCTGAAGGAGCACGTCATCCTGAGCCGCGCAGACGGCGAAGGATCCGGGCGGCGGAGATCCTTCGCCGCGCTCAGGATGACGTTGGCGTTCCTGTTTGCTCTTCCCGCCGGCGCACAAGATCAAACCCATCAAAACGCCGAACGCCTCATGGCCGCGGCGCTCAACAGTCCCCACGGCTACGAGACGCTCGCCTATCTGACCGATGACATCGGCCCGCGGCTGAGTGGATCGAACGCGGCGGCGCGGTCGGTGCAGTGGACAGTCGAGCAGTTGCGATCGTGGGGCATCGACGCACACACGGAGAAGACGATGGTTCCGCACTGGGTGCGCGGTGCGGAGCGCGCGGAGCTCGTCTCGCACGGCAATCAGCGCATCGTTCTCACCGCCCTCGGAGGAAGCGTGGCCACGCCGGCCGAGGGAATCACCACCGACGTGATCGAGGCCGACTCACTCGACGAGTTGAAGACGATCGGACGGCACGCCATCGAAGGGAAGATCGTCTACTTCAACAATCCGATGGACATGGATCTCGTCCGCGCCGGCCGGTCGTTCGAGGCCTACGGCAAGGCGGTGGAGTTCCGCTCGAAGGGCGCCGACAAGGCGGCGGAGTTCGGCGCGCGAGCGGCGCTGATCCGTTCGGTGGCCTCCGATTCGCTGCGGACGCCGCACACCGGAGCGGTGAAGTACGAAGGGAAGGTCCGGAAGATTCCCGCGGCCGCGCTCACCGTCGAAGACGCCATGCTCCTTCACCGGCTGCTGGAGAAGAAGGAAGCCGTGCGCATGCATCTCGTTCTGACGCCGCGCACGCTTCCGGATGCGGAGTCGGCGAATGTCATCGGCGAGATCCGCGGCAGCGAGCGGCCCAACGAGATCGTTCTCATCGGCGCGCACCTCGATTCGTGGGACCTCGGCACGGGGGCGATCGACGATGGAGCGGGTGTGGCGATGGTCATGGAGACGATGCGCCTGATCCACGAGTCGGGCCTGCATCCGAGGCGCACCATCCGCGGCGTGCTGTTCATGAACGAGGAGAACGGCGGACGGGGCGGCAGGCAGTACGCCGCGGATCACAAAGACGAGAAGCACATCGCGGCGATCGAGACCGACGCCGGAGCCGCCGCGCCGCGCGGATTCCTGACGACGCTCAAAGACGATGCGCTCGCAGCGCTGGAAACGCGCATGCACATGCTCGATCGCGTGGGCGCCGCGAAGTTCGACCACGCCGAGGATACCGGCGCGGACACGAGGCTGCTCATCGAGTCAGGAGTGCCCGGCTTCGGCCTCGTCCCCGATCCGCGTCACTACTTCGATTACCACCACTCGCCCGCGGACACGCTCGACAAGGTCGATCCGCACGAGCTGGCCCAGAACACCGCCGCGCTCGTGGGGCTGACCTGGGAGCTGGCGGAGAATGGAGCACCGGCCTTAGCCGGTGCCCCGGTGAGTCACTAGGGAAGCTCTGAACAAGTCGTCATCCTGAGTCGGCGAAGCGCGACGAAGGATCTCGAGATCCGAAAACCCCTGCGATCACGTAGGGCCGACTCTCAGTCGGCCCCGGGCCCACTGGAGAGTGGGCCCTACGTGTGAAATAGGATCAGGGAACGTCTGCGCAAGTGGTCATCCTTCGCGGCTCAGGATGACGCTTGGTCTCGACGCCGTGAGCTTCGTTGCTCAGCACGGTCACCGCTATGCTTGCGTCTGCGCGCCTCGCTCACGTCGCCGATACCGGCGCCATCTGCTACCCATCCAGCCGATACAGGCCACTAGAACCGCACTCTCACCGCCAGCCGGTAGAAGCGTGGCGTTTGGTAGGCATCGGCGCTGTTCGGTTGTCCGAACGTGGCTGACTTCTCCCAGTTCACGCCATAGACCGGGGTGTCATGGAAGGGATTGAAGGCCACGGCGCTGTTGCCGCTCGGCAGCTTCGAGCCGTTCCTGCGCGTCAGAACCGTCTGCGTGACGAAGTCGGGATCTTCGAGGCCGTGCTCATTGAAGACGTTGATCACGTCGCCGAGGAACGTCAGTCCGATTTTCGAGATGGGAATCGTGTAGCGGAGCGCGAGATCGGTGGAGGTGATGGCGTCGAGCCGGAACGCGCCACGATCGCTGAAGAAATACGACACCGAGGTCGGCGGGCGTTGATAGCCAGGGTTGGCGACGCCGTTCGCTCCCGGTCCCGTCGTGGTGTTGTTGCGGACGTCGATGGTCGCGAAAGCCGAGTAGGGGAGTCCGGAGTGATACCGCTCCAGGACGGAGACGGTGAATTCGCCGAACCCCATCGGCGGCGCGAAGTCGGCCCAAAGATTCGCGCGATGGCGGATGTCTTCATTGAGATCTCCGACCGGGTTGTTCCGCACGAAGTCCGTGTATTCGGGATAGTTGTGAAAGTCGGTGAACGTCGTGGCGAAGCTCGGCTGCTCCCCCTCGACGTTGCCGCGCAGTTTCGCGTACGTGAAGTTGCCGCCGAGATTGACCATCGTCAACAGCCGATACGCCCCCTGAACCTGCAGGCCGTTGTACTTGCGCGACAAACCGCTGCTGGCGTTCTCGATGATGCCGACGTCGTAGATGGTTCCGTTCGGATCGACGGCGGTGCCCGTCGTCCGCGTGCGGCGCACGACATAGAAGTCTTTCCAGCTGCGGTGCAGGACGTCCGCGCGGACGAACCCGTTCGGTCCGAAGGCGAAGCCGTATCCGAGCGACTGCTCATCCATGTGCGGAGCGCGGAGGGAGTGCTCGAACTTTGTGGTGGTGCCGGGGATGTTCGAATCGGTGAGGAAGGTCGTGTTCTTCGTTCCGCCCGCCGAGTTGAACCAGTCGAACACGCGCTTGATCACTTCCGGAACGGGCAGCATCTGATCGAACGGCGTCCCCTTCGGATTGATCGTCGGACCCTTGTAGTCCCAGTAATACGACGCGTACCGTCCCGCGGCGGCGGTGTTGTCGGCCGGCCCCTGATCGACTTTCGAGACGTAGCGCGCGTAATTGGCCGTGACGCGATGACGTCCGGTGCCGCCGATGTCGTAGGTGGCCGACAGGCGCGGGCTGAGCGCGCTGTCGTCGACGGTCTTGTTGCCGGCCTGGTCGTGTCCGAAATCCTTGTCGTAGCGAAGGCCGGCGTTGAAGCTCCAGCGGCTGGTCAGATCCCACTTGTCGTTGACGAACAACGAGCGGACCGCGAAGTCGGAAGTCTTGCTGAGCGCCGGAACCGGATCCCACTCGATCTCGCTCGTTTCCGGATCGACGCCGAACAGCAGCGTGGTGCCGTTGAAGAAGAAATTTCCGTGAATGCGGAAGTCGCTTCCGGACTGGAAGTTGTTCTCGTTGCGGAGCTGGTGGAACTCTTCGTACCCGCCGACGAGGCTGTGATTCCCCAGAGCTCCCGTGGAGAGGTAGTAGCTCGACTTCAGCAGCATCGACTTGTTGTCGCGCTGCTTGGGCGGACAGATCGAGCCGCAGAACGTCGGCGACCATCCGCGCGGCTGCGGGCGGATCGTCGAGTCGAGCAGCAGCGTGCCGTCGATGAGATCGCGTGTCTCCGCTCCGAAGCTGAACGAGTAATTCATCCTGCTGAACTGCGCCTCGGCCAGAAGGTTGTTGGTGAGCAGGCCGCTGTAGTGCAGCGACAGCAGCGAGTTCGGCTCGCGGCGCGTTGTGAGACTGCGCAGGTCGATGATGCGGCTCGTCGAGACGTAGTTGTCGACGTTCGCTTTGGAGCTGATGTAGGAGCCGACGAGGTCGTGCCCCTGGAAGATCTGCCCGGTGAGCTTCGTCTCGTAGCGCTGCCGCTTGTCCTGCTGCGCGAATCCGATGTTCGTCAGATAGGTCGTGGCCGAGGTGGTGGCGTCCTGCTTGCGCCCGGCGAGGAAGAACCAGAGGCGGTCGCGGATGATCCTTCCGCCGAACGTCCCCTCGTAGACGCTGTTGATCTTGTCGGTGTGATCGGCCTCGCCGGCGAACGGCGTCTTCGATCGCCAGTTGTCGTTCGTGAGGGTGTCGCGAAAGCTGCCGGTGAAGTCGTTGCCGCCCGATTTGGTGAGCGTCGTGACGACGCCGCCGGTGAAGCGGCCGTACTCCGCGGAGATCGCACCGCGCAGAACCGTCGTCTCCTGGATGGCGTCCTCGATGAAGAGGTTCATCGGCTGGCCGCGAAGGTTCTCGTTGACGACCACGCCGTTGACGAGAAAGAGATTGTCGAACGACTGCGCGCCGGAGATGGTGATCTGATTGTTCGGGCCGGCGTCGTTCACGCCCGGCGAGAGCAGCGTCGTCGAGGCGATGCTGCGGCTGACCGGGAGCGTGTCGATCGTCTTGGCGTCGAACGTCGTGGCGGCCTGCGGCGTCTCGAGAACGTTCGGCGCCGTCGCCGTGACCGTCACCGCTTCGGCCACCGCGCTCACTTTCAGCTCGGCGTCGGTCCTGGCGGTCTGCGCCAGCTCGACGCGCGCGCGTTTCGTGAGCGTCTGCATTCCGGAGAGCTCGAACCGCACGTCGTACATGCCGGGGGGAAGTGCGGGGAAGCTGTAGCCGCCGGCTTCGCCGGTGCCTGTCGACCGGATGCCCTGCAGGGCGGGAGAGGTCGCGGTCACCGTGACTCCCGGGAGAGGGCTTCCGTTGGATGTGACCGTTCCGGTCAGCGCACCGGTGGTGCCCTGACCAAACGCGAGCGGTACGAGAGGTAGAAGGATGAAGCAGACAGCGATTGCACGGAGGAGTCTCACGTCGCCTCCCTGAACTGCCGATTTTTGGAGGCGATCTTATCTCTTTCCGGCAAAAAAAAGCCCCGGCCGAAGCCGGGGCTCGTTACAGCGGGATGGACGGACTAGAAGCGGGCCCCGAATGAGAACAGGTACGTGCGCGGCAGCTGGTAACTGCCCTGCGTCGCGAACGTGGTGTCCGAAAGCGGCTTGCCGAAATTCGGACCCTTCATCCAGTTCGCGCCCATCGCCGTGCACTGCGCGGCCGTGGAGCCCTGCGGGCATTCGACCGGCGCCTGTGTGAACGGGTTGAACGCGGAGAGCCCACGGCCGGAGTTGTTCGCGGTGAACACGGTCGTGTCGCCGCCGACATTCGCGATCTGATTGAACGCGTTGCGCAATTCTGCTTTGACGAAGAGGCCGACGACCTTCACGGGCAGCTCGTAATTGATGGCCAGGTCGGTCGCGGTCAGGTTGTCGAAGCGGTAGGCGCCGCGCTCACCGAAGAAGTACGTGACGGCGGTGGGTCGCGTGGCGTAATCGTGCGCCGGATCGCGCGTCGCGCCGTTCGGATAGATCGGGTTCTTGTTCGCGTCGGACAGCATCGCCGACGTGATGGGGATCGATCCCGATGCGGAGTACGGCGTGCCGGAGTCATAGCGCTCGATCAGTCCGATGTTGAAGCGGCCGATCGGCGAGCCGAGCGTGTAGTTCAGCCAGAGACGGACTTTGTGGCGCTGGTCGGCGTTGAGGAATCCGATCGGTGCGTTCTGCGCGAAGGCCTGATATTCCGGATACGACACCGTCGATCCAGTGAAGGTGCCGGGGCCGGCGCCGCCGGTTTCGCCTTCGACGTTGCCGGTCAGCTTCGAATAGGTGTAGTTGCCGCCGAGCGAGAAGTTCATCGGAAGCTGGTACTGACCCTGGAACTGCGCCGCCCAGTACTTACGGGTCGGGACGGAGGAGTTGCCGATCAGGTTCAGATCGACAAGCTGATTGTTGGCCGGGTTGAGCACCGAGCCCGTCGAGAGGTTGGTGAATTGTGCGTAGAAGTCCTGCCAGTCGCGGTTGATGTAGTCGCCGCGGAAGAAGCCCTTGCCGACCTGCATACCGGCGCCGACAGTGATCTCGCGCATGTTCGGCGACTGGATCGTGCCCATCATCTTCGTGTTCACGCCGGGAATGCTGGCGGAGATGACCGAGCGGTTGTAGCCGCCGTTGGCGTAGAACCACTGGAAGACCTGCAGGGCTGCCGCACGCGAATCCATCAGCGGCAGATCAGGTCCGGCGTACGCGTAACGGAAGGTGGCCGGATTGCCGGCCGCGGAGGAGCCGCTGGCGACGGTCTCGGCGAGACGGCCGACGTACTTGCCGTAGTTCAGGTCGACGCGCAGCTTGCCGTTCGAGAAGACGTCATAGATGACGCCGAGGCGCGGGCTGACCGCGGAGTCGTCCGAAACCTTGTTGTGGAAGCTGTCGATGGCGTCGTTCTTGTCGTAACGGGCACCGAGATTGAAGCTGAAGTGCGGGTTCAGGTCCCACTTGTCGTTGAAGAAGACCGACTTCGTGACGAGGTCCGATCCCTTCGAAGTAAACGCAATCGGGAAGTAGATGAAGCGATCGCCGTTGCCGGCCGGATCGCCGTGGACCTGGATGGAAACGGTACCGTCGGGATTCTGCACCGGCGGGTTCGTGCGGACGTCGAAACGGATGCTGGTGGGCGACTGATAGTTGTCGGCCTGGCGCTGCTCCGCCCAGTCGTCGTAACCGAATACGGCGTTGTGCGTGCCCAGCGACTTCGTGCCGAGGAAGTAGTGACCTTTGACTTCCCATTCCTTGTTGTTACGGGTTTCCGGAGTGCAAACGCCGCAGAAGTACGGCGCGTTGAACGCGGCACCGGTGACGACCTGGTCGATCATCGGTGAGTTTTCCGCGATCACAGCCGGATCGGTCGATCCATATCCGCCGATTCCGCCGGATCCGACGAACGCGAAGTACTTCTTCGCGTAGTCGGCTTCCACCATGAAGCTGTTCGTGAGAATGCCGTTGTAATGGGCGGTCTTGAAATCGTTCGGATTCGTCTGGATCGGGGCCAGAGTCCGGTAGTCGAGGCAGCCCAGCTGGCAGTTGTTGGTCTGGCTGACTTTGTTGTTCAGGTACGAAAGCACGAGGCTGTGCTTCGGCGTGATCTGGCCGGTCAGTTTTCCCTCGTAGCGATGGCGGGTGTTCTTCTGGTTGTAGGCGCCGGGGGTGAAGCCGGACTTGACGACGTTGAGATTTCGGGGCGCATTGTCGTCCTGTTTGCGGCCGGCGGTGAAGAACCACAGACGATCGCGGACGATGCGGCCGCCGAACGTCGCTTCATAGGTGGAGTTGATTTTGTCGACAGGCGGAGCGGGCTGATTCGGCTCCGACTCCGCCGTCCATGACGGCTTGTCGAGCGAGTCGCGGAGCGATCCGCTGAACTCGTTGCCGCCCGACTTGGTGATCGCCGAAACGACACCGCCGGTGAAGCGGCCGTACTCGGCCGAGACGCCGCCGCTCAGGACGGTGGTCTCCTGGATTGCGTCTTCGATGTACAGCGCGTGCGGCTGTCCGCGCAGGTTCTCGTTGACCACTGCGCCGTTGACGAGCCAGAGGTTGTCATACGCGAACGCGCCGGAAATGACCGTCGCATTGCGCGGCCCGTTCGTCGTGACGCCCGGGGTCAGGTTCGCGACCGCCACCGGATTGCGAGCGATCGGGAGTCGGTTGACTTCCTGCTGCTTCACGTTGGTCTCGACCTGCGTGGTCTCGAGCACTGTCGGCGCTGACGCTGTGACGGTGATGGCCTCGGCCACCTTCGCCATCTTCAGCTCCGCGTCGACGCGCGCGGTCGTGACGAGGCCGACGTTGGTCTTCCGCGACATCGTCTGCATGCCTTCCAGGGCGAAGACGACCGTGTAGTCGCCGGGCGGCAGCGCGGGGAAGTTGTACGCGCCGTTCTCGTTCGTCGTGGACGTGCGCGTGCCCTGCAGGTTGGGCGATGAAATCGTGATCGTCACGCCCGGGAGCGGTGCCCCCGCTTGCGTCACGGTCCCGGTCAATTGACCTGTCGTCCCCTGCGCGAACATCGCGGCGGGGAACAACATAACCATGATGAGAGCACCAAAAATGATGCGACTGCCTCTGGCCATGAACCCTCCTACTCTTTATTTGTGTTGGAAAGGAAACAGGGATGTCACTGGGCGGGCACTTTCGCACGTTTGAAGCCATTTATGCAAATCAGTGTTTGTTGAATACCGACAACAACTTAGCCAATTGGATATCAAACCGTTGCCACGCGATCATTCGGTTTTTCGATGCGTAACGTCCGAGAATCCGAATCCGCGGCCTGCCGCGGGAACAAAAAGCCCCGGCCGAGGCCGGGGCTCGAAAGGGTGAGGGCGAGCGGAACTAGAAGCGGATCCCTGCCGACACGCGATACGTGCGGGGCAGCTGATAGCTCCCATTCGTGGCTGAGGTCGTCACCGCGGTGGGCTTACCGAAAAGCGGTCCCTTCTTCCAGTTCACCCCTTCGACCGGTGTGTCGCCGGCCATCGGGTTGAATCGCTGCAGCGTCGAGTCGTTCAAATGCGTCAGCACCGACGTGTTGTACGAAACGATTCCGTGCTCGTTGAACGCGTTGATCAGTTCCGTCTGCACGAAGAACATGGCGCCCTTGAGCCAGCCCGGATTCGAGTTGTAGTTGAGGGCGAGATCGGTGTTCGTGATGTTCGGGAAACGATACTGTCCGCGGCCGCTGAAGAAGACTCCGACGGACGTCGGCGGGGTCTGATAGCCCGGGTTCACGACGCCGCCCGCTTTTCCGGTGCCGTAGAAGTTCGCGTTCTGGCGGATGTCGACCGAGCCGCTCAACGAATATGCACCGCCGGAATCGAAGCGCTCCAGCGCGCTGAGATTGAAGGTGCCGAGGAACGTCTGGAAGTCATATCCCGCCCAGGCGCGAGCCTTGTGAGTCTGGTCGCTGCCGGTGATGGGTCCGATCGGACTGCTCTGCGCGAAGTTGTTGTATTCCGGATAGACGGTGTTCGGCGCGCCGGAAGGTACCGGTCCGCTGCCCGACGTCTCGCCGGTGTAATTTCCGCGAAGCCTCGACCAGGTGTAGTTGCCGCCGACGTTGAACGCGCGGGTGAGGCGGTACTGGGCCTGCACCTCGACCGCGTTGTAGTTGCGGGAAAACTCGTTCGAGGTTCGAACCTTCGTGAGGTCGGCCTTCGCGCCGCTCGGCAACGTCGTCGTGCCCGTCTGGAGATTTGTGAAGTTCGTGTAGAAGTCTTTCCAGTCGCGCTTGATGTAATCGAGGCGCAGGAATCCTTTCGTGCCGATCTGCGTGCTCGCTCCCAACGACCATTCCTTCACGCCGGGAGACTTGAGCGAACCATCGATGACGGTGGTTGCGCCGGGAACGCTCTGGTTGACGACCGGCGTCTTGTCGATTCCACCCTGCTGGTCGAACCAGGCCCAGATCGCGGTCATTGCCGCCTCGGGGCTCATGTTGAGCAGATCGGGTCCCTGATATCGATGGTTGAACCGCGCCGGAACGCCGGCCACGGAACCGGCCTCGGAGACATTGCCGTCGGCGAGGCGTCCGACGTATGACGCGTAGCTGGCGTTCAGACGGAGCTTGCCGGTACCGAACACGTCGTAGCCGACGCCAAGACGCGGGCTGAGCTTCGAGTCATTGGCGACCGGATTTCCCGTGCTGTCGCTGGCGTCGTTCTTGTCGAAGCGGAAGCCGACGTTGAACTGCCATTGATTGTTGAAGTCCCACTTGTCGTTCACGTAGGCGGCGTCCGTGTTCAGATCGGAGCCCTTCGTCGGCTCGAAAATCGGCCAGTACTGGATCTGATCGCCGCTGGTCCCGCCTTTCACGTTCACGAGTGTGTTGTGGCTTGTGTCGCGGGACGGGGCGAGGCTGCCGAGGATCATCACGTAGCCCGACGGCGTCTGGTAGTTGTCCGAGGCGAGCGTCTCGTGCCAGCGATCGAGTCCGCCGACGATCGTGTGGTTGCCGAGCGCGCGCGTGCCGAGGAAGTAGGTCGCCTTCAGGCCGTACTCTTTGCTGTTGCGGTCTTCCTGCCGGCAGTCGCCGCAGAAGAACGGCTCGTTGGTGACCGAGCCGAAGCCCGGCGCGGTCAAACGGACCGGCGTGCCGGTCACGCGATCGTGGTCCGTGCCGCCGAAATTGACGAACGCGAAGGTCTTGTCGGTGGCCTTCGCCTCGACGAGGAAGCTGCTGGTGAACACGCCGTTGTAAAACCCCGTCTTGAATCGATTGGGATTCGACACGCTCGGGGTCACCGATGACATGTCGAAACAACCGAGCTGGCAGTCGTTCGTGTGGCTCGTCGGCGCATCGATCATGGAGATGACGATGCTGTGCTGCTGAGTGATTGCGCCGGTCAGTTTTCCTTCCTTGCGTTTGTCCGTGTCCTGGCGGGTGTATGCGCCGCCGGCGCTGGCAAGCGAGCGAGTCGAGGAGCTCTTCACGTAACGGCCCGCGGCGAAGAACCAGAGGCGGTCGCGGATGACGCGTCCGCCGAGCGTTCCTTCGTACTGGTGGCTGATCTTGTCGATCGGATCGGGCGTCGGAACCGTCTGGACCACGCCGTTCACGGTCGAGTAGACATCGGGTGACTTCGCGGTCCAATTCGGATTCGTCAGGCTGTCGCGGAGCGATCCGCTGAACTGGTTGCCGCCCGACTTCGTGATCGCGGTGACCACGCCGCCGGTGAAGTTACCGAACTCCGCGGAGATGCCGGCGGTCTGAATCGTGGTCTCCTGAATCGCGTCTTCAATGAACAGGTTGTGCGGCTGTCCGCGCAGGTTCTCCTGCACCACCGCGCCGTCGACCGTATAGAGGTTGTCGAACGACTGGCCGCCGGAGATCGCGAAACCGTTCACGCCCGAGACCACTCCGGGAGCGAGTCCCGTGATCGCCGTGATCGTCCGTCCAATGGGAAGCTGTTCGATGGCGTCATGACCGAAGTTGGTCTGTACTTCGGTCGTTTCCGCAACCGCCGGCGCGGCCGCGGTCACCGTGATGGCCTCGGTGACGCTGCTGACCTTCATCGCGGCGTCAGCGCGTGCCGTCTGGGCGACGCCGACGTGCGCGGTCTGCTTCTGCGTCTGCATGCCCTGCAACTCGAACTGCACGGTGTAGTCGCCGGGCGGCAGCGCTCCGAAGTTGTAACCCCCGGCTTCGTTACTGACCGCCGTTCGGGTTCCCTGCATCTGCGGGGAGGAGATCGTGATCGTGACCCCCGGTAGGGGACTGTTGTCCTGCGTCACCGTTCCGGTGAGTGATCCGGTCAGCCCCTGGCTGAACGCGGCAAAGGGCAGGATGAGAAGCACCAGGAACAGAGCACAACTCAACCTGTGAGCACGCTTGGTCATGAACCCTCCTACTCTTTGTTCGTAATCGAAACGACACACGGATGTTGCCGTGTCGTGACTTTCGCACGTTCAAGGCCATTTATGCAATTGCGTCTTTGGCGAACTACGACAACGATTTAGCTATTTGTCACAAGAAGATGTGACGTTTTGTCGATTCAGTTTTCCGATTCGTTGTACCAGGAATCCGAATCGACCGGACCGATCTCGGGGGTCGTGAGGGTATCCTCCGTGCGGTGTTCGAACGCCGGACCCTGATCACCGTCGCCCTTCTCGCCCTCTCCTGCTCGAAGCCGTCTGAGCGCCGCTTCTTCGCCGGTGCTCCGGTCGTCCTGATCTCGATCGATACGCTCCGCGCCGATCACCTTCCGCTCTACGGTTATCGGGCGGTCGAGACACCGGCAATCGATGAGCTCGGGCGCGACGGCGTTGTCTTCGACCAGGCCTGGTCGCACTGTCCGATGACGCTTCCGTCCCACGTCTCGATGCTGACCGGTGAGCTCCCCACCACTCACGGCGTTCGCAACAACCTCGGCTTCCGCTACGACGCGGCGAAGCATCCGTCGCTGCCCCAACGATTGCAGTCAGCCGGATACGCGACCGGCGCCGCCGTATCGTCATACGTGCTTCGCGGCGAGACCGGACTTCGCGACGCGTTCCAGTGGTACGACGATGCGGTCGATCCCGCGCCCGGCGCGCGCTTCCGCGAGTACCAGCGCAGCGGCGTGACCACGACCGCGCTCGCGGAGAAATGGGTCGACTCGATCGGATCGCGGCCCTTCTTCCTGTTCCTGCATCTGTACGAGCCGCACGTTCCGTACGATCCGCCGGAACCGTTCCGCAGCCGTTATGCGAATGCCTACGACGGAGAGATTGCCACCGCCGATGCCATCGTCGGAGAGTTTGTCCGCCATCTGAAGCAGCGCGGGCTCTACGACAACTCGATCATCATCATCACCTCGGATCACGGCGAAGGACTCGGCGATCACGGCGAGCTGCAGCATTCGATTCTTCTGTACACGGAACTGATCCGTGTTCCGCTGATCGTGAAGCTGCCACGTGGAGAGCAGAAGGGAACGCGGGCCAAATCTCCGGCGGCGCTCGTCGATCTGGTGCCGACCATCGCAGCGCTCACCGGCCTCCAGGCGGAGAAGAGCGACGGGATCGATCTGTTTGCGAAGCCGCCCGCATCGCGCTCGATTTACAGCGAGACGATCTATCCGTACGTGCAGCTCGGCTGGAGCGATCTGCGGTCGATGATCGAAGGGCCGTATCACTACATCGAGTCGTCGCGGCCGGAGCTGTACGACCTTGGATCCGATCCGCGCGAGCGCAGCGATGTCATCGCCGAACATCGCCGCGACGCCGCGCGCATGCGAACGGAGCTCGAGAAGTTTCCGCCGGCGACGGCCGGCGACACCGCCATCAGCTCCGAGGATGCGGCGAAGCTCGCTGCGCTCGGGTACGTCGGCTCGGCGCGGCAGAGGGGGGATCCGAAGTCATTGCCGAATCCGCGCGATGTCATCGGGATGCTCGAAGACATCCGCATCGCGTATCAGCTCGCGAGTCAGCAACGTTATGCCGAGGCGGAGAAGGCGATGAACGCGCTGCTGGCGAAGAATCCGCGGCTCGTCGACCTGCGGGTGCGGCTTGCGGAGATGTTCCTGGACATGGGGCGGACCGACGATGCGATCCGCGAGTACAAGGCTGCCATCGGCGGCTCGGGGGTGTTTCCGAGCGAGATCGCCGCGAGTCTCGCCGATGCCTACGTGCAGGCCGGCCGCCTCGACGACGCCGGGAGCGCGGCCGAAGCGGCGATGGCCGGCAGTCCCGACAAGGCGCGGCGCGTCGAAGTGCGGATCGCGCTGGCGCGCAAAGACGTTGCGCGCGCGGCGAAGATTGCCGATCAGTTGCCCGAAACTGCCGGCGATCTTCTGCTGCGGGCAGAAGTGCGTCATGCGGCCGGCGGCTTTCGGGACGCGCTGCAGTTGATCGATCAGGCCGATGGGCACGCAAAGTCGGCAGGAGAGAAAGGCATTTACGGGTTGGAGGCGCTTCGCGCCGACATTCTGGCGCGCACGGATCACACCGCCGAAGCCGTGAGCGCGTACGAGAAGGAGATCTCGCTGTTTCCGAACAACCGTCTCGCGTACGCGCGGCTCACGGTTCTCTACTTTACGACCGGCGATCGTGCCGCTGTCGATCGCACGCTCGAGCGGATGGTGCGCGCGAACCCGTCGCGCGCCGCGTACGAGCTGGCTGCGCGGACGATGGAAGCAGTCGAGGACGTGAGCGCCGCACGCCGTTGGCGATCGCGCGCTCCGCGGTAATAGGGAGCGCCGCGCGCCCCCGCGCGGCGAAACGGCGGCCGAGGGCGACCGCCGCTCCACAAACAAAAAGCCCCGGCCTCGCGGCCGGGGCTGATCACTGCGAGAGAAAACTGGCGTCAGAAGCGCACGCCGAACGAGGCGCGCCACAGGCGCGGCTGCTGGTAGGCGGCAGAGCTGGTGGGCTTTCCGAAGTCGGCAGCCTTCTGGAAGTTGTATCCACCGGCCTTGCAAGTCGCACCTGCCGTCCCCTGCGGGCACTCTTTTGGAGTGTCGGTGAAGGGGTTGAACGGCGCGAAGTTCGACGAGGTATTCGCCGTGGAGACCGTGGTGCGGATGGAACCCGGCAGGGCAACGCCGTCCGCGTTGAACACGTTCAGCATCTGCGCTTCGCCGTACAGCTCGAAGCGGCTGATCGGGTAACGGTAGTTGAGCGAAAGGTTCGTCGAGTTGATGTTGTCGACGCGGAACTCACCGCGCTTGCTGAAGTAGTACTGGCGCGCGGCCGGGGCGCCGACGTAACGCGAATTCGCCGGCAGCAGCGTGCCGAGGTACGACGTCAGATCCACGTTCTGCACGGCCGAGTACGGCAGCGCCGAATCGTAGCTCTGCAGCAACGAGATGTTCAGTGCGCCGAGAACGCGCGGCATCGGAACGTCATATCCGACCCAGGCGCGCATGCGGTGACGTTCATCCTGCGCCAGATAACCGCTCGGCTGGAACTGGCTGTAGTTGCTCAGCTCCGGATAGTAAAGAGCGCCAGGGGTATTGCCGATGGTGCCGCTGGTGACCGATTCCTGCTCGTCGTTGCCCTTCAGCGTCGAGTACGTGTAGTTCACGCCGACGTTGAAGCGGCCCGGACGCCAGTTGCCCTGGAACTGAAGGCCGCGGTACTTGCGGGTGATGTCGTTGGTGTTCTCGAGAATCGACACGTCATGCTTGATGCCCAGCGGGTCGGTCGACTGTGGAGTGCTCTGGTCGACGCGGAAGCCGTAGAAGGCCTTCCAGTCGCGCGACACGAGGTCGATGCGGGTGACCACGTTCTGCGCCCACTGCGCGCCGTAGCCGATCGTGTATTCCTGGACGTACGGAGAGTTGAGCGCCTTGTCGATCTTGCCGCTGTATCCGGGCACGAAGGCGCCGGTGTTCGGGCGAAGAAGGTCGAGGTTCGCCGTTCCGCACTGGCCCTGCGCGTTGCAGGCCTTCGTCAGCCAATCGTTGACGATCTGCAGCGCGTGTGCCGTGTCGAGGAGCTGGTCGTTGGGGGTTCCAGCCGGGTTGATGGCCGGTCCGAGATACGAGAAGTAGATCGTGGCCGGGTTGCCGGCCGATGAACCGGACGAGCCGATGTTCCCGTCGACGATGCGCGACGCATACTGCGCGTAAGACGCGGTGATGCGGTTGCGACCATTGCCGGCCGGATCGAACGTCGCGTTCAGGCGCGGAGTGATGCGGTGATCGTCCGACACCTTGGTCCCGCTGGTGTCGGTGGCGATGTTCTTGTCGTAACGGGCGCCGAGGCTGAAGCTCCAGTGCTCGTTCAGATCCCAGCGATCGTTGACGAACAGCGCGTCGCTTCCGAAGTCGGTCTCACGCTGCTGCAGTGCAAAGATCGGTGTCCAGATGATGAACGCAGCCGAGGACGCGCGACCCGGCGTGATCGTCGGATAGAGCACGCCGTTGAGGCGCTGCACGCTGTTCACGAACAGGCGGAAGTTCGACCCCGACTGATAGTTGTTCGCGAAACGGTGCTCGGCGAAGCGCTCGATGCCGCCGACGATGTTCTGGTTGCCCCATCCCTTGCTGCTGATGAAGTAATTCGACTTGACGTTCCAGCCGTCGTTCGAACGCGTTTCCTTGTCGCAGACGCCGCAGAACGTCGGTGAATAGAAGCGGGCATTGCCGTCAGCGCGGTTGCGGACGAGCGTGCCGCGAACGAAGTCGGTGAACTGAGCGCCGTTGCCGAGGGCAACGCCCCAGTCCATGGCCGAGTACTGCGCCTCGAGCATCCAGTTGTTCGTCAGGACGCCGTTGTAGTGGGCCTGCTTCAGCTTCTGCGGGTCGCGGCGCGGAGCGAGCGAGTCGAAATCGTACGTTGCCGCGGCGCTGAACGCCGACTTGTCGATCGTGCGCTTCAGATCGAGGTAGGACGCCGACAGATTGTGCTTGGCCGTGACCTGGCCGGTCAGCTTTCCTTCCCATCGCTTCTCGTCGGTCGCGGAGGCGAACTCCAGCGCGGAACGCGTCGCGTCGCCGAGAGGAACCGTGCGCAGCGAGCTCTGCGTCGTGCTCGTGGTCTTGCGGCCGGCGCCGAAGAACCACAGGCGGTCCTTCAGGATGAATCCGCCGAGTGTTCCTTCGTACACGCTGTTGAGCTTGCTGACGAGTTTCGTGTTGTTCGCCTTCTGGAGCGGCGTCTTTTCCTGCCAGGCGTTGTTGGTGAGCGAGTCGCGCAGCGACCCGCTGAACTGGTTGCCGCCCGACTTGGTGATCGAGTTCACGACGCCGCCGGTGAATCCGCCGTACTCGGCCGAGATCGCACCGGTGAGAACCGTCGTCTCCTGGATCGCGTCCTCGATGAAGAGGTTTAGCGACTGGTGACGGATGTTCTCGGTGATCGCCACGCCATTGACCATGACCAGGTTGTCATAGCCGGGGCTTCCCGAGATCGAGAGCTGTGAGCCCGAAGGCGTGTTGTCGTTGACGCCCGGGGCGAGCAACGCGGTGGCCAGCACGTTGCGCTGCACCGGCAGCTGCTCGACCTGCTTCGCCTGGAGGTTTGCGGAAACCGACGGGGTCTCCAGAACCGACGGCGCCGCCGCCGTGACCGTAATCGCCTCGGCGACCGCCGCAACCTTGAGGTCCGCGTCAGCACGGCCGGTCTGACCGACGCCGATCTTGACCCTCTTGGTCTGTGTGGCCATGCCCGAGAGCTCGAACTTGACCGTGAATTCGCCCGGCGGAATCGCACCGAAGCTAAAGCCGCCGGCATCGCCGGTGACGGTTGTGCGCGTGCCCTGCATCTGCGGCGACGAAATCGTGACTGTGACGCCGGGGAGCGGCGCGCCATCCGTGGTGGCCTGGCCAGTCAGCGAAACCGTCGTCTGCGCGAAGGCCGGGAGGCCAACGAGCAGAAGCAGCGCAGCGAGCGCTGTGAAACGCGTGAACAGCTTCATCCTTCTCCTCCTTGTGTTGTCTGAGAAAACAAATGTGCGAGGACCGAACCCCCTACAAATTTGGCGGGCATGTTAGTGCAAATTCCGTAACTTTGCCCGTAACCGAGGAAAGTATTGAAAGCGGATCACTTAGCCATGATTTGGCGGAGCGGACGTCACAGTTCGATTCAGCCAACCGGACAGATCTCCACGGATTCTTGGATTCACCATGTGACGTGAGGTGAGGTGGCAAAAAAAAGCCCCGGCCTTCCGGCCGGGGCTGAGGAGAACTGCGAGAACCTGTGTCTAGAAACGGAGACCGAACGAAACGCGGTAGGTCCGTGCTGTCTGATACGACGTCGAGCTTGCCGCCTTGCCGAAATTGAGGCCCTTCTGCCAGTTCGCTCCCATCGCCTTGCAGTCCGCGCCGGGTGTGCCCTGCGGGCATTCCTTCGCCGTGTCGGTGAAGGGGTTGAACGGCAGGAAGTTCGAAGACGTATCGGCCGTGCTGACGGACGTGTTCACCGTCGTGATCGCCTGGCTGTTGAACACGTTGACCACCTGACCTTCCGCGAAGAGCTCCACGCGGCTGATCGGATAACGGTAGTTCAGCGACAGGTCGGTCGAGCTGACGTTGGCGAGCCTGAACTCGCCGCGCTTGCTGAAGTAATACTGCGGTTCCGTGGGTGCACCCACGTAGGTGGCATTCTTCAGAAGAGTATCCGCGTACGGCGAGAGGTCGATCGTCTGGAGTGCCGAATACGGCAGACCGGAGTCGTAATTCTGGAGCAGCGTGATGTTGAGTGCGCCGAGGACATGCGACATGGGAACGTCGTAACCAGCCCACAGGCGCGCGCGATGGCGCTCGTCCTGCGAGAGGTAGCCCACCGGCAGTCTCTGCGCGTAGTTGTTCAGCTCGGGGTAGAAGATCGATCCCGGGGTGTTGCCAACCGTACCGCCGGTCGCCGACTCCTGTTCGTCATTTCCCTTCAGCGTCGAGTACGTGTAGTTGAGGCCGACGTTGAAGCGGCTCGGGCGCCAGCTGCCCTGGAACTGAATGCCGCGGTACTTGCGGCTCACGTCATTGGAGTTCTGCACGATCGACACATCGTGCGCGATGCCGAGAAAATCGGTCTCGCGCGGCGTGCCGGAGTCGACGCGGAAGGCATAGAAGTCCTTCCAGTCGCGCGCGACAAGGTCGATGCGCGTGACGAGGTTGCTCGCCCACTGAGCACCGTAGCCGATCGTGTATTCGCTCACGTACGGCGAGCCGAGGCTGCCGTCGATGCGCGAGGTGTACCCCGGAACCGAAGCGGTGCCGCCGAACGGTCCGGTGGTGCGGATCAGGTCGAGGTTGTCGGTTCCGCACTTGCCTTGCGCGTTGCAGGCGTGCGTGAACCAGTCATTCACCATCTGCAGGGCGGTGTGCGTGTCGACGAGCTGATCGACCGGCGTGCCCGCCGGATTGATGGCCGGGCCGAGGTACTGGAAATAGATGCTGGCCGGACTGCCGGCGGCTGCCTGCGAACTGGCCGGGCCATCGACGATGCGCGACGCGTACTGCGCGTACGACGCCGTGACACGACCGCGGCCGTTGCCGGCGATGTCATATGTGGCGTTCAGACGCGGCGTGACGCGGCTGTCCTTCGAGACCTTGTTGCCGCTGGCATCGGTCGCATCGTTCTTGTCATAACGAAGGCCGAGGCTGAAGCTCCAGTGGTCGTTCAGATCCCAGCGATCGTTGATGAAGGCGGAGTTCGTACCGAAGCTGCTGTCGTTGCGCTGCAGCTCGAAGATCGGGGTCCAGAAGAGGAGCGCGGCCGAACCCGACTTGCCGGGCGTCAGCGTCGGATAGAGCGTGCCGTTGTAGCGGGCGACGCTGTTGACGAAGACGCGGAAGTTCGAACCGGACTGATAGTTGTTCGCGAAGCGGTGCTCGGCGAAACTCTCCACGCCGCCGACGATGTTCTGGTTGCCCCAGTTCTTGCTGCTCACGAAGTAGTTGGTCTTGAGGTTCCAGCTGTCGTTCGAACGTGTCTCTTTGCCGCACACGGCGCAGAACGTGGCGGAGTTGTAGCGGGCATTCCCGTCGGCGCGGTTACGGACGATCGTTCCGCGGATGAAATCGGTGAACTGCGATCCGGAACCGTTGGCCACGCCCCAGTCCATGGCGGAGTACTGGCCTTCCAGCATCCAGTTGTTGGTGAGCACGCCGTTGTAGTGCGCTGATTTGAGCTTCTGCGGATCGCTGCGCGGCGTGAGTTGCTCGAGATCGTAGGACGTGGTCGTGAAGACGGAGCCTTGCTGGGTCGAATCGACGTCGAGATACGACGCCGAGACGTTGTGACGGGCGGTGAGCTGTCCGGTCAGCTTTCCTTCCAGTCGCCGCTGTTTGGTGCTCGTGGAGAAGTCGATCGATTTTCTCGTGGCATCGCCGAGCGGAACCGTGCGGAGCGCGCTTTGCGTGTCGCTCTTGGTATCGCGGCCGGCACCGAAGAACCACAGCCGGTCCTTCAGGACATAGCCCCCGAGCGTTCCTTCGTAGACGGAGCTGAGTTTGTCGAGGAGTTTCGTGCCCGCGGCCTTCTGACCGGTCGTGCGGTCGGACCACGACGGGTTCGTGAGGCTGTCGCGGAACGAACCGTTGAACTGGTTGCCGCCGGACTTGGTGATCGAGTTCACGACGCCGCCGGTGAATCCGCCGTACTCGGCCGAGATCGCGCCGGTGAGCACCGTCGTCTCCTGGATCGCGTCCTCGATGAAGAGATTCAGCGCCTGATGACGCACGTTCTCCGTGATCGACACGCCGTTGACCATGACCAGGTTGTCGTAGCCGGGGCTTCCGGAGATCGACAGTTGCCCGGTCGCGGGGGTGTTGCCGTTGACGCCGGGCGCCAGCTGCGCCGTGGCGAGCACGTTGCGCAGCACCGGAAGCTGCTCGACCTGCTTCGAGGTCAGGTTCGCGGAGACCGACGGGGTCTCCAGCACCGACGGCGCCGCCGCCGTGACCGTGATCGCCTCGGCGACCGCCGAAACTTTGAGGTCCGCGTCAGCTCGTCCAGTCTGGCCGACGCCGACCTTGACCCTCTTGGTCTGTGTGGCCATGCCCGAGAGCTCGAACTTGACCGTGTATTCCCCCGGCGGAATCGCGCCGAAGCTGAAACCGCCGGCATCGCCGGTAACCGCGGTGCGCGTGCCCTGCATCTGCGCCGACGAGAGGGTGACCGTGACGCCGGGAAGCGGCGAGCCATCGGTGGTGGCCTGGCCGGTCAGCGAAGCCGTCGTCTGCGCGAAGGCCGGCAGGCCGACGAGCAGAAGCAGCGCAGCGAGCGCCGAAAAACGAGTGAACAACTTCATCCTTCTTCTCCTCCTTAGTGTTGTGCGAGAGAAATGACCCTTGGGTGACCGAACCCCGTCGGATCGGCGGGGCAGCGTTGTGCAAACATGCGTCACCTCGCCACGTCACGAGGAAAGCTGTTGACTCGGCGTCACTTACCGCGGCACGAAAATGTGTCCGTCACAAACCGATTCAGCTCGTTGGACACAATTCCGCTTTTCCTTGGATTCAGGAGGCGGCACAACAAAAAGCCCCGGCCTTTCGGCCGGGGCTGGGGAGAACCGCGAGAACCTGCGGTCTAGAAGCGGAGACCGAACGAAACGCGGTAGGTGCGCGGCAACTGATACGACGTGGAGCTGGCCGCTTTTCCGAAGCTCGCGCCCTTCTGCCAGTTCGCGCCCATCGCCTTGCAGTCCGCGCCGGCCGTGCCCTGCGGGCATTCCTTCGGCGTGTCGGTGAAGGGGTTGAACGGCAGGAAGCTCGCGGACGTGTCGGCGGTGTTGACCGTGCTGTTGACCGCGGTGCCACCGGTCGGCGGCACGGCGATCGACTGCCGGTTGAACATGTTCAACAACTGGCCTTCGGCGTACAGCTCGAGCCGGCTGATCGGATACCGGTAGTTCAGCGAGAGGTTCGTGGAGCTGACATCCGGCGTGCGGAACTCACCGCGCTTGCTGAAGTAATACTGCGGCTCGGTGGGCGCGCCCACATAGGTCGTGTTCTTCAGGAGCTGATCGGCGTAGTCCGAGAGATCGATCAGCTGAACGGCTGAATAGGGCTGACCGGAATCGAAGTTCTGCAGCACGGTGATGTTCAGCGCACCGAGGACGTGAGACATCGGAACGTCGTAGCCGGCGAACAGACGCGCGCGATGGCGCTCATCTCCTGCCAGGTAGCCCTCGGGGAGACGTTGTTTGAAGGTGTTCAGCTCCGGGTAGAAGATCGATCCCGGCGTGTTGCCGACGGTCCCGCTCACGGCCGACTCCTGCTCGTCGTTGCCCTTCAGCGTCGAGTACGTGTAGTTGAGGCCGACGTTGAAGCGGCTCGGATGCCAGCTGGTCTGGAGCTGAATGCCGCGGTACTTGCGCGTGATGTCGTTGGTGTTCTCGACGATGGAGACATCGTGCGCCAGGCCGAGGAAGTCGTTCTCACGCGGGGTGCTGGAGTCGACGCGGAAGCCGTAAAAGGCTTTCCAGTCGCGCGAAACCAGATCGACGCGCGTCACGAGGTTCGTGAACCACTGCGCGCCATACCCGATCGTGAATTCACTCACGTACGGCGAGCTGAGGTCGCCGGCGATGCGCGAGGTGAAGCCCGGAACCGAAGCGGTGCCACCGAACGGTCCGGTGGTGCGGATCAGGTCGAGGTTGTCGGTTCCGCACTTGCCTTGCGAGTTGCAGGCGTGCGTGAACCAGTCGTTCACCATCTGCAGGGCGGTGTGCGTGTCGACGAGCTGATCGACCGGCGTGCCGGCCGGATTGATGGCCGGTCCGAGGTACTGGAAATAGATCGTGGCCGGCGTTCCAGCAGAAGCCTGGGAGCTGGCCGGGCCGTCGACGATGCGCGACGCGTACTGTCCATACGACGCCGTCACGCGATGACGTCCATTGCCGGCGACGTCATACGTGGCGTTCAGACGCGGCGTGATGCGGCTGTCCTTCGAGACCTTGTTGCCGCTGGCATCGGTCGCATCGTTCTTGTCATAACGAAGGCCGAGGCTGAAGCTCCAGTGGTCGTTCAGATCCCAGCGATCGTTGATGAACGCCGACTGTGTTCCGAAGCTGCTCTTGTTTTGCTGCAGCGCGAAGATCGGGGTCCAGAAGAGGAGCGCGGCCGAACCCGACTTGCCGGGCGTCAACGTCGGATAGAGCGTGCCGTTGTAGCGGGCGACGCTGTTGACGAAGACGCGGAAGTTCGAACCGGACTGGTAGTTGTTGGCGAAGCGGTGCTCGCTGAAGTTCTCCACGCCGCCGACGATGTTCTGGTTGCCCCAACCCTTGCTGCTCACGAAGTAGTTGGTCTTGAGGTTCCAGCTGTCGTTCGAGCGGGTCTCCTTGTCGCAGACGCCGCAGAACGTCGGTGAGTTGAAGCGCGCGTTGCCGTCGGCGCGGTTGCGGACGATCGTTCCGCGGATGAAATCGGTGAATTTTGATCCGGAACCGTTGGCCACGCCCCAGTCCATGGCGGAGTATTGCGCCTCGAGCATCCAGTTGTTGGTGAGCACGCCGTTGTAGTGCGCGGATTTCAGTTTCTGCGGATCCTTGCGCGGCGTGAGCTGCTCGGCATCGTACGAGGTCGTCGTGAAGACCGAGCCCTGCTGGCTCGAATTGACGTCGAGATACGACGCCGTGATGTTGTGACGCGCGGTGAGCTGACCGGTCAGCTTTCCTTCCACGCGGCTTTCTTTGGTACTGGTCGCGAAGTCGATCGACTTCCTCGTCGCGTCGCCGAGGGGAACTGCGCGCAGCGAGCGCTGCTGATCGCCCTTGGTATCGCGGCCGGCGGCGAAGAACCACAGGCGATCCTTCATGATGTAGCCGCCCAGCGTTCCTTCGTAGACCGAGCTGAGTTTGTCGAGAAGCTTCGTGCCTGCAGCCTCCTGTCCCGTGGACTTCGCCGACCACGACGGATTGGTGAGGCCGTCGCGGAACGAACCGCTGAACTGATTGCCGCCCGACTTGGTGATCGAGTTGACGACGCCGCCGGTGAATCCGCCGTACTCGGCCGAGATCGCGCCGGTGAGAACCGTCGTCTCCTGGATGGCGTCCTCGATGAAGAGATTCAGCGCCTGATGACGCACGTTCTCTGTGATCGACACGCCGTTGACCATCACCAGGTTGTCATAGCCGGGGCTTCCGGAGATCGACAGCTGGCTGTTGGACGCGGTGTTGTCGTTGACGCCCGGCGCCAGCAGTGCGGTGGCGAGCACGTTGCGCTGCACCGGCAGCTGCTCGACCTGCTTCGAGGTGAGGTTCGCGGAGACCGACGGCGTCTCCAGCACCGACGGCGCCGCCGCCGTCACCGTGATCGCCTCGGCGACCGCTGCGACCTTGAGGTCCGCGTCGGCACGGCCGGTCTGGCCGACGCCGATCTTGACCCTCTTCGATTGTGAGGCCATGCCCGAGAGCTCGAACTTGACCGTGTATTCGCCCGGCGGGATACCGCCGAAGCTAAAGCCGCCGGCATCGCCGGTGACGGCCGTGCGCGTGCCCTGCATCTGCGCCGACGAGATCGTGACCGTGACGCCGGGAAGCGGCGAGCCATCGGTGGTGGCCTGGCCGGTCAGCGAAGCCGTCGTCTGGCCGAACGCAGCCGTGCAGACGAGCAGCATCAGCGCAATGAGCGCTATGTGTCGCATGAGATCCTTCATCCTTCCTCCTGTTACGAACGTTGAACCGCTTGTGAATGAACTCGACACAGCGACTGTCGAGCTTCAGGAGGAGTTGCAAGAACGGCGTGCCCGGATTCGGCCTGTGGAATCGACATTCAGCGTCGCGGAAAATTCGGCGAATCGGAATGCGCGCGCGGTTTCTTGAACGCACGCTGTTGACGACTGGTCAACTCGTGTGAACGGATGTGACTAACGCGTCATCTGACGGTAACGGATCCGATGCGGCTGATCCGCGTCGGCGCCGAGGCGTTTGCGCTTGTCCTCTTCGTACTCGGAGTAGTTGCCGTCGAACCAGTAGACGCGGCTGTCGCCCTCGAACGCCAGGATGTGCGTGGCCACGCGGTCGAGGAACCAGCGGTCGTGGCTGATCACGATCGCGCATCCGGCGAAATTCTCCAGCGCCTCTTCGAGCGCGCGCATCGTGTTGACGTCGAGGTCGTTCGTCGGCTCGTCGAGCAGGATGACGTTCGCGCCTTCCTTGAGCATCCTGGCCAGGTGCACGCGATTGCGCTCGCCGCCGGAGAGGGCGCTCACTTTCTTCTGCTGGTCCGTTCCGGAGAAATTGAACCGGGCCACGTAAGCGCGTGAATTCATCTCCCGATTGCCGAGCTGCACGACATCGCCGCCGCCGGTGATCTCCTCGAAGATCGATTTGTTCGGATCGAGTGTGCGGCTCTGGTCGACGTAGGCGAGCTTCACCGTCTCGCCGACGCGGATGTTGCCGCCGTCGGGCTTCTCCTCTCCGACGATCATGCGGAACAGCGTTGTCTTGCCCGCGCCGTTCGGTCCGATGACTCCGATGATGCCGCCCGGCGGAAGCTTGAACGTCATCTCGTCGATAAGCAGCTTGTCTCCATACGCCTTGCGCACGTCGTCCGCTTCGATCACCACGTTGCCGAGCCGCGGGCCGGGCGGGATGTAGAGCTCGAGCTCCTGGATCCTTTCGCGCGATTCTTCGCTGAGCAGTTTCTCGTAGGCGTTGATGCGCGCCTTCCCCTTGGCGTGGCGCGCCTTTGGCGACATGCGGATCCATTCCAGCTCGCGCTGAAGCGTCTTCTGCCGTTGCGATTCCGATTTCTCCTCATGCTCGAGACGTGTCCGCTTCTGGTCCAGCCACGAGGAGTAGTTCCCCTGCCACGGAATGCCCTGGCCGCGATCGAGCTCGAGGATCCAGCCCGCGACGTTGTCGAGGAAGTAGCGGTCGTGCGTCACCGCGATGACCGTTCCCTCGTACTTCTGCAGATGTTTCTCCAGCCACTCCACCGACTCGGCGTCCAGATGATTCGTCGGCTCATCGAGCAGAAGAATGTCCGGGGCCTGCAGGAGGAGCCGGCAAAGCGCGACGCGGCGCCGCTCGCCGCCGGAAAGAATCGAGACCGCTGTGTCGCCCGGCGGGCAGCGCAGCGCATCCATGGCCATCTCGAGTTTCGAGTCGAGGTCCCACGCGCCCGCGGCATCGAGCTTGTCCTGCACCTTGGCCTGACGTTCCATGAGCTTGTCCATATCGGCGTCGGGATCGGCGAAGGCGTTGTTGATGTCGTCGAATTTCTTCAGCAGATCGAGCACCGGCTGCACACCCTGCTCGACGATCTGACGCACGGTCTTCGTGTCGTCGAGCTTCGGCTCCTGCTCGAGCATTCCCACGGTGTGGCCAGGTGAGGGGATCGTCTCGCCGAGAAAATCCTTTTCAACGCCCGCAAGAATGCGGAGGAGCGAGCTCTTGCCCGACCCGTTGAGGCCGATGACGCCGATCTTCGCGCCGTAGAAGTACGACAGGTAGATGTCCTTGAGGACCTGCTTCTTGTCGTAGAACTTCGACACTCCGACCATGGAGTAGATGACTTTGTTGGGGGCTTCGGGCTTGGCCATGCGGCCGGGGATTGTAGCGGGGTTCGGGATTCGGGGTTCGCAGTTCTGCGCTGCGAACCCCGAACCCCGAACGCCGAACCCCGAACCCCTAATTCACCGACTCCGAGAACGCAGCCGCCACCGCCCGCCGCGGCGCGAAGTCGGAAACCGCCTCATCGAACGACACCACCACGAGCGTCTGATCGTCTTCCGGGGGACGGTTCCGCGTGAACTTGCGGACCGACGACAGAAGCGCCTTCTTGATCTCGTCGGCGGTGAGGTGGCCGTTCTCCATCAGCGTTTTCTCGAATCGATCGAATCCGAACGGCTCGCCGTCGTCATCGACCGCTTCGATGAGTCCGTCGCTGTAGAGGATCAGGCGATCGCCGGCCGCGAACTCGACCGTATGCTCGCGGAACGGTTCGCGCCGCCGCACTCCGAGGGGGAAGCCCCACGAGGAGAGTGGCTCGAGGCGCCTGGGATCGGCGCGATAGACGTACGGGTCGAGATGCCCTGCCGATGAGAACCGCAGCGTCTGGGAGCGCGGATCGAGCAGGCCGAAGAAGAACGTCATGAGGATGCGCTTCGGCGCGGTCTTGATGACGATCTCGTTGAGCACGTTCATCACGCCGCGCGGAGAAGAATCGTGATCGAGCTGCACGAGCAGCGCCGACTTGGCCATGGCCATGACGATTCCGCTCGTCAACCCGTGGCCGGAGACGTCGCCGAATGCGATGCCGATCTCGCCGCCCGGTTGAAGAAGGAAGTCGAAGTAGTCGCCGCCGATCTCCGTCGCCGCGCGGTAATGCGAAGCGACCGACGCGCCGGCGAGATTCGGAGTGTCGAGCGGGAGCAGCGCCGCCTGAATGCGATTCGCGGCATCGATCTCCGCCTTCACCCGTTCGCGCTCGACGATTCTCTTCACGTGCGGCGCGAGGTCCTCGTACGTGTAGATGACTTCCCGTTTCGTCAGAAGGGCGATCGCGCTGAATGCCAGGAGCACCGCGTTGGGAATGGTGATGTAGGAAAGAAGCGCGCTGAATTCGTGCCCACGCGCAACGGACACGACCGGCATCAGGCACACGAACATGATTCCGCTGAAGAGCGCGATGTCGGCCGTCAGCAGGTCATACGCGAGAAACACGACGACGGTCGCCGCGGTGGCGCCGAATCCGAACAACACGCGCCACACGTAAGGCTCGATGGGCACCTCGCCGATGTTCGTGATGGCGCCGAAGATGATGGCGACGGCGACTCCCAGCCAGAGATAGCGGAAGCGGTTGGCGTACGCGAGCAGGAAGAGAATTGCCACGACCGAAGCGAGGATCGCATCCATCGACGCGTTGAAGAAGACCGCCGATGGTCCGCCATAAATCACGGCCAGCGCGGTTCCGCCGCCGATCGACGGATGCGCGACGTTGAGGAGCACGGGAATGAGGCCGACGAGGAGCGCCGCCGCCGCAACGGCCGGACCGAGGAGCACGCCGCGCAGCACCGATCGCCCGGTCGTGGCGTTCACCGGATCGCGGCGGAGGATCGCATCGAACGACGCCAGCCGTTCGCCCCAACGCTCGCGCGCGTAGCTCTCGCCGACTGCCCAGCCGAAGAAGACGATGACCGCCATCGGCAGATCGAACAACAAGAGCTTGAATCCGGTACGCGACCAGGAGGTGGCGCGCGCATCGAGACTTCCCAGTCCGACGCCTTCGGATGTCGGACCGTTGGTGATCACGTCGAATGCAATCGCCAGCACGAGCACCAGTCCGAACAGGACGGTGGCGGTTCCGACGCCCACCTCGCCGGCGTGGTACTTCTTCAGGAAGATGATCAGCAGCAGGAGCAGCAGTGAATACATCACGCCGTATCGCGCGAAGAAACCGATGAAGTCGCCGCTGCTGTCGCCGCGGAACGTGCTGCCGTCGGCCATCTCTTCGATGAGCTGCCAGCCCGCAAACCGGTCGCCGGCGAAATGGACATGGAGGTAGGGGACGACTTTGCCCGTCGGGAATGACGAAGGAACTCGGTAACGCATGACCCAATCCGTGCGATTGCGCAGAACGGTCGGCCGGGCGTCCTCGAAATTCGGGTTCGGCGCGCCGGGAAGATCGCGCGAACGAACGAAGGCGTCGGCACGCTGCCGCGCCTCCTGTTCCGTGAGCCGGGGCGCCGGTTCCTCCGGACGCATGCGGATGCGCCCCATGATGATCTGTCCGGTCTGGGCGCTGACCACGACGTCGCCGTACGGAACGGACTTCTCCAGTCCGCGGCGGTAATACGTCGCGTGATATCCGCCGAGGCGCGGGCCGATGACCGGGTCTTTCTCAGCTCGCCGACGGAGCGCCGGCTGTTTGTCGAGCTGGTCGTCGAGCGGCATCGAGTTCGCCCAGGTCAGCGTCTTCCACGATCGATCGACGGGGATACCGAGACGGAGGGCTTCACGGTCGGCAAGGGCCTGCGCTTCGCCGCGCGTCAGCCGGATGCCCGCCGGCTGCGAGGTGTTGAAGCGGCCGATGAGCATGGCCAGGCCGGCGAGTCCGAGCAGACACGCCGCGATCGGGGCGATCCTTTTCATTGATCCTCGAATGATACCCGCCGCGTTTCCCTCATGATTACGTTTTCGCCGCGGACGGGTTTCGGGCAGCTACACTCTGGATGATGGATGCCGAACGCCGCGCCGCCCGTTACGCGCTCGCCGTCCTCACGTTCATCAATTTGTTCAACTACCTCGACCGCTGGATCGTCGCCGCGGTCGTCGAATCGATCAAACGCTCGGAGCTGCGTCTCACCGACACGCAGCTGGGCTTCATCGGCGCCGGTTTCATCGTCGTCTACACCTTTACGTCGCCGATCTTCGGCACGTTGGGTGACCGCCGCGCCCGTCCGCCGCTCGTCGCCCTCGGCGTCGCCATCTGGAGCGTGGCCACGTCGCTGGCGGGATTCGCGCGCGGTTTCTGGACGCTGTTCATCGCGCGCTCGACCGTGGGCGTGGGCGAAGCGGCGTATGGAACGATCGCCCCGGCACTGCTCTCCGATCACTTTCCCATCGAAAAGCGCGGCCGCGTGCTGGCCGCGTTCTTCGCCGCGATTCCCGTCGGGTCCGCGGCCGGATACGTCCTCGGCGGCATCGTCGACCGGGCCTTCGGCTGGCGCGCGGTGTTCTGGATCGCCGGAGCGCCCGGGCTGATCTTGTCGTTCCTTGTATTAAAGGTTGTCGACCCACCGCGAGGCCGGTACGACGCGGGGCCGGCTCTCCAGCCGGCGGCAGGACCGGCTGAGAGTCGGTCCTACGTTCGTACCTACCTCCACCTCCTCCGCAACCGCACGTACATCCTCTCCGTCCTCGGATACGGCGCGTACACGTTCGCTCTCGGAGGGCTGGCGTTCTGGATGCCGGCGTTTCTGGAACGGGTGCGCGGCATGACGCGCACGGAGGCGACGGTGACGTTCGGGGCCATCGCGCTCGTGACCGGATTCGTCGGCACGTTTGCAGGGGGATGGATCGGCGATCTCCTGCTGCGCAGGACGAAACAGGCGTATCTGTGGGTGTCGGGGATCGCCACGCTGATCGCCGCGCCGGTGGCCTACGTGGCACTCTCGAATCCGCATCGCGGCACCTATCTCACCGCGATCGTGATCGCCGAGGTGCTCATTTTCATGTGCACGGGACCGGTGAACTCGGCGATCGTGAATGCCGTCTCGCCGAATGAGCGTGCCACGGCACTGGGCATGTCCGTGCTGGTGATGCATCTCATCGGCGACATCCCTTCGCCGCCGCTGATCGGTGCTCTTTCCGACGCCAGTTCGCTGGAGCGGGCGTTCCTGGTCGTGCCGGTGGCGATCGTGATTGCCGGCGTGATCTGGATTGCCGGCGCGTGGAAGGAATAAGGTGCGGTCGCTCCTCACGCGCTTCTTCCGCGCTCTCCTCAAATTGTTCTTCCGCCGGATCGAGATTGCCGGCGAGGAGAAGGTCCCGCTCGACCGTCCGGTGATCTTCGCCGCGAATCATCCGAACGGACTCCTCGACCCGCTGTTCATTCTCTGTTTCGTGCCGCGGCGCGTCTCGTTTCTGGCGAAGGCTCCGCTGTTTCGATATCCGGTGATCGGTGCCCTCGTGCGCATGTTCGAGTCGATCCCGGTCTACCGCAAGCAGGACAACACGAAAGGATCGACCGCGGAGACGTTCGGCCGCGCGCGGGAGGTGCTGCGCGGTGGCGGCAGCATCGCCATCTTCCCGGAAGGGACGACGCACAGCGATTCGCAACTGCGCGAGCTGAAGACCGGCGCGGCGCGTATCGCCCTCGGCGCAGAGCTGCCGGCACTGACGATCATTCCCGCCGGCATCTACTACACGGCGAAACAGACGTTTCGCAGCGAAGCGCTCGTCTGGTTCGGAGAGGGGATCGAAGTGAAGCCTGTGGCGATCGGCGAGGATGGCGAGCCCGCGGCGGATGACGTGCTGTCGTTGACGTCGAAGATCGAGAAGCAGCTCGACAGCGTGACACTGCAGGCCGACTCGCACGCCGCGCTCGAGCTGATCGAGCGCGCGGAACGTATCTTCTCCGCCGGCGAGTCGCAGCCGCTGGCCTCGGAGCTCGAGCTCCGCCGGCGGTTCGTGCAGGGCTATCACTACCTTCGCGAACACGATCCCGACCGGCTCGAGCGCCTGGCCTCGCTCCTCCGCCGGTTCGAGTCGGAGCTGGGCGGTGCGCGTCTCGACCCGGAGGACCTCACGCCGCGCATTCGCGCCGGCGCGATGCTGCGCATCATTCTTTTGTTGCCGCTCGCGTTCGTCGGCGCGATCGTTCACTTCATCCCTTACCGGATCGTCGACTTTCTCTCGCGGCGTTTCTCAAAGGATGCGGACGAGATGACCGCGACGATCAAGTTCATCTCCGCGCTCGCGTTCTATCCTTTGACCTGGATCGCGGTGGCCGCGGGGAGCGGCGGGCTGCCCGGTGTTCTGATCGCGATTCTCGTCGCCGTGAGCGGTTATGTCGCGCTACGCGTGATTGAGGATGTCGACGATGTCATCGGGAATCTCCGCGCATTCCGGCATCGCGATCTTGTCGCGCAACGGCAACTCATTCGTGATCAGATCGCCTCTGTCGCCGGCGCGCTGAATCTGTGAGAATCCCGCCGACATGAAACGTACCCTGCTCTATTTTTCAATGTTGCTGCTTGGATTTCCGGCTGCCGCAGCGACACGACGCCGCGCGGTCGAGGTTCCGTCGCCGTTTCCCGCATGCTCGATGATCACCGGCACGCCCGCGGTCACGTTCACGCGCGATCACGGCGCCACGCTCGCACCGACGGCGGAACGCTTGTCGGGCATCGGCTACACATACGGGCTGGCGGCGCTCGACGCGGCCGGAACGCTGCTCGCGTGGCACAAGAATGACCTGCTGATCTCGACGGACAACGGTTGCAGTTGGCGCGTCGCCGCGTCATTCGAAGATCCGGAGTTTCCGCCGCGCATCGCGCCGGCGAAAGGGGGGCGGGCGTACGCCTGGTCGGACAATCGCAGCTTTCTCGTGCGGTATGACGGAAGAGGAGCGATCAAGCTGAAGCAGCCGATCCCGTTCGTCGGAGTCGGCGTCGATCCTGTCGACGGCAGTCACGTCCGCGCCGGCGGATCGGACGGCACGATCTGGGAAACGCGCGATGCAGGCGAGACGTGGACGCGCATCGCCATCCTGACGCCCGCGGCGTCACCGGTGATCATCTATCGTTTCGCGTTCGATCCCGCGAACCTCGATCACGTGCTCGCGGGCACGACGATCGACGGCACGTACGCTTCCTTCGACGCCGGACGCACGTGGCAGCATTCGATGAGCCTCTTCGGTCACACGAACGTCTTCGAGGTCGCCGTCTCACCGGCCGATCCGAATACGGTCTGGGCCGAGGGGATCGATCTTGGCGAGGAGCTGAGGCATCTCTATTTGTCGCGTGATGGCGGAGCGAGTTTCCGCGCAGTCATCGACCAGACCGACAGCGTGCATCTGATCAACGGCAACATCATGGCCGCGCATCCGCTGCTGCCGGATGTTCTCTACTTCGTGTTCGGCACGTACTTTCAGAACTACGGGACCGATCTCTATCGCTTCGATGCCGGGAGCGGCTCGCTGACGGTGACGCACAGCGATTACAACGACATCAACGCCATCGCCTTCTCGCCGCTCCGCCCGAATCTCATGTACCTCGGTCTGGAGGTCGAGAGCGGCGTGCGATGACCACGCAGCGGCTGTTCGTCATCGTCGGGGTGTGCGCGGTGGTGTTGTTCACGTTCGTCACGCCGCCGTTCCAGGTCCCCGACGAAGTGGGTCACTTCTGGCGCGCCGAGTCGATCGCTCATGGCGCGCTGTTCCCGCCGATGACGGCTCGCGGCGCGGCCGCCGAATTGCCGAAGGGCCTCGCGTCGATTGTTCTTGTCTTCTGGCGGACGACCCCCGACTTCAAGATCACGTACGATGAGTTTCATCGAGCGAGGTGGGTTCGGCTCGAGCCCGAGACTCGCGTTCCGGTGATTCTGCCCGCGGGCTATACGCCGGCTCCCTACATTCCGCAGATCGTTGCAGCGACGATCGGCCGCGTTGTTCACGCGATTCCGGTCGTCACCTTTTATCTGGGGCGGCTGCTCAACGGACTGGCGTTTGTGGCGATGGTGGCGATGGCAATCCGCATCGCTCCGGCGCTGCGCTGGGTGTTCGCCGCGTCGGGGTTGTTGCCGATGGCGATGTACCTCGCGGCGTCGTGGTCACCCGATGCGATGACGATCGCGGCGTCGCTCCTCTTCACGGCATTGCTGTTGCGTGGTGCGCGGACGCCGCGTGAGGCCGCGCTTCTTAGCGCGGCCGGCGCATTCGTCGGACTCTGCAAGCCTGCGTACTTCCTGATCGCACTGCTGGCGCTCGTCGTGCCGATCGTGCGCGGCTCATATCGGGCAATCATCATCGCCGCGACCGCCGCCGGCGTTGCGCTGGCCATGTGGAGCGCGGCGCGCGCGTTCGTCCCGGCCCGCCCTGGCGTGCGGATCGATCCCGCCGCGCAGATCGACTGCATCCGTCACGACCCCGGCGTGTTCGGCGACGCCATCGTGCACGAGGCGCGGCTGCACGGACTCGAATACACGGAGCAGGGCGTCGGCCGGCTGGGACTTCTGGACATCCGGCTGCCGCAGGCGGTCATCACAGCGGAGCTGCTGCTCCTCCTGCTCTGCGCCTGGAGCGGCGTGGAAGCGCCGCGGATGCCGGTACGGCTGCTGTCGCTTCTGATCGTTGCGGCGACCGTGGCCGGCATTGCGCTGTCGTCGTATCTCGGGTGGACGGCCGTGTGCGCGCGCCAGATCGACGGCATTCAGGGACGATACTTTCTGCCGATCGTTCCGTTGATCTTCGCGGTCGTCAGCCTGCCGCTCGTCCGCCGCGAAGCGATTCCGCGAATCGTCCTGCTGACCGTGTCGGCCGCCGCCAACGCGACAGCACTGGCGGCTGTGATCGCCCGTTATTACTGGTAACGGCCAACCGCGCTACCATCGCTCGCGGGACCATGCAGAAACGACTCCGGGAACTCTCTGCCAGGCTGCGGCGCTGGCCCCGGCACCTTGCGCGGGATCATCGTTCGCTCGCTCAGGAATGTCTCGAGCGCTGCTGCGAGCTTTTCGAGGCGCCGCGCGCGTTCCTTCTGATCGACGAAGGAGACGAGCCGTGGCTGAATGTCGCATCGCTGAACGGACGAGAGTTCACCTGGAATGAAGACGAGGACCTCAGCCTGGAGAGCGTTGTCGACGACAAGCTGGCCGAGCGCTCGTTTTACATCGATGATCACGACCGCTTCCATTTTGCGGACGAGCCGAATGTAACGCTGAGGGAAGCCATCGATTCCCGGTTGCACCGTTTGATCGGCGAGGGGCCGATCTTCTCTGTGCCGGTTGCGGCGGAGTCCCTGCAGGGGCGCCTTTTCGTCTGCAAGCCGCGGCTGACTGCCGAGATCTCGCTGCTCATCGCCGAGCCGCTCTCCGTGCTCCTGGGCGTGGAGTTCGAAGCGACCGCGCAGCTGCGCCACCAGGTCGCGGAAGCGGTGGAGAAGGAACGCACTCGCGTTGCCCGCGATCTGCACGACGGCCTGCTGCAGTCGTTTACCGGTGTCGTGCTGCAGCTCGAGACCATCCACAGCACTCTGGAGACCGATCCGCAACTGGCGCGCAAGATGATCACCGAGACGCAGGCGCTGATCATGTCCGACCAGCGGGAACTGCGCCGCTTCGTCGAGCAGCTGCGGCCCCGTCCTGTCGGCCGCGAAACGAAATTCGATTTCGCGGAACGGCTCGAGGATCTCCGGCAGCGATTCGAGAACCAGTGGGGGATTCGTCTGGCCTTCGACGTCGAGAACATCGATCCGGTCGTCTCCGGATTCATCGGCCAGGAGACGTTCCGCCTGATCCACGAGGCGGTCACGAACTCGGCGAAACACGGCCGCGCCTCCGATGTCCGCGTCGGCCTCCGCACGGCGGGAAGCGAGATGCACATCGAGGTTGCCGACAACGGAACGGGATTCCCGTTCCACGGCCGCCTCACGCTCGAGGAGATGCGCGACTCGAAGGCCGGGCCGACGGTGCTCGCCGAGCGCGTCTCGTCTCTCAACGGCAATCTGACCGTCGACTCGACGGAAAGCGGCGCGATCGTCAGAATGACGGTGCCCCTCGGGTTTGGAGCATAGATGGCCACTACCCTCGTTCTGGCGGACGATCATCCGATCATTCTCGAAGGTCTCGAGCAGCTGTTTCGCCGTGACAAGGAGTTCAAGGTTCTGGCGACGTGCACGAACGGCAATGACGCCATCGCCGCCATCCGCAAGGAACGCCCCGACATCGTCGTTCTCGATGTGCGCATGCCGAACGGTGACGGCCTGTCGGTGCTGAAGACCATTCACGACGAGCACCTGCCATCTCGCGTCATTCTCCTCACCGCATCGATGGAAGATGACCAGGTGCTCGACGCCATGGAACAGGGTGTGTGGGGCCTCGTGCTGAAGGAATCCGCGGCGGTTTCGCTGGTGGATTCGGTCCGCAAAGTCAGCCGGGGAGAGCGCGCGCTCGATCAGACGCTCATCGTCCGCGCCCTCGACCGGGCCCTGGAGCGCAAGAACGGACTCCGGCACGCTGCGGAAGTGCTCTCCCGGCGCGAGGTGGAGATCGTGAAGATGGTCGCCGCCGGCCTGCGCAACAAAGAGATCGCTGCCAAGTTATTCATCGGAGAGGGGACCGTCAAAACCCATCTCCACGCGATTTACAAGAAGCTCGGTGTCCACGGACGCGTCGAGCTGACCCTCTACGCGCGAGAGCGCGGCATCGCCTGATCGATCGCCTATACCGTTCGGTATACCCAAAATTCGCACTCTTGGCCGATAGGCGCGTGCGTCCACGGAAGTTACCTTGATAACTGAAGTAGTGGATGACATGCGAGCCTCTATGGCCGAACACACTTTCGCTCTCGACATGGTTGCGGTCTTCAGACAGACGCCCGACGGCCGTCTGCTTGATTGCAACGATGCCTGCGCCCGGATGCTCGGATACGAGTCTCGTGACGAGCTCCTTGCCGCCGGAAGACTGAATTACTTCAACGCCTCTGATGCCATGACGGTCATGGCGGCGCTTCCCGACCTCGGCACCCTGTCGAACGTGGAAGTGGCCATCCGCAAGAAGGACGGCTCGGTTGCGTGGGTCCTCCAGAACCTGAAGTACGTCAACGTCGCCGAGGCGGAGAAGGTGTGGATCGAAGCGGCGATGTTCGATGTGACCGAGCAGCGCCAGGCCGTGCAGCTCCTCGAATTTCAGGCGCATCACGACGGGCTGACTGCGCTGCCGAACCGCTCGCTCGTCGTCGACCGTCTCAATGTCGCGTTGTCGCGCGCGAAACGGCATCGCAAACCGGTGGCCGTGATGCTGCTCGACATCGACCATTTCGAGCTGGTCAACACGACCTTCGGACACGGCATCGCCGACCGTCTGCTCAAATCGGTCGCCGATCGGCTGACCTCGAGCGTGCGTGAAGACGATGCAGTCGGTCGCTTCGGAAGCGACGAATTCATGATCGTGCTGACGGAAATGGCCGCGGATACCGACGCCGCGATCGCCGCGCAGCGCATCCTCGATGTGATCTCCACCCAGTTCACGGTGGACGTGCAGACGATCGACGTCAAGGCCAGCATCGGAATCGCCGTCACTCCGCAGGATGGGATGACCGCCGACGCCCTCGTGAAGAACGCAACCACCGCGATGTACCAGGCGAAGGAGCGCGGGCGGAACATGTTCCGCTTCCACGTTCCGGAGCTGAACGCCCGCGCCCTCGAGCGCGCGTCGCTCATCGCCAGCCTGCGCCGCGGTCTGAGCCGCAACGAATTCGAAGTGCACTATCACCCCGAGGTGAACGTGCAGACCGGCCGTATCGAGTGCATCGAAGCGCTCGTGCGGTGGCGTCACCCCGACCTCGGACTGGTGGCGCCGGGCGAATTCCTTCCGGCCGCAGAGCAGGGCAATCTCGATGGTCTGATCGGCGAGTTCGTCATCAACGAGGCCTGCCGTCAGCTGAGGCAGTGGCACAAAGAGGGGATGACCGGATTCCGGATGGCCATCAACCTGTCGTCCCGTCAGTTCCACGACCGCGCGCTGCAGCGCATTCTCGAGGATGCCGTTGCCGAGGCGAGCCTGGATCCCTCGGCGCTGGAGCTCGAGATCAACGAGCACGTGCTGGCGCATTCGCTGCGCTCGACCGACGTGCTGACGAAGCTTCACGCGTTCGGCGCCCGCGTGGCGATCGACGATTTCGGCAGCGGCGGAGTCTCGTTCACCGATCTCCGCGACATGCCGGTGAGCACGCTCAAGATCGCCCCGAGCTTCGTGCACAACATGCTCAATCGTGCCGACGACGCGGCGATGGTGCAGGCGATGATCACGATGGCGCGGGGACTCGATCTCCGGATCGTCGCCGAGGGTGTGGAGTCGAAGGACCAGCTCTCGTATCTGTTGTCGAGACGCTGCACGGACATGCAGGGATTCTTCTTCGGTAAACCGCTACCGGCTTTCGCTCTCGCGGAAACGCTGCGGATGCAGCACTGAGAGCGAGCGCATTGCAGAGAGACAAAAGGGCGGACCGCAAGGTCCGCCCTTCTTGTTTCTGCCGCGATTTACTTCCTCAGGCGCCGCGTCGCGGTCGAGTCGCCGAGCAACTCGATGTCGTCGTCGAGCAGCTCACGGGTGGAGCGCTGACTCTCGGCCGGAATCAACAGCGCGCCGGCCGCGATCATCAGAACCGAAAGCAGGATCATTTCCGGTGCGGTGTGCGGGACGGCAAGGAAGAACGCGAGCGCGCAGGCGCCGCTCAGCGTCACGTAGAAGCTGAGGCTGCGCTGGTGCCGGATGACGGAACGGATCGCGAAGAAGCAGGCGATCAGCGCCGCACCGCCGAACACTGCCTGGCAGAGAGAGAGAATCATCATGAAGCCTCCAGAAAATAAAAGGAGGGCGTGTGGGTACGCCCTCCTTTTCCGATCGATGTGAGGCTCATTCTCCGGCAATACGCTTTGCGCCGCGCGTAAGCTGGATCACGTTCACTTTTTCGTTGGAGCCGGCTGCAGAATCAGGGTATCGCCTGCATTTCCTTCGATTTGCGCCCTGCTGAAGAGCAGCGGGAAATAATCGCCGCGCGCCCACAGGGGGACGAGATCGTCGTAATGCGCGCTTCCTGGGCTTCCGCTCTGACCCGGAACGTTGATCGCCAGCGAGCGGTCCCAGTCGCCGAGGTCGACGATTTCTCGGAAGCTCGCACCGTGAACCTGTTCGAATGACGGAGGCCGCGCGGCAGTCACGTCGATCGTGTCGCCGTCGCCGGGCCGCTCGATCGGGCCGCGGTCGAACTTCGCTTCGTCCCCGCGTTTGTCGAGGCCGTGGCGGAAGTGGACGACGTGAATCGCGCCCCAGCGCCATCGCGATGGATCGTCGCCCATCACCGCTCGCGCCTCGTCGAAGGCCTGGTGCAGCGTTCCCAGAAGCAGCCTGGAGCGATCCTCGAGCGGCAGGTTGCCGATCGTGCGCAGCATCGAACGCAGCGGCAGAACGCGCTCGCCGATCGGGACCAGGTCATTGCGGAGATCGCGCTGCACGAACGCGGAGCGGAGGCGGCGCATCCAGATTTCGTAAAGCGCGGCGGCAGGGGAGTCGACGGTCACCGAGCCGTCCCAGGCAAGGAGCAGATCGACGGCGGGATCGGAGCCGGCTGAAGCCGGTGCTCCATTCTTCAGGATGTCGAGGACTTCTTTCGCTGCACGGCTGGTGACGTCATTCTGCAGCGCCGCCATGTCGCCGAGCGTCATCTTGTGCTGCTCGGCGATCCACCGTTGCAGCACCTCGTGGATGCGCTCGACGCGATAAGGCGCCGCCCACCCGTAGCCGAGGTTCCGACGGTCGTCACGGGCGATGATCATGTGGTTGGCCGTGGCGATGAACGCGTCCTGCGGATTGAAACTGCGCGGCAAGGCGTCCAGATCGAACCAGCCGGACCATTCGAATTTGCCGCTCGCGCCGTCGACCGGAAGAAGCCCGGTCCACGATCGTTTCGGCGTCATCGCCGCCGATTGCTCGCCGATGTTGCCGTCGCGATCGGCGTAGACGAAGTTCTCCGCCGGCGCTTTCCATCTCCGCAGCGCGGTGAGGAACTCGTTCCAGTTCTTCGCACGATCGAGCGCGAGTGACGCCAGATATCCGGCCGTTCCCGGTTCCGCTCCCGCCCAGCGCAGAGCCAGGGCACGATTGGTATCCCTCCAGACGACGGGACCGTGGCGCGTGAATTCGATCTCGACGTCAACCGGCTTCCCGCCCTTCACCGCGATCCGCTCGCGCTCGACGCGCATGTCGCGCCAGCCGCTCTCCGTCCTGTACTGGCGGGGATGGCCGGGGCGCAGCGTCTCGATGTAAAAGTCTTCCTGATCGACCGGAAAGACGGTGATTCCCCACGCGACGGACGCATTGTGGCCGATTGCGACGCCAGGCAGCGCCGGCTCGACCGCGCCGATGACATCCCACCCCGGCGCAACGAGGTGCACGAGATAGCGCAATGAAGGAAGGGCGATCGTGCGGTGCGGATCGTTCGCCAGAATCGGTTTGCCGCTCTCGGTGACCGAGCCGGCCACGACCCAGTTGTTGCTGCCGGCCGGAACCTCGATCCGAAGATCGCTGCCGATGTAGTTGCGCAGGGCCTCAGGTCCGAGACCCGTGTAGTCGAGCCCTGGAATCGGATCGAGATCCGTCGATGGCTGCGGATCGAGAAGGATCGACGCCTTGTCGATGCCGATCGACGTCAGCAGCTTTGCGTTGGTCAGCTCCGCGGCGGCATTGGACATCAGTCCGTATGCGGCCATGCGCTGGACGCAATCCTCGGGCTTCCACGGTTCGGGCGCGAAACCGGCGAGCCGGAACTCGGGCGGGAGATCATGCTTGCGCGAGGCGATGAATGCGTTGATGCCGTCGGTGAAGGCCGCGAGAATCGCGCGCGTGTCCGGTGCGTAGCTCTCGAACTCCTTCTGCATCGATCCGCGATAGCGGAGCTTGCGCGCGGCGGCATCGCGCTCGACGAATTTCTCGCCGAAGACCGCGGCGAGTCGTCCCTGTCCGGCGCGCTTCCAGATCTCCATCTGATAGAGGCGATCCTGCGCCTGCACGAATCCCTGCGCGAAAAAGAGATCGTGCTGGTTCGAGGCGTAGATGTGCGGCACGCCCCACTTGTCGCGGATCACTGTGACTTCCGCGCGCAAACCGGCGAGGCGCAGTGGAGCGGCGGCCGTCTCGGCTGCCGAAAGCGCAATCAGAAGGACGAAAAGAAGTCTTCGCACGCCGCGTATCGTAGCGTCACTGATAGGCTCTCGGTATGAAACGCGTCCTGATTTCGATCATCGTTGCCGCATTTCCGTGCCTTGCCGCGACATCCGATCCGGTGACGGCGAGGGTGCGCGAATACCGGATCGCGAACGAGCCCGCGATCACGCAGGAGCTCATCGCGTTCCTCGGCATTCCCAATCTCGCCTCCGACGCCGTGGCCATCGAGAAGAACGCCCAGGCGATCCGGCAGATGTTCGGGAAACGCGGGATCGACGCGCATCTGCTCCGGCTCGGTACCGCGCCGCCGCTCGTCGTCGCGGATCTCCACGCTCCCGGAGCGACCCGGACGATCGGCTTCTACGCTCACTATGACGGTCAGCCTGTCGATCCTTCGCAGTGGTCCAATCCGCCGTGGCAACCGGTCGTGCGGGATGGACGCGTATACGCGCGTTCGGCGAGCGATGACAAGGCGCCCATCGTAGCGATGCTCGTGGCGCTCGACGCGATAACCGCTTCGCGGATCACGCCGGGGGTGAATCTGAAGTTCGTTCTCGAAGGCGAAGAGGAGGCGGGCTCGCCGCATCTTCCCGCATATCTCGAGAAATATGCCGGCGATCTGCGCGTCGACGCGTGGATGCTTTGCGACGGTCCAGTGCATCAAAGCCGCAAACCGCTGTTGTACTTCGGCGCGCGCGGAGTCATCGACGTGGAGGTGACGGTCTATGGCCCCGCGCGTCCGCTCCACAGCGGTCACTACGGCAACTGGGCGCCGAATCCCATCGTCGCGCTCACGCACCTGATCGACAGCATGCGCGACACCGATGCGCGCATTCTCATCGAGCATTTCTACGACGACGTGCTGCCGCTGTCCGCCGTGGAGCGAGACGCGATCGGCAGGGTGGCCTCGTTCGACCCGTCGATCCGGACGGAACTGGCTCTCGGCCGGACCGAAGGTCCTTCGCTGAACGAGCAGATTCTCAAGCCCGCGCTCAACCTGCGCGGCTTTGCTGCCGGAAACGTCGGCGAGAAGGCCTCGAACAGCATTCCCGCGGAAGCCCGCGCATCGATCGATTTCCGTCTCGTTCCCAATCAGAGTCCGGAACGGGTTCAGAAGCTCGTCGAGCAGCACATCGAGAAACAGGGGTTCTTCATCGTGCGCGACAGGCCCGATGAAGCCACGCGCCTCGGGCATCCGAACGTGGTGCAAATGGTGTGGGGAACTGGCTATCCCGCTGCGCGCACGGCGATGGATTCGGCGATCGCAAAACGAGTGATGACACTCTCCGGTCCCGACACCGTGATCCTGCCGTCCCTCGGCGGCAGCATTCCGATGTACCTCTTCACGCGCGGCGGAACGCCCGTGATCGGCGTACCGATCGTCAACCACGACAACAATCAGCACGCGGCGAACGAGAACCTGCGCCTGCAGAACCTGTGGGACGGCATCGAGCTGTTCGCGCGGCTCTTCGCGGGCCTGTGAGTGTCGAAGCGCACACCTGATCGCGACACCGTGATTCATACGACGATTCTGAGTGGCCGATCACAGCGCGCGACATAGATTCAACGCAACCAGCCAGGAGGAACGCGTATGCGAATGGGGATGATGCTCTTTGCGGCATTCGTGTCCCTGCCGCTTGCCGCGCAGCGGGCCACCCGGATCGAGTACGGCAAACCCGTCGAGTTGCGAAACGTGAAGATCGCGTACATCTCGACCACCGACGATGACGATCTCGCGAAAGAGGCGAGGCGGCAGCTGATGGAGCTTCTGCCGGCGCTGGCGTTTGCGGGAAGCGAGGAAGAAGGTGACGTGACGCTCGCCTTCAGCCGGAAGCCGAACGGCAATGGCAACGGCGACGGCTCCGCGGCAAAGCAATTCACGACGACGATGTACGTCGCGCGCGCAACGGGCGGCATGACGATCCGCGTCTACCTCGATGCGACGTCGACGAAGACCGATCTTGCCGAGGCGGTCAGTGAGGTGATCAAGCCCGCGTGCAATCTCCTGCAGAAAGCAAATCCGCGACAGCTCGGATCGCCGGCAATCGCGGTGACTCCACAGAACCAGCGCATGATCCACACGACCGCCGGGCTGCGGCCCGGTTTGTCGAAGCGCGAGGTCCTGGACGCGCTCGGCGTTCCGACAAATGTCACCGGTCGTGCAACATACACGCAGACGTGGGTCTACAAGACGAGCGACGGAGACATCCGGCTCGTGTTTGGTGGCGAACGCCTCGTGGCCGTGACCGTCCCGGAAAAGAAGTGAACAAAAAAAAGGGCGGGCCGAATCGGCCCGCCCTTCGATCGATCGATCGATGTGATCGCGTTTTAGTACATTCCACCCATGCCGCCGCCCATTCCTGCTGCGGGGTTTCCACCGCCACCCTTCTCTTCTTCCTTGATCTCGGAGACGAGCGCTTCGGTCGTGAGCATCAGACCGGCGATGGAGGAGGCGTTGAGCAGCGCCTGCTTGGTGACCTTGGCCGGGTCGATGATGCCGGCCGCCAGCATGTCGACGACCTTTTCGTTGCGGGCGTCGAATCCGAAGCTGCCGCCCTTCTGACGGATCTCGTTCAGGAGCACCGAGCCTTCGTGGCCGGCGTTGAACACGATCTGGCGGAACGGCTCTTCGAGGGCGCGCTTGATGATGTTGACGCCCGTCTTCACTTCGCCGTCGGCCTTGACCTTGTCCACGGCCTCGATGGCGCGGAGCAGAGCGACGCCGCCGCCCGGAACGATTCCTTCCTCGACCGCGGCTTTGGTCGCGTGCATCGCGTCCTCGACGCGGGCCTTCTTCTCCTTCATCTCGGTCTCGGTTGCAGCGCCGACCTTGATGACGGCCACGCCGCCGACGAGCTTCGCAAGACGCTCCTGGAGCTTCTCGCGATCGTAGTCGGAGGTGGTGTCTTCGATCTGCTGCCGGATCTGCTTGACGCGGCCGGCGATCGATTCCCGGCGCGCTTTCTCATCGGTGTCGGTGACGAGGGTGGTGTTGTCCTTGTCGATCGACACGCGCTTGGCGTCGCCGAGGTCTTCCAGCTTGATGTTCTCGAGCTTGATGCCGAGGTCTTCGGAGATCAGCTTGCCACCGGTGAGGATGGCGATGTCTTCCAGCATCGCTTTGCGACGATCGCCAAAGCCCGGCGCCTTCACCGACGCGACATTGAGCGTGCCGCGCAGTTTGTTCACCACCAGCGTGGCCAGCGCCTCGCCCTCGACGTCCTCGGCGATGATGAGCAGCGGCTTGCCCTGACGGGCAACCTGTTCGAGGATCGGAAGCAGGTCCTTCATCGAGGAGATCTTCTTCTCGTAGATGAGGATCTTGGCGTTCTCCAGCACCGCCTCCATGCGCTCCGGATCGGTGACGAAGTACGGCGACAGATAGCCGCGGTCGAACTGCATGCCCTCGACGACTTCGAGAGTCGTGTCCAGGCCCTTCGCCTCTTCAACCGTGATCACGCCATCCTTGCCGACCTTGTCCATGGCCTCGGCGATGATCTGGCCGATCTCCTCATCGTTGTTGGCGGAGATCGATCCGATGTGGGCGATGTCTTTGCCCTCGACCGGTTTGGCCATCTTGTCGACGGCGTCGACGGCGGCCTTCACGGCCAGCTCGATGCCCTTCTTGAGGTCCATCGGGTTCGCACCGGCGGTGACGTTCTTGATGCCCTCGCGATAGATCGCCTGGGCCAGAACGGTCGCGGTGGTGGTGCCGTCGCCCGCGGTGTCGGAAGTCTTGGAAGCGACTTCGCGGACCATCTGCGCGCCGGCGTTCTCGAGCTCGTCCTTGAGCTCGATCTCCTTCGCCACGGTCACGCCGTCCTTGGTGATGGTCGGCGAACCGAACTTCTTCTCGATGACGACGTTACGGCCCTTGGGACCGAGCGTCACCTTCACGGCGTCAGCAAGCTTGTTGACGCCTTTGAGAATGGCCTGACGAGCCTCTTCTCCGTATGTCACTCTCTTGGCCATGGCTTATCCCTCCACAATCGCGAGAACTTCGTCCTCGCGGAGAATCGTGTACTCGACGTCATCGATCTTGATCTCGGTGCCGGAGTACTTGCCGATGAGAATGGTGTCGCCCTTCTTGACGTCGAGCTTCATCCGTTTCCCGTCTTCGTTGAATTTGCCTTCGCCGACGGCGATGACTTCCGCTTCCTGCGGTTTTTCCTTGGCGGTGTCGGGGATGATGATCCCGCCGCGCATGGTCTCCCTGGCCTCTTTGCGACGCACAACGATGCGGTCGTAGAGGGGCCGGAGCTTAAGCTGAGTAGCGACTGCTGTTGCCATTCGAAACTCCTCCTTGTTCAGTGTTTTCTTGAAGTTACGCGCGGGGGACCCCCGCGGATTCGAGCCTGTTTTGCGAGGGTTGAGTTAGCACTCAAGCCTCACGAGTGCTAACAATATGCACGGGAGATTATTCTGTCAAGAGGGGGTGGGTCAGCGGTGGACGGCGTGGCGGCGCGGAGGCGATCCGAGCCGCAGCGTGACGGAGTTGTTCTGCGCGTCGGGATCCTCGGTGATCGCAATGATGATCGCTCTGATCGTTCCTCCGAATCCGGTTGCATCGACGTGAAGGGTGAGCACGAAAGCGACCGTGGTCGCCGCGGGGAATGGGTCGAATAGGTCGCATGCCACGAGACTTTCGCCCGGTGAAACCCGACCGCAGCTGAATCGTGGTCCGGCGGTCTGCTGAAAAGAGCGGAATGTAATTCCCGTCGGCAGCATGATCTGGAGGCTTGGCTGTGTCGAAGTGTCCGGACCGTCGTTTCGGAAGGTGAATTGGATTGGGACATCGGTGTTCACGTGAACGGCCGACGCAGGAACCATGGTCACAGACATGTCAGCGACACCCGGCAAAGACACGGGGACCCAGACAGTTTGTCCGGAGTCGTTCGGCGTAGGGTCGACGTCGTCAAAGGTCAGGGCACCGGCGCTCGCGGAGAATGCGCTGGACTCGAAACTCGGCGCGTTGGCGACGACGGTGAGCGTACGGATCTCGCCCGGAGCCATGTCGCCGACGTTGCACTGAGCGCTTGCGGATCCGAACGAGCACGTTCCTGTCGATGGCGTCATCGACACGTTCGTGCCTTCATAGACCGATGCACCAATTCGAGCGTTTCGCGCCGGATCGGGACCGCGATTGGAGGCGGTGAATATCCACGAGACCTTCTCGGTCGGTTTCACGCGTTCCGCGCCCGCTGTGAGGGTCCCCACGAGATCCGCACGTCCCCGCACGGACGTGGATACCGTGGTCGAGTTGTTCGACGGATCCGAATCGGGAGTGTCGCTCGTGACGGAGCCGATGACCGTCGCATTGCTATCGATCGGGTACGTCAGCGGGATGTCGTAGTAGAGCGTGACACCGTTTCCGCTCCCCGGCGCCAGCGAAGAATAGGTGCAGGAAATCGGGCCGGCCGACCCTTCCGGAGGAGCGCTGCACGGCACATTCCTCAGATTAAACCCGTTGAACGTCGTCGAAGGCGGGAGGGAGATGTTCAGCCGCACGTTGGTCGCAGTCGCAGAGCCTTGATTGCGAACGCTGATCGACGCGCTGCCGACCGATCCGCGAGCGACTGTTTTGAACGCGGGAAGTGTCGAACCGGTTGCTGCGAGATCGGTTTGGCAGTAGCCGATGCCGGGAATCGAGAATGTGACGAGCACAGCGAGCAGACGGCTCATGAATCGAATCATAGCGTCAGTACCCGACTCGCGGATCGACCACGTTCTCCAGCTCCTCTCCCCGCTCGAACCTCCGCCAATTCTCGATGAAGAACCGCATCGCCCGCTCGTGCGAGTCGGCGGCCCGGTCGGCGGTATGCGGCGAGATCAGCACGTTGTCCAGAGTCCAGAGCGGGTGGTCGGGCGGGAGGGGCTCGGTGGCGAACACGTCGAGCGCAGCGCCGCGGATTCGCTTTTCGCACAGCGCGTCGACGAGCGCGCACTCATCGACAACCGCGCCGCGGCTCACATTGATCAGCACGGAATGCGGCGGCATCCTGGCGATCCGTTCGGCGCTCATGAGGCCGCGCGTTTCGGACGTGAGAGGGACGCACAGCACGACGTAGTCCGCTTCGAACGCCCTCGGGTCGGCGGCGCTGCGACGGCTGGTGATGATCTTCATCGTCAGCGCATCGGCGCGCCGGGCGATGGCGCGGCCCGTTCCACCGAAGCCGATGATGCCGATGGTTTTTCCTTCCAGCCGCTCGACGATGTACGGCTCCCATCGATGCTCGGCCTGATTGCGAAATAGTCGGGGGAAATCCTTCGCGAACCACACCATCGCTCCGATCACGAACTCCGCGAGGGCATCGGCGTAGAGCCCGCGTGAGTTCGTGATGGTGATGGCCCCCAGCTCATCGAAAGGAAACGTGTCCACACCTGCACCGAGCGCGTGAATCCATTGCAGATGCGGCGCGTCGAGTCCGCGCAGGAGCGAACCGTAGCGCGGCGCCATGACGATGACGTCGGCCTCGCCCAACTCCGCAGGATCGGTCGTGGCGACGAACTCGATCCCGGCTTCCGTCAGCAGATGCAACGCGGTGAATGTCGGAGGCGCGACCGCGACTAGCCGCATCGGCTAGAACGCTTCGACTGCTTCCGGCTCGGGGAGCGGCTCGACCTCGTGCAGCTCACCCGAGGGCTCTTCCTGCTTCGGCTTGCGCCGCAGCTTGTCCATATAGAGGAAGAACACGGGCGTGACGTAGAGCGTGAGCGTCTGCGAGAAGATCAGACCGCCGACGACGGCAAGTCCGAGCGGGCGGCGCGACTCCGCGCCTGCGCCCCAGCCGAGGGCGATCGGCAGCGTGCCCATGAGCGCGGCCATCGTCGTCATCATGATCGGCCGGAATCGCACCACGCACGCTTCGAAGATGGCGTCGTACGCATTCTTGCCGTTCTTCTGCGCCTCGATCGCGAAGTCGACCATCATGATGCCGTTCTTCTTCACCAGGCCGACGAGCATGATGATGCCGACGAACGCGTAGATCGACAGATCGACGCGGAACAGGATCAGCGTGAGCAGCGCCCCGAATCCGGCGAAGGGCAATGCCGAAAGAATCGTCAGCGGATGAATGAAGCTCTCGTACAGGATGCCCAGCACCATGTAGATCACGGCGATGGCGATGATCAGCAGGAGGCCGAGGCCCTGCAGCGAGGACTGGAACGCCTGGGCGGTGCCCTGGAAACTGCTGGTGACCGTGCCCGGCAACGTCGTCCTGGCGATGCCGTTGATCTCCTCGAACGCCTGACCGAGGGAGTATCCGGGCTTGAGCGCGAACGAGATGGTGACCGAAGGCAACTGTCCGGAGTGATTCACGGAGGTTGGGCCGAATGTCTTGGTGAGGGAAGCCACCGCGTCGAGCGGGATGAGCTGTCCCGACTTCGATCGCACGTACAGCATGGAAAGAGCGGCCGGGTTCGCCTGGAACTGCGGATCGAGCTCCATGATGACCTGGTACGTGTTGTTGGGGGCGTAGATCGTCGAGACCTGCCGTGTTCCGTAGGCGGAGTAGAGCGCGTCCTCAACCTGCATGGCGTCGAGGCCGAGCGACGCCGCCTTGTCGCGGTCGATGTCGACCATGACCGTCGGGTTCTTGATCAGCAGGTCCGTCGAGACGTCGCTGATGCCCGGCAACTGGCGCATTTTTTCGAGCATCTTCTCCGAGGCCGGATAGAGCACGTTGGTGTCGGAGGCCGACATCGTGTACTGGTAGCTCGATGCGCCGCCGCGGCCGCCGATCTGGATCGCCGGCGGGATCTGGATGTAGACGCGCACGCCGGGAATCGCATTCAGCTTCGGACGCAGCTGCGCGACGATGTCTTCGATCGAGTCCTTGCGCTCGCTCTTCCCCGTCGTGCGGATCGAGATGAAGCCCGAGTTGCCCGTTCCGCGGCCGCCGCCGAATCGTGAGAAGAACGTAGCGACGTTCGGATTCTCCATGACCACTCTCATGGCCGCGAGCTGATGCCTCATCAGCTCGGAGTAGGCGAGGCCCTGCTGCGATTCGATGGTGATCGAGATCTGGCCCTGATCTTCAGTGGGGATGAAACCCTTCGGCACGTAGCGGAAGAGCACGATCGTGGCCGCGAGCACGACGAGCGATCCCATGAGCGTCGCGAACCGGTGGTTCAGAGCCACGCGCAGACCGTGCTCGTAGAAGGCGAGCATCCGGTCGAAGAACCGCTCGAAGGCATTGTAAAGGCGGCCGTGCGTCTCGCCTTTGTGCGCACGGAGGAAGCGCGCGCTGAGGAGCGGCGTCAGCGTGAGGGAGATGAAGCCGGAGACGAGAATGGCCGCGCCGATCGTCACGGCGAACTCGTGGAACAGACGTCCGAGGATTCCTCCCATGAAGAGGACCGGGATGAAGACCGCGGCGAGCGAGATCGTCATCGACAGAATAGTGAAGCCGATCTCCTTCGAGCCCTTGAACGCCGCTTCCATGGGACGCTCGCCGGCCTCCATGTGGCGGACGATGTTCTCGAGCATGACGATGGCGTCGTCGACCACGAAGCCGACGGCCAGCGTGAGCGCCATCAGCGACAGGTTGTCGAGCGAATAGTCGAGCAGATACAACACCACGAACGTGCCGATGATCGACATCGGCAGGGCGAGGCTGGGAATGACCGTCGCCGAGACGTTCCGCAGGAAGAGGAAGATCACCAGAATGACGAGGCAGAGCGTCAGCAGGAGCGTGAACTTCACGTCGTGCACCGAGTCGCGGATCGACTGCGCGCGGTCGCGGTGAATCTCCAGGTTCACCGACGCCGGCAACTGGTCGCGGAATTTCGGCAGCAGCTCGCGGACGCGGTCGGAGACCTCGACGGTGTTCGTGCCGGGCTGCTTCTGAACCGCCAGGATCATGGCCCGCTTGTCCCTGAACCACGCCGCGCTCTGGTTGTCTTCAACGTCGTCGATCACATTGCCGAGCTCGCCGAGATGAACGGCGGCGCCGTTCCGATAGGCAACGGTGATGGGGCGATAGTCCTCGGCGCGCAGCAATTGCCCGTTCGCCTGAACGGTGTAATTCGTGTTCGGGCCGTACAGGATGCCGGTCGGCAGATTGACGTTGCTGTTGCGGATGGCGGTGGCCACTTCGTCGACCCCGATGCCCCGCGTGGCCAGCTGACGCGGGTCGAGCCGGACGCGGACGGCGTACTTCGACGAGCCGAAGACCGAGACCTGCGCTACGCCCTGCACCGTCGAGATGCGCTGGGCCATCATCGTGTCGGCGTACTCGTTCAGCTCGTACAAAGGCATCGTTTCCGACGTGATTGCGAGGAAGAGCACCGGCGAGTCGGCGGGGTTGACCTTGTTGTATGACGGCGGGGCCGGCATGTTCGGGGGAAGCTGACGCGCGGCGGAGGCGATGGCCGCCTGGACGTCCTGCGCCGCCGCGTCGATGTTGCGCGAGAGGTTGAACTGCATCGTGACCGAGGTCGAGCCGAGAGAGCTCGAGGAGGTCATCGAATCGAGTCCGGCGATCGTCGAGAAGCGCCGCTCGAGAGGCGTGGCCACCGACGAGGCCATCGTCTCCGGGCTCGCGCCCGGCAGCGACGCGGAAACCTGGATCGTCGGGAAGTCGACGTTCGGCAGATCGCTCACCGGCAACTGCTGATAGGCCATGATGCCGAAGAGCAGGATTGCCACCATGACCAGCGTGGTCATGACCGGGCGTTTGATAAAGATGGCTGAGATGTTCATGTTCGCGGTCCGCGGCTATAGCGACTGCTTGATCTCCACCTTGCTCTTCGGGGTCAGCCGGATCTGTCCGTCGGTCACGACAGTCTCACCGGCGGCGATGCCGTTGTCGATGATGGTCTGCTGCTCGACTTCCTGTCCGACCTTGACCGGCCGCATCTCCACACCATTGTCTCTCTTGACGACGTAGACGTACTGCCCACGCTGCCCGGTCTGCACCGCCTGGGCCGGAACGACCACGACGTTCGGCCGGTCGGAAAGGGTGACGGCAACGTTCACGAACTGGCCGGGCCAGAGCGAGCGGTCATCGTTCTGGAATGTGGCCTTCAGCGTGATCGTGCCGGTGGTCGGATCGACCGCGTTGTCGACGAACGTGAGTTTCCCGGTCGCCCTGCGCTTGCTGCCGGGCTGTTCTGCCGAAACGGGGACGCTGCGCAGGCCGGCGGCGCGCAACGCGGCGAGGTCGCGCTCGGGGAGCGCGAACTGAACGTAAACGGGGTGCACCTGATTGATGACGAGCAGCGGTGTCGCGTCGTTTGCACGGACGATGTTGCCGGCGTGAACCATGAGCGATCCGGTGCGGCCGTCGAGCGGAGAGCGAATCTCGCAGTAGGCGAGCTGAAGCCTTTCGGTTTCGACCGCCGCCCGGTCCGCCGCCGCGGACGCTTTCGCCGCCTCGGCTCCCGAGATGATCTTGTCGTAATCCTCGCGCGTGACGTAGTCCTTCTTGACGAGCTCCGCGTAACGCGTGCGCTCCGCTTCGGCATTGCGGAGCTGCGCTTCGTCTCGTGCCAGGTTGGCCTCAGCCTGCGCGAGCGCGGCCTGGTAAGGACGCGGATCGATCGTGAAAAGCATGTCCCCGCGGCGGACCTCATCGCCTTCGCGGAACCAGACGCGCGTCATCTGTCCGCCGACCAGCGCGCGTACGGCCACCGTCTGCAGTGGCTGCACGTTGCCGATCGCGGTGAGTTGCACCGGCATGTTCTTCTGCTGCGCGGTGGCCACGGTGACCGGCACGCGGTCATCGGGCGGTTTGCTTTTGTGGCCGCCGCAGGCGGACAGGATGGCCAGACTGAGGATCAGCGTTCGTTTCATCATTTCAGCGGTTGCAGAGTTCCTGTGTCGTGCGCGAGCTGCGCAACGGAGAGAAACCAATCGGTGCGGGCCTGAACTTCCTGGGCCCGCGCACTTTCCAGTGCCGCCTCAGCCGTGAGGAGGTCGAGGATACTGCCGACGCCCGATCGATAGCGACTGGTGGCCACATCGGCCGACTGCTGGGCGCTGGTCAGGAGGTCGCGCGCGGTGGCCAGCCGCTGTTCGGCGGTCTGGAGAGCGAAGAAGCTGGTCCAGACCTGCAGATTGACCTGCTGCTCGAGCGCGCGGACATCTTCGCGGGCGATCTGTGCGTCTGCCTCGGCCTGGCGCACATCATAGATGTTGCGAAATCCGGTGAAGACGGGCCAGCGCAGCGCGACGCCGATCGAGTACGGCGTGGTCGAGTTGCCGCCGCTCGCATGGGAGCGCGCGACGCTGCTGGAGAAATTCACCGTCGGCAGAAACGAGGACCGCACCTCACGCACCCGCACCCGAGCCGCCTCGGCCGTCGCGCGGACGGCGGCAAGATCGGGCCGGTCGGCGATTGCGCGGCTGATGAGCGCGTCGACCGCCTCTCGCGTCTGCCGGGCCGGAACTTCGACGGGAAGCTCGCCGAAATCGAATCGCGCTGTCGCCGGAAGTCCCATGGTCGTGGCGAGCTCACCTTCGATCGTGTGCAGACTCCCTTCGATCGACTCGCGATTCAGTTGCGCCTGCGAGTACGCCGTGCGCGCCTGCAGCACGTCGGCGATCGTGGCCACACCCGCGTTGTGCCTCGCTTCAGCGGCGTCGAGCGATGTCTGACGCTCCTTCAGCGTGGCGTCCTGCGCCGCGAGCAGCGCACGCGCGTCGAGATAGCTGTAGTACGCCTGCTCGGTCCGCAGGATCACGTCCTGAATGGCCTGGTTGTGAAGGAGATTGGAGGCGATGAGCGCTTGACGCGCGCCTTCCACCGAAGCTTCGCGGCCGCCGAAGTCGAACAGAAGTTCGTTGAGCGAAGCCGACGGACCATAGGTCGTCTGTGCCGGCGATTGCGACTCGCGGCTGCGGAAAATCTGCGCCCCGGCGTTGATGTCCGGCAGGTACGCCGACTCGCGGCTGCCGAGGAGTGCTTCGGCGGAGCGAGCCTGAAGCCAGGCGATGCGAGTGGTCGGGTTGTTCGACAGCGCGACATCGACGACGTCGGCCAGCGAGAGCCGCATGCCCGGCGCGAAGTTCGCGGGAAGCACGAGATCCTCGCGCGATTGCGGGGTCGCCGGCTGCAAGGTGTCGGCAGGAGGATTCCACGCCGCCGCGGGGGCGGGTGAGGTACCGACGGTGCGGTGCGTCGCGCAGGCGGTCAGCAGCAGGAGAATGAGACCGCATGTCCGGATGACCTGTGGCTTCACTTTCCCCTCCGCTTCAACCCATTGACGAACAGATCCGCAATGAGCTGCGCATCGTCTTCGACGGGCCGGGGTGACTCCGTCAGAAGCCGCTGATTCATGATCGCCAGGTTGGAATCGACGAACATCGCCGCGACGCCCTCGGCATGCACGTCGCGGAACGTCTTGCGGTCGATGCCGTCGCGGATCACGCGCGCCGTCCCCTCGACCAGCCGCCGGTAGCGGTCGCCCTGGTAGCGGCTGCTCTGAACGCGCGTGACTTCGCGCTCGTACAGCAGGATGCGGAACAGGTCGCGCCGCTCGTCGAAGTAGGCGAGATAGCGCAGCGAATACGTCTGCAGCTTCCGGTCTGGTGAAGCGTCGCCGCGGAAGATCTCCTCCATCTTCGCGATCATCGGATCGAGCGACGAGTTCTTCACGTCGTCGAGCAGCTCCTGCTTGTCGCGGTAGTGGAGGTAGATCGTGCCCTTGGCGATTCCCGCCTCCTGGGCGACGCGATCCATCGTCACGCTGCCGAGGCCTTCGCGGCACATGAGCTGGATGACTGCCTGCTGGATGCCCTGGCGTTTGAACGACTGCCAGAGGTCGTCCGGCGCGGTGACCTTTCGGGCTGCCATGACCGTAGAGTCAACTTTTTATACCGAGCGGTCAATTCCGCGCGGTTACAAAGCTGTAGATCGTGGGCCCTCGTCCTCACGCCGGGCTTTCGCACTCCGGATCCAGCCCTTCCTGTGGAACCACAGCAGCAGCACGGCCGCGGTGGCCCCCATCAGTCCGATGGCGAAGGCATATCCGTGCAGCCAGTGCAGCTCGGGCATGTGCACGAAGTTCATCCCGTAGATGCCGGCGATCACGCCGATCGGCAGCATGATCGAGGAGAAGATCGTCAGCACCTTCATGATCTCGTTCGTGCGGTTGGCCACGACCGAAAGGTAGGCCTCCATGGTGCTGGCCATCATGTCGCGCTCGACGTCGATCGTTTCGCTGACGCGGAACATGTGGTCGTAGACGTCGCGGAAATAGATGAGGTGCTCCTGCTGGATGAATTGGGCGTCGCCGCGGGAGATCTGGTTGAGCAGCTCGCGCTGCGGCATGGAGTGGCGGCGGAGCACGTTGATGTCGCGCTTGAGATGGAGCAGCTCGTCCAGCTGATGCGGCTGCGCGTTCCTGAAAATCGAGTCCTGCAGGTCGTCGACGCGCTCCTCGATCTTCACCAGCAGCGGAAAATGCGCATCGACCATCTGATCGACGATGTTGTAGAGGAGGAAATCGGTCCCGTTGCCGATCATCCGGCGATCGCTCGGCAGCCGCGTGGCAACGTCGTCCACCGCGCTCAGCGGATCGCGATGGACGGTGAAGAGAAAGCCTTTGCTGAGAAACGCGGCCAGCTTGTTGGTCTGCGAGCCGTGCCTGCTGATGTCGACGTCCACGGCGCGGAAGACGAAGAAGTCGTACGTGCCGAAGGGGTCGTATTTCGGGAGCGTGTTCGCCGACAGCGCGTCTTCAGCGGCCAGTTCGTGAAATCCGAAACGCTGCTCGAGCAGCGGCTCGAGCTCCTCGTGCCGCGGATCCTCGATGTCCACCCACATCCGCTCGCCGCTCTGCGCGCTCCATTCGTCGATGAGCTGCGCGCCGCCCTGCCGGAGCTCGTCGCCGCGGAGGATCGACACGCGGTATTTCATGACGTTCACGTCATCCTGAGAGAAGCGAAGGATCTCACGTTACGCATCCCGAGATCCTTCGCCGTCTGCGCGGCTCAGGATGACGTCATTCGCTCCTGCGGCTCGCCGGGAGGGCCGCCGCACGATTCATCAGGTCCGACAGCGGCGTGAACTGCCGGTTCTGCGACTCCGCCACGGCCCGATACGTGATCTGACCATCGAGCACATTCACTCCCTCGGCCAGCCCGCTGTTTTCGCGGACGGCGCGCTCGAATCCGAGGTTCGCCAGGATCCGAGTGAACGGCAGCGTGGCGTTGGTGAGCGCGATCGTCGACGTGCGCGGCACGGCGCCGGGCATGTTCGCAACGCAGTAATGCGTGACGCCATCGACTTCGAACGTCGGATGCGAATGAGTCGTCGCATGGACGCCTTCGACGCAGCCGCCCTGATCGATGGCCACGTCGACGATGACCGAGCCCTTCTTCATCGTCTTCACCATGTCGCGCGTGACCAGCTTCGGCGCGGCCGCGCCGGGAATCAGCACGCCGCCGACCAGGACGTCGGCGTGACGCACGGCTTCGGCGATGTGCGCCTTGTTCGAGGCCAGCGTCTGCACCCGGCCGCCGAACACGTCGTCGAGGTAGCGCAGGCGATCGAGATTGTTGTCGAGGATCGTGACGCGCGCGCCGAGGCCGATGGCCATCTTCGCGGCGTTGATGCCGACCACCCCGCCGCCGACGATCACCACATCGCCCGGCAGCACGCCCGGCACACCGCCGAGGAGGATGCCTCGTCCGCCGTTCGGCTTCTGCAGGTAGAACGCTCCGATGTGCACCGACATGCGTCCCGCAACCTCGGACATCGGAGTGAGCAGCGGCAGCGATCCACTGCGGCCGGTGATGGTCTCGTAGGCGATACCTCTGGTCTTCTTCTTCAGCAGTGTGCTGGTCAGATCGGGAACGGGTGCGAGATGCAGGTAGGTGAAGAGGAGCTGGCCGTCCTTCATCCGCTTGAGATCGGCCTCGATGGGCTCCTTCACCTTCACGATCATGTCCGCGCCGCTGTAGACGCCGTCGGCATCCGCGAGGATCTGCGCGCCGGCGGCCTTGTACTCCTCGTCGGCGAAGCCGCTGCCGGCGCCGGCGCCCTTTTGAACGAGGACGTTGTGGCCGTCGGCAGTGAGATCGCGGACGCCGGAAGGCGTCATCCCAACGCGGAATTCGTTGTCTTTGATTTCAGTCGGTACGCCGATGCGCATTGCGAATGTTCCCCCTTGTCAGCGGCGCGCATTCTAGTGCAAGGGGGCCTCACCCGGCCCTTCGGGCCACCCTCTCCCGCGGCGGGAGAGGGTGGGGGTGAGGGTCAGTGGTGGCTGGAGGGGCGGCGGCGCGTTGGCGTCGCCGGCGGTGTCGGCGGCAGGCCGAACAATCCCGGCGCGATGTACTTCGCGGCGGTGAGTGCATCGATGCGGCCGTAGCCGAAACGGATGTCATAGCCCTTCTCGCCGAGATCGTCGGCGGACAATTTCATTGCCAGCCGGATGTCCTGAGCTGTGGCGTCGGGCGCGAGCGACCATACCAGTGCGGCCGTGCCGACGACGTGCGGCGTTGCCATCGACGTCCCGCTGAGGATCGCGTAATCGTCGGGCGTGTTGCTGGCCAGCGTTTGGTTCTTCCCGGCATCGGCAACGAGCTGGTCGCCGTCAGCTTTGTTCACGGCCAGGGCGACACCCCACGGATACGCTTTATCGTCATCGCTGATGCTGCAAGTGATGCCGTCGCAGACCGGCGGCCATAGCGTCCACGTGGGCATGTCATTGCGGTCGTCATTCGGAACGATGATCACGCCGGCGGCGCCTGCCTTGATCGCGTTCTGGACCTTGTCGTGGAACGTGAGTGTGCCGCGGCGGATGACGGCGATCTTGCCTTTGATGTCAACAGGGAAATCTTCCGGATTGCCGATGCCGCAGAACGCCGTCTGCCCCTTGACCTCGCCGTTCTGTGATCCCGTCAGCGCCCAGGCGCGGAGAGTGTTGGCGCCCGACACGACCGCCGTGTCGTGAGCCGATCCGACGATGACCGTCGACAGCACGCCCACGCCGGGAGCGGCGAAACCGACGCCCGGCCCGTAGCTGGAGAAGTCGGCGAGCTGGCTCTGGTCGTCGATGGCCGAGACGGCGATGACCTGATCGTAGGCGCCCGGATAGTCGAGCGTCTTCGTAGCGCGATTTCCGGCGGCGGCGCAGATGAGAATGCCCGCATCGATCGCGCGTGCAAACGTCTGGCGCTCCGCCTCCGATGCCGCCGAGGCGCCGAGCGAGAGATTGACGATCCAGTTGCCGCCGATCTCCTTCTTCTTGTTGATCACCCAGTCCATGCCGGCGATGACCGATTCATCGGTCCCCTGGCCGGTGGACTGCAGGACCTTCACGCCCCAGAGGTGAACTTCGGGAGCGACGCCGACCACGCCGAAGTTGTTGTCGGCGGCGGTGATGATTCCGGAAACGTGCGTCCCATGAGCGTGATCGTCCATCGGGTCGTTTTTCTGCGTGAAGACGTTGTAGCCGCCCTGGTATTGATCCTTCAGCTCGGGATGGTGATAGTCGATACCGGTGTCCACGACCGCGACGTTGACGGCGTTGCGATTTCCCTTCGTCACCGGCCAGACGTCGCGCGCGTGAACGAGATCGATGCCGTACCACACCGTCTGAGCATTCGAATACCGCGAGTCCGTGACCGGCACGAACTTCGGCGCTCCGACATTCGCGGGATCACCATCGATGTATCGCGGGACGACCGCGGACACGTAGTTGACGTCGGCGGACTTTTTCAGCGCGGCGACTTCGGCATCGGTGAGGTCGGCCGCGACGAACGGCAGCGTCTTGAACGTGCGGACGGCGTGCGCCGCGAAGTCTTCCGGATCACGCAGCATCCGCAGGCCGGTCATCTCAACCGGGCGGCGAATCGAGATCAGATACCGCGTCTTCGTCTGCGCGACGAGCGGCGTGGCGGCGGCAAGCGTGATCAGAATGGCCAGGAGTTTCTTCATATCCGGGTCGGGTCCTTTCGAACTACGTCAGTGTCCTCGCTTCAGAATCTTGCGACCGCTGGGCGGGCCGCTGTTCGGGAGCCGCGGCCAACCCATGTCGATGAGCTGGTTGATCGTGAGGTCGACCGTGTGCGGCAGGTCGTCGTTGATGGCGGGTTCCATCAGAAGGTTCGGGAACGCTGTCACATCCCAATGGAACACGGACGATCCCTGCGTCAGCGTGCACGGTGCGTACAGGCGCAGCATGCCGGTGCTGCTCGCTCCGGCCATGGTCGATGGATCGACGCGCAGCATCGCCCGAACGCCGGCGGTCAGCTGCTGCCGGATCGCCGCTCCGTCGTCGGCACTGATGCTGATGATCGGGATGGTGATGGTCGCATCGTCGCCGGCCATTCCCGGAGGCAGGCAGGTGTCGCGCTTGTTGTCGACGATGACCACGCCGGTTGCTCCAGCCGCTTGGGCGTTTCTTGCTTTCGTCACGAACGTACATGTGCCGCGATCGACCAGAGCGATGTTTCCGGGGATGGCGCTCGCATTGGTATACGTGGTACAGCCGTCAGTCGTCGTGGGTCCGTCGGTGTCCGCAGCGTCGGTGACGGCGACGATCGACCCGGTGAGCGCGGTTTTGCTGGCCGATGCCCCGAACGCAGCCGTGCCGATGTCGTAGTTGCGCGCGATCTCCGAAGGCGCGAGCACGGTGAGCGTGGTCACGCCGCCGAGGATCTCGTTCGCGCTCGTGAACGTCGACAAGCCGTCCCACACCAGCCGGCCGGTGTTCACCGCGGATGCTTTCCGCTGGGCCCCGGTCATCTGGTCCCAGTGAAGGCCGGTGCTGAGATCGACCGTATGCAGCTCGTGGATGCTCGGTCTCCCTTGCAGGTCCGAACCGCTGGAGAGGGACGTGGTCCCGGTGATGCCGAGACCGTGCGCCAGCTCATGCAGCAGCACGACCGCCAGATCGACTTTGTCCCCGTGATTGCCGTCGAGGCCGTAGTACCACTTCAGCCCCGCGCACTGATCGGTATCGAGAAGGGAATTGAATTGCGCCTGGACGTCGGCGGTGTCGGGACGGAGATCCTTTCCGGCGATGGCATTGGCCAGCGCGGATGGATACCAGACCTCCTGCTTCGGAGCGTTGTCGAAGTTCGCCAGGTACTCCATCGGCCCTGCCTGGCCGAGGATGTTGCAGGAGTCGGTGCCGCGGCTGATGGGAGCGAAGCTCGCCGAGACGACGATCTCCACCTTCGAGTCGATGAGCTTGCCCCAGACCTCCGCGGCGTACTTGAAGACATTGAGCCGCTGGTCGCCGAGAGTCGTTCCAGGGTTGCCTCCGACCGGATCGGCAGGAGTGGTCTCATTGAATCCCTTGCCCGGCGCGTCGGTGTTGACAATGGTGATCGTCGTTTTCGCCAGCAGCGACGGTGCGGCGAAGAGGAGAAGAAGAACGGCCAGTCGTTTCATGGCTACTTCACCTGCGGCTTGTGAATGTCAGCCGGGTCCGGTTTCCGGAGGAAGTTTTCCGCAGCCTCGGCACTGCCGACGCAGCGCAGCAGGATCTTTCCGTCGTCGCCGACGCGCGCAAGCATCACGAGGTGCGTCGGTGCGGTGGCGACGAGCATCCCGTGCGGCATCGTGGTGACGATCGACGGCGTCTCGAACAGCGATGTGAGATCGACCGTCGCCGTCTGAGCAGCGGGCGCTGGTTTCGCGGCGGGTGTGCGTCCGGCGCCGCCGGCCGCGAATGCGGACGACGCGATCGCCAGCGTCAGAATTCCGACGGCTGCTGCTCTGCTCGACATCAAAACCCCCTTTGGACGACGACGCGCCCCGGTTGCCCGGGGCGCTGAAAGACTGGGAGGCAGTTATTTTACGCGATTTGCTGGGTACGCTAGTGTCCCCGGACGGCGCGGCGCTTCGGGCCGGGCGTCGTTGTCGGCGGGATTCCGAATCTCGAAGGCGCCACGGCCTTCGCGGCGTTCAGAGCATCGATCAGCCCGTTGCCATATGCCGGATCGAATCCGGTCGGGCCGAGGTCGTCGGCATCGCGCTCGAGGAAGCTGGCAATCTGGGTTGCGGGCAGCAGCGGCGCGACTGACCACACCAGCGCCGCCACTCCCACCGCGTGCGGGGTGGCCATGGAGGTGCCGCTCAGCGACTCGTAATCGTCGGCTCGATCGGTGACGGTGATCTGGCCGCTCGCGTTCCCGAGAAGCGCCTGACCATCAGCCTGGGAAACGCCGATCGTTACCGGCCAGTTGAACGTCGTGGCCGTCGGATCGGCATCATTCTTCAGCGTCCACGTGATCGCGCTGGCCGGATCGTTGTTGTAGATGATGACCGCGGTGGCGCCGGCGCTGACGGCGTTGTGCGTCTTCTCGTTGAAGGTGATCTGTCCGCGCTGGATGATCGCGATTCGTCCCTTGACCGATGCCGGAAAGTCGCCTGCGCGTCCGAGGCCGCAGCTGACGAAGGGGCCGGTGACCGTTCCGCGCCCCGACAGCTCGATCTCCGCTCCGCTGATCGAGCCGGCGTTGCTCAGAACACCGGCAACCGATCCTGTTCCGACGGGCACGGTGGAGAGGACGTTGACGCCCGGCGCCACGACCGCGAGCTCCGGCCCCTGGTTCGAGAATGACGCGACGCCTTTCGTCGAATCGATGGCGCCGATGGCCAGCACGCCGTCGTACGCGGCGGGATACCCGACCGCGGCGGGCAGAGTCGGCGTCGATTCATTTCCGGACGCCGCGCAGATCAGGAGCCCGTTCGCCACGGCGTTGCCGAACGCGGTGCGCTCTGCGCCGCTGGGCAGCGACGAGCCGAGGGAGAAATTCAGGACCCAGTCTCCGCCCAGGGCGTTTTTCTTCGCCAGGACCCAGTCGAGCGCAGCGATGATCTTGTCGGTCGTGCCGCTTCCCTTCGCATCGAGAACCTTGACCGACCACAGCCGGACGTTCGGAGCGATGCCGACCACGCCGATGTCGTTGTCGGCCGCGGCGATCGTTCCGGCCACATGGGTGCCGTGACCGTTGTCGTCGACCGGGTTCTCCGATTTGTCGTACGTGTTGTAACCGCCGGCATACACGCCGGCGAGGTCGGGATGCGTCTTGTCGATGCCGGTGTCGACGACGACGACATTGATGCCTTCGCCGCGGGTGACCGGCCAGACTTCGCGCGCGCGCACCATGTCGACGCCGAACGGCACGACCTGGCCGAACGGATTGGCGACGTCGGCCTGCGACTCGATTGCGCCGAGCTCGAGCGCGTGTCGCTCGACCACGGGCTCGACGTAGTCGACTTCGACGGACCGTCGAAGCTTCGCCGCTTCGTCGCCGGTGAGCTCGGCAGCGAATCCGTGAATGACATGAAACGCCTGGATGTCACGTGCCTGCGGCGTGCCTTCGATCTCGCGCACCAGCGTCGTTGCGCGAGGAAGAGCCATGCTCGACCGCGTGGCGACGATGTATCGCTGCGTGGGCGCGGCGAAGAGGGTGGAGGCAAAAAGAAGGGCAAGGAAGAAGAACGTCGGGACGCTTCGTTTCATCTCATTTTCCGGGCTGTTTTGGATTGCAAGGGTGAAGGTGGGCAAGGCCTGTGATATTCCTCGACGTATGACGGACTGGAAGGCAAATCTGATTACAGACGATCGTGGTATCGCGGACCTCATCCGATCCACGAAAACGATCGCCGTCCTCGGCATCAAGCCCGAGTCGCATGGCGATCAGGCGGCGCATTACGTGCCGGCGCACATGGCCGCGGCGGGGTACGAGATCGTCCCCGTCCCCGTGTACTACCCCGAGGTCACCGAGATTCTGGGCAAGAAGGTTTACCGGAAGCTCACCGACATCGGACGGCCGATCGACATGGTCGATGTGTTTCGTCGTCCGAACGACATCCCACAGCACGTTGACGACATCATCGCAGCGAAGCCGAAGAGCGTCTGGTTTCAGCTCGGCATCCGCAACGATGAAGCGGCGCGGCGTCTCGCCGAAGCGGGCATCAAGGTCGTGCAGGACCGATGTCTGATGGTCGAAGAGGGACGGCTCCCGCGATAACGCCGGCCTCGAGCGAAGTCCGTCTGCCGCCGTACCGTTTCTGGGAGACGCGGGCGGGCAGCGGCACGACGGTCGTTCTGATTCACGGGCTTGCCGGGTCGGCGGACTGGTGGCGGCACAATGTGGAGGCGCTCGCCGCCGAGCATCTCGTCGTGGCGATCGATCTCGTCGCATTCGGGCGCAACCGGCTGTTCGCGCGCCGCACCTCTCTGCCGCTTGCGTTCGCCGACCTCGCCGCGCTCCTCGGGCGATGGATCGAGTCGTCGTTCAGCGGGCCAGTGCATCTCGTCGGCAACTCGATGGGCGGGCACATTGCGATCCACGTCGCGGCGCTCCGGCCGGATCTCCTGCACTCGCTGACGCTGGTGAATTCGAGCGGGATTCCGTTCGAGATTGCTCCGATGCAGCATCTCGAGAATCTGATCGTGCCGCGCGGTGCGCTGTCGTTCGCGACAATGCTGGCACGCGATGCGTTTCGCAGCGGGCCGACGGCGATCGCGCTGGCGTTCGCCCGGCTGCTGCGCGACGACGCGCGGCCAATGATCCGGGCCATCAAAGCTCCAACGTTGCTTCTGTGGGGCGAGCGCGATCCGCTCGTTCCGCTCTCGTACGGGCGCCAGCTTGCGGAGATGATCCCCGGCGCGCGGTTGATCATCGTGCCGAATGCCGGACACATCCCGATGTGGGAGAACCCGGAGGTGTTCAATCGGGAGCTGCTGGCGTTCTTGAGGAATGTGGAGATGGAGCACCGGCTTCGGGTCGGGTAGCCGGCAGCTCTTCCGCCGCCAAACATCGAGTCAGCCCGGCGGAAAGCGGCACAGACAGGAGTGTCTGTGCCACGCCGCTACTTTGTCGCGTCCACCGTCGTCGTCTGACCCTCGGTGATCACGATCGGATAGCTGCGCTTCGTGACCTCGAGCTCGTCGATGACCTGCATGCGGTACACGCCGGGCGCGACGTGATCGACCCTGGTCGTCGCGCCGGTGAGCCTGATCTCCGCGATGCCGTTGCAGTAGCAGCGGACGTACTCATCGCCGTTCGGCATGACGAGCTTGATCAACTCGTGCGCATCATCGGCTGAGTGGACCACGAGAGTGCCGCCGCGTGAGAGCGGAATCGTCGCTTCGTCAGAGGGAACGGAAAGCTTGATCGTCTGCGAGGCGTAATCGCCCGCCGATGCGGAGACGAGGTACGAGCCTTCCATCAGCGGGAGGAGCAGCGAGCCGTCTTCTTCGCGATCGCCCGAGGTAGGAATCTGGATTTTGCCGGTCGGGTCGCGGACGACGACAAAGCCGTTCAGCGTCTCACGCGTCTGGCTGTCGACCAGACGCACATGCGCGCCCGCGGTGTGATGGAGCTGCAGCAGCACCGGACCGGCACTGCCGCTGGGCACCTCGGCGGTCGCAATCGCGAACGTCTTTTTCTTCGCCGCGATGCGATAGGCAGAGTCTCCCTGCACGTTCAACGCAAACGCGCCGGTCGCGTCGGTGGTGGCGTCGATGCTGGAGTGCTGATCTGACGACGCGCTGGCCGACACGGAGGCACCTTCGATGCCGGCGCCGCGATCATCGATCACCCGTCCTTCGATGCGGATGAAGTTCACGTTGATGTCGAGCGTCGTCGACGATGTCAGGTCCGTCCGCATCGAGTACGGCCTGCTGCCGACCCCCGATATCGATACGTCGTAACGGCCGGCCTCGAGGCCGGTCACCTCATACGAGCCGTCCCCGGCCGTCGGTGATGTCCAGACTCCCTGACGAGTCGAGAGTGATGAGAACGTGACACTCGATCCGGCCACCGGCGCGCCGGCCGATTTCACGGTGCCGCGCACGGTCACGTCGCCGGCGCTTGCGGCGAGCTGCACATCGACTTCGCCGCCGGCCGGAACGACGACCTTGACCTCCTTCGTCGAGCTCTGGCGCTGTATCCCCATGAGCATGCCGCGAACACTCACCTCGCCGACCGGAGCATTCTCGATGACGAACTTACCATCGCGACCGGCCTGTGCATTCGCGCTCCCGCCCGATTCGGCCGACGCGGTGACCATCGCCATCACCCAGCCGCCGGTCGATCCTCCGGTGATGCTTCCGCGGATGGTTCCGGTCGGGTCGCTGCCGAGGGTCAGGAGAAGCGGGGCCGCTTTGGTCACGTCGACGTTCTCCAGCTTTCCCTGCCCGAATCCGCTCTTCTGAGCCGTAAACGAATAGGTGCCGGAGCTCAGGCCGGAGATCGTGAACGCGCCCGACTTGTCGGTGGTGGTGTTTCCGAAGCCTTCACTCGACGACGCGTTGACCTGAGCTTCCTCGACAGGCGCTCCGGTCTTGTCGACGACGCGTCCTGTGACCTTGAGACCACTATCCAATGTGATCTCCATTCTCTGATCGGCCGTTCCCGCGGCGATCGACTTGGTCGCGTTCACGTATCCCTGTTTGTAGAAGGAGAGCTCGATCGCGTCGACCGGGGCACTGTCGAGCACGAACTCGCCGTCCTCGTCGGACGCCGATCCATCGAACTCCTGCTGGGCGGCGACGCTGACCTCGGCGATCGGTTTGCCTTCCTTCGAGACAACGCGACCGCTGATCTTTCGCCCCTTCAGGAGCGTGACGTTGAGCGGAGTGGGAGCCTTTCCCTCGGCGATGAGGATCGTGCGCGTCGCGGTCGTGTAACCGGGCGCGCTGATTTTCAGCTCCAGTTCGCCGGCGCCGACGCTCTGCTCGAACTGTCCGTCGGGATCATCGACATCGTTGCTGTCGTACGTGTCGCCGCCGCGAACGGTGACTTTGAACTGCCGGATCGGCGTGCCGGTGCCGCTGTCGGTGACGCGGCCACGAATGTCGAGCGTCTCCGGCAGATCGATGACCACACCGGTCGCCGGGGCTTCGCTGACTTTCGACGCGCGCGTGTGCTCATTCATGTATTGCAGCGTGTAGGTGCCGGGTTGGAGTGAATCGAAGACGAACTCGCCGCCGCTGCCGACCTGCGCCTGTCCGACGGCGCGCTGACTCTGCTCGGTGGCGACCACGATCCCGCCTGCGACAGGATTTCCTTTTCGCGCGACGTGACCGCGGATCGACACCGCGGGCTCGAGCACCACGCGAACCGGCTCCATCGTTTCCGATACCTCGACGCTGCCGATGTCGCGCGACGCATAACCGCGCTTCCAGACTCCGAAGTCGTGCATGCCGCTGTTCAGCCGAATCGAGAACGAGCCGTTCGCGTCGGTATGCACCCATCCGTCGATGACTCCCGCGGCGAGCGAGGCCGCGATCGGCATGGCCCCGAACGTCGTTGCGCTGCTCATCACGATGACGGCCGCGCCGCTGACAGGCTTGTCGCCGGCTGCGACGACCGTTCCCTTGACCTCGATGCCGCGCGGCAGCGTGATCGTCACGGATTTCTGAACGCTGGCCGGGTTGAGTGCCTCGCTGAGGCCGGCCGCGAATCCACGTTTGACCGCCGTGAGCCGGCCTTGAGGGATTCCCGAGTACAGCTTGAACGTGCCGTCGGGCCCCGAGATCGTGCGCGTGCCAAACGCCGGACCGACGGCGTAAATGAGTGGCATCCCGTCGACCGCCTGCGTCACGATCGCTCCGACGACCGGCCGCCGGTTCTCGTCGCGGACGACGCCGTGGATCGGCGTCGTTTTTTTTGCGACAAAGTCGACGCGGCTCTCGTTTTTCTTCCGAAGATCGGCCTGTTTCGGTTCGATCTCGTATTGCTCCGGGGCCTCGACATAGATCCCGTAGTTCCCGGCTGCGAGGGGTGCGATGACGTACTCGCCTCGGGCATTCACCGGAGCACTCGTCCAGCCGCTCGTGTCGTCCGCTTCCTGCACCATGACTCGTGCGCCCGCAAGTGCGTGACCGGCATCGTCGCGAACACTTCCGGCGACCGTGCCACCCTTCGCGAGCGTGATCGTCACATCGGTCGCGGCCGCGCTGGCGCCGCCGGCAGAGTCCCCGGCAATCGCGCGAATCGTCTTTTCCTCTTTGGAGAGGCGCAGCGCAAACGAGCCATCATCGTGTGTCGTGGTCGTCGTCAGCCGCCCGGCAGTCACCTTTGCATTCGCGACCGGCTTGCCGGCGGACGACAGAACGTGTCCGGACACGAGCCTGCCGCCGTCGAGCGTGAAATCGAGCGAGAGCGACTCGCCCATCATGGCGCCGTCCTCGCCGATCGAGCGACACGTCATCGCGTAATCGGGATGGCGCGCACAAAGGCCCGCGACCCACAGCTTCGGGTCGGGCATCGAGTAGTGGCCGTGCTCGTCGGTGTCGTAGGTGGCCAGTACGTCGCCCGTCCCATCGATGACGAGAATTTTCGCGCCGGAAACAGGTCCCTTCGCCGACCGCACGGTGCCGCTCTTCTGGTCGCGGGATACGAGCTCGATCATCACGTCCTCAAACCCGCCGCGGACGAGTTTCCGCGCCGGCGCGTATCCGGACGCGCTCGCGGACAGGAGCACGAAGGCCTCTGCCTTCAGGTCGAGGGCGAAGTTACCGCTCGCATCGGTGGTCGCCGAGGCGATCGGCGATGTGGATTCATGTGTCGCGAGGGCCTCGACGCGGGCACCGGCGACAGGGTCACCGGTCTCGCTGAGGACAACACCCTTCGCGGCGAGCAACGGCGCGGCAATCAGGACAGCGCAGAAGAGGATCGTGAACGCGCGGATGGACTTCATCACACCCTTTTAGCAGCCGTGATGACGGAGTTATGTAATCGGTATCACCGAGAAGCGGCTCAGCTCGCCGACGAGACGTCGGCGGCCTGCGTCCGCTCTGCCGCCAGGCATCGCGTCAGCCACAGGTTCGTGAGCTTCTCGACCACCGTGTTCTGCCGCAGCCGCGCGCGCAGGTTCACGAAATCGACTTCATCCATGGGCTGATCCTGATTGAAGCAGGAGAAGATGAACGACTCCTTTCCCGTCTTCGGATCGACATGGCGCTGCAGGCACTGCGCGCACACCTGCTTCATCATGCACTGCATCGGCGAGTTGATCGAGGCCATGCCGACGTGATCCGGCCTGATGAACGGTGCCAGTACGCCGTGCCGTGCTTCTTTCACGGCGCGCATCATGCCGTCCGAGCCGATGGCGATGATGCGCGTCGCGTCCTTGAGATCGAAGAGCCCGGCGGAAGCCGGCGCTCCGTTCGTGTACCACAGCATCGCCTGCACGATATTGCCGACGAACTGCAGGTCCTGCGGCCGCCGCGGCGCGATCGGCTCTCCGGCGTCGACCGACCAGATCACCTGATCCGTGCCCGCTTCGATTTCGTCGCGCTTGAACACGTCTTCGCGTTTCTTGTAGCCGGCGAAGTAGACGACGCGACAGCCGTTGTCCCTGAGCGCCTTGGCGATCGAGAACAGCACGGCATTGCCCAAGCCGCCGCCGGCGAGGAGCACGGTCTCGTTCTTCGGAATCTCGGTCGGTGCGCCGGTCGGCCCCATGACCACCACCTGCTCCCCTGGCTCGAGCATCGCGCAAAGCCGTGACGACCCGCCCATCTCGAGGATGATGAGCGAGAGCAGTCCCTTGTCGGGATCGGTCCACGCGCCGGTGAGGGCAATGCCTTCCATCGCCAGCCTCGTCCCGTCGATCTCCGCCGCGTTCGATTCGAAGTTTTGCAGCCGGAAGAACTGTCCCGGCTCGAAATGGCGCGCGGCAAACGGCGCCCGCACCACCACCTCCACGATCGTCGGGGTGAGGCGATTGATCTGATGCACGCGGGCGATGAGGCCGTCGTCGAGGGTATTGACCAGGGACTCCCATTTGCCGGCGGGCGCCGCTCCCCGAAGCGCCTTCGCAACGTGCGGATAGCCGTCTTTTGCGGAGGCCATCGCTTTGACGACGTTGCCGGCGTAGCGCGGGTGGTTGTCGCCGTAGAACGAGATGAGCTTTCCGCCGTGCTGATACGACGTGAAGAAGCCGTCAGGGGCGCTCGGGTCGGCTTCGATGAGCTCTCCCGATTCCGAGATCGCGTAGCCCTGGAAGAACTGCTTCCACTTGTCGAGCTTGAACGTGCCGGGATGCTCTTTCTCGTAGATCACGTTCGGCGCCGTGCCGGCCGCAACCATCACCGCGCGCGCGGGGAGCTCGACGATCACGCCGGAGTCCTTCCAGCGGCCGTCCTCGACGATCTGCTTCTCGAAGATGACCGCCTTCACATGACCGAATTCGTCGGGGACCGCTTCGACGGGTGAGAGGTTCTCCGCGTACGCGATTCCTTCCTCGAATGACTTGGCGATCTCCTCGTAGTTCAGGCGATACGCGGGCGAGTCGAGCATCGACTTGCGATAGGCGATCGTCACCCCGCCCCAGGAGCGGACGAGCGGGATGAAATCCGGCGCCTCGCCGGCCGCCGCGGCGCGCGCACGTTCCGCGCGAACGGCGCGGCCATGCTCGAGAAATTCGTCGAGGATGCGCTGCTCCTCCGGATCGTACGACGCGCGCAGCGCCGGCTCGGCGAAGTCCGCCGAAAGCGCTTCGTATCGCTCGAGGATGCGCTCGACTTGCACCGGGTAGTAGGCGAACAGCTCGGTTGCCGTATCGATCGCGGTCAGTCCGCCGCCGATGACCACGGCCGGAAGCCGCACCTGCAGATTCGCAAGCGAGCTTTTCTTCGCCGCGCCGGTGAGCTGCAGGGCCATCAGGAAGTCCGACGCCTGGCGCATGCCGCGGATGAGGTTGTTCTTCATGCGCACGATGGTCGGCGTGCCGGCGCCGGCGGCGATGGCGATGTGATCGAACCCGAGCTTGTCGAACGCGTCGTGAATCGTGATCGTGCCGCCGAATCGCACTCCGCCGTACATCCGCAGATTCCTCTTCCGCTCCAGGGCGATGCGGATCACCTTCAGAAAGTTCTTGTCCCACCGAACGGTGATGCCGTATTCCGACACGCCGCCGAATCCGGCGAGGATGCGGGTGTCGAGGTCGTCCCACAGCGCGCGGAAGTCGCGGATCGGTTCGTCGATGTACTTCCGGTCCAGCGGCTCGATCTTCAATCCGTCGATGGCCACGACGCCGAAGCCTTCGTTCACCAGGAACTGCGCGAGCGTGTATCCGGCGGGACCGAGTCCGACGATGAGCACGTTCTTGCCGTTGTAGGGGAGGGCGACGGGCCGCTTCACATTGAGCGGGTTCCACATCGTCAGCAGCCAGTAGATTTCAAAGCCCCACGGCAGAAAGAGGACGTCGGTGAGCATGCCCGTCTCGATCTGCGGGATGTCCACCGGATCCTGCTTCTGGAAGATGCAGCCGCGCATGCAGTCGTTGCAGATGCGGTGGCCGGTGCCGGGGCACATCGGGTTGTCGATCATGACCATCGCCAGCGCGGCGATCGACTCGCCGTGTGCGCGGAGGTAATTCATCTCGCCGATCTTTTCGTCGAGCGGACAGCCCTGCAGCGACATGCCGAGGGGATTGGTCTTGAACGTGCCGCCCTTTTCGGGGAAGCCGTGTGCACAGGAGTCCTTCTGCCGTTCGTGACAAAAGATGCAGTAGTGCGACTGATCCGTGATCGTGCGCGGCGTGGCGCGCGGATCGGTCAGATGAAATCCGTCGCGCCGGCGGAAATGATGCGGATCGCCGCCGAAGCGAATGTCGTCGATCGGCGTCGTCGGAACGAGCCCGTTGAACAGGAGCGGCTTCGGAAGATGGAACGACGACCAACCCTCGAAATGACCGGCGCGCCACTCGGCGGCCGCCCATCGCACGAGGATGTCGATCAGCGCCTGCAACGCCGCCGTCTCGCGCGCGACCGCCTCCTCGGATTGCGTCTTCTCGCGATGCAGCACCGGCTCCGGCAGCAGGTTCGCTGCTTCGGGCGTTTCGCGAAGTCTCGATTGCACCTGCGCGAACGCCTCGCGCGCCTCGGCCGAAGGCATGCCCTTCTGGATGTCGATCAGACGGTTGGCGGCGGTGGCGAAGGCGAGCTCGAGATCGTGGTCGATGGGCGAGATCGCGTGAATGATGAATGGAGCCCCGGCTTCAGGCGGGTTTCCACCGGCCGAAGCCGGTGCTTGCTTCGCCACCTTCTTGGCGACGAATTCCTTCTTGAACTTCGCGACCTCGGTGTCGCGCTCGGCGCGCTTCTTCAGCGCCGTCACTCCGGCCTCGACATGGAACAGCTGGCAGACGAACGCGCCCAGCTCCCGGCTGACATCGATCAGCAGCGCGGATTCCTCGGGCGGAGTGAGCCCTCCATGGTCGCGATAGGCCCGGAAGCGCGCGAACAGCGGAGCGTCCCGCTCTTCGACGAAGCGGTCGAACGCGGCTGACAGATCGTTGAGGCGCTGGAAGTCGTTGAGATCCGACCAGGTGAAGTCTTCAATCCCCAGGTGCATTCGTCGTGGAGAACCTTTCCGGTGTGCTGGTGTAGTCCCAGGCGGCCCAGATGAGCGTCGCGGCGGCAACAGCGAACACGATCCAGGCCTGGATCTGCAAGTCCGACCGGTGATTCTGCCCCATCGACGCCGCACTTTCGATCAGCGAGACCACGAATGCGGCCAGAGGCCACGCGGCGGGATTGCTGTCGAGAATCCAGCGGGCGATCACCCAGGCGAGCACGGCCAGGGCGAGACTGGTGCCGATCGTCATCGGCAGCTCCTGCATGGTGGCGCTCGAGTCGAGGGCAAGGCAGAACACGATGGCCATCGTGGCCATCGCGGCCGCCGAGCGGTTCTTCCACGCTGCGACGGCGGTCGCGAACAGCGCCGCGCCGCCGGCGAACACAATCGATCCGATCACGGCGATGGCAATTTCGATCAGTGCGGGAAACCGGAGCACCACCGAATCGGGGACGCTGATCTCGCCGACCGACGCGATCGCCGGAAAGGCGTGTGCGATGAGGCGAAGCACTGCGCGGCCGGAGATGAGCAGGCCGATCGTCGTCAGGACCGCGATCACCGCGTGCCGTCCGAATCGCGACCGGCCCTCGCGGGACAGGACTGCCGGCGCATACGGAACGACCGCGAAGATGGCCGCGACGGCGACGAACAGCATCAGGATCTGCAGCCCCGCGGTACGAATTGCGTCGGTGGTCACGCTGAGGAGGAACGTGTCCCACGACATCGTCGTGTTGTAGATGAAGAGCCGCATCTCGCGTGTGGTCAGGGCGCGCGCGATCGGGATGATCGCCAGGATCAGCGTCACGCGCGCGGCGCGGCGCCACAACATGCGTCCGTGCCTCGTGGCCATGATGAAGCCGCTCACGACGAGCGCGAGCACCGCGATGGCGCCGAGGGCCCGGAGGATGAGCAGAAGAATATTGAGGATGGTTTGGCGGCGCGCTTCGCGATAGACCGACTCGGGGACCTTCACCGTGGCGGCGAACTGCGTCACCTCCGCCCCCATCACCCGCACCGACACCCGCCGGAACGCCTCGGCCACGAGGGGCCGCTTCTCCTCGAAGTGAAAGAGCCAGTCGCGGCGGTTCGGCTGCTGAAACGAAAGCGCGTCCTTGAGATCGAAGTCCGCCGCGGATGCACCGTAGCGCGTGAAAGCCTGCGTGGCGATCGCCATCGCGGCATCGCGCTCGAGCCGCGCTCCCGGGGACCGCTCGTCGGTGTACTTGTGATAGCCGACGACACGCGAGGTGCGCGGATCGACTTCGACGAAGTATTCGGTCTTCTGCAGCGGCGTGAAGAAGCGGACCATCCACGTCGCTGTGGGAATCTTCGTGCGCATGATTCCGACGAGCGCCGGCACGCGCATACCGTGGCGGACCATGTACGTCGCCGCGGTCTCGTCGAAGCCGTCGGGCGAGCCGCCTTCCTCGCGCGGCGAATCGGCGTCCCACGACCGGAATGCGCTCACCGGCAGCGCGGCCATCTTCTGCGGCAGCGGTTGGGCGAGTGAGCGAAGGTGCGCGGCGGCGATCGACTTCGCCTGATCATCGCCGATCTGGTAGTCGATGACGTCGTCGGGCGAGGCGGGTCTCGTGGCGACGACGATGGCCGCGATCGCCACGAACACGACGCAGGCGATGACCAGGCGCGGACCGGGACGGATCGGAGCGGGAAGCGGCGTCTCCGCGCGTTCGACGGCGACCGGCGCCGGCACAGTGACCGGAAGTGCGGCGTTGCTCGAGTCCTCGTCGGGGACGAACCCGCGATTGCGGATGTACAGCGCGATCGACGCGATCAGCGGAATCAGAAACACCAGGCTCGAGAGCGCGCCGGAGAGGACGTAATACGCGTGGCCGGAGCGGAACAGCAAGAGCGCGGTGTAGACGGCGTCGACGGTGTAGTGCCAGATCAGCAAGGGCAGGAGGCCGAAGCTCTGCAGCAGAAATCCGAGCAACACACCCGCCGATCCGACCTCCAGGCCGCGGATGTAGAAGGGCTGATTCGGATACGTGGAGTGTCCGAAGCCCCAGATGTAGCCGGCGAGGATGATCGCGAATAATCGTGATCGAAAAATACGCTCGAAAAAGGGTATTGAAAATGCGCGGGAAAGAAACTCTTCCGACAACGCCGGAAAGAAGCCGGCGAACAGCACGGCCACCCACGGAATCGCCGAGTTGAGGATGTCGTCGTACGGAACATCGGCGGGAGCCCAGGCGCCGAACTTCTCCGCCACGACGTAGAAGATCGTCTGGTAGGCGATGAAGAACGCCACCAGCGTGTAGCCGAGGATCAGCGAGCGGAAAACGCGTTTGGAAGTCAGCGCGCGCGGCACGAACACCCGCGACATGGCCAGGTGCTCGGGGAAGCGCTCGCGAAACAGGACCTCGCCCGCGCCACAGATCACGATCAGCAGCATCGCCGTGCCGATGCTCTGCAGCGCGGTGAAGAACACCATCTGCCCGACGAACGCCGGGTACGAGGTCGTCGTGTCGTAGCGCGCGATGGCGGACGGCCACGAATTCAGGCTGACGCCGACGGAGAGCACGAACGCCACGGCGCCGATGCCGAGGAGAAAGCGGAGGCGGAGGTCGCCGCGGCGAAGGCGTCCGACGAACACAGCGAGTGCCGCGATCATCGTCGCGATCATGAAGATCAGATCGACGTTGCCGGCCGCATTGTTCTTCGATCGCAGCTCGCGGTACGACCGCAGCCAATCCTCCGGGACCTTGAGATGCTGCCCGTAGCTGCTGACCGAGTTGCCGTCGACCGTGATCGTGTGCCGGTATTCGGCGGCGGCCGGATGCACGTCGCGCGAGCTCCACGTGAAGATCCGCTGCACGCGGCCGGGGAGCTTCCTCTCGCTCTGCGAGACGAGATCGAGATTGTTCGCGCCGATCCGCGCCAGGAACGTCTCGGCAATCTTGCGCGCCTGCGCGGCGTCGACCGTCGGCATCGGCCGCGACTCCGGGATTTTCCGCGCCATCGAGACGATCTCGCCGGTCGGAGCGACATCGACGTCGAGCTCATCCTCCTGCAGCGGCCGGAACCAGCGGTGGTGCCAGTACCAGAGGCGCACGTCGCGCTTCATGACCTCGTTGGCGCGCTTGAGGCCGAGGGATCGCTCGAGAAAGATGCGCGCGGTGTCGTCGGAGTCGAACGTGACCGCGTGCTTCATCCCGTGCAGATCGAATTGCTGCGACGACGCGATCGCCGCCGCGACCGGCTTCGATGTCGCGCGGTCGTAGCGGAAATCGATCGACGCCTCGGGAAATGCCGCCGAGAACCAGTTTCCGATCACCGCGGCGGAGACGGCGATGACGGCCAGGCAGACGGCGATGAAGATCCAGTCGCGGCGCGTCAGGGCTACGCGCGGTACCGCTTCCATTCGCCGGACAGACTACAGCACTCCACGCGAATCGCCGCGATTGGCTTCGGCCACGAGTTGCTCGTGCCCGCGAATGGCATCCGCACGCAGCTGCCGGATCGATGGAGAAGCGACGCGAATCGCGATCGAGGATCTGATGATGCCACTCGGGAAGCCCTGAACAAGTCGTTGGTCACGTCATCCTGAGCCGCGAAGACGGCGAAGGATCTCGAAATGGCAGGCGTTTTCGCATGCTGAGATCCTTCGTCGCGCTTCGCCGACTCAGGATGACGGCTTGCGCAGAGGTTGCCGCTCCAGCCGAAGATCGATGGACGGATCACCGCGCTGAGCGCGTCGCGGAACGAGCACTAAGGAACCTCTGCACAAATCGTTGTTCACGTCATCCTGAGCCGCGAAGACGGCGAAGGATCTCGAAATCGCAGGCGTTTTCGCATGCTGAGATCCTTCGTCGCGCTTCGCCGACTCAGGATGACGACTTGCGCAGAGGTTTCCCTACAGCAGGCCGGTGAGGATCAGATCCGCAATGGGCTCTGCCTGCTCGACGAGCGCGTAATCCTTCTCCGAGAGGATCCACGACGTGACCATCTCGTCGAGCACCCCGAACACCGCCTTCGCCACGAGCGCCGGATGGAGGTTGCGCCGGAACACCCCTTCGTTCTGGCCGTGCTCGACGATCTTGCGCAGGATGTTGAGGTAGTCGGCCACCTCCTGCTGCGAGAGGAGGCTCATGAACTTCAGGCTGTGGCGCAACTCGACCTGCGAGACCACGGCCAGCGCGCGGTCGCGGCCGAGGGTCTCGAGATGGTGGCGGATGGCGATGCGGATGCGCTCTTCGGGCCGCGAGATCGTCGCCAGGCTCCGCTCCAGCGACAGCAGGTAGCTGCGCGTGTGCTCGCGGAAGATGGTGACGAGCAGGTCCTCTTTGCCATCGAAGTAGAGGTAGATCGTCCCGTCAGCCACCCCTGCCGCTTTGGCGATTTCCGAGACCTTGGCGTTGAAGTAGCCGCTCTGCGCGAAGACGTCGACCGCGGCGCGGAGGATGCGTTCCCGTTTGCTCGTCCCGCGGAACGCGGTGGCCTCGGGAGGTGCGGCGGTCGGCTGGCGGGGCATGCGAGTGAATGAACGCTCATTCACGGCGGGATGTCAAGTCAGCTCGTGGGTCGTTGCTCGTGGGTCGTTGGGCCGCCGCGCAGAAAGGTCCTTCTGCGATGAGGCCCCACGACCTACGACCTGCGACCCTCAAGTCAGTCGTTGAATCCGATCGCGGACAGCTTTCGCGAAGCCTGCGTCCCGCGTTTCGCTCACCCGCCCCTCGATCACCTCCATCACCCCGGCGCGATCGAGCTTCGCGCTCACCGGATAGATGTGCAGGTGGAAGTGGGGGACGGCGATGCCGAGCTTCAGCAGGATGGCGCGGTCGGTTTTCGTGACGTCGAGCAGCGCGCGCTCGGCGACCTTCTGGATCCGCGCGAACTGCTGCGCCTCGGAATCGGTGAGGTCGGCGAAATTCTCTGCGTGCCGCTTCAGCACGAGCATCGCGTGACCGCGCACCGCCGAATCGGGGTGGAGCAAGAGCGCCCACTCGCCGAAGTCAACGACCAGCTCGCCGGCTGCGCTAAAATTCGCTGCGCACAGAAGACAGGAGTTTGCTGTCATGAGATCTGCGATTCTCCCCGTCGCGATTATCGTCCTCTGTTCCTCGCTTTTCGGCCAGCAACCCGTGGCGTTGGAGAGCGGTCTCGGCGACCTGCACTACGCGGTGACGACGAAGAACGCCGAGGCCCAGCGCTATTTCGATCAGGGGATGCGCTACGTCTACGCGTTCAATCACGAGGCGGCGGTGTCGTCGTTCAAACATGCCGCGGAGCTCGATCCCGATCTGGCGATGGCCTACTGGGGCCAGGCCCTGGCCCTCGGGCCCAACATCAATCTCGATGTCGACCCCGATCGCGAGAAGCAGGCCTACGACCTCGCCCAGGCCGCGCTCGCGCACGCGCAGAACGCCTCGGAAAAAGAGCGCGACACCATCAACGTGCTCACGAAGCGCTACTCGAACGATCCGAAGGCCGATCTCAAGAAGCTCTCGGCCGATTACAGCGCCGCGATGGCAGAGCTGCACGCCAGGTATCCGGATGATCCGGACATCGCCACGCTCTATGCGGAAAGCATGATGGACCTTCATCCGTGGCGTTTCTGGACACACGACGGAAAGCCGGCGGAGGGAACGCAGAAGATCGTCGATGTGCTCGAGTCGGTGCTGAAGAAGCATCCGCAGCACATGGGCGCGAACCACTACTACATTCACGCCGTGGAAGGATCGCCGCATCCCGAGCGCGCCACGCGCAGCGCGGAACGCCTGCGCACGCTGGCACCGGCGGCCGGACATCTCGTGCACATGCCCGCGCACATCGATCAGCGCACGGGGAATTACTCCGGCGCCGCGGCCGCGAATATCGCCGCGGCGAAAGCGGACCGCCAGTTCATGAAGGTCCACGGCAACGAGAGCATGTATTCGATGATGTACTACAGCCACAACCTCGATTTCGGCGCCGCGTCGTATGCGATGGTGGGAGAGTTCGCGAAAGCGAGGGAGCTCGCCGACGAGATGACGAAGAACGCGCAACAGATGGCGAAGCAGATGCCGCCGGCCGAAGTTCTTACCTCCAACTCGCTCAAGATTCTTGTCCGTTTCGGCAAGTGGACCGACATCCTCAAGGCGCCGGACCAGAGCGGCGGGCCCGTGTCGTCGGTGTTCCGCCACTACGCGCGCGGCGTGGCGTTCGCGAAGCTCGGAAACCTCGAAGGGGCGCGCGCCGAACAGAAGGAGCTCGAAGCGGGACTGCCGGCACTCGGCGATGATCCCGGATTCCTGCAGAACCCCCAGAAGTCGATCGGCGCCATCACCGCGGCACTTCTCGAGGGCCACATCGCGGAGGCGGACGGCAATCACGCCGCGGCCATCGCCGCGTTCCGGCGCGCGGTGGAGGCGGAGGACGCGCTCAACTACGACGAGCCGCCGGACTGGTTCTACCCGACGCGGGAGACGCTTGGCGCGGCCCTGTTGCACGCCGGCCAGTCCGCGGAGGCGGAGAAGGTCTTTCGCGAGGATCTGGCGCGCAATCCGAACAATCCGCGCTCGCTTTATGGACTGACCCAGGCGCTGAAGGCGCAGAAGAAGCCGTCGGCGAAACCGGCGGCAGCGTTCCAGCAGGCGTGGCGGGGCGATGCGCACGATCCGCTTCGGTAGAACCGACGCCCAGGTTCCCGCGATCAGCCTCGGAACGTGGGGACACGGCGGGCCGGGCATCAGCGAAGGCATCTCGGTCGGATGGAGCGGTCACGACGATCGCGCGGCGAAGGACGCCATCCTGGCCGCGTATCGCAACGGGATCACGCACTGGGACACGGCCGATGCTTACGGCAACGGTCATGCGGAATCGCTGATCGGCGAGATGTGGGGCGAGGTTCCGCGCGAGGAGATCTTCCTGGCCACGAAGTTCGGATGGGTGAAGGGGCCGTCAGGTCACTTCTACGATCCGAAATTCATGCGCTCGCAATGCGAACGATCGCTGCGCCTCATGCGCACTGACGTCATCGATCTCCACTACTTTCATCATTGCGACTTCGGACCGAACGACGAGTACTTCGAGGGCGCGCTGTCGACGATGCGCGCGCTTCGCGACGAAGGAAAGATCCGCTTCATCGGTCTCTCCGATTGGAACCTGCGCAAGATCATGAAATTCATCGATCGCGTCGACCCCGACGTGGTGCAGCCCTACCGCAATCTGATCGACGACGACTACGAGCCGAGCGGGCTGAAGAAATACGTCGACGGTCACGATCTCGGCGTCGCGTTCTTCTCGCCGATCAAGCACGGCTTGCTCCTCGGCAAGTACGACAAGCCGGTGCAGTACCCGGAGGGCGACTTCCGCATCCGAATCGCGGAGTTCAACGATCCGAAGTTCATCGAGCGGATGAAGCGAGCCGCCGCAGAGATGCGCCGGAAGTTCGCCGGTCATCCGGAGCCCGTCTTGTATGCAGTGACCGGTGCGCTGCTCGCGGGAAATCCGACCGCGTGCGTGCTCCTCGGCCAGCGGAACCCGAAGCAGGTCGAATCGGCGGCCGCTGCCGCCGGCGAGGCGTTGAGCGCGGCGGATGCGGAGTGGGTCCGCCGCGTCTACCGCGCCGACTGACCGTATAATCGCGGCACTCGATCATGTTGCTCTCTCCCGGCGCCCGCCTCGGGCCGTACGAAATCATCGCGCCCGTCGGAGCCGGCGGCATGGGCGAGGTCTTCAAGGCGCGCGACACGCGCCTCGAGCGCAGCGTCGCCATCAAAGTCCTTCCGGCGGAGCTCGCGCAGAACGCGCAGCTGAAGCTTCGATTCGAGCGCGAGGCGAAAGCGATCTCGCAACTCTCGCATCCGAACATCTGTACGCTCTACGACGTCGGCGACGGCTATCTCGTCATGGAGCTTCTCGAAGGCGAGACGGTCGCTGACCGCCTGACGAAGGGGCCGTTGCCGATCGACCAGGTCCTGAAGATCGGCGCCCAGATCGCCAATGCCCTCGACAGCGCACACAAAGCGGGGATCGTGCATCGCGATCTGAAGCCTTCGAACGTGATGCTCACCAAATCGGGGGCGAAGCTGCTCGACTTCGGACTGGCGAAGGATCAGGCCTCGGGCCTCGGGCCTCAGCCCTCGGTTGTTGACACCGAGCACAAGCCGCTGACCGAGGAGGGAACTGTCGTCGGCACGTACCAGTACATGGCGCCGGAACAACTCGCGGGTGAACGGGCCGATGCCCGCACGGACATCTTCGCGCTCGGCGCGGTGCTCTACGAGATGGCCACGGGCCGCCGTGCATTCGACGGCAAGACGAAGACGAGCATCATCACGTCGATCGTTTCGCGCGAGCCATCGCCGATCTCCGCCATCCGGCCGATGACGCCGCCGGCGTTCGAGCACGTCGTTCGCAAGTGCCTTTCGAAAGATCCCGATGAACGGTGGCAAAGCGCGCACGACATCGCGACGCAGCTGCAATGGATCGTCGACAGCGGCTCCTCGGCCGGGCTCGCCGTGCCGGTTCTCCGCACGCGGCGCTTCCGCGAGCGATTGCTGTGGATCGCCGCGCTCGTCGCCGTCGCAGCCGCGGCGCTCGCCGTGGCGACGAAGCTGCACCTCGGCGAAACGCCGCGTCAGTACCGCTTCACCATTCCGATGGCCGATGCCGCGTACCGCGGTGGTTCGGCGGTGCAGATGTCTCCGGACGGGCAAACGCTCTATTTCCGCGCCATCGCCGACAACCGCCACTTCCAGGTCTTCCGTCGCCGGCTCGATGAGCTGACCGCAACACCGATGGCCGGAACGGAAAGCGCCTACGCCTTCATGCCGTCCGCGGACGGTAAAAGCCTTCTGCTGTCGTTCTCGGGCGGGGTCACCAAACGCATCAGCGTGAACGGAGGTCCACTCGATTCTGTCGTCGAGGGCCCTGCCGGGATCTCCTCGGACTCGCCGGACGGCACGATCTTGTTCGGGGCGGACGCTGAGCCGGTTCGCCGTCTGTTGCCGGATCGCACCATCGAAACGATCACCACGCTGGACAAGGCCCTCGGCGAAACGGGGCACACCCTTCCCTACTTTCTTCCGGACGGCAAGAGCTTCCTCTTTCTTGCTGTGACGCGGGATGCGCAGCGGGGAACGATCCATCGCGTTCTCTGCGGGACCAGAATCGGCTCGAAAGACATCACGCGCGTCGGTGAGATCACCTCGCGTGTCGAGTACGCGCTCGGTGATCTCTTCTTCGTCCGGGGTGGCACGCTGATGGCGCAGCCCTTCAACGCCGGTAAGTTCAAATTCACCGGTGAGGCCGTACCGGTAGCGGAGGATGTTCAGTTCAACAGCCGGTTGACGCTGGCGTCGTTCTCGGTGGCCTCGAATGGCACGATCGTCTATCAGCCCAATGCGGCGCCGCAGCGCCTCAGCATGACCGATGCGACCGGCAGAAGCCTCTCGTCAATGTCCCCTTCCGGTATGGGCGGCCCTCGTTTCGCGCTGTTCCCCGACCGCTCGCGTGCCGTCCTCGCGATTGCCGACCATCGCGCCGGCCTTGTCTCACTCTGGGTCTACGGCCTGAACCGCGAGTCCGCGACGCGCCTGACATTCAGTCCGGCGAACGAAAACAACCCGGTCATTTCACGCGACGGATCGCGCGTGTTTTTCAGCAGCGACGCTCAGGGCACGTGGGACATCTACGAAGCCCCGGTCGACGGCTCCGTTCCGGCGAGACTGGTTGTGGCCGCTCCTGTCGTTCAGACGCCGAACGACGTTTCGCCGGATGGGAAATTCCTCCTGTACACATCGAACGAGACCGCTCCCTCGACCCGGCAGGATCTGTACGTCGTTCCACTCTCGGAAGGAGGGAAACCGCGTCCATTCCTCAGTACGCCGGCCATCGAGAACGAAGGTACGTTCTCGCCCGACGGAAAATGGGTCGCGTACAACTCGGTTGACACCGGCACGTTCCAGGTGTTCGTCAGGCCGTTCCCCGGGCCGGGGCCGGCGCGACAGGTTTCGACGAAAGGCGGCCGCGGACCTCGTTTCAGCCCTGACGGCAGGCGCCTCTACTACGCCGACGACGCGAGGCTGATGGTCGCCGAATTTCACGCCGACGGGTCGACATCCGAGCCAGCGCTCGCTTTCGACAACCGCGACGAGATCATTTCCTTTCAGCCGCTGGCCGGCGACCGATTCATGGTGCTTTCGCAGAACGGGGTCGACGCATCGCCGCCGGCGCGCGTGATCGTCGGATGGCACCCATGATGTTGCAGCCCGGCACCCGACTCGGACCTTACGAAGTGCTCGCCCCCGTCGGCGCAGGCGGCATGGGCGAGGTGTTCAAGGCGCGCGACACACCACTCGGCGCAGCGTCGCTCGACGGCGAGACGCTCGCCGACCGCATCGCTAAGGAACCTCTGCACAAGTCGTTGGCCACGTCATCCTGAGCCGCGAAGACGGCGAAGGATCTCGAAATGGCAGGCGTTTTCGCATTCTGCGATCCTTCGTCGCGCTTCGCCGACTCAGGATGACGACTTGTGCAGAGGTTCCCTGATCGTATTTCACACGTAGGGCCCACTCTCCAGTGGGCCCGGGGCCGACTGAGAGCCGGCCCTACGTGATCGCAGGCGTTTTCGCACCCTGAGATCCTTCGTAGCGCTTCGCCGACTCAGGATGACGACTTGTGCAGAGGTACACATCTAGGGAAAGCTCTGAACAAGTCGTTGGCCACGTCATCCTGAGCCGCGAAGACGGCGAAGGATCTCGAAATGGCAGGCGTTTTCGCATCCTGAGATCCTTCGTCGCGCTTC
>DATISF010000008.1:0-76462 GCA_035468985.1 Thermoanaerobaculia bacterium
TGACCTCCGACGGGAAACTCGATCTCTCGCTCGAGCCGGAGCCGATGAGCGTGCACTGACGATCACGTCATCCTGAGCGCAGCGAAGGATCTCAGAATGCGTAACGTGAGATCCTTCGCTTCGCTCAGGATGACGTCGAAAAGAGTCGCGGTGATCGTGCTCGCGTCGGCGGTGATGCTGATCGCGGCGGGGCTCCGCCTTCGCGAAATTCGCCGCTGGTCGCTCAACAACGACGAGATCGCGGAGGTGCGGTGGTCGTCGAAGTCGTTCAGCGGAATGATGCAGGAGGTTCGGCGCGACGCCGTCCATCCTCCGCTCGACTACGTCCTGCAGTTCGTCATGGGTCGGCTGGGGGGACCGGAGTGGTTGCGCAGGCTGCCGCCCGTCCTCTTCGGCATCGGCACCGTCGCCCTGATCATGATCCTCGCCCGGCTGTGGTTCGGAACCGGAGCGGGGATCGCCGCGGGATTCTTCGCCGCGCTGGCGCCGATGCACATCCGTTACTCGCAGGAGGTGCGGCCGTATTCGATGGCGCTGTTCTTCGTCTGCGCCGCCCTTCTCGCGCTCGAGCTGTACGCGATGAGGCGCCAGAGGCGGTGGGCGATCGCCTGGTTCGTGCTCGTGTTTCTGTCGGGGTTCACGCTCTATTTCGCGGGGATGGTGGCCGGTGCGACGAGCGTGTTCCGCATTTTCGTCGCGCGGCGTGATGCGCTCACGCTTCTCTGGAAGCGTTTGCCGCTGATCGTGCTCGCCTGGACCGTTCTCTATGCTCCGTGGCTGTTCGTCGTCATTCGTCTGGCGAATGAGAAGCCGCCGCAGCCGCCCGACACACTGGACTGGCCATGGTGGCAGCTGCGCGTGCAGACGTTCGCCGCCGGCGACTGGCGGTTCGAGCCGGTCACGCTCGGTTCGTGGGCGTTCTGGATCTGCGTGGCCATGGGCGCGATCGCGGCGATCCGCTTCAAACCGCTGCGCATCGCGCTGTTCTGGTTCGCCGCCGGAACGGCCCTGGAAATCCTCGTTCTGCAGCTGCGCCCGCATTACTCGACGCCGCGATACCTGATGGCTTCCTGGCCCGGCGCATTCATCCTGGCCGGCGCAGCGATCGCCTGGCTGATGCGGAGCGCGCCCGGTCGCGCCGCCGTTCCGTTCATCCTTCTTCTCTTCGCCGGACACGCCGCGCTCACGTTGCACGTGTACTACAGCGGGGAGCGATCGGACTGGCGCGGCATCGCCGAATACGTCTACAGCCGCGTCAAGGCCGGCGACAACGTGATGATGGCGAACAACTGGGTGCAGCGGAACTTCGGCTATTACTGGGCGCATCTTCCGGCTCGCTATGACGTCGGGCTGATTCGCTATGAGCAGGCGTACGTCGACTGGCCGGGGCCTCTCTGGATCGTCACCGGCCAATGCCAGCCTCGCCAGCCGCTCAAGGGAGCCGGCGTCATGGAGCGATGGCCGATGAGCGAGGAGGCGGAGGTGGTTTACGTACGGCCCGGACAGAAGGTGTCGATGAAGGAAGAGCTTTGTCCTGAGTAGAAGACGCCGAGTGCCGCCGCGTCCTGCAACTCACCAGTACCCATTCCCACTCGCGAACAACGTCGAAAACACCTTCCGCGCCCACGTCCTCTTGCCGAACTCCACCTGCCCGCCGCTCTCTTTCTGAAGCCATTCCTTGAGCGGCAGCGTGAATCCGGTCTTCTTTCGATTGCGCACGACGTCCGGCAACGGCGGCCGGGGGGCATCGGCCAGAATCCCTTTGCCGCGTTCGCGGCGATTGACGAGCGCTGGCGCGACGCGCCGCAGCAGATGCGCATCGACGAGCGGCACACGAACTTCGAGCGAGTGAGCCATGCTCGCCCAGTCCATGTCGCGCAGAATCTGATTGCGGAGATAGAACGACGACTCCAGCGCGGCGACGCGCGCGAATGGATTGCCGGGGTCGGGAGTGACCGCCGATTCCAGCAGGCCGAGCATGTCCAGCCGCCGCAACCCTTCTTCGGCAACTTCGCGTCCCAGAATGTCCCCGAGCTCCGACGTGAGAAATCGGCCGCGTTTGACGAAGTAGGCGCCCGCGTACGAGGCGCCATAGCGGACGATCTCGCCCATCTTCGGGCTGACGTGGCGGCTGCTGCGGGTAAGCGCGCGGTTGATCGAATGCACCGCGTCGCCGAGGCGGGGGATGCGGGAGAGGAGGGAGGTGAAGGGCATCCAGCGGGGGATGTCGCGGAATGACGTGTAGCCGCCGAACAGCTCGTCGCCGCCCGCGCCGGACATGGCCACCTTCAGTCCCATCTCGTGTGCGGCCTTGCTGATGAAGTAGCTGTTGAGGCCGTCGACGCTCGGCTGGTCCATCGCTTCGAAAACGTGAGGCACGGACTGGAGGAACTTCTGCCGCGACAGCTCCTGGATCGTGTGCCGCAACCCGTACCGCTCGGCGACGAGATGGGCGAGCGGCGCTTCATCGTTGTCGCGCCCGCGGTACTCCTCGAAACGCAGCGTCATCGTCTGCAGATCGCTGCCGGTCTCGCGGGCGAACGCGACGATGGCGCTGGAGTCGATGCCGGCGGACAAGAACGCGCCGACCGGCACGTCGGCGACCATGTGGTAGCGCACCGACTCGAGCACAGCATCGTGGACGAGATCGCGGCGTTGCTCGTCGGTGAATCGCTGATCGCTTTCCACGGCATCGCGCAGCGTGGCGGCGATCGAGAAATAGCGGACGGGCTCCGATGTTCCCCGCTCGTCGATCCAGCAGTACGAACCGGCGGGCAGCGCGCGGATGGCGCGGTACATCGTGAACGGCTCCTGCACTGTGCCGCGGAGAAAGAACGCGGTGGCTGCGGCGGGATCGAACTGCTTCGCGATCCGCCCGCCGGCGATCAGCGCCTTCACCTGCGAAGCGATTCGGCAGGTCTGGCCATCGTCGGCGTAGTAGAGCGGCTTGATGCCGTACGGGTCGCGCGCCAGGAAGAGCCGCCTGCGATCGCCGTCCCAGAGCGCGAGGGCGAACATGCCGCGCAATTTCGGCAGCATCGCCTCCCCCTCGAGCTCGAAGAGCCGCAGCAGGACTTCGGTATCCGACTGAGACGTGAATTCGACGCCGCGGCGCTTCAGGTCCGCGCGCAGCTCATCGTAGTTGTAGATCTCTCCGTTGAAGATGATGACGTTTGCGGACCGCTGCATCGGCTGCGCGCCGCCCGGGCTGAGATCGATGATCGCCAGCCGGCGGTGGCCGAGTCCCACGCGGCCGTCATCGGAGATCCAGGAGTCGCCGGCATCCGGTCCCCGCAACCGCATGGCCTCACGACAGACGAGGAGCTCACGAGGATCGACCGGCGGCGCGGACGGCGAGTACGCGAAGATCGCGTTGATGCCGCACATTGGTGCGGGAGTATACGGGTCGTGGGTCGAATACAATGCGCGTCCATGATCAGACGCACGCTCGTACTGGCCCTGCTCATGGCATCCGCGGCAATCGCCCAGACAACCAGCGACAAACCCATCTTCGGCTTCACGGCCGGAAACGCCGTCAAGGAGCACGCGCTCGAAGCGAACTTCGACTCGCAGCTGAGTCGCGACAATCTCCGCGAATGGATGAAGCGCCTCAGCGCGCGCCCGCATCACCTCGGATCCGCGTACGACCATGACAACGCGGAGTTCATCGCCTCGCTGTTCCGGTCGTGGGGCTATGACACGAACATCGAACAGTTCCAGGTGCTGTTCCCCACGCCGAAGACGCGCGCGCTGGAGATGATCGCGCCCGAGCGCTACACGGCCAAGCTGTTCGAGCCGCCGGTTCCGGGCGACGCCACATCCGGCCAGAACAGCGAGCAGCTGCCGGTCTACAACGCCTACTCGATCGATGGGGACGCCACCGGCGATCTCGTCTACGTGAACTACGGAATCCCCGCCGATTATGATCAGCTCGAGCAGCGCGGCGTCGACGTCAAAGGGAAGATCGTCATCGCCCGCTACGGCGGATCGTGGCGCGGCATCAAGCCGAAGGTTGCCGCCGAGCACGGAGCGATCGGCTGCATCATCTACTCCGACCCGCGCGACGACGGCTACTACCAGGGCGACGTTTATCCCAAGGGTTCCTACCGCAACGACAGCGGAGCGCAGCGCGGCTCGGTCATGGACATGCCGATCCACACCGGCGATCCGCTGACTCCCGGAATCGGCGCGACGAAAGATGCGAAGCGGCTGACGAAAGAGGAGAGCGGCGTCCTCACGAAGATCCCCGTTCTGCCGATCTCGTACGGCGATGCCCTTCCGCTGCTGCGCGCCATGGGCGGGCCGGTCGCTCCTCCCGACTGGCGCGGAGCCCTGCCCATCACCTATCACCTCGGCCCCGGACCGGCGCGCGTGCACCTCAATCTTCAGTTCAACTGGAATCTCGTGCCGGCGTACGACGTCATCGCGCGCCTGACGGGCAGCGAATATCCCGACGAGTGGGTCATCCACGGCAATCACCACGACGCGTGGGTCAACGGCGCGAACGACCCGATCAGCGGCCTCGTCGCCGAGCTCGAAGAAGCGCGCTCGATCGGACTGCTCGCGAAAACCGGCTGGCGTCCGAAGCGGACCATGATCTTCGCCGCCTGGGACGGCGAGGAAGAAGGTCTCCTTGGCTCGACGGAGTGGGCCGAGCAGCATGCGGCAGAACTGCAGCAGCACGCCGCGGTCTACATCAACTCCGATACGAACGGCCGCGGCTTCCTCAATGCCGGCGGGTCGCACACGCTCGAGCGCCTCGTGACGCAGGTCGCGCGCGATGTCGTCGATCCGGAGCGTGGGGTGTCCGTTCTGGAGCGTCGTCGCGCGCGCGAGCTGGCGAACTCGAAGGAGATCGAGAATCACAAAGAGTTGCGCGAACGCGAGTTGATCCGGCTCGATGCCCTCGGATCCGGCTCCGACTACACGCCCTTTCTCCAGCATCTCGGGGTCGCCGCGCTCGACATCGGCTACGGCGGAGAGAGTGGCGGAGGCTCGTACCACTCGGTCTACGACTCGTTCGATCACTACTCGCGATTCGGCGATCCGAAGTTCGACTACGGCATCGCGCAGGCGAAGACGAACGGACGATTGATGCTGCGTCTGGCGAATGCCGACGTTCTGCCGTTCGAGTTCGCGACTCTGGCGAACACGCTGTCGCGGTATGTCGACGAGCTGACGAAGCTGGCCGAGACGACTCGACGCGACGTCGATGAGCGCAACCGGATGCTGCGCGACAAGACGTTCGAAATCGCCGCTGATCCGACCAGGCCCTACGTTGCCCCGAAGAGCGAGCCGCCGGCGCCGTACCTGAATTTCGCGCCGCTGCAGAACGCGATCGCCCATCTGAAGACCGCGGCCGCCGCTTACGACCGCGCCGCCTCGAACGTGACGCCGGGCGCCGCAACGGATCGCCAGCTCATGCATGCCGAACAGCTGCTGACGACGAACGAGGGACTTCCCCGCCGCCCCTGGTTCCGCCATCAGATTTACGCGCCGGGCTTCTACACCGGCTATGGCGTGAAGACGATTCCCGGAGTGCGCGAGGCCGTCGAGCAGAAGCAGTGGTCGGAGGCCAATCAGCAGATCGAAGTGGCGGCGAAGGTGATCGACGGCTACGCGGCGTACGTGGAGAAGCTCCACTAGCAACTTCCGCGCAAGTCGTTGATCGCGTCATCCCGAGCCGCGATCGACGGCGAAGGATCTCGAAATGGCAGGCGGTTTCGTATCCTGAGATCCTTCGTCGCGCTTCGCCGACTCAGGATGACGACTTGTGCAGGACGCTAGCGCTCGATCATCAACGCGACGCGGTCGTGGTTTGTTTCGCCGGCAGCATGTAGACGACCTCGCCCTTCTTCGACATGCCGAGGTCCTCGCGGGCGATCCTCTCGACGGCCCAGGTCGATTTCTTCGCGCTGTCGATCTCGCCGCGCAGGCGTGCGTTCTCGGTCTGCAAACGCTGGATGTCGGTGTGCAGGTCGTCGACGCGGCGGCGGGCGTGCTGAAGCTCGGCAATTCCGCGGTCGCTGAAGAAAAACGAGACGAGGAAGACCAGGGTGAGAACGCCGGAGAGAAGGATGACGGCCTTGAGCGTGACCTGCGTGGCACGCCTCGAGTCGTGCGTGGAGACCGGCGCCGTCATCAGTGTCTCAGTATAATCCGGCCCCGTATGGCGGACCGCGTTGTCTTCGTTTGTGAGCATGGCGCCGCCAGGAGCGTGGTCGCCGCGGCGCAGTTCAACCGGCTGGCCGAAGTGCACCATCTTCCGTATCGCGCCATCGCCCGCGGCACCGATCCTCAGGCGGATATCGCGCCGTCGGCGGCGAGCGGCTTGCGCGAGGACGGGCTTGCGCTGCCGCTCCAGAAGCCGGTGAAGCTGACGAGGGCGGATGTCGAGGGCGCAGCGCGCGTCATCACGTTCTGTGAGCTGCCGGGGAGCCTCGCCGGCGACCGAAGGATCGAGCATTGGAGGGCGCCTGCGGTTGGGGACGGTTACGTCCCCGCGCGCGAAGAGATCGTCGCCCAGCTGAAGGGCCTCATCGCGGACCTCGAGCAGAGGTAGCCGGTATAATCCGGCAGTGAAGCGCGACTCCGCGTCCAACCCTCTCACCGAGCGCTACGCCTCGCCGGAGATGTCCTATCTCTTTTCGGCGGATTTCAAGTTCCGGACGTGGCGGAGGCTGTGGATCGCGCTGGCGGAAGCGGAAAAGGAGCTCGGGCTTCCGATCACGGACGCGCAGATCGCCGAGCTGAAAGCGAACGCTGACAAGATCAACTACGACGACGCCGAGCGCCGCGAGCGCGAAATCCGGCACGACGTCATGTCCCACATCTACGCGTTCGGCCTCCAGGCGCCGTCGGCGAAAGGAATCCTCCATCTCGGCGCAACGTCCGCGTACGTCACCGACAACACCGACATCCTGCAGATGGCCGAGGCGCTTCACGTCCTGCAGCGGCGGATCGTGAACGTGATGGCCAAGCTGCGCGAATTCGCCTGGACATGGCGCGCCACGCCTGCGCTGGCCTTCACGCATTTCCAGCCCGCGCAGCTGACCACGGTCGGCAAGAGAGCCACGCTCTGGCTGCACGATCTCCTTCTCGACTACCACGAGATCGACTTCCGCCTCTCCTCGCTCTCGCTCCTCGGCGTGAAGGGTGCGACGGGAACGCAGGCCTCGTTTCTCGCTCTTTTCGACGGAGACGCGGCGAAGGTCCACATGCTCGAACATCTCGTCGCCGGGAAAGTCGGAATGCGCCGCAGCTACCCGGTGTCGGGGCAGACGTACTCGCGCAAAGTCGACGCGCAAGTGGTGACCGCTTTGTCGGGCTTCGCGCAATCCGCGTCGAAATTCGCGTACGACATGCGCCTGCTCCAGCACCTTCGCGAAATCGAGGAGCCGTTCGAGCAGGAGCAGGTCGGCTCCTCGGCGATGGCCTACAAGCGAAACCCGATGCGCGCGGAACGGATCGACGGTCTGGCCCGTCATCTCATCGTGAACTCGCTGAATCCGGCCCTGACGGCAGCGACGCAGTGGTTCGAGCGCACACTCGACGATTCGGCGAATCGCCGCATCGCCCTTCCCGAGGCGTTCCTGGCCGCGGACGCGATCGCGCTGATCTACGACAACATCGTTGCCGGCCTCGTCGTCCACGAGGAGGTCATCGCCGCGAACGTCCGGCGCGAGCTGCCATTCATGATCACCGAGAACCTGATGATGGAAGGCGTGCGGCGCGGCGGCGACCGGCAAGTGCTGCACGAGCGCGTGCGCATTCATTCCCAGGCCGCGGCGGACGCGTTGAAGTCGGGTGGAGAGAACGATCTGTTCGACCGCATCGCGGCCGACTCCCTGTTCGGAATCGACCGAATGGCGATCGAGCGGCTGGCGCGACCGGAGGACTACACCGGTCTGGCGCGGCAGCAGACGGAGACGTTTCTCGCCGGAGACATCGATCCGCTGCTGGCCAAACACTCGGGCGAGATCATGCGCGAGGGGGCGGAGGTGCGGGTATGAACGGACGTCATGCTGAGCGTAGCGAGGCATCTCAGCCGTCGCTGCCGAGATCCTTGGTCGCGGCGCGACTCAGGATGACGGCGATCGGCGCGCTGCTGTTTCTCGCGTATGCATGCGCGACGACGAAGCCGCCGCAGCAGGTGCCGGAAGTCTCACACGGAATTGCAAGCTGGTACGGCGAGGAGTTCGCCGGACGCACGACGGCGAACGGCGAGATCTTCGATCCCATGCAGTTCACCGCGGCGCACCGCACGTTCCCGTTCGGAACCGTGGTCGACGTCACGAATCCAAAGACCAGTCAAACGGTCCGCGTGCGCATCAACGACCGCGGACCGTACATCGGCCAGCGTGTGATCGACCTCTCATACGCGGCGGCCCAGCAGATCGGACTGATCGAGCCGGGGAGCGGCGACGTCGACATCCGCGTCGTGAGAGTCGGCGGCGGCGACCGCGAGCCGCCGATGCCGTACGAGATCAAGATTCAGGCTCCCACGGAAAAAGCGGTCATCGCCTCGGAAGAGGCGCCGAAGATCGAGTTTCCTCTCCCGTCGCAAACCGCGGCTCCCTCTTCCGCAAACGATCCCGAGTTTCATGTCGAGTTGCAGGAGCAACGCAAGGACGAGGACGTGCGGCGGCAGGTGTCCGCGGATGGCAAGACGATCGAGGAAGTGTCTCGCGGTGGAGTGGCGGCCATCCCCGCCCGCCGTCCAGCGCGCGAGGACGCGCGCCGCTCCACGGCACGCGTTCTCAAGTACGTCGTGCAGGTGGGCGCGTTCTCGATCGAGGCGAACGCGAAGCTGCTGCAGGCGCAGTTGGCGCGAATCGGCCAGCCGAGCTTCGTCGACCACGAGGACCTGTACCGCGTGCGCATCGGGCCGTTCGCGACGCGCGATCAGGCCTTGAAGGTGCGTACCTCGCTCGAGACGAGCGGGCTCTCGGCGATCATCATCGCGGAGTGACGCGCGCCGTCGCGCACGTCATCCTGAGGAGCTGACCCATCGGGAGGCGACGAAGGATCTCCGCCGCCCGGATTCTTCGCCGTCTTCGCGGCTCGGAATGACGTTACAGCAGTTCCGATTCCGCGAAGAAAAATCCGACTTCGATCTTCGCGTTCTCGTCGGAATCCGATCCGTGGATCGCGTTCTGCTCGATCGATTCGCCGAAATCCTTCCGGATCGTTCCGGGGTCGGCTTTGGCGGGATCGGTCGCACCCATCACTTTGCGCAGGTGAACGACAGCGTTGTCGCGCTCGAGCGCGGCGACGTACACCGGCCCCGACGTCATGTAGTCGACGAGGCCTTTGAAGAACGGCCGCTCGCGGTGAATGGCGTAGAAGCTCTCGGCCTGCTTTCGCGACAGGCTGACTTTCTTGAGCCCGAGAATTCTGAATTTCTCCGCCTCGATGCGCGTGATGATCCGCCCGAAATTTCCTTTGCGCACTGAGTCCGGTTTGATGATCGTGAATGTACGGTTCGACATGGCGCGCGGATTATACAGATCGGGTGTCGGGTGTCGGGTGTCGGTTGTCGGTTCTCAGATTCACGTCATCCTGAGCCGCGAAGGCGGCGAAGGATCTCGATCGTCACGAACAGAGATCCTTCGCTTCGCTCAGGATGACGTGAGCGGCAACCAAGAACCCAACCGAGAACTGCGAACCGAGAACTGACAACCGACAACTGACACCCGACACCCGACGTCTGCTTCTCAGAACTCTGCGATCGCAAGTCCGGCCTGGAAGCTGTACTCGGCATCGCGAGGGATTGCGGCGTCGTCCCGGCAGACCATGGCGTTGTGCAGTTCGATGGGGCGGGAGATCTCCACGTCGTCGCCGAGGATGCAGGAGTCGAGGACGGCGCTGCGGGTGATGCGACAGTCGTCGCCGATCACGCAGTTGCGGACTTCGCCCTTGACCGCGCTGCGCGCGCCAACCGACGAGTGCGACGCGCTGCCGAGAATCGTGGCGGTCTGATGGATGACGGAATCGCGGACGATGCGCGATCCTTTCGCCACCGGAATCCTGCCGTCGACGGTCATCTCCAGGACGCCCTTCGACGCGGAGATGTAGCGCTGCGGCGTGCCGATGTCGAACCACGGCCCGTCGTCGACGACGCCGGCGACGGTCTCCTTTCCGCTGGCGATCAGAGGGATGTAGACCTCGTCGACGATTCCGGAAAAGTCCTTGTTCGGGATGTAGCCGAAGATGCGCGAGCTCATCAGGTGCGCGCCGGAGAACATCAGCGGCTCGCCCTCACCGCTCCGCGCGAATCCCGTGATCGCGCCGTCCCTGTACCAGACGGCCGTGAAGCGATCGCGCTGCGGCGGATGGCGGAGCGTCAGTGCGGCCAGGGCACGTTTCTCGCGGCGCGCCGCCCGCAACTTCTCGAATGGCGGGAACTGGATCGTGTCGCCATTGACGACGAAGAAATCGTCTTCATGCTCCAGAAGCGGCCGCACTTTGCGGAGGCCTCCTCCCGTGCCGAGGATCTCCGGCTCGAAGGAAAACTCGAACTTGCAGCGGTCGCCGTACTCCGCGACGAGATAGCGCTCGAGCACCTCGGGCAGATGATGGAGATTGACGACGATCTCCTTCACGCCCATGGCCAGGAACTGCTCCACCGCGTATCCGATCAGCGGCCGGTTGCAGATCGGCACCATCGGCTTCGGCATCGAGTAGGTCAGCGGACGCAGACGAGTGCCGTAGCCGGCGGCCAGAATCATCGCTTTCATGCAGTCGGAAGATCCTCGGGTGCAAAAACCATGTTCTCCGGCAAATCGGCCCGCGTGCGGCGGTGCTGCCGGTAGAGATCGGCATAGGTTTGCCGGATTGCCTGATCCATGCTCATCCCGAGCTCGCCGGCGACGGAGCGGATGGTTTCGACCGGGCCTTCGATCTCGAAATAGTCGCCGATGGGAGTCCGGTCGAGCACGACCTCGACGTTTTGCAGCCGCCAGACCTCCCGGAACTTCTGGTAGCGGAAGATCGGCTTGAAACCGACCGCATCGAAGAGTTGGATGGCGAGCTCGAAGCTTTCCACGCCGGTCTGCACTTCCTCGCGCGATTTCACGCCGCCCTCGATCGACATCGGACCTTTATACGTCGCGATCGCGTAGCGCCCGAATTTGCGGACGCGCAGGAGCGAGCCACGCGTGCGCAGCTCACCGCGGCGGTCGAGCACGATGTTGTCCTCGAACGTTTCGGCGTAGAGGCGCGTCGCGCCGATCTCGCGCAGCTTGCGAATGAGCTCGCCACGGTCCTTCAGCGGGAACTTGACTTCGATCTCCTGAGCCATTCAGGTTGCCGGCAGTCTACGCCTTCAACACTTCCACGCCCGGCAAGGCAGCCCCCGAAATGAACTCCAGCGATGCACCGCCGCCCGTGGAGATATGGCTGATGCGGCCGGCGAAGCCGGATGCCTTCACCGCTTCGACCGACTCTCCGCCGCCGACGATCGTGATCGCCCTCGCCTCGGCCACGGCGCGAGCCATGGCCATCGTTCCCTTGGCAAACGCTTCCTTCTCGAACACGCCCATCGGACCGTTCCAGAAGATCGTCTTCGCATTCTTCAGCTCGGCGCAGAAGCGGGCCGTCGTCTTCGGGCCGATGTCGAGGGCCTTCTGCGGCTCGGTCAGCCCCTTGGCAACATCAATCACTTCGACTTTCGACGGCGAGTCGAGGTTGTCGGCGACGACCACATCCGTCGGAAGGATGATCTGCGCGCGTCCGCCACCCGCGAGGATGCGGCGGGCGACCTCGATCGACTCGTTGTCGATCAGGGAGTCGCCCATGTTGATGTTCTGCGCAGCGAGAAACGTGTTCGCCATGCCTCCGCCGATCAGCACGACATCGGCGTGTTTCACGAGCGCCTCGAGCGGCTCGATTTTTCCCGCGATCTTCGCGCCGCCGAGGAGGGCGACGAACGGACGATCGGAGATGTTCGTGATCTTCTGGAGGAACTCGATCTCCTTCGCCAGGAGCAGGCCGGCGGCGGTGTTTTTCTTCGGGAACAGGCGCGGCAGCGCGTCGATCGACGCGTGCGCGCGATGCGACGCGCCGAATGCATCATTCACGTAGAGATCGCCGAGCTTCCGGAGGCCCTGCGCAAAGGTCTTGTCGTTCTTTTCTTCCTCCGCGTGAAAGCGCAGGTTCTCCAGCAGCAGGACCTGTCCGGCCTTGAGCGCCTGCGCCTTCGCCTCGGCGGCCGGGCCGACGCAGTCGTCGGCCCATTGCACGTCGCTTCGGATCAGTTGCGCGAGACGGTCGCGCACGGGCTTGAGCGAGTACTTCTCGTTGCGCTGCCCTTTCGGACGGCCGAGGTGGCTGGCGATGACGACGGCGGCACCGTGGTCGCGGAGAAAGTTGAGCGTCGGCAGCGTCTCCTCGATGCGCGTGGCATCGGTGATCTTCGATCCTTCCAGCGGGACGTTGTAGTCGACGCGGTAGAAGACGCGCGATCCTGATGTGAGGGGGAGCTTGTCGATCGTGCGGATGCTGCTCATCGCGCCGCCGCCAGTGCCTCCTTCTTCACTCTCGCGACGTGCGCGATGAGATCGAGGATGCGGTTCGAGTAACCCCACTCGTTGTCGTACCACGCCAGAATCTTGTGCATGTGCGGATCGACCGAGCGGGTGAATGTGGTGTCGACGATGGATGAGTGGGCGTCACCGTTGAAATCGATCGAGACGAGTTGCTCGTCGCTGTAGGAGAGGATCTTCTTCAGCGGCCCGTTTGCCGCCTCGCGCAGGACCTGGTTGATCTCGTCGGCGTTCGTGGCCTTCTCCGTGTGGAAACTGAGATCGACGAGCGAGACGTTCGGCGTCGGCACGCGGACGGAGATCCCGTCGAACTTCCCCTTGAGCTCGGGGAGGACGAGGCCGACCGCCTTCGCCGCGCCGGTCGTGGTCGGAATCATCGACAGCGCCGCCGCGCGGCCACGCCGCAGGTCCTTGTGCGGCAGATCGAGGATCTCCTGATCGTTGGTGTACGAGTGGATCGTGGTCATGATTCCCATGGTGATGCGGAACTTCTCGTGGAGAACCTTGGCCACCGGTGCCAGGCAGTTCGTCGTGCAGGAGGCGTTGGAGATGATCTTGTGCTTGGTGACGTCGAAGGCGTTCTCGTTCACCCCCATGCAGATGGTGATGTCCGCGTCTTTCGAGGGAGCGGAGATGATGACCTGCTCGACCTTGCCGCGGAGATGGCGTGACGCTTTGTCCTTCGATGTAAAGCGACCGGAGGACTCGACCACGATCTCCACGCCGAGGTCGCTCCACGGAATCTCGGCCGGATCGGGGTTCGAGAAGACGCGCAGTTCCTTGCCGTCGATCGTGATCCCGTTGGCGCTGGCCTTGACGGTGTTGTCGATCGTGCCATGAACGGAGTCGTACTTGAGGAGATACGCCAGCGTCGCCGAGTCAGTCAGATCGTTGACCGCGACGAACTCGATGTCGAACTTCCCCATCAGAGCGGCACGGACGACGTTCCGTCCGATGCGCCCGAAACCGTTCACTCCAACTTTGACCATGGAATCCTCCCTGCGTGGAGCGCCGCGCGTCTCGCGCGGCGAACGGCCGCCGAGGACGGCCGCCGCTCCACAGCAGCGTAGTATATCGACGTGATTCGGACTGCGAATTCGACAGCCGTCACACCTCTTCGGTGGACCGGCGACTCCCTGGAACTGCTCGACCAGCGGCTCTTGCCCACGGAAGAGAAGTGGATCTCGTGCCGCGATGCCGCGGCCGTGGCCAGGGGCATCCGCGACATGGTGATTCGCGGCGCCCCCGCCATCGGCGTCGCTGCGGCATTCGGCATCGCCCTGGCCGCAAGACGCGGCGAAGACGTCAAAGCGGCGGCGGAAACGTTGCGCGCGACGCGCCCGACCGCGGTCAATCTCAGCTGGGCGATCGAGCGGATGCTCGATGCCGAAGACCGGGGCGCGGATCTGACGGCCGAGGCGCAGAAGATCCTCGAGGAAGACGTCGAAGGGAACAAACGGATTGGCCGCTTCGGCGCCGAGCTTCTGGGCCTTCGCGCCACGGTCCTGACCCATTGCAATGCCGGCGCCCTGGCCACCGGCGGATATGGAACGGCGCTGGGCGTGATTCGCGCGGCCGTCGAGGCAGGCAAGAGCATCGACGTCTTTGCAGGCGAGACGCGGCCCTATCTGCAGGGCGCGCGCCTCACGGCGTGGGAACTGCAGAGGGAAGGGATCGACGTCACGCTCATCACCGACAGCATGTCCGGCCACTTCTTTCAACAGGACCAGTTCGATGCCGTCGTCGTCGGCGCCGATCGCATCGCCGCGAACGGCGACACGGCGAACAAGATCGGCACGTACACGCTGGCCGTTCTGGCCAACGCGCACGGCGTGCCGTTCTACATCGCCGCGCCGGTGTCGACCATCGACATTGCCTGTCCTTCCGGCCAGTCGATTCCGATCGAGGAGCGCAGCGCGGCGGAAGTGACCGAGGCGTTCGGAAAGCGGATTGCGCCGGAGGGTGTGGCGGTGCGCCATCCGGCGTTCGACGTCACGCCGGCGCGCCTGATCACCGCGATCATCACCGACCGGGGAGTGCTCTGGCCGCCGTTCTCCCAGTCGATCGCGGAGGCGATGGGATGAGCGGACATCTCATCGCCCGATTCATCCATGCCATCTGGCTTGGCAGCGGGCTGTTCCTGATCGCCGTGGCGGCACCAGCCGCGTTCCGCGCGGCGCCGAACTCGACGGTCGCGGCCGACATAGTGGGGGCCATGCTCATGCGCTGGCACTACATCGCCCTCGGCGCGCCGCTGATCCTCCTGTTTCTCGATTGGCGTCGCGGACGCATCTACGTGCTGGCGATCGTCCTGGTGGCGATCCTTTTCGCGGCCGGCCAGGTCGCAGCCGATCTGCGAATCCGGACGATCCGCGCGAAATCGGTTGTGCCGATCACCGAGCTCTCACGCGAGGATCCGCTTCGCCGCCAGTTCGGACGGCTGCACGGCATCTCGACGCTGCTCCTGCTGATGCAGGTCATCGCCGCGGGCGTGGCGCTGGCGATGGACCGCGAGGCCTATCCACCACCCACGCCTGTGTCACAGAACGTTCACGCAACTCCGCCCGAGCCAATGGCGTAATCACGTCGAGTGATGCGGCCGGCGCGAGCCCTGATCGTTCTGTTGTTGACCTCGATCCCTCTTTTCGCAGAGGAGGCGCCGCCTCCTCCTCCTTCCCCGATCACGATCACGAGAACGAACGGAGCGATCTCCATCGACGGCGATCTCTCCGATCCCGGCTGGGTTGGTGCGGCGACGATCGACCGTTTCTACGAGACCTCGCCGGCCAACAACATTCCGGCGAAGGTGAAGACGATCGTCCACCTCACCTACGACGATCGCTATTTCTATATCGGCGTGCGAGCCGAGGATCCCGATCCGGCGAAGATTCGCGCGCCGTACGTCGAGCGCGACGGCGTCGTCGGTACCGACGACAACATCGCGGTGCTCCTCGACACGAGAAACGACAAGCGCTCCGCGATCGAGCTTCGCGTCAATCCGCGCGGTATCCAGGGCGACGCCATCTTCAACGACGCGAATTCAAACGAGGACTTCTCGCCGGACTTCTTTTTCGACACCGCCGCGAAAATCGATTCCGGCGGCTGGAGCGCCGAGTACCGCATCCCGTTTTCCGCTCTTCGCTATCCGGACAAGGATCCGCAGACGTGGAACATCCTCGTCTGGCGAAACTACCCGCGCGAATTCCGGTACGCGTTCGACAGCGCTCCGCTTCCGCGCGGATCGAACTGTTTTGTCTGCCACGCGCATCCGATGACCGGCCTGACCCATCTGCCGGAGGCGGGTCACGTCGTCGCGGCACCGTACGTGACCGCGCAGCGGCTCGACACGGCTGCGTTGCCGGCCACCGGTTTCGAGAGCGGGAACCTGAAGGCGGATGGGGGCCTCGATCTCAAGTGGAATCCGAGTGCGACCGGCGCGGTCGACCTGACCGTCAATCCCGACTTCTCGCAGGTCGAATCGGATGTCGCCCAGATCACCGTGAATCGCCGCTTCGCCGTGTTCTTTCCGGAGAAGCGCCCGTTCTTTCTCGAAGGATTCGATCTCTTCGATACGCCGATGCCCGTGGCGTACACGCGCACGATCAACTCGCCGCGATGGGGAATCCGCAGCACCGGAAAGATCGGCGACTCCGCGTACACCGTGCTCGTATCGCAGGATCGCGGTGGCGGCGTCACGCTGCTTCCCGGTCCGCAGGGCAACGACTTCGCGCTGCAGGACTCGCGCGCGTACTCGACCATCGCCCGCGTCCGCCACGACCTCGGCGGTTCGTTCGTCGGAGCGGTTCTCACCGATCGTGAGGTCAAGGGCGGCGGACATAATCGTGTTCTCGGTCCCGACTTCCAGTGGCGGCCCAACCAGAGCGATGCCCTGACCGGTCAGCTGCTGGTCAGCGACACGAACGATCCGCTCACCGCGTGGAAGTCGCGTTCGCACGCGTTCATCGCAAACTGGGCACGGCTGGTCACGAAATACGACGCGTTCGTCGACGTGCGCGACGTCGGGAGCGGCTTCCGCGCCGATCTCGGCTTCATTCCGCAGGCGGGCTATCGCCGGCTCGATGGAAATGCCGCTCTGCGTTTCTATCCGGAAGGTCAGCTGGTCAGTTTCGTGCGGCCGGTCATGAACTTCGACTACCAGACGGATCGTGACGGCCAAACGCTCTTTCGAGTGGTGCAGCCGACGGTGGTGCTGCTTGGAGCGAAGAACCTGCAGGCCTCCTTCGACGTCAGTCCGAAGGAGCAGGTGCGTGTCGGCAGCAAGCTCCTCGAGCAGACCAATGTCGACTGGTTCGTCCAGTTCGACCCCTCACGGCGGTTCACGCGGATCACGTTCAGCGGACGCGGTGGCCAGGCCATCAACTACTCGGATGCGCGTGTCGGCCACGGCGTGACCCTGCAACTCGCGGCCACGGTCCGGCCGATCGACAAGATCACGCTCGACGCGAACCTCAGCCGCGAGACGCTCGACGAGCACGGAGCGCGCGCCTACACGGTTCTCATCGAGCGGTTGAAAACGACCTACAGCTTTTCGAACAACTCGCTCGTTCGTCTCATCGGCCAGTACGTGACGACGAAATACTCCGCCGATCGCAACGGCGATTTCAATGGCTCGGTGCTGTACAGCTATCGCCTGAACTGGCAGACCGTGCTCTTCGTCGGATACGGCGACGACCGGGTTCTGCTTCCGGACGACCGGCTCGTGCGCTCGCAGCGATCGTTCTTCACCAAGATCAGCTACGCGATTCAGCGCTGACGCGGCAAGGCTCATCCATCTGCCGGATCGTCCACTCGAGCCTCAGCCGAGGTGGTGCGGCGAGCTCGGATCTTCGCCGCGTCCGCGAACCGGCCGGGCCGCTCGACCCGTGCCTCGACGGCGATGTGTATGAGCGGCCTGCCTCGATACGCGCGCAGGTGAGCGTGATCGCAACGACTGGCAGAAAGAATCGCCAGAGAGCCGGGATGCGCTTGATGTTCACGCCACTTCTTTGCCCTCGATGTCCAGCTCGTGAATCGGCATCCCCAGCAGGCCGAGGGGCTCGCGGATGAGCTTTGCGCTGCCGACGACGACGATGATGGCGCGGTCGGGATCGATGTACTTCTGCGCGACGCGCGTGATCGCATCGCGGTCGATCGCGGCAATGTTCTCGCGATAGTGATCGAAGTAATCCTCCGGCAATCCGTACAGCTCCATGTCGGCGAGGCGGCTGGCGATGTCGCTCGAGCTCTGCACGGTCGCCGGAAAGACGCCCATCAAGTAGTTCTTCGTGTCGTCGAGCTCCTGCTGCTCGACGTCGCCGGTGCGGATGCGCCGCAGCTCGACGAAGACTTCCTCGACCGACTCGCGCGTGACCTCGTTGCGCACCGGCGCCGCCACGACGAACGGGCCGGCCTGTCTGCGAAACGCAAACTGCGACCGCGCGCCGTAGGTGTAGCCGTGCCGCTCGCGCAGATTGAGGTTGATGCGCGAGTTGAACACGCCGCCCAGCAGCGCGTTCATCACCGACAGCGGGAAATAGTCCTCGGACGAGCGGGGAACGCCGATGTGTCCGACGCGGATCTCCGACTGCACGGCCTGCGGGCGGTCGATGATGTAGATGCGGCTGGAGTCGACGGGTCTCGGCTGCACGGCGGGGCGCGGCGGCTCGGAGCCGCGGGTCCAGTGGCCGAACGTGTCGCGCACGATCGCAACGGCGTCGTTCGGATTGATGTCTCCGCCGATGATCAGCGAGCCGTTGTTGGGTACGAAATGCTGCTGGTAGAAGCGCCGCACGTCGTCGAGCGCGATGCGCGCCACGCTCTCGGCATTTCCGACCACCGAGTTGCCGTACACGCCCTCGCCGTACAGCAGCGCGGAGAATCGTTTTCCGGCGATGACCGACGGCTCGTCGCGCTGCTGGAGGATCTCGGTGAGGCGTTCGTTGCGCACCCGCTGGAATCCGTCCGGCGGAAGCATGGCGCGCGAGGCGACGTCGGAGAGGATCGCCACCATCGGTCCGACGTTCCGGCTGAGCACGTCGATCGAGATGTAGGAAGCGTCCCAGTCGGTGCCGGTTCCCATCGAGCCGCCAAGAAGGCCGATGTCTTCGGCGAGCCGGATGGCGTCGCGCTCGCCGGCGCCTTCGTCGAGCAGATCGCCGACCAGTGAGGCGAGACCGGCGAGCTGCGCGTTGTCGTGATCGGCGCCCGACCGCACCAGTGCGCGCAGCGAGACGATCGGCGCGTTGTGATTCTCCGCGACCAGCACGCGCATGCCGTTCGGCAGAGTGGCGCGCGTGATGTGCGGAAAGTGATATGGCCGCGGTGGGCCGGGAGGAGGAGCGGAGGCGCGGAAATCGGCGCTCATGCCGCGCTCCTTTCCGGCAGGAAGATGCTGGTCACGCGGTTTTCCGGGACCAGGAATCTTCGGGCGACGCCGACGAGGTCCTCGGGCGTGGCGCGGTTGTACGGCTCGAGCCATCGGTGCACCCTCTGCGGATCGCCGAAGTACGTGGCCATCATGCCGATGAGATCGGCGCGCGTGTCGTAGTTCTCGACCTGGTGGGCGTGCTCGATCTCGGCGCGGTTGCGCGCGCGCGTCAGCTCATCGTCGGTGATCCCGCCGTTGATGAGCCGTGTGATCTCCGCATCCATCGACTGTTCGATCCGTTCGATCTCCACGCCTTCTTTGGCAGTGGCGTGCATCAACATGATCCCGGTCGACTCTGTCGGCAGGAGGTATGCCGCAACATCCTGCGCAATCTGCTGCTCGTGAACGAGCGCGCGATCGAGGCGGCTGGCCTTATCGGACGAGAGGACGGTGGCCAGGAGATCGGCGACGATCCAGTCGCCCTCGCCCATCTTCGGCAGATGGTAGAGACGATACAGGCGGGGCAGCTGGACGGGGGAGGCGAACATTTCGCGTCGTTCGCCGCCGAGCGGTTTGCGTTGCGCGGTGAACCGCGGGAAGTCGCGGCCCGCGGGGATGTCCCCGAAGTATTTCTCGACCAGGCGCTTCGCCTCGCCGGGAACGAAGTCGCCGATGAGGGTGAGCACGGCGTTGTCGGGGCGATACCAGGTGCGGAAGAAGTCGCGGATGTCGTCCAGGGACGCGGCGCCGAGGTCGTCCATCGATCCGATGGTCGGCCAGTGATACGGATATTCGGGATCGAACGCGAGACTGAGCAGGCGCTCGAACGCGGTGCCGTACGGGACGTTGTCGTAGCGCTGGCGCCGCTCTTCCTTCACCACCTCGCGCTGGATGTCGAGCTTCTCCTGCGTCAGCGCGGGAAGGAAGAAGCCCATGCGGTCGGATTCCAGCCAGAGTCCGAGCGCCAGATAGTTAGACGGTAATGTTTCAAAGTAATTCGTGCGATCAAAAAATGTCGTTCCGTTGAGCACGCCGCCGACCGACTGCACGTGGCGGAAGTGCTCGTTGTTGCCGACGTGCTCCGAGCCGGAGAACAGCATGTGCTCGAACAGGTGCGCGAATCCGGTGCGCCCGACGCGCTCGTTCTTGGAGCCGACGTGATACCAGACGTTGACGGCGACCAGCGGTGCGGAATGATCCTCGTTGAGGATCACCCTGAGGCCGTTGTTAAGTTTGTAATCATCGATTTTGAGCATGGGAGCGGGGTTTTACCATGGGGACGGGAATGGTGAATGTTCAATGTTGAATGATGAATGGTCGTTGTTCACGTCATCCTGAGCCGCGAAGACGGCGAAGGATCTCGAAATGGCAGACGTTTTCGCATCCTGAGATCCTTCGTCGCGCTTCGCCGACTCAGGATGACGACTTGTGCAGGGCTTCCCTAAGTTCGCCATTCACCATTCACCATTCACCATTCCTCGTTTATCCTTCCCGCTCGTGTCCAAGCCTCTGCCGTTCAGACATATCGCGGTAGAAGGCCCCATCGGGGTCGGCAAGACTTCGCTCGTTTCGCTTCTGGCAAAAGGCTTCCGCGGGACGAAGGTGTTGGAGGACGTCGACAACCCGTTCCTGGCCGACTTCTACAAGGACAAGCGCGGCGCGGCGTTCCGCTGCCAGCTCTTCTTCCTTCTGTCGCGGTACGACCAGCAGCGCAACATCTCGCAGGGAGACCTCTTCACGCAGCTCGTTCTGGCCGACTACTCGTTCCCCAAGGACAAGATCTTCGCCTACCTCACGCTCGACGACTCGGAGCTGCTCATCTACAACCGGCTCTATGACTTACTGTACGAGAGCGTTCCGAAGCCGGACCTGGTCATCTACCTCCAGGCCGGACTTGATACACTACTAAAGCGCATCAAGAGGCGCGGGCGAGCTTACGAGAAGTCGATCTCGTCATCGTATTTGCAAGAGCTCAGCGAGGCGTACTCACACTACTTTTACCGGTACGACGAGACGCCATTGCTCGTAGTGAATACGAATGACATCGATTTCGTGAACACGCCCGAGCACTTCGATCAGCTCGTGGAGCAGATTCGAAATGCTCAGAAGGGGACGCAGTACTACGTACCGCTTGGATCCTGAAAGGACCGAGACACATGGAACAGCAGCAGAAGATCACCGTCCCGCAGATCCGCGCCATGAAAGCCTCGAAGCGGATCGGCATGCTCACCGCCTACGACTACCCCTCGGCGAAAGTCGCTGACGCCGCCGGCGCCGATATCCTCCTCGTCGGCGATTCCCTTGGCATGGTCGTCCTCGGATATCCCGACACGCTCAGCGTCACCGTCGACGACATGATCCACCACACACGCGCCGTGGCCCGCGGCACCTCGCGCGCGCTGATCGTCGGCGACATGCCGTACCTCTCGTATCACGTGTCGATCGAGGAGTCGGTCCGCAACGCCGGACGCTTCATCCACGCCGGCGCGCATGCCGTGAAGATCGAAGGCGGCAAGCCGTCGCGCATCAAGGTGGCCGAAGCGATCCTCGACGCCGAGGTGCCCGTCATGGGGCATATCGGATTGACGCCGCAGTCGGTGAATGCCATCGGCGGCTTCAAAGTGCAGGGAAAGGGAGCGGAGGACGCGCGCCGCCTGATCGACGAGGCCGTCGCGCTCGAACAGGCCGGCTGCTTCTCGCTGGTGCTCGAATGCGTGCCGGTCGAGCTGGCGCGATTCATCACCGAACGGATCTCCATACCGACGATTGGCATCGGCGCGGGTCCGCACTGCGACGGGCAGGTCCTCGTCTTCCACGACGTCCTCGGCCTCTACGAAGGGCACACGCCGAAGTTCGTGCGCAAGTACGCGCACCTGGCCGACGACATGAAGGTGGCGCTGACGAACTTCCTGAACGACGTGCGCGACGGCAAGTTCCCCGACGAGACGACCGAGTCCTTCCACGGCGGGACGCGCGAGGAGCTGGAGCGGCTCTACGGAACCGGCGGAGTCGTCGTTCCGATGAAATGACGCCATCCTGAGCCGCCCATTCGCCTCGCTCAGGGCAGGCTCCGACGGCGAAGGATCTCCGGTTGCACAGCGCCAGGCATGTTGAGATCCTTCGCTGCGCTCAGGATGACGATGATCACTGTTCGGACGATCGACGAAACCCGTCACGCCATCGCCGCCGCGCGCGCGCACGGGCGCGCCGTCGGGCTCGTTCCCACCATGGGCTTTCTTCACGAAGGCCATCTGTCGCTGATCCGCGTCGCGCGTGAGAACGGCGCGCAGTTCATCGTGCTCTCGATCTTCGTCAACCCGAAGCAGTTCGGTCCGAAGGAGGACTTCGCACGCTACCCCCGCGACGAAGAGCGCGATCGCCAGCTGCTCGAGAGGGAAGGCGTCGACCTGCTGTTCCTCCCGACCGTGGAGACCATGTATCCGCCCGGCGCGACGACCACGATCTCTGTCGGTCGCGTTGCACAGCCGCTCGAAGGCGAGCGCCGCCCCGGCCACTTCGAAGGTGTGGCGCTCGTTGTGCTGAAGCTGTTCAACATCGTGCTGCCGGATATCGCCGTATTCGGACGGAAGGACGCGCAGCAATGCGCGGTGATCGAGAGGATGGTCCGCGATCTCGATCTGCCCGTTCGGCTTGCGTTCGGCGAGACGATTCGCGAGCACGACGGTCTGGCGATGTCGTCGCGGAACAGCTATCTCTCGCCCGAGGAGCGCAAGCTCGCACCCGCCCTGCATCGCGCGCTGCGTGCCGGTGAAGAGGCGATTCTGCACGGCGTCGAAAACGTGAAGAGCGTCGAGCAGCTCATGCACAAGATGGCGTCGCAAACGGCGGGCGTCGAGATCGACTATCTCGCAGTCGTCGATCCTGAGACGTTCGAGCCGCCCCTGGACTTCCGGCGCGACCTGCTCCTGGCCGGCGCGGTGCGAATCGGACGCACCCGGCTGATCGACAACGTGCGCGTGCCGAGGAAGTCGATCCCTTGATCCGGCGGCTGGTCCGATCGGTGATTCGCAACGCCAGGGTCACCGCGACGAACGATTCGCCGTCGCTCCGGCTCGATCGCGTGCTGATGAATGCGATGGAGGTCCGCGCGTTCGAAGAAGTCGAGATCGTGAACGAGGCAACCGGAGTCCGCTGCACGACGTGGGTGGAAGAAGGCGGTGGCGGCGAGGTCCGCATCCCTCACATGCCCGTCGGCGACACCGTCACGATCATCTCCCTCGGCCTCCTGCACGACGGGCAGACGCTCGCGCACAAAGCGCGCGTTGTGACCGTCGGCCCGAAAAACGAGGTCGTGTCGATCGCCGAGAGCTAGGAACCTCTGCCCAAGTCGTTGTTCACGTCATCCTGAGCCGCGAAGACGGCGAAGGATCTCGGAGTGGCAGGGGTTTTTCGCATCCTGAGATCCTTCGTCGCGCTTCGCCGACTCAGGATGACGACTTGTGCAGAGGTTCTCGTGTGGCGAGTCAGAGATACGCAGCATTTCGTTTCGGGCGTCGCCGCCCGCAACCCTCCGGGCTGGTGCCGGTTGCGGCCGATCTGCGGCGTCGCTCGTCGTCAACGATGTCACCACATCGCCTCCTCCTCGCTCCTTGTATCTCAGCCGCAAGCGGCACCAGCGAAATGCTGCGTAGCGCGATCTCTGACTCACCACACTAGCGCACGAAGTCGATGTAACCCTTCTCGGGATCGACATGCACGAGCTTGACGCGTGTGCGCTCACCGACGTCCAGACCTTTCTCGCCGTGCACGACCTTCCCTTCGATCGGCGGATGGAAGATACGCACCCACGTCCCCTTCGCCGATGCGCCGGTGACCATGGCGTCGAACTTCTCACCGATCCGCGATTCGAGGAGAACTGCTGCTGCCGACTTGCGAACCTGGCGCTCCACTTTGTTCGCCGCGTCTTCCTGCTGCGTGCAGTGATCGGCGAGCGCCGAGAGCTCGCTGTCGCTGTAGGGCGATTTCGCGTTTCCCAGCACCGCTTTCAGCAGGCGGTGAGTGATCAGGTCGGGATAGCGGCGGTTCGGCGCGGTCGAGTGCGCGTAATCCTTCACTGCCAGCCCGAAATGGCCGATCGACTCCTCGCCAGGCCGCTCCAGCACGTATTCGCCGGGGCCCATGGCCTTCACCACCGCCAGAGAGAGATCGGGAAAGCGCATCGGATCGCGCTTCTTCTGCCGGAGCAGAAATGACTCCAGCGCGCCCGCGTCGGGATCCGGCGGGAGCTTGTCGCCGAGGTCGGAGGCAATTTTCTCGATGCGGTCCCAGCGCTCGGGAGAGCGGACGACGCGGCGGATGCTGGACCGTTTGTTCTTTTCGAGGAACCGCGCCGAGACGCCGTTCGCGCCGATCATGAAGTCTTCGATGAGCATGCGGGCGTTGTTGCGCAGCTCCTGGCGGAGATCAACCACGCGTCCGTCGGAGATGATCGCTTTTGCCTCGATCGTCTCGAGGTCGAGGGCGCCGAGCTCGTGGCGCCGCTCGCGCATCAAATCGGCCGTGCGGTCCTGGAGACGGATGGCCGCGTCGAGTCCTTTGACCTGGCCGATTCTCTCCGGCATGTGGCCCGTGCCGTCGAGCCACGCCGCCACGCTGTTGTAGGCGAGCTTCGCCTGATTGTGCACCATGGCCCGATAGACCTCTCCATCGTTCACCGCGCCGTCGGCGGTCACCAGCATCTCGACGACCATGGCGACGCGATCCTCGTTCTCGTTGAGCGAGGTGAGGTCGGTGGAGAGTCTTTCCGGCAGCATCGAGAAGATGCGCGCGGCGGTGTAGACGGACGTGGTGTTCTTACGGGCGTGCTGATCGAGCGGCGTGTCTTTCGAGACCAGGGCATCGACGTCGGCGACGGCCACGAGCACGCGTACCGCTCCATCCTTCTGCTCGGCCCAGCTGAGCTGATCGAGATCGCGCGACTCGTCGTTGTCGATCGAGCACCACGGCAGATCGCGCATGTCGCGCACGCCGTTGTCATTGGCCGGCCCGCGGATGCCATCGAGTTGCTGCAGGGCCGGCTTCGGAAAATCGGGCTCCAGACCGCGCTCGATCATGGCCTGCCGGGCCACGTCGGCAAGAAACTCCGCCTGATGTTGATTCATGCGCGCGAAAATTAGCACGAGTGGAGATCGCCAGGGCGGGAGATCGGGCCTTATTGATCCAGCTTGCACCGTCGATCGCGGTCGGGGAGCTGCATGCGGCGGCGCGCAGCGTCCGCGCGCTGGAGGGCGTGCTGGCGTGCATCGTCGGGCATTCGTCCCTGTACGTCGTGTTCGATCGGCCGCCTGTCAGCGTCGACGTGGATCTCTCGTCCGGTGCCGCGGCGACCGGTTCGCGGCAACATCGGATCGGGGTGGCCTTCGATGGCGCCGATCTGGCGGAGTTTCTCGCCCTCACGAAACTGACGCGCGACGCGTTCATCCGCCGGGTCGCGGATCTCCGTCTCGTCGTCCGCTACATCGGCTTCCGCGGCGGCTTCGCCTATCTCGACGGCTGGCCCGCGGAGTGGGCGATGCCCCGCCGGCCGACGTCACGTCCGGTCAGGCGCGGGTCGTTCGCGATCGCGGGCGCGGTCGCCGGGTTCTATCCGCTCGACTCGCCGGGGGGATGGAACCTGCTGGGCACGACGAATGAGGAGCTGGAGTACAGGTTTGCGCCGGGTGATGAGATTGGGATCGAACCTGTTTCGCACGCGGGGCCGGCTCTCCAGCCGGCCCGGCCGGCTGAGAGTCGGCCCTACGTCGCCGGCATCTCCGCGCCGTTGATGACCCGCATCGGCGCGCCCGACTGGACGCATCTCCATCGCGGGATGCCTGTCGGCGGACCGTTCGATCCGAATCTCGCCTCGGCCATCCGCGGACAGGAACTCTACGAATTCGCACAGATCGGTCCGAAGATCACGCGATCGGGAACTTTCGCATGGGCGGACCTCAGCGGCGTGCGCGAGATTCACGGTCCCGCCGACATCGGCCGGATCACGAAGGGCCTTCGGGGATATCTCGGCACAACCAAAACCGAGGAGCGAGGACCGAGGAGCGAGGACCGTCTGACGATCCACACCATGCGCGGCCCGCACGACATCGGCATCAGCGAAATCGAATGCGAGGTCACGCCGCAGCTGGACCGCGTCGGGATTCGCTTGCGTCCCCGGCTGAAGCCTGGGCTCCAGGAGCCGGGGCTCGATGTGCCTGCCGACATGCCGTCATGCGGGATGCAGTTCGGCACTCTCCAGCTGCACCCCGACGGCAGCATCGTGGCCATGGGGCCGGAGCATCCGGTCACCGGCGGCTATCTGCAGCCGATGACCGTGCTCTGGGACGAGCGCTGGAAACTGGCGCACCTCGCTCCGGGAGAGCGGGTGCGTTTCGTGGCTCAGTCGCCGTAGGTGTAGCCGGCCCGCGCCGCCACTTTGAACTCCGGATGGTCCTTCACGGACACCGCGACCTTCTGGAACCCGCGCCCGGTCTTCTGCGTGCGATAGGTGAGGAGGTAGTAGCCGGCCGTTGCTTTCGCCACCTGATTGAGCGCCGATGAGAACGTGACCGCGTAGCGGTAGTAGTCGCCGTTGGTCTCGTGCGTCATCGAATCGAGCGTCTGATGGACCGCCGGCGCCGCCGCCGAGGCGTCGGACTGGAGGTTCATCGCGTAGACGGTGACGTTCGCGGCATTGAGGGCGTCGATCATCGGGTCGTAGAAGCGGCTGCGGCTGATGACCACTCCGCCGCGCACCGTGTCGCCCGGCTCGAGGATGCCCGGCGAGAAGAGAATGAGATTCTTCCGGGCGCGGATCGGCTTGAGCGCGTCGGCGAGCTCGGTGATGGCCTCGTACACCGTGCCGGTCTTGCTCATCATCGCGTCCGCGTTGATCGTGCGAAGGATCGAGGGCGACACGTTGTCGGCGGACGGCTTGGTCAGGCCGATACCGAATCGTGCCACCTGATCGAGCGCGCGGCGGAGCTGCGCCTTGTCGGAGGTGAAATCGCTGTAGACCTTGAGGCGGACGTCATGGCCGACGATGGCCACCTTGTCGCCTTCGGTCATGTGGCGATCGATGAATTTGTTGACGTCGCTGCGCGCCTGTGCGAGACGGTCGAACAGCGCAGCACCCTCCGGTTTGTCGAAGAAGAAAACGACGTATCGCTCTTCATGGACCTGTTCCACTTTGAACGGCGCCTTTTCCTCGGGCGCGGTCAGAAGCTTGCGTGATGTGAAGTAGTCGAGCGAGTCGATGGCCTGCGGCTTCCCGTCTTCGGTGAGGAGGAAATCGTTCTTGTCGAGTCCGAGGATCTGGTTGCCGCGGGAGTCGGTGACGACGGCGTCGATGAGGACGGCGTTCACTTCGATCCGTTCGCTGAGCGGCTTCTGCTGTTCGACGGTCTGCGCAACCGCGGAGATGCCGATGAACATCAGAAGAATCGAGAAAACAGTGAGGCTTCGCATGAGAGGCCTCCTTTCCGATGGCTGCAACCGCGCGCGGGGAGGGGCGATTCCGGCGCGGATTCGCTTCTTGCGTCCTGTGAACACAATGAAACATCTCATCGACTGCAGCGTCGCGTCGATCTGTTCGTCGATGCGGAAGGCGTGCATCGCAGCAGCCGGTCGGAGGTCGAGCCGAATGTCATGCGGCAGCGGATCGGGAGCAGGTCACCTCATCCTGCGGAACATCGACAAGCGGGCGGGCGCGCGCGACACGCCGATCGCGACCCGGTCGCGCGTGACATTTGCCGGCACCGATCGAGCCGCGCGCATCGACGTGAAGCCGCTCGTCATCTCGACCGGAATCGCCTTTCCTTTCTGAGGAATGAATCCCGGCGGCCTGCCGTTGACCGGTGAGCGGAAAGCACCTAGAATCCGCGTCCTTCCTCTCGTCGGGGCATAGCTCAGCCTGGTTCAGAGCGCACGGTTCGGGACCGTGAGGTCGGTGGTTCAAATCCACTTGCCCCGACCAAGTCCCTCTCAAAATCAAAAGCACTTGCACGTAGAACCTTCGGTTCCGTGTCCCTGATTTGTGCTTCGACGTCTCCGAACTTCTGTCATGAGGTCAGCTGCGATCGCCGCAACCGCGGAACCAGAGCGGTCATCACCGCGCCACTCGTGCTTGCGCCCGAAGTGCCGCGTATTCGGCATGGAGTGCCGGCTCACCTGCGGAGGTCATCACAATCGATCACATCATCGGTGATCAGAATGGCCAGGGCGAGCAGTCCCAGCGGCGCAGCGAGCGATACCGCCGTGCGCCAGTTGCCGCCAGGAACGCCGCTCCCAAGCCAGCCGATTCGGTTGCGAGATCGGGCCGGCCGTCGCGATTGAAATCGCCGATGGCGATCGAAGACGGGCCCTGTACCCGCTCCGTACACAGGCGAGAGAACGAAGTCGGGGCACGCGCCAAAACGTGACGTCGCCAGCATGGCACCGAGTGTCATAAACAGCGCGCGTTGCGAATGGATCATCACGATCGAGTTGCGATTCGATTCACTACAATGCGCGTGATGATACGAACCACCTTCGCGATCGCATTGATCGCCGTCGCCACGAACGCTTTCGCCTGGGGCGAAGCCGGTCACCTCATCTCGAACGAAGCGGCGACGCTGGCGTTGCCGGCGGACATGCCGCAATTCTTCCTGCGCGCGTTCCCCCAGCTCGTCTGGCTCGGCCCCCAGCCCGACCGGCTCAAAGGGGTCGGTCCGTCACTCGAGGCGGTCAATTTTCCCGACCACTTCCTCGATTACGAGCTCGCCGAAGGTCTTGTGCTGCCGCCGGACCGCTACCAGTTCATCCAGTTGATGGAGAGCTCGGGACGTCTGGAGCACGAAGGGATCACGAACGCGGAGGCGGGCTTTCTCCCCTGGCGCATTGCTGAGTTGAGCGAGCAGCTCACGGCCGAGTTCCGTCAGTGGCGGTTCGCCGCGCCGGGAAGTCCCGAACGGCGCGCGCTCGAGGGGGCGATCATCGATACGGCCGGAATGCTCGGCCACTTCGTCGCCGACGCCGCGAATCCGCATCACACGACGATCAACTACAACGGCTGGATCCTGCCGAACCCGAACCGCTACGCGAACGACTGCCAGATTCACGCGCGATTCGAGTCCGACTTCGTGTCGCGTTCCGTGACGACCGCCGACGTGATGCCGAAGATCGCTGCGCCGGTTCTCCGCACCGACTATTTCACCACGGCGATCGCGTTCATCCGCTCGTCGAACTCCCACGTCGAGCGGTTGTATCAGCTCGACAAGGCCGGAGCGTTCCATCCGATCGGTCCGATCTCCGCGGAGGGAAAGACGTTCGCGACCGACCGCCTCGCGGCGGGAGCGTCGATGCTTCGCGATTACTGGTGGTCGGCGTGGAAGAGGTCGGCGGAGAGGCCGCCGAGCCGCCGGGTCAGCGCGCCCCCGGCCAACTGACGTCGTCGACGCCGCTCGTTTTGTTCGCGAAGCGCGCGGCCACGAAGAGGTAGTCGGACAAACGGTTGAGATAGACGATCGTGTTCTTCGTCTTCTCATCGTCCAGAGCGACGACCAGCCGCTCCGCGCGGCGGCAAATCGTGCGCGCCGCGTGAAGCTGGGCCGCCGCCAGCGTTCCGCCGGGAAGGATGAACTGCTTGAGCGCCGGCAGCTCGCGCTCCATCTCATCGATGGCATGCTCGAGTGCGCTCACGCGCTGCGCACCGACGCCGTGGAACTTCTCGCTGCCCGGTGAGGCCAGTTGCGCGCCGGCATCGAACAAATCACTTTGAATCGCGGCGAGCTGCGCGTCGATCGGCGAACGGCTCCAGGTCGCGCGGGCGATCCCGATGAACGCATTCAACTCGTCGACCGTGCCGTAGGCTTCGATGCGCGGATCGTTTTTCGGAACGCGCTTGCCGCCGAAGAGGGAGGTTTCGCCGGTGTCGCCGGTGCGGGTGTAAATCTTCACGACCTACGACCTACGACCTGCGAACCTATTCACCTTCGAGCTGCCGGATCCGTTCCTTCACAACCATCTCGGCCAGATCGGGGATCACTTCCCAGGCGATGCTGCGCACGACCTGATCGGACATGAGCTGCACGACGCGGCGCGCAATGCGGTCGATCTGTTCCTCGCTGAGGTCGACACCGTTTCCGGCCGCCGATGGCTCGGAAGAAGCGGACGGCGGTGCCGGCATCGCGATCGGAGGCTCTGGCGTGGCGGCCCAGGCGGGTTGCTCCTCGGGAGTGGGCATCGACGGCTCCTCTTCCGCGGCTGGTTCGGGTTCCGGTGGCGCTGCCGGCTCCGGCATGCTCCACGCCGGGGTGGAAGGAGCGGACGGAGTGTCATCCCACGGCGCGGCCGGGGACGCCGGAGGGACGATCTCGGAGGGACGGCCTTCGATCTCGTCGAAGCTCATCTTCGGAAAGGAGCGCGTCTCGCCGCTGTACGCGGGCTGCTCATCCCACGGCGACGGTGCAGTGTCATGCGGCGGAGGAGCGGGCGCGGGCGGGGGAGTCGTGGTCGCGGCCGCGTTGAGATCGCCGAAGCTCATTTTCGGAAACGCGCGCGTTTCGCCGCTGAACGATTCGGCGGCCGGGGGCGCGCCGAACGGCGATTCGGGTTCCGATTCCGGTTCCGGCGGAGTCGCCGCTTGCGGCGGATGCATCTCTTCGAAATTCATCCGCGGAAATGCGCGGGTCTCGCCGGCGGGCGGCGCGGCCGGCTCGCCCCATGGCGACGGAGCGGCAGGGGGCTGAGGCGGCGCCTGGATCTGCTGTGTGGACGTCTCTTTCGGCAGTTCGTCGAAGTTGATCTTCGGAATCGCTCTTGTCTCGCCGCTGAACGCCTCGGCCGGTGGGGAGGCGCCGAAAACGTCGCTCTCAGGTGCAGCGGGAGGGGCCGCCGGCGGCGGAGGCGGCGGAGTGAACAAGGCCGCCGGTGGCGGAGGCGGTGGCGGCGTGAAGGATGGCGCCGGCGGCGGTGGTGGTGTGGCCGGTATGGCCGGGCTGGGAGCGGTTGGAGCGGTGCTCTTCGCCTGATCGATCAGCTCTTCAACCTTGTGAATGAGGCTCTGCGACTCGAATGGCTTCGTGACGACGGCATCGCACCCGGCTTTGTCGGCGCGATCGGGATCGAACGGCTCGAACGTGCCCGTAAGAAGAACGACCGGAATGGTCCGGTACTCGGGATGCGACTTCACGAACTCGCAGACTTCGTATCCGTTCTTCTCCGGCATGATGATGTCGGACAGGATGATGTCCGGCCGCATCTCGGAGAGTTTCTGGATCGCTTTGGCCCCGTTGTTGACGGCAGTCACCTCGTAATCGCCGTCGGAAAACGTGAGCTCGACGACTTTCTGGATGGTGATACTGTCATCCGCAAGTAGGATTTTTTTCGCCATGGACGCTTGCTCCCTGTAGCAAGCCAAAGTAGCACGATTAGTTGAGGCCGGACAAGAGATTACGGATGTCGCAGACGTTCCTGATTTTCGGTCATCGCGGCAGTCCGAAGCGCTTTCCGGAGAACACGCTGGCCTCGTTCGACGAGGCTCTTCGCGCGGGTGCGGACGGCTTCGAGACCGACCTTCGCCTGCTCTCCGACGGGACGGCAATTCTCTTCCACGACGACGAGGTCGACGACTCGGAAATTGAATCAATGCGTGCCGCGGATCTTGGCGCCCGCGGTACCGTTCCTCAGAAGGTCAGCGATCTCGCCGCATACGCCGGCCGGGCGACGATGGTGCTCGAGGTGAAGCGCAGCAAGTGGGAGGATGTGCTACTCGCGCACGTCTCGGCCTGGCCGAATGTGATCATCGCGTCGTTCGATCATTCGATCATCGCCGAGCTGCATCGCCGGAGAGTCCCGATCGCCCTCGGCATCACGACCTTCGGCTCGATCGTCGACGTCGGCCGGTACGCGGCCGCCCTCGGCGCGACCTGGTGTTTCCCGAACTATCGGTACGTCGACCGCGACATGGTGGCTTCGCTTCACGAACGCGGCGTGAAGGTCGTCCCCTGGACCCCGAACCGCCCGCGAGAGTGGGATGCACTCCGGAAGGCGGGGTGCGATGGGGTGATCACGGACGTGCCGCATGAAGCGGTCGCGTGGAGAGGCTAGCGCCTGCTAAACTTCCCGGCTCAACCATCCAGCACCGCGGGAGGGGGCGGACAATGAAGACCTGGGAATACAAGATCATCAACGTCCGGTCGGAGAACTACTCGATGGATCCACGCCGTGCCGAAGAGCTCAACCGCCTCGGTGACGAAGGGTGGGAGCTCGTCAGCATCACCTCGATCAACTTCAAGACCGGCGCGACCGATCACATCGGGATGGTCTTCAAGCGCGAGAAGCAGGTCTCGTAAGGCAGAAGTCAGAAGGCAGAAGTCAGAAGGAGACTCACTTCCGCCTTCTGCCCTCTGCCCTCTGCCTTCCGGTTCTGGTATGTTCGCCCGCCGGTGCGTAACTCCCGACCTTTCCTGATCCTCATCGTTCTCGACGGCTTCGGCTGCCGCAAAGAGAAACAGTGGAATGCGATCGCCGAGGCCGAGACGCCACGCTTCGATCGGCTGTTTCGCGATTGCCCGTGGACGACGCTCGATGCCTCCGGTCTCGCCGTCGGCCTTCCCGTGGGCCAGATGGGGAACTCCGAGGTCGGACACCTGAACATGGGCGCCGGCAGGATCGTCGATCAGGACATCGTCCGCATCAGCAAGGCGATGGACCGTCACGAGTTGGAGAAGAACCCCGTTCTCATCGATGCCGTGAAGAAGAGTGAGCGGATTCATCTCGCGGGACTTCTGTCCGACGGCGGCGTGCATTCCCTGCAGGAACACCTTTACGGACTGATCACCGCGGCGATTAGGCTTGGCGCGAAGGACGTGTACGTTCACGCCATTCTCGACGGGCGTGACACGCCTCCGAAGTCCGCTGAAAAATACCTGCGCGCGCTTCTCGATTTCCTGAAAGACAAACCGCAGGCGCATCTCTCCACGATCATCGGCCGCTACTACACGATGGATCGCGACAAGCGTTGGGAGCGCGTGCAGCGCGGCTACGACCTCATGACGCTCGCCGTCGGCAGCCAGACGAAGGATCCGATCGAAACGCTGCGCCGTTTCTACGAGCAGAACGTCACCGACGAGTTCATGGAGCCGATCGCGGTCCTCGACGCATCGGGTGGGCATCGTGGAAAAGTCGAGGATGGCGACGCGCTGCTCTTCTTCAATTTCCGCGCGGATCGCATGCGGCAGATCGTCACGGCGTTCAAGGACGAGGACTTCAGCGCGTTCAAGCGCACCGTGCATCCGAAGGTGAAGATCGCGACGATGAATCGCTATCACGAAGACTTCCACCTCCCGGTGCTCTTTCCGCCGCAGCAGGTGAAGAACAACCTCGGCGAAGTGTGGTCGAGCGCGGGGCTGAAGCAGCTTCGCATCGCCGAGACCGAGAAGTACGCGCACGTGACGTTCTTCTTCAACGGCGGATCGGACACGGTTTTCCCCGGCGAAGAGCGCGTGCTGATCCCGTCGCCGAAGGTGGCCACCTACGACCTGAAGCCGGAGATGTCTGTTCCCGAGCTTTCCGATCGCGTCGTGCAGGGGATCGCGGCGAGGAAATACGACGTGATCGTGCTGAACATCGCCAATCCGGACATGGTCGGGCACACCGGCGTGATGAAGGCGGCGGTCGAGGCCGTGCACGACACCGATGTGGCCGTTGCCAAGATTCTCGACGCGGTGGCGAAGGTTGACGGCGTGGCGGTCATCACCGCCGATCACGGCAACTGCGAGCTGATGTTCGATCCGGCGACGAACCAGCCGCACACCGCGCACACGACGAATCCCGTGCCCCTGATCCTCGTCGATCCGAAGAAGCGATTCGGCTCGCTGCGCAGCGGCGGCGCGCTGGAAAACGTCGCCCCCACGATTCTGAACATCCTCGGTATCGAGCAGCCGAAGGAGATGACGGCGGAGAGTCTGCTCGTGCCCGATCCCGTCACGGTCCCGTCGTGACCGAACAGCTGATCCTCGTGCGGCACGGCGAGACCGTGCACAACGTCGCCGGAATCGCCCAGGGATGGGGCGACAGCGACCTGTCGGAGCGCGGGCAGCGGCAGGTGGCCCGTCTCGCCGAGCGGCTGAAGGCCTTCTCACCCGATGCGATTTACTCGTCGACCCTGCAGCGCGCCGTGGCGACCGCAGAAAGAATCGCCGCCGTCGTCGGACTCGATGTTCGCCTGGTCGATGATCTTCGCGAGATGAACTACGGCCGCTGGGAGGGACAGAACTTCCGCGACATCCGCCGGAACGAGGAGCCGGTTTACCGGCGCTGGATTGCGGAGCCCGATTTTCCGTGTCCCGAGGGCGAGTCGCACGTCGACGTGCTGGCGCGCGTCCGCCGTGCGCTCGAATTGATCAACGGATCCAAGAGCCCGGTCATCGTCACGCACGGCACTGCAATTCGGATCGCCACCACCGCGTTACTGGAGCTTCCGTTGACCGCGTCGCGGCATTTCGCGCAGGACAACGCCTCGATCAATGTGTTTCTCCGCCGCGGCGATCGATGGGTTCTGAAACTCTGGAACGACAACACGCATTGCGAGCAGTCATGATCCTCGAACAGATTACCGACCAGCTCATGGAGACGCTCAAGTCGCGCGTTCTCGCACTCTTCGGACACGCGGTCGACCGCGTCGTCCTGCAGGCTCCGCCCAAACTACACATGGGCGATCTGGCCACGCCGCTTTGCCTGGAGCTGGCGAAGGCCCTGAAGCGCAAGCCGCGGGAGATCGCCGAAGCGGTGGCCAGGGACCTCAAGTTGCCGATGCTGGTGCAGTCAGTCTCGATCGAAGGTGCGGGATATCTCAATTTCCGCCTGGACCGCGGCGGATTTGCGGCGGCGCACATCGCCACGGTGATGGAGCGCTCGCCCGCAAGCGGCGAGCGGGTCATCGTCGAGCATACGAACATCAATCCGAACAAGGCCGCGCACATCGGCCACATCCGCAACGCCGTCCTCGGCGACACGCTCGTACGCGCATTGCGATGGCTCGGCGCGACCGTCGAGGTGCAGAACTACATCGACGACACCGGGGTGCAGGTCGCGGATGTCGTCGTGGCGTTCGAACATCTGCTGAAGGAAACGCCGGAGCAGATCGCCGCGCGTGCCACGGATCCGAAATTCGATTACTTCTGCTGGGATCTCTACGCGCAGATCACGGGCTACTACGCCGGCCATCCTGATTCGAAGCAATGGCGTCTCGACACGCTGCATCGCATCGAGCGCGGAGAAGGGGACGCCTGGAAGATCTCCCGGATCGTCGCGCCGGCCATCGTGCGGCGTCACATCGCCACGATGCTGCGACTCGACATTGAGTACGACCTCCTGCCGAAGGAGAGCGACATCATTGGCCTCCACTTCTGGGAGCGCGCGTTCACGCTGCTGAAGGAATCGCGGGCGGTCACCTTCGAGACCGAGGGAAAGCACAAGGGCTGCTGGGTCATGAAGCTGGCGGAGGCGGCCGAGTTCGAGGGGATGGACGAGCCGGACAAGATTCTCGTCCGGTCCAACGGCACGGTCACGTACACCGGGAAGGACATCGCCTATCAGCTCTGGAAGTTCGGACTTCTGGATCGGACATTCAACTATCGGGAGTTTCTGCGCTACGCGGACGGCCGGATTCTGTGGGAATCGACGTCCGAGGACGGTTCGCCGGCGGCGCCGAAATTCGGCGGCGCGAAACGCGTGTACAACGTGATCGACGTCCGCCAGTCCTACCTGCAGAAAGTCGTGAAGGAAGGTCTGCGCCTTCTCGGCCACGAGCGCGAGGCAGAGAACTCGATTCACTTCTCCTACGAGATGGTTGCGCTCACGCCGGCCACGGCGAAAGCGCTGGGTATGGACATCTCCGAGGAGGATGCGAGCCGGGCGTACATCGAGATGTCGGGCCGAAAGGGCCTGGGCGTGAAGGCCGACGACCTGATGAACATCCTCGAGGAGAAGGCCACCGATGCCGTCCGGGAGGGCGCGAAGACCGAGGGGTTATCGGACGAGGAGATGCGGGTTCTCGGCCGTCAGGTGGCGATCGCTGCGCTACGATATTTCATGATGAAATATGGTCGTAATAAAGTGATCGCATTCGACTTCGCCGAGGCGCTCACCTTCGAAGGCGACTCGGGGCCGTACCTTCAGTACTCCACCGTTCGCGTGCTGAACATCTTCCGGAAGATGAGGGAGCGCGGTGTCGATCCGCTGATCGATGACCGCTCCCTCGACCGTCTCACGCTCAACGAAGGGATCACCGACGAGATGTGGGAACTGGTCCGCCGCAGCGCGGAGCTGCCCTCGGCGATCCGGAGGGCGGTCGACTCGCTCGAGCTCTCCGTCATCACGCATGACCTGCTGGAGCTCGCCCAGAAGTTCAACTCGTTCTATCACCGCTATCCGATCCTCAACGAGAAGGACGATGCCGAGCGCCAGCGGCGGGCCGTGTGCGCGGAGATCTTCCGGCGCACCATGGTGGGCGCGCTCGATCTGCTGGGGATTCCGGTTCCCGAGAGGATGTAGGTCCGACTCTCCAGTCGGATGTAGGTCCGACTCTCCAGTCGGACGGCCGGCTGGAGAGCCGGCCCTGCGTCCTGTTACAATTCAGACAGACGTTCGTCCAGGCGTCGGTCACAGAATGAAACCTCGTATCGATCTTCAGGATCTCGCGCTGCGCGGGCTGATTCTCCTCGCCGGCGCAATCTCGGCAGTGTTGTTCATCATGAAGGGGCAGGCGCACGCGCTGCCTGCCCTCGCCGCCGGTGCAACGCTGGGCGCATTCGCGATGCGCCCCCGGGAAGAGTAGCCGTTACGAAGCAGCCTGTTCGGCACGGCGGACGTTTTCCGCCTGGAGACCTTTGGGTCCCTGCTTGACGTCGAACTCGACTTTCTCGCCCTCGTTCAGAGTCCGGTAGCCGGACTGGTTGACGATGGCGGTGTGATGCACGAAGACGTCTTCACCCGTCTCTCTCTTGATGAAGCCATACCCTTTATCGTTGTTGAACCATTTGACCGTGCCTGTTTCGGGCATTCCCTACCTCCGAAGTTCCTGCGGGCATCGGGTGAATGCTGCAATGTTCGGGCCGCCGCTTACCGATTTCACCAGATAAGTGCGCGGTTCATCCCGATCCGTTGAAACCCAATCGATTCATAAAGAGCCACTGCCGGCAGATTGAAGTCGTTGACGAACAGCGTCACATCCTTCCCTCGCCGGAAGAGATGACCGCAAACTTCGCGGAGCATCGTTCGCGCCAGACCCCGCCTCCGGAACTGCGGATGGGTCCAGACGCCCATGAGCTGCACGGCCTCATCGCTGACAGCGGAGAACTCGCACTTCGTCGCGATGAGCCCCTCCTTGATCTGCACGATTGCCCGACGTCGATCGACCAGCTCCCGCACCCGGTCGCGGTACCCGACCGCGTCGCGTTCCAACGGATCGATGCCCACCTCTTCTTTGTGCATGGCCGCACACGCCGGAACGAGCTGGTCGAGATCGTCCACCGTCGCGTAACGGCTGTGAACGAGATCGGGAAACTCGAACCGTTTCCGGATTGCGTACACGGGCTGGTTCATACGGACAACGGTCGGCGGATCGACGCGGGTGCGCAGCCGGTCCCAAAGCTTCTCCACCAGATTGGCAGGCGAGATGATCGCTCGGACCGGCAGCATGCGGGCGATGATCCGCTCTGCGACCATTGCTACGGCGGAGTCGACGATGTCGTCGTGTTCGGCAGGATCGGCGGCGAGCACGATGTTCGTCGCCAGCGACGCGAGCAGCACGATGCCGCGGTTATGGCGCACGGCGTAGATCTGCGTCGCCGCTGCGCTGCGCTCCTCGATGAGGCGCGAGATGAGATAGACGTTGACCAGTGGATCGCGTTGAAGAAACGCGGTGGCGTTCCTCAGGTCGTCTTCGGCGAGGGCGCGCAGTGACCAGCGCCCCTCGACGAGCAGGCTCACCATACGGTCCTCGGGCTCTCAGAGCTCACCATGAGCCAAATATGCTATGCCGTCGACGACCTTGTGCCAAAGGGGGCCACGGGGTCAGAGCTTCGATTCGCCCGAAATTCTCCAGACCGTAGGAAAACGGGCGAATCGAAGCTCTGACCCCAGTCAGGCCACGAGTACGTGGACGTTCGGATGCGTCCACAGCGCCGAAGCGGGAAACGTCACGTCGACGACGCGCGACCTGAGGCGCGCGATCGCTTCTTCCTTGCCGTTGCCGGTGGCCAGAAGAACGATGCGCCCCGATTCCAGGATCGTGCCGATGCCCATCGTGATGGCGTGGGTGGGTGGGTGGCGGTCGGCGAAATACTGGGCGTTCGCCGCGCGCGTCGACTCCGTCAGCTCGACGACGCGCGTGCGCGCGTTGAACGGCGTGCCGGGCTCGTTGAACGCGATGTGACCATTGCGCCCCAAACCGAGGAACGTGAGGCCGAGACCTCCGGCATCGTCGATGTCGTGTTCGTAGCGGCGGCATTCGGTATCGAGATCCGCCGCCATCCCGTTCGGAATGTGCGTGTGCGCGGGATCGAGATCGACGTGATCGAAGAGATTCCGTTTCATGTAGGTGAAGTAGCTGCCGTCATGTTCATGGGGGATTCCGGCGTACTCGTCGAGATTGAACGTGGTGACCTGGCGAAAGCAGCGGTACTCACGCGCGCACTCGGCGGCGATGCGCTGGTACATGCCGAGAGGCGTCCTGCCCGTCGGAAGTCCGAGGGCGATGCGAGGCTCGTTGCGGATGGATTCGAGGAGGATCATCGCCGCGCGCGCGGAGAGCGCGTCGTAATCGTGGAGCTTTTCCCAGATCACCTCGCGACCTCGGCTCCGCGCGTGAAGACGCGCTCGATCTCGAATTTCTCCGTCAGCACCACGATGTCGGCGTCGTAACTGTTCTCCAGCCGCCCCTTCCGGTCGGCCACGTTCAGGATCCTCGCCGGGATCTCGGTGGCCATCGGCAATACTCTTTCGATCGGCAGACCGGCCAGCTCGACCATGTTCTGCACGGCGGCATTCATCGTCAGCACACTTCCGGCCAGCGTTCCGTTCGGCAGCCGCGCCGATCCCTCGGTCACGGTCACGTCGTAGTCATAGAGCTTGTATTTCCCCTCGGGCATGCCCGCCGCGCGGATGGCGTCGGTGACGAGCACGATCCGTCCCGGCATGGCCGTGCAGGCGATGCGCAGCACCGCCGGATGAACGTGGATGCCGTCGGCGATCAGCTCGGCCGTGGCGTCGACCGACTCCAGCGCCGCGCCGACGACTCCCGGCTCGCGGTGATGCATTCCGGTCATGGCGTTGAAGAGATGCGTGAAGTGGGACGCGCCCCACTCGAGCGCGGCGACGGCGTCCGCGAACATCGCGCCGGTGTGTCCGATCGAGAAGAGCACGCGCCCGCGGAAATGCTCGATGAGCGCGCGTGCGCCGTCGATCTCCGGCGCGAGCGTCATCATCCAGCGAAGACGCGGACCGGTGGCGATGAGATCGGACAGCTCCTGGATGTCGGATGGCCGGATCGAAGACACATCCTGCGCGCCGGCGCTCCGCGCATTGATGAACGGTCCCTCGAGATGGATCCCGCAGATTTCGGCGCCCGACGGAGCATTCGCCGCGGTCCTGGAGATCGCTGCCGCCGCTCGATGAAGATCGGACTTCGACGCCGAAAGCGTCGTCGGCGCCAGTGCGGTCGTTCCGTTCTTTGCGTGGAAGTTGATGATGCGTTCGTTCGCGTCGCCGTCGCCGTCGGTGAAGTCGGCTCCGTCGCCGCCGTGCACGTGAACGTCGATGAAACCGGGGACCATGAGGCCGCGCACGCGGTCGGCGGATGCCGGCGGCACGGCGATCTGCATGACGTCGACGATCTCCGATCCGCGAATGGTCAGGAGGATGTCGTCCTTGATCGTGCCGTCGACGAAGGCGCGGCCGTGAATGCGTTTTTCGCCGTTCATAAACAAATCTTTCCGAGGATTGCCGGCTCGCCGCCGGTCGCGCTCGGGACGTTGGTCGGCATTCCAGCAATGGAATCGTTTGCGATCAGGGCCATCGCCATCGCTTCCTTCTCCTGGAGATGTTCGTAGACGCGGATCTCACACTCCGGAAGGCGCTCGCGCAACATCTGGATGAGAACCGGATTCTTCGCGCCGCCGCCGGCGACGATCATCTCGTCGACCTTCCGGCCGATGAACGCGTGATAGGCGTGCGCGATCGACTCGGCCGTGAACGCGGTGGCCGTGGCCATCAGGTCGTCGAACGGCGTGCCGGCGAAGCGGTCGACGATGCGGCGTGCAAACTGGCGGCCGAAGCGCTCGCGTCCCGTCGTCTTCGGAGGCGCCAGCTGGAAATACGGATCGGACATGCACCAGGCGAGGATCTCGGGGATCACGTTGCCGCGTGCGGCACGCGCACCATCGCGGTCGAACGTCTCCGTTCCGTCGCTCAGGATGTAGACGAGCGCATCGATGATCATGTTGCCGGGCCCGGTGTCGAACGCCAGCACATCTGCGAGCTCCGCGCGGGGAGCAACATAGGTCACGTTTGCGATGCCGCCGATGTTCTGCATGGCTCGCGCCTTTTTTGCATGGCGGAGCTGTGCCCAGTCGAAGTAGGCGACGAGTGGCGCGCCGTGTCCGCCGGCGGCAACATCGCGGACGCGCAGGTCGCCGACCGTGAGGATGCCGGTCCGCTCGGCGATCACCGCCGCCTGTCCGATCGCGAGCGTGGAGCGCGTCGACACCTTCCTGCCGAGCCACGGCACGCTCGCCGCGGACTCCTCGGTGGTCGGACGCGGACGGTGCCAGATCGTCTGTCCCGCGGCGGCGACGACGTCAATGTCATCGTTGGTCATTCCGGCGTCGGCGATCACGCGGTTCGCGGCCGCGGCGAACAGCTCGCCGAGAACGAAATCGAGATGGCAGATCTCCTCGATCCGTGCCTTCTCCTTGTCGAACAGCGTGTTGATGCGCGTGCGGATCTCCGCTGGGAAGGGATAGCTGCCGAAGCGGATCTTCTCGATCGTCGCGTCGGGAGCGTGCCCGGTGATCCTCACCAGAACCGCATCGATGGCGTCGACGGACGTCCCCGACATCAGCCCGATGACGACACGCCGTTTCTTCTTCGCAACGGCGATGAGCCGTTCGAGGCGGTTCACTGCCCGAGGACCTCACGCAGCGAGTGCGTTTCCAGGAGACGCTTCGCTTCCGCGGCGGGGACCTTCTTCTTCGCCATCACCGTGGCCACCCGGACGTTTCCGCCGGCGTCCCGCAAGGCGGTGACGGCCATGGGCCGCGTGACGCCGGCCGCCAGCTCGACCATGCGCACGGCGCGGTTGCGCAGCTTCTCGTTCGTCGCCGGCATGTCGATCATCAGATTGGAATAGACGCGGCCGAGGCGGATCATCACCGCGGTGGAGATGGTGTTGAGGACGAGCTTCTGCGCGGTGCCGCTCTTCATGCGCGTCGAGCCCATGATCACTTCCGGCCCGGTCTGCGGCGCGATGGCGATGTCGACCTCTTTGGCCAGCGGCGAGCCGGCGACCGACGTGATGCCGACGGTGAGCGCGCCGAGCATGTTCGCCCGCCGCACCGCGGCGACGGTGAAAGGCGTCGTTCCCGAAGCCGCCACTCCGACCACCGCGTCTTCCGCGTGAACATCGCGATTCACGGCCGCGATCGCCGCATCCTCGTCATCCTCCGCACCTTCGGCGGCGGCGAAGAATGCACGCTCGCCGCCCGCCATGATCACCCGGACCATCGACGGATCGATGCCGAAGGTCGGGGGAAGCTCGGATGCGTCGAGCATGGCGATGCGGCCGCTGGTCCCCGCGCCGACGTAAAACATGCGTCCGCCGTGCGACAGCCGTTCGACGATCTGATCCACCGCGTGCGCCAGTCGTTCTTCCTCGGCCGCGACGGCGGCCGCGACTCTCGCATCCTCCGCCTCGATGATGCGGACGATCTCGAGAGAAGAGCGCCGGTCGATGTCCAGACTGGCCTCGAGGCGATCCTGCGTCATGCGGCGGAAGATATCATTGCGATCGTGGCCGTTTCGTTCATGCAGAAGATCCGGCTCGCGCTGCGCGGATGGAGCCGCCGGCGCGAGGAAAAGGATCTGGAGTTTCTGCGGAAGAATGCGAGCTGGGGCGTCGCGAATGGAGCCCCTGCTTCAGCCGGGCCGGCCAAAGCCGGCGCTCCATCAGCCGGCACTCTGTTGAAGTCCGTCGACATCGACGGCCTCCAGGCGGCGTATCTCGACGGCTCGGGACGGATCGCCTACTACCTCGACGTGGAAAGCGGCGACATCGTCGAGCGCCGCGACGGCGCGCTGATGGATGGGACGCGCTACAGACGCATTCCTTCCGGCGGCGGTGACATCGCCGAGCGGCGTGCGTTCATCGAGACGCTGGAGCCGTCGCACATGCGCGAGCTGTTGATGAAGAGCGTGAACAGCCCGACGTTTCGCAGCGTGCTGGCCAGCGACCGCGCACTGGAGCGCTCCTGGTACAACTTCCGGAACGAACGTGCCACCGCCGCCGTCAAAGCGTGGCTGACGAAGTCAGGGCTGCGCTGAGCTCCTGCTGATCACGACCACCGTCACGTCGTCGTCCAGCGTGTCCGTGTCGCCGGCGTGCAGGCGCACCGACTCGCCGATCGCGTTGGCCACGTCATCGGCGGTTTTTCCATGTGTCGATCCGATCGCTTTTGCCAGCGAACCCGCTCCGAGCTCCACTCCGCTGCTGTTTCTCGCCTCGGTCACGCCGTCGGTGAAGAGGACGAGCGCGTCGCCGGGATCGAGTTGCAGCCGGCGGTTCGTGTACGACGCCGCGGTGATCACGCCGAGGAGGATGTCGCCGGCGACGACTTCCTCGACCGTGGAGCGGCGGATCCACAGCGGGGGCGTGTGGCCGGCGTTGACGTATTCGACGAGGCCCGTGGCGATGTCGAGACGCCCGAGAAACAGCGTGACGAACTTCGAGCGCGGCAGCGTCTCGTGCAGCGCTCCGTTGAGCAGCGTGGCCAGCCTGGCGGGATCGGGATTGCTCTTCGCGAAAATGCGAAACGCGATCTGCAGGCCGGCCATCATCAGACCCGCCGCGACGCCCTTGCCGCTCACGTCGGCGATGACGAAATAGATCCTGCCGTCCGGACGAACCAGAAAATCGTAGTAGTCGCCGCTGACTGTGCGCGACGGCTGATTCGTACCGACGAACGTGTATCCGGCGACTTTTGTGGGCGCCTCGGGGAGGAGACTGCGCTGAATGTACGAGGCGGTGCGCAGCTCCTCGTCCATCACGCGCTTTTCGATGGCCTGCTCGCGTAGCAGCGTCGTCTCGAGCTTGATCGCGGCGAAGCGCGCGATCTGCGCGACGAGCCGCACGTCCTCCGTGGCAATCGATTTCTGCGCCATCAGATAATCGACGTACAGCACGCCCTCGACGGAGTCTCCGATGATCAGCGGCGCGCAGAGAATGGAGTGGATGCCCTGCATGGCGATCGACTTCGACATGGAGAGCTTCGCGTCGACGGAGACGTCCATGAACGCCAGCGCCTTCTTCTCCCTGATCATCGTGTTCAGGAGCGTATGGCTGATGGTCAGCTCGGTCGTGTCATTCTCGTCCTTCCGGCGCACTTCCACTTGCGAAAACGACGTTCGGTCTGACGCCAGGAGCGCGATTGCGGCGCGCGACGGCTTCAGATGCTCCATGATCCGCTCGACGATGAATCCGAACAGGTCGGTCAGCGGACGGTCCTCGATGAGCTCGCGCGCCAGAGCGTTGAGCGTCTTGAGCCGGGGCACGTCGACCGGCTCGCTCGCGCCGGCGTCGATCTCCTGAACGGGAACGACGATGTCGGGCTGGACGGCAGTGTCGGCGATGGCGAGGTAGCGATCGGTGGTCTGCTCGGTCGTCATGAAGACGATCTCGGTGTCACCGAGACGGATGCGGTCGCCGGAGCTGAGCAGCGTGTCCTTCTCGACGCGCGCTCCGTTCAGATACGTGCCGTTCGCGCTGCCGAGGTCCTTGAGGATCCAGTTCGCGCCGATGGCGGCGATCTCGGCATGTTTGCGCGAGAGATAGCGGTCGCGGATGGGGATCGTGCACTCCGACGCCCGGCCGATCGACGCTGTTTCGCCGCGCAGCGATTGACGGTAGGGCGTGAGAAGCGGGGAGTAGATCGTGACTTCCGCGCGCGGCGGAGCGGTTTCCATTCAGATCTCCGGACCGATGAGAGGCATTCTAAACTGGTCCGGTGACGACCGCGGCGGCCTCAGCCGACTACTTTCTGGAAATCGAATCGCATTTCGCGGCGAGGCGAGGGACGCCGTTCATCCTGTCGGCCAAAGACTGGGCGCTGATGAAGAAATGGTTCGACGACGGCGTGCCGCTGGCCGTCGTCGTCGAGGCGATCGACAGCGTCTTCGACAAGAACGAGACCAGCGGCCGCCGGAAGGTGATCTCCAGCCTCTCGTACTGCCGCCACGCGGTGAAAGAGGTGTGGCAGGACCGGCAGGATCTCTACGCCGGCAGCGGCGAGGGGACGCCCGAGGAGAACGTGGCGGAGTTGCTCGAAGCGCTGGCCGCCGAGGTTGAGCCATCCTCGACACAGACGGCCGCGGAAATCCGCGCGCTCATCACCGAGAAGAGCGTCCCGCGGATCGAGGAACGCCTCATCGCGATCGAGCACGACCTGATGGAGCGCATTCTCGCGAGCCTCTCTCCCGATGAGCGGCGCGACATCGAGCAGCCGCTGGCGGCGATCGTCGCCGACGAGTCGCTCGACGACAAGACGCGCCAGCGAACGTGGGAAGCGAACGTGAGGCGGCGGATCAGGGACAAATTCGGGTTGCCGCGGTTGACGTTGTTCCGGTAGGTGTGGAGCGGCGGGCTTCTGCCCGCCGACGCGCTGAAGCGTCCTCACGCTACTTGGGCAGCACCTTTTCGATCTGCTCGAGCATCGCTTCCGCCGTCCGTCCAGTCACTGGAGAATCGGGCGGCAGAGTCGCCACCGGATCTGTGATTCCGCAGGCCTGCAGAACGCGATCGCCCGGCAGGCCCCGCGCGCAATCTGCACCGCGCAGTGTCAGCAGGCGCGCGGAGAGCCGTTCGAGCGCCGCGGCGGTGATCAGCCGATTCGGCGAGACGCGACGGGTGACCGGATCGACGTCGTACAGCCCGAGCGCCATGGCCCGGATCATCTCGTCGCGTCCGGGCACGCCCTCGATGTCGATGGCGATCGGCGGTGATCCGAGGTCCTGCGCGAAACGGACGGAGTTCAAGGTCCAGTACATGAGGACGGCGAAGTCGCTTCGATCGATGGCCTCGCTTCCGATCGCCTGCTGATATTGCGGCGGCAGGTTCGCCTCGTTCCAGACTTCCTTGATCTGCTCGAGGCGGCGGGCGTAGCGCGGATCATGAGTCTGGCGCGAGAGCCGGTCGTATCGCGTCATCGCCTGCTGGTACTGTCCGCGGCCGACTTCGATTTCGGCGAGCGCCTCCTGCACCTCCGGCTTGCCGGCCTCGGCGGAGTTGATGACGGGATCGAGAGCCTGCCGCGCGTCCTCGTACGCCTTCTGACTGATCAATCGGCTGGCCAGGAGAATGCGCGCGTTCGCCGCACCGGGATTGAGCGTCAGGGCTTCGCGCAGCAGCACGACCGCCTGATCGTCCGGTGCGCCCTGCGCCTGAGCAAAAAGCTCCTCGAACAGCCGGTCCTGAATCATCTTGAGCCGTTCGGTGACCGCGGCCGGCGCGTTTGGCCGCTGCGCGAGCGTCCGATAGATGTCGTACGCGGCCTGCAACCGATGCTGCGCGACAGCGATCTCCCCCTCGTAGATGCGGGCGGCGGTGTAGTCCGGCATCCGGTCTTCGAGTCGCTGCACGATCGCCAGCGCCGTGTCGAGCTCTCCGTGTCGGATGTCCACGGCGGCCGCGGCGAGTGCAGCGGGGAGATACGACGGATCTTTCGCCAGAAGAGCATCGAGGCGCTTCCGTGCTTCGGCATCATCGCCGGCAAGGAAGTAGCGCCACGCCGCTTCGAACTTCCGGTCGACGGCCGGGTCCGCCGCGGGCGTAGAGCCGGTGCGCGGGTCGATGAGAAAGCGGAATTCGCCTTGGGGCTGGCTGACCAGGGGCGGGGCTCCGGTACCGGCGCACGCCGCGAGCACGAGTGCCGCGCCGAGCGCAAGAAGCGTCTGTTTCAACTCCTGACCTCTCTCAGCAGCCGCCTGGCGGCCGCGAATGTCTCTTCGCCGCGAGTTGCATCGATCCACTGCACATTCCGCTCCGACCTCAGCCACGTCATCTGACGTTTTGCGTACGCGCGCGTTCTGCGCTTCGTTTCCGTGATCGCCGAGGCGAGGCCGGTCTCGTCCGTGACGACCGCCGCTGCTTCCCGATATCCGATCGCGCTGAAGGGCCGCGCCGATCGTGGAAACCGCGTGAGCAGCGCGCGGGTTTCGTCAACGAGCCCGCTACGGTACATCGCATCGACGCGCGCGTCGAGACGTTCGAGGAGCTGCGGCCGGTCGAGCCGCAGGGCGATCTTGATCGAGGGCAATTCGTCTCCCGTTCGCGCCCACGACGAGATCGGCCGGCCGGTGGAGATCCAGACCTCGAGCGCTCGCTCGACGCGATGGCGATCGGGAGGCGGAATGCGCGCTGCGCTCTCGCGGTCGACCCCTTCGAGCCAGCGGTGCAGGCGTGCCTGGCCGCGCGCCGTCGCCGCGATTTTTCGCAGTCGGAGGCGGATCGTCTCGTTGCGGCCCGGCATCTCCGGGAGTCCGGAGAGCAAAGCGCGCAGGTAGAAGAACGTTCCGCCGGTCAGGATCGGCAGTTTTCCGCGAGCGGCGATCTCCTCGCACAGAGGCCGCGCCATGCGCGCGTAATCCGCGGCGTTGAATTCATCCGTGGCCTCGACGATGTCGAACAGATGGTGCGGCACGAGACGCCGTTCTGCCTCGGAAGGCTTCGCCGTGCCGATGTCGAAGCCGCGATAGATCTGCATGGAATCGTAGTTGACGATCTCGCCGCCGCATTCCTCCGCCAGGCGCAGAGCGAGCTCCGATTTCCCACTGCCCGTGGGGCCGGCAATGACCGCGAGCGTCACACCTTGGGAACGCGTGTCGTTCCGGAGTGCGTGCGCCGATCCTCGGCTTCCAGAACTCCGCGCAGATGCGTGCGGCAGTAGATTGCGCCGTGCGCCACCGGCGTCCCGCAGACTTTGCAGCGGTTCTTGACCACGACTTTTTGGGCCGTCTTCTCGAAGATGCGCCACGCCAGGCCCACGCCGACGAGAGCGATCGACAACACGAGCATGTGCTGCAGGAGCGTCGGGGTGATCAGCTCGCCGAGAGCGGTCTCGTCGAACTTGGAGTCGAAAATGAAGAGACCGAGTGTCAGGATCAGCAACCAGAGACCGAGCCTGAGAACGGTGCTGGACATATACGGGGCGAACTCACTGTAAGCGGGCTACCTGCGAGTGTCAAATTCGGGCTGAAGGACGATCGTGCGACCGATCGTCAACTCGATGCTGCCGTTGAGGTCCGTCCGCCAGGTCCGGACCCTCCGGAATGCCAGAGACTCCAGAACCGACGGGTTGGGGTGTCCGAACCAGTTGTGCGCACCGCACGAAATGACGGCGATCGTCGGACGTGCGGCGTCCAGCAGGGGCGGGGTCGATGAGCTGCGGCTGCCGTGGTGCGGCACTTTGAGGACATCCGCCGGCCTGATGCCGGGCGCCATCTCCGCCTCGGCTTCGCGCTCGATGTCACCGGTGAGCAGCAGCGAACGCCCGCGCGATTCCACCCGCAGGACAACCGAAGCGTTGTTCTCTGCCGCACGCCGGTAACCGCGCTGCGCGACGGTGGCGTCGAGGCGCAGTTCGCCGATCTTTGCTGCCGTTCGGCTGCGAATCAGGCGGAGCGGCGTGTCCGTTGCCGCGATCGCGCCGAGCATCTCCCGCGCGCATTCGTCGCGGAATCGTCGCGGATTGATCCAGACCTCGCCGGCGCCGAGTTGACGGATGACCGCGGGCAGGCCGCCGCAGTGATCGGGATGGGCGTGGCTCAGAGCGATCACGTCGACATGCCGGACGCCGCGGTCGACGAGCAGTGGAAGGAGGACGGTTTCGCCGAAGCGCGGATCGTCCGAGCGGCCGCCGCCGTCGACGAGCACACTCCGCCGTCCGGAGCGGAGAAGGATCGCGTCGCCCTGTCCCACGTCGAGGAACGTGATCTGCGGCTGCACGGCATTGCGAAGGGAGACGTGGCGTGCGATGGCCGATGTGGTCGGGATCAGCAGCGCAATGGCGACGGCGACCGCACGCCTGCGGCCGGCCGTGAATGCGATCGCGACGAGTGCCGCGATCAACCCTGCGCCGAGCGCTCGGTCGCGCGGAGCGGCGAAGAATCCGGAGAACGGCGCGGAGAGATCGTTGAGCCAAGCGCAAACGGAGTTCAGGATCGCAATGATCCGCAGGAGGACGGTCCATTCGGTCACCAGGAACAACGATCCCGCCATCAGCATGACCAACACGATCGGCGTCAGGGCGAGCGTCATGATCGATCCGCCGAGCGCGAACTGATGGAAATGAAAGAGCGTCAGCGGCGTGATCACGATCTCCGCGGCCATGGCGTAACTGATCCATCTCATTCGGGAGGCCAGCGGTCTTCCGGCGAAGATCAACGCGCCTGCGCCGGCGTAGGTCAGCTGGAATGCGGGATCGATGAGATCGCCCGGGACGGCGATGAGCCGGATCAGTGCCGCAACGCACCAGAGATTCTCGAACGACGTTGGCCGTTTCAATACGCGTGAGATCGCATATGCCGCGATGGCAACGCTCGCCCGCGACACCGATGCGGTCGGTCCGATGAACGGCGGCGCAAGCGCCGCGAAGGCGATCAGCGACCAGTCCGAGATTCGAGGCGCGCCAGCCCAGCGCAAGGCCAGGGCGATGGCGGCCGCGGCAAGCGCGATCTGCAGACCGGAGAACACCAGGAGGTGATATGTCCCGCCGCGGCGGAAGTTCTGCCTGGTCTCGTCGCCGAGGCGCTCGCCGCGTCCGAGGACGAGTGCGTCGATCATGGCGATCTCGTCGGGGTAGGCCGGCGCGTAACGGCGCAGTCGCTGTTCGGCGACGCGGTTCCAGGTCGCTGGATGGGAACCGGAGATCGATCCGCGATACGACAACAGGCGCGGCGATTTCACCGACGCCGTAAAGCGCCCGCCGTTCGCCTGGCGCAGAAACCCTTCCACGCGGACGCGTGCCTGACGGGCGATCGGCGGCGGATCGAATCGCGCGTAGATCGCCAGCGGCGCATCGAACGCGATTCCGTTGGCCGTGAATCGCGAGCAGCGCAGGACGTGGACGTGATCCCGGGCGCTCCAGTCGCTCTCGATCGGCGCTTCGATCGTCGCGAAGCGTTCCATCGAATCGACATGCGGACCGCCGCGCTGCGCCATGAGCATCCCGAGCGCAACGAAGGCGATGGCGATCGATCCTTCGCGTGTCCAGCGCCAGATCAGCGCAGCGATCGCAGCGACCCCGGCAGCGGTGGCAACCCCGCTGCCGCAGAGAAGTCCGGCGACGAACGCGATCAGTGGAAGTGCGGCCGGTGCGTCATTGCGCACGCTCGAAGGAAGCGAGAGTCTCGACGTGATGCGTGTTCGGGAAGAGGTCGAGAAGGTCGAGCGTGGAGAGGCGCCAACCCGACGCGGTCAGCCGGTTCGCGTCGCGCGAAAAGGTTACCGGATCACAGGAGAGATAACAAACCATCTCCCGCGCTTTCTCGCCGGCCGCGGCGATGACTTCCTTTTGCGCGCCCGCTCGCGGCGGATCGAGAAGGATGAAGTCGGCCTCGGGGATGCGCGTGACCTGCTCTTCGACGGGTGCTTCGACGATGGCGACGTTCCGCGGCACATTGCGCCGCGCGTAGCGTGCCGAGTCCGCGGACCCTTCGATGGCGAACACCTTCGCGAACCGATCCGCGAGCGGAACGGTGAAGAACCCGACGCCGGCATAGAGATCGATGGCCACGTCCCGGGTGCGAACGCGATCGGCGTGCGCGGCCACCAGCCGCAACATCGTGCCGAGGAGGTGGCGGTTGACCTGGAAGAAGGAGCGGGTGGAGAGCTGGTACGTGTAGTCGTCGACGCGCATCGTCAATTCTGCATCTCCGGCGATCACGCGGCCGTCGATCTCCCACTGCTCGCCTTCGACCGGATTCACGGCCGTGTTGACACCGACGACCTCGCACTCCTTTGCCAGCGGCACGACGCGATTCGATCGCATCGCGTAGAAGCCGATCGCTTCCCCTTGGCGATGCAGACGGCTGCGGATTCTGTAGTTGAGCGGAGAGGCATGAATCGCGATCGGCGGAAGCGATGCCACGTCGAACTTGCCGATGCGGCGCATGGACTCGGTGAGGATCCTTCGCTTCGCTTCGAGCTGCTTGTCGAGCCGGAGCGCGGTCCAGTCGCAGCCGCCGCATTCTTCCGCGACCGGACACGGCGCCGCGCGGCGGAAGGGTGACGATTCGACGATGTGGACCAGGTCCGCCTTCGCAAATCCTTTCTTCACTTCGATCAGGCGGACAACAGCGACATCGCCCGGATAGATGTTGGACGTGAAGATCGGAAAGCCGTCGATGCGCGCGAGCCCGTCACCGCCGGCGACGAGCTCCGTGGGAGCAACTGTCACTTCGTCGCCGATTCGCATCCAGCGATTGTAGGATCAGCGGATGCGAAAGCTGCTTCTGCTCCTGGGATTGGCGGCTGCCTGTGCGCAGCCGCGCGAATACTCCGGCCCTGACATCACCATGGGCGGCAAGGCTCGCGATCGCGTCATCGTCATGACCGAGGCGCTGGTCACGAAAGAGGGCGGGCCGAAGGAGGCGCTGGCCGCGTTCGGCGAAGCGTACGCGTTCGACCCGGCCACGATCGCCGTGCGCCAGGAGCGGCCGACGGAGATCGTGTTCTGGAATCTGCAGGCCGACGACGATCACGATTTCATGCTTCTCGATTCGCACGGCGAGGTCGTCTTCCGGACGAAGCTGCTGCCGCTTCAGAAGCCGTCGTTCGTCTTTACGTTTCACCGGCCGGGGCTGTATCGCTTCTACTGCACGATGCATCAGCCGGAGATGTCCGGCGCGTTCGTCGTGACGCCACAGCCCCAGCGACGTTGATGTGATAAAACTCCGCGCCCTATGAAAGTCCACGAATATCAGGCGAAGGAAATCCTCCGCCATTACGGCGTGCCGACGCCGCGCGGCGAGGTCGTCGACACACCGGACGAGGCCAGGCTCGCGGCCAAACAGCTCGGCGGGCGCGTGGTCGTCAAAGCACAGATCCATGCGGGTGGCCGCGGCAAAGGCGGCGGCGTGAAGCTCGCCAAGACCGCTGACGAAGCCGCCGACCTCACCAAGAAGATGCTCGGCATGACGCTGGTGACGCATCAGACCGGACCGGAAGGCCGCGTCGTGCGCAAGGTCCTCGTCGAGGAAGCCCTCAACATCGACAAGGAGCTCTACCTCGGCATCACGCTCGATCGCAGGATCGGAATGCCGGTGGTGATGGCGTCGAAACAGGGCGGGATGGAGATCGAGGAAGTGGCGGCCCGCGATCCGAAAGCCATTCACCGCGAGCCGATCGACGCCATTCTCGGCGCCCAGCCGTTCCAGGCCCGGGCGGTCGCGTACGCGCTCGGCCTGACCGGCGACGCCTACAAGAAGTGCGTCGACTTCGTGCAGAAGCTCATGCGCGCGTACATCGAGACCGATGCCTCCCTCGCCGAGATCAATCCACTGCTCGTGACGAAGGAGGGTGACGTACTGGCCCTCGACGCGAAGATGAACTTCGACGACAACGCGCTGTTCCGCCACAAGGACATCATCGAGATGCGCGATCTCAACGAAGAGGATCCGCTCGAGGTGGAGGCATCGAAGTTCGGTCTGAACTACATCAAGCTCGATGGCAACGTCGGCTGCATGGTCAACGGCGCCGGCCTGGCCATGGCCACGATGGACATCATCAAGCTCGCCGGGGGCGAGCCGGCGAACTTCCTCGATGTCGGCGGCGGCGCCAGCGCCGAGCAGGTCAAGAATGCTTTTCGCATCATTTTGAGTGATAAAAATGTGAAAGCAATTCTCATCAATATTTTCGGCGGAATCATGCGCGGCGACCGCATCGCCGAGGGCGTGGTCAGCGCGTCGCGTGAGATCGGACTGCCGGTTCCGGTGGTCGTACGCCTCGAGGGAACCAACGTCGAGCTCGGAAAAGAGATCCTGGCGAAATCGGGTCTGCCGCTCATCACCGCGGACGGCATGGGGGACGCTGCCGAGAAGGTGGTCGCAGCCGCGAAGGGGAAGAAGTAATGGCCATCTGGGCAGACAAGAACACGCGCGTCATCGTGCAGGGCATCACCGGCCGCGAGGGAACGTTCCACGCCATCCAGTGCCGCGACTACGGAACGAAGATCGTCGGCGGTGTCACTCCGGGCAAGGGCGGCACGACGCACGAAGGTTTCGCAGTCTTCAATTCGGTCAGGGACGCGCGCGAGAAAGAAGGGGCGAACTGCTCGCTGATCTTCGTTCCGCCGCCTTTCGCTGCCGACGCGGTGATGGAATCCGCGGACGCAGGCGTCGAGCTGATCGTCTGCATCACCGAGGGGATTCCGGTGAACGACATGATGCGGGCGCACGATTTTCTGAAGAAGTCGAACGCGCGCAACACCGCGGCGGGGCAGACACCGTCGCGACTCATCGGTCCGAATTGTCCCGGCATCATCACGCCGGGCGAAGCGAAGATCGGCATCATGCCGGGACACATTCACCGGCCGGGTCCGATCGGCATCGTGTCGCGATCGGGAACGCTCACCTACGAGGCGGTCGGCCAGACGCGCAACATCGGCCAGTCGACCGCGGTCGGAATCGGCGGCGATCCGCTGCCGGGGACGAACTTCATCGATTGCCTGGCCGCGTTCGAGGCCGATCCGAAGACCGAAGCGATCATCATGATCGGCGAGATCGGCGGGACGGCGGAAGAAGATGCGGCCGCGTTCGTGAAGGCGAACGTGAAGAAGCCGGTGGTGGCGTTCATCGCCGGACAGACCGCGCCGCCGGGACGGCGCATGGGTCACGCCGGGGCGATCATCAGCGGCGGCAAGGGAACCGCGGCGGAGAAGATGTCCGCGCTGCAGGCAGCCGGAATCCATGTCGTCAAGGCCCCGTCCGACATGGGAAAGATGATCGAAGAGGTTTGGCGACGCCGCTGACGCTCGCACTGGCGACGCCGGTCCACCTTCTCGTGCTGATCGGCGGCGGCGAGTTCTCGTTCGGCGAGACGCGCGCCATCGACGAGTTTCTCCTCTCGCGCATGCCGGCGGACCGGCGCACGGTCGCGTTTCTTCCGACGGCATCGGGATCGCCGGAGTACGCGACGCACATCGGCAAGTACTTCGGAGAGATCGATCCCAGCGTCCGGACGATCAACGTTCCGGTCTATCGCGGCCGCGACAACCGCCGTCAGAAGAATCTCCACATGCTTCTTTCCGCCGGGATGATCTACGTCGGCGGCGGCGTCACGAATCAGTTGCTGGCAACGCTTCGCCAATCGCCCGCGGAGATGGCCATGCGCGATGCGGCGAAGAACGGCGCGGTCATCGCCGCAATCGGCGCGGCGGCTTCGTCGTTCGGCGTTCGCGCGCGAAACATGAGCGGCGCCGGCGCGCTGGACGGTCTCGGCTGGCTCGCCGGGACGGTCGTCGAGACGGGATTCGAGCCTGATGACGATGTCCCCCTCCGGCGGCTGATGTCGTTGCCGGACATCGACATCGGCCTCGGCATCCCGCCGCGCGCAGCCGTGGCGATCGGACCCGACGGGACCACGCAGATCCTCGGCGAGGGTCGGGTGGCGGTCTTTCGAAAGCCCTAGGCCCGTGCCTTGCAGCCTGCAGAGCACGCCGGAGGTGCAACATTTCCACCGTGGAGGAAGAAAAGCAGGTCACCAGCGAAGAGCTTCTGCGCTTCTTCAGCGTCCTCTCGCATGATCTGAAGTCGCCGATCTTCGCCGTCGACGGATTCAGCGAGCTGCTGCTCAGCGACTACGCCGACAAGCTCGACGAAGAGGGACAGGACTTTCTGCGCCGCGTCCGCTCGAGCGCGCAGTACATGAAGAAAGTCCTCGACGACATGTCGCACATGGTCAAGCTTCTCGGCCGTCCCACGGTGAAGCGGCCGACGCCACTCCGCGAGATCGTCGAGGAGGTTCTCCTCAAGTACAACTACATGATCGAAGAAGGCGGAGTGCGCGTGGATCTTCCCGCGGATCTGCCTGTCGTCGATGTGGATCCCGACAAGATGCGCGAGGCGATCGGTGCGATGGTGTCCAACGCTCTCTTCTTCAATGACCGGCCGAAAGGCGAGCGCGAGATCGCCATCAGCTGTACACGCGACCCCTCCGGCCTTCAGTTCTGCGTGCGCGACAACGGCATCGGCATCGATCCGCAATACGCGCAGCAGGTCTTCGAGCTGGGCGGTGTCAGCAAGATGGACAGGCAACGCGGCGGCGGACCGGGTTACGGCCTGTTTCTCGCGAAGCGCGTCATCGAGAGCCACGGCGGCACGATGAGCGTGGAGTCGGCTCCCGACCAGGGATCGACGTTCTGCTTCACTCTCCCTTAGTCGTGGAGGCCGCTCTTTCGACCGGCCCGCCAGTTCGTTAGGCAACGGCCTCTACACTCCTGGACAGAACCTCTGCGCAAGTCGTCATCCTGAGTCGGCGAAGCGCGACGAAGGATCTCAAGATGCGAAAACGCGTGCGATTTCGAGATCCTTCGCCGTCTTCGCGGCTCAGGATGACGTGAATAGCGGCTTGCGGCAGAGGCTGCTTAACGCTCCGTAGTCTCTTCCGCGAGCGCGCCCACCGCATCGACGGGCAGCGGCTCTTCACCCGGCAACGCGATGATCAGGATGTTAGGCAACCGGCCTCTACACTCCTGGACAGAACCTCTGCGCAAGTCGTCGTCCTGAGTCGGCGAAGCGCGACGAAGGATCTCAGGATGCGAAAACGCCTGCCATTTCGAGATCCTTCGCCGTCTTCGCGGCTCAGGATGACGTGAATAGCGGCTTGCGGCAGAGGCTGCTTAACGCTCGGTAGTCTCTTCCGCAAGCGCGCCCACCGCATCGACGGGCAGCGGCTCTTCACCCGGCAACGCGATGATCCGGATGTCGACATGACGATCCTCGGCCACATCGACTCCGAGAGCATGCGCGGCCGCCTTCGAGAGATCGAGGCAGAACTTCTTCACGTACGGACCGCGGTCGTTCACGCGCACCCGGATTGTCCTGCCGGTCGCACGGGAGCGGACTTCGACCCAGGTGCCAAGCGGCAGCGTGAGATGGGCGGCCGTGAAGCGCCTGTTGCGGAAGATCTCGCCGTTTGCGGTCAGAGTTCCATCGAGGGACGCCGAGTAGTAGCTGGCCAGACCGCAGAGACGATGCTTCGCCTCGACTGTGGCGTAGTGCGCGAACCGCTCGAACAGCGGGTCGACCTGCGGCAGAGGAGGATCGATCGCCGGACACTCCGCCTGCAGGGTATCCCCAGGCGTTTCATCCTCACAGAGGCTCTGCGCTGTGACGGCGGAAGCGACCATCAGGAACACCACAGCTGAGGCTGCCAGAACTCTCACTCGCATCGCATTCTAACTGCCCATCAAGGTTCGAGCCACCTTCAAAGGTCGTGTTCGCTTAATAAGTAAATGTACTTTCAATCATTTACGGGCCTATTTCCGTGGTCTGGGCCTTGCAAATCAATGTCGCGGAGCGAGGCACGCCATGCCCGAGATGCCGACTCGACCGTTTCAACAGCGTTTTCTCGACGGGTTCGACCGGACCCAGTTGCGGCAGGAGGTCCAGAAGGTCAAGCCGCGGACGAACCTGCGGAAGAAATACCTGACCTGGGCGCTTGGTGCGTCTCTCGCCATGGGCGGAATCGGAGCGCCGCTGAAGATCATTCACGACGCGCAGAACAAAATCGGCGAGCGGGTCGCGGCGGCGGCGATTGCCGACCAGGGCATCCATGCTGATCTCAAGAGCGCGGAGAATATCGCCACCCAGGTGGCGAGTGGAGTCGCGCAAGTCGCCGAGGGCGTTCAGCAGGGCGTGCAGAAGGCAGCCGATGTGCCGCTGTCGGCGGTGTCCGCGGCGCCGGCGGCGATTGCCGAAGCGCCGTGGCAGATCGTTCAGGCCGCGGAGGATGTGAAGGAGCAGTTCTTCGCGAGCGAGGTTCCGTTCGGCTCGATCATTTATCGCGAGGCGACGAAGAACAACATCCGCCCCGAGCTCGTCGCGGCGGTGATTCAGCAGGAGTCGAAGTTTCATCCGACCGCACGCTCGCACGTGGGAGCTCAGGGCCTGATGCAGCTCGTCCCGCGAACCGGGCGGTGGATGGGGGCGAGCAACCTGATGAATCCGGTGGAGAACATCAGCGCGGGCGCGAAGTACCTGAAGTATCTCGGCGAGCGGTTCAACGGGAACGAGACGAAGATCATCGCCGCGTACAACGCGGGCGAGGGAGCGGTCCGCCGCTTCGGAGGGATCCCGCCGTACCGCGAGACGGAGAAATACGTCGCCAATGTGCGCAGCTACCAGCGCGACTTCTCCGACCGCATCGAGAGCCGCACGGCCGAGCTCACGCCCGTTCCGGCGATGCCATAAATGGAGCCCCGGCTTCAGCCGGGGAGCCTGCCGGCTGAAGCCGGTGCTCCATCTGTGGTTGAATGGCGCCGCTTGTCCGGAGTCAGACTCCTCATCGGATCGATCATCATGGGCGTGATCGTGCCGATCACTCTCTTCGTACTCCTGCGCCTCACGCCGTCAGAGTTGTTCACGGTATTCGCGACGACGTTCCTCGCCTGGGGCGTCGCCGATCTGCTCTCCACGATTCTGGAGAAGCCGCGGCTGCGCGACCGATCGCCGGGAAAGGCGTTGCGTGAGGATTGGGAGCGTCGCTCGAAAGAGTGAGGCGCTACATCCAGTCGTCCATCTTCTTGAGCAGCTGATCGATCGTCAGCAGTCTCTCGGAGCCGTCCGAGTCGCGGCGGAAGATCGCGTGATACCAGCCCTTCATTCCGACGGGCGTGTAGGTGTCCCTCCCCAGCTTCAGACGTCCGCCTGACACGAGTTTGAGAAAGACCTGCTCGTAGGCCGAGCGCGTGAGCCGGCGATCGGGGAACGGAACCGCGTAACTGTTCCTTCGCCTGTCCGCGGTCCTGCGGCGATTGCGGCGCACTTTTCCGGCGACGAGCGACGTCCCGCGCCGGTCGAGATACTGCTGCGGTCGCGCCGGCACGAGCTTTCCCGGCGTGTCGCCGATCCGGCGTGAGAGCAACGCTTTCGTTTTCCTGACCCTTCGCGGCACCGCCTCGGAAGGGGAGTCGTCGAGCAGCGAGATCTTCTTGGCCCTCTCCGTCACCGTCTGGCGGACGGCGCGCTCGCGAGGCTCGAACGCGGGCACGCTGGCCATCTCCGCGAGATGACGCTCGCGTTCGCGCTCGCGGTTCGCAACGTACTCGTCGATCGAGACGCCGCTCCACGCTTCCTTGGTCGAACGAAGCAGGTTCATTTCCGCGCTGTAATTCTTCAGCTCGTGAATGACCATGCCCCAGCGGCAGAGATGGCCGACGTCTTCGTACGCGCTCGGCCGGTCGATCAACTCGAGAAGCGACGGGGCCCGCCCGCTGAGAATCGCGAACAGAAGCCGGAAGCTGAACGGATCGGAGTAGCGGCGGATCGAGCGGCGGAAATACCACGCTACGTCGGAGGCAACCTCGCGAAGCGATTTCTTCTCCCCGAACTGCGTCGTCCACAGCCGGGAGTTGATGTCCGATGTGTAGGGGCTCCGCGGATAGTGAAAGTCTTTCGTGAGCCACCCGCGCCGTGTCGTGTGTTTGCCCGGGACGACGCCTGCGATCACCGGGACCGGCATCTTCTCGAGCATGGACAGGTCATACGACGGCCAGGTCATCACTTCGCGGACGATCCCGACGATCAGCGTCGCCGTCGCGACCATCAGCCCGGGATCAGGCGTGAAGTCGACCGTCACTTCGATGCGCCCGCCGCGCGGCCGCACTCCGATCCCGGTCGACCGGCGGTTTGCAGCCACGACCATGACGGGCACCGGAAGGATGTAGGTGAGCAGCAGCGCCAGCGCTTTCTCGTTGCACGCCGGCGTCTGCAGCCGCTTCGGAATCTCGTAGGAAATGTTGTAGTGGCTGCTGTATGCCTTGAGCCGCACGGTGTGATCGTTGTTCTTTTCCCATTTCGTCAGCTGATCGCGCACGAACCCGATCTGCTCCCACAGATTGCGAACCATGCGCGCGGTGCTGTGGGGTGCCAGCTCGATCACCGGAGTGACGACCTCGATCACGCCGCGGTCGAAGTAAACGGCGCCGCCCGTCGGCAGCTGCAGGGAAGATTTTTCTCGCGGAAGCAGCGGACGGTCGATGAACGCGCTCGGATGTTTCCAGAAAGGCTTGGGATCGATTTCCACGCCGTCGAGCCAGACGTTGAACTCCGATTCCATGCCCATCACCGGCATGCGAAGCGTCGTCCGCGGTCTGGGGAGGCGTGACTGGCTGAGATCGTCTTTCCAGGTCGGAGGCATGCGATTTCCGAGGAGGACTGCGGAACAGTGAAACTGCAGAGGCAACCTAAGCAAACGGCAGGCCGACGCCAGGGCCGTCATCCTGAGCCGCGAAGATGGCGATGGATCTCGGACGTCGCAAATTGAGATCCTTCGCCGACTCAGGATGACGACGCACGCAGAGGTTCCCTGATCTTATTTCACACGTAGGGCCCACTCTCCAGTGGGCCCGGCGCCGACTGAGAGTCGGCCCTACGTCATGGCAGGCGTTCTGGCATCGTGAGATCCTTCGCTGCGCTCAGGATGACGGCGGCTCGCCCGTCACGGGAGGCGTTGCGCGGCGCTCGCGCCGCCGCCGCTCCTCGAAGGCGAATCTGGGTCGGCTCTCCTGCGGTTGCTCCATGCGGTCCTCGCTGATCTCGCGCGGGATCAATGTGATGTAGCCGAGATCGATGTGAACGTGATCATCGGCATTCGTACCGGTGACGTGACCGTAAGGAAGAACCGAGATGTCTTCACTCAGGTCTTCGGCGATCACGTTGAACCGTTCGATGAGTTCTTTCGTCTTCAGGATGTTCGGCCCGATGCGATAAATGTCGGCTGCCGTTCCCCACACATGCGGCGTTGCTCCCTCGGCCATCTTGTGCGCCGGAGAGCGGTAGCCGCCGTTCACGGCGATGTGAACGGACGCATTGACCAGGGCCCGGAACAGCTCGAGATAAAACGCGAGCAGGCGCACCGCGCAGGGGATGTAGCGCGGAAATCGCTGAAGGCGCTGTGCTTCCTTCAGATCGACGAGCGCGAACTCGTTGAGGCCGAAGTGCGGCGTGAGGCGGATCTTGACCGCGGCATCATGCGACTCGACTTCGTAGAAATAGCGCGGCAACCGATGGCGGCGCCCGTTGGCGTCGCGGATCATTTCGCCGGGCCGCAGGATCGACCGCAGCTCGTCATCGAGATCGAACGCGTCGACGACCTTGAGAAGCTCGGTCTCAGGGCTGCGACTCATACACCAGCGTTCCGGCCATCGTGTTGAAAATGTCGCGCGACACCTCCGCCACCGCGGTCCCCCGGCCGGTCTCCGCCCGGAATTGCGTGAGGATGACCAGCACGTAGGGCTTGCGGCCGTCGAGATAGACGATTCCGGCATCGTGATGCACGGTGGAGATGTTGCCGGTTTTGTGGGCGACGCGCGCCGCGTTCGGCAGCCCCGCCGGAATGCCGCTGCGGTATTGCTGGTCGAGCATGATCTTCAGCATCTCGTCGCACGCCTGAGGCGAGTACGCTTTGCCGTCGGCGATGAGCCGAAGAAGTTTCAGCAATCCGTTCGCGGTGACCTCGTTGTTCAAACCGGCGCTGAATGCCGCCTGATCCTCGACGCCGCGCAGGACCTTGATGCCATCGATCTCCAGTTCGTCGAGCGCCTGCTGGATCGTCGGAATCCCGACCACTTCGACGAGAAGGTTCGTGGCCAGGTTGCTCGACTTGGTGATCATCCAATAGGCAAGCTCGCGGACCGTGAGCGTGCGGCCGAGATGGCCGTACACGTCGGGATCGGCATCGCGGCCGAGGTCGAGCATGAACGTTTCCTGATTGACGATGCTCGTGAAGCGATTGCGGACGTGCACGGGCGCATCGAGCGAGAGCTCGTCGCGCTCCACCTGCCGGAAAACAGTCAGCAGCACGGCCAGCTTCATCGTCGATGCGGCGTGAAAGTAGTGATCCGCGTTGTACGACCACTGGATCGTCGTCTCGGCGTCGTAGAACGAGATGCCGAGATTCTCGAGCTCGTGCTCCTGCCGGATTCTCAGGATGTTCCGGTGAAGGGAGACCTCCGACGCCGCGACGGAGTCGCGCTTCGGTGGCGGCGGGAGGCTCTCCTCTGCCTGGGCTTTCAAGGACATCGCGAGGTCAACGACTGCAAGTTTCGCACACGTCTCGATCACCGTCCCATTCCCCGCAAAAAACGCCCCATCCGCTCGATCCCGCTCCCGATCTGGTCGAGCGGTGCCGCGTACGAGATGCGGACGAACCCTTCGCCGAGACTGCCGAAAGCCACCCCCGGGATGACCAGGACGGCGGCATCGGAGGCGAGCGTCTTCGCCAGCGCGACGGTCTCGCGGGTCGGAACGGGAACGAACGCGTAAAACGCGCCGGGTGGCGGCGGGATCTTCGCTCCGAGCTCGTGCTCGATCGAGTGCAGCGCCGCTTCGCGTTGCCTCCGGAACTGGGCCCGCAGGTTCTCCAGCCAGGAGGCGTTCCACGCCGCGTCGCCGAGAATCATTTCCGCGAGCGCCTGCGAGAAGACCGACGCGCAGGTGGCGATGTACTGATGCGCGGTGACGACCGGCTTCATGATCTCCTCGCGCGCGAGAATCCATCCGAGTCGCAAACCGGTCATCGAGTGCGACTTCGACATGCCGTTGACCACGATCACGTTCGGCGAGCGGCCCAGCATCGATGGCGGCGGCGCGTCGTACCAGATCTCGCGATAAACCTCGTCGCTGACGACGAGAACGCCGCGGCCGGCGATGTCGGTGAGCGTCGCGTCGTCGATCACGGCGCCGAGAGGATTCGACGGCGAGTTGACGACGATCAGCTTCGTCTTCTTCGAGAAGGGAAGCTTCTTCGGATCGAGCGTCCAGCCGGGCCGCTCGAGGTCGTAGGCCACCGCCTTCGCGCCACAAAGGCGCGCGATGGCCGAATACGAGATGAAGCCGGGATTCGGGACCAGGACCTCGTCGCCCGGATTCACATAGGCCTGAAAGATCGCGTACAGCGCCTCCTCGGTTCCGGCGGTGACGCACACTTCGCTCTTCGGATCGTGTCGCGTACCCTCCGCGATTCTCTTGCGCAGCGAGAGGTGACCGGCGTTGGGCGAGTAGCGCCACGAAACTCCGGTGGCCCGGCGGGCCATCTCGCGGAGCGTTTCGTCGGGCTCGATGTTCGGCTCCCCAATGCCGAGGTTGACGGAAAGGGGAGTGGCGAGAGCGTTGATCTGGCGGATGAGGGAGAGCTCGATGCCCTCCATTCGCGAGGCGGGCCGCATCGGTGACAGCGTATACTCAACGCTCACAAAAACAGGAGGGTGAATCGTGAAGCGGCATCTGCTCTTCGTTGCCTCGATCGCTCTATTCCTGACGTTCTGCCAGCGGTCGCAGGAAGCCTCCACTCCGTCCGGCAGCACGCCCACACAGACAACCGCCTCTGCCGCAACCGCGACGCCGGCTCCGGCGACGCAGACCACCGCGACGCAAAGCACGGCAGCACCTCCGGCGGCCGCTCCGAGCGGCTCGTCGATTGCGTCGCAGGAAACGAACTGGCCGGGGATCACGGCCGAGGTCACCGAGTTCCGACGAAAGGGCAACTCGCTGACGGCGAAAGTGCGCTTCGTGAACACCGGATCGCAGGAGCCGGAGGTCGAGGTCCACTACAGCCAGGTGTACCTGATCGACACCGCGGCCGGCAAAAAGTACGAGGCGCTGCGCGATGAGAAGGGCGAGTACATCGCTGCGCTGAGCACGAGCTGGCACGACCGCTGGTACCAGCACGTCAAGGCCGGAGCGCCGGCGACGATCTGGGTGAAGTTTCCTGCGCCCCCTCCGGACGTGAAGGCGATCACGCTGAACATTCCGAAGACTCCGCCGTTCGAGGACGTGCCGATTCAGGACTGAGCGATGCGCGCCGCGCTGCTCGTTCTTTCCCTGCTCGCGTTCAGCGATCCGTGGGCGGCCGAGACCGAATCGGCCGCCGAGGCGGCCGTGGCCCGTCTGGGAGGCAAGCGAGCCCTCGATCTGCGCGTGACGGTCCTGAACATCGTCGGGCTGCAGGCCCGGGCCGTCGTCGCAAACGTGCAAGAGGTGAAGCAGGCGATGAGCGCGCTCAACGCTCAGGAGACCGCGACCGAGATTTCCGTTCAGCTGCCGGCGGACGTGCTGTTCGATTTCGACAAGGCGGACATCCGCCCGGATGCCGCGCAAGCGCTCACGCATCTGGCCACGCTGATCCGCGCGAATCCGGGCGGCCGCACGCGCCTCGAAGGTCACACCGATTCGGCCGGCAACGATCAGTACAACCAGCGATTGTCGGAGCGGCGGGCGGAATCGGTGAAGCAATGGCTGATCTCGCAGCAGCAGATCGACGGGTCGAAACTGATCACGAAGGGCTGGGGCAAGACGAAGCCGGTCGCGTCGAACGACACGGCCGAAGGGCGGCAGAAGAACCGCCGGCTCGAGGCCATCATCGAGAAGAAGTGATCACCGCAACGCTTCTTCCAGCGCCGTCGACGAATCGGTCTTCTCGTCCCGATACTTCACGATGATCGGCGTGGTGATCTGCAGGCCGAGCTCCGCGGCGAACTCGGCTTTCAACTTTCGCGAGCCCGGCACCACGACCGCGCCATACGGAATCTCCAGCGGGTGCTCGGGCGACTTGCGGTAGATCTGGCCTCGCACGATGTCGTACACCGGCGTCGATCCGGTCAGAACGACGCCCGCCCCAATCACGGCGCGTCCGCGGACGATCGTCCCTTCGTAAATGCCGGTGTTGCCGCCGACCACCACGTCGTCTTCGATGATGACCGGAACGGTGCCGATCGGCTCGAGCACGCCGCCGATCTGCGCGCCGGCGCTCAGATGCACGCGTTTGCCGATCTGCGCGCACGATCCGACGAGCACGTGCGAGTCGATCATCGTCTCCTCATCGACATACGCGCCGACGTTGACGAACGCCGGCGGCATCATCACCACGCCCTTGCCGATGTACGCGCCGCGGCGAATCGAGGAACCGCCCGGAACGATGCGGATTCCGTCCTGAAGCTTGAAGCGCCGGGCCGGAATCGTGTCCTTGTCGATGAACGACAACGCGCCCGAGGCGAACTCCGCCGGATGGCCGAACTTGAACGCAGCCAGAATCCCCTCTTTGACCCAGGAATGAGCCTTCCACTCCCCCACGTCGTCGCGGGTCGCGGCGCGCACGGTGCCGTGCTCCAGCTCCGCCAGAAACAACCCGATGGTCTTGAGCGCTTCGGGCCGGTCCGCCGTTTTCAGCGCGGTGACACGTTCTTCGATCGTCGTCATGACGACAGCTTACATTCGCGAAGGATCGATTCGAGCTTTTTGCGGTTGGCGTCGGTGATCGGAGCGAGCGGCGGGCGAACGTAATCGTTCTTCAGGATCCCCATCATTTTCAGGGCGGCCTTCACCGGGATCGGATTTGATTCGAGGAAATTACCGATGAGCAGCGGCAGCAGGCGGTTGTGGATCTCGACCGAGCGATCGTCGACCATCTGTCGCATCAGCGCGGGCACTTCGTTGCTGGCGACGGAGATGACGCCGTCGCCGCCCACGGCCATGAGGGGCAGCGTCCAGGCGTCGTCGCCGCTCAGAACGAGGAAGCCCTTCGGCCGGTTGCGCACGATCTCGAGGATCTGCTCCATGTTGCCGGACGCTTCCTTCACCCCGATGACGTTGGGAACCTCCTTGGCGATACGCAGCGTGGTTGTGGCGGTCATGTTCACGCCGGTCCGGCCGGGAACGTTGTACATGATCATCGGGAAGCCGCGCTTGATCTTCTCGACCGCCTCGGCCTGCATGCCGAAATGGCGCCGCAGTCCGTCGGGCGTCGGCTTGTTGTAGTACGGCGTGATGGTCAGCAGACCGTCGGCGCCGAGGTCGATGGCGATCTTGGAAAGCTCGATGGCCTTGTCGGTGGAGTTGCTTCCCGCGCCGGCGAGAACCGGCACGCGGCCCTTGGCTCGCTTGACGACAATCTCGACGACGCGCCGGTGCTCGTCTTGCGAGAGCGTCGGATTCTCGCCCGTCGTCCCGCAGGGAACGAGGAAGTTGACGCCGCCTTCGATTTGAAAATCGACGAATTTCTCGAGCGCCTTCTCATCGAGCGCACCGGAATTCGTGAAGGGAGTGACGAGGGCCGTACCGACACCGCGAAATTTCATGACATCACCAGCTCATCGAAACGAAAAAGTCCGTGTTTGCCGCGTACCAGTTCGGCGGCCAGGACGGCGCCGCGCGCGAAGCCTTCGCGCCCGCGCGCGCGATGCGAGATCTCGATCAGATCGTCAGGCGAATCGAAAAACAGCGTGTGCAGACCGAACTCGCTTCCGACGCGGGAAGCCACGATGGTCGGATCGAGTTTGCCGGCGCTTCCATCCTTCACTTCCTTCGCCATCCGCTGCGCCGTGCCGCTCGGCGCATCCTTTTTCTGGGAATGGTGCCGCTCTTCCATTCCGGCGGCGTACTGCGGAAAGCGGGCGAACAGTTCTCCGGCGCGCCGGGCGAGCGCGAACGCGACGTTCGCGCCCGGCGCGAAATTCGACGCGTAGACCGCTCCGATTCCCGACTTCTCGATTCTCTTCCGGACACCCTCCAGACGATCGTTCCAGCCGGTTGTGCCGATCACCAGGGCGATGCGATTGCCGCAGGCGAGATCGAGAACATGATCGAGCGCGCTGGCATGCGAGAAATCGATCACCACTTCGGAGCCGTTGATGCCCGGCTCGCGATCGACGTCGTAGATCGCGGTGATCTCGTGGCCGTTCTCGCGGGCGACCTTCTCGATCGTCTTCCCCATCTTGCCGTAGCCGTGGATGGCGATCTTCATAGGCCTCGGGCCTCGGGCCTGGAGCCTCGGACGGCGCCAACCTCTTCTTCGAACAATGCCCTGTGAATCGACTTCACTGCCCGATCGGCATCGCTGTCGTCCGCGACGATGCTCAGGTTCAAGCCCGAGGTGCCGAGGGAGAACATCGACATCGGGATCCCGTTCATGGCTTCGAAGATGCGCGCCCCGACGGTCGCGTCCTTCATCAGATTGCGCCCAACCACAGCGACGATGCACTGATTGTCGAGCACAGCGACTTCCGCGACCGGTTTCAATTTCTCGACCAGCGCTGGCAGATTGTGCTTTTCGTCGATCGTGACCGACACCGAGACTTCCGAGGTCGTGATGAGGTCGACCGAGATCTCGAGCTGCTCGAAGATCGCGAACAGGCGCGCCAGAAAACCATGCGCGCCGAGCATCTTGTTCGAGGTCATGTGCACGACGGTGATTCCGCGCTTTACCGCGATGGCCCGCGGTCCATACCCCACCCGCGTCTCCCCCTCGGCCGTGATGAGCGTGCCGGGGCTGGTGACGTTGTGCGTGTTGAGCACGCGCACCGGGATGTTCTGTTCGACGGCGGGGGCGATCGTCTTCGGATGGAGGACCTTCGCACCGAACCAGGCCAGCTCGGCCGCCTCGACGAAGGAGATGCGCTCGATCATGCGCGCGCCGGGAATCAGGCGGGGATCGCAGGTCATCATGCCGTCGACGTCGGTCCAGATCTGGATCTCGTCCGCGCCGGCGGCGGCGCCGATGATCGCGGCGCTGTAGTCCGAGCCGCCGCGGCCGAGCGTCGTCGTCGCGCCGTCGCGCGTGCGGCCGATGAAGCCGCCCATGACCGGGATCAGACCGCGCTCGAGAAGCGGCAGGAGCACGCGGCGCGCGGCCTGGCGCGTGTCCTCCATCAGCGGACTGGCCTCTCCGAAACGGTTGTCGGTGATCACCACTTCTTCGGAGTCGACGTGCTCGCCGGGAAGGGCGTGCATCATCATCGAATAGGCGAAGAGGACCGAGGAGAGCTTCTCGCCGATGGCCACGACCTTGTCCTTCGCGCGCGCGGTGATCTCGCCGAGCATGGCGATGCCGCGCAGGATCGTGTGGATCTGGTCGATCTGTTTGTCAAGCTGTTTGGTGAACGCTTCGAAGAAGTCGATCTTCTGCTGCACGAGCTGCAGGGCGACATCCTCGTGACGCTGGCGGATTGCGGAGATGATCTGCGCGACGCGGTCGGCATCGCACGCGCGCGCCGCTTCGGTGGCCGCGACAAGCTCGTTGGTCACTCCGGCCAGAGCGGAGACGACCACGATCGGATTCTGCTCGCGGCGCTCTTCGACGATGGCGATCGCATTCGCGACCCGCTGCGCGTCACCGACGGAGGTGCCGCCGAACTTGATGACGATCACAACAGTCCCTTGGCTTCCAGCAGCTCCGCGTTCAGCAGCGCCGCGCCGGCCGCGCCGCGAATCGTGTTGTGAACCAGCGCCACCATGCGCAGGTCGAGAATCGGGCAGGGGCGAAGGCGGCCGATGGACACGGCCATCCCATTCTCGCGGTCGCGGTCGAGTCGCGGCTGCGGCCGATCCTTCTCTTCGATGTAATGCAGCGGCTTCTTCGGAGCGGACGGGAGGCCGAGCTTCTGCGGCTCGCCGCCGAATCCTTCGATGGCCATCCGCGCGCCGTCGATGAGTGTGTCGATCGGCGAGACGCGCCGCAGTTCCTCGCGATTCCACAAGGCCAGCGAGATCGTCATCAGATGGCCGTCGATCGTCGGCACGCGATTCACTTGTGCGGAGATGCGGAACGTCGCGTTCTCGAACCGCCCGTTCGTCCACCGGCCCAGGATCTTCCGCGGCTCGCTCTCGATTTTCTCTTCCTCGCCGCCGCCGATGAACGGGATGACGTTGTCGAGAATCGCATACGAGGGGACGCCCGCGTATCCGGCGCCGGAGATCGCCTGCATCGTCGTGACGTGCAGGAAATCGATTCCGTAGAGCCGCTGGATGGGAGCGATGGCCATGGCCAGGCCGACGGTCGAGCAGTTCGGATTCGTGACGATGTAGCCGCGTGACTTGCGCCGTTTCTGCTGGCGCTCGATGGCCTCGATGTGATCGGGGTTGATCTCCGGAATGAGCAGCGGGACGTCGTCGTCCATCCGATGATTGCGTGAGTTCGAGACCACGACGCAGCCGCGGTTCGCGTACAGATCTTCCGCCTCGCCGGCGACCGACGAATCGAGGCCGGAGAAGAGCAATCGCGACTCCAGATCCGATCCGAGGTCTTTCACGGTGAGTGCGGCCGCGTCGTCGGGGAGGAGCGTGTCCAGACGCCAGTCCGCCGCCTCGCCGTAAGTCTTCCCCGCACTTCGTTCCGAGGCCACGACCTCGTGAAGGCGGAACCAGGGATGGTGCTCGAGCAGCTGCACGAAGCGTTGCCCGACCGATCCGGTGGCGCCGAGGACGGCGACCGGGATGCGTTGGGTTCGGGTGGCTCGCTCGCGGGCGGGAAGGGTCTCCAGTTGGGTCATGGCCGAGTTCCCTTGCAAAAGTGATTCTATGATGCGTCGGTGGGCTCGTTTCAGAGAACGCAGCGTCGTGGCGACCTGCTCAGCGTCGAGGAGGCGCAGGAGCGCGTCCTTCAGGAGATCACTCCGCTCGATGCCGAGGAAGTGACATTGATGGAGGCCCACGGGCGCGTGTTGCGCGAGGACGTGAAAGCGCCCGAGGATGTCCCCGCCGCGGACAACAGCGCGATGGATGGTTACGCCGTTCGCGCCGAAGACCTCGCCGATGCCAGCGACGAAAAGCCCGCGAAGCTCCGCGTGATCGGCGACATCGGCGCCGATTCGGATGCCAGCGTCACCGTCACCACCGGAACCGCGGTGCGGATCATGACCGGCGCGCCCATTCCCCGCGGCTGCGACGCGGTGATCCAGGTCGAGCTGACCGATGCCGGTTCGGAAAACGTGCTCGTATATCGCGCAATAAAATCAGGAACAAATATCAGGGGCGCGGGCGAGGACATGCGCCGCGGTGCCGTCGTTCTGCGCGCCGGAATCCCGATCGGGGCCGGCGAGCTGGGCGTTCTGGCCACGGCCAGAAAGAAGACCGTTCGCGTCGGACGTCTGCCGACGGTTGCCGTTCTCTCGACCGGAGACGAGATCGTCAGCGGCCGCGTCGCCAATTCGAACTCGCCCGCGCTTGCCGCGCTGGTGCGCGAGGCCGGCGCGCTGCCGCACGTCCTCGAGGCCGTTCCCGACGAGCGCAAGGCGACGCGGCTCGCGCTCGAGCACGCCCTGCAGTCGGACGTGGTGGTCAGCTCCGGCGGCGTCTCGCACGGCGCCTACGACTTCGTCAAAGACGCCCTCGACGACCTCGGCGCCGAGACGAAGTTCTGGCAGGTCTCGATGAAGCCGGGAAAGCCGGTCGTTTTTTCGCGCCTGAAAGACCGCCTTGTATTCGGACTGCCGGGGAATCCCGTCTCTTGTATCGTGGGGTTCCTTCTGTTCGTACGGCCCGCGCTTCGCAAGATGATGGGACAGGTGTCGAACCTGAACCTTCCGGTCGTCCGCGCGCGCGCCGCGGTGCCGTTCGAGAGCCGCGGCGACCGCCGAATGTACTTTCGCGTCCGCCTCGTATCGGAAGACGGCCAGCTGGTCGCGCATCCAATGCGCGCGCAGGGTTCGGGCATCTCGACATCGATGGTGGGAGCGAATGCGCTGGCGTGGGTCGAGCCGGGTCAGAACCGCGTTGACACGGGATCGTCACTTCCGGTTCTCGTCTTCGGAGTGATTCTCACCGAGCCATGACCACCGTCGCCATCGTCTGCGGGTACGACCTGCACTCCGATCTTGCGGACTACGTGCGCAACGTCGTTCCGCTGATTCTCGCGGAGCGCTGTGAGGCGATCATCTTCAGCGGCGGCTACACGTCTCCCGTGCACGATCACTCCGAGGCTCAAGCCATGACCAGGGCGTTCGCGGCCCATGTGCCGGATGCGCTGGTCATCCTCGAAGAGCGGGCCATGACGACGCTCGACAACATCGTCTACGGGCGTGAGATCGCGCGGCAGCTGTTCCCTTCGAGGCGCTACATCGTGATCTGCGATCGCGTTCACGCGCCGAAGGTGCGTGTGCTTTCGGCGATTCTGCTGCGCGTGGGTTTCTCGGTGCGTGCGGTGCCGCGCAAAGTGCCGGCGAAGGTGAGGCTCTTCGAGCCGGTGTCGCTGGTGGCCGAAGCCGTTGCCGCCGTGCTGCCGTTTCTGCGTGTGCCGCTGCGGCGGACGGCGATGCGCCTGAAGGGGCTCAGTGTACGACGGACGCCGCGCTCAGCTCCGCGAGTAACCGCGTGAGGCGGCGCGCTTCGGCGTCGCCGTTCTCGTAAGTCTTGCGCAGCAGCTCGACCTGCTCCTCCGGCTCGTTCGCCGCGACAGTGAATCCGTTCTCAGGCTGATCGGGCAGCAGCGATCGTCTCCGCTTCCAGCCCTGCTCATCGAGCGTCCACGTCACGAAGCCGGAAGCGCGCATTCCCGCCGATGCGGTGGTCAGGGTCTCGTCACCGGCGATGATGTTGCGCTCGCGCGCGCCTTCGAGATTGGCCTCCTGCGCGCGCAGAACTTCCGTGGCCGACTCCGCGATCAACGCGCGGAGCTGCTCGCTGTCTTCGGTGAAGCGAAGTCCGGCTCGATCTTCAGCCGTGCGCACCGACTGGGCTTTGATCTCGACCTTGTGCTCGCGCCACGTGAAGCGAAGCTTTCCATGGGAGCCGACGGGAACGTCCGTGTCGGATTCGATCAGCGCACCGATCGCGCTCACGTCGAGAAGCCGGACCTTGTACCGGCCGAAACGCGCCGGCAGCGGCTTCGTCAGCGCCAGTCGCTGATAAACACGGCGCTCGTGATTCACTACTTCGCCTTCTTCACGCCGGTGAGCCAGTAACCGTGATCGGTGACGTGAAGCCTCGCCTCCACGCGCGATCCATCGGGCGGCAGCGCCGGCACCTGCGCGCCGCGGACGCTGTAATCCATGGTCATCGCTTCCATGAAACCGGGAATCGCTTCGTGATCGAGGCGGATGGTGTTGTCGCCGGCATCGCGGGTGATGATGCGGCCGCGAAGCGTGTACAGCTTCTCACCCGGCTCGCTCAGCGGCTTCGGCTTGCGGTCCGAATCGGAGCAGGCCAGCAGCGCGCACGCCAGCACCACCATGACTGCAGCCCGTCGCATCGCGCCGCGATTATAGGGGCGGGAAGTGCGTGATATTGTCCGCCCCGCCATGCTGCCGGAGAAAACGTTCGAGAACCGGGTCGGCATTGTCACGGGGGGCGCCACGGGCATCGGTTTCGCCATCGCGCGAGAGCTCGCCCGTCTCGGTGCAACCGTCGTTCTGGCCAGCAGGAAAGAGGACAAGCTCACCGCGGCAGTGGAGCAGATCCGCGCGGAGAGCCGTGGTGATGCAGCGCACTACCACGTTGTCGACGTTCGTGATGCGGAGGCGGTCGAGGCCATGGCCGAACGTGTCGAGAGGGCGCACGGGCGCATCGATTTTCTGGTCAACAACGCCGCGGGAAATTTCATCGTGCCGTCCGAGCAGCTCTCGACCAACGGCTGGAACTCGGTGATCGGCATCGTTCTGAACGGCACGTTCTACTGCACGAGTGCCGTCGGCAAGCGGATGATCGCCAAGAAGAACGGCGTCATGCTGAACGTGATCACCAACTACGCGTGGACCGGCGCGCCGGGCGTGGTGCATTCGGCGAGCGCGAAAGCGGGCGTGCTGGCGATGACGCAGACGCTGGCCGTCGAGTGGGCGCGCTACAAGATCCGCGTCAACGCCATCGCTCCCGGTCCCGTGTACACCGAAGGTGCCTCGAAGCGACTCTTTCCCGATGAGGCCATCGAAGAAGGCCTTCGCAGAACGGTTCCGCTGCGGCGCTTCGCGAAGCTCGAGGAGATTGCTCAGGCGGCGTCATACCTGCTCTCCGACTACGCGTCGTACGTGACCGGCGAAGCGTTCGTGATCGACGGCGGCCAGTGGTTGTCGGGAGCGGATTACTGGGGTCGCATCAGGATGATGGCGCCAGGAAATCCACCGCAAGGTTAGCGAGCGCCCGCACTCCCAGCACGAGCCCGCTCTCGTCGACATAGAAATGCGGCGAGTGATTCGGCGCCGCATTCTCAGCGGTCTGACCGGCGGGGCGCGTGCCGACCCAGAAGAAGAGCCCGGGCACTTTCTCCTGGTAAAACGCGAAGTCTTCGGCGCCGAGGGACGCGCGGCCGAGGACGATGTGCTCCGATCCGGCGACGCGGCCCAACGTCGGCACCATGCGCGCGGTCAGAGCGGCGTCGTTGTCCGTCATCGGATAGCCCGGCGTGATGGTGACCTCCGCTCGCGCGCCGGCGCTGGCGGCGATCTGCTCGGCGGTCCGCCTTACGCGCTCATGAATCTGATCGCGCATGGCGCGGTCGAGCGAGCGAAGCGTCCCGATCATCTCCACCTCGTCGGGGATGATGTTGTTCCGCACGCCGCCGCGGATGATGCCGACAGTCACGATGGCCGGCGCCAGCGTGGCATCGAGCTGGCGGCTCGGAATGGTCTGCAATCCGAGAACGATCTGCGACGCCACGACGATCGGATCGACGCCGAGCCACGGATAGGCGCCGTGCGTCTGCCTTCCGCGCACGACGATCCGCAGCGCATCGACGGCGGCCATCGCCGCTCCGGGCCTGTACGCGATCTGCCCGACCGGGTAGCGGGAGCTGACATGAAGGCCGAAAACGGCATCGACGCTCGGATTGGCGAGTACGCCTTGCTTGATCATCAGCTCCGCGCCCCCCTCCTCGCCCTGCGGCGCGCCTTCCTCGGCCGGCTGGAAGATGAACTTGACCGTCCCGGTGAGTCGGTCACGCATTCCGGCCAGGACCTCGGCGACGCCGAGGAGGATGGCCACGTGGGCGTCGTGACCGCAGGCGTGCATGACGCCGACGTCCTGACCGTCGTACGTCGTGCGCGCGTGCGACGCGAACGGCACGTCGACCTGCTCGACCACTGGAAGCGCGTCCATGTCCGCACGCAGCGCGACGACCTGGCCGTCGCGGGAACCGCGCAGCAGTCCGACCACGCCGGTGTGCGCGACGCCGGTGTGCACCTCGATCCCGAGACCACGCAGGCGCTCAGTGACGAGCTTGGAGGTGCGGAACTCCCGGTTCCCGAGCTCGGGATGCTGATGGATGTCCCGGCGGTCGCTGATGACGCGCCCTTCCAGGCGCTCGGCGGCTTCGTCGATCGATGTCACAATTTCAAGAGCGCGACACGCCTGTTCTTCGCGCGTCCCTCCTCGCTCGCATTATCCGCGACCGGCTTCGTGTCGCCGAACCCTTTCGCCACCAGTCGTGCGCCATCGATGCCGTTCGTCACGAGCCAGGCGCGGACCGCGTCCGCTCTGGCCTGCGACAACTTCAGGTTCGCGTCTTTCGTCCCGACGTTGTCGGTGTGACCTTCGACCTGCATCTTCCATACGGAGTTTTTCTTCAGAAGCTTCGCCACTTCATTGAGCGGCGGCTCGGAGCCGGCCTTGATCGTCGATTTGCCGGTGTCGAAGAGGATCCCGTAGACCGAGCAGGTCCCAGTCGAGTTGATGTCCGCCTCCATCGCTTCGAGCGAGGAGACCATCTGCTGCTCCATCTCTTTCGTGCGGACGATCGTCTGCTCGTAGTACGACATCGTGTCCTGACCGGTGATGTTGACGTTCAGCCAGACGTTTCCCTTCCTCACCGTGAGCGTAGGACGGCCAAACTCGTTCTTTCCCGAGTAGACGACACCGAATCCGGCTGCCTTGAGCGCGCTCTCTGCATTGCGCGCGATCGCCAGGCCGGAGATGTTGCCGGGGCAGGTGTATTCGCGCTTTTCCACGGCCCCTTCGAGCGATTTCATCTTCGCTTCGCCCGACTCGTCGAGTCCGATGAAGACCTGACCTTCATCGAAATCCCGCTGTTCGCAGTTGTCGATCGTGCAGCCGTTCATGCGCGACAGCAGCGACGAGTCCTTGCAGCCCTCGGCATCCTCGCGCTGTGCGGCGGCCGGGACGGCGGTCAGAAGCGCCAGCGCGGCCAGAGCGATCACTGTTTTCATGGGTTCCTCCTGTTGGATTGCAGGAGGTTACGGGTTCTGGCGGACGATCTCTGTGCGCAACGCTTCAGCCTTCTGTAACAGCTCGTCGAACCACTCGACGAAGTGCGGCTCGTCGCGCTCCTTGGCGGCCGCTCTCACGGTCGCGGCCATCTCGATGAACTGGTCGATGAAGACGCGCAAGTCGTCCGATCCGCCGAGGAGCAGGAGAGTCGAGGACTGGTCCTCGATGGCCTTGAGGGCATGAAGGGCCTGGGCGTACTCACTGCTGAAATGCGCGAAATTGTCGCGCGCCTCATCGGTACGATCGGCGGACATCGCTCCGTTGGTTCCGTGCGGATTTCGGGCCATCAGTCACCTGGCCATGGCGCTGAGATCCTCGATGCTCCGGACCATGCCGGCGCGAACGACAAAGCGCACCTTCCGCAGATTTGCGACATCGGCCGCGGGATCCGCGCCCACCAGAACGAGATCCGCGTCCTTGCCTTTCTCGACGGTGCCGAGCTCCTTGTCGAGCCGCATCGCCCGCGCGGCGATGGCCGTCGACGACACGATGACGCTCGCCGGCGACATGCCCGAAGCCTGCATTGCTTCCATCTCGGCATAGATCGCCGGACCGTGCAGCGTGAGCGGGTTGCCGGCATCCGTTCCGGTGGCGATCGGGATTCCGGCGTCCACGAGCGCCTTCAGATTGGCGCGCGTGACTTTTGTGAAGCGCTCGGTGCGTTGCCGGCGCGCTTCGATGCGCGTGACGAGCGCCGGATCGACCGTGGCCGTCTCCGCGACTCTCGCCAGCGTGGCCTTGTCGATGCAGTGGTTCGGATCGTCGACGGCCGGCGCTTTCCGGCTGACCACGCCCTCGAACATCCGCATGTAGCCATCGAGCACCGTGAGCGTCGGGATCAGGATCGTTCCGTTCTTCTTCGCCAGATCGATGAATTCCTGATCGACCGGCAGGTCCTCGACGCTGTGCACGAGCAGATTCGCGCCGGCGCGCAGCGCGGCCTTCGCTTCAGCGAGGCCGGTGGCGTGCACGATCAGCGGAAGGTTGTGTTTGTGCGCCTCGTCGCCCGCGGCAGCGACGAACGGCGCGGACGCTTCGACCGGAAGCTGGTTGTTGACGATGTACCAGACCTTGATCGCACGCGAGCCCTGCGCGGCGAGGTATCGGACGCCGTCGCGTCCCGAGGCTTCATCGTGCAGATGAATGAACTGGCGTTCGGCCGGCAGATTCAGCCAGTGATCGAGCGTGGAGAGCAGCGGGCCGGCCGCGATCACGTGCGGCACGCTGGTGTCGGTTTCGAAGCGGTCGTGAAGGCGCAGCGTCCACGGATATCCGCCCACGTCGAACACCGCGGTCACGCCGCTGCAGAGATAGCTGTGGCCGTAACGCTCCGGATGTGCTTTCAGCTCCGCCTCGGTCTCTTCGTAGGGATGCATCTTGCGGACGTCGAGCGCGTCCGGACGGCCATCGCCCCATCCGGTCTGCGAAAAATGCACGTGCGCATCGATGAGTCCGGGAGTGATCCACATGCCGTGTGCGTCGAGAACGTCGATGCCTTCCGGCACCGGACACTGCGACGCCGGCCCTGCGCATTCGATCTTCCCGTCGCGCATCACCACGTTCGCATTCGCCACCGGCGCCCCGCCTCGGCCGTCGATCAATGTGGCCCCGGTGATGGCACGCGGCGGCGCAGGAGTTCCCGGCGGCGCGTCGATGGCTCCGGTGACGGCGATCTTCCAGCCGCCCGGCGTGGACACGAACAGCCGCTCGGAGATTCCAGCGTGCTCTTCCGCTCCGTAGCGCACGCGGTAGCGGTATGTGCCATAGACCCAGCCGGGCTGAAGCGGCGTCAGATGGATGTCGCTCGCTTCGATCGCGTCCGGCCAGTTGCGCCCGGTTCGCTTCGCAAAATCGTCGAAGCCGGTCGTGAACCCGGTTGGACCGCCGCGAACGAGCAGATCGCTGTGCAGGTAGACGGAGATGTACTTGTCGAGATCGTGCTGCCGGATGGCCTCGATGTTCTTGTCGAAGACGGCGCGCGCGGCGGCGAGGTCGGAGCGCTCGCTCGCAAGGAGCGTCGAGCAGACGAAAAGCGCGGCGAGGAGCACCCGGCAGAGTTGTCGCATGGCGGTATTTAACATCAGGAGGTTTCAACCATGAAGATCCAATGGACCGATGACGTCGATGCCGCGCTGGCGCGGGCGAAATCGGAAGGAAGACCGCTGCTGCTCGATTTCACCGCCGCGCCGATGTGAGCGGGTTGCGCTCGGCTGGAAGCCGAGGTGTATCCCGATCCAAAGGTGACGGAGTTCATCGGCAACAATCTCATTCCTGTCCGCCTGCACGTGAAGAAGCATCCGGAGGCGATGGAGCGCTTCGCCGTCCAGTGGACGCCGACGGTGCTGCTGCTCGACTCCACCGGGCATGAGCGGCATCGCGTCGAAGGCTTCCTGCCCGTCGGGGACTTTCTCACGCAACTGCAGCTCGGACTGGCGCACGCGGCGTTCCGCGCGAACCGGTTCGAAGAGTCGGAGCGCCGCTTCCGCGACATCGTGGAGAAGTTTCCGAACAGCGACGCGGCGGCAGAGGCGCAGTACTGGGCGGGCGTGTCGAGTTACAAGCGGACCAACGATGGCGCGGCCCTGAAGAAGACTGCGCAGGCGTTCAAGGACCGCTACAGTGACACGCAGTGGGCAAAGAAGGCGAGCGTCTGGGACTGAAGCGGATCGGCATCATCGCCGACACGCACGGTCTGCTCAGGCCGGAAGTTCTGGAAGTCTTCTCGGGCGTCGATCACATCCTTCACGCCGGCGACATCGGCGGAAAGGATGTGATCGCCTTTCTGGGGAAGATCGCGCCGGTGACGTTCGTGCGGGGCAACAACGATGACGATGACGGCTTCGGCATCGTGCGGGAGAAGGTCGGCGGGTTGCGCATTCTGATCACGCACATCCTGCCGCGGCCGCAACGTCTTCGCGTCGAAGTTCGCGAGGCGCTCGCGAACGTCGATCTCGTCGTGTTCGGCCACAGCCACCTGCCGCACAACGAGGTGATCGGCGGCGTGCGATTCTTCAATCCGGCGAGCGCGGGTCCGCGGCGGTTCGACTATCCGGTTTCGGTCGGAATCGTCGAGGGCGACGCGTTTCATCACGTCGCCCTCAAT
>DATISF010000009.1:0-222686 GCA_035468985.1 Thermoanaerobaculia bacterium
TCGAACCGGGTGAGATCACCGCCTGATGTGGCGGCGTGCTTTATGACCGTGAACCCAATCACGACGCCAAACAACGTGGATGTGGCGAAGAGAAGGGCAAGAACCAGCCCGCCTGCTGCTTTGATTGCGTGTCTCAGCATCAGTCCGCCCAACTTGAAGTAGACCGCTCGAATGTTACGTCGGCTGCAGCGTAACGTCCACGAACATCACGATCGACCCGTGGATTATCCGACATCGCCATCATCACATGGCGTCCAGCGGGCTTCGGACTCCCCGGGCGCCGTGGCGCAGAACGTGGGTGTAGATCATCGTCGTCGACACGTCGCGGTGGCCGAGGAGCTCCTGCACCGTGCGGATGTCATGGCCCCGCTCCAGAAGGTGCGTCGCGAACGAGTGGCGGAACGTATGACAGGTCACACGCTTCTCGATTCCCGCATCCTCCGTCGCCCGGCGAACCGCACGTTGCACCACCGATTCGTGCAGGTGGTGGCGTCCTTCAGTCCCATCCCGGGCATTGCGCCAGCGGCGCGTCGCCGGAAACACCCACTGCCACCGCCACTCCCCCGCAGCCGAGGGGAACTTGCGCCCGATCGCATCCGGCAGCCACACCGAGCCAAATCCCGCGGACTGGTCTTCCTGATGCAGCAGACGCGCCTCCGCCAGCTGCTCCTGCAAAGCCGCGCAAACGATACCCGGCAGCATGGTCACCCGATCGCGGCGCCACTTCGGATCGCGCACCGTCAATTGGCCGCGCTCGAAATCGAGATCCTTCACCCTCAGCATCAAGGCTTCGAGCAAACGCAGCCCCGAACCATACAGCAGCTGCCCGACGAGCCTGCACACCCCTTCCATCTGATCGATCACCATCCGAACCTCATCGACAGTCAGGACCACCGGCAGATGCAAGGGGCGCTGCGCCCGAACGATCTCGTCCAACCAGGGCAGAGGATCCTGAAGGACTTCGCGATAGAGGAAGATCAAAGCACTCAACGCCTGGTTCTGCGTCGCCGCGCTCACCTTCCTGTCCACGGCCAGACTGCTGAGAAATGCATTGACCTCCTCCGCCCCCATCGACGCCGGATGCCGTTTGCTATGGAAGAAGATGTACCGCTTGATCCACATGACGTACGCCTCTTCGGTGCGCGGACTGTAATGCCGCGCGCGAATGGCAGCGCGCACACGATCGAGAAGCTTCGGCGGATCGGACATGCGGCCGAGGCTCCCTCGGCCTCGGCGAAAAGGCAAGAGGTTCTACGGGTGGAAGATCGGAGGGCGAATTGCGTCGTGTAATGGATTCTGCGATGCGTGAAGGGAACCTGTCGTGTAATGCGTTATGCGACACCGCACGAACGCATTATGTCGTCGCCTGCACCCGCCGCGCGACCAGACCGTCGAACACCTGAAGAGCCAGATCCACGCGACCCATTGGGGCGGAAACCTGGACTCCCGCCACCGCGCCCCGCACCCGCTCCAGGGTCTCGCGGGCAATGGCCACCCCTTCGCGCAGCCCGAACTCCTTCCCCTTCTCGCTGGCGATGCGCATCCGCTCGATGACGTCGTCCGGCACGGAGACGCCCGGCACTTCGTTGTTCATGAACTGGGCGTTGCGATACGAAAGCAGCGGCCAGATGCCCGCGACGACCGGCAGCTTCATGTCTTCGATGCGGCGCAGAAACGTCTCGAGCTGACCGGCGTCGAACACCGGCTGCGTGATCGCGTATTCGGCTCCCGCCTTCACCTTCCAGTCGAGACGTCGCAGCTCGTAATCGAGATCGAGATGACCCGGATTGACGCCAACGCCGATCGTGAAGCAGGTCGGCTCGCCGAACGGATTGCCGCCCAGGTCGAGGCCGCGGTTCATCAGGCTGACCATGTTCGTCAAGCCGATCGAATCGATGTCGAAGACGGCCGTCGCTTCGGGATACGGTCCCATCTTCGGCGGATCGCCCGTGATGAGCAGCAGGTTGTGCAGGCCGAGTGCGGCGCATCCGAGAAGGTCGGAGTGCATGCCGAGGAGATTGCGGTCGCGGCAACAGTAGTGGAGGACGGTTTCGATGCCGACTCGCTGCTGCAGCAGGACGGCCACCGCGATCGCGCCCATGCGGTTCTGCGCTCGCGGGCCGTCGGGAACGTTCACCGCGTCGACGCCCGCCTGTTTGATCGCCCGGACCGAGTCGATCATCTTGTCGGGATTCGGCCCCTTCGGCGGCGTGATCTCGATCGTGGTCACGAATTCGCCCGCGGCGATTTTCTTTCCCCAATGCGAGCGGTCGCAGAGCGGCGTCGGCTCGACGCCGGGCTGCTGGCCGTTGATGCGATCGCGCTCGACAATCACGAACGTGCGGCGCGGCGAGAGCGGCCGCACGGCGTCGGCCATGTTCTTGATGTGATCGGGCGTCGTCCCGCAGCAGCCGCCCAGGAATTTCACGCCCTTGTGAATCAGGCGCTTCGCGTACTTCGCCATGTACTCCGGCGAAGCCATGTACATCTGACGCCCGGCCACATCGCGGGGAAGACCGGCGTTCGGCTGACAGGAGATCTTCTTCGCGGTGATCCCGCTGATCTCCTCGACGGCGTCGAGCATCACGTCGGGACCGACGGAGCAGTTCAGGCCGATGACGTCGGCGCCGGCGGCGTCGAGCCGCTGGGCGATGACGCGCGGCGTGTCGCCGTAAATCGTGCGGCCATCCGTGCCGATCGTCATCTGGGCGATGATCGGCAGCGTGCACACGTCGCGCACGGCGAGAATGGCCTGCTCGATCTCGGCGATGTTCGACATCGTCTCGAGCACGATGAGATCGACTCCGCCATCGCGAAGAGCGGCGGCCTGCTCGCGGAAGAACTCACGCGCCTCGTCCAGCGAGGTCGGACCGTAAGGCTCGATGCGGATGCCGAGAGGCCCGATCGCGCCGGCCACGTAAACGGAGTCGCCCGCCGCCCGGCGCGCGATCTCCACGCCGGCGATGTTGATCTCGCGCAGCTCGTCTTCGATGGCGAAGCCGCGCAGCTTCACCCGGTTCGCGCCGTATGTGTTGGTCTCCACGATCTCGGCGCCGGCCTTCACGTATTGCTTGTGGACTTCCAGCACGATCTCCGGGCTGCGGAGATTCAGCTCGTCGTAGCACTTGTTGATGAAGACGCCCTTCGAATAGAGCATCGTCCCCATCGCTCCATCGAAGAGGTAGACGTGCTCGTCGGCGATTGCTTGAATGAAATCCTGCATAAACAAAAAGCCCCACGACGCTTCGTGGGGCCGATCGAAAAACGGCGTTCGACGACGGCGGCAATTTAGCTTTTTTTAGGCTGGTTGCAAGCGGCCCCAAATCAATCCAGCGGTTTCAATGTAGCACCGGCTTCACCCGGTCGCAACCCGGCTGAAGGCGGGGGCTCCATCACTTGCCAAAAAGGCGTTTCAGGCGGCCGACGAACCCCTCCACCTCCTGCCGGCTGCGATCGACCTCGTTCGCCCACTCCCGGAACTTCTCGAAGGAGATCGCCGCCGGCTCGTCGAAGTGGTCGGACTGGAAGAAGACGCGGCGAACGATGCCGCCGAGGAAGCCGCGCGGACAGTGACGTGTGGGTGCCGTGCCGTCGAGAAACACCTCGTGGACCGGGCCGGGACATCCTTGGTCCCACAGCATGCCCGTCTCGGGATCGATATCGCGGAACGTCACTCCGGACGGCGGCTGTGGCTCATCACGGCTGTGCTGCACCGCGGCCATGTACGAGCCCCAGATCGGGATCGCCGCCTCCGCCGAGGAGAGGCGCAACGGCGCGCCGTGGTCGTAGCCGATCCACACCGTCGTGACCATATCGGCGGTGTAGCCGACGAACCAGGCGTCGCGATAATCGTTCGTCGTGCCCGTCTTGCCGGCCACGTAGCCGAGGCCATATCGCTTCAGGCGCGATGCGGTTCCGCGTTTGACCACGCCGCGCAGGAGGGTGTGCATGACATACGCGGCGTCGGCATCGCAGACGCGCCTCTGCTGCAGCTTCTGCCGGAACATCGTCTTCCCGCGCCCGTCCCGCACCTCGGTCAGGAGAAACGGCTCGACGCGGATGCCGAGGTTCGGGAACGGTGTATAGGCCGCGGTGAGCTCGCGCAGGGTCACGTCGGTGACGCCGAGCGGAAGCGCCGGGACGGCGGCGAGATCGTCACCGAATCCGAATTTCTCGGCCGTGTCGACGACGCGGCTCAGACCGACCTGCTGGGCCATGCGAACGGTCGGAACATTGAGCGAGGCCTCGAATGCTTCGCGCAAGGTGACGCGGCCGCGATAACGCTCGTCGTAGTTCTGCGGCGTCCACGTTTCGTGATCGCTGAGCTCGACGGTGACAGGCGCATCGAGCAGCAGCGACGCGGTGGTCACGCGCCGCGACGCGATCGCAGCGAGATAGGCGAATGTCTTGAACGCGGAGCCGGGCTGTCGCCGCATGTTCGTCGTCCGGTCGAATGGCGAGAGATGGAAGTCGCGGCCGCCGACGATCGTCCGGATCCCGCCGCTCCGGGGATCGACGGAGAGGATCGCCACCTCCAGCGGCTCCTGGCGTGACTGCGCGCGCAGCCACGAGAATCGCGACTCGAGCTGCTCCGGGGCGCGCTCCGCGACCCGCTCGGCCGCGCGCTGGGCGATCGGATCGATCTCGCAGACGACCGTCAGCCCTCCCTCGATCACCGGACGGACGCCGAACCGCTTCACGATCTCGGAACGGATGGCGCGCAGATAGAACGGGAACGGCGGCGAGGGAACGGATCCACCCTCGAAGTCGACGCCGCGGTCCACCGCGGCCCGAAACGCATCGTTCTCGATCCACTTGCGGTCGAGCATGACCCGCAGGATGGCGTCGCGGCGCGCGCGCACGAGATCGGGGCGTTTTTGCGGGTTATCGCGATTCGGTGCGCGCACGATGCTCGCCAGCAGGGCCGCCTCGTCGAGACGGAGCTGCGTCGCCGGCTTGCCGAAGTACAGGCGCGACGCTTCATCGACCCCCAAGACCGGGCTTCCACCGGAGTGACCGAGATAGACCTCGTTCAAATAGATCGCCAGGATGTCGTTTTTCGTCAGCCGGGCATCGAGGATGATCGCCAGCAGCAGTTCCACGAACTTGCGGCGCCAGGTCCGTTCCTGGGAAAGAAAGCGCGACTTGATGATCTGCTGGTCGATGGTGCTGCCGCCCTGAACGATGCCGCCACCGCGCAGGTTGGCCACCATGGCCCGGGCGATGCCGATCGGATCGATCCCGAGGTGGTGGTGGAACCGGACATCCTCAGCCGCCAGAAACGCGTCCGGCACATACCTCGGCAGCGCATCCAGGCCGACCGGCGGGATGATCCGCCAGTCCACCCCGTAGAGGCGCATGACCTCGTGTTCCCGCCCTCCGGCGGCCGACAGAATGACCGTCGGAGCGCGCCACCGGCCATCCACCAGCTCCCGCGAGATGCGGTGATCGAGGTAGGCGAGATAGACAAAAAACGACTCGACGGCGATGAACGCGATCACCGCGATGAAGAGCGTCCAACGCGGCAGTCTCACGCGTGACAATCGCCACATGTTCGTCTACATTGTTTTCCGTGCAACGTGTGCACCACACATTGCAGCAGCGTGAACTCTGATCCAGGTACGGGCCCCCACACCGACACTTTGAGAAGGAGACAAGAGATGGCTGCATCGAAGAAGGGCCGCAAGTCTTCGAAGAAATCGAAGGGCGGATCCCGACGGAAGGCGTCCAGCAGGAAATCCTCGAAGAAGCGCTCGACGAAGAGCCGCTCCGCAGCACGGAAGGGCGGAGCGAAGAAAGCGTCGTCGAAGAAGAAAGCCTCCGCGCGCCGGAAAGCGGCCGGCCGGAAGGGCGGAGCGAAGAAGATGGCAGCGCGCCGGAAAGCGCCTGCGAAAAAAGCAGCGGCACCGGCAAAGCCGAGCGTCATCAGCCGCGTGGTCGGAACGGTTCGCGACACCTCGAGCTACACCGGTTCGTCCTCGGGAATGTTACCGGGCAGCAGCAGCGGAACCCCGAAGCCGGCCATCGCCAGCCCGAAGCCGCCCAGCGCCAGCCCGAAGCCACCCATCGCCAGCCCCAAGCCGCCCAGCCCGAAGCCACCCAGCAGCTCGACCCCGAGCAGCAGCTCCGGCGGAATGGGCGGCGGCTACAGCGGCGGCGGTTACAGCGGCGGCGGCACGGACGACGACGAGGGCGGCGAAAACTTTTAGGACCGGGCCTCACGCTGCATGAAAAAAGACTCCCTGAGCGGAGTCTTTTTTTTCAGCGTTCGTCGTCATCACGGGACGCATTTCATTCCGGCTTCGCGGTGACCGTCACGGGGTGGACGCGGGTCATTCGTGGCCTCCTCTACAATGACCGCGCTGAACCTGAGCGACGATTCTCGGCGAAAGCTGATCAGACAGCTGCAAGGCGCTTACTCCGGCGAGCTCGCCGCAGGCCACGCCTATCGTGGTCACTGGCGGAGCTTGCGCAACGAAGCCCAGCGCGCACGCGTTCGGCAAATCGAAGCGGAAGAGTGGCACCATCGCCAGCTCGTCGGAAATCTCCTACGCGATCTTGGAGCTCGTCCGAACCCGGTCCGCGAGGTGATCCTCTGGCTCATCGGGAAAGCGATCGGCCTTTTCTGCCTCGTGGGCGGCTGGTTTGCTCCGATGTACGGGGCCGGCCGGCTCGAGCTCGTCAACATCATCGAGTACCAGGACGCGGCCGCCTACGCGCTCCGCTGCGGCCACGAGGAAATGATCGACTGCCTCCTGACCATGGCCGAAGTCGAGTGGGAGCACGAGCGATTCTTTCGGAACATGGTGACTGGCCACTGGATGCTCCGCATCTGCCCGCTCTGGGACGAACCACAACCGAAATCAGCGATACGCACGAGACACGAGGCCCTCGAAAACAAACCGCCGGCCGTGGCCTGACTCGAAGGCAATTACCCCGTCGTTTCCCGGAATGCCTTGCGGATCTTCTTCGAGAAGTACTTCTCCGGCAGGCCGTCCTTCCACTTCCCGTACGTTTTCGCCTTCCGGAACGAATCGAGCGCGGAGTTCTTGTATGTCTCGTCGGCTTCGAACGCGTACTGCGAGTACTGCGAAGCGCCGAGAAATGCCCAGATCCAGCCGTTCTTCGGCATGTCGTTGGTGAGCGACTGGAATCCGCGTGCGGCGTCGTCGAAGTCGCCGTTGAAATAGCTTTCCAGCGCGCGGCGCAGACGGCGGCTCGTGTCCGCGAGGGCAGCCTGAGTGGCGGAGCCGGTTCGCGACTGCGTCGTCGTGATCGGCGGCGGCGTCGTGGTCGTGGCAATCGTGGAACCGGCCGCCGAGTCGGCCAGGAGCGTGACGTTGTCCGACGCGGCGATGACGGCGTTCAGATCATCGTTCGACTTCGCCGTCGCCAGCCGTGTGTTCGCTTCGGTGTAAGCGTTGAGCGCACTCTGGTACTGCGGCGACGCCGTGGCTTTCCGCTGCTGCGCGGCCTGGATGTGAGTCTTGGCCTGTTCGAGCGCCGTGCGCGCACGATTCCGGAGCGCGTTGTCGATGGTCGGTCCGGGGATCACCGGCGGAGGCTGCGTGGTCGTCGTGGCGATCACGACCGGCGGCTTCTGCGTCTCCGTCACCGGCGGCTTCTCGGTTGCCTCGGCGAGCTTGGCCTTGGCGCGCTGCATCAACGTCTCCAGCGAGCCGAGGTTCTCCTCGCCCGGACCGCTGGTCTTTTCGAAGTCGCTGATCGCCTGCTCGTATTTGCCGAGGTTCATGTTCGCCACGGCACGGTAGTAGTACGGGTGATAGTTGATGAAGATCGCGCCGTAGGTGCGGGTCTTGTCGCCCTCGCGCGGATTGCCGCCGATCGCCGCCGTCATCTTCTGCACCGCGAGCTGCCACTGACCTTTGCGAATGGCATTGACGCCGGCGTCGTAATCGTCGTACCACGAGGCGAACGCCACGCTGCCGGCGAGCGCCGTGCAGATCACCGCGGCGATGATGAATCGGACTCCTCTCAAGGCTTGACTTCCTTTTCAATCTCATCGAAGTTGACGTTCGCCGTGGTGATCGACTTCTTCGTGCGCTTCCCGGCCTCGATGTTGACGTCGACTGTCTGCACGTCGTTCGGTCCGCGAACGGTAATCGAGTAATGCCCGGGATCGAGCTCGATCGCGGCGGGCGTCGAGCGATTCTCATCCGAAAGCTCGACCGGCTTGTGACTGGTCATGTTGACGATCTTCTCGATGTCGCCCCACGGCGACGCGGAGAGCAGCAGGATGCCGTGGTCGCCCGGAACAACCGGCGCGGTCGAGGTGACCTGCGTGCCGCTCGTCGCCGTTGCGGTCGCGGTACCGGTGACCTGAATCTCTTTGCCGGGACGGGTCAGGAAATAGACGCCCGCTCCGATGACGATGATCGCGGCCGCGGCGATGGCGGCGATCACGCCGGCGTTCTTTTTCTTCGCCGGCCCGACATGCTCGAGAACGGTCGGCTCGGCGCCGGAAAGTTTCGATTCGACCGCCGTCGGAGCGGCGCCGCTGGCCGTGGCGCCGAAACGGTCCACGACCGTGGCCTCGTTGCTGCCGAGCGTCGGTCGCTGCGACGCGGTCACGCCCCGCTCCAGCTGCGTCGGCTCGTTCTGTGAGGCGGTGATCGCCGTGCGCTGTGTCGGCTGCGGCCCGCCCGCCACCGTGTGTTGTGTGGGCTGGCTGCCCATGGTCGCGGACGTGCCGGTGTACTTCGGCAGCTCGGACAGCGTCTTGGCCGCGGAGAGCGTCACCATCCGCTCGCCGAGACCGTACTTCTGATCGGGAGGAATCGCGCCGCGGATGGACTCGAGCGCATTCGCGAAGTCGCCCGCGGTGGCGAATCGGTTGTCGCGGCTCTTCTCGAGCGATTTCATGATCACCGACTCGAGCTGGGCCGGCACTTTCGCCTGCGGATTCGTCTCGGCGATCGGCGCCGGCTTTTCCGTGACGTGCTTGAGGATGTATCCGTGCGGATTCGTGGCCTGGAACGGCGCGCGGCCTGCCAGCATCTCGTACATCACGATGCCGAACGAATAGAGATCGCTGCGCGGGTCGAGGTGCTCGCCTTCCTTGAGGTATCCGGCCTGTTCCGGCGACGCGTATTTCAACTTGCCGAGGAACATGCCCGTCTGCGTCAGCCCCTGGCCGCCTTCACCCTCGGCGAGCGACTTGGCGATGCCGAAGTCGATGACCTTCACCAGCAGCTTCCCGTGATGGTCCTGCGACAGCATGATGTTCTCGGGAGAAATGTCGCGATGGATCAGGCCCATGGAGTGGAGATGCTCGAGTCCGGTCAGCGCCTGGATGGCAATCTCCACCGACAGACGCGGCGGCACCGGCCCGTTCTGGGCGATCCACTTCTGAATGTTCACACCGTCGATGAACTCCCAGACCATGTAGTAGGAGCCGTCCTCGAGCTGGGCGAAGTCGTAGAGCATCGCCAGATTGCGATGCTTGATCATCGTGGAGGTGCGCGCTTCCTGCAGGAATCGCTGGAGACCCTGATCGTCCGCGGCGACGTTGGGCCGCATGATCTTGATGACGCGCAGCTCGTTCAGGTGGATGTGGCGGACCTTGAAGATCTCGCCCATTCCGCCGACGCCGAGGCGGTCGAGGATCTGGTACTTGCCGTCGATCAGACGCGACGCGTACGTGCGCTGAAAGTTGGTGACGCGGTCGCCGCAGCTCGGGCACTGATCGAGTTGGGCATCGATCAGTTGCTTGCAACGTAAACAGGTGATCTGGGACATCGGTGCTCCGGGTTAGTGATCTCTCAAAACATAAGTACAGGCCGGATCGGCGCCGAAGCGGACGACGTCGCCGGCCTTCAGTTTCACTTTGTCGACGCGGGTGTTGTTCACGTACGTTCCGTTCGCCGACTGCAGGTCTTCGAGCACCCACGCCGATCCGCTGAGCGTGATGCGCGCGTGACGGCGGGAGACCGCCGGATGCGACAGCACGATCGAGCACGTGCGGTCGCGCCCGACCATCACACTCTCGCCGTGGATCGGATGCTTTTCCGTGGAATCGTTCTTCACCGGAACGAGCATCCACTGCGGCGTGGACGAAACCGCCGGCACCGGCTTTTCGTGCTGCGTGGCCGCGACGACGCGCGCGGTCGGAACGCCGGACACCGGCTGCTTGGCGTTGTACTCCTCGAGGGCCTCGAAGAATTCGCGCGCCGTCTCATACCGCTGCTCGTGGCGCGGATGCATGGCTTTCAGCACGATGGCCTCGAGCTCCTTGTCGATCTCCGGCCGCAGCGCGCTGGGCGGCTGCTTCTCGCCTCGATAGATGGCGTCGATGAGCTTCGGCAGCGAGCGGCTGTTGAACGGCAACGAGCCCGTGAGCATCTCGTAGAGCACCACGCCCGCCGAGTAGATGTCGCACTTCACCCCGGCATCTTTCGGCTCCCGGATCTGCTCCGGCGACATGTAATGCGGCGTGCCGAGGAGGAATCCCGATTTCGTGAGGACGGTCTGTCCCGTTGCGCCGGCGCCTTCTTTGATCTTGGCGATCCCGAAGTCCGTGACCTTCACGACGCCGTTCGGCTCGCGGATGAGGTTCGCCGGCTTGATGTCGCGATGAACGATTCCTTTCCCGTGCGCGTAAACCAGGGCCTCGAGCATGCACTGCGTGATGGCGACGGCATCGCCGATCGCAAGTGCGCCCTTTTCGGCCAGCAGAATGTCGACGGGAGTTCCTTCGACGAACTCCATCACCAGCACGGCGCCGGTGTCGTTGTTGATGAACTCATAGAACCGGGTGATGTAGCGGTGGCGCAGCTTCGAAAGGATCTGCGCTTCCTTCACGAAGCGTTTGCGCGCGGTGATCTCGCCGGCGAGATCATCGGACATCACTTTCAGCACGACCTCGTAGTTGGCCGGAAGAATCTCGGTGGCCGCCGTGGTCCTGCCGACGTACACATGGCTCATCCCGCCCTCGCCGATCTCGCGCTCGATGCGGTAATTGCCAATGACGTTTCCGATCATTTCAGAACACCTTCATCGTCCCAGTAGAAACCGTCGTGAATCAGCGGAATGAAGAGGAACTTCTGCACGCCGATGCGGATCACGTCCTTGGCGGCGAGATCCTTTCGCGGCTCGATCTCCATTTCGTTGACGTACGTTCCGTTCGTGGAGTTGTGGTCCATCAGGATGAAGCGGCGCTCCTCGGGGCGGAACACGAGGTCGGCATGGTGCGACGACGCCTGCTCGTCGTTGACCACGATGTCGGAGCGGCGATCGCGGCCCAGAACATTGCGCCCGATGCGGACCGGAAACGATTCGCCACGGCTGCTGCCGTTGAGGCCGACCAGCCAGCCGACGACGTAACGCTTGGCCTGTGCGGGATCGGCGGCGGAGATCTTCGGAACGGCCACCGTCCTCTCCATCGGCGGCGACTGCATGGGCGACGGCGGAACATCGCGCCGCACGGGAGGCGGCTGGACGGCCGGTGCCGGACGCGCCGGCGCAGGCTCGGCCGGTGCGACCGCGCGGGACGGGCGGACGATGGGGATCTCGGCCTCGCTGCTGTCGGCCGGACAGTACGGACAGAGGTCCCACGACTCGTCGATGAAGTGCCCGTTCTCACATCTCTTGTCGGCCACTCTGATCCTCACGCATGAAATGCGACCGCAATGGCGTTGCGGCCGCCAAAATGAATGATGTCTCCGTCTTTGAGATACCGCCGGTCGATCTTTTCATCGTTGACATAGGTGCCGTTCGAGGAATTCCTGTCGATCAGCATCACCTTGCCGTCGATCGACACGACCTCGGCATGGAGCCGCGACACCTTCGGATTCTCCAATACGATCTCACAGATCGCCGACTCCCGGCCGATCCTGATCCCCGAGCCGCCGAGTCGGAGGCGCTCGCCGGCGCGCTCGCCGTTGAGGATCGTGAATTTCCCGATCACGCCCTTCTTCCGCGACGACGAGTCGAGAGGCTCGACGATCGTCTCCACGGTCGTTGCGCTCAGCACGTCCTTCGGAATTCGAGCGCGGCGCGACCCCGCCGCGAACGCGATCGTGCCGACGATGGCCACGAATCCCACGCCGCCCGCCACGACGGTCGCCACCGAGCGCGACGGCCAGGAGGACCGGCGGTTGATGGCGCGATCGGCATCGCGGCTGAAGCGGATCACGTCGGGAGAATTCGGGAACAGCCGCGCGGCGCTGGCCAGATTCGCTTTCGCCGTTTTCCATTCCCCCGCCACCGCGGCATCGAGCGCGGCGCGATACTGCCGGTCGAAGTCGCCGTCGAGATTCGGCTTCACCCCCGCCGCGGTCAGGAACGGCTTCGCGGCGTTGATCGGAACCAGGAACTTGATCTCAGCGGTCGTGTGTCCCCAGGTGGAGATGCCGATGACCTCGCCGTCGCGGTCGACAGCGGGTCCGCCCGAATTGCCGCGATAGATCGCCACGTTCGATTGAAAAACCGTGGCGTTGGCGACGTTGCGCTTGATCGCGGTGATGGTGCCTGGGTTGAACGTCGCTTCGAGATCGCTGTCGCGCGACAGCCAGCCGCCGATGACGTCGTCGGTACTGCTGGCCACTGCCGGATAACCGATCGACCAGATCGAGGCGCCGACTCCCACGCTGTCGGAATCGCCGAGATGCAGGATCGGGAGATTGCGCCGGTTCACCTTGAGGAGGGCCAGGTCCGTGCCGCGCTCGCTGAGCGACGGCGAGTAGCGCTGGATCTGGAACGGGAGCTTCTCGCCATTCGAGAGCTCGACTTCGTTCACGACGCGCGTGTCGGTGACCCGCCCTTCGCCGGAGAGCCGGTCGATGTAGCGGTCGAGAGCATCGTCGCGATAGAGGGCACGCAGCTCCTCGACGGGGAAATGCCGCACCAGCGCCGCAATCGCTCCGTTGTGGCGCAGATCGCGATCGAGCTGCGCGGCGTCACTGGTCGGCGCGACCACGTGACCGTTCGTCAGAATGTACCCGTCGGGATTGATGATGAAGCCGCTGCCCGATCCCCCGGCCCCCGTGTCGACCGTGACCTCCGCGTCCGGAAGATTGCGCGCGGTCACGACGTGACCATCCTTCCGAAGAACCATGGCGATGTCTTCGATCGCGTCGGGCTCGTAGCGGAACGCCGCGGTCGCGAACGCGTTCACGCGCACGACGGCCGGTTTGACGCTGTAGGCCATCTTCTGCACTTCATCGAGCCGCACCGCGTCGTTCCGGCAGGCAAACGAAACCGCGACAAGAGCGAAGGCGACGTGGCGCAAACGGGACATGGACTACCGGCTCGACGATGATTTCTGAGTTTGAAACATCTGCTGCTGATTGAAAAACAACCACGCGCCCGCTGCCCCGAGCACGAGAACGAAAAGTAACGTCCATTTCACAACGGAAGAGGCCTTTCGCGGAGTGGTGCCGGCTTCCGGCCGGCCTTCGGGCCCGGCAGGCCGGCCGGAGGCCGGCACCACTCCACCTTCCCGCACCGTTTCATCGAAGAGAGCGCGATCGTGCTTGTCGACCATCGTCTCCTCGTCTTCGTAGTCATCGCGCTCCACCCGGGCGACGATCACGGTCACGTTGTCGGGCGCTCCCCGTTCGAGGGAACGATCGACCAGCGCGTCGGCGGCTTCGTGGATCGGCTTCTTGAGGACGATGTCCTTGATCTCATCGGGAGTGACGAGACCATGCAGGCCGTCGCTGCAGAGGACGAAGGTGTCGAGCTCCTGCACCTCCAGCGGGCCGACGATGTCGATGTCGACCTGCTCGCCGACCCCCATCGAGCGTTGCAGCACGTTGCGGCGCGGATGATGTTCGGCTTCTTTCGCCGTCAACAGCCCCTCGCGCACCATCGACGCGACGAGCGAGTGATCTTCGGTCAGCTGCCGGATCTCGTCGCCGCGCACGAAGTAGATCCGCGAGTCGCCGACATGGGCGAACCAGGCCTGGGTTCCGCGGACGACGAGCGCTGAGGTGGTCGTACCCATCCCGCGGAGGTCGGCGTTGGTCTGCGCCTCGTTGAAGATTTTCGTGTTGGCCTGCGTCAGCGCCTCGCGCAGGGCGCCGGGGATGTCGTCTTTCCCCGCGCTCAGGTACAAGGTCTTCACGGTCTCGCCCGCCAGGCGCGAGGCGGTCGCCCCGCCGCGATGGCCGCCCATGCCGTCCGCGACGATCAACAGCCGGCCACCGGGAGTCTTGCCGCGCTCGTCCGCCGCGTTGGTGACGGTGCCGAAATCCTGGTTTTCGGAGCGAACGCGACCCACGTCGGTGCGCAGGACCGCCCGGACCACCAGCGGTCGGGATGGGACGACACGCGTGGCCGCCACTTGTTCGCTCATTGCTTCGGAGTGCCCTCTAATCTGCTGGACGAGCGTGAATTATACGTTATTGAGTATGCTCGTATCGCCGGATGCACCGCGTTCTTCTACTCGCCACGCTCCTCGCGATCGCAGTCAACGTCGCGGCGGACGAGACCGCCGCGGTCCTCGACCAGGCCCGGAAACTCGCCTGGTCGAAGCACTTCGACGAAGCGTCTCAACTGTACCTCGAGGTCCTGCGGATGCAACCGAAGTCCGGTGACGCCACGCTCGGGCTCGCCCAGGTGCGACTGTGGCAGGGCCGATACGGCGAAGCGCGTCAGCTCTTCGGCCGGCTGCCGGGAAATGTCGAGGCCGCCGAAGGTGCGGCCGTGGCAGCGTACTGGTCGGGAGACTACCGGACGGCCGCACGCGAGTTTCGCGCGATCCTCGCCTCACACCCCGACAGGAAGACCGCTCGGACAAGCCTGGCCGAGATTCGCGCCGCGTCGGCGCCGTCACAGCAGATCGAGGTCGGAGTTGTCGACGACGACCAGCCATTCCGCGCGACGCGGAGCCAGGTCCGCGCCTCCCTCTTCACCGATCCGCTGACGCGCTGGGACGCCACTGCCGGCGGATACAGCCTGCGGAGCGACGCGGCCGGACGGCATAGCGCCCCCTTCGCGCTCCTGCAAAACGAGACGGTGCTGCCCGAGCTCCGTCTGACGGCGACGACATCGCTCGGCGGGATCCGTACGCCCGACGGCCGGTCGCACGCGATCGGCGGCGCGTCCGCGCGCATCCGCATCGCATCGCACGACACCATCGCCGCGGCGTTCCAGCGGCGGGAGATTCTCACGAACGCGACGCGGCTCTATCCGTTCGTCAGCGTTGCCTCTCTTCGCTGGCAGCACTCATCGCCCTGGCTCGCCTCGGCGGGCATCGAGCGCGATCGCTTCTCCGATCGAAACTCGGCCACTGCATTCGACGCCTACGTCCTCGTCCCCGTTCGCAAATCGAATCAATGGACGCTGTGGAGCGGCGTCTCGACGCTCTGGCGCGACACGCGCGACAGCCGCTTCTATGTGACCGGGATCAATGCCACGCGCGACGGATCGGGCGGATTCTTTCACTACACCTATCGCGGAGCTTACGATCCGTACTGGACGCCGCAGGATCTCCGCGAAGGACGGCTGATCGTGGCATTCGAGCGTCGATTCGGTTCAGGAACAACAATGAAGATTCAAGGCGATGCCGGAGAGGCACACGATCGGGCCGTGGTGTTCTGGCCGGACTCGGGGCCCGAATCGTTTCCACGCGACATCGGGCAGTCGCCGTTCGATCGCGCGTACCATCCGTGGCGGCTTCGCGTTTCGGCAACCACTCCCCTGGCGCGCGGTGTGACACTCGACATCGGCTACGAGCACGGCGTGACGTCGTTTTACCGCGCCAACACCTTTCATGCGACCGTGGCAAGACGACGCTGAGATCTTCCGCCACCGGCGGGCGAGACCGATCGCGACGTGGGAGCGCTGGGTCCTCGCGGTCCTGCTCTTCCTCGGCCTTCAGAGCATCGCGTGGTTCGGCCAGTGGTGGTTCCGGCTGGAGCACGTCAACAACGTCAGCCTGTTCATCCTGCTGTCGTTGGCGACGTGGTACGGCATCTCACGGCTCCTGGTCGGCTGGTACAACGCCTTTCACATCGAGCAGCCGGACGCGATCGAAGCGCCGCCGGGACTGCGCGTGGCGATCTTCACGACGTCCTCGCCCGGAGAGCCCTACGAGATGTTCGTGCGTACGCTTGCCGCGGCTCGCGCGGTGCGTTATCCGCACACGACGTATCTGCTCGATGACACGCGCGACCCGCGGTTCGCCGAACTGGCCCGCGAGATGAGCGCGGTCCACCTGGAGATCGTCGGCGAGCCCGGCGCGAAAGCGGGAAAGATCAATCGCGCCCTGCAGATGACGGACGAGGAGTTCATCCTCGTCCTCGATCCCGATCACATTCCCTTTCACGAGTTTTTCGATCGCGTCCTCGGCTACTTCGGCGACGAGAAGGTCGGTTTCGTGCAGGTCGCTCAGGCGTACTACAACGCGCCCCAGTCATTCGTCGCCCGGGCGGCGGCGGAGCAGACGTTCGCGTTCTACGGGCCGACGATGCAGGGGATGCACGGCACGGGCACGGCGGTGGCCATCGGCGCGAACTGCACGTTCCGGCGGAAGGCGCTGGAGTCGATCGGCGGTCATGGAATCGGGCTGGCCGAAGATCTCGTCACGTCGATCCGTCTGCACGCGGCGGGGTGGAAGTCGTGCTACGTACCCGAGATCGTCTCGCGCGGGCTCGTGCCGGCGGATCTCGACTCGTTTCTGCGCCAGCAGTTGAAGTGGTCACGCGGCGTGCACGACGTTCTGTTCCGCGAGTATCCGCGCGCGTTCCGCCGGCTGACGGCGCATCAGAAGATCTCGTACCTCATGATCGGCAGCTACTACATCGTCGGCCTGACGACGCTGATTTACCTCTCCATCCCGCTGATTTATCTCTGGTTCGGGGCGCAGCCGGCGGTCATTCTTCTCGGCGAGTATCTCGAGCACGGCCTTCCCATCGGACTTCTCGGCGCGATCGTCTACCGCTTCGTGCAGCGATGGTTGTGCGACCCGGCGCGGGAGCACGGATGGCACTGGCGGGGAACTCTGCTGAAAATCGGATCGTGGAACGTGTATCTTCGCGGTCTGGTGCTTGCACTGGGCGGAATCAACGTGCCGTACATCCCCACCCGCAAGGAGCGGCACCCCGGGCGCTTCTGGGGTCTCGCCCGCGTGCCGCTGCTCACCATCCTGCTGTCGATCCTGACCATGATCTGGACCGTGTTCCGTCAGCTGTACGCGACGTCGGAGGCGGAAGTGCTGATCACGACGGAGGTCACGGTGGGCATGGTGCTGTTCCTCATGATCAACATCGTGCTCATGAGCGGGCGCGTGTACGCAGCGTGGATCGACAGCCGCGAGGATGAGGCATGAAGGCGCGCACCCGTTACCAGATTGCGTTCTTCGCCCTCGGCTGGCTGATCGCTGTCGGCGTGCTCTTCCAGCTCGGCTTCGGCGAGGTGTTCAGCAGCATCTGGGCGCCGATCAACGAGCGTCTCACGCGTGTCGCGCAGTTCGTCTCCGATGCCGAAGGCGATGCGATGCGCAACGTCCGCAAGGGATCGAGAAGCGACTACCTCGATCCGATGAAAGCGACGCTCAACTCGATGACGGCGCTTCACAACCCGCCGGCCATGCTCTTCGGCGTCTACGACGGCGGCTTTCCGAACACGTTCGCCGGACTCGAACAGATAGAAGACCGGCTGCACTACCGCTTTCCGATCATCTCGTTCTATTCGGCATGGGGCGACAAGCCCGATCAGCAGTTCCCCACGCGCCTCGTCGATTCGATTCATCGCATGGGGTCCGTGCCGATGATCACGTGGGAGCCGTGGGTCGTCGACTTTGATGAGCGTCTGCGGCGTAACCTCCCGTCGCGCGCCGAGCGCGAATACGCCAGCATGCGGTCGATCGCGCGCGGCGATTACGACTTCTTCATCGTTCCGTGGGCCAAAGCGGCGGCCGCCTACAAGCGCCCGCTGTTCATTCGCTTCGCGCACGAGATGAACGACCCGTACCGTTATCCGTGGGGCCCGCAGAACGGAAACCGTCCCGATGACTTCGTCGCCGCGTGGAAGCACGTGCATTTCGTGTTCGAAAAGATGGGAGCGACGAACGTTCTGTGGGTGTGGTCACCGCACATCTCCATGCCGTGGTTCGAGTACTACTACCCGGGAGCCGAGTACGTCGACTGGATCGGCGTCGGAGTCCTGAACTACGGAACCGTCGCCTCGTGGTCGCGATGGTGGAGCTTCCACCAGATTCTCGAGAAGGCGTATCCGATCCTGCTGAACATGAAGAAGCCGATCGTGATCAGCGAGTTCGGGACGGTCGGCAACGGCGGCGACGTCAACGAGTGGTACCGGCAGGCCTTCTATCACATCGATCACACGTACAGCCGCGGTGTTCGGGCCGTGATTTTCTTCAATCAGCCGCGCGACACCACGATGCCGGGGATGGAGTTGAACTGGAGCGTCATCCAGAGCCCGAGGGCGACTTCATTCGTCGCCAACCAGCTGGCGCAGCACTCCGCCCTATGACGTCATGCCGAGCGAAGCGAAGCATCTCAGCCGATGAGATCCTTCGCTTCGCTCAGGACGACGGCACGGCCAGGAAACCTCTGAACAAGTCGTCATCCTGAGTCGGCGAAGCGCGACGAAGGATCTCAGGATGCGAAACCGCCTGCTCCTTCGAGATCCTTCGCCGTCTTCGCGGCTCAGGATGACGTGAACAACGACTTGTTCAGAGCTTTCCTAGGACATGACTCCGGCGATCGTGGCGACGTCGATCGCTTCCGGCCCTTCGCGCAGGAAGAACGACTCGAACGTCACGGCCGGCACGGGACGGCTGATGAGGTAGCCCTGAATGGCGTCGCAGCCGTTCTGGCGCAGAAAGTCGCGCTGGTCGTACTTCTCGACGCCTTCGGCCACGGTTCGCAGCCCGAGCTCGCGGGCGATCAGCAGAATGGCCATGACGATCGACTTGTCACTCGCTTTCTCCGACAGCTCGCGCACGAAGCTCTTATCGATCTTCACCGTGTCGACCGGGAATCGCTTCAGATAGCTGAATGACGCCTGTCCCGTGCCGAAGTCGTCGATGGCGATGCTGATGCCGAGGTCGCGAAGCCGGCGAAGCATGCGGATGCCGTGCTCGGTCTTCTGCATGGCCACGCTCTCGGTGATCTCGAGCTCGATCAGCTCCGGGCTGACGCAGGCATCGGCGATGCTGCGCTCGAGCACCCCGGTGAAATCGCGTTGAAAGAACTGGCGCGCCGAGACGTTGATGCCCAGGCGGGGAAGCGTCACACCGAGCTTGCTCCACGCGGCGTATTGCTGACACGACTTGCGCAACACTGCCGCACCGATCGGCGCGATCAGGCCGGTATGCTCGGCGATCGGGATGAACGCGCTCGGCTCGACGAGCGAGTCCTCGCCGTTCTGCCAGCGGACGAGCGCTTCCACCCCGACGATCTCGCCGGTGAGCAGCGAGACCTGCGGCTGGTAGTAGACGATGAATTCGTCGCGCTCGACGGCGTTGCGAAGCTCCTGCTCGAGCGACATGCGTCCCAGACCGCGATTGACGAGGCGGCTGGAAAGCTGGAACCGGTTTCCCCCGCGCTCCTTGACGCGGTACATCGCACCGTCGGCGTTCTTGATGAGCGTTTCGGCGTCGAGACCGTCGGTCGGATAAACGGCCACGCCGATGCTCGCGGTGACGTGGAGCTCCTCGCCGTGAACGACGAACGGCGCGGCGATGCGCTCGAGGACCTTCTGGGCGATCACCGAGGCGTCCTGTTCGCCGTGAACGTCCGGCATGAGGATCAGGAATTCGTCTCCTCCCACGCGGGCCACGGTATCGCCGCGCCGGATCATGTCGCCAAGCCTCTGGGCGATGCGGCTCAACAGCTCGTCGCCCGTACCGTGGCCGAGCGTGTCGTTGACCATCTTGAGATCGTCGACGTCGAGGAACATGACCGCGAGCCGGTTCTGCTGCCGCTCCGCATGCGCGACCGCAACGGTGAGGCGATCGAGAAACAGCGCGCGATTGGGCAGGTCCGTGAGCGGATCGTGGTAGGCCCGGTAAGCGACTTCTTCCTCGGCGCGCTTGCGATCGCTGATGTCGAGGAGAATGCCCTCCAGCGTCGACCCCGCGCTCGATTCGATCAAGCGAACGTTCTCGAGCGCCCACACCGACTCTGCATCGCGTCCATGCAGCTCGACTTCCTCGTTCGTGACCACGCCTTCGGCGCGCAGCCGGCGGAGGATGGCTTCTCGATCGCGTTCGTACGCGTGAGCAATCGTTCCGAGCTGCTCGATGAATTCGGGTGCCGATTCGTATCCGAAGATGCGCGCGCAGGCATCGTTGCAGCTGATGACACGGAAGTCGGTCGTGGCGATGTACACGCCCGCGAGGTTGCGGTCAAACAGCAGGCGATAGCGCTCCTCGGCCCGCTTGCGTTCCTCCAGCTGCTCGGTCACCTCGCGCGTGCGCTCGTCGACGCGGCGCTCCAGATCGCGGTTCAGGTTCTCGAGCTCCCAGCGGCCTTCGGCGATGCGGTCGACCATCAGATTGAATGAGCGCGCGAGCTGTCCCACCTCATCCGCGCTCTGCACGTCGGCGCGTTGAGTGAGCTGACCCTCGGCGATGCGCTCGGTCGTCTCGACGATCCGGCTCAGCGGTCCCGTGACCACCGTGCTGAGAGCGAACACGAGCGCCACTCCGACCCCGAACGCCAGGAGCGTGACCAGCGCGATCGCGGCGCGGCTGCGGCTGATGTCTTCGCTGACGTGGCTCGTCGAGAATCCGAGGTAGAGCGTGCCGACGCGCTTCCCGAGCCAGCTGATCGGGGTCCTGGTCACGAAGAGGTCGCCGCTGGGCGTCAGACCGCCGGCGCTCTCGCGCAGACTGGCGTCGGAGTGCGGGTACAGCAGCGAACCCTCGCTGATCGGCCGCATCGGAATCTGCCGGTAACCGACGTCGTCGGCGATCAGATCGCTGAAGGTCGTGAACCGGTTGCCCCTCGCGTCCTCCACGACGAGAAACACCAGATCGGGATTTCTCCTCACCGCGGTAAGGGCCTCGGCCACTGCCGGACGATCGTTTTCCTCGAGCGCGGGCGCGAGTGTCACCGCCGTTGCTTCTCCGAGCGCACCGGCCTTCTGCATCAGCGCGTTCGACGCCTGCTTCTTCAGCCGCGAAGGGAGGTACATGAAGATCGCGATCGAGATGAGGGCCAGGATCAGGACCATCACCAGCGCCAGCTTCGTCCGGATCGAAAAACGAGAGAAAAGCTTCATCCACCCACCGGGGGCCCGACCCCGTTGCCAGAAGTCAACACCCACATTTGCAGGGCTGCAATTCTAGGCGATACTGCCACGTTCGGAGCAGACGTCCTCCGGATCCGATCTAATGCTGCCCTGCTCCCGCATTCGGCCCTTCCGGCCCGTGGTCCTGTTCCTCCTGCTCCCTCTTGCAGCGAACGCGGAGACGATCACCGGAACCGTCCGTGACGGGCAATCCGGCACTTCCCTGAAATCGATGGTCGTCGCCGCCTACAACGCGGCCGGCTCGCTGCAGGCGAACGCGACCACGGATGTGAACGGCCGCTACGACGTGACCGTTCCAGCCGGATCGTACCGGGTTCTCGCCTACGATCCCGCCGGCGTCTACGCGACCCAGTTCAACAACGACGCCCCCTCCTTCGAGGAGTCGCCACCGACCCCGGTCAGCGGATCCGCGCCGGTCACCGTCAACTTCGCTCTGCACCGCGGTGGCAACGTCACCGGCGGGGTCACGACGAGCGGCGGATTGCGACCGGCATTCACCGTCGCGGCCTACAACCTCTCCGGAACGCGGCGCGGCTTCACGACCACGAACGCATCCGGGAGCTATTCGATCGTCCTGCCGCCCGGGACTTACAAGATCGTCACGTACGATGACGCCGGGTCGTTCGCTCCGGCGTTCTTTCGGGACAAACTGACGTTCGCCGACGCGGAAATCGTGACGGTCGCGGCAGGGCAGACCGTTCCGAGCGTCGATTTCTTTCTCCAACTCGGAGCCCGCCTGGCGGGAACGGTCACCGACAACACCGGGGCGCCGGTGGCTAACGCTGTGATCATCGGGTACAGCACGGCAGGATTCCAGATCACATTCGCCATCGCCGCATCCGACGGCCGGTTCTTCATGACGGTGCCCCCCGGCACATACCGCTTCGTGGCCATCGACCCGGCCTATAAGTTCGCGGCGGGGTACCTCAACGCCGCGTCGTCGTTCGACAGCTCACCGGCATTCAACCTGGCCGGCGGCCAGGTGCGCACGGATCTCAACTTCCGGCTCGAGCCGGGAGGACGCGTGGCGGGACGGGTCATCGACGCTGCGAGCGGCTCAGGCCTTCGCAACATGACCATTGCTGCATACAACAACGATGGTTCTCTCCGAACGTTCGTCAATAGCGACGGGAACGGCGACTTCGTCCTGCTGCTGCCAGGCGGCGACTTCCGCATCGCCGCGTACGATACGACTCTCGTCTACGCGACCGAGTTCTACTCGCAGTCGAAGAGCTTTGCTGCCGCCACGGCGGTCGCGACATCGGTCGGCCAGACGGTCACGCTCCAGCCGTTCACGCTCTCGCATGGGGGGCGGCTCACGGGCGCGGCCGTCGATCAGAGCACCGGCGCCAGGATCAGCGGCATTGCCATCGCCGCATACGACGGCAACGGTTTCCTCGTGGGAACGTCGCTGACGTTCTCGACGGGCACGTACCGGCTGGTCCTTCCTGCCGGTGCCTATCGCGTCGTCGCGTACGATCCCCAGCTCCGGTACGCCTCGGCGTTTGCCGGCAGCGCGGCGAATTTCGATTTGATCAGTCCCTTGAACATTGCTGTCGACGCCGATACGACCCTGAACTTCACGCTGCAGCGCGGAACGCTCGTCACAGGAACGGTCGTCGAAGAGTCGCACGAGCCGGTGCCCGACATCGAGATCTACGCTCTCGATCTCAATCAGAATCGGGTGACCAGCGCGATCACGGGCTCCGACGGCTCGTTCCGGCTCTCACTCATTCCCGGGAGCTACAAGTTCATGGCGGTCGATCCGAACGGCCGCTATGGCACGTCGTACATGGGCGGCTCCACGTTCTCGTCGGCGGTCACGATCATCGTCGACGCCGCGGGAGCTCCGAAGCTGACGATGACCGTTCAGCCTCCCGCCCGCCGCAGGGCTGTCCGGCACTGACGACCGGCTATAATTCGCCGATCTCGACATGACCGAACAGCTCCAGGTGCATTACGTGGATCTCGGCGTGCCGCGAGTCACGGATTTGAAGAGTCCGATCTCCGTCGGCAGAACCGAGGGGAACGATCTGATCCTCAATCATCCATCCGTGTCGCGAAAGCACGCCCGGTTCGAGCCACGCGACAATCACTGGTGGATCATCGACCTGAAGTCGACCAACGGCGTCAAGGTGAACGGCAACCTGGTCACCGAAGCGCAGATCGGCTCGGGCGATGTCATCCACATCGGCTCGGTTCAGCTCGACGTGAAAGTGCTCCCCTCGGTCGATTTCTCGGGCGACTCGATGTTCGAGAACGCCTCGGGGACGGTGATCCGGCGCATCTCCGACTTCAATTCCGAGTTCGGCCTGGACATGGCCGAGGCGGAAAAAGCGCCACGGCCGCCGTCCGAGCCCGGGCTGAAGCCGGCTCCGGGCGTCTCCCGCGAAAAGATCTTCCAGGTGCTCGTGCAGGTTGCGAAGGCGATGCTGCAGAGCGAGGACCTCAACTCGCTGCTCGAGACGGTCATGGACATGATCTTCAAGTACCTCCCCGTCGAGCGCGGATTGATCATCCTGTTCGATGACGAAGGGAACCCGATTCCGAAACTGACGAAGTTCATCGACGACTCCGAAGCGCAGGACATCCCGATCTCGCGAACGATCCTGAAGATGGTCGCCGAGCAGCAGGTCTCGCTCATGACCTCCAACGCCCTGGAGGACGCGCGCCTCCTCGGCGGAAAGTCGATCGCCATCCACGGCATCCGCTCGGCCATGTGCGTTCCGCTGTGGAACCGCAGCCGCGTCATCGGGGCGGTGCAGGTCGACTCCCGGATCCACATCGGCCGCTTCACCGAGGAAGACCTCGATCTGCTGACGGCGCTGGCGAACTTCGCGGCGGTCGCGATCGAGCGCGCGCAGCTGAACGAGAAATTCGAGCAGGAGCAGAAGATCCGCTCGAAGATGGAGCGCTACCACTCGCCGGCGGTCGTCGACGAGATCGTGAAGGGCGTGGTGACGACGGACGAGACCGAGATCCGCAGCGCCGAGGTCTCGATCCTCTTCGCGGACATTTCCGGATTCACGACGGTTTCCGAAACGAAGAAACCGGAAGAGGTGGCCGAGTTCCTCTCGCACTTCTTCTCGTGCGCGGTGGAGTCGATCTTCGCGTACGGCGGAACGCTCGACAAATTCATCGGCGACGCGGTCATGGCGTTCTTCGGCGCTCCCATTCCGCAGGACGATCACGCCGACCGTGCGGTGCTGGCCGGGCTGATGCTGCAAAGGCTGGTCGGAGAGTGGAACGCGGAGCGTGAAAAGCAGAATCTGCCGCCGGTCCGGATCCGCGTCGGAATCAATAGCGGAGCCGCGGTCGTCGGCAATGTCGGTACCGAAAAGCGCGTCGACTACACCGTCCTCGGCAGCTCGGTCAATATCGCCTCACGCCTCGAGAGCGGCGTGGCGAAACCCGGTCAGTGCGTCATCTCCCAGAACACGCTCGACCGCATCGTCGGCAGTTTCCAGACCGAATCGCTCGGCGAGTTCGCTCTCAAGGGGTTGCAGCAGAAGATGCCGGTTTATGCGGTCACGGCCGCGACCGGGGCGGACGGACAGTACGCCCGCGACACGATCCACGCCACGACGAACTGACGAGCCCCCGGCCTCAGCTGGATGGAGCCCCGGCGCTCCATGAGAATGCGGCGAGGCACGTCTCTCGTTGTACTTCCCTGCATGACGCGACAGAAATCCGCTGTCCGCCTGGTCGCTGAGCCGCTGATCACGGCCGCAATTCTTGCGGTCATCGTGCGCGCTGCGATCAGCGTTTACGTGATTCCGTCGGCGTCCATGCGCCCGTCTCTCGAGAGCGGGGATCACATCCTCGTGACGCCCTACCGGTTCACCGCCCCGCGGCGCGGAGATGTCGTCGTGCTTCGCGCTCCGAATGACAACTCCACGCTGCTGGTCAAACGGATCATCGGGCTCCCCGGCGATCTGATCGACAGCCGCTCGGGACGCGTCCGGCTCGGGCAGCACGCCATCGCCGAGCCGTACCTTCTGAAGCAGGCGGCGACAGGCGACATCCCCCCGCAGATCATTCCGGCCGATTGCTTTTTCGTCATGGGCGACAACCGTGAGGACTCCGCCGACAGCCGCCGTTGGGGAGCCGTGCCGCGCGACCTCGTCGTCGGCCATGTCCGGATGGTGCTCTGGTCATCGGCCGGTGGGGCCGGCGAGCGCACGGCCCGGGCAACCACGTTTTCGCCGGAAAAAGCGTCCGCCGGGACATCGCGGCTGAGCCGGTTCTTCAAATGCGTTCAATGACCTGCTACTCTCACTCGCGCGGAGGTCAACGATGCGACGAACGCGGGATCAGCGTGGTGAGGGGCAATTCGGGTGTCTGGTCGGCCTCGTCCTGGTGCTCATCGGACTCTTCATCGCTTACAAGATCGTTCCAGTGAAGGTGAGGGCCGCGGAGCTTCGGCAGGAAGTCGTGGATCAGGCCAAGTCCGCCGGTATGCGCGGCGACGAAAAGATCCTGGCCGCAATCCTCCGGAAGGCGGAAGACAACAATCTGCCGGTCAGCGCCGAGAACGTCACGATCCGTCGGTCGCAGAATTCGATCAGCGTCGACGTCGACTACACAGTGCCGGTCATCTTCCCCGGTTACACCTACAACATGGAATTTCACCATCACGCGGACAACCCGCTGTTCTAGGAGCGCGTCCTCTGAGCACGACCATCAAGATTCGCGACAACGGACCGTACGTCGTCGAGGGTGAGTTCCGTCTCGTCGATGCGAACGGACGTGAAGTGCCGGTCAAGAAAGCGGCGCTTTGCCGTTGCGGCGGTTCGACGACGAAGCCGTTCTGCGACGGCACGCATTCGAAGATCGGGTTCCAGGGCGCAATCGCCGCAGTCGATGATTTGGAGAAGAAGTAGCTAAGCGCTCTCGCCGTCATCATCGGCGAGCTCGAAGATCACATCTTCCCATCCTGTGAGCTCGCGCGGAGCGACGACAGGCTTGTTCTCGTCGGTATCCAGGATGAAGTCCTCGTCGGCCATCGGCCGGGACATCATTCAACGGCGATTCCGGGAGTGACGCCGCGTCGAAGGCCTGCTTGCGCAGAGGTTTACGCCGCGTGCCGGCCGTGACGCACTGTCAAAATCTTCGTGAATTATGCCCTTGACAAACGCACCTAGTTGTCCTATATTGCTAGTAGATTGGGACAAGTCCCTTATGCGCAAGATCGAAGCTCTCACCCTCATCCAGATCATGGAGCGTTTCTCCGACGAAGCCACCGCTCGCAATTATTTGGAAAAGCTCCGATGGCCGAATGGCGCGGCCTGCCCGAAGTGCGGATGCGCCGAGATCTACAAGCTCACCCCGAAGCCGGACAGCAAGCGGCCGTGCCGGAAAGGGCTGTACGCGTGCAAGTACTGCCGCAAGCAGTTCACCGTCACGGTCGGCACGATCATGGAGGACTCGCACATTCCGCTGAACAAATGGCTCGTCGGAATCTTCTTGATGTGTTCATCGAAGAAGGGGATTTCGGCGCATCAGCTGCATCGCATGCTGAAGATGACATACCGCTCCGCGTGGTTCATGTGCCACCGCATCCGCTACGCGATGTCCGATCAATCCATGCGAGAGAAGATGTTCGGCGTCATCGAGGTTGACGAGACCTACGTGGGCGGAAAGGTTCGCAAGGGATCGTATCTTCGTGAGGAAGAGGCAACCGGCAAGCGGCCCGCGTGGAGCAAGTACAAAATGCCTGTTGTGACTCTCGTCCAGCGCGACGGCAAGGCGCGGTCCTTTCATATGAAGCGCGTCACAGAGAACAACATCCGCGAGATCCTGAAGCAGCACGTAGATGAAAACTCCGCGATCGTCACCGATGAGGCGAAGGTCTACGAGAAGCTGTCAGAGGATTTCGCGAGCCACGAATCCGTCAACCATGGCGCGGGCGAATACTCCCGGCGCGGCAACGTCACGACGAACACGGTCGAGGGTTACTTCTCGCTTCTGAAGCGCGGCATCATCGGTTCGTTCCATCATGTCAGCGAGAAGCACTTGCATCGTTATCTCAGCGAATTCGATTTCAGGTATAACGCTCGGAAACTCAACGATGGCTCACGCACGGAACTCGCGGTCCTCGGCATCGAAGGCAAGCGCCTCAAGTACCGGGACTGATTCGGTGCCGCCCAAAGCGGCACGGAAAAAACCGAAACGCGCAGGACGTCGTCACGATTCGACGACGGTGGCGATCCCGCTTGAATTTGAGGAGGCGGTCAGGGCGATCCTAAGCGTCAAACCGCCGCCGAAGAAATGAGCTACTCGTCGGAGTGCGCCACGGTTTTCAAAGATGAAGGCCAGAACTCTAGACGCGGAATCTTGTACTTGTGCGCGAATCGCATGACGAGACGCCGCGCAACCGTATCGCCAGTGATGTAGTGAATTTCCGGCGCCGTGCCTTCTCGCGCGATACGAAATGACCCATCATCGCGATGCTCAATCGTGAAGCCATTCTTCACGAGCACGACAAAAAATTGATCCTTTGGAACTGGATGCGTGCCCATGAAAAGCAAATCAGCCGCCCTTAGGCGGCTGATTTCTCTGTTCTCTCAGACAAGTAGATGATACTTGCTGGCTTTCGCATCGGCTCGATATGGAGGGATACGTGCTGGTAAACGAGGCAGCCCTTGCCCGCCAAGCTGTCGTGCTCTAGGAATACGTCTTCGGCGGCGGGAACCAAAAGCTGATCGATCTTGCCGAACTCAGTTAGATGCTCAGTGATCGTCCCGAGAAAGCCAGCCTGAAAGTTCTGTTTCGCCTCCGCCAGGGACGTGCCCTGTGCGGCGTAATCAATCTCAAGGCCCTGGGCGACCCATAACCCGTCCTCTTCTTTGACGAGGACGCGGAGGTTGAAGATGCCGACACCGTCGATGCGAAGTTCATCCGCAGACGCCGAAATATGCATCTGGTTGAACTTGTTCTCGCCCATCTTTTGCCTCCTTCTTAGAGTTAAACGGCGCGGATGATACTACGCGTGTCAAGCCTGAATAGTTACGACGGTCACCGTAGGAGTATCCGCTAACGCTGGGACCCACACCCTTGAGGTTAGGCACATCTTAGGCCTAACCCGTGGAAATACAATCAGTAGAACGCGAAATAAGTATCCACGAATTCTATGATTGATGGCATTTCCCAAAACAAAAAGCCGCCGGTTCGTGCCCGGCGGCCTGAAGCTAACTATCTCAATCGTCGAATCTTGTGATTCTTCGGCCTCGGCGGCGGCGGCACCTTTTGCCAGTGCCATCGAGCTTTCGGCCTTCGTTTCCGGCCGGATCGTGGTCCCAACTGGACACACGTCGGGTCATGCGGGACAATGGGGTCCTTCACAGACGCTCCCTTCCTCGCCATTGCGAGACACACGCGGCCCTAGGAAGCCGCGTTTCGTGTTTTCAGCGAGTGTGCGATATGTGGTCTACATCGGTACCGAGCCTCCGCGATCAATCGAGACGTTCATCAAACCTCCGGCAGTGCTGCCCTCCGGCCTCCGTCTCACTTCTCGCTGGCTCTGGTCGTGGAAAGGTGAACCCACCTCACCCGAGTTCGTGGAGATCGTGAGCTGAGTTCAGAGCCTCCGCAGAGGGCGTTGTCAGCCGACGACACTTCGAGTTAGGGGTATCGCGCAATCACGCGCGGGAAGACACACGCATCGCGCGATTGCGAGTAGCCTCGTTATCAGCTACTCGCGCGAGGTACGCGGGAGGGATTGCTACCTCGCGGTGGTGGTTCGTGCCCCATGGTGGGTTGCCAACACGAACCGTTACTTCCTACAGCTTGGGCGCGGACCGGAACATCCGCCGAGTTCCATTGCGCGCGTTCACGTTTCACCCGCTGCCACAATTGAACCCGCCAAGGCCCAATCTTCGACATTCCTCAGTAGTCCTTGGCGATCGAAATTGTAACACGGATCACATTTGTGAAAGGCACAATCCCGAAATCTTCTGACGTCTATGACGCCGCCGCAGCGCGGCGAGAGGCGCGCGCCGACTCCCACTCGTCCGCTTCGCGGGCGAAGAAGTTCAGGCGGGTCTTCTTGTATTCGCGCGTCGGATAGAGCGCCTGCTTCTCGGTGAGGCCGGTGTCGGTGGCCAGATCGTTGATGATCGATTCGCATTCGTCGACGGACCTTCCGTGCACCGTGGTGTACACGTTGTACGGCCAGTCGTCGTAGACGGGGCGCAGGTAGCAGTGCGAGACGGCCCGATGCTGCGAGAGGCGCGCGCCGTATTCGTCCGCGCGGTCGGCCGGAACGACCCACACGCCCATCGCCGTGGCCAGGAATCCTGTCTTCCGCTGCTGAATCGCGGCGCCGAACCGGCGCATCTGGCCGCGCTTCAGGAGCGCACGAGCGGAGGCGAGCAGCTCGTCGGCAGGAACGCCGGACGTGCGCGCGAGAGCATCGAAGGGACGCGGCTGCAAAGGCAGATCGCGCTGCAGCAGGCGCACCGACTCGATCTCGGCAGCCGTCAACTCCTGAGCGTCGTGATGCGGCTCGCCTTCATTCGCGTGCGCCTCGGACCCATCGGCGCTGCTCGTCTTGTAAAGCTTGAGCGTCGGCAGCGGACGCACGACGTCGCATTCGGCCTCTTCGCCGAGTATCTCGATCGTGCGGTCGAGTCCGAACTTCGACGACGGCGAGACGGCGATCGTGAACCAGAGATTCAAATCGTTGTTGCGCTTGTAGTTCTGCGTGACTCCGGGATGGCCGCTGATGACCGCGGCCGCCTCATCGACCCGGTCGGGCTTGATGCGCGCCGCGACGAGTGAGGAGCGATAGCCGAGCGAGCGCAGGTCGAAATGCGCGCCGATCTGGCGCACGATTCCGTCCCGCTTCAGTCTCTCGGCTCGCTTGATCACCTCTTTTTCCGACATGTCGATCATCTGGCCGATGACCGCGAAAGGAGTGGAAACGAGCGGGACATCTCCCTGCAGAGCACCCAGGAGCTCCCGATCCCTCGCATCGCTTTCCTGCATAGGTCCTCGCCGCCGTGAGGTTCTTTTCGTCGGGGGTGAAGTGCGTTGTGGATTGTATCCGCGCCGAATGCATTTCACCACTTCGCAATCGGCGGCGCAATCTTGCCAACGATGGCAAGTTTCGGATAGGCGTTTGCGCCAAGACGTTCGCTCGCGTCCGGCCGCGTCGCAGCCCACTGGCGATGCTCGCGCGCAGTGTGCTCGACGTTGGAGCGGTCGACGCCGCAGTGGGGATCGGGAAAACTCGCCAGACGCGCCAGCCCGGCGTCGAACAGCCGCACGCCGCCGGGAAACGTGCCGCGCTTCAGATGGTGATACGCCGCGGCAACCTGAATCAGCCCCTGCAGAAACTGATCGAGATCCGATTCCGCGGCCAGCCAGAGCTCTTCCCACGCCTCGTGCGCTTCCCAGAATTCGAGAGCGTTGAAATGTTCGACGCCGCGCGTGAACGCGGGTGCGAAGTCAGGCTTGGACAACTAGTCTCCCGCTCTCGTCCCCTTGCGCAACGCATTGCACATCGCCGCGGTGAAGTCGGACGTGGTCCCCGTCCCGCCGATGTCGCGCGTCCGGCTCTCCGGTCCGGAAGCGAGGACCTTGGTGATGGCGTCGTGGATGCGCCTGGCGGCGGTCATCTCGCCGAGGTGCTGGAGCATCATGACCGCCGATTGCAGAAGCGCCAGCGGGTTGGCCTTGTTCTGGCCGGCGATGTCGGGCGCGCTGCCATGCACGGCTTCGAACACAGCGCCGTTCTCGCCGATGTTCGCTCCGCCGACGACTCCCAGACCACCGACCAGGCCCGCGGTGAGGTCGGAAACGATGTCGCCATAGAGATTCTCGAGCAGCAGCACGTCGAACTGATTCGGATTCATGACCAGCTGCATGCAGAGGTTGTCGACGATGCGATCGTCCGCCAGGATGCTCGGATAGTTCTTGGCCATCTCCCGGAAGCACTTCAAGAACAGGCCGTCGGAGAGCTTCATGATGTTGGCCTTGTGCACCGCCGTGACGCGTTTCCGGCCGTGTGTGCGCGCGTATTCGAAGGCGAACTTCGCGATCCTCGTCGAGGCCCGCTCGGTGATGATCTTGAGCGACTCGACGACTCCGGGCACGACCTCGTGCTCGAGCCCCGCGTAGAGGCTCTCCGTGTTCTCGCGCACGACGATGAGATCGATGTCTTCGTAACGGGTCTTGATGTTCGGCTGCGACTTGACCGGGCGCAGGTTGGCGTAGAGATCGAGCGTCTTCCGCAGGCGGACGTTGATCGACTGGAAGCCCGTGCCCACCGGGGTCGTCACCGGTCCCTTCAGGGCGGTCTTGTTGCGGAGGATGGAGTCGAGCACGTCCTGCGGCAGCGGATCGCCGAAACGCGAAATGGCCTCCGATCCGACGAAGTACTTCTCCCATTCGACGTCGACGCCGGCACATTCGACGATGGCCACGACCGAGGCCGTGACCTCCGGGCCGATGCCGTCGCCGGGAAGAAGGGTGATCTTGTGTTTGGCCATCGAGCTACATCTCCTTCAGTGACTGGGCCCGCTCGCGGGCGCGCTGCATCGAGAATTCCATCGGCAGGACGCCGGCGAGCGCCGCGAACTCCGGCAGCTCGTCGAGGCAGCGCTGCACGCTTTCCAGCGTCGGCGGAATGAACTCCAGGTAGTGGAGCCTTCCGCGGGCGATGGGCTGCTTGGCGAACGTCCCGAGGATCTTGATCGAGCGCTGCAGCAGCGCCTCGAAGTAGCGCCGCCGCACGCCTTCCGGAGCGCCGGCGCGGCGGGCATAGTACCCGACCATCTCCATCTCCGTCTCGCCGCCCAGCGTTCGGGCCACGCCGCGGTCCCGCAGCAGCGAGGCCAGGTCGTACGTGTCCGGTCCGAGGCGCAGGTCCTGATAATCGATCAGGTAAAGAGCGCCATTGATCACGTGAATATTCTGTCCGTGAAAATCGCGATGACATAGCACGTACGGATGTTGGGCCAGGCTGTCCGCCAGCTTGCGGAAGAACGGCTCCAGGGGCGAGGAGTCCTCGACGCCCATCAGCTTCTCCACGTAGTACTCCCGCGTCATCTCCAGCTCGGACAGAAGAAACCCGGCGGTGAACGGCGGGTTGATGTCGCAGGCCGGCGAGCGCTGGAAATCGACGAGCAGATCGATCGCCGCGCGATACAGGCGCACGCCCTCCGCGCGGTCGTCGTGCAGGAGATCGAACAGCGTCCGGTCGCCGACGTCCCGCTGCGCCACGGCGGCGTCGGAGTGCCGCAGCACCTCCGGAACCTGTCCGTGCCGCGAGACCGCCTCATACGCCGACATGAATCGCTTGAGCTGCGACCGCACTTCCGGCGGGTAATAGGCGAGCATGTACGTCTCACCATCCGCAGCGGTGATCCGGTAGTAGGCCCGGACCGACGCGTCGCCCCGCAAGGGCTGGGCGGTCCACGAAGATCCGAGCCACTCGGTGACGAAACGCTGCGCGTCAGCCGGAAGTGCCGACACTCGACTCATGACACCCGGCGTTGCGCAATCCGTACCGCGGCCCTCGCCGCGCTACGGTTTGGACGCCGTACCTTTGTCCGCGGCCGTCATCGGACGGATCGTGATCGAGGTGATCGCCACCGGATTGTTCGGCCGGTCCTGCGCACCCCGCGGAGCGCTGACGATCTTGTCGGCGACGTCCATCCCTTTCAGCACCTGCCCGAACGCCGTGTACTGGCGGTCGAGGAAGCGGGCATCGGCGACGCAGATGAAGAACTGCGAAGACGCGCTGTTCGGATCGTTCGAGCGCGCCATCGACACCGTGCCGCGAACGTGCGGGATGTCGTTGAACTCGGCCTTCAGATTCTTGCCAGAGCCACCCGTTCCCCACGTCGACACATCGGCGGTCTTCGTGTTCGGATCGCCTCCCTGGATCATGAATCCGGGGATCACGCGATGGAACTTCGTGCCGTTGTAAAACCCGCTCTGCGTGAGATCGATGAAGTTCTTCACGTGATTGGGAGCCTTGTCGGGGTAGAAGCGGATGGTGATGTCGCCCGCGGTGGTATGGATCTCGGCCACTTTGTCCTGCGTATCGGTCATCGCTTTCTCCTCGGCAGCCGGCTGAGCCGGAGCCGCGCTCGCCGTCGCCGGCTGGCTGGCGGTGGTTGCGGTCGTGGCCGTCGTGGCGGTCGTGGCCGTCGATTGGCTGGTCATGGCACTCGAAGCCGTGTCGCTGGCGGCGCTGTTCTGCGCGGGCTGCGAGCAGGCAAGGAGGGCGAAGGTCAGTGCGTACAGATGGACTCTCAAGACAGTCTCCTTCCGATCTGGGACGCGGATGGTAACAGACGCGGGGGGATCAGGTCAGGGCTGAATCGATGCGCTGACGGCGCCGGAGCGCGTGCTGATCTGAATGCCGCCGTCTTCCGCGTACAACTCGACCCGGCCGCCGCCGCCGTTGACCTTTCCCGTGGCCCGGATCTTCGTCTTGCCGCCGACCTGTTCGCGGCGGAACGACAGCCCCGTGAAGTCGGACAGGATCTTGTTCACGTCGGGCTCGGACGTGATCACCGTCGCGTCGATGTCCGCGGCGAAGGCCTGGCTCACGGAGAGGAGCACGTTGCCTTTCGCGGTCTTGGCGGACACCTTTTCGGTTTTCGAAGCGGGATCGATCGTGATGCTGATGTCGCCCGACTGCGTCTCGGCGATGACGGGGCCGCTGGCCATCCGGACGACGATGTCTCCGCCGCCCGACTGCAGCCGCGTCGGTCCGCCGGTGCTCGTCAGCCGGATGATGCCGCCGCCGGTCGTGATCGTTCCCCCCTGCCGCGCCGACTCGACGATCACATCGCCGGCCTCGGTTCTCGCCAGGAGAGTGCCCATGATTTGTCCGAGAGTCAGCGGTCCGCCGCCGGAGATGACCTGGCAGGGGCCGAAAACCGTGCCGAGCTGCACTTCGCCGGCTCCGGTGGTGATTTCCGCGCCGCCGTGAACGGCACCGATGGTCACGTCGCCGAGCAGGGTCGTGAAGCGGAGAAGTCCCTGCACGCTGGCCGTCTCGAAGTTCTTCCGCACGAGCTGGCCGGCGAAGTCGGCCGAGGGATCGGTCGAGCGGATGGAATGAGCCGCCGCGTACAGGGCGCCGTTCTGCAGAACGGCGACGTTGCCGCTGAACGACTGCGTCGTGATCGTCGGACCGCCGCTGCCGTTCACGTTGGCCACATAGCGGTTGTTGATCAGCGTCGCGGTGATGCGGAACGTCGTGCGCGCTTCGCCTTTCACGATCTGCGCAATCCACTGGAAGCGCGCGCTCTGTGGAACGTGCACTTCGACGTTGCCGTTGACGGACGTGAGCTGCGTGTCGGCGAGACCCTGCGGCGGAGCGTTGAACACGACATCGCCGTTGGCACTCTCGACGAACGCCGGCCCGGTCACGTTCTCCAGCGTGACCACTCCGGTATTGCTCTTCACATTCACGTTGCCGCGAATGCCGGCCACGCGGATATGGCTGGCCTGCAGCGAGGTGACTTTCACCTGGACTGTGCGGGGCACGCGCACGGTGTAGTTCATCCCGCTCGCCCAGCCGTTGCGCAGGTTCGGATTCGGAACGAGCGTGCGCACGATGCTCATGCGGCCGTTGCCGCCGACGGCGATCTGAGTCTGCTGTTTGCCCTCTTCGATGGCATCCTTGTCGACGCCGCGAACGATTTTCTCCGCGATGAACACGACCTTCGTTTCGTCGGTGCCGACGATGTCGATGTCGCCGGCAGTGTTCTGGAGCACGAACGTGCCCCCGATCAGCATCGGAATCTCGCGTTTCACCTTCTCGGAATACGTGAGGTCCGCCATCGCCGGAATGACGCCGGCCAGCAACAGACTCACGACGACGATGGACCTGCGAAGGATCATTGCGGACGGATGTTGCTCAGCGCCTCTGCCGCCTTGACGCGGACGTACATGTTCTCGTCATCCTGCGATGCCTTCGCGCGCAGCGTGTCGAGCGTGGCGTCATCGAGCGACCCACCCTTGCGGGCGATGTTCGCAAGGGCCTCGACCGCTTTGATGCGCACGGCCGGATTCGGATCGCTCTTCAGCGCGTCGATCAGGGCCTGCCGCGTATCGGCCGCGCCGGGAACCGTCTTCAGCGACTCGGCGGCGCGGATGCGAACTCCCTCGTGCGTATCGGTGCGCAGCACTCTCGCCAGAGCGCTGGCGATCTCCGGGTTGTTGTTCTGCGGATCGGAGTAGGTCTGCCGCACCCATTCGATGGCGCGCGAGCGCGACGGCGCCACGTTGCTGTTCTCGTTTTCGAGCACGTACGACAGGAGCCGCACCATGCTCGGGTCATTCGGACTGCCGGTGACCGTCATTCGCGACGTCACATCGAACGACAAGCCGATATTGTTGTCGCTTGCGTCGGCATCGGTGAAAGCGACGTTGTGAATGTTCGGACGGCCCTGGATCGTCGGACTGACATCCCTCGCCGGAAGAACGCGCGTCTCGGCGATCGAGAACGGCTGAACGCTCTGGACTCTGGCGTCGGTCGGCGCCAGTGCGACCGGGCGCGAACGATGACCGGCGTAGTACGAACCGCCAACGAGGATCACCACTGCCGCGGCCTGTGCCAGCCACTTCATCGGGAAGCGAACGACGTTTCCGTGGACGGCAGGCGCAATCTCGGCCATGACGCGCTCGCGGACGCGCGCCGGGACTTCGACTTCCGGCAGCCCGCCAAGCAGACCCCACGTCTCCTTGTAGGAGCTCCACTCGGCGGAACACGCCTCGCACGACTCGATGTGCTGATGCGTCTGTTCGCGCCGGCTGTGATCGAGTGACTCGGTCAGCAGCAGCGGCATCGACTCTCTCATCGAATTGCAGTCGACCATTGGTTTCCTCCGCTCGCCTCCGCGGTGAGCACTTTCTTCAACGTCTCCATGGCCCGGAACACGCGCGTTTTGACCGCCCCCTCGGAGCAGCCGGCGATCTGCGCGATCTCCGAGTACGAAAGACCCTGGTAGCGCGACAGCAGAATCGCCTCACGCTGCTCCGGCGTCAGCGCCGACAGCGCACGCTGGATCCGCGCCGCGTCTTCGCGCTGCTGCAGCGTCCGCTCCGGTCCGAGCTCGTTCGGGGCCGGCAGCGTGACCAGCACGTCCTCGGCCTCCTTCGCCTTGTTGTCTGCCTTTCTCAGGTAATCGCGGCACCAGTTCGCCGTGATCGAAAACAACCAGGTCGACAACTTGGCGTCCCCCTGGAACTGATTGGCATGCTTCATCATCTTGACGAACACTTCCTGCGTCGCATCCTCGGCCGCCTCGGCGTTCTTCAAGAATCGAAACGCGAAGTTGTAAATCCGCGCACTGTAGCGGTCGTAGATCTCCGAGGCCGGCGAGAAGTCGCCACCCTGAACGATGCGCATCAACTCCTGATCGCTCAGGTGTTTCATCTCCCCGGCTTCTGTCCCCTTCGACGCAGGCATGATGGAAAGGTTACGGTGTGTTCGGGCCTGTGGAGCCCCGGCTATGGAGCCCCGGCTTGAGCCGGGGAAGGACCGGCGAATGCCGGTGCTCCATCGCCAGGAACAGCAACCGCGCCCGGTTCATTCATGGCAAGCTGAGCGGCCTCGATCGACGCGGTCACGAGCGCAAACAACTCCAGCATCACGAGGAAGACCTCGGTGTCGCCGAAGTTGAACTCGAACAGGCCGGCGTAGGCCAGGCCCACGGCGATGGCCACCCCCGCCTCAGCGAATTCCCTCCCCGGCCCCCGCCACCCGCGGGCGCACTCCCGGAAGAACAGGCCGAGGAGCAGCAGATACGCGATCACGGCTCCGATCCCACGCTCGGCCCAGAGCTGGATCAGGTTGTTGTGCAGATGCGGCGGACGAAAGCGCGGTGCGTCCGGCTTCCGGTAGAGCGGATAGATCTCCTTCACCTGTGCCGGCCCGACTCCCAGGACGGGATGGTCCTTGATCATTTCGATTCCCGCCTCCGCCATGCGGATCCGGTCGAGGTTCGATGACTGCCGCACGTCGAACGACGACACGAGCCGCCCGAACATCGATTCCGGCATGAACGTGATCCCGAGGAGCAGGACGGGGATGGCGAAGACGATCCACTTCGAACGGTTCAGCACGAGCACGGTGAACACGGCCACGAGCCAGCCGAGCCACACGCTGCGCGTAAACGTCAGCAGCAGGGCGAACGACACGATGAACGCGCAGGCGAAGAGCCAGACCTGCCGCCGGCGAACCGCGATCACGACCAGCAGCAGCGACAGCGGCAGCGTCAGTCCCGAGTAAGTCATGACGTGGGTGGACGGGCCGGTGATGCGATGCTCCAGGTCGTGCTGCTCGGTCATCAGGTACTGAACGATGCCGTATCCGGCCATGACCACGGCGAACACGATTTGGGCGCGCAGGGCCAGCTCGCGCGAACGCGGCACCTCGCGAAACAGAATCAGCGCCGCCGGGAACACCAGCATCTTCAGCCAGAGCGCGCTCTCACCGAACAGATGACGCGAGGAGTGATTCACGATCGCGGACGTGGTCGACACCACGCCGTACATCAGGAGCGGGTAGTAGAGGATGTGAAACGAGGGGCGAATCTCGTCGCGCTTGAGCGCCCAGGCGACAGCGGCGAGCGTCGCGGCGAGACCGAGCTCGGAGAGCGCGATCTTTCCCTGCAGGAGGATGTGGGCGAGATAGCAGATCACCGCGACTCGTGTCGCGGCAGGCAGGCCGTCTAAGGCTGCTCGAATGCCTCGTCGACGAGCATCACCGGGATGTCGCTCACGATCGGATAGATCCGGTGGCATTTCACGCATTGCAGTCCCTGCTCGACAACCGGTTCCTCGCCGCGGAACTTCTCGCGGTACTTATCCCGAACGGCCGAACGGCGCGATTCGGATAGTGATACGAGCTTCACCTCTTCCTTGCAGATGGGGCAGGCTAGAATCTCGAGCAGCTCCTGGTCGACGGCCATGGCGGGCGCACTATACCAACGCTCGGAATGACATGAAAATCCTCCACCTCGCGGCCGGGAACCGCTGGACCGGAGCGGCGGCGCCGGCGTTCGCCGAGGTCGAGGCGCTGCGCGAAGCCGGAATCGATGCGCACTACGCGTACGTCGGCGGCTACAAGCTGCAGGCAAAGCTCGCCCGCCACGACTTCGCTCATCCGATCATCGAGAAGGCGCAGAACCCGCTCTCGTTCTCGCGGACGATCCGCGCGATCGATCGCCTCGTCACTGCTCACGGCTTCGATTTCATTCACGCGCATCTGACCTACGATCACTGGCTGGCCCGTTTCGTGGCCCGCGGCCGGCGAGGCGTGCGGCTCGCGCGCACGTTTCATTCGCGGCGGACGCTTCGCAACGAGCCTCTGACACGCTCACTGATCGCGCACACCCGGGCCATCTTCGTGATCAATCAGGAGATGACGAAAGCGAGGCTGCTGCGGCCGCGGCAAGTGACATTCACGCCTCCGCCGCTCGATACCGATCAGTTTTCACTCGACGGCTGGAATGCTCGCGGCACGTACGGCCTGGCACCGGACACGCCGGTCGTCGCGGCCATCGGGAAGCTGTCGAAGAACCGCGGATTCGAAGCGGTGCTGCAGGCGTTCACCATCGTGCAACGATCCGTCACAAACGCGAGGCTCCTGATCATCGGCCATGGCGAGCACCGGGGCACGCTCGCGGAGATGGCGGGATCGCTGGGCATCGACGTCATCTGGGCCGGGTATCACGAGGACGACCTCGCCCAGCACTATCGCGCGGCGGACGTCCTCCTGTTCACCACGGCGGGCTCTGATGAGGGCCATCGCGCCGTCATCGAGGCGATGGGCTGCGGCGTTTCGCCGGCGACGTATCCGATCGAGGGCATGGATGCGATTCTCGGCGATCTGGCTCCGACACACCGCGCCAGGTCTGCCGATCCGGCCCTCCTTGCCGAGATCGCCATGAATCTCCTCCGAGCCGAAGGCCCGAGGGCACGCGTCGAAGTAAATCGGCGCGCGCAGGTGTTCGGGTTTGCGAGTGCGGCTGAGCGCCTGATTGACGTTTATTCGACGCCTCGCTGACGGCGATCTCTTGGCAAACGCTGGATAGTGACGTCAGAATCGGATTCGTTCCGGCTGAGGGGGAGTAGAAGCTGACACCGCAATTCGACCTGGCGGCGAGCCTGACGTACGCCGGGCAGACGATCGCGTCTGCCGTGATGGCGCTTGTTCTGTACGGCTTCTACCGGCAGTACCGCAAGTCGTACCTCCTCCATTGGACGCTGGGATGGTCGGCGCTGGCCGTCTTCACCCTGTTCAGCGACATCTCCGCGGGGCTCACGCTGAAGCTGCAAATGGCGGCTTCGCATCCGCTGCGCATCGTGGTGGCGATCGTCATCGGCGTCACGGGCTATCTGCAGATCGGCTGGCTCCTTTTCGGCGTCTACGAACTGGTGCGGCGCCGGCCGGTGAGGCTCGTCGAGTCGCGGCGGATGCTCATCGCCCTGGCCGTCTTCGGATTCATCGTTTCGCTCCTGTTCATCTCGCCGGAGATCATTTCGAGCAGCCGCTATTTCGTCCGTGTGGCGCTGCGCGCGCTGACAGCGGCGATCGGTTTCGGTTTCGCCGCGGTGGTGCTGTGGCGGGCAAGGCGAAGGCGCGTCGGTATCGGATTCACAGTCCTCGGAGCGGCGTTCGCGCTCTACGCGCTCGAACAGCTGCATTACGCCGAGCTGGCCGCGATCTGGCTCTTCAGCGGCTACCGTCTCGACTACTCGGAGGTTCTCGGATACGTCGACTTCCTTCTGCTGACGCTCATGGCCGTGGGCATGATCGCGTGCCTCCTCGAGGACGAGCGAGAAGCGGCGGAGCTGGCCGCGGTCGAAATCGAGCACCTCGCCTACCACGACGCGCTCACGGGCCTGCCGAACCGGCCGCTGTTCATGGACCGCCTGATCGTCGCCCTCGCCCAGAATGCGCGCGCCCATCAGAAGCTGGCCGTCTTCTTTCTCGACCTCGACCGATTCAAGGACATCAACGACTCCCTCGGCCACACGACGGGCGACACGCTTCTCAAGGCCGTGGCCGAGCGCGTTCGCCGCTGCGTCCGCGAAGGCGACACCGTGGCGCGCTTCGGCGGCGACGAGTTCACACTGATGATCCCCAAGATCGAGAACATCGAAGACGCGGCCAAGATCGCGCAGAAGATCATCGACACGCTGAAGATCCCGTTCCTGGTCAACGATCGCGAGCTGTTCGTCACCACGAGCATCGGAGTGAGCATCTCCCCGAGCGACGGCACCGATCCCGAGACGCTCGTCCGCAACGCCGACACGGCCATGTACCGCGCCAAGGACCAGGGCCGCGACAACTACCAGCTCTACGCGCCGGCGATGAATGCACGCGCGCTCGAGCGCCTGGCGCTCGAAAACCTCCTGCGCAAGGCCGTCAGCCAGAACGAGCTCGTCCTCTTCTATCAGCCGCAGATCGACGCCAACACCCGCGGCATCGTCGGCGTGGAGGCGCTGATCCGCTGGAACCATCCCGAGCTCGGCCTCCTCTCCCCGGCGATCTTCATCGGCGTCGCCGAATCGTCCGGACTGATCGTCCCCATCGGCGAATGGATCCTCCGCACGGCCTGCCGGCAGATCAAAGTCTGGCAGCGAAAGATCGATCACGACATCATCGTGGCCGTCAACCTCTCCGCCCGGCAGTTCCAGCAGCCCGACCTCGTCGACATGATCCGCTCGGCCATCGACGAGGCAGGCATCAAGCCCTCCTCGCTCGAGGTGGAAATCACCGAGAGCAACGCCATGCAGAACGCGGAGAACACCATGTACATCCTCCGCGAGCTCAAGACCCTGGGTGTTCGTATTTCTATGGATGATTTTGGTACTGGATATTCGTCACTGAATTATCTGAAGCGTTTTCCGATCGACACGCTCAAGCTCGACAAGTCGTTCGTCAAGGACGTCAACACCGATCCGAGCGACGCCGCGATCGTCAGCGCCGTCATCCAGATGGCTCACAGCCTCAACATCAAAGTCGTAGCCGAGGGAGTGGAGCGCGAGGAGCAGCTCAATTTCCTGGTGCGCCAGAGCTGCGACACGATCCAGGGCTACTTCTTCAGCAAGCCGCTCCCCATCGACCAGCTCGAAGCGTTCGTTCTCGAGCGCAAGGCCGCCATGGCCTAGTGTGGCGTGTCGCAAGAAATCGATACCATCTCGCTTGCTCTCGACGGCGATCGCCCGATTTCCCGATGACAGGACACTAAGGAACCTCTGAACAAGTCGTCATCCTGAGTCGGCGAAGCGCGACGAAGGATCTCAGGATCCGAAAACGCCTGCGATTTCGAGATCCTTCGCTGTCTTCGCGGCTCAGGATGACGTGAACAACGACTTGTTCAGAGCTTCCCTAGTCGAGCGTGCGCAACACCGCGCGCACGGGACTGGCGTCGGCGCCATCCAGCCGCAGCGGCAACGCGATCAGCTCGTACTCCCCTTCCGGCACATCCTCCAGCACGAGCCCTTCGAGATTGGCCATGTCGTGTCGCGCCAGCGCGTGGTGTGCCTCCAGCTCCTTCGACTCGAACGGATCGACCGACGGAGTGTCGATCCCGATCAGGATGACCCCGCGCGCGTGGAGATCATCGACGGCTTCAGGTGAGAGGCTCGCGAAATCGTTGTTCCAGCGCCGCGGGTCGGGAAACGTCCCGGTTCGAAAAAGCACACGCGGAGTGTCGATCCGCTTCCCGGCAAAGTCTTTCGGAACGATGCGCCGCGGTCCCGCGCTCTTCACATCGACGACCGTGCAGCGGCCGACGTAGTCATCGAGCTTTCGCGAGGCGATGTCTTCGCCGCCGGCCAGATAGTGATTGGGAGCGTCGGCATGAGCGCCGACATGCACGGTTGTACGAATCTCGGAGAGAGTGATGTTCGACCCCGCCGCGATGTCGGTGTTGCGCACCGACTGGAACGGCGTGTCGCCCGGCCAGACTTTGATCGAGGCGTCGATCAGAGGCGAGATGTCGATGATTCGAGTCATCGCCCGGCCATCACTTTGAGCTCGACCGAGATCGGCGTCGGCAGCGAGTCCACCCCCACCGTCGTCCGGGTCGGCTGGATCGTCCCGAAGTACTCCCCGTAGACCTTGTTGAAGCGGTCGAAGTCGCGCTTCATGTCAGTGAGATACACGGTTACGTCGAGAACTTTTTCCAGCGAGCTTCCGGCAGCTTCGAGAATCGTCCGGATGTTCTCGATGCAACTCCGCGTCTGCGCCTCGATCCCTTCCGGAATCTCGTTCGTGACCGGCTTGCGAGGCCCGATCCCGGACGTGTAGAGCAGATCGCCGACCCTGCGCGCATGCGGATACGGCCCCACAGGCTTCGGCGCCTTCTCCGTCACCACCGGCGCCTCGGCCGGCACGTTGTGAGTTTCGAGGCCCGTGCCACTCGACATCGCGAACGCCGGGACCTGGGTCTCGTCGAATTCCTTTTCGAAATCGAGCTCCTTCTCCGAGGGAGTGAGCTCGACGATCGCCGCGCCGGTTCCCCACACCGGCTGGTAATCCCACACCTTGCCGTCGAAGCGGTTGTGCTCCCCCATCAACGCGGCCAGCCACCAGATGGCTTTGAACCCCATGTCGGCGTTGGCTTCGCGGGCGAACTCGCGGGCCACCTGGGCCACGTCCTCGAGGCGCCCTTCGCCGAGCATCTCCAGAATCTTGCGGTTCCACTCGTCGTCTTTCGCCGAGGAGATGCGGTCGAGCGCGGGATCGATGTCGCTGACTTCGAATCGATTCGACAGGCCGGTCACGCAGACGACGATCGTCTTCTTTCCGTACTGCTCGATCGCCGCTCGCGCCGCGAACCCGAGCGCGCGCGATTCGTCGCGCTCCGCGTAGATGTTGCATGAAACGACCGACGCCGGAATCGCGTTGCCCGGATTCAGCAGTTTCAGCGCCACAACCGTGCCGGGATCGATCGGAAACCCGTGATAGCTCACCGTCGCCGCCTGCATCCCATGGTCCTTGCAGATCTGGCAGTAGAGCTTCCCGAACTCAGGATCGATGCGGAGCTCATAGGGGATCTCGCCGAACTCGTACCAGTTCTGATCGACGAGCGTCCACTTCGGCTTCGGATCGATCTGGAAGAGATGGCCGATGACCGAGAACCACTGCGTGGAGTAGACGAGGAGCAGTTCCGCGTCCGATTGCGCGATCTGCCTGCCGACCGCCTCGTAGCTCTGCTTGAGCGAGGCCCAGCCGGGATTTTTCGCCGCTCCTAACAGGATGTGCGGCTGGCCGGGAACGATGTACGCCTTTTGGATCATTGCCACCGCCCACCCCGGAACGAGGAATGGTGAATGGTCAATGCTGAGTGGTGAATTGTGAATGGCTCGCGCTTGAATTCAACATTCACCATTGAACATTGAACATTCACCATTCCCGTCTCGTCTCTTTTCATCCCTGCGTCGTCGCTTCCGCCTTCAAGACCGGATCCCACCCAACCACCGCGTTCCCCGTCCCGATCACCGTCCAGTACCCGTACAGCTCGCCCGGGTAGTCCGGGAAATCCAACGCCGACAGCATCCACGCCAGGCCGCCCGCCTTCACCTCGGAAACGGCGTGGTCCATGAACTCCGGAAGGATCGCCACGAGCTCGCGCGTGCGGCCGCGTCGCATCAGGTCGATCACTTTCATGTCCCACAGGTATCCGGAATGCTCGTACACGTGCTCGCGCGACATGTCCTCGGGGATCTCCGGCTCGGTCGTGAAGTGGCGGTGCGAGAGCGTGTTCGACGCCAGCAGCACCGCTCGGCGGCCGCTGCGCTCGATGGCGCGCTTGGTGGCCTGGCCGAGCTTGATCATCTGGGCCTGCCCCATCTCGTTCGAGAAGTAGTACGGCGAGTTGTTCGACGAGATGCCGACGATGGGGATGTCCCACTCCGGATTCATCATGTGGCACGAGACGATCGTCCCGTAGTCGACGCGAAAGTTCGGGTTCCTCATCATCTTCGTGATCAGCCCGTCCTTCGCTCCCTCCTCCGCGATCATCTCCGCGAGCTCGACGTCGACTTTGATGTCGTACTTGAAACGGAAGAGGTTCGGAAAGATCGGATCGACCGACAGACCGTGGAACTCCGGCACGCCGAGGAAGTGATGGCCGACGAGGGTCTGCCAGTGCGGCGAGTGGACGAGCAGCACGTCCGGCTTCTTCGCCAGAAAATGCTTGCGCGCGCGCTCGTATCCCCAGCGCAACACCTCCCACCCACACTCCGACTTCGGCTCGTTGCGCCAGTGATTCTCACCATAGACGATGTGCGGCGGATGAGGGGCGAGCACGCCTCCGACGATCTGACCGATCATGCGCTGCGCCCTCCGCTACGGCTCAAATCGCTTGACCATCGACAGCGAGACAACCAGGTAGTTCTTCGACCAATCGCACGCCGTGTCGATCTCGAACCAGGGCCAGGCCATTCCCGCTCCGACCGACTGATGGGACCGTGACGTTCCTTTCGGAAAGAGCATCGCCGCTGCAACACGTTCGGGCGACGTCAATGGACCGCGGTACTCGAGCGAGTGGGCAGGATCGTGCCACCATCCGGCGCGAAGAGCGACAGGCACGTTCGTGCGGATGAAGTATTCCGCTCCCAAATGCAGCTCGGTGGCATCACTCACCTTGTAGTCTCCGTTGAAGTCTTCATTGAAGGCGTAGAACTTGTCCGAAAGGTTTGAATACTTGACGCGAACGACATCGGACGTCAGCGTCACGACGGGAATCGGCCGAAGTGCGACGCCCGCGCCATAGATATCGGGGACGTGAAACGTGGTATTTCCAATGTTCACAAATTCAAAGCCGGTACTTTCCTCGGCCACTTGTGTCGTCGTCGGAAACCTCGGACCTTGTTTGTAAACAGCTCCGACGCCGATCTTCTCGGTTGGCATCCACTTCATCCCAGCGGTGACGGCGACCTTGTTCTCGCTCCGTTGTGCTGTCGGTGAATGACCAGCCGCCTGCACGCGCAAACTGGTTAGCTCGAAGGTGGCGGGGTTGTAGTCTGCCGACGTCGCCACCTCGGTCAGGCGTTGATACCGGACGGCAAGCCCGAAGGAAACATCGCGAACCTTGTATGCACCGACGAACCCGAGGGTCCTTTCTTTCAAGTCCAGGGTGCTGACAAATGGATACAGGGTGTATTCGAGGCACGCGAAAGGGTCATTCGTTCGTGCTCTGATCGCGTCGCATTCGGCTCTGCTCACCGGCGGTCCATTCCTGGGTAGATAGAAATTCGGCGTGTTCCTGACAAGGCTGCCAGTCAACGGATCGAAGGCAGGCAACACCTCCCCGCTGACTTGATTCCTGAGCGGCTCGTGATAGTAGCCGCCGATCACGAAATTGTTCAGCGGGTATACGACGCTTGCGAAGGTGAATTGAACGATGTGGTTGCGAAGACTGAAACCCGTGCGCATGACATCGGGATAGGTTCCACTGGTGGTCAGGAACTGCTGTTCCTCATTGTTGCGAAGCTCAAGGGAGACTTCGGGCTTACGTAAGATCGTCAGGCCTGCCGGATTGGCCTCGACTGCAGACGCGTCGTCCGCAAGGCCGATGAAGGCGCCCCCCATTCCCAGCGCGCGTGCGCCAGGGTTGCCGAAATTGAAGAGCAAGCCGGCAAGCGATTCGATATCGGTATTTTGCGCGTGCAGCGCGTTCGTGGCGGCACAGAATGCGGCGAGAACGATGAGCTTACGCATGATCTCCTCTCATAGCTTCACGCAGACGTTCTTCGGTTCGGTGAAGAAGTTCAACGACTCCATGCCCCCTTCGCGTCCGACGCCGCTCTCCTTCATCCCGCCGAACGGGACGCGGAGATCGCGGAGCAACCAGCAGTTGATCCAGACCGTCCCGCTGTCGATGGCCGCGGCGACGCGGTGCGCGCGCTGCAGGTCGCGCGTCCAGACACTCGCCGACAACCCGTACCTCGTCGAATTCGCGAACGCGATCGCCTCTTCCGTCGTGTCGAACGGCGTGACCGTGACCACCGGGCCGAAGATCTCTTCCTGCAAGACCTGGCAATCGCAGCCGAGACCGGTAATGACGGTCGGCTCGATGAAGTAGCCGCGGCGATCGACGCGGCGGCCGCCGGTGACGATCGTTCCGCCCTCATCCTTCGCCAGCTCGATGTAGCCCATCACTTTCCGGAGATGCTGCGCGCTGATCAGCGCGCCGACCTCGGTCGACTCATCGGCGGGATCGCCGATCCGCAGCTTCTTCGCGGCGGCAACGAACCGCTCCATGAACTGGTCGTGGATCGAGCGCTCGACGAAAATCCGCGACCCGCAGAGGCAGATCTCGCCCTGATTGGCGAAGCTCGATTGAATCGATGTCGCGACTGCCTGGTCGAGATCGGCGTCCGCGAAAATCACATTCGGATTCTTGCCGCCAAGCTCGAGCGACAGTTTCTTGAAGCGGGGCGCAGCGTTGGCGGCGATCGCCGCGCCGGTCACCGTGCCGCCGGTGAACGAGATCACCGGCACGTCGGCGTGGGCGGTCAGCGCCCGTCCCGCTTTCTGGCCGTATCCGTGGACGATGTTGATCACGCCCGGCGGGATCCCCGCTTCGAGCGAAAGCTCCGCGAGCCGGTTCGCGGTCAGCGGCGTGAGCTCACTCGGCTTCGCCACGCATGTGTTTCCGGCGGCGATCGCGGGAGCGATCTTCCACGACAGCAGATACAGAGGGAGGTTCCACGGCGAGATCAGTCCGGCAACGCCGTGCGGCTGCCGGAGCGTGTAGTTCAGCGCCGACGAGTCGGTGACGTGTGCCTGCGTGGCGTAGTGCAGGATCGCCGTGGCGAAAAAGCGGAAGTTCGCGATCGCACGCGGGATATCGAGGCGGCGCGCGAGCGAGATCGTTTTGCCGCTGTCCTGCGACTCGAGCTGCGCCAGCTCCTCCAACTGATCGTCGATCGCGTCGGCCAGTGCGATGAGCCGCTGCGAGCGTTCCGCGACCGGCATTCGCGACCATTGCGGAAACGCATTGCGTGCCGCGCGCACCGCGGTATCGATATCGCGCTCATCGCTGTCGGGAACTTCGGCGATCGGCTCTTCGGTCGCTGGAGCGATGTCGTCGAAGTACGCACCGCTGGCAGGAGGGAAGAACTCGCCGCCGATGAAATTACCGAGTCTCATGCCACGTCACTCTGACCCTGAGCGAAGCGAAGGGGAAGAGTCTCGCCAATGAGATTCTTTCGCTTCGCTCAGCATCAGGATGACGTTACCGCGAAATCAGCCGGATTGAACTCCCATCGATCGATGTCGGGATCCCACGAATCCCACGGCACGATCGCCGCCATGCGCTCGCGGAGATTCGGCGGAATCACCTCCGGGACGACGAACGCTTTCTGCCGCCGCAGCTTGTATGGATTGCGAAACTCGAATCCGAGGACGCCCAGGATGTAGCGGGCGACGTACCAGGCGGCCTGCGGATTCCAGCCGTGAGCGATCTTCACCACCACCCCGAGTCCGTCGGGATATTCGGAATGTTCGATGGCCAGCCCGAGCAGACCATCAGCGCCTTCCTTGGCGATGACGCGGCCGTGACACGCTTTCAGGATCGTCGAGTCGAGGCGGTTGAAGCCCCCGATCAGATCGGGGCGCTCGACCATCGCGCTCCAGATCCAGTCGGCGTTCTTCTCGGTGACCAGGTTCGCGAACAGGCGCGCCAGATCCGTGACGGTCATGCTGATCGTCGGCAGGCCGCATCCGTCTTTGGCGATCGTCCCCGGTTTCCACTGCGGCCCGAGAACGCGGCGGATGTGGTCCATGTACTCCCCGAAAAACGGATGGTGCGGGAGGACGTAGCCGGCCCGCTGCCATCCCTTGAGCTTGCATCCGCGCAGGATCGCGGCGTGCTCGCCCGAGCAGCAGTGATACCAGCGGCGCGGGCGGCGCACCTGACGCCCGAACTGCACGAGCGGCACATCGTGCGGCGTCTGCATCAGGCCCCACTCGCTCTGCAGCAGGATCGAGCGCGCCACGCGTACGTGCTCCGTGTCGCCGTTGTGCGAGGCGACCGAGATCGCCTTCTGCTCGCTGGTGAGAGCATTCGCGAATTCCTTCGCGAACACTTTCATCATCACCGGCTTGACCATCGACCGGCCGTACACCTCGACGTTCCCGCCGAAGGCGTAGATGAGATTGCCGCCGGACACCCAGGAGATGGCGCCGTGCACGGTGTTCTCGGCGATTCCGTTACGGCGGTACTCGACCAGAGGCTGCCAGTGGGCGTCTTCCATCCGGATTGAACAGAATAGTATGCGAACCCCGACATGCTCTGCCGTTGGATCGCGCAGGGAACCTCTGCGCAAGTCGTTGTTCACGTCATCCTGAGCCGCGAAGACGGCGAAGGATCTCGAAGGTTCACGTCATCCTGAGCCGCGAAGACGGCGAAGGATCTCGAAGGTTCACGTCATCCTGAGCCGCGAAGACGGCGAAGGATCTCGAAATCGCAGGCGTTTTCGGGTCCTGAGATCCTTCGTCGCGCTTCGCCGACTCAGGATGACGACTTGCGCAGAGGTTCCTTGGGGAATCGAGCGCTCCTTCCCGCCAGAGATCAGCGCTTCAACAGCTCGTTGACGGTCACGAACTCGTAACCCCGGGCGCGCAGACCGTCGATGATCGGACCGACCGCGGCGCGCGTGGGCGCGCGATTCCTGTACATCGGGTGCAGGAGAATGATCGAGCCGGGACGCGCTCGCGCGAGAACGTCCGCGATGATCCGGTCGGTGTGGCCGTCGATCTTCGGATCGGACTCCGGCTCGACGTCCCAGGTGATGTCCTTCCGATGATGTCGCGCCAGATACCACGGCAGTCCCACGAGCTTCTTGCCGTACGGCGCGCGGAACTGGATTTCGCCGGTGTAACCGGCCTGGCGAATGAGACGGTCGGTGTCCTCGATCTCGCGCGCGATGAAACCGGGCCACTTGAACACCATCCGCGTGTGGGACCAGGAGTGATTGCCGACCTGATGTCCTTCCGCGACGATGCGCCGCGCATCCTCCGGGTCTTCGGCGATGCCTCCGCCGATCAGGAAGAATGTCGCGTGAACCTTCTTTGCCCTGAGAGTACCGAGCAGCTCGCGGACGGGCGGCGACGGACCGTCGTCGAACGTCAGGGCCACGACCTTCCGCTGCGTCTGCACGCGCGGCACGATCTCGCCGAACAGCTGGTATGTACGCGCCTTGCTGAGCTGCCACACACCGATCACCGCCACGAGGAGTGCGGCAACGATGGCTCCCGCCTTCATACGGCGGCCGGTGCCGCGAACCGCGGCGCCACCCGAGTCATGAAATCAGACATGTTTTTCATGACTCTTTGTGAGTCATGATTATTGAAATCGAACCAGAGCATCAGCCGGTCCTCGGGATGAAAGCGGTCGCGCATCTGCAGCTCGATCGCACGCGCGTCGCCGATCAGGGCATTGTCCGTCGCACGTTTTACCTTGCCCTCGTCGAGCGTTCCCTCCAGCGCCCGCCAGTAATTCGACAGCGCCTCTCGCGCCTCCTCGGCCGCGAGGGCGGCGTTGTCGTTGATGAATACCAGAGCGGTCCGCGGCATCAGGCGGCGATGCCAGCCCCCGCCGGCCGGGTGATAGTGCTCGCCCATGCGTGCGTTGGTCTTCTCGATCTCGTCGCCCGGCGTGATCGACAGGTTGAACACGCCGACGGGCATGATCGTGTTCGCGAGCATCTGCGTGTGCGGATCGTGCGAACCGATCGAAAGCCGGAGCAGATCCATCCGCGATTCCTGAGGAATGATCTTCAGGTTCGGGAACCGCCAGCGCGGCTCGATCGGAATCTCGTCCGCGAAACTGCCGTGAGCCTCGACGACGCGCTGCCAGTCTGCATCGCAGCGGAAGTCGGAACGCGACAAGGTCCGTCGCGCAATCTGATCCGAATTCAGAGTCTGACCCTTCAGCAGCCGCAGGAAGATTTCCGTCGCCTCCTCGAAGATCTTGTTCTTCATCACCGGCCACGCCGCCGCTTCGACCGCCGTTCGCGGCACGATGCCGTACGGCACGTTGATGAACGGGAAACGGCCGGAGGCGAAGCCGACCGTCAGGTGCCGGGACTCATCCGGATCGAGCCCATGCAGCGCGAGAAACGTCCTGATCCGCTCCGCCGCCGCGATCGGCCCGCCGTTGCACAAGATATTCATGATCGCCGAGCCGGCGCCGATCCGCTTCGTCCGGGCAAAGATCCGATGCGCGAGCTGCAGGATGTCGGTGTTCAAGCCGATCTCGCCGGTGAAGTGCGGGATCACCGCGCCCGGATTCGTCTTCTGGACCTCGGTCGAGAGATGACTCTCGGCGACCCACGCCGTCCCGAACCCGAGCTGATCGGCGAGCTCGACCTGCTCGAAGAAATTCTCGAACATCACCTTCTCGCTCGGCACGTAGCCGCGCACGTCGGTCTGGCAGATCGAGAAGAAGATGTCGAACTCCATGGGTGCGTTCTACAGTAGGCGAGATGCAAAGGTCGTTCAACCTGACTCTGCTTGCATTACTGCTGGCGTGCGCGACCGCGCCTCGCATCCCGGCGAACCGTTACGGACTGCAGGTCGTCCCCGACGTCGCGACGTATGAGCGGCTCGTCGCCGCCGATCCCGACACGCGCCTCGTCGATGTCGCAAACTTCATCCCCGGCGTCGTTCTCGACATCCGCTACGCGACGACGAACAACTTCATGCACCAGCAGCTCTACCCGGTCGCGAAGGCGTATCTCCGGTACCCCGCCGCGGTCGCGCTGCGCGACGTGCAGGACGAGCTCGCGAAAGACGGAATCGGCCTCAAGATCTTCGACGCCTACCGTCCGTACAGCATCACCGAGAAGATGTGGGAGCCGATCAAGAACCCGGACTTCGTCGCCGATCCGTCGAAAGGCTCACGCCACAATCGCGGCGCGGCGGTCGACCTGACGCTCATCGATCGGAAGACGGGCAAGGAGCTGACGATGCCGAGCGCCTACGACGAGTTCTCGCCCCGCGCGCGGCTCGACTACTTCGACGCCACCGAACCGACGCTCAGGAATCGCGACAAGCTGCGCGAGACAATGACGCGCCACGGCTTCGAGCCGCTCCGCTCCGAGTGGTGGCATTACGACTTTCGCGGCTGGGAGCGGTTCGAACTGATGGATGTCCCCCTGCAGGCCTTAGGGAAGCCTCTGCGCAAGTCGTCATCCTGAGTCGGCGAAGCACGACGAAGGATCTCAGGATGACGTGAACAACGACTTGCGCAGAGGTTCCTTAGAAACGCGTAATCGCTGAGATCGACCCCACCTTGTAGTTCTTCGAGGTGTCGTACGCGAAGTCGATCTGGAATTTCGTTCCCAGCGACAGCCCGCCGCCCACCGAAACATGGTTCTGCGACTCGGTCTTCGGATACAGCATGGCCTCGGCGATGTAGTCCGCGCGCGTCAGCGGGCCGTTCCAGGTGACCGAGTGCGCGGGATCGCGCCAGTAGCCGGCGCGGATCGCGAACGGCACTTTCACGGCGAAGAAATACTCGCCGCCGATGTGCAGCTCGGTGACGTTCTTGGCGACGAACGGCTGGTTGAGACTGGAAACATCGGCAACGACCGAGATGAAGTCGTCGACGAGGTTCGAGTACTTGACGTAGTCGGCGTCGGCGTTGATGGTCAGCACGGGAATCGGCTGATACGAGACACCGAGTCCGGCGATGTCAGGGTTGTGGAACTTCGAATCGGCGACTTTGACGAATTCGAAGTTCGTCTGGATTCCCGAGAAGAACGTCGGCGCGTCGAACGTCGCTCCCTGCTTGTACACGCCGCCGACGCTGATCTTGTCGTTCGGCGCCCACTTGAACCCGACGCCGAAGGTGACGTCCTTTTCTTCGGTGAGACTGACGTCGGTACCGCTCGACTTGGCCGTCGCCTGCACGGAGACATTCTTCGGATCGAAGTCGGGCGTGAAGCGGAACGTGAACGCACCCTCCTTGAACGTCTGTAGCCGGACGTTCGCTCCGACCGAAAGCGTCGGCAGAACCTGCCATCCGCCGGCCAGGCCGAACGTCCGCTGCCGGACGTCGAGCGCGGAAATGAACGGATCGACGCGGTACTCGAGACAGGCCGCGGGATTCTTCGTCTGCTGGCGCAGCTGTTCGCAGGCGAGCTGAGACATCGGCGCGCCGCCAGCCGCGGGCAGATAGAAGTTCGGAGTCTTTTTTTCGAGCTTCCCGGTCGTCTGATTGAACTGCGGGAAGACGGTGCCGCCACCCTGGTTCTTCAGCGGCTCGTGGTAGTAGAGGCCGACGGTGAATTTGTTCTTGATCGGATAGACCGCGCTGGCGAAGCTGACGACGACGCGATTGCTGAAATGGGTGAAGGCCGTGCGCTCGACATCGGGATACGTCCCGCTCGTCGTCAGGATCTGCGCTTCCTCGTAATTGCGCGCCTCGAGGGAAACCTCCGGCTTGCGGAGGATGGTCAGGCCGGCCGGATTCGCCTCGGCCGCCGACGCATCATCGGCGCGTCCCAGGAACGCGCCGCCCATGCCGAGCGAGCGGGCGCCGGGATTGCCGAAATTGAACTGCAGCCCCGACAACGCCTCGATGTCGGTGTTCTGGGCCGCGAGGGGGACTGCAACCAGCGCACACAGCGCGATCGCGAGAAGAAACCTGCGCATGAAAACCTCCGCGTGGACGACTTGGAGGAAGGATAGCAGGCCACGTCATCCTGAGCGAAGCGAAGGATCTCGCCGACGAGATCCTTCGGCGTCTTCGCGCCTCAGGATGACGACGCGCGCGCGGCTTTGACGGCCTCGACGACCTTCGCGATCACATCATCGGGCACGCCGAGCTGCCTCGCGCGGTCTTTGCGGAAGCTCCATTCGATCTGTCCGTTCGCCAGGCTCTTCGCGCCGACGGCGATGCGCAGCGGAAATCCGATGAGGTCCGCGTCCTTGAACTTCACGCCGGGACGCTCGTCGCGATCGTCGAAGAGCACGTCCACTCCGGCGGCCAGAAGTTTCTCGTAGACCTCTGTCGCCGTGCCGAGCACGTTCTCGTCCTTGCCGACCGACGTCACGACCGCTTCAAACGGGGCGATCGGCATCGGCCAGATGATCCCGTCGTCGTCATGGCTCTGCTCGACCGCGGCTGCGACCGTCCGTCCAATTCCGAGTCCGTAGCAGCCCATGATCATCGGATGGCGCTCGCCCTTCTCATCCAGAAAGACGCAGTTCATCGCCTCGGAGTACTTCGTGCCGAGCTTGAAGATGTGACCGACTTCGATGCCACGATAGATCTCGAGCTTCGTGCCGCAGCGTGGGCAGGGATCGCCGGCCAACACCGTCGTGAAATCGCCCCACTCCGGCTCCGGAAAATCGCGGCCGGGATTCACGCCGGCAGCGTGTTTGTCCCTGGCGTTGGCACCGACGATCCAGTTCTTCATGCCCTTGAGTGAGATGTCCGCCAGCACGCGCTTGCACTTCGTTCCCACCGGTCCGCAGTAGCCGACCGGCGCACCGGTGGCCTCTTCGAACTGGTCATCGGGAAGCATGTCCAGCATGTTCACGCCGAGGAAGTTCTTGATCTTGGTCTCGTTGCCCGCGCGGTCGCCGCGGACGAGAACCATCACCGCGCCGTTCTCGGTCGCGAACACCAGCGTCTTCACGAGCTGCGACGTCGGCTTCTTGAGAAACCGTCCGACGTCATCGATCGACTGGGTTCCCGGCGTATGAAGGGGCGCCATCTCGTCCATCGGGGCGGGCTCGGGCTCGTCGTCGAAGAACTTCGACGTGGCCTTCTCGATGTTCGCGCCGTACTTGCAGTTCGGACAGCTCACCACCGCATCCTCGCCCGACTGCGCGAGGACCATGAATTCGTGCGATGCCGATCCGCCGATGGCTCCCGTGTCCGCTTCGACCGGCACGTGGTCGAGCGCGCATCGATGGAAGATGCGCGTGTATGCCGCACGCATGGCCTCGTAGGTCTCGTCGAGCGATTCGGCCGAAGTGTGGAACGAGTAGGCGTCCTTCATGATGAACTCGCGGCCGCGCATCAGGCCGAAGCGCGGGCGGACTTCATCGCGGAACTTCGTCTGGACCTGGAAGAGATTGACCGGCAGCTGCCGGTACGAGTTGATGGCGTCGCGAACCGTCTCGGTGATCACTTCCTCGTGCGTCGGCCCGAACACGAAATCGCGTTCGTGGCGATCGTGGATCCGCAGCAGCTCTTTCCCGTACTTCTGCCAGCGGCCGGATTCCATCCACAGTTCGGCGGGCTGAATGGCCGGCATGAGCAGTTCGACCGATCCGGCGCGGTTCATCTCCTCGCGGACGATGGCCTCGAGCTTTTGCACGGACTTCAGACCGAGAGGCAGATACGTGTAGATTCCCGCCGCAACTTTGCGGATCATTCCCGCACGCATCATCAGTTTCTGACTGATGACGTCGGCATCCGCGGGCACTTCGCGGAGAGTGTTGATGAAGTAATGTGACCAGCGCATGATTGAGGCCTCGGGCCTCCTGAGAGCGCGGCATTCTACACTGCTCGTTCGATCCGCATGACCAACCAGATCCTCGTCTTCGATCGCTCACCGGTATCTCGCCTGATCTCCTGCGCTGCGGCCTTCGCGTCGGCCGCGCTGTTCTTCACGTACCTCGCCGAAAGTGCCGATGACATCCGGCCCCTGCCCATCATCGGTCTGGTTCTCCTGTTCCTCGGCACGGTGGCGGCGATGGTCCAGCAGTACGGCGACCACATCTACTTCAGTGAAGACGGCCTGATGTACGAGAACCGGCTCCTGTCGCTGTTCGGGCGTCGCGGGCGGTGGATGCGGTGGGAGGACATCGTCGAGGTCCGGGAGGTGAAGGAGAAGATCCTCATCCTTCTCTCACGCGATGGACGGCGGATGCTCGTCGACGCCATCCTTGGCTACGCGATTGCACGGGCGGAGATCCTCCGGCGCGCGCCGCAGGCGGTTTTGAGCGGCACGCTCGCAAAAGCCAGTTGAGGAAACGCCTCGCCATACCGATTGCCGCAACGACCGTGCTCGTGGCGACGATCGCGATTCTTTTCGCGGTGCTCGCGCATCAGCGTGTACTCCGCCGTCGCGTGTTCCGCGTTGCTCCGGCGGAACAGCGCGCGAAGGCACCGGCCGGGATTCCGCCCCTCGCGCAATGGACGGAGACATTCCAGCGCCTCGCGCCCGCCGATCTCGAACAACTGCTGAATGCGATTCAGAAGCAGAGGCCCGATCTCTACGGGCGATACGCGCTCGGATATCTCGAGGCCCGGCTGCTCCTCGAACGAAATGAACCTGGTCTGGCTGCGCGCAAACTCGCCCCATATCTCGATCCAGCCAGCGGATTCCGCGATCTCGCGCTCTATCACCAGACCGAGATCGACGATGCGAACGGCGATCACGCCGCGGCCAGCCGCGCACGGCAGGAACTGATCGCGAACTATCCCGACGCGCACTACCGCGGCGAAGCGATCGACGACGAGGCCGATTACCTGCTGTCGAACCACCCGGAGGCGCTCGCCGCGTTCGTGCAGAACGTCACCCCATCGCTGGACACATCGCGCCGCCGCGAGCTGACTGCGCGCGGGATCGAATCGGAGCTTCGCGCCGGAAACGCGGCCGCCGCGTTCACCTCCGGCATGGCCCTGCTCAAGGCGGGGACGACGGATGATGCCGCCGATCGCGTCAGCCGCCTCCTGGACCGGCCCGATCTCGTCACCCGCATGACCGCCGAGGAGAAGGCGATGCTCGGCGACGTAATGCAGAATCACCGTCACTTCGACCGCGCGGTTGCCCTGCTGGCCGCGGCACTGCCCGGACTCCCGGCCAGACGCGACGACCTGCAGTTCCAGATCGGGCGCAGCTGGTTCGGCAACGAGAGGTATGAGGAGGCGCAGCAGGCGTACTTGCGGGGAGCCGCGGTCACAAAGGATCCGAAAGCGAAGGCGACATTCCTGTTTCACGCCTCGCGCGCGGCACAACTCCGTGGGGACGACGCCGGCGCCGAGCGGCTGATGACCGCGGCGATCGCGGTTCCCGGACGATTCCCCGCCACGACGGCGGCGCTCACGCAACGCATTCGCACGCGCGTGAAGCAGAAGCGCTTCGCCGACGCTGCAGTCGATCTGCAGCTGATTCGCAAACTCGCGCCGAACGATCACGCCGTGGTCGAAGGCTCACTGGCCTACGCGACGGGAATGCTCGCCGCCGGCAACAACGGGACCGCGCTGTCGGTGCTCAATTCCGTCCCGCCCAAGCTCCTCGACAAGTACGACGTGTCGGAGTTCGGTTACTGGCGGGCACGGGCTCTCGAAGCGCGCGATCCTCACGCCGCTTTCACCGAATACCTCGGCGTCCTCCGCGCCACCGTTCCGACGCATTTTGCGTACTTCGCGCGCGAGCGGCTGGAGAGTCCGGCCATGCAGAGCCGCGTCGCGCAGGAACTGACCGTCCGCGAGGCGCAGGTGAACAACCTCACTGCGTCGAAGCAGTTCCAGGCGGCGAAGCAGATCGAAACCGACCGCATTCTTCTCTCGTCGAGAGATCGCGCCGCTGAGCTCCAGCGGCTCGCCGAGATCTACCGCCAGCTTCCCGCGTACCGGAACATCCTCGAGCTCCGGCCCGAGCCGCTTCCGCAGCTGCCCGATGTGAATCCGTCCGATCGACCTTCGCTGCTCATTGCCCTCGGCCTGTACGACGAAGTGTCGGAACAGATCCGCAGCCGCTATCCCCTGCGCTCGCCGCGGTCGGCACTGACGCAATCGATCGCTCTCAATCGCGGAAACGCATCGCGCGAATCAATTGATGCGGTCGAGGTGCTGATGAAATCCGTCCCCGACGACTACCTGCCCGGCCTGCTGCCCCTGGCCGTCCGCGAATTGCTCTACCCGCGTTACTTCTACCCGTTCGTCGTCGAAGACTCGAAGAAATACGGTTCCGATCCGACGCTCGTGCTCTCGATCATGCGCGAGGAATCGCGTTTCAACCCCCGGGCCAAATCGGAGGCTGCTGCAAGAGGACTGCTGCAGTTCATCATCACGACTGCGCGCGAGATCGGCCGCGACGTCGGCCTCGTCGACGTCGATCCGGATGACCTCTACGATCCGCGCGTCGTCATCCGCCTGGGCGCGAAGTACATCAGCGAATTGTCGAAGCGGTTTGGCGACGACCGCTACATGACTGCGGCCGCGTACAACGCCGGGCCGAATCAGGTCGCACTCTGGTCAAGGCTGGCACCCGCACAGGGCGATGACTGGTTTCTCTCGTCGATCAACTTCGAGGAGACGAAGGATTACGTGCGCAAGGTGATGAACAGTTATCGCCGGTATCGCGAGATCTACGGGAATGCGGGACCGCAGGGTGGCTTGAGGGCGGAACCGTAGAGCCTCACACTCCCACCCTTTCCCCTGCAATGATCCGCTCGTAAAACTCGCGATAGCGCGGAACGACTTTCTTCACATCGAACCGTCCCACGGCCGCGGCACGGCCGGCCGCGCCCATCCGCCTCGCGAAATCGTCATCGGAGAGAATCTCGATCGCGCGCTCCGCCATCTCGTCGACGGCACCGACCGGCAGGAGATATCCGGTCACGCCGTCGTCGATGACCTCCGGCATTCCGCCCGCTTTCGTCGCGATCACCGGCACTTCCGACGCCATCGCTTCGAGCGCGGCCATTCCGAACGACTCCGCCTCGGACGGCAGCAGAAAAAGATCGCTCCCGCCGAGGACTTCTTCGAGGTTCGGAACGTTGCCGAGGAAGAAGACTTTGTCGCGCAGATCGTGGTCGCGACAGTAGGACTCGGCCCGGGAGCGCTCGGGGCCGTCGCCGATCATGATCAGCCGGCTGTCGACGACGCGCGACACTTTCTCGAAGACGCCGATCACGTCCATCACCCGCTTCACCGGGCGGAAGTTCGACACGTGGCAGAGCAGCTTGTCCGTCGAAGCGCCGAACATGTGGCAGAACGCGCTGCGATGGTGCTGGAACCGATCCGGATCGACGAAGTTGGGGATCACTTCGATGTGCTTCTTCGTCCCGAAGTTCCGTGCCGTCTCGTTCTTCAGCCATTGCGACACGGCGGTGACGCCGTCGGAGACCTCGATCCCGAATTTCGTGATCGGCAGGTAGCTCTCGTCGCGGCCGACCAGAGTGATGTCCGTTCCGTGCAGCGTGGTGATGACCTTCAGATCCTTCGATCCGAGGATTTGCGTGGCCAGGTGGGCGCTGATGGCATGCGGGATGGCGTAATGCACGTGCAGCACATCGAGCTTCTCGTACGCGGCAACCTCGGCCATCTTCGTGGCCAGCGCGAGCGTGTAGGGCGGATAGGGATCGAACAGCGGATACGACGTGACCGTCACTTCGTGGAAGTGCACGCGCTCGTGCAGAAGGATGTTGAGCCGCGACGGCAGCGCGTAGCTGATGAAATGAACGTCGTCGCCGCGTTGCGCGAGCGCAATCCCCAGCTCCGTGGCAACGACGCCGGAACCGCCGAACGTGGGGTAACAGGTGATGCCGATTCGCATGTTGAACGCCTACGGTTCGCGTCCCGAGTATGCCGCGACGATGTCATCGACGCGCGGCGGGAGTTTCGTCACGAATGCCTCGCCGTATGAAACGCCGATCATGGCGCCGAAATGCTTGCCGCGTGCCTCGATCATCTCGATGAATTTCTTGTCCGACAGTTTCGTCGACGGTTCCTTCGACTTGGGGTTGTAGAACTGCGATTTGAATGCCCCAATCGCACGCATCTTCGTTTTCCACGCCTCCGTGCAATCGACCACGAACGACGGCGGAAGCATGTAATTCTGCAGGTAGTAGATGACGGCCTGCGGGCGGTGTGCTGCGAACTTCGTGTGAATCTGCCGCAGGCCGGCGTAGAACGAGGCGTCGGTGACGATCTGGCCGGCGCGCACGTGGTCGGGATGCCGCTCGTCCGGCCAGGGCGCGAACACGACTTTCGGCCGCGTGCGGCGGATGACCTCGATCAGCTGCATCTCCTCTTCGCGTCCGGTGCGCAGGGCGCCGTCGCCGAAATCGAGCTGCAGCCGGAAGTCGACGCCGAGGATCTTCGCCGCGGCGCGGGCTTCGCGCTCGCGGGTACGCGCATCGCCGCGCGTCCCCATCTCGCCGTGCGTCAGCTCCGTCATGCCGACGCGCGCGCCGGCGGCGATCATCTTGGCGATCGTCGCTCCCGCCGACAGCTCGAGATCGTCGGGATGCGCGCCAAAGAAGAGAAGGTCGACTGTGTCGGTCATAGTCCGATGATGCCGAACGCCGCGGCGTCGGGCTCGATCTCCTCGATCATGTGTTCGACGAGATCGCGGCCGTACTGGAGCCAGTACGGGAACCAGGCCACGACGCGATCCTGAACGTGCCCATCGGGATAGAGCGTCGCCAGAAGCTCCTTCGCCGCAGCGTATCGTTCTTTTTCCTTGCGCACCAGCCCGCGGATCGCGCGCTCCGTCAGCTTCCCGAAGTGATATTCGATGTGGCCGATGGAGCGGTTGATGGCCCGCGCCAGCGCATGCTCGGCGGGAAGGGCGATCTCGCCGATCGTCTCGATGTGTTTGATGAGCTGGCGCTTCGCGGCATCCGCTTCGTGCCGGATCTTCGCCACGCCTTCCGGTTCACGTTCCGCGAGCAGTTCATCGGGCGTCGTGAAGAGCTCTTCCGGCTTGATCCCGTACCGTTCGATGAACCGTAGGATCCTCTTCGGCGCAACCAGCGCATGGCCGCGCAGCGCGACGCGTGGCGTGGTCACACCGAGCATCTCGTGCAGCGGCGTGATCTGCGCGTAATACGACACTTCGGCCGGACCGCCGACAAAGATGTCGGGCTGCAGAACGAGATCCTGCAGCAGCGGCCGCGTGAGTGCGGAGGTGGAGATGCGCTCGGGCGCGTCGATGTTTCGCGGTTTGTCGATGAGATGGCGCTCGAAATGATCATCGAGCTCGAAGAGGAGCGAGTACGACTCCCCTTCCCGCGGCACGACCTGCGGCGGATAGCCGCTGGCGACCAGCTCCGCCGAACGCGCGCCGATCGTTTTCTCGATGTCGTTCCAGCGCTTGAAGATCGATTCGAACAGTCCGGCCCCCGCCCGACGCAGCTCGGGAAGCAGCGAGTCGACGAGCACGACCTCGCCGTCGAAGATGCTTGCGACCAGCTCGGCGAAGGAATCGCCGAACGTGATCCCCTCGCGCAGCCAGGGCGGCCGTTCCAGTTCGTACAACGCCAGGAGCTCGGTGACGAGCGGCCCTGGGATCGGCAGTCCGCCGACGGCGACCTTCGATTCGACACTGCGCGAAGCGCGAACGCACAACAGGTCGAGCTGACGGCTCACGTCGCGCGAGACCGTGCGAACCGGCACGTTGAGCTGCGCGACCTCGTCGAAGTCGTGATCTTCGGTGGCCAGCCAGAACATCACCGTGACCGGCGTTCCGGCGCGCTCGAGATCGCGCTTCATCTTCAGAACGGTGGCGATCTTCGCCAGCGTGTACAGCGGTCCGCCGGCGAATCCGGTCTGCTGGCCGGCGACGATGGTGACGGACTCGCCGCTCGCCCATTTCTCCAGCTGCGGTTTGACGAAGAGTCCCCACCGGCGATTCGAGGCGATCAACGCCGACGCGACCGTGGAGCGGTGGCCGCCCGCGGCCGCCGACGACGCGCCAGGACGCGCGTCGCTCCAGACGGATCGCGGAAGAAACTTCGTCGCCCGCGCGTCGCCGCGCAGCCAGTCGAGCACAAATCGGCTCATGCCCGGATAGTGCTCGAGCGGAACTCGCATCAAAGGCATCAACGACGCGAGAGTTTCTCGGCGAGACGTCTCTCGTGCTGGCGCGCGCGCTCGAGCGTTGCTTCCAGAGACTGCACGACTTCACGGGCGCTGGCCAGCATCGACTCGAGATCGGCGCGGCCGTTGCCGCTCTGCGCCGCCGGAATCGGCGCCACACTTCCGAACGGATCCTCTTCCTCTTCCATGACCGGGGCGATGAACACCGGAACGGGCGGCGGAACGGGTCGCGTACCGGTCTGCGTCTTGGCCGCCGCGGCCGGCATTTCCGTGCGCGTGCCGCCCTCGGTCCGCATCGACAGTTTCGGCGTTCCTGCCGAGGCTCCCGTGACGCCCGATTTCGCCGTCATGTCGGGCGCGGCCAGAGGCGGTCCCTCGGGAAGCGTGACGTCGACGTTGTTCTTCATGTTGTCGAGAATCCGAGCCACCGCGGCGCGCAGCGTGGCGGTCACTCCCATTCCGTTGATCGCCGATGCCTCGACGATCGGCGCATTTCCCGGTTCGAGATAAAGGGTCATGTCGTCGACGCTGTCGACATTCGGCAGGTCGCGTTTGTTGTACTGAAACACCAGGGCGATCTTCGCCGGATCGAGCCGGTTCAGACGCAGGTTGGTTTTCAGATTCTCCAGGCTGTCGAGGTTGGAGTCGCGCATCGTGTTTTGCGAGTCTGCGACGAACACGACACCGTCCGCGCCGCGAAGGACGAGCTTGCGCGTCGCGTCGTAGAAGACCTGCCCCGGGACGGTGTAGAGCTGCACGCGTACCTTCTGTCCTCCGATCGTGCCGAGCTCCATCGGCATGAAGTCGAAGAACAGCGTCCGGTCCGTCTCGGTCGACATCGAGATCATCTTTCCCTTGTTCTCGAGCTTCGGATTTCCATAGATCTTCTCGAGATTGGTCGTCTTCCCGCACAGACCGGGACCGTAGTAGACGAGCTTGACGGTGACCTCGTTGATGGCTTTGTTGATCAGGACCATGGAACCTCCCCGGAGTGGTCGCAAAAGCTTAACAGCATGACGTGATAACCTTGTACTGGTGTCGCGAAAAGAGCTCCTGGAGCGCGTCTGCTCCGAGCAAATCATCGGCGTCGTCAGGGAAGACAGCGCCTCGGCCGCGCGGTCGGTCGCCGAAGCTTACGCGCGCAACGGCATCGCCATCGTCGAGATCACTCTGACCACGCCCGACGCCTTCGACCTGATCAGCTACGTGGTACAGAAATTCGGCGCGAATGACATCGTCGTCGCCGCAGGAACCGTCCGCAGCTCGAACGACGCGGCCCTGGCGCGGCGCGCGGGCGCCCGCGTCATCGTCTCGCCGCACACCGATGTGCAGGTGATCGAGTACGCCGTGGAGAATGACCTCCTCTCGATCGCCGGCGCGGCCACGCCCACCGAGATCATCCGGGCGTGGGAGGCGGGCAGCGACATCGTCAAGGTCTATCCGGCCCAGTACCTTGGCGGACCCGATTACATCCGAACGATCCGCGGGCCGATCCGCGACGTGCCGATGCTCGCCGGTGGCCCCGTGCCGCTCGACATGATCGATTCCTATCTCGACTCCGGCTGCCTGGCCGTCAACCTCGGCCCGTCGCTCGCCGTTCCCGATCTCGTCCGCTCGCAACAGTGGGAAGAGATCGGACGCCGCGTCGTGCTGGCCACGTCGATCGTCCAGTCGCGGAAGGATGTCCAGACCGACAGCTACGTCCACTGACCGATGCCGACCGCTTTACTCCTCCTCGCTCTCGTCAGCTCCTTCCCCTCGAACTCCAAAACGTCGTGGATGACGCCTCAGGCGTTCCGCCTGATCATCGGCATGCCGCGCGCGGATGCGGTGAAGGCGTTGCTCGATTCGGGATGGTCGGTCAAGCCGGGACGCAACAACGATGAGGTCGTGATCGACTACGCCGACGACAAGTCGCTCACGCTGGAGTTCCACGGCGAGCGGCTGCGGTCCATCCGATTCGAGCTGTTCGCCATCCTGCCCGAGATCCGCAACGCGTTCACCGAGCAGAAAGAGTTTCTGCGGAAAGAGCACGGCGCACCCAAGAGCACGGTCAAGTCGAGTTCCATCGTCCTCTACGACGACCGGCTGCCGAACATCATGGTCGTGCTCTCAGCGGACCCGAAGTCGGATTACGGGAAGAAGGGCGTCGGGTATCTCGCGGTGCGGTACTACGATCCCGTGAAGTGATGGAGCCCCGGCTTCAGCCGGGCCATTACTGCGCGCCTGCGCCAGCCACGGCGGCCGGCGTTTCCTCACGCTTCACGTACCGCTGCGTCTTTCCGTCGTAGACGAACACGCCTTCGCCGACGGTGCCGACATAGAAGCGGTCGCTGAACGGATCGGGCGCGATGGTCGTCACTTCCGTGTTCTGCGAAGGAAGGACGAGCTGCAGCCAGTCTGATTCGTCAGGCGTTCCGACGAGAATCTCGCGCTGCTGACGCGAGGTCAGGAAGAGCAGATGGTCAGAGCTGCGCGTCGAGCCATACACGGCCGCGTACTGCGCGTCGGGCGCGTCGGACGGAATCCATTCGCCCTCGTCATCGACGCGGCCTGCCTTCACGCCCTGCGCGCCGGCGACGAAGATGAACTGCACGCCGTTGACTGTGCGTACGGCGATCGTGCGGCCGGTCACCGGAACGTTCGTCACGGTCGACCATCGCGATCCGTCGAAGACGGTGATGCCGGTCGCGCTCAACGCGAAGAGCCCCTTCTTCGCACCGATGTTGCCGAGAGCGATGTCCACGGTGCGGCTGTCCGAGCCGGCCAGGCGATACCACTCTTTCCCGCCGTCACGCGTGGTGAAAACGCCTTCGGAGGTCGCGGCGAAGAACCGGCTGCGGTTGAAGCGCAGGACCTTGTTGACGCGGATCGGAAAGCTCAGCGGGTCGGCCTGCGTCCATTCCGCGGCGTCATCGCTGAAGAAAAAACCCTTCTCCGTTCCGACGACGTATTTCGGCGCCCCATCCTCGGCCGGAGCGATCGAGATCGTGAGCACTTCCGGCAGCCGCGTCGTGCTGACCCGCGTCCAGCTCTTCCCCGCGTCGTCGGATCGATAGATGCCCGATGCCGCTCCGCCGAATGCGACGGACGCAAACACCACGTCCTTGACGTCCGGATCGGGCACGATGGACGTGATCCGCAGATTGTGCAGGCCTTCGGACGCGCGGGTGAATGTCTTTGCCCGGTCGTTGGAGACGTACACGCCGTCGCCTTCGACGCCGAGGATCACGCGGTCGGGAATGGCGGGGTGAAGCACGATCGTGTTGACGACGAGCTCCTCGCTCGAGACGGAGTACCAGCTCTTCCCTCGATCATCGGAGCGATACAGGCCCGCCACCGATCCCGCGTAGAGCGTGTCGGGATCGCACGGATCGATCTCGATGTCGTGGATGCGCCGGTTGTTGAATCCATCGCGGTACCGCGTCCACTTCTCGCCGCGATCGACGGTGTTGTAGACCCAGCCGCAGGTCGAGACCCACATGTCGTCGGGATTGTTCGGATCGAACGTGATCCCGAACATATCGGTGTCGAGCACCATGCCGTTGTTGATGCGGCTCCAGGTCTTCGCTCCGTCGTCCGTGCGCCATCCCTGGCGCCAGGTGCCGATGTAGATGCGATCGTGCGTGCGCGGATCGATCGCCAGCGACTCGACGTTCTCCTGATCGGAAATCTTTTCCCACGACTCGCCGCCATCGGTGCTGCGATAGACGCCGGTCAGTCCGCCGGCGATGACGAAGCCGGCGTCGTTCTGATCGATGGCGATGGCGCGGATCGACGCCTCTTCGAGCCCGTGGTCGCGCCGCGTCCAGGTCTTCCCTCGATCGTCGGACACGGCGATGACGCTGCCGCCCCACAGACCCCAGCACGCGGCCCATACGCGGCCGCTGCGATCGATGACCAGGTTGTCGACGACGTAGCCGGGAAACGGCACGCTGTTGCGCGGATTCGTCCAGCTCTTCGCTCCGTCTTCAGAGACGTACACCTCGCCACCGCTGGTGCCGAGGTAGAGGAGATCGGGATCGACGGGATCGGCGACGAGCGCACGAACATCCGCTCCGAACAGCCCGGCGCGCCGCCACTGCGCGGACGCCGGGATCGCCAGTAGTAGTAGGCCAAGAAAAATGAGGGATTTACGCATTCCCACCCAATCGAAGTCAGTTGTACCACAGGCGGCCAAAGCAAGAACCAGTCCTCGGTCCTCGAGTCCTGGGGTCCGCGGTTCGTGGGTGGCTTGGGTCCGAGGCCCGAGGACTTGTTATGCTAGCCCGCCAGATGACCCTGCTCCGCACATGCGTTTTTCCCTGTGCCGGTTTCGGCACGCGTTTCTTCCCGGCGACGAAAGTCATCCCCAAAGAGATGCTCCCTCTCGTCGATAAGCCGATTCTCCAGTACGGGATCGAAGAAGCGCTGGCTTCGGGCCTGGACAAGCTGATCATCATCACTTCGCAGGGGAAGGAGTCGATTCTCGACCACTTCGATCGCTCCCACAGCCTCGAGCGACAGCTTCGCGAGAAAGGCAAGAACGACCTTCTTGCCGAAGTGGAGGCGGCCGGGAAGCTGGTCGACCTCATCTCCATCCGCCAGAAAGACGCCCTCGGCCTCGGACATGCGGTGCTGAGCGCGCGGGATGCGGTCGTCAACGAACCTTTCGCCGTTCTGTTGCCTGATGACGTGATCCTCGCCGACGAGCCGTGCCTCAAGCAGATGCGCAAGGTTTTCGAGGACACCGGACGTCCCGTCGTGGCGCTGATGGAAGTTCCGGCGAGCGAGACTTCGCGCTATGGCATCGTGGCCGGCGACCTGATCGGCAAGCGCCGCTTCAAAGTGAAAGACATGGTGGAGAAGCCGAAGATCAAGCCGCCGTCGCATTACGCGATCATCGGCCGCTACATCCTTCCGCCGGACATCTTCCCGCTGCTGGCGAAGACGGAGCTCGGCGCCGGCGGCGAGATCCAGCTCACCGACGCCATGCGCGACCTTGTCCGCCAGGGCGACTTCTACGGATACGTTTTCGAGGGCCACCGTTACGATGCCGGCGAAAAACTCGGCTATCTGAAGGCCACCGTCGACTACGCGCTGCGTCACCCGGTGCTCGGCAACGAGTTCCGCACCTACCTGCAGGGGCTTTTTGGCGATGGAAAAGCGGCTCGAGGTTCCCGACCTGCCCGACGCGGTGCGGGAACTCGTCGGCGAGTGCGAGCTGACCGGTAAGCGCACGCTCTTCGAGAGGGCGGGCCGTCCGGTGGCGCTCCTCGTTTCGTGGGACGAATACCTCGCTCTCCGCGAGACGGTCGACATCGCCAACGATTCCGTACTGCGGGAACGGATCGACGCCGCCGACGAGCAGATTCGCCGCGGGGCGATGCTCCTTCCGGAGGATTTGTTTGTGGAATGACCGGCTCCGCATCGCGGAGTCCGTGGAAGCGGAGTGGAAGTCGCTGAGCGGCGCGGAGCAGCAGATGGTACGGAAAGCGCTGGAGACGATTGACGAGGATCCGATCTCGGGCGTGCCGCTGTTCGAGCCGTTCAAAGGCCTGTGGAGCTATCGCACCGGACATCTGCGGATCGTCTATCGGATCATGCCGGACGCGCGCTTCATCGTCGTTCTCTTCATCGGACGGGCCGCATGAAATTCATTCTGGCGTCGTCGTCGCCGCGCAGGCGGGAGTTGCTCGCCTCGATCGGAGTAGTGTTCGACGTCGTTCCCAGTCATGTGCCGGAGGAACGGCAGGCCGGCGAGGCACCGGAGGAGTACGTGGCGCGCCTTTCCCGCGAGAAAGCGCACGCCGTTGCGGCGCGGCATCCATCGCACTGGGTCATCGCCGCCGACACGACCGTGCTCCTCGGCGATCAGCTCCTGGAAAAACCTCTCGATGATGCGGATGCCGAACGGATGCTTTCGCTGATCGCGGGACGCACGCACATCGTCTACAGCGGCGTGACCCTGCAGAACATCGAGCGCAAGTACCATGACACGCGCGTGGCCGAGACCGAAGTGCGCATGCTGCCGCTCTCCCAGCAGGACATCCGCTGGTACGTCGGCACGAAAGAACCGATGGACAAGGCCGGCGCTTACGCGGTTCAGGGCATCGGATCGATGTTCATCGACTCGGTCCACGGCAGCTATACGAACGTGGTAGGCCTGCCTTTGGCTATGCTGTTCCAGATGCTCCGCAAGGCGGGCGTGGATCCGTTGCGGATCTCGGAGTAAACGACATGTCATCCGCTGCAAAAATCGGCGCTTTCATGCTGATCATCCTCGGCGTCCTCGGATACTTCATTTTGAAGATCGAGGACGTGGACCTCCGCCGCGGCAGGGCCACCCGTCCGGTGAAGATCGTCTTCGACAATGTCGCCGGACTCGACGAGAAGTCGGCGGTGCGCGTGGCCGGCGTGCGCAAGGGAAAGGTCTTGAAAATCCGTCTGCTTCCGAACGGCAAGGCGGAGGTGACGCTCGAGATCGACAACGACGTGCCGCTGCACTCCAACGCCAACGCCCAGGTCGCGGCCCTCGGACTCCTCGGCGAGAAGTACATCGAGCTCAATCCTGGAACTTCCGAAGCGCCGGCGACGTCGCCGGAGGCCACCGTCACGCTCCGCGGCAGCTCTCCGGCGTCGATCGATCAGGTCACGAACCAGATCTCGCTCATCGCCACGGATGTGAAAGCGATCACCGAGTCACTGCGCCACGCCATGGCCGGACCGTCCGGACAGCAGCGCCTGGAAGACATCGTCGATAACGTCCGCCAGATCACGGCCGAAGTCAGGGCGCTCATCGCCACGAACCGCGAGAACGTCGATGCGACGGTCAGCAACATGCGCGCGATCACGGCCGACCTGCGCGTCGAAATTCCGAAGCTCGCGGCCTCGATCGATCGCGTTGCGAATCAGATCGGAGGAACGGTCGGCGAGAACCGCGAAGACGTGCGAAAGGTCGTCGAGAACCTGCGCACGCTCTCGAGCGACCTCCGCACGACCACCGAGAATCTCAACAACATCACCGGCCAGGTCAAGAGCGGTCAGGGAACGGTCGGCAAGCTGATTTACGACCAGGAAGCGTACAGCCGCCTCAATTCCGCGCTGGGATCGGTGGAGAGCGGCGTCAACGAGTTGAAGAACACGCTCGGCCGTGTCAACCGGATCGGGCTCGACCTCGGACTCAAAGCCGACTACTACGCGGGGATGAACAAGCGTGAGGACGACGTCGAGTTCGGCAGCAGCTCGCGTTCCGCCGTCACGCTCCGCCTCTCCCCGAACATGGAGAAGAACCGGTTCTACAACGTGGAGCTCGCGGACGACCCGCGCGGACGGAAACGCGAGAAGGACACGATCACCACGACGACCGATCCGGCCACGGGACTCAGCCGCACCACCGTCACGCACGAGACGCGATTCGACCGCGATTACCGCATCTCCGCACAGGCCGGCTGGCTGCTCGACAATCTCGGCCTGCGCATCGGTCTCTTCGACAATACCGGCGGCGCGGGCGTCGACTATCAATTCAACCCACGGATCCGGCTCGTCGGAGAGGCGTTCGACTTCGGCAAGCGTTACGATCCGAATCCGCACGTGCGCCTGTTCGGCGAATACACGCTGCGGCAGGAGAAGCCGAACACGCCGCGGATCTTCCTCACGTCGGGCGTCGATAATGCGTTCAACGACACCGCGTTCACCTTCGGCGGAGGAATCCGCTGGCGCGACGACGATCTGAAGTATCTGCTGGGAAGCATCCCGATCCCCAAGTGACGGGCAGCACATGATTCGCACCGCACTCATCTTCGGCGGACGAAGCGCCGAGCACGACGTCTCGATCCTCTCGGCTCGTTCGGTGGCGGGCGCTGCGCCGAAGAGCCGCCTGGAGATGATTCCGATCTGCATCGCCAAGGACGGCCGGTTCGTCTCCCCGCAGCGCAGCGCCGAAATTCTGTCCGGCGCGAGCAGCGAACAGGGCGACGCGGACTTCTCGTTCGAGACGTGGTGGCGCGCCGGCAATGCCGACATCGTCTTTCCGCTCATCCACGGAACCGGCGGCGAGGATGGAACGCTGCAGGGTTACCTCGAGACGGTCGGTGCACCGTACGCGGGCGCCGGGGTCGCCGCCTCCGCCGTCGGCATGGACAAAGGGCACATGAAGCACGCTTTTGCCACGGCCAAGCTGCCCATTGTCGAGTACGTGCTCGTCCTGGAGACCGAATGGCGTCACGAGCGGGACCGGATCACGCGCGCGGTCAATAACGCGTTGCGCCTCCCTTACTTCGTGAAGCCTGCCAACAGCGGATCGTCGATTGGCGTGACGAAAGTCAAGAGCGACGGCGATCTTGCTGCAGCCGTCGAATTCGCGCTGAAGTTCGACGACAAGCTCCTCATCGAGCGCGGCATCGACGCTCGCGAAATCGAAGTCTCCGTCCTCGGCAACGATCAGCCGGAAGCGTCGCTGCCCGGCGAGATCGTCGCCGGCCGCGAGTTCTACGATTACGAGGACAAGTACGCCGCCGATTCCCAATCGACGCTGACGATTCCGGCGAAGTTGCCGAAGGACAAGAGCGACGAGATCCGCCGGCTGGCCGTGGCCGCGTTTCGCGCAATCGGAGCGAGCGGCTACGCGCGCGTCGACTTCTTCCTGGAGCGGGGAACCAACCGCGCGTTCGTCAACGAGATCAACACCATCCCCGGCTTCACGAAAATCTCGATGTTCCCGAAGCTGTGGGAAGCCACGGAGATCAAGTACTCGCGCCTGGTCGAGCGGCTCATCGAGCTGGGCTTGGAGCGGCATCGCGCCAGGATGGCCAGAAGGGATGGGGCGCTGGAGTGGCTGCGAGACGCTCGTAAGATTACGTAGGTCATGTGGTCGCTCCGCATCGCCCTTTCGAAGCTCCGCCCGCTGAACGCCGCGGCAATTGCGCGGATCGCGGTCGTCACAATCACCTTCGCTCTCTTTCTCTACGGTGACTTCGCTCTGTTCCGGCGGCTCTTCAGGGCCACTGCACAGATCGAGGAGGCCACTCCGTTCTTCGCCCTGGCGATCCTTCGCAACATTCTGGCGATGGTGTTTCTCGTCGCCACAATCGTTCTGTTCTCGTCAGCGATGACGGCGGCGATCGGCGCGTTCTTCACCGATCTCGATCTCGACATCTACCACTCTGCGCCCCGTCGCAAGATCGCCATCGTCCTCGCGCGCTGGGTGAAAACGCTTCTGCAGAGCGCGTCGGTGGTGTTCGTGTTCCTCACCCCGCTGTTCGTCGCTTTCGCCAGGCAGTACGACCGGCCCTGGACGTACTACCCGATCGTGCTCGTCAATCTGGCGCTGCTGCTGTCGATTCCGGTCACGATTGCCAGCCTGACGATCGTTCTGCTCGTGCGGTGGTTTCCGGTGCGGCGCGTTCATCAGATCGTCGCCACGATTGCCATTCTCGTTCTGACCGTGACCGTGGTCGCGTTCCGTGTCAGCCGGCCGGAGCGCCTGTTCACGGAGGTCAAGACCGACAACCTTGTCGCCGTGCTGCGCGCAATCGAGTTGCCGTCCATCGATCTCTACCCGGGCACCGCGCTGGCGGACGCCATGGTCGCGGTTCATCCTTCACCGCTGCCGCCGAAGATCGTTGTGCTCGCAGCTGTGGCGTTGGCGATCTTCGTGATTGTGGTGCGGCAGACGTATTTCGTGGCGTTCGTTCGCGCCCGCGAGAGCATGGCCCCGATGGCGCTCGGCGCGAAACCGCTAACGCGCTCCATCGACGCGCTCCTGACCCACACTCGCCTGCCGGTGCGGGCCATGATCGCCAAAGAGATCCGCACGCTGACTCGAGACGTCGCGCAGTGGTCGCAGCTCTTCATGATGGCCGCGCTGCTGTTCATCTACCTGTACAACGTGCAGATGCTGCCGCTCGGCGGCGATGCACGCGCAACGATCATCGCCTATGCCAACCTGGGGATGGCCGGCTTCGTCGTCGCGGCGATCTGCCTCCGCTTCGCTTACCCATCCGTGTCGTCGGAGGGCAAGGCGTTCTGGATGCTCCAGGTCGCGCCGATCTCGTACCGTGAGCTGCTGCGCGTGAAACTGATCGTTTACGGCGCGCCGCTGGCCGTTCTGGCCATTCTCCTCACCGCGTTTGCGAACGTGATCCTCGCCGCTGGGCCGATCGTCTGGGCCTTCACCCTTCCCGCCTCGGCCATCATCGCCATCACCCTCGTCAGCCTCGGCATCGCCATGGGCGCGTTCTCCCCGAATTTTGCGGCCGAAAATCCGCTGCAGGTCGGACTCTCCCTCGGCGGTTTCGCCTATATGGCCGTCTCGCTGACCTATGTCGGGTCGATGATGATCCTCGCCGCGCGCCCGATCATGCAGTATTTCTTCTGGCGCGTGTTCGATGTAGGGTACGAGAGGGGATGGGTCGCCGTGGTCGTCCCGGTAGGGCTGGCCGTCAGTACGTCACTGATTCTCGCGGTCTTTCCAATGTTGGCAGCAGAAAAGCGTCTCGCACGCCTCGAACAAACTCGTTAGAATCGGCTGGTCCCAACTCAGAGAAGAAGGAGATCGAATGAGCTCAGTACCTCCAACCCCGCCGCCGGGAGGCGGATCGTACACGCCGCCACCGCCGTCACCCGGTGGAGCACCGGCAGGCGGTTCTTCCGACCGCACTCTCATGGTTGTGCTGTCGTACCTCTGGATTCTCGCGTTGATCCCGCTGTTGACGAAGAAGGAAGACCGCGAGGTTCAGTGGCATGCCAAACATGGCCTGGCCATCCTCATCGCCGAAGTCGTCCTCTGGATCGCCCTGACCGCCGTCGGTTTCTTCATTCCCCGCGGCATGGGAGGAATGGGATGCGGCATCGGCATCGTCCAGTGCGTGGTCTGGTGCGCCTTCCTCGTGGTGCGCATCATGTGCATCGTCAAGGGCGTCAACGGTCAGCGGTTCCGCGTGCCGGTCATCAGCGACATGGCCGACAAATGGTAGGAGACAACTCGTGAGCGCTAACACACCCACACCTGCATCAGGCGGCGGCGGTGTCATTCAGCCGTCTCAACCGCCGAAGGATCCGATCCTCGTCTGCGTCCTGAACCTTCTGGTTCTCGGCGGAGTCGGCTCGATCATCATCGGGCAGAAGACGAAGGGCATCATCGCCATCGTGGCGTGGGCCATCCTGCTCGTCCCGCCGAGCTGCGGCACTCTTTCTGCCGTCGTTGCGATCGCCATGGCGATCGACGGCTATCTGCAGGCGCAGCAGCTCCAGCAGGGGAAGTCGATCGGTCAGTGGACCTGGTTCCAGCAGCACATGTGATGTGAGTGGAGCGGCGGCCGTTCGCGGCCGCCGCTAAACCAGGTTCCGCACTACGCCCCAGGCAATCAGCGCCAGGGCCGCCGTCCACCCGATCCACGGGCGGCGCAACATCTCTGATCGTCCAACGACCTCGCTGGCAGCGCCGAGGGCGACGAACGGACCGGTCATCACGAGGAAGGCGTTGAACCTGAGCGCCTCGATGACATTTCCATGCAGCAGCGCGTGGAGCGCACGCGTCCCGCCGCAGCCCGGACACTGCAGCCCCGTCAACTGATGGAACATGCAGCGCGGAAAGAACGACGCCGTGGCCGGATCAAACGCGTAGACCGCGAACAGAGCGCCGGCAGCTCCGAGGGCCGCTGCCGAGACGAACCATCTATTGCTGCGTATAGCCACCGAGAACTCCCATCAGAATCCAAACGATGGTCAGGGCGACACCGCTCCCGGCGCCGATCCACGTCCACATCTTCGCTTTCCCGGAAGCGTCCTGCGCCCCGGCGATGTCACCGGCGGCGAGTTTCGAGTTCACCTGCGCCGCATACACCACTGCGACGATCCCGAACGGAAGACAACAGCACAGCGTGACGAGGACCGCGGGCACGAGGTAATTGGGAATGGAGGGCGGCGCGGGATAGCTGCGCACGCGGGTCGCGCAGTTCAGGCAGGCCGTGGCATTGGGAGGCAGTTGTTGCCCGCAATTCGTGCAGAACATCAGTGCTGCACTCCTTCCGGGTACTCGACGAACGATCCGTTGGCGAAGACGATGTCGCTATTGAAGTTCGTCGTCGGCCCCGCTTTGTTCAGGTACTCCTTCAGATCATCGTGCTCGAACTGACCGTCCTTCCCGGCGCTCCCGATCGCGTACGCGTCGCAGTCGGTTCCTCCCTGGGTGCTCCAGCACGTGTACCGAATCGGATGATTCCAACCATCGGTGAGAGGCACCGTGTGGATGTATTTCGGAGCGAGGCTTCCCAACTCTCCTTCGGGCGGAAACTTCCGATTGTCGATCGCGTAGCCTTCGACGGCCGTGGCAATCGAACGAATGTCCGCCATCGTTCGCTTCTGCTTCGCGCGCTGAACGGCGGTCAGAAGGTTCGGGATCGCGATCGCGGCGAGGATCCCCACGATCGCGACGACAACCAGCCCGACCACAAGGACGACCGCGACGATGAGCACGGCGTTGGAGCTGCCCTTGATCACCGGACGCGGAGCGCCGTTCCGCGGATTGCCGCACGACGGGCATGGCGCGAATGAAATCGAGTCGACACGGGTACCGCAGTATGCGCAAAACGGCATTCCGCACTCCTCACGTCAGGGAACCTCTGAACAAGTCGTCATCCTGAGTCGGCGAAGCGCGACGAAGGATCTCAGGATCCGAAAACGCCTGCGATTTCGAGATCCTTCGCCCCTCTTCGCGGCTTAGGATCAGGTAAACAACGACTTGTGCAGAGCTTCCCTTGGACTTGGAACGAGGAGATTCTACTGCAGCGGAGAGGGGCGACTCACCACATCATGCCGAGCTGCAGCTTGGCAGCGTCGGACATCATGCTGCGGTCCCACACCGGATCGAAGACGACCTCGACCTCGGCGTGCTTGATCCCGGGGATCGCTTCGATCTTGTTCTTGACGTCGCCGGCGAGCACGGGGCCCATGCCGCATCCCGGTGCGGTCAGCGTCATCTTGATCTTCACATCCGTCCCCCCGCCCTCGGCCGGCTGGAGATCGCAGAGATACACGAGTCCGAGGTCGACGATGTTGACGGGGATCTCGGGGTCGTAGCAGGTCTTCAGCGCATCCCAGACGAACTCTTCGAGTTTGTCCGGTGTCAATTGCTCGTTCTCGGCGACCTGAGGCGCGTCGACAGGGGTCTTTCCGATGGCCTCGACTTCCTTTCCGGAAATGCGAACCATCAGCCCGCGATCGGTGATCAGCGTATACGTGCCGCCGAGGCTCTGGGTAATCGTGGCGCGCGCGCCCTGCGGGACGAGGACTCGCTCCCCGCTCGGAATCATGACCGCATCCGCGTTCCGGCTGACGACGACTTCTTCTCGCATGTTCATTCGGTAGTCACCGTATCCTTCTGACCTTCGAGCGCGGTCCGGAGCGTGTGCCATGCAAGTGTGGCGCACTTCACACGCGCTGGGAATTCCGACACCCCTGAGAACGCGGCCAGACGGCCCAATTCTGCCGCGTCGAGGCCGCTTGTATCACCGGTCACGAGCTTGTGAAAAGTGTCAAAAAGGCGCTCGACCTCATCCTTCGATTTCCCCTTCACGGTCGAGCTCATGACCGACGCGGACGCCTTCGAGATCGCGCATCCGTTTCCGGTGAAGCTGACGTCTTTGACGACGTCGCCGTCCAGCTGAAGGAAGACCGTGTAGTGGTCGCCGCACAGCGGATTGAATCCGTCGACCCGGCTCGTTGCGTTGGTCATCTCGTGAAAGTTCCGGGGATTCCTGTTGTGGTCGAGGATGACCTGCTGATAGAGCTCGCGCAGATCCGTCATCAGCGAAAGACCTCGACGACTCTTTTCAAGCCTTCGACGAGCGCGTCGGCTTCTTCGCGGGTGTTGTAGAGGCCGAACGACGCGCGGCCGGTCGCGGGGACGTTGAAGCGCATCATCAGCGGCTGCGCGCAATGGTGTCCGGTGCGAATGGCGATCCCTTCCTGATCGAGGATCGTCCCGATGTCATGCGGATGAACGCCTTCGAGCACGAACGAGATGACCGAGGCTTTCTCCGCGGCCGTGCCGATGATCCGCAGTCCTTCGAGCTCCTGCAGGCGCCGGGTGGCGTAGAGGAGAAGGTCGTGCTCGTGCGCGGCGATGTTCTCGATTCCGAGCGAGCCGAGGTAGTCGAGCGCCGTGGCCAGACCGATGACGCCGGAGATGTTCGGCGTTCCCGCTTCGAACTTGTATGGCAGCGCGTTGTACGTGGTCTTCTCGAAGGAGACCGACAGGATCATGTCGCCGCCGCCCTGCCAGGGAGGCATTTCCTCGAGCAGCGATTCTTTCCCGTACAGGACGCCGACCCCGGTCGGGCCGTACACCTTGTGACCGGAGAACGCATAGAAGTCGCAGTCGAGATCCTGCACGTCGACGTGCATGTGCGGAACGCCCTGCGCGCCGTCGATGAGGACGAGCGAGCCGTTCGCGCGCGCCATGGCGATCATCTTCTTGATCGGGTTGATCGTGCCGAGCGCATTCGATGCGTGGCCGAAGGCGACGATCTTCACGCGATCGTTGAGCATGCGCGCGTACTCGTCGAGAATGATGTCGCCGGAATCATTGACCGGCGCAACGCGCAGCTTCGCTCCCTTTTCGTCGCAGAGGAGCTGCCACGGCACGATGTTCGAGTGATGTTCGATCGCGGAGATCAGCACTTCGTCTCCGGCCTTGACGTTTTTTCGTCCCCAGCTCTGCACCGCGAGGTTGATGCTCTCCGTCGTCCCGCGCGTGAAGACGATCTCCTTTTCCGAACGGGCGTTGATGAACCGCTTCACGGTCGTGCGCGCGTCCTCGTACGCCGCGGTGGCGATCTCGCTCAGGTAGTGCACGCCGCGGTGCACGTTCGAGTTTTCCTCCGAGTAGTAGCGGACGAGCCGATCGATGACGGCCTGCGGCTTCTGCGTGGTCGCCGCGTTGTCGAGATACACGAGGCGCTTGCCGCGAACGTTGCGGGCAAGAATCGGGAAATCACGGCGAATGAGTTCGACGTCGTAATCGGCGGCCTGAGGCCTGAGGCCCGAGGCCTGAACAGTGGCGCTCATCGTTTCGCCTCCCTCCGCTCCGTCATCCGTCCCGGCATCCGCTCGAACAGCACGCGGCGGACCTCCTCGCGCACCGGCTCGACTTTCATCCGGTCGACGATCTGGCTGGCGAACGCGAGGACGAGGAGATTCCGCGCTTCCGCCTCACCGATTCCGCGCGAGCGAAGGTAGAAGAGCGGCTCTTCCTCGAGTTGCCCGATCGTCGAGCCGTGGTTGCACTTCACGTCGTCGTTGTGGATCTCCAGTGTCGGCTTGGAGTCGACGATGGCTGTCTCGGAGAGCAGGAGGTTCCGGTTCTCCTGACGCGACACCGTTTTCTGGGCGCCGGGGCGGACGATGATCCGGCCATCGAATACGCCGCGGGCGCTGTCGTCGAGGATTCCCTTGTACAGCTCGTGGCTCTCGCAGTGCGGCGCGATGTGGTCGATCAGCGTGTGATTGTCGACGTGCTGGTTGCCGGTCACGACGAACAGACCATCGAGCGTGAGCGACGCCCCTTCACCCGCCAGCGAGACGTTGATGTCGTTGCGCACCAGGCCTCCGCCGAGGCAGGCGTTGTGCGAGGTGACGCTGCTCGAGCGGTCCTGGCGGATCTGCACGGACCCGACATGAAACGCCTCATCCGGCTCGCGCACGATCTTGTAGTGGTCGACAACCGCACCCGGTCCGGCGAAGATCTCCGTCACGGTATTGGTGAAGTGTTTGCCGCGGCCGAGGTAGGTCTCGACGACGGTCAGCTGCGCCACGCGATTGGCGACGATGATGTTGTGGGGATGCGACCACACGTCATCGCCTTCGCCGATGAAGACCAGGTGCACGAAACCGTCGACCACCCCATCCGCGATGATCAGCGCGCCATCCTCGGAATTCGCGATGTTGAGTGCGACGAAGGCGTTGCGCTGCCAGTCTGCAATGCGGCCGTAGTACGGCTCGAGATCGGATTGCGCAGCTTCGCTGATCGGAAGGATGCGCAGGCCGCGCGTTTCGTTCTTCTGAACGATCCGGCCGTTGAGGAAGGTCAGCGTGGCGGCTGGAGCGGCGGCCGTCTCGGCCGCCGACGCCGCGCGGGGACGCCCGGCGCTCCACGAAACCTTGGCAATCGGCGCGACGTTCGTGTACTTCCACTCCTCCATCCGGGGAGTCGGATAGCCCAGCGAGCGGAAGCGCTCGGCGGCATCTTCGCGGATCGACAAAGCTGCCGTTGTCATCGCGCCGCCGCGACCTCCTGGTCGATCCAGTCGTACCCCTTCTGCTCGAGCTCGTTCGCCAGCTCCTTGCCGCCCGACTTGACGATGCGGCCGGCGGCGAGAACGTGCACGACGTCCGGGACGAGGTAGCGCAGAAGGCGCTGGTAGTGCGTGATCACCAGGACCGCGTGCTTCTCGCTGCGAAGCGTGTTGACGCCATTGGCGACGACCCGCAAGGCATCGATGTCCAGCCCGGAGTCGGTCTCGTCGAGAATCGCCAGCCGCGGGTCGAGCACGGCCATCTGGAAGATCTCGTTGCGCTTTTTCTCGCCGCCCGAGAACCCCTCGTTGACGCCGCGGTTCATGAAGGACTCGTCGAGATCGACGACCTTCATCTTCTCGCGCGCGAATTGCAGGAACTCGACGGCGTCGAGCTCCTCCTCGCCACGATGTTTCTTCAGCGCGTTGAGCGCCGCCTTCAGGAAGTAGATGTTGTTGACTCCCGGGATCTCCACCGGGTACTGCATGGCCAGGAACACGCCTTCGCGGGCGCGCTCTTCGGGCAGCATGGCCAGGAGATCCTTGCCTTCGTACAGCACGCTGCCGCTGAGGACCTCATAGCGCGGCCGCCCGGCGAGGACATTGGCCAGGGTCGATTTGCCAGAGCCGTTCGGCCCCATGATCGCGTGCACTTCGCCGGCGTCGACGGAAAGATCGAGACCTTTGAGGATCTCCTTCCCTTCGATGCCGGCGTGCAGGTTCTTGATTTCGAGTAGTGCCATGTCCTAACCGACGCTTCCTTCCAGAGAGACTCCGAGCAGCTTCTGCGCTTCCACGGCGAACTCCATCGGCAGTTCACGGAAGACCTCGCGGCAGAAGCCGCTCACGATCATCGAGACCGCGTCCTCCGGGGAGATGCCGCGCTGCTGGCAGTAGAAGAGCTGGTCTTCGCCGATCTTCGACGTCGACGCTTCGTGCTCCATCTTCGCCGTCGAGTTGCGCACCTCGATGTACGGGAACGTGTGCGCGCCGCACTGGTCGCCGAGGAGGAGCGAGTCGCATTGCGAGTAATTGCGCGCGTGCTCGGCGCCCTTGAGGATCATCACCTGTCCGCGATACGAGTTCTGACCGTGACCGGCGGAGATGCCCTTCGACACGATGGTCGAGCGGGTGTTCTTCCCGATGTGAATCATCTTCGTGCCGGTGTCGGCCTGCTGGAAGTTGTTCGTCAGTGCGACCGAGTAGAACTCGCCCACCGAGTGATCGCCCTGCAGGATGCAGCTCGGGTACTTCCACGTGATCGCCGAGCCGGTCTCGACCTGCGTCCAGGAGATCTTCGCGTTCGCGAATGCCTTCCCGCGCTTCGTCACGAAGTTGTAGATGCCGCCCTTCCCCTGCTTGTCGCCGGGGTACCAGTTCTGAACCGTCGAGTACTTCACGGTGGCCCGGTCGAGCGCGACGAGCTCGACGACCGCCGCGTGCAGCTGGTTCTCGTCGCGCATCGGCGCGGTGCAGCCTTCCAGATAGCTGACGTATGCGCCTTCGTCGGCGACGATCAGCGTGCGCTCGAACTGTCCCGTGTTGGCCGTGTTGATGCGGAAGTACGTCGACAGCTCCATCGGGCAACGCACGCCCTTCGGCACGTAGCAGAATGATCCGTCGGTGAACACCGCGGAGTTGAGCGTCGCAAAGAAGTTGTCGGTATAGGGCACGACCGAGCCGAGATACTTCCGCACGAGGTCGGGATGATTCTTCACCGCGTCGGAGAACGAGCAGAAGATGATCCCCTGCTTCGCCAGCTCGGCCTTGAACGTCGTCGCCACCGAGACGCTGTCGAACACCGCGTCCACGGCCACGCCCGACATGCGCTTCTGCTCCTCGAGCGAGATGCCGAGCTTGTCGAACGTCGCGCGCAGCTCAGGATCGACTTCGTCGAGCGAGTTCAGCTTCTTCTGCTGCTTCGGAGCGGAGTAGTAGCTGATGGCCTGGTAGTCGATGGGGTCGTAATGCACGTTCGCCCAGGTCGGCTCCTTCATCGTCAGCCAGTGGCGGAACGCTTTCAAACGCCACTCCAGCAGCCACTCCGGCTCGCCCTTCTTCGCCGAAATCGTTCGGATGATGTCTTCGCTGAGGCCGGGCGGAACGACATCGGACTCGATGTTCGTGACGAACCCGTACTTGTATTCCTGCTCGGCAATCTCGTGAATGGTGTCGCTCATGCTCTCAGTACCGCCTCGCCGCGTGCGGCGTGGACCAGCGGCATGTCGCCGCGCATCAAATCCCGAAGCGTCACTCGATCGAACGAATCCTTGATCGCACGGTTGATGCCGAACATGAACCGGCGCGAGGGACAGGCCACGCGGATCGAGCAAAGCGCGTGGCCGTCGTCATCGAAGGTCTCGCATTCGACGAGATCCCACGGACCTTCGAGCACCTCGAGCAGCTGGCCGAGGGTCACCGAGTCGGGGTCGGCGTCGAATGAGTAGCCGCCGCCCGCACCGCGATGCGATGCGACGACTCCGCCGTGGCTGAGTGTCTTCAGCACCTTCGTGATCATCGGAATCGGAAGGTGGTAGAAGCCGGCGATCTCGCGTGCGGCGACGACGTCCCCCTCCTTGCGCGCCAGATAGACGGTGGCAAGGAGTCCGTAGTCGGTGAGGCGAGAGATCTTGAGCATCGGCGGTCCCTGAGGCGGCAAACAGTACCACCTCGGTACGGTTTGAGCAACAGGGGCCGATTCAAAAAACTTCCGGGCAAAAACGTAGGGCCGGCTCTTCAGCCGGCCCTACGGTTGCGGCCGACTGAGAGTCGGCCCTACATCACTGTTGTCAGAAGCGAATTCGCGTGCCGAGCTGCACCAGGCGCTGCTCGCCCTGACCCGGATCGCCGGCGAAGAAGGACGGTGCGCGGTACGCGCCCGACGCGCGATTCCCGACGAAACCGCCTTCGTTCTTGGAATTGAACACATTGAAGACTTCGGCGATCAGCTCGATGCCGCGGTTGCCGAGGAACGTGAATTCTTTGCCGACGCGAACGTCGACCTGCGAGAACGATGCGCCGCGCAGCGTGTTCACATGGCTGACCCCCGGCGCCAGATCGAACGCATAGCCGTCACCGTTGAGATCCTTGCCGGCCCAGTCGGTGTAAGGCGTCGCCGACCGGTAGCGGCCGATGCCTGAGAGGTTGATTCCGAACGGAGCGCGATACAGGGCGCTCACCGTCACGCGGTGGCGCGAGTCGGTATCGAGCGGGCCGAAGCACGCGCTGCACGTCGGGTTGTAGGGATCGACGCTCTGGTCACGGACCGTGCGCAGATCCGGCTGGTGCTCGGCGGCGGTGATGCGGAACTCGTCAGCGCCCGCCAGGACGTTGCCGGTCGCGTGAGAGAGCGTGTAGAAGCCTTGCAGCTCGAACTTGTCGCCGATCCGCGCATGGCCGCCGATGTTGAGGCCGTTGTACTTCGCCGAGCCGTCGCCCATCCACATGCGGAAGCTGCCGAACGCCGCGAAGCGCCGCTTACCCGTGGCCGGATCGATCGGGTTTGCGCGGAAACGGTACGGAATGTCCTTGTAGTCGATGTGCGAGCCGTCGATCGTCAGTCCGAGGGACGGGCTCACCTGCCACGAGTATCCGAGCGAGAACTGATCGGAGTACGGGGTGGCGAGATTGGGATTGGCGATCTCGTTCGGGGGCGGGATGTCGGCGCCCGGCAACTGGTTCGGCGGCAACGGCTGACCGATCTGATAGAGCGAGCCGTTCGCATTCTTGATGCCGCTGTCGTCGTGGTTGTTGTAGATGACGCCGTAGTTCGACTGCACAGCGGACGCGGGGAACAGAATCGTGGCGTTCGTATACGGGAAATCGAAGTAGCGCCCGTAACCGCCGCGAATGAGTTTCTTCGAATCGCCTGTCAGGTCGTACGTGAAGCCGAGACGCGGACCCCAGTTGTTGTTGTCGTTGCTCAGCTTCCCACCCTTGCCACCCTGGAACGCCTTCAGGTAGTACTCGTTGTACTTCGTCTGAGTGGAGAGCGTCTGCCAGATGACGTTCGATCGCTGATCGAGATCGAAGCCCTTCCAGAGGTCGTAACGCAGGCCGACGTTGAAGGTGAGGTTCTTATTCACCGAGATGTCGTCCTGCACGTAGTAGTTGTATTGCTTGACGGGCGTGCTGTCGATCGACTTTCCGCCGAAGATCGTGATGTCAGCGATGGGCGATCCCTGCTTGTCCTGGGTCAACGTGTACTGCCCGGTCGTGCCGACGCTGAAGTCGCCGCCGAGGAGCGGTTCGTCGATGAAGTTCGCGCCGACCTTGAAGTCGTTGCGCATCGAGCCGAGGGTCTGCGACCACGAGAAATCATCCTTGAACTGGCGCTTGATCTGCGTGGTCGACTGGGGCGTGTTGATGCTCTGCCCGATCGACACACCGGAGGGATAGATGACCGCCGGATCCTCGGAGTCGGGCGAGATGAAGTTCTTGAAGTGCGTGTTCTGGAAGAGGAACTCGTTCACGCTGTTGGCGCCGACCTGCCAGGTGTGGCCGGCAAGGATGGAGTGATAGTTGTTCGTGATCGTGCCGAGCGCGCTCGGCATGATGATCGGGCTCGCGCCGTACTTATCCGAGTTCTTCTGATAGCCGTACCGGACCTGCAGGAACTGCTTGGCGTTGATGTCCGCGCTGGCTTTCGCGGTCAGCAGGTCGTCCTTGAACGGCGTAGCCACGGCCTGTCCGTCGAGATTCGGGAAGATGCCGCCGCTGGCGAGGACGTAGTTGGTCTTGCGGTCGGTGCGCTCGACGGTGGCGAAGAAGTGAGCGCGATCCTTGATGATCGGTCCGCCGAACGAGGCACCGTACTGATCACGGCGATACGGCGTCTTGCCACTTCCACCCGCCTTCTCGCTCGTGGTCTCCTCGTTGAGGCTCTTGTCGCGATAGAACTCGTACGCGCTTCCTTCGAAGTCGTTCGTTCCGGTCTTCGTGACGACGCTGAGCACGCCGCCGGTGGTGCGGCCGAATTCCGCCTTGTACTGCTGCGTCTGGATCTTGAACTCCTGAACCGCCTCGATGTTGTAGTTCTGCAGCGCGCCGCCGATCGTGTCGTCGGTGTTGTCGCCGCCGTCAACGAGGAAGTTCACGTTTCGGCCGCTGCCGCCGTTGAGGGCGATGGTCAGCTGGCCCGGTTTGGTCGGGTCGGAGTTGACCGACAGCGACGTGCCGGGGGCGAGCGAGCCGAGATTCGCGAACTGGCGGCCGTTGAGCGGGAGATTCTCCAGCTCCCGCTGGCTGACCACCGTTCCGGCGCTCGGACCGGTCGCCACGAGCGGCGCCTCGGCCGTGACCGTGATCTGCTCCTTCACCGATGCCGGTTTCAGCGATACGTTGAGGGCGCGCTCCGAAGCGACGTTCACCTCGACGTTCTTCGTTGCCACCGCCGCAAAGCCGGAAAGGTCCGTGAGCACCGTGTACTTGCCGATGGGGAGCGTGGGGAATTTGTACGAGCCGTCGGAATCGGTGACGACCGTACGATTGAAGCCTGTGGCCTCGTTCGTCGCGGTGATGGTCACGCCGGGCAGTGCTGCGCCCGATGCGTCGGTGATGTGGCCCGACAGACTACCGCTGCCGGACTGGGCGAATGCCATCGACGCGCAAAGCAACGCGACCACGAAGAGCGAAGAAAGAACCGCAAGCCGGGGACGATGTGGCATGGGGGCCTCCTCTAGTAATTTGTTTTGTGACGGATATTTAGCCGCACACTATAGATGAACTTAGTACGAAGATGGTATGGGCCGGTTGCAACAGATCCCTGATCAGCGGGGGGCCAGTTGTGACAGGAGCTCGGTTGCGGCCCGCCGCTGGGCGGCGAATTCCGGCGATGGCGGAAGGCGCGCCAGCAGATCGCGTAACTGCGCGACCGCGGCGGCGCGATCGCCGGCCAGCTGAAGGGCGATGCCCCGGTTCAGCTGCGCCTCGTAGAAATCGGGAGCAACCTCCAGCGCCTTGTCGAACCAGCTGACTGCGTCGCGCGGCCGGTCGCGCTGCACCTCGACAACACCCATGCCGTTGAGCGCATCTGCGTAATTCGGCCATAGCGCCAAGGACTGCTCGTACTCGCGAGCGGCATCGTCGAGCCGGCCCGCGCCGCGATGAACGTTGCCGAGATTGGTGAAAGCCCGAGCGTCTCGCGGATCGATCTCGATCACTTTCGCGAACTCCTCCTCGGCAGCTTTCGGATTCCCTTCCGACAAGTACGCGATCCCCAGCGCGTTGTGCGCCTCGGGCCGCTGCGGATCGCGCCGCACGGCTTCGCGAATGGCCACGCCGCCTTCCTTCGTCAATCCCGCCTCCTGCAGTGCGACCGCCAGGTTGTACCAGGCCTCGGGATCGTCGGGCGCCATCGCCACCGCCTCTCGATAGAGCGGGATGGCCTCGCGGAGCCGGCCGCTCTGCCGGAAAGCACGGGCCAGGCTGCCGCGAAAGACGGGGTTCGCCGGGTCGCGCGCGGCGATCGTGCGCAGCTTGGCGATCGCTTCCTCGTGGCGATTCTCGTTTGACGCCGCGTTCGCCTCTTCGAAGATGCGAAAGAGCGGCGCCATCGCTACGGGATCGGGGCGCGGTCCGCTGAGGTTCGCGCTCGCCGTTGGTGCGACATAGCCGAGGCTGGCGAGTTTTCGGCGCGTCTCCTCGTCGACCGCGGCGGCCGTCGACGCCGCGCGAGCCGTCGCGCGAACGCCGGCCAGGGCATCGGCGAGCGTGCGGTACGCTCGCCGCTCCTCGCCGAAGATGTTGCGCTGTTCGTGCGGGTCGGTGTCCAGGTCGTACAGCTCCGCGTGCGTCGCTTCGATCAGCTTCAAACGGCCCCAACGCATGGAGGCGAGATCGCTCCACCCGAAATTGGATGGGTATTCGGTCTCGGCGTAGAGATTTCGCTCCGCGGGCTCGCGAACGGGATCGAGCGCGATGCCGTCGCCCGCAAGCGATTGATGCAATGCGATCGAAGTGACCGTCGGTGCGATGTCGGCCAGCGTCACCGACGCGCGAACGGTTCGCGCGTCGATCCCCGGACCGGCCACGATGAAAGGCACGTGCAGCGTCGGCTCGTACAACAGCAGGCCGTGCGTCAACTCGCTGTGCTCGCCGAGCGCCTCGCCGTGATCGCCGGTGACAACGATCATCGTCTTGTTCCGGTCGATCGACGCGAGCAGCCGTCCGAGCTGCGCGTCGACATACGCGATCTCACCGTCGTAGGTCTGTGGATACGGCTGCGGGGGTGCGTATGGCGCATGCGCGTCATAGAGATGGACCCACGCGAAGAACGGGCGGTCCGCCGGCCGGCTCAACCACGCCAGGGCGCGATCGACGGTCTCGCCGCCACGGCGCTCGGCGTCATAAGAGGAGTTGCTGTTCGGATCGCGCGCGATCGCGTCGTCGTACGTGTCGAAGCCGCGGTTCAGACCGAAGCGATGATCGAGTACGAATGCGCTGATGAACGCGCCCGTTCGATAACCCGCTGCTGAGAACGTGGTCGCGAGCGTCGGGTGATCGGCCGGGAACGATCCGGCGCCGTTGTTTCGCAGCCCGTGGTGGAGTGGGAGAAGTCCCGAGAGGATCGTCGCATGCGACGGGAGCGTCAGCGGAACCGCGGAGTCGGCGTTGACGAATGACACGCCCTCGTGAGCGAGCCGTTCAAGATTCGGCGTGCCCGGTCCCACGCGGTCGGCGCGGAACGTGTCGAGTGTGATCAGCAGAACATTGGGACGGACCGCTTCGCGCTTCGCGCAGGAAGCGAGGACAACGCAACAAAGCGAAACGGCGAGGGCTCTCTTCACTCGGTCTTGCCGGCTTTCTCGAGTGCGGCCGCACGGTTGAGGCGCGCATCCGAGAACTGCGGCGCCAGCGCAATGGCGCGGCGGTACATTTCCAGCGCTTCCGGCAGATGGCCGTTGTCACGAAAGAGATTGCCGAGGTTGTTGTAGGCGTGCGGGTCGCGCGGATCGATGGCAATGGCCCGACGAAACTCCTCGACTGCGCCGGCGAGATCACCGCCTTGCACCAGCACCAGCCCGCGCATGTTGTGTCCCTCGGCGCGATTGGGATCCAGACGGAGCGCTTCGTCGACCGCGGCTTTCGTCTCCAGCGGATCGCCGGCAGCCTGCAGCGCCGCGGCGAGCGCGTACCACGGGTCGGGATCAGCAGGAGCGAGCGCCGCCGCCTCGCGATAGAGGCGCAGAGAGCGCTCGTTCTGCATGAGGCCTGTATATGCGCGGGCCAGGATCGCCCGGAATTCCGGATTCGTCGGATCACGAGCGACAAGCGTCGCCGCCATCGTGATCGCACTCCGCAAGTCGCCACGGTCGAGTGCGTTCGTCGCTTCTTCGTAATCGTGAAAGACGGGCGTCATCGACCGCGGGTCCGCGCGCGTCACGTCCGGAATCGCGGGAAGTGACGGCGAGCGTTTCTTCGACGGCACGAGCGCGGCCGCGAGCTCGCGATCGAGCGCACGATCGGCGTCGATCAGATTCTTCGTCTCGGCCGGATCGCCGTGAAGGTCGAACAGCTCGTCGCGGGCACCGGAGATCAGCTTCTTTCCCTCGCGGCGCACCGACACCAGGTCGGTCCATCCGAACTTCATCGGATACATCGTCTCGGCGTAGATGTCGCGCGGCGGAGGCTCGCGGTGACCGGTGACGCCCCGCGACAGGTCGCGGCCGTCGAGCCGGACGACGTTCATCGGAGCACCGGCCAAAGCGGCGATCGTCGGCGCGATATCCGCGGTGCTCACTGCTTCTTTGAACACGGCCTGACGGATGCCGGGACCGGCGATGATCAGCGGCACACGAAGCGTCGATTCGTAGAGGAGGAGGCCGTGCGTCGCCTCGCCGTGTTCGCCGAGGCCTTCGCCGTGATCGCCGGCGACGACGATGATGGTGCGATTTCGCAGGCCGGCCCGATTCAGGTAATCGATGACTCGCGCGACCTGCGAGTCGGCGTACGCGATCTCGCCGTCGTACGGCGACGATGGGAAGCGCGACCGGAACGGCTCCGGCGGCGCATACGGCTCGTGTGGATCGAACAGATGGATCCATGCGAAGAACGGCCGCGTCCCCGCGCCGCGCATGAACGCTAGCGCCGCGTCGGTGACGGCTGCCGCGGGCCGTTCGGACATCAAAGGTGAGCGCAGCGCCTGCGGATCGCGAGGAACGGCATCGTCGTAGACGCCGAATCCGCGTCCCAGCCCGAATCGATGGTCGAGCAGATAGGAGCCAACAAACGCGCCGGTGCGGAACCCGCGCCGCGAGAACACGGTTGCCAGGGTCTCGAACGACAGCCGCAACGACCCGCTTCCATCGGTGCGCAGCCCGTGCCTCTGCGGCAGGACCCCGGTCAGGATCGTCGCGTGCGACGGCAGGGTCAGGGGAACGACGGAATCAGCCTGATCGAACCGGACGCCCTGCGCGGCAATGCGGTCGATCGCCGGAGTTGCCCCTCTTCCCGAGCCGTAGCAGCCGAGGTGGTCGGCGCGCGTGGCGTCGAGGGTGATGAGGACGACGTTGAGCGGCAGCCGTTCGCGCTCCCGACAGCCGCCCAGTGTCAGCGCGGTCGCAATGAGAACGAATCCAACGCGCAACCTGTTCACCTCCGCATCATCGTGCCCAGCATCGTCGCGATCAGCGTCTCGTTCGTGCCGTCGATCGCGAACACGTCCGCGGCGCAGACACTGATGGTCTTCCCGGAGCGGACCACATGGGCGCGAGCGACAAAACGCTCGCCGCGCGCCGGCGCGAGCAGATTCACCTTGAACTCGATGCTCACCACGTCGGAACCGTCCGGCCAGAGCGTAATCGCCGCTCCTCCGCATGCGCTGTCGGCGATCGCGGCGATGGCTCCGGCGTGCACCAGCCCCGTCTGCTGGCCGACGCGATCGCTGTAGGGCATCTCGATCTCGACCTCACCCGGTGCGATACGGCTGAGCTTTGCGCCGAATGTGGCCATCAGACTTTGTCGCGAAAAGCCCTCATGGAGAGCCCGCTGAATCTCTTCTTCTGGCATACGAAATGCGACGACGATAACAGCGTAACCTATGAAAAACCCATTGATTTATCTGACGATCGCGGCAGTGTTCGCAAGCTGCCGCGGCGGCTCGGGGAGTCTGCAGCGCAAAGATCAGCAGAACTACGACGTCGTGCAGGAGGGACAGGCCAGCGGCGTCACCTCGACGATCAACGTGCCCGGCGAACCCACACCTCCGCCCGTCGGGCTGACCGGCACGAACGCCGACACGACCTCGAACTTCACCCTGCCGCAGGTCGCGACCAGCACGACCACGACGAATCCGCCGGGGACGCTCGCCGGAACATTGCCGCAGGCCACGAGCGGCAGCGCGGCGATCGGATATCCGCGGCCATCCGCGCCGCCCCGTCCGCGTCCGACACCGCCGTCGCAGCAGCCTGCTCCGCAGCTTCCGGCGACTGAAACGACCCCGCCGCCGCTGGAAGGAAATCCTCCGCCGACCGTCACGGTGCCGCCGAATACCGACACCGCACCACCGCCGCCCACGCAGACGGATACGCAGGCGCCGCCAACGACGACAACGACATCAGACGTGTAGAATTCGCGCCCATGTCCCGGGTGACGTTTCAGTCCCTGATCCTGAAATTGCAGACCTTCTGGGCCGAGCGCGGCTGCATGATCGAGACGCCGCTCGACCTCGAGGTTGGCGCCGGAACCATGCACCCGGCCACCTTTCTGCGCGTCCTCGGCCCCGAGCCGTGGAATGTGGCGTACGTCCAGCCCTCCCGCCGCCCCGCCGACGGGCGCTACGGCGACAACCCTTTCCGCCTCGGCAAGCATTACCAGCTGCAGGTGATTCTCAAACCCTCGCCGCTCGACGTTCAGGATCTCTATCTCGACTCCCTGCGCGCGCTCGGGCTCGACCTGACGAAGCACGACATCCGCTTTGAGGAAGACAACTGGGAAGCGCCGACGCTCGGCGCGTGGGGTGTCGGCTGGCAGATCCTGCTCGACGGCATGGAGATCACGCAGTTCACGTATTTCCAGCAGGCCGGCGGGATCGACCTCGCGCCGATCTCGGCGGAGATCACCTACGGCCTCGAGCGTCTGACGATGTTCCTGTCACGCCAGAGCTCGGTGTTCGACATCGAGTGGGGCGCGGGATTCGGCTACGGCCCGGTGCGTCGGCAGGACGAATACGAGTTCTCGAAGTACTACTTCGAAGTGGCCGATGTCGATCTGCACTGGAAGTTGTTCGACATGTACGAGTCCGAGGCCCGGCGATGCCTCGAGGCGAAGCTCGTGCTTCCCGCGTACGAGTGGACGCTGAAGTGCTCTCACGCGTTCAACACGCTCGACGCGCGCGGCGCGGTGTCGGTGACCGAACGCGTCGGGGTCATCAAGCGCGTGCGCGACCTCGCCGTCCGTTGTGCGGAGCAGTACGTCGAGATCCGGCGTGAGCTCGGCTTCCCGCTGCTGCAACAGAAGGCCTCCTGATGGCGGAGTACTTCTTCGAGCTGCTGGCGGAAGAGATTCCAGCGTGGATGCACGACGCCGCGCAGCAGACGCTGAAGGAACGTCTCTCTCAGATCACCGCCGCGGAGAACATCACGATCAACAGCACGCCGCGGCGGCTGTCGTTCATGCTCACGAATCTCGCCTTGAAAGAGGAGGATCGCGAGCTCGAGGTCAAAGGGCCGCCGAAAAAATCTGCCTACGACGCGAGCGGCAAGGCCACGCAGGCGCTTCAGGGATTCCTCAAGAAGAACAACGCCACGGAGAAGGACATCATCGATTCCGGCGACGAGTACGTTCGCGTCCGCCGGAAAGCCGAAGGGCGGAAGACCGCGGATGTTCTGAAGGAGCGGATCCCCCAGATCATGGAAGCGCTCCGCTGGCCGAAGATGATGCGCTGGGGAACCGGGGAGCACTCCTACATCCGGCCCATCCATTCGGTGCTCTCGATTTTCGAAGGCGAACATCTGCCAATCGCGATTTTCGGCGTCGACTCTGGAACGCAGACCGTCGGTCATCGGATCCTCGCGCCCGCGCCGTTCGCGGTGAAGACCTACAACGAATACGTGACCAGGCTCGAGCTGGCACGCGTCGTCGTCGATGCCACCCGCCGCCGTCACGTGATGGCGGAGCGCGCGCGTGTTCTCGGCCACGAGGTGAACGGAACACCCGCCGTGGAGGCCTCGATCTGGTCGCAATGGCAGTACCTGACCGAATATCCCGGCGTCGTCCGCGCTGAATTCCGCCGCGAATACCTCGGCCTTCCGGAAGAGGTGCTCGTCACGGTCATGCGCGTGCACCAGAAACAGCTTCCGATCCGCGATGGGGAGGGAAAGCTGACTCCGTACTTCCTCGCCGTGATCGACAACGAAGGCGACCCGGAAGGGAACGCCGCGTACGGCAACTCCTTCGTCACGAACGCGCGCTTCGCAGACGCCAAGTTCTTCTACGAAACCGATCGCAGGAAGAAACTCGAGGACCGTGTCGAGTCGCTCTCCCATCTTCAGTTCCAGGAGAAGCTCGGCGACTACCTCGAGAAAACGAAGCGCATCGTGAAGATCGCCGGCTCGATCAGCAGCGAGATCGGCATCGATCCGCATGACGCGAACGTCGCCGCACATCTATCGAAGGCCGACCTCGGCACGGAGATGGTCAAGGAATTCACCGACCTGCAGGGACGCATCGGCGGGATCTACGCGCGTGAAGAAGGTCACCCCGAGAACATCTGGCAGGCGATCTACGACCAGTACCAGCCGGTGAACATCGACGATGCGCTGCCGCGGACGGTCTCCGGCGCGATCGTCTCGCTCGCCGATCGGATGGACACGCTCACCGGCTTCTTCCGCATCGGCGCGAAGCCGTCGGGATCGAAAGATCCGTTCGCGCTGCGGCGCGCGGCGCAGGGTGTCGTGCAGATTCTGCTCAATCGGGATCAACGGCAGATCAGAATTGGGGTGGATCGGCTCGTCGACATCGCGCTGGATGCGCACGGAGGGCCGGCTCTCAGCCGGCCCGGTCCGCCTGGAGAGGCGAACCTGCGTGCAGAGCTCCTGGCCTTTTTCGCCGAGCGCGTGCGGACGATCCTCGAGGCTTCCGCTTACGGCTTCGCCTACGACGAAGTCGCGGCGGCCATGGAGGCGGGCTGGGCTTCCTCGCTCACCGATCTCGTCGATCGCATCGAGGCGCTCAAGGCGATGCGCGGCGAGGCGAACTTCCTCTCGGTTCTCGATTCCGCCAAGCGCATCGCGAACATCACCAGCGGCCACGAGTCGACGCACGTCGACGCCGCGAAACTCGAGCACGAAGCGGAAAAACGGCTCGACCAGCTCGCCACGACGGTCGGCCAGCAGATCGATGATCTGATCGCCGAACGGCGTTACCGGACCGCGCTCGAGTCGTTCGCGGCGCTGGCGCCGGAGCTCGAGACGTTCTTCAAGGACGTGATGGTGATGGTGGATGATGAGTCTGTGCGAAAGAACCGCATGTCGCTGCTCCGGAAGGTCGGCGGGGCGGTGATGAAGGTGGCCGACGTCACGAAGATCGTCGTCGACCGGCGCGACTATCGGGCGTGATGCGACGAGCGGCATTTCTGGTCGCGTTGCTCTCCGTCGCCTGTGGAGCGCCGCGCGTCTCGCGCGACGTGCAGGCGGGCGAGACGCCCGCCGCTCCACCAGCGCAGTATCTGGGGCGCGATCAATCGGAGCAGGGCAATCTCCTCAACATCGCGTACGGAGCGTCGGTCGTTTCGCGAACCGCCGAAATGACCCTCGAGTTCTCCGCGGTGCGAGCCATCGACGGCGATCCGATCAGCTCGTGGACATCGCCGCCGAGCGACGGCGCGCAGCAGACGATCGTCTTCTCGGTCCCGGCGCGCACGCGCGTCGCGCAGATCGGCATCCAGACGCCGGCCTCTCCCCTTTTTCACCTGAAATCCGCGCAGCTCGATTCGTCCATCGATGGCGTGACCTTCACTCCGCTGATGACGCTGAAGCCCGCGGAAACGGACGCGGTCCAATTCTTTCCCGTGACCCCGCCGCGCGACGTCGTCTACCTGCGGCTGAGCACGCTCGAAACTTCCGGCCGCTTTGCGCGGGTCAATTCGCTGCAGGTGCACGGAACATGGATCGAGGCGACGAAGCCGCCGGCGATCGACGGCTGCTGGACGATCAACGGCCTCGCCGCACGGTTTTCAACGACGAACGGACACGTGACGGGAACCATCGCCGGTGATCACCCGGTATCGCTCGACGGCGGTTCGGACGGGGCCGTCGATCGCTTCGTGTGGGTCAGCGGCCCGAATCGCGGGTTCGCGGCGATCACGACCGCTCCCGATGGCAAACACCTGAGCGGTCTCCGCTGGTACAACGAGCCGGCGGAGTACTCCGCGGCGGAGAGCTGGTTCGGAGAGCGCTCGAAGTGCGCCGGGGAGGCGAGATCCGAGGAAGTGCCGGCGCGGTTTCTAGCCCTCAAACATCGCCTTCCTCTGTACGGTCTGCATTTTGACGACCAGGGAGCGCTGCTCGAACAGGACAGCGCGGCGGCTCTCGACCTGCTGGCGAACTTGGCGCGGCAACCGGCGTCACAGCGGTTCCGGCTGGTCTCGCGGGAGTATCGGCTGCCCGGCAAGGAACAGAATCAGCAGCGTTCAAAGGCGCGCCTCGATTCGCTCCGCTCGGCTTTGGAGAAGCGGGGAATCGACGCACGGAGGTTCGATTGGGCAGCACTCGGCAGCGACGCTCCGCCCGCGAAAATCGAGATCGAAATCCAGCGCAACCTGTACGCCGTCATCGAGCTGGAGGCGCCGTGAAGGATAATCGCGCAGCCGGAACGATGCAGAAATACGTCTACTTCTTCGGCGAAGGACAGGCCGAAGGCAACGCCAAGATGAAGGACATCCTCGGCGGCAAAGGCGCAGGCCTCGCCGAGATGACCAACATCGGCGTCCCCGTCCCGCCGGGCTTCACCATCTCGACCGAGGTGTGCACGTACTTCGACGCGCACGGGAAGACCTATCCGCCCGAGCTGAAGAACATGGTCGCCGAGAACCTCGCGCGCGTGGAGAAACTGGTCGGCCGGAAGTTCGGCGACAAGGCGAAGCCGCTTCTCGTCTCGGTTCGTTCGGGCGCCCGCGCCTCGATGCCCGGGATGATGGATACGATCCTGAACCTCGGCCTGAACGACGAGACCGTGCAGGGTCTGGCGAAGTCGTCGGGCGACGACCGCTTCGCGTTCGATTCGTACCGCCGCTTCATCCAGATGTACTCCGATGTCGTGCTCAACATCGACAAGGAGCTTTTCGCGCACGAGCTCTTCGCGCTGCGCGACCGCGCCGGCGTGAAGACCGACGCCGAGATCCCGGCGGCAAAGCTTCAGGAGCTCATCGGAACGTACAAGAAAATCGTCAAAGATCATGGGCAGGAATTTCCGCAGAAGGTCGAGGACCAACTGTGGGGCGCGGTTGGTGCGGTGTTCAGCTCCTGGAACAACCCGCGCGCGATCACCTATCGAAAGCTGAACGGCATCCCGGACGACTGGGGCACCGCCGTCAACGTGCAGTCGATGGTCTTCGGCAACATGGGAAACGACTGCGCCACCGGCGTCGCGTTCACGCGCGACCCGTCGACCGGCCAGAGGCGCTTCTACGGCGAGTACCTCCCGAATGCGCAGGGCGAAGATGTCGTGGCGGGCATCCGCACGCCGCTTCCGATCACGAAGGCACAGGTCGTCGCCGGCGAGAGATCGCTCGAAGAGACGATGCCCGGCGTCTACGCGCAATTGCAGGACGTCTACAAGAAACTCGAAGCGCATTACCGCGACATGCAGGACATCGAGTTCACGATCCAGTCCGGCAAGCTCTACCTCCTGCAGACGCGCACCGGAAAGCGCACCGGTTTCGCGTCCGTGAAGATCGCCTGCGAGATGGTGGACGAAGGGTTGATCAAGGAGCGTGAGGCGGTCGAGCGCGTCGAGGCAAACCAGATCATCCAGCTGCTCGCTCCCGTCTTCGACGCGAAGGAAAAGCAGAAGGCGCTGCACGGCGGACGCCTCCTCGCGCGCGGACTCCCCGCCGGACCGGGTGCGGCCGCGGGACGCGTTGCGTTCAACGCCGAGCACGCCGTGGAGATGGCCAGGGAAGGACCGGTGATCCTGGTCCGCATCGAGACCTCGCCGGAAGACATCGCCGGCATGCACAGCGCGGCCGGCATTCTCACCACACGCGGCGGATTGACGTCGCACGCCGCAGTCGTCGCCCGCGGCATGGGCCGGCCCTGCATCGTCGGTGCGGGTTCGCTGCGCGTCGATTACGGCCGCGGCGAGCTCAAAGCCGAAGCGCACGAGCCGTTGGAAGAAGGCGACTGGCTGTCGATCGACGGCACGACCGGCGAGATCCTCAGCGGCCAGCTCCCCACCCGCCCGTCCGAGATCATCCAGGTTCTGATCGAGAAATCGATGAAGCCGGAGGAGTCGGAGACCTACCGCAACTTCGACCGCCTCCTCAAATGGGCGGACGCCATCCGCACCCTCGGCGTGCGCACGAACGCGGACACGCCGCAGGACGCGCGTGTGGCGCGGCTGTTCGGCGCCCACGGCATCGGCCTCTGCCGCACCGAGCACATGTTCTTCCAGGAGGAGCGCATCCTCCGCGTGCGCGAGATGATCCTGGCGCGCGACGAGAAGGGCCGGCGTGCCGCGCTCGATCAGCTCATTCCCTATCAGAAAGCGGACTTCGAAGGCATCTTTCGCGAGCTCGAAGGAATGCCCGTCACGATTCGCCTGCTCGACCCGCCGCTGCACGAGTTCCTCCCGCAGACTGAAGCCCAGATCTCGGTCGTGGCACGCGACATGGGGTGGGGCTTCGTGGAGCTGCGCGCAAAGGTGAATCAGCTCCACGAACTGAATCCGATGCTCGGCCATCGCGGCTGCCGTCTTGGCATCACGTTCCCCGAGATCTACGAGATGCAGGTCCGGGCCATCTTCCAGGCCGCGTGCGACGTGAAGAAATCCGGCGTCGCCGTGCACCCGGAAGTGATGATTCCGCTGGTCGGCACGATCAAAGAGCTGGAGATTACAGTCGAGATGACGCGACGTGTCGCCGCGGAAACGTTCAAAGAGCGCGGCGTCGAGATTCCGGTGGTCGTCGGCACGATGATCGAGATTCCGCGCGCCGCTCTCGTCGCCGACAAGCTCGGCGCGGTCGCGGAGTTCTTCTCGTTCGGCACCAACGACCTGACGCAGATGACCTTCGGCTACTCGCGCGACGACGCCGGATCGTTTCTCCCCGACTACATCGACAAGAAGATCCTGCCGAAGGATCCGTTCGAATCGATCGACGTGGAAGGCGTTGGACAGCTGGTCAGGATCGGAACGGAGCGCGGGCGCTCGGCGAACCCGAAACTGAAAGTCGGCGTCTGCGGAGAGCATGGCGGCGACGCGGACTCGATTCGCTTCTTCCGCACGTGCGGCTTCGATTACGTCTCGTGTTCGCCGTATCGCGTGCCGGTGGCGCGTCTCGCCGCCGCACAGGCGGAGCTGGAGCAGAAGGCGTACGAGGGTTGATCAGACCCGAAAGCGCGCGACCTCTTCCTCGAATGCCGTGGCGCTCGCGAACAGCCCTTCCAGCTCGCGTTTGAAATCCTCCGCGATCGCGCTGTTCTTCTGTGCGATCGAGAGCGTGGTGACCGAAGCGGTTGCGATCTGCTCGGCCTGAACGAGCTGCCGCTCGAGCCGGTCGCGAATGACGCGGACGTCGCCGGAGATGTTCTCCATCGCCGTGGCGATCCCGCCGGCGGCGATACGCTGCTCCTCGGTCGAGCGATTCACCTGCTGGGCGATGTCCCGTACGTGCTCCGCCTCCTCGGCCAGCAGCCGCGTGGCCTCGGCCTGAGTTTCATTGGCGCGATCGATGTCCCGGATCGTGTCCGACACCCTGGCCGTCAAGTCGCGGAGATGTTTGCTGGCCATGGCCTGCTCTTCGATCGCGGATGAGATCGTCAGCACGATCTCCTGCGAGCGATCCGCGCTGGTGACGATCTTGTTCAGCGATGCCGCCGCCTGCGATGCGAGATCGACGGTCTGGCCGACGTTCGCCACTCCATCCTCGAGCGCGGCCACCGCCTGCTGCGCCACCGGCCGAAGGTTGCGAACGATCCCGCCGATCTCCCCGGCGGCGTTGCGCGTCCGCTCCGACAGCTTCCGTACCTCTTCGGCAATCACCGAGAAGCCGTAGTCATGCTCGCCCGCGTGCGCGGCGATGATCGCGGCATTGAAGGACAACAGCTTGGCTTCGTCGGTCACCGACTCGATGAATTCGACGATCTGATGGATCTTGCTGAGGCTGCCCTGCAGTTCCTCGAAGGCATCGACCGCGCGGCGGGTCGACTCCTGCGTCGTGCGGATCCCGTTCGTGGTCGCGCTGACGGCGCGTTGTCCGGCCACGGCGTCGTTGTGAACCTGCGCCGACAGATCCGCTGTCGCATGCGCGGTACGCATGATCTCGCCGACCGACGCGTCCATCTCCGTGACAAAGGTCAGCACATCGGAACTGACCGCGGTGAGATCGTTCGTGCGGCGGCTGGTCTCGCGGGCGATGGCGTCGATCTCGAGCGTCGACGAGGATGTCTTCTCCACGGAGCGAAAGAGATCGTCCATGCGATGCGCCACTTCCGTCGACGATGCGTTCATCTGCGTCGCCGCGCTGGCGGACTCGTAGGACACGCCTGTGACCTTGTCGACCGCCTGCAGCACCGAGCGCGCCTCGCCGCTCACGTTCCTCACGGACTCCGTCTCAGCCGCGTTCAGATCCTGTTGCTCGTGGGCGCCGCTGAGGAGTGCGGTCGTCCCCGAGCTCATGGCACGAACGCCCTGAGTGATGTCCGCGCCGCTGCTGCCGATGCGCGACAGGAGAGAGCGAAGGCTGTTCCTCGTGGCGCCGAAGCTGCGGGCGAGCTTTCCGATCTCGTCATCCGAAAAGACGTGCGGCGACACGTCGAAGTGACCTTCGGCCATCTCGCGCGCGATGTGAATCAGCTCGTTCAGCGGGGCGGTGATGTCGCGCGCGAGAAAAAACGTCGCCACCGCGAACACCACCGCCGTGAGCAACGCGATGACCAGGCCGTACCTCGTCAGGTCCGCGACGATGGAGCCCGCGGCCACACCTGCCTCGCGCAGGCGGCTGGCGACGTGCGACGACACGAGCAACACGAGCGCGCCGACCGAGACGACGAAAAATCCGATGAAGACCATCGCGATCTTCACGGCGATCGAATACGGGTTCCCGCGGTAGTCGATTTCCGTACCGCGGGCCATCGACAGAAGCATTTGCTTGCCGGCCCAGTAGGACCAGGCCATCGCCGGCGCGGCAATGATCAGCGCAGCCTCGCCGAAATACTGCAGTCCGGCAAGGCTCGGGGCGACCGCAATCGTTCCCGCGATCGCGAGAATGCTTCCGCCAGCCAGCCACAGGAGCAAGGCGCCGAATTCGGTCGCCCGCAGACACCGCGACACCGCTTCGCCGGCGTTTTCCGTCGCCATTTCGACTTCGCGCGATCGCCGCGCAATCGCGATCACAAACGCGATCGATCCCGCACCGTAAGCGACCGCGGCGAACGCGCCGATCCGCGCGGCTTCTGCGGCGTCGAGTCTGAGCACGTGCGCGAGGAACGCCAGCGCGAGCGGCAGGAGCACCGCCAGCGGCGGGAAGACGATGAACAGCGGATATCGCGATGCCGAGGAGACACCGAGCCCCGCTGCGGATGGACGTAAATAATTCACAGCCATCGGGTTGCCCGCTGCCCATCATCGCGACCTCGGACCTCGAACTCAGGTGCGGACCATCACCTCAGGCTTGCGACCGCCGCTCTCTCCATCTGTGATACAGCCAGACGGCGATACCGGCTGCGATGAGGAACAGCAGTCCGTATTTCTCGATGTGCGCGGCCCGACCGAGGACGGTTTCGACCGCGCGGCCGAAGAAATAGCCGGCGGCGGAGATCACCGCCGCCCAGGCGATGACGCTGATCGCTTCGTAGACGAGGAACTTCAACAACGAGATCCGGGAGATTCCGATGATGACCGCGGCCGTGATCCGCAGGCCGTACAGCCATTGCGTGATGATGATCGCGGTCGCGCCGTACCTCTCGAACAGGCGAATTCCTTTCCCGAAATGCTGCTTCAGGCGGGGGAAGCGGTCCAGCAGCCGCACGCCGTACCGCCTGCCGAGCCAGAACCAGAACACGTGGCCGAGGTACGCGCCGAGAGCGGCCACGAGCGCGACGATGAAGATGTCCAGATAGCCGCGCTCCGCGAAGAAGCCGGCCATGACCAGGATCGTCTCTCCTTCGAGGAAGGTCCCGACGAAGACCGCCAGGTAGCCGAACTTGTGCAGAAGCAGTTCAGGCGTCATGCTGAGGCTGCCTCGAAGTGCAAGATTCGAGGCGTGTTGAAATGGAGCCGGTCCCGGCAGACATTACTAACAGAGGAGAAGCCTCCATGAAACGGACTGTGACCGCGGGTCTCGCTCTTCTTTTCGCGACAACGGTGCTTGGCGCCACCCAGAAAGACCAGCAGGCGACGACTGCCAGCACGACGACTGCCAGCACGACGACCGCCGGCACGACCACCGCCAGCCCAACGAGCCCCAGCACAACCACCGCCACCACGACCTCCGATTCGCCCCTCGTCGCTGCGGCGAAGAGCACGAACCGGTCGACGAAGAAGAGGATCGTCATCACGAACGAGTCTCTCAAGGATTCCGCCGGACACGTGACGACGACGAAGACCATGCCGCCGGTTTACATGCCGCCCGCGCCTCCTGACACAGCCGAATCCGACAAAGGCGCACTCGAGAAGAAAGCGGCGACGATGAAAGCGGCTGCCGAAGACAAGAAGAAGCCCGCCAAGTCGCCCGCGAAGAAGGCAGCGATCGAGAAAGCGCTGGCCGAGAGCACGGAAGACGACCTGTACGCCGACGATCCCGCCCAGGCGGAGCATCGACAGGAAGAACTGTCGAAGGCCGCGCAGGATCAGCAGAAGCAAACACAGAAGAAGCAATAGCGATCAACGTCCCGATCGCTTCGCTTCCTCCCGGCTCTCCAGCGTGCGGAGCATTTTCTCCAGCAGCACCCAGATCTGCTCCAGGTTTCGTTCGATCTTCACCAGACGGTGATCGAGATCGGTCTCCTCGATTTCTTCGATCAGATCCATGAACATCGGGTTCGGCGCCTGCGTGGCCTGCGTCTTCCCTGACAACGTATCTTCCGCCGCCGCGAGCGCGTCCGGATAGAGCTTGTTGATCATCGTCTGGATCGAGCTCTCCGGCGCGATCAGCGGAGCGACGATCATCGACACGGCCTTTTCCAGCTTGGCCAGTGTGTCGAGATCCGTCGGATCGACCATCGCGATCTCCAGCCTGGCGTTCTCGTCGATCCGCACCGGCACGGCTTTGCAATCCAGCGCCAGTTGCCGGCTCATCTTCCGGGCGACTTTCTTCGGGATGTCGATGTGCAGCAGGCTGATGCAAGGGATGTCGATCTGCTTCGACAGGAACGCGGCCAGCACATTCTCGTCGATGAATTTCAGCTCGATGAGAGTCGATCCGAACCGCCTGCCGGTCTGCCGCTGCTCGGCCAGGGCAATCTGCATCTGCACCTCATCGATGAGATTCGCGGCCAGGAGCATCTCGCCGAGGTTCTGCCGGTGCACGGGGGACATGGTAATTCAGGTCGAATGCTCCGCTTTCAGGGAGCGCGTCATCAGGCGCCGGATCGCGCGCTGGGGCGATTCCCCTTCATAAAGCACCCGGTACATCTCGGTTGTGATGGGCATCTCGATGGCGTGTCGCTCGGCGAGATCCTTTGCTGATTTCGACGTTTTCACACCCTCGGCCACGAATTTCGTCTCGTCGAGGATCTCGTCGAGCCGCTTGCCGCGCCCCAGCGCTACGCCGACGCTGCGGTTGCGGGAGAGCGCACCCGTGCAGGTGAGGACGAGATCGCCCATGCCGGCAAGGCCGGCGAACGTTTCCAGTTTTCCGCCGAGAGTCGCGCCGAGACGCGTGATCTCGTGCAGACCGCGGGTGATGAGAGCGGCGGTCGTGTTGTGACCGAGGCCGAGTCCTTCGATGACCCCTGCGGCGATGGCGATGACGTTCTTCAGCGACCCGCCCAGCTCGACTCCGGCGACGTCAGCGGAGTTGTAGAGACGAAACGTTTCTGACGACAGCGTCCGCTGCACCTCTTCGGCGAATCCGACGTCGCTCGACGCGATCACGGCGGCCGTCGGGTCACCCCGTGCAAGCTCGACCGCGAACGTCGGCCCGGACAACGCCGCAAAGCGCTCCAGCTGGTCGCCAAGCACGGAGAGCGAAATCTCGGACATCCGCTCCAGGGTCTCGTTTTCGATGCCCTTGGTGCCGGAAACGACGCGAACCGGCGTTCGAAGTTGCGCGGCGAGCTCGGTGAGAACGCGCCGGTAGTGATGGCTCGGCGTGACCATGAAGATCGTGTCGCTGAACGCGGCCGCCTCGGCCAGATCGCCCGTGGCGTGGACAAGCGTCCCGAGCGGAACGTCGCGAAGGTATGACTGATTGGCTCCGGTCGTCCGAATCGCGTCGGCCACTTTCGGGTCGTGAGCCCAGAGCATGATCTCGTGCCCACAGCGCGACGCCACCGCGGCGAGGGCCGTCCCGAATGCTCCGGCTCCGATGATGCTGATCTTCATTCGCCGCCCTTGCGCTCTCCCACGCGACGCTCGGTGCCTTGCGTGATCCGCGCGATGTTCGAATGATGCTTCGTGATCACGGCAACGACGATGACGACGCTGATGACGATCCGCCAGAACGGCGTGTCATGGACGAGGAACCTCATGAATAGGGGAATCGAAATCGCGCTCATGATCGACGCGAGTGAGACGAACCGGGTCGAAATCAGCACGATGAGGAACACGATCATCGACGCAGCGAACACGATCGGACTCAACGCCAGGAAAACGCCTCCCGCGGTGGCGACGCCCTTTCCGCCGTGAAGGCGGAGCCAGACCGGAAACATGTGCGCCAGCACCGCGATCAGCCCGGCCAGCGCGATCCACATCTCACGTGAATCAATCGGACTCGCCGATGACGCCGCGAACGGCCACTCCGGTCGCGACACCATCCACCGCGCCAGCTCGATGACCGCATAGCCTTTCGCCAGATCGAGCAGCAGCGCGATGATCCCGGGAAGCTTGCCGGCGATGCGGATGACATTCGTCGCGCCGACGTTGCGGCTTCCTTCCTGCCGGATGTCCGCGCCCGCCGCGAGCCGCGCGACGATGAAGCTGAACGGGATCGACCCGATCAGGTAGGAAATGACGATCAGCGCGAGTGGCGGCACGCGCACATTCTATGGGTTCAAACCGCCGCGAACGCGTTGTCCAGATCCGCGATCAAATCCTCAACATCCTCGATCCCCACCGAGATCCGCACCAGACCCGCCGTGATGCCGAGCCGCTTGCGCGTCTCTTCGGGAACGGAGCCGTGCGTCATCGAGGCCGGATGCGAGATCAGCGTCTCCACGCCTCCCAGCGACTCGGCCAGCGAGCAGAGACGGACGCGATCGAGAAATTTCTTCGCGTTCTCCTTCGACCCCAGTTCGAACGAGATCATCGAGCCGAAGCCGTTCATCTGCTTCTTCGCCAGCGCGTGCTGCGGATGATCGGAAAGGCCGGGATAGTAGAGCTTCTTCACTTTCTTCTGGCTGCTGAGGTACTTCGCGATCGCCCGGCCGTTCTCTTCGTGCTGCTTCATGCGCACGGCCAGTGTCTTCACCCCGCGCAGCACGAGCCACGAGTCGAACGGCGACAGAATCGCGCCGACCGCGTTCTGCAGGAAGGCGATCTTCTCGCCGAGCTCATCGGAGCTCGTGACGACCACGCCTCCGATTGAATCGGAGTGGCCGTTGAGAAACTTCGTCGTGGAGTGGACGACGATGTCCGCGCCGAGCTCGATCGGCCGCTGGATGTAGGGCGAGCAGAAGGTGTTGTCGACGACCACGAGTGCCTTGCCGCGGTGCGCAATCTCCGAGCAGGCGGCGAGGTCCGTGATCGTCATCATCGGATTCGTCGGCGTCTCCAGGTAGACGATCTTCGTCTCCGGACGCATCGCCTTCTTCACAGCATCGGCATTCGAGGTGTCGACGTATGTAAACGTCAGTCCGAAACGCTCGAGCACCCGGTTGAAGAGGCGATAGGAGCCGCCGTACATGTTCTCGCCGGCCACGACGTGGTCGCCCGCGTTCAACAGGCGGAAGACGGTGTCGATCGCCGACATCCCCGACGCAAAGCAGCGACCGTTCTTCCCGCGTTCGAGCGCGGCGAGATTCGCCTCCAGCGCCTCGCGCGTCGGATTCTGCGTGCGCGCGTACTCGTAGCCCTTGTGCCGGCCGAGCTCGGGCTGCACGTACGTGGAGGTTTGAAAAATCGGAATCGTGACCGCACCGGTCTGCGGCTCCGGCTCCTGGCCGGCGTGAATGCAATCGGTGGAAAAGCCCATCAGTCTCTCCGCCACTTCGAGAAAATGCCCTTGGACATGTAGCGCTCGGCCGCGTCGGGAATGATCGTCACGACCCGTTTGCCGGCTCCCAGTTTCCTAGCAACACGCAATGCGGCCTCGACGTTTGCGCCCGACGACGATCCCCCCAGCACCCCCTCCTCGGCGGCGAGGCGCGCCACCATCGGAAACGCTTCGGCATCGGGGATGGTGATCACTTCATCGGCGAGCGACATGTCGAGCACGGGCGGGATGAACGACGAGCCGATTCCCTCGACTTCGTGCTTCCCCGGTTTCCCGCCGCCGAGGACCGAGCCCTGCGGCTCGACGATGGCGCAGTAGACCTTCGGGTTGCGCTCGCGAAGATATTTTGCCACGCCGGTGAATGTTCCGCCGGTTCCGGCTCCCGCAACATACCCATCGACGCGGCCGCGCATCTGTTCCCAGATCTCCGGTCCCGTGGTCTCGTAATGCGACTCGGAGTTGAACGGATTGCGGAACTGCTGGGGCACATACGAGTTGGGAATCGTCTTGGCCAGCTCTTCGGCCTTGTCGATCGCGCCCTGCATTCCGGCATCGGCAGGAGTGAGGACGACTTCGCCGCCGAGGGCGCGCATCACCTCGCGTTTTTCGGTGGAGAAGTTCTCGGGGACGCAAAGGATCACCCGATAGCCCATGCGCACGCCGGCGAGCGCGAGGCCGATGCCGGTATTGCCGGCGGTGGGCTCGATGATGGTGCCGCCCTTTTTCAGGAGCCCGGCTCTCTCGGCGCGGGCGATCATTCCCACTCCGATGCGGTCCTTGATCGAGCCGCCTGGATTCAGGAATTCGAGTTTCGCGTAGATGTCCGCGTCACGGCCTCCGCCGATGCGGCCCAGCCGGAGCATCGGAGTGTTCCCTACGAGATCGAGGATGTTTTCAACAGTTTCGGGAAGTGGTGGTCTCGACAAAGCGCGCGCATTGTAGCGGAACAGGCGAATTGCGCCAGGTGGCAGATGTCACGCGCTCCGCGCCAGCGGCTCGAGGCCGGCGACGGCTGCCAGCGATTCCGGAACTGCGACGCCGAGCTCGTGCAGCAGCTCAACGATCTCGTTGGCGTGTGCGATGTCGTGCCGCAACATCGACACCAGGAGGGTTTCCAGAGTGATCTCGCCGACGAGCTCCTGCGTTCCCTTGCGCGTCCAGCCGCTCTCGTTCACGGATCGAAGACGCTCGACGTTCGCGTGGCGGGCCGCACGGAATCGCAGTATGGCGGGCCACACGGCCTGTTCGAGATAGCGGCGGATGCGCGCGGTCTCCTCGCCGTTGAAGTCGGCGAGATAAGGATCGGACTCGTTGATCATTCTCCCGATCCGTACGCCGAAACCTTCTTCTTCGAGATCGGCCAGATGCCACGCGTGCTCGACCAGGGCAAACGGCGTCGTTGCCGTTTTCGTTCGCCACAACTCCTCGGCGGTTGTGGCAATCGTGCGTTGCACGATCTCGGGAAACAGCTGCAGGCGGTCGAGGATCAGATCTCTGTCGTTCACGACGTTCGCTCCTTCAAACGAAAACGGCGGGCTGTGAGCCCGCCGTCGTGCGAGAACCTTGGTGTGACTTTATGCCCAGGAGGACGGACGAGAGGATGAGCGGCGCTGGTTGTAGCAATCGCGGCAGTAGACCGGCTTCCCGCTGACCGGGGTGAACGGCACTTCGGTCGCGACGCCACAGCTGTCGCAGGTGACGCTGACCATCTGACGCTCGCGGGAGCCACCGTTGCCGTCGCGCGCCATCTTCCGCTTGTCGCGGCAGTTCTTGCAGCGCTTCGGCTCGTTGGTGAAACCGCGCTCCGCGTAAAACGCCTGCTCGTTCTTGCTGAAAACGAAGTCCTGCCCACAGTCAGCACACTGAAGGGTCTTATCGTTGAATGTGTCCATGAACCTTTGATCTCCTAATGAAACTTTGGATTGTTGCCTTGAAACTCGATTTGCCGCAGCCGCTGTGTCCTATGCGGGGTGCCGCGACCTCTCCCGCTTTTCCTGGGTTGTGCTACCGCTCCTGTCGATCAGCCCCCTTTCGGGCCAAAAAACACACGACTCCTCCCGTTACGCTGCTGTTCCTCAGTTGTGTGATTGGAGTCGTTGGCTCGATTTCTAACATAGTTGTCCAAGCTGCGCAACGACTTACGCGCATCGTACAAATAACGTCAAGCTATTGACCACCCATGGCCGAACACAAAATCCGCATCGGCATCGCAGGCTGGAGCTACACGGACTGGGAGGGAACCGTGTACCCGCCGCACGGCTCGAAATTCGACCATCTCGCCTATCTTTCGAGTTTCTTTGACACGATCGAGATCAATTCGCCGTTCTATCGCATCCCTCCCCCGTCGCACGCGAAGAGCTGGGTGCGCCGCGTCGGCTCGAGCCCCGATTTCAAATTCACGACAAAAGTGTTTCGCGGCTTCACTCACGAGAAGGCGAACCTCGCCGATGCTGACGTGAAGGCATTCCGGGCCTATCTCGACCCCCTTGCCGAAGGCGGCCGCCTCGGCGCTCTGCTGTTGCAGTTCCCGTGGAGCTTCAAGAACTCGCCGGAGAGCCGTGACAAGCTCGAGGCGCTCTTTCGTTCGTTCGCCGCGTATCCGAAGGCGCTCGAGGTGAGGCATGCCTCGTTTCAGAGCGATGAATTCTTTCGATTCCTCGACGAACATGATGTCTCGTTCGTGAACGTCGACCAGCCGCTGTTCCATGATTCGGTGAAGCCCGCGGACACCGTCACCGGCCCGCTCGCATACGTGCGCCTTCACGGACGCAATTACGAGAAGTGGTTCGCACACGAGGAAAGTTGGGAGCGGTACAACTATCTCTACTCCCGCGAAGAGCTCGACCCATGGGTGGAGCGGATCAACCGCATGGCGAAGGACAAGGAGACGTACGTCATCACGAACAATCACTTTCGCGGTCAGGCGGTGGTCAATGCGGCGGACTTGAAAGAGGCGCTGGGTCAGGGAAGCAGGTTGCCGCCGCAGTTGCGTGAGGTTTACGGGGAGAGGGTCGTCGGTCGTCGGTCGTAGGTCGTGGTCGCCTGAGGCGTCGAAACCCAACGGCCCACGACCGACGAGCCACGACCCGATACCATACGGCCCGAAATGTCCCGCAAGAAACGGGTGGTCGGAACCGCCGGCCATATCGATCACGGAAAGACCGCTCTGGTCAAAGCGCTCACGGGAGTCGATACCGACCGGCTCCCGGAGGAAAAACGGCGCGGGATCACGATCGACCTCGGATTCGCGAGCTGGATCACGCCCGAGGTTCAGATCGGGTTCATCGATGTTCCCGGCCACGAGCGCTTCGTGAAGAACATGCTCGCCGGCGTCGGCGGCATCGACAGCGCGTTGCTGGTCGTCGCCGCGGACGAATCGATCAAGCCGCAGACGCGGGAACACTTCGCGATCTGCAAGTTGCTGGAGATTCCGACCGGCGTCGTTGCGATCACGAAGAGCGATCTCGTCGACAAGGACATCATCGATCTCGTGCGGCTGGAGATCGAGGAGCTCGTCGCCGGGAGTTTCCTGGAAGGCAAACCGATCGTTCCAGTCAGCAGCGTGACCGGCGCGGGACTCGACGATCTGCGGAAGGCGATCCTCGCCTCCGTCGCCAGCGTCGAAGATCGCGACGCCACCACGCGCGTATTTCGCCTGCCGATCGATCGCGTCTTCACGATGAAAGGCTTCGGCTCGGTCATCACGGGCACGACGTACTCGGGCCGGCTGGACGTCGACGCGGAAATTGAAGTTCTCCCGGGCGAAAAACGGAGCCGGGCCCGGTCGATTCAGGTGCACAGCGAGCCGCGCGAGTTCGCATCAGCCGGCGAACGCACGTCGGTGAATCTTCCCGACATCGCCACCGACGACCTGCATCGCGGTCAGCAGCTCGTGAAGCCCGACACGCTGCGCACATCGCAGGTCATCACCGCACGCCTCGATCTGCTCGCCGATGCCAAGCCCCTCAAAGAACAGACACGCATTCGCTTTCATCACCTTTCGGCGGAATTGCTGGGCAACATCCGCTTCGTCGACGAGACCGAAGGCGAACTGAAGCCGGGCCAGAGCGCGTATGTGCAGATCCGGCTGGAGTCGCCTGTGGTTGCCGTCGCCGGCGACCGCTTCGTGATCCGACGCTACTCGCCGGCACTGACGATCGGTGGAGGCGTCGTGCTGGACACGCATCTTCCCAAGCTGAGCCATGGCACGCGCCGCGAGATCCTCGACACGCTGGCCTCGGGATCACTGCGCGATCGCGTGGAGCTCATGGCCAGGATGGAGGGGCTGCGCGGTCTCTCGATCGAAGCGGTCCAGGCCCGAACGGGGATCGCGATCCCCACCCTTCGCAAAGAACTGCGCGAGCTGCCGAAACTCGCCACCTACAGCGATGGCCGATGGCTTCACCGCGACGTCATCGCCGACTTCCGCCGCCGGGCGATGGAGTTTCTCGACGCCTACTTCAAGACAAACAAGATGGCGATCAACGTGCCGAAGGGTGAGTTCATCCAGAAGCTGCTGCCGCACACCGGCGATGCAGCGCTCATCAACTACGTGCTCATGGACCTGGCGAAAGAGAAAATTGCCACGGTTCAGGGCGATGCGCTCGACATCCCCGGACGCTCGAAAACACTCGGCGGATCGGAAGGCGAGCTCGCGCGCTCGATCGAAAAGCGATTCGCTGATGCCGGGCTGCAGCCGCCACCTGTCTCCGAACTGATCCAGACGATGACGCAGAAGCCGAAGATGATCGAAGGCGTCATCGCCTTTCTCGTCAAACAGGGAACGCTCGTCCGCCTCGCGGACGGTGTCTACATCCACCGAACCGTCATCGCCTCCGCCCGGGAGACGATCGCGCAGAAGAAGGGCCAGACGATCGACGTCGGCCAGTTCAAAGATCTGTTTGGGTTGTCGAGGAAGATTGCGATCCCGTTGCTGGAGTTTTTTGATCGGGAGGGGGTGACTCGACGGCAGGGGGATGTTCGGCAGGTTCTCTAGGTGAGGCCTCGGGCCTCGGGCCTCGGGCCTGGATGTTTTTGATCTCGCGGTACGTCTTCGGAATCACCAGCAACGACTCGGGCACCTTTCGCTGTCCGACGTTCGTCACCACTCGATCGACCACGATCGCCTTCTTCCCAAACGTCACCTCGGCGTGATCGACCAGCGGAAACCCGCGAACATCGAGCAACGCCTCGCTCGATTTCTTCACCATCGGCGCGGCAGGACCCGGCAGCTCGCTGGCCTGCATCAGCGAGAACAAACCCGGCGGAATGGCCGGATGGTCGGCGAACCAGAGCTCGCGCTGATAGGCACCGAGCTTCACGAGCGTCTGCGCGGCCGGAAGGCCGAGGATGGGACGCGTGGCGCCGGTGGCGTGGTATTCGGCGCGCGGCATGCCGTCGACCGTGGGCTGAAGCGCGGCGGAGGCGTGACGCTGCTGCAGTTCCTTCAGAGACTCGTACCGATAGGTTTTCTCGACATCATCGACGAAGGCGACTCGTTGCCGTTTGAAATCGAACAGCCGCCACATCCCGATCTCCTCCGCTTCACGCGCGAGATCGTCGCCGATCACGATCGTGCTCATCGTCGGCTTGTTTTCCGGCTGCAGAGTCGTGCGGATCGTGATCACCGTCGCCGTGATCTGCGGACCGCCGGGCGGGGGAGTGGCGGTATTCCTCGCCAGCTGCTCGGGGGCGTGGCAGGCGACGGACATCAACACCAGCATCGCCGCGCAACGCTCGATCCTCACAACGATCCTCAATCCTTGGCGTCGTACCAACTTCGGCCCCATCGTGCTTCCACCGCCAGCGGGACGGCGAGCGGATAGATGTTCTCCATCGCTTCCTTCACGATTCCGGCCACCTGCTCGGACGACTTCTCCGGAGCCTCGATCACGATTTCGTCGTGCACGGTCAGAAGCATGCGCGCCTGCGGCGCCTCGGCGTCAAGACGTTTGTCGAGCGCGATCATCGCCAGCTTCAGCAGATCGGCGGCCGTCCCCTGGATCGGGGCATTGATCGCCATCCGCTCGGCATTGCCGCGGACCGTGAACGAGCGGTTGTGGATCTCGGGAATGTAGCGCACGCGGCCAAAGAGCGTGGTGACCTTGCCCGTCGAACGCGCCTCTTCGAGTGTTTTGTCGAGGTAATGCTGAATCTTCGGATACCTCCCGAAGTACGCCTCGATGAACTCCTTCGCCTGCGACGTCGGAATGTTCAATTCATTGGACAGCCGGAATGCGGACATGCCGTACAGCACGCCGAAGTTGATCGTCTTCATGGCTCGCCGCTGGTCGGGCGTGACCTGGTCTTCCGGGACGTTGAAGATCTTCGACGCCGTGGCGCGATGAATGTCCGCGCCCCGCTTGAATGTCTCGATCAGGCTCTCGTCCTGCGTGATGTGCGCGAGGATTCGCAGCTCCACCTGCGAGTAATCGGCCGAGAGGAGCATGGATCCGTCATCGGCGACGAACGCCTTGCGGATCACGCGTCCCTGCTCGGTCCGGATCGGGATGTTCTGCAGGTTCGGATCGGAGGAGGAGAGCCGGCCGGTTGCCGCAACGGCCTGATTGAACGACGTGTGCACCCGGCCGTCTTTGCCCACCAGCAGCGGTAGCGCGTCGACGTAGGTCGATTTCAGCTTGTGCAGCTCGCGGTGCTCGAGAATCAGCCTGGGAATCGGGAAGCCATGGCTGGCGAGCTCCTCGAGCACGTCCTGGCTGGTGGAGTACTGCTTGGTCTTCGTCTTCTTCACGACCGGGTAGTTCAACTTCTCGAACAGGATGTGCCCGAGCTGCGTCGGCGAATTGATGTTGAACTCCGTCCCCGCCTCGGCGTAGATGCGCGTTTCGAGATCGGCGATCTGCGCGCCCATCGTGTGGGACATCTCGTGCAGCAGCGCGGTGTCGATGCGGATTCCCCGCTCCTCCATGCGCGCGAGGACAGGCGTGAGCGGCAACTCGATGCGCTGGTAGATGTCCGCGAGCGCCGGATCGCGCTTCAGCTCGGGCTCGAGCATGTCCCGCAACGCCATCGTCACGTCCGACTTGTCGCCGAGGTATTGCTCGTAGGGGCCGAGATCGGAGGCACCGATTTCGTGCTCGATTGCGAACAGCGGCGCGGTCTTCTGCACGTCCTTGCGAGAGACGATGTCCTGCTTGAGACGGTCGCGCGCAACGTTCGCCAGCGAGTGGCTCGGCAGACCGGGATTGATCACGTACGACATCAGCATCGTGTCGTCCCAGTGCGCCGGAACCGGCCACCCGCCCGAGTGCAGTCTGCGGATCTGCAACTTCACGTCGTGGGCGACGAACGTTCCCTTTGCAGCGAGCAATTCGCGAACGGCCGCAACCAGATCTGCTCTGGACGCGGGAACGATGAGCGACTCGCCTGCCTTTCGCGAGAGCGACACCGCGATCGGCTCGTCGAATCCTTCCGGCGTCTTCGATTCGATCCAGATGCCCAGCGGATCGCCGGAGGCAAACGTGCGAACTTCTTCAGCGGATTCGGCCAGCCGGAACTCCTTGTGACCCGGCGGCGCCTCCGGCAGGTACTCCTGCATCAACGACGCGAACTCCAGGCGCGAGAAAACATCGTGCAGCTTCGTTCGGTCGGGCTCTTCAAGCCTGAGCGAGTCGAAGTCGACGTTCACGTCGAGATCGCATTGGATCTTCGCCAGGTCGCGCGAAAGGAATGCTTTGTCCCGATTCTCCTCGAGCTTCTTCCGCTGCGCCGGTTTGATCTCGTGGAGATGCTCGTAGACGGCATCGAGCGATCCGAACTGCGAGATCAACGCCTTCGCGCCTTTCTCGCCGATGCCCGGAACGCCGGGAATGTTGTCGATGGCGTCGCCCCAGATCGCCATGACGTCGACCACTTTCTCCGGCGGCAGACCGAAGGCTTCCTCGACGCCTTTCGCGTCGTACATGACTTCGCGGCCCGTGTGGTAGAACGAGATCCCGTCGCCGACGAGCTGGAAGAAGTCCTTGTCGCTCGTGGCGATCACCACGTGGTAGCCGCGATCGCGTGCCGCGCAGGCCAGTGACCCGATCAGATCGTCGGCCTCCCAGTCTTCGATCCCCAGTACCGGGATCCGGAACCCGGCGAGCACTTCGTTGACGAACGGAAGCTGCACCGAGAGGTCATCCGGCATCGGGCGCCGGTCCTTCTTGTAGTCCTCGTACGCGGCGTGCCGCGTTGCCGATCTGCCGATGTCGAAGGCGACCGCGATGTTGTCCGGTTTGTGGTCCTTCAGGATCTTTCGCAGAGTCTGCGTGAAGCCGTAGACGGCGTTGGTCGCGAATCCCGACGAGTTCGTCAGGTTACGGATCGCGTAGTAGGAGCGATAGACGTTGTTGGAGCCGTCGATGAGAAAGAGGGTGGGCTTCTTCGCGGGCATCAGCGGGCGCGGATTATAGGTCCGCTGAAAACACTAACGGAGCCTTTCGGCTCCGTTGTGGTACATCGTGTAAGGGGCTGGACTGCTGCGGCCAGTTGGTAGGGTTCAAGGAAGCTAAGTGATGAATCGTCCAAAATCGGTCCAATAGTCAAGGAGGGAGCTCGCAGCAGCCACTTGGCGCGAACGGAAAAGGCTGGATCCGCGCATGTGGTTTCTGACTATCTCTAGTCTGAAACCTCCTTTCGTCGTGCGTTGCTTCGCTGCGAGAACCAAGCCAAGGTTTGTGATCGGGGTCACAGCAGACCTCGCCGGCCGCCCCTGAAGCAGGCGCAACCGCTTATGTGTCCGTCAGCAGGAGACTTCCGCGTGAGACGCTTGTGAAATCTGGCGCATTCCGCCGGATGGCAACTTTTTCCCTCTCTGGCGCTGGCGCTGCAAAACTGACCGACCGCCTGCAGAAAATCCTCCTCACGCTGAGGGGATCCGCTACGGAACCTCTGCACAAGTCGTTGTTCACGTCATCCTGAGCCGCGAAGAGGGGCGAAGGATCTCGAAATCGCAGGCGTTTTCGTATCCTGAGATCCTTCGTCGCCCTTCGCCGACTCAGGATGACGGCTTGCGACGTTATTCCGGCGCCGCGCCAGAACCTCTGCACAAGTCGTTGTTCACGTCATCCTGAGCCGCGAAGACGGGCGAAGGATCTCGAAATCGCAGGCCTTTTCGCATCCTGAGATCCTTCGTCGCGCTTCGCCGACTCAGGATGACGGCTTGCGACGTTGTTCCGGCGCCGCGCCAGAACCTCTGCACAAGTCGTTGTTCACGTGATCCTGAGCCGCGAAGAGGGGCGAAGGATCTCGAAATCGCAGGCGTTTTCGCATCCTGAGATCCTTACGTCGCGCTTCGCCGACTCAGGATGACGGCTTGTTCAGAGGTTCCCTACGGCTTCTGAATCGAAGCGAGCAGCCAGCGCGCGCGCATGCACTCCGGATCCTCGGCAATCTTTCGCTGGAGCTGCGCGATGACGCGCGCGCGATCGACCGCGCCCGAAGCCACGAGGTGCTGCTGGTAGCCGCGCCCCTCCGGAAAAATCGCGTCGTACTCGCCGTCGGTTGAATTCGGACCGCCGCGCCGCACGAACACCATCCCGTTGTCTCCCCAGTCGACGAGAGCCCAGCGTGCCCGTGGAAAGCGGCTGACCGTGAACGGCGCGAAGGATGTGATGGCGCGGCCGGTGGAGTCGATCGTGGTGATCCGATCGGGCTCGTCGACGTACTCGAGCAGGGCGTAATCGATCGCGTAGTCGCGCAGCAGTGCGTTCCAGGCGCGGCTGTCGGCCCGGGCCGACTTCAAGCGCTGCATCAGCGGCAGGTACACCTCGTTGCGGCCGTCGATGAAAACACGCCGCTCCGGATAGAGGTTCCAGATGAGATATCCGCCGAACGAGTAGCTGTTGAGCATGTGTCCGCGAAGATCCCGCGACTTCACGAAGCGGACGACGTCATCGGGAAAATAGCGAGCTTCGCCAAACCCGCGCTCGAACGGAAAGTAGATCGTCAGCACGATGCCGAGGGCGATGACTCCAAGCGCGGCGACCGCGTTGCGCCATGCCCCCCGGAGGCGCGCCGCCTCTTCCGCGACCAGCATCGGCATGAACACGGAGAAAAGACCGACATTGCGGACATACCGCAATGAAATGTAGGCGAGGAAGGCCGCGACACCGATCCTGGCAACGAATCTCGAATCTCGAATCTCGAATCTCGATACCAGCAGAATCCCCGTGAGCAGGAGCGTCACGAAGTAGAACGGCACCTTTTCCAATGCCGGATGCCGCCACTCCTGGTTGTCCAGCACTCCCGAATTGATGATGCGCGTCAGCTCGAACGGAACCGTCAGCACGCGATATCCGAACGGGTTGAGACAACTGGCCGCCACCGAGGTCGCGAGCGCGACGCCTTGCGCAAGCGATCGCACGAACAGCAGTTGAATGATCAATCCCACGATCACGGCGGCGTGCACGTTCGACCAGACCGCGCAGATCACGGGCAGCGCGGCCAGCCATCGCCAGTCGCGCGTCCGGAGAAACGAGTCGGCGCAGATGTACGTCAGCACGGCGAACAGCGTGCTGAAGAGCTCCGGCCGTTCGATGAACCGCGTGATGCCGCCGGCGATCGAGAGAAAGGCCAGACCTCCGGCGACAACGGGATCGACGCCGCGGTCGACGGCGTAGAACGCAACCACGATCAATGTCGCCGCGAACAGGAGGCACTTCAGCAGAGCGATGCCGGCAGGCCCGAACGCCGAGTACGTCGCGTACTGCATGACCTGGAAGAGCCATTCGTGGTCGACGTACTCGTGTCCGAACGCGGTGTAGCTGTAAACATCCGTCGTGGGGATCGAATGCGTGGCCACGATCAGCTGGCCCGTCCGCAGGTGCCACCAGAAATCGAGGTCGGCGATCCTGGTCAGGCCGGCGGCGAGCACGGCGGCGGCGATGGCGGCGGCAAGCAGCAGCTTCCTCAAGAAAAGAGGAGCGAGTTCAGATCGCGGATCAGACGCTCCAGCGGGAGGTCGTATGCCACGGCCACCTGCTCCAGCGTCTCCTCATCCGACATCGCACAATGTGAACAGCCGCCGATGTGGTACGACGCGAACACCCATTTCGCAGCGGGGTGCAAGGCCAGCGCGCCGCCGACGGTCATCTCCGGCACGAACTGCCGAGTCGGCTCCGGTGCCCGTTGCTCCTGTGCCGGCATGTCGTTCATCATCTGACTCCTCGCCAGCGATTATAAAATCCGCCCATGAACATCCGCCTCCTCTATTTCGCGGTCCTCCGGGACATCACAGGCAGAAGCGATGCCGTCATGTCGCTCAAGGAGGGGACGCGCGCCTCCGACGTCTGGCAGAACCTGCGGGGCCAGTACACGCAACTCGCCGACTACAAGCAGCCGCCGATGATTGCCGTCAACGAGACATACGCCGCCCCTGAAACCGTCCTTCACGAAGGTGACGAGCTCGCCTTCATCCCTCCGGTGGCCGGCGGATGAGCTACCTCACGGACGGCGACATCGACACCCCGTCTCTGGTCCGCAGCACGATGCGCCGCTCGGACGGAGCCTGCGTGGTGTTCGAGGGCGTCGTCCGCGATCATCACCAGGGGAAGTCCGTCGAATCGATCTTCTACGACGCCTACCGGCCCATGGCGGAAAAAGAGATCGCGAAAATCATCAGTGAGATCCAGTTACAGTATTCTGATGTGAAAATCGCTGTCGTCCATCGCCTCGGCCATCTCACCGTCGGCGACGTCTCCATCGCCATCGTTTGTACCTCGCCGCATCGCGCCGAATCGTACGAAGCGTCGCGCCTGCTCATCGACCGCATCAAACAGACCGTCCCGATCTGGAAAAAAGAGAGCGGGCCGGGCGGCGAGGTGTGGGTCGGGTGGCAGGGCCGATGACCCCGGGCGCCATTCCGGCCGCTAGCGTGATCCTTCTGCGTGACGCGCCGCTGCAGATCCTGATGATTCTGCGCCACGAGAAAAGCTCCTTCGTTCCAAGCGCATGGGTCTTTCCCGGCGGAGCGATCGATCCGGAAGACGGCCAACCGGAAACGCTCGAGGCCGCGCGCGCCGCCGCCGTCCGCGAGCTGTTCGAAGAGACCTCGATCCGCGTCGATGGCGAGCTGGTTCTGACCTCGCGGTGGATCACGCCCGCCGGCCTGCCCAAGCGCTTCGACACGTTTTTCTTCCTGGCCATCGCCCCGGAAGATGCGCAGGTTGTCCTTCACGAAGCGGAAGCCGTCGATTCGATGTGGATCGCTCCCAAAGCCGCGCTGGAACGAAACCGGCGAGGTGAGCTCCGGATGGTGTTTCCGACGGTCAAGAATCTGGAGGCGATCGCCGGCGCGACTTCCGCCGCGGAACTGCTGGCGTCGCGCCGCGGGGCCACGATCGAGCCGGTCGAGCCGATCATGCTGAACAACCAGCCGGTTCTGCCGTGAACATCCGCAGCCTCACCGCCCCGAACCCCGGCCCGTTCACTCTCGACGGCACGCGCACCTACCTCCTCGGCGAATCGGCTGTGATCGATCCCGGGCCGGCCATCGAGTCTCACGTGCGCGCGATCATCGAGTCGATGCCGACCGTCGACCGCATTCTCATCACGCACCGGCACGCCGATCATGCTCCCGCCGCGATTCCGCTGAAGGAAGCGACCGGTGCGAGGATCTTCGCCCCCGAGGGCGTGCTCGACGATGCGCATGTCGATCACCGCGTGTCGGACGGCGAGTTCATCAACGTCGAAGGCACGCCGGTCGAAGTCATCGCCACGCCCGGCCACACACGGGAGCACGTCTGCTACCTGACCGCGAGCGGCGATCTCTTCACCGGCGACACGATCCTCGGATTTGGCACGACGGCGATCTTTCCGCCCGACGGCAACATGCGCGAGTACATCGACTCGCTCCGATTGCTCCGCTGGCGCGATCCGAAGCGCATCTGGCCCGCTCACGGACCGACGCGCGACGACGCCATCGCGCTCATCGACGAATACATCGAGCACCGCCTGGCGCGCGAACAGCAGATCGTCGCCGCATTCGCGGCCGGTGCACGCACGCCGGCAGCAATCCGTCAGCGGATCTACGGCGATCTCGACGAGAGACTGCATCGCGCGGCGGAAATTCAGGTCGAAGCTCACCTGATAAAGTTGCGTGAAGAAGGACGATTGCCTTGAGACACAAAGATTTCATCGAGATTCACGACTACACCGCGGACGAAGTGCGGGAGATCTTCGAGATCGCCCGCGACATGAAAGCGAAGCCGTCGAAATTCAGGGACGCGCTCCAGGGGCAGACGCTGGCGATGATCTTCGAGAAATCATCGACGCGCACCCGCGTCTCGTTCGAGGTGGGGATGTTCCAGCTCGGGGGACACGCGCTGTTCCTCTCGTCGCGCGACATCCAAATCGGTCGCGGGGAGCCGATTGAGGACACGGCGAAGGTGCTCTCGCGGTACGTGGACGGCATCATGGCCCGCACGTTCTCGCACAAGACGGTCACCGATCTCGCCGAATACGCGAGCGTTCCGGTGATCAACGGCCTCACCGACCTGTCGCATCCCTGTCAGGCGATGACCGACTACTTCACCGCGTGGCAGAAGTTCGGCGATCTCAAGGGAAGAAAGATCGCCTACGTCGGCGACGGCAACAACATGGCCCATTCGCTCATGTTCGGCGCGCCGAAAGTCGGCATGGACATCACCATCGCCACACCCGCGGGCTACGCTCCCGACCCGGCCATCGTCGCCGAGGCCGAGGCCGATGCCAAGGCGGCGGGAACGAAGATGCTCGTCACGACACGCATGGACGAGGCGGTGGCCGGCGCTGATGTCGTGGAGACCGACGTCTGGGCCTCGATGGGGCAGGAGGCGGAGGCGGAGAAACGCCGCGCCGATTTCTCCGGCTGGATGGTCGACGATCGCCTGATGGCGAAAGCGCGCAAGGAAGCGATCTTCATGCACTGTCTTCCCGCGCATCGCGGCGAAGAAGTATCGGCGGGCGTCATCGACTCTCCGCGCTCCGTGATCTACGACGAGGCCGAGAACCGCCTGCACATCCAGAAGGCGATCATGCACGTGCTGATGAAGGATCGAAAGCGTTGACCGATCCCCACACGCGCCACACGCGCGGCGTCCTCATCGTCATCCTCCTCGGCGTCATCTTTTTCGCGCTGATCGCGCTGATCGTTCTGAGAGCCGGCGCCCACAAGGCCAAGACCGGACCGCAAGCGGAGACCGTCACGGTGCTGCCGCTGCGCATCCGCATCCGCACCGAGGCAAACGCGCGCGCGGCGGTCGTCGCGACGGCGACAAGCGGCGAGCAGCTGCAGATGCTCGAGGATCAGGGCGCGTGGGTGCGGGTGCAAACCAGCGACAACCTCACCGGCTGGGCCGAGCGCGCGAACCTCGAACGAACCGCCGAACGCGAACGCCGGCTGGCCCGTTATGCGGCAATCCGCAAGCTTCCGGTGCTGGCCGGGGTCACGACCGATCGCGCGCAGCTCTACGCCGGGCCCGGGATCTTCTATCCGCTGGTCGGCGCGCTGCCGGCGGCCACCGGCGTGCGCGTGTTCACGCGCGATCACGATTTCTACGCCATCGACTACAACGACCAGATCGCCTACGCGGACGTCGACGCGGTCGACGTGACGGCGTCGGGCACGCCACAGTTCAACGTCGCCACGACGAGCGCCGCGCCGACCGATACCTCCGAACCACCTGCAACAACGACCACGAGCGAGCAGCCGCCACCCGAAACGGCGTCGGCCGAGCCCCCGCCTCTGTCGCCGGTCACCGCCACGACCTCCGAACCCGCGGCGGCAGGAATCTACGCAGCGGTCCCGGCCGGCGGAACGCAGCCGGAGGAAATTGATCGCGTCATCCCGCGATATCCGGCGCTCGCGCGGCAACGCGGCGTCAGCGGATCGGTCGTCATCCGAGGCGTCGTGCGGAAGGACGGGACGATCGACAACGTCGAGATCATCAAGGACTTGCCGTCCGGCCTCGGCGACGCGGCGAGGGAAGCCGTCGAGCAGTGGCGGTTCCGCCCCGCGACGTATCGCGGCGAGCCGATCGACGTCTACTACACCGTGACGGTGAATTTCCGGCTCCGGTAGCTGCGTTGAAACGCTCTCCATGCCTCGGAAAAACCGCTTCACGTTCCCGAAGAGCGCGGGCGACCTCATCGGCGCCCACATCTCCACGAAGGGTGGCCTGCACACCGCGTTCGAGCGCGCCGCGGCGATCCATGCGTCGGCCATGGCCATCTTCGCCAAGAACTCGAATCAGTGGAAAGGAAAAGACCTGACGCCGGAGATCTGCGCGGAGTTCACGGAAAAGCGCACGGTGAAGCCGGTTCTCACCCACGCGTCGTATCTCATCAATCTGGCGACGACGAACGAGGAGTTCCATCGCAAGTCGATCGATGCCTTCGTCGACGAGCTCGATCGCGCCGAGCGGCTCGGCATCCACGCCGTCGTTCTTCATCCCGGAGCGCACATGGGTGCCGGCGTGGAGAGCGGCCTCGATCAGATCGCGCGCTCGCTCGACCGGATTCACGCGATGGTCCCGGAGCACAAGGTCGTCACGCTGCTGGAGACGGCCGCCGGACAAGGCTCGTGCCTGGGATGTTCATTCGAAGAGCTGGGAAAGATTCTCCAACGCGTCGACGACCGATCGCGCGTCGGCGTCTGCGTCGACACCTGCCACATCTTCGCGTCGGGATACGACATCCGCACGCCAGCCGGCTACGAGGAAACGATCGAGAAGCTCGAGGAGCATGTCGGGATCGAGAACGTGGGCGCCTTTCACCTCAACGACTCGAAAAAGCATCTCGGCAGCCGCGTCGACCGGCACGAGCACATCGGAAAAGGGCAGCTGGGACTCGATGCCTTCGGCCTCGTTTTGAACGATCCCCGCTTCGCCCGCATCCCGAAGATTCTCGAGACGCCCAAGACGGTCGAGACAGAGTCGGATAGGACGAATATCACAGCACTTCGTGCTCTCCTCGTTGCGGCCTGACACCCCTTTGTCTTACATTCCCCGCGCCATGGCTACAGCGACAGAACGTCTCCCGAAGCCGACCACCGGCACCCGCATCGATTACAAGGACGGACGCCTTCTCGTTCCTGACGATCCGATCATTCCCTTCATCGAAGGCGATGGAACAGGTCCCGACATCTGGCGCGCCACGAAGTACGTCCTCGACGGCGCTGTCAAGAAGGTCTACGGCGGGAAGAAGAAGTTCGCCTGGTACGAGGTCTACGCCGGCGACAAGGCCACGCTGAAGTTCAGCGAGTTCCTCCCGCAGGAGACGCTCGACGCGCTCGCCTTCTACCGCGTGTCGATCAAGGGCCCTTTGACAACGCCGATCGGCGGAGGAATCCGTTCGTTGAATGTGACGCTGCGCCAGGTGCTCGATCTGTACGCCTGCGTACGTCCGGTGCGCTACTTCGAAGGTGTTCCCTCGCCGGTCAAAGAGCCCGGCAAGGTGAACATGGTCATCTTCCGCGAGAACACGGAAGACGTGTACGCGGGCATCGAATGGCCGGCGAATTCCGACGGCGCGAACAAGCTGATCACGTTCATCAACGATCTGGAGCGGCGTGCGACGAAGATCCGCGAAGGCTCGGCGATCGGCATCAAGCCGATTTCCGAGTTCTGTTCGAAGCGGCTCGTGCGGAAAGCGATCCAGTACGCGGTCACCACGAAGCGCGACTCCGTCACGATCGTCCACAAGGGCAACATCATGAAGTTCACCGAAGGCGCATTCAAAGACTGGGGATACCAGGTCGCCAAGGAGGAATTCGGGAACCTGACGGTGCCGGAATCCGAAGTCGGGCCGGAAGGCGCGAAGGGCCGGATCATCATCAAGGACCGCATCGCCGACTCGATGTTCCAGCAGGCGCTTCTGCGCCCGTCGGAATACTCGGTGCTGGCGACGACCAATCTCAATGGCGACTACATCTCCGACGCACTCGCCGCACAGGTCGGCGGCCTCGGAATGGCGCCGGGCTCGAATGAATCAGATGAAGTGGCGATCTTCGAGGCCACGCACGGCACCGCGCCGAAGTATGCGAATCAGGACGTCATCAACCCCGGCTCGCTGATCCTGTCGGGCGTGATGATGCTGCGGCACTTGAAGTGGTCCGAGGCCGCCGACGCGGTCGAGCGCGCCATCGCCAAGACCATCGAGCAGAAGAAAGTGACTTACGACCTCGAGCGCCAGATGAAGGGCGCGACGAAGGTGAAGACCTCCGAGTTCGCCAAGATCATCGTCGACAACATCTGATACCGAGCTCAACCCCAACATTGGCGCGCGGAATGCCGTAACTCAGGTCATGACGCGCGCCATGTTCATTTCCCTAGTTGTTCTCCTCGCCTCCGCCGTGGTGGCCACCGCGCAACTCACGCCGGAACAGCCCGTCTCGACGCCGCGTTACGGCCCCGCTCCGGGCGATCAATTCGCGCCCGTCGTCGCCACCAACGGCTCCGAGTTCCTCGTTGCCTGGTTCGATGGTCGCGGCATTCCCGGCGCCATCTACGCGAACCGCGTTACGCGCGACGGTCGCATTCTCGATGGCACGGGCATCCGGATTCCGCCGGACACGTACAGCGTGGGTCCCCGGCTGCTGGGCGCTTTCTTCATCGACGGCGCGTACGCGCTCCTCTATGCGTCTTCCGAGCGCGTGGGAATGGCGCGGATCAGCGAAAACGGCGAGCTCATCGAGGCCCCGAGAACGATCTTCGAAGGCCAATTCGTTCGCGCGGCCGCGGCAAACCGCTCGCGAATCGTTCTGGTCGCGGAGACGGAGATCGACGCGCTCAACTCACGCGGCGAGCTCGTGGAGCGAACGCCGATGCCGTCCGCCTACGGAGTGAGCATCGGCACGAACGGCACGTCGTTTCTCGTCGGCACGTTCACATTCGATGGAACGAACAGTGTGTACTTGATCGCCCTCGATGCGAACGGGAAGCAGACGGATATCACGCGCGTCGGAGCAAGCGCGTCAGGCGATGGGCCGATCATCGGTTCGGACGGTAAGGACTATCTCGTCATCTACGACGACGCTCGGAGAGGCGCTCCGATTGCGCTGGCGGTGAGCCCGCACGTGGAGATCCGTTCATCGACGATCTCGGGCTACTACAGCGCCCTCGTGTGGACCGGCGACGCCTATCTGGCCACGACAACGACGACACCGACCCAGCAAATCGCCATGGCGAGCCTGGATCGCACCGGAACCGTGATCCAGCCGGCGCAGGTTCTCGGCTCGGGCACACCGGGAACTGTCAATCAGCCGGCGGCCGCGTGGGACGGCAATGAAGCCTTGATCGCGTGGACGATCGGCTCCCAGCCCGACCCGTACGGCTACGAGGTCGTCGGCGCAATCGCGCGGCGCGTCGGCGATGCGACGCCTTTCAGGATTCCGAGCTCGAGCAACATGCAGGAACGCCCCGTGATCGCCACCTCGCGCAGCCAGGACCTCGTGGCCTGGGCAGAGCCGGACGGGATTTACGCCTCGCGGATCACCGCCGAAGGCGTTCCGCTCGACGGCGGCGGAATTCAGATCACGCAAGAGGGTCAGACGCTTCGCGCGATCTACGACGGCGCGGCGTACATTGTTGCCTGGGGTGGCTACGACGGCGTGAAAGCTCAACGGATCGATCCCAACACAGGATCGCTGGTCGGGCCGGCAGTCGATCTGGCCGGATGCAGCCGGTCATTCGACCTGGTCATGGGCGCCGACTCGCCGGTGCTTTTCGTCGTGCCGTGCTCGGACAATCGTGTGTTCGCGCAGCGCATGGGCGTCAGCGGTGTGGTGGGCGCGGGCGTTCCGGTCAGTCCTGCCGACATCTTTGCCGATCAACCACGCGCAGCGTGGAACGGCTCGCAATGGCTCGTCGCGTGGATCAAGCTGATTCCGCTGCCGCTGCTGATCTCGCCGCCTGCCTATCGCGGCAACGTATACGCGACGCGAATGTCGGCGGCGCTCACAGTCGTCGACGTACAGCCGCTGCCGATCGCGGTCTCCGACTTTTTTGAATCGAGTCCGCTCGTCGCAACGAGCGGTAACGAGTTCGCGATCGCGTGGTCGCACGATTCGTTCAACGAACAGACCGGCGTCTACCTGCGGCGCGTTCAGGGCGATGGTTCGGTGAGCGAGCCTTCGGTGGTCACACGCGGTCGCTCCGCAGCGACGAGCTTCATCGGAGACGGCAGGCGGTACGCGCTGACCTACACGCGAAACGGCGATCTGTTTCTGACCCATCTCGCCGGCGATGAAGTGCCGATCAGCGCAACGGCGACCGACGAACGCTACGCATCGCTCGTTGCGCCGGCGGGACGGCCGCCGCGGATCGTCTACACGCGCGTGGCGACGGAGCCGGAGTACGGCGGTGTCTCACGCGTCTTCATGCGTGACGAGATCGGACCGCGGCGCCGGTCGGTGCGTTCCCGCTAGTGTGGCGAGTCAGAGATACGCAGCATTTCGCTGGTGCCGCTTGCGGCTGAGATGCAAGGAGCGAGGAGGAGGCGATGTGGTGACATCGTTGACGACGAGCGACGCCGCAGATCGGCCGCAACCGGCACCAGCCCGGAGGGTTGCAGGCGACGACGCCCGCAACGAAATGCTGCGTATCTCTGACTCACCAGACTAGAGTTCCATGGCACCGCGAACGCGGTCCAACGCTTCGCCAAGGTCGCGATAGAAGTCGGCGTCGGCGCGGAAGTAGCCGTTCTTCAGGAAGCAGGCGTGCAACTCGACGCACTGCGGCGTGAGCCACTTCATCTTCGACCCGTCGTATTCGGCTGCTTCGCCCGCCAGGAGCACGTCGCGCATTTCCTGCCTCATCTTCGCGAATGCCTCGCCGTTCCAGACGGCGTCGACTGATTCCTCGACGACATTGCCCATCGACGGGTAATCGGGCTGCAGCAGATAGCAGCAGGGGCGTACGTCTCCGTTGCCCGTCACCACCATCGAGTACCAGCCGAAGAAACATCCGCTGTTCGCGTCTTTGAATGTCTCGGCGATCGGATAGGGATTCGGCACCGGTACTCCGAGCTCGGCATACAGCCGCTCGAGCCGGCCATCCCAGTTGAAGACGTACGACGGCTCGAAAAGCAACCTGTCCCGGTCCGCCTCGAGCACTTCGCGAAAATAAGGCTCCAGCGTGGCTGCGTCGCCGGGTCCGAGGAGCAGCATCTTGCTGACCCGGTCGCGCGGGATCTCGAGCACGGGCGTGACGGCGATTCGATCGACACCGAGACTGCGGCCGAGCCGGTACATCTCCGGCAGCCGGGCGAAGTTCTCGCGGTCCAGGAGAAACTGCAACGTGACCGCGGGCTGTGTCCTCTGGCCGCGGACTTCGATGAGCCGCGAGACGTTGGATACCACCCGGTCGAAGCGATCGGGCTTCACCGCCATCATGCGGTGGTAATCGGCCGGATCGGCAGCGTTCAGGGACACGACAATCTCGCGTGCATTGCCATCGGCGAGCAGCGTGGCAATCTCGCGCGTGAGCCCGACCGCGTTGGTCGTGACGTTGTCGATGACGATGCCGACCTCGTTCAGATGAGCCAGGATTCGGGCCGCATCCGGATGGAACAGCGGATCACCCCCGCCGGAGAGGCGCACTGCACGAAGCCCTTTCGCGCCAAGCTCATCGACGAGGCGCACCGCGCAGTGATAGCTGAGCTGTTGCGTCGTCCGCAGATCCTGCTGATTGCAGAAATAGCAGGCAACGTTGCATCGATCGGTGAGATCGAGCTCGACGTGCCGCGGCGCACGCGGAGCCGTTCCGGAGATGATCGCGCCGATGATCTCGCGTTTGTCGGCGCTGGAGAGTTCCGACCAGCCGTAGGTCGACCGAGCCATGGAGGCCGATTACAACACGAGGCGTCGAGCTACGCTTCCGCTGGCCGCCAGGCGAGGAACCACGGCTCGCGTCGGCCGAACTTCGTCGCCAGCGCCACGCCGATGCCAAAGACCGACGCCGCGCTCCAGGCGATCGTGCCGACCACCGGGATCAGGCGGATCGCTCCCAGGATGAACACGCCGGCGACAACCATAGCCACGTCGCCGCGAAGCCACTTGCGGGCAGCCAGTTGCTCACGCGTGCGGTAACCGGCAATGGCCGTCCCGACCGCGTGGAACACCGCCACCATCCCGTAGATCTTCGCCAGGATCGCGAAGACCGCGAGCGCGGCGAGCATCGGAATGCCGATGAGATACGGCACGAGATAGCTGAAGGCGATCGCCGTCAAAACAAAGCTCGTCATGGCCACGAGCCCGACGATGAAGCAGTGCAGCGCGCTGACGCGAATCTCGGTCGACGAGAACCGCACCTCGCGTCCGCTGGCGAGCGTGACGACGACCGCGGCACACAACCAGACGAACAGCAACGACAGGATGACGGCCATCTTCGTGATCGACGTGGCTGCGCCGCCGAGGCTGGCCAGCGGATACGCCTCTCCGCCGATCCGGCCTTCGCCGTTGATGATCTTTCCACCGGCGAAAACGACGTTCCCCTTGACCCGGCCGTGTCCGGAGAACGTCACATCGCCGCCGAACGCCAGGAGATCGCCTTCGATCACGTCCTGAACGTCAATCGAGCCGCCGTACACCTGAACGCTTCCGGCGACCGGCGAGTTGATCGTCGTGCTGCGCATGAACACGCGTTCGCCGGACGATCGCGTCAGCGCCTTGTCACTTCCGACCGCACCGGCCGGAAAGATCACGAAAACGATCGACAGCATCGCGGCCATCGCCATCGTCGGAACCACAACCTTCCTATACATCGATCCCCCTCGGCGCACGGCGAAGGAGCGCGATGAAAATGGCATTGACGAGGATGAAGAGAATCGCGACGAGACCCGGCGCCGCCGCTCCGACGTGCCGAAGCGTCGAAACGATCACACCGGCCGACGGCAGATTGGCGGCCACGGTCAACGGCGAGGTGCCGGTCACGACGAACAAGACGACCGCGAGAGCACCAACGAGAACGGCTCCAGCAACAACGAGCCGCCAGGAACGATACGAAGCACCTTCCCACGACGCGAGCGGCAACTCCACCGAGGCCCGAGGCCTAAGGCCCGATGCCTCGTCAACGCGAGCCGAAAGCGTCTCGGCAAGCGCACGGCACTTCTCACATCCGGCGAGATGCGCCGCGTTCGCCTCGGGATCCTGGAGGTACGGCTGACACGATTCAGAATTCATAAGGGTTCCACGAACGAATCGAGCGCTTCCTTCAGCAAGTTTCGCGCTCGAAAGAGTTTGTTCTTCACGGTGCCGAGGGGAAGCTTCTTCATCGAAGCGATCTCCTCGTAGGAAAGCTCCGCGAAGTGGCGGAGCTGGATCAGCTCGCGGTAGTCGGGCGGCAGCTTCTCCACCGCGTGATCGATGGCCGCGCTCAGTTGCTTGTTCTTCAGGGCCCGGTACGGCGACACGCCGCTGTCGGCAAACTCGCGTTCCTTGCCAGCCGGCTCGTCATCCGTCGTGCGGACGAGCGGCACCTCGGAGATCGTCTTCTTTCGCAGCGCGTCAATGGCGCTGTTCTGGGCGATCCGGAACAACCACGTCGAGAAGTGGTACTTCGGATCGTATCGATCGAGTGCGAGGTAGACCTTCACGAAGATTTCCTGCGTCAGATCGTGAGCGTCTTCGTAGCGGTGCGTGATCCGGTAAACGTAATTGATGACACGTTTTTCATAGCGAGCCAACAATTCGCTGAAGCGGTCACGATCACCCCCGAGGATGCGCGCCACCAGGGCACGGTCGTCGAGTTGTTCACGTTCTGCCATGTGGTGGTACGGCTCAGTCCCTCGAAGGTTTACCGGCGCCGGATGATAACGTCTTACCCTTAGCGCTGCCTTGCCCATGATCGAAATTCGTGATCTGACAAAGAAATACGGCGATTTCACGGCCGTCGACCACCTCAGCCTTATGGTCCAGCCCGGCGAGATCTTCGGGTTCCTGGGGCCGAACGGGGCGGGAAAAACGACCACGATCCGGATCCTGGCCGGCCTGTCGCTGCCGACGTCCGGTGAGGTGCGGGTCAACGGCGTCGACATCGTTCAGGACGGCGTCTCCGCCAAGCGGATCACCGGGTACGTCCCCGACCGTCCTTACCTGTACGAGAAGCTGACCGGCCGGGAGCTCCTGCAGTTCGTGGCCAACCTCTACGGACGCGAGTGGGCGGACTGCGAGCCGCGCGCTCTCGAGCTGTTGCGCTATTTCGACCTGCACGAGTGGGCCGACGCGAGGATCGAGAACCTCTCGCATGGCATGAAGCAGAAGCTGGTGATCATCGCCGCGCTCGTCCACAACCCGCGGCTGCTCATCATCGACGAGCCGATGGTCGGACTCGATGCCCTGGCGCAGCGGCAGGTGAAGGTGCTCTTCCGGCGCCTGGCGGACGAAGGAAAGACCGTCTTTCTCACGACGCACACGCTGTCGATCGCCGAGGCGGTATGCGATCGGATCGCGATCCTGCATCGGGGGAAGATCATCGCCACCGGCATCACGTCCGAGTTGAAGGAAGCCGCCGGACGGCCTGGGAGTCCTCTCGAAGATGTGTTCCTCGAGCTCACGTATGACGACGCGTCAACTTGAGCGCATCGACGAATTGCGCGCGCGTCACCGCCAGGAAGCCGTGCGGCGAGGCATCAATCCCCGCGACGTCGACGTCCTCCTCGGCGATCTCGCCGGCCAATCGTTGCCGCATCTGCTGGCGCACGGCGATGAGCGGGTCGATGCGGCAGCGCTCGAGAAACTCCTGGGGCGCCGCTACGCGGGCGAGCCGCTGCAATACATCCGCGGGAAAGCGGAATTCTTCACGCGCGAGTTCCTGGTCGATGACCGCGTGCTGATTCCGCGGCCGGAGACCGAGCTCGTCGTCGAAGCGGCGGTGGAGCGGGCACCTCGCGGCGGACGCGTGATCGACATCGGCACCGGCAGCGGCTGCATCGCCATTTCCATCGAGCGCGAAAGGCCCGATCTTCACGTCATCGGAGTCGATGTCTCGGTCGCGGCGCTCGCCGTTGCGGCGAAGAATCGCGCGCGGCTGCAGGCAGAAATCGCGCTCGCCGCGAGCGACGTCCTTGCCGCAGTCCGCGGGAAGTTCGATCTGATCGTGTCGAACCCGCCCTATATCCCGAAGAAAGACATCGCCGGCCTGCAGACGGAGGTTCGCGATCACGAGCCGCATCTCGCGCTCACGGCGGGAACGCACGGGACCGAGGTCATCGCGCGAATTCTCGATGACGGCCAACGGCTGCTCCGTTCCGGTGGCCGCGTGATCATCGAGATCGGCTTCGGACAGGAGAAGGATTTGCGCGAGCTCGCCGAAGCGAAGAGTTTCGAGGTCGAGACCATCGTTCCCGACCTCGCGGCCATTCCGCGCGTCATCGTATTATCCGCGCATGCCTAGCAACGACCGATGCCTGTTCTGCCGCATCGCTTCCGGTGAGATCAACGCCAGAAAAGTCTTCGAGGACGACGTCGCGGTCGCGTTTCACGACATCAATCCGCAGGCGCCGACGCACGTGCTCATCGTGCCGCGCAAGCACATCCCCAGCCTCGACGAGATGAGTGAAGCGGATGCCGCGATCGTGGGAAACGTTCTTCTGCGCGCCGCGCAGATCGCGCGCGACCTGCAGCTCACATCGGAAGGCTACCGCATCGTCGCGAACACGGGCGAAGCGGCCGGGCAGACCGTCTTCCACATCCACTTCCACATCCTGGGCGGACGGAACTTCGGCTGGCCGCCGGGATGAGGTAGGTCCGACTCTCAGTCGGACCGGGCCGGCTGGAGAGCCGGCCCTACGTTACGCCGGCGGCGGTACGCGGAACCGGCCGCCGGAAAACGTGATGCTCCGCGTCGACGGTTTGCGCTTCCCACCTTTGCGGCGGGCCAGAAAATCCTCCTTCGCTTCGGAGAGCGTCGAAGGCACGTAGGTGGCGCCGGCGGCGAGTGTCTTGGCGCGGTCACGCGCGAAACCCGAGCCGCCAGCCACGATGATCAGCTCGGTGAAGTTTTCGGCGAGCAGCCGCAGAAGCGCGTAACCCTGCTCGGTGTGATCGTGGTTCGAGCAGGAGATGAATACCGCCTCCGGCTTGACCTCGTTGATGAACGCCACGAGCTCCGGATCGGGAAGATCGGTGAAGTAATCGACCGAGTAGCCTTCGCTGCGCAGAAGCTGGGTCAGCATCAGCGTGCCGAGAGAGAGACGCTCGCCGGCCACGGAAACGGCGACGATGTGCCGCTGCGGATCGGGCGTTCCCGCGTTCCGGTCGCCGAAGCGGATGATCAGCTCGCGGATGACGTCCTTCATGAAGTGATCGTGCGCGGGCGTGATGCGCTTCCGCTCCAGCTCTTCCTGCGCGAATGTCAGCGTGGGAATGAAGAGATCGCTGAACATCTCCTCCATCGTGGCGTTCTCGGCGTGACGATCGGCGATGGCGATCGCGCCCGTGCGGTCGCGCAGCAGCAGCCGGTTGTAGAAACTGAGGTAGCCCTCCAGCGGATCTTCACTGCCGAACATGATCGTGAAGATGCGAAGCGCGGGGATGAACTCGCCGCCGACCGTGAGGCACACCGTGATGGGCGTCGCCAGCAGAAGGCCGACAGGCCCCCACAGCCATCCCCAGAAGATCGCCGCGACGAGCAGCGCGATCGGTGAGACGCCCACACGATGTCCGACGACGATGGGCTCGATGAAGCCGCCGATCATCTGATCGCTGAACACGAACAGGCCGAGGACGGCCAGCGCGCTGTACCAGTTCGGAAAAATCGCCAGCGCCAGAAACGTCGGAAACGCCGCGCTCATGACAGCCCCGATGTACGGCACGAATCGCAGCAGGCCGGCTGTGACTCCCCACAGCGCCGCGTGCGGAACGCGCAGCAGCCATAGACCAAGGCCGATCATCAAACCGAAGCCGATGTTGAGCAACGCGATCGTCAGCAGGTATTGGCTGATGCGCTCGGAGGTCTCCCCGATCGCCTGGGTCGTGACGGTGAGGTGCGCGCGTCCGGCGAGCCGCAGCATCTTGTCGCGGAGCTGCTCGCGATCCTGAAGCACGAAGAAGACCAGAACCACGACCAGGAACGCCGCCGCGGCGAACTCCACCTGCGGCGCCACCTGTTCATAGCGCTGCGCGATCGACTTGCGATCCTCCACGACGCGAACCTTGAGGTCCGCCTTTTCCGGCTGCTCTCGCGCCTCGGCCACTCGCTGCACGGTGCGCTCGAAGATCGCCAGCGCACCGCCCGATCGCGAACGGAGAAACTGCAGCTTTTCTTCGATATGGCCGCGGGCGCCGGCACGCGCGAGCTCGTTCGCCACATCCGCGAACTGCTGGTACATCCAATATCCGCCAAAGCCGAGGGCGGTGATGGTGAGGCCCAGCGAAAGGACGATCGCGCCGGTGCGCCGCAGGAATGATCGCTCCAGGAAGCGAACGATCGGCGTCAAAAGGAACGAGAAGAGGATCGCCAGCGCCACCGGAACGAGGACCGTCCGCGCGATGTAGAGGATCGCGATGACGATGATGGTGATCGAGAGGATCCGCGCCGTCGACTGCCGTCGGTCCACGGCGCGCTTGTCGACAACGTCGACGGCGGACGCCGGAGCGCGCCGGACTGACATCGTCCGATCGAACCGGTCAGTATCTTCGTCGTCGGGAAACACGGATGAGTGTACTGCAAGCATGGGCCCCCGGCTTCAGCCGGGGATGCGACCGGCTAAGGAACCTCTGCGCAAATCGTCATCCTGAGTCGGCGAAGCGCTGCCCCTGGATGTTCACGTCATCCTGAGTCGGCGAAGCGCGACGAAGGATCTCAGAATGCGAAACCGCCTGCCATTTCGAGATCCTTCGCCGTCTTCGCGGCTCAGGATGACGTGAACAACGACTTGCCCAGAGGTTCCCCAGCCGTCATGCGCGCGCCCGTCGTCCGTTCCTGGTCAGCAGGGCAATGATTGCACCGCCCGAGAGCGCGGCGATCGTCGGCGATCGTCGTGGCCGCCCTCGTTGCCGTGGCCATCTGCACCTGGATGTTCACGTCATCCTGAGTCGGCGAAGCGCGACGAAGGATCTCAGGATGCGAAAACGCCTGCCATTTCGAGATCCTTCGCCGTCGTCGCGGCTCAGGATGACGTGACCAACGACTTGCTCAGAGGTTCCCCAGCCGTCATGCCGGCGCTTCGTCCGTTCCTGGTCAGCAAGGCAATAATTGCACCGGCCGCGAGCGCGCGATCGTCGGCGATCGTCGTGGCCGCCCTCGTTGCCGTGGCCATCTGCACATGGATGGTCACGTCATCCTGAGTCGGCGAAGCGCGACGAAGGATCTCAGGATGCGAAAACGCCTGCCATTTCGAGATCCTTCGCCGTCTTCGCGGCTCAGGATGACGTGAACAACGGCTTGCGGAGAGGTTCCCTAAGGCCGGTGCTCCATCACTTTTTCTTCCACCTCAGGATCGGATTCCGGGCTGCTCTCGCTTCGTCCAGCCTCCGCACCGGCGTGGTGTGCGGCGCGCTGCGGACCAGCTCCGGGCGCTCCTCGCATTCCCTGGCGATGGCCAGCATCGCGTCGCAGAACGCGTCGAGCTCCTCTTTCGGCTCGCTCTCCGTGGGCTCGATCATCAGCGCGCCCGACACGATCAGCGGGAAGTAGATCGTCGGCGGATGAAAGCCGTAATCCATCAGACGCTTGGCGATATCCAGCGTGTGGACCTCGTGCCGCGTCTGATTCTTGTCGCTGAACACGACCTCATGGAGCGACGGCGCGTCGTACGGCAGGTGATACGGTCCCTTGAGCCGGGCGCGGATGTAGTTGGCGTTGAGCACCGCGAGCTGCGCGATGCGCCGCAGGCCCGTCGGTCCCATCGATCGCATGTACGTCAGCGCGCGCACGAGCACGTTGAAGTTGCCGTTGAACGCGCGCATGCGCCCGATCGAATCGGGATGATTGAGATCGAGATAGAACGTCCCGTCACTCCGCCGCTCGACCGTTGGAGAGGGAACGAACGGAACGAGACGCTGGGAGACGCCGACCGGGCCGGCACCGGGACCGCCGCCGCCATGCGGCGTCGAGAACGTCTTGTGCAGGTTCGAGTGAATGACGTCGATCCCCATGTCACCGGGACGGGCGATGCCGACGAAGGCATTGAGATTCGCGCCGTCGCAATAGAGGTACGCGCCCTTGCGATGGAGGATGTCGGCGATCGATTTGATCTCGCTCTCGAACACGCCGAGCGTATTCGGGACCGTGATCATGAGCGCCGCGCAATCCTCGGTGACGTTCGCCTCGAGCACGTCGAGGTCCAGCGTGCCGCGGCTGTTCGACTTCAGCTCCTTGACTTCATATCCGGCAAATGCGGCTGACGCCGGGTTGGTGCCGTGCGCGGAGTCGGGGATGAGAATGTACTTCCTGGCGTTCCCGCTCTTCGCCAGCGCCTTGTGAACCATCAGGATGCCGGTGAGCTCGCCGTGCGCTCCGGCGACGGGCTGCAGCGTCACGCGCGGCATTCCCAGGATCTCTTTCAACGTCTGCTCGATCGCCCAGAGCAGCTCCAGATTCCCCTGCACCTGGTGATCGGGCTGCAGCGGATGCGAGAGCGCGAATCCCGGCGTGCGCGCGATCTCCTCATTGATGCGCGGGTTGTGCTTCATCGTGCACGAGCCGAGGGGATAGAGGCCGGCGTCGATGGACACGTTCATCTTCGACAGCCGCGTGAAATGGCGGATGACATCGACTTCGGAGACTTCGACTTCGTCCTCGATCTGGCCGCGGCGAAGATTCGCGGGAAGCGCGTCAGCGGCTTCGGGAACGTCGAGCTTCGGCAGCTGATATCCGCGCCGGCCGCGCCTGGAGCGTTCGAAGATGAGGCCTTGGCGATCGGATGGAGCGCCGGCTTCAGCCGGCTTCGTGGCGGTCGGTGCCAGTACGTCAGTCATCGCCGCTCCCTCGCAATCGCCGCGCTCAGCGCGCTCACGTACTGATCGAGGTGCTCGCGCGCGTGCAGTTCGGTGACGGCAACGAGAAACTCGTTGTCATGGCCCGGATAGAACGTGGTCAGCGGGATGCCGCCGAGGATGTTCGCGCGCTCGAGATCGGCGAGGATCTCCTTCGCCGGGAACGGCGTCCGAACGACGAACTCGTTGTAGACCGGCCCGCTGAACGGAAGCTCCAGGCCTTTGATCGCGCGCAACTTCGAGCGGAGGTACGCCGCTTTCTGCAGGCACTGCTCTCCGACCTCGCGCAGCCCCGCCTTGCCCATCAGCGAGAGGTACATGTTTGCGGCGAGGGCGATCAGAGCCTCGTTCGTGCAGATGTTCGAAGTGGCCTTCCCGCGGCGGATGTGCTGCTCTCGCGTGGCCAGGGTCAGCACGTACGCGCGCTTGCCGTCCACGTCGATCGTTTCGCCGACGAGCCGGCCCGGCATGTGGCGCTTCAGCGCGTCCTTCACGACCATGAAGCCGACATACGGTCCGCCGAACTGCGGCGGGATTCCCCACGCCTGCCCCTCGCCGACGGCAATGTCGAATCCGTGCGCGCCCGGCGGCGTCACAACGCCGAGCGACGTCGCCTCGGTGATCACCGCAATCTTTGCTGCCGCCGTCGCCGCGGCGATGGCGTCGTAATCCTCGATCACTCCGAGAGCGTTCGGGGACTGGATGGCCACGCCGAACGCCTCCTGCGATGCCGCACGCAGCGCGTCCACGTCGACTCGCCCGTCATTCTTCCAGCCCACCTCCACGATCTCGATGCCGAGATTCTGGAGATAGGTGCGGACGGTGGCGGTGTACTGCGGATGCACGCTCTTGGCGATGACGACTTTCTTCTTGCCCTTCCCAAAGCGCTCCGCGAGGAGTACCGCCTCGCACAACGCGGTCGAGCCGTCGTAGAGCGATGCGTTCGCGACGTCGAGACCGGTCAGCAGGCACTGGTGCGTCTGGTATTCGAAGATCGACTGCAACGTTCCCTGCGAGACTTCCGGCTGGTAGGGCGTGTACGACGTCAGGAACTCCGCGCGCAAAAGAAGCTGGTCGATGCAGGCCGGCTGGTAGTGCGCGTAGGCTCCGCCGCCGAGAAACGACAGGTGATCGACGGCCGTCTTGTTGCGCGCGGCCAGCTCGCGGAACCAGCGGCGCGACTCGATCTCCGACCACGGGCCGGGGATGTCGAGCAGGCGGTCGAGCTTGACGTTCTTCGGGATGGTGTCGAAGAGGCGATCGATCGAGTCGACGCCGACGACCTTCAGCATCTCCGGAATGTCACCGGACGAGTTGGGGATGTAGCGGTGAGTGTTCGAGGTGTCGGTTGGGTCGGGAAGTCCGGTCATCGTATATTTCGCGTCATCCTGAGCGGAGCGAAGGATCTCAAGATGCCTGATTGTCGCTGAGGAGATCCTTCGTCGCTGCGCTCCTCAGGATGGCGCGTCTCACGCGCGTCATTTACCTGATTCAGTCTGAACGTAATCGTCGTAATCCTCGGCCGTCATCAGCTCGTCGACTTCGTCGGGAGTCGTGACCTTGACCTTGATCATCCAGCCGTCGCCGTAGGGATCGGTATTGACGAGCTCGGGTTTGTCGGCGAGAGCCTCGTTGATCTCCACGACCTCGCCGGTGACGGGCGAGAACAACTCCGAGACCGCCTTCACCGACTCGATGCTTCCGAGCTCGTCGCCCATCTCGAGCTGCGAGCCGACCTGAGGCAGCTCGACGAACACGACGTCACCGAGCTCCTTCTGCGCGTAGTCGGTGATGCCGATCGTCCCGACTTCGCCTTCGACGTGAATATATTCGTGACTCTTGGCGTACCGGTTGTCTTCGGGAGTGTTCGCCATCGTCGCTCCTTCTATTTGGCCCGCTTGTAGAACGGTGTTGGGACGACACGCGCCCGAGTCTCTTTTCCGCGGATGAGGACCATGAACTCGGAGCCCTGGGCCGATTTGTCGAGCGGAAGATATGCGAGTCCGATCGGTTTTTTCAATGTCGGCGAATGCGTCCCGCTTGTGACGACGCCGATCTCCTCGCTGCCGTCCACAACCGGATAACCGTGACGGGCGATCCCGCGATCGACCATCTCGAATCCGACGAGTTTCCGGCGTGGCCCTTCCTTCGTCTCGCGCTCCAGGACGTCGCGTCCCAGAAAATCGCCCTTTCCCAGCTTGACGATCCAGGCCAGGTCCGCCTCCAGCGGGGTCGTGGAGTGGTCGATGTCATTGCCGTAGAGCGCCATCTTGGCCTCCAGCCGCAACGTGTCGCGGGCGCCGAGGCCGCAGGGTTTGGCGCCGGCAGCGATGACCTTGCGCATGATGGCCGGCCCGCGATCGGGCCCGACGTAGACCTCGAAGCCGTCTTCGCCGGTGTAGCCGGTGCGTGAGACGAGCGCCGGAACGCCGTCCACCTTGCCGAGCGCGAAGCGGTAGTACTTCATCGACGCGAGATCGACATCGGTCATCGGCTGCAGAAGCCGCTGTGCGCCCGGCCCCTGGATCGCCAGCTGCGCGTAGTCGGCGCTGACGTTTCGAACCTCGACGTCCATGCCTTTCGCACAGTCCACAAGCCAGTCGAAATCCTTGTCGGTGTTCGATGCGTTCACGACGACGAAGTAGTCATCGGCAGCGTGGCGATAGACGAGGATGTCGTCGACGAAGCCGGCGGTCGGGTAGAGCAGGCCGTTGTACTGCGCGCGCCCATTTTCGAGCCTGCTGACGTCATTGCACGTCGATTTCTGCAACAGCGCCAGAGCCTCACGTCCGCGGACGGTGACCTCGCCCATGTGCGACACGTCGAAAACGCCGACTTTCGTGCGCACCGCCTCATGCTCCTCGAGGATCCCGGTGTACTGCACCGGCAGCTCCCACCCGCCGAAATCAACCATCTTTCCGCCGAGCTCTTTCTCGACGGCGTTGAGGGGCGTTTTCTTGAGCGGGGTTTCATCGGCCATGGGCAGGGTCCTCCTGAGCGGGCCGGTACGCTAACATAGGTTGCAGCGGGGCGGGCGTGACGGACGAGATCGGCGAGTTCCTCAATTACCTCACCTACGAGCGGAACGTGTCCGGGAACACCGTCGAGGCCTACCGCACCGATCTCGAATCGTTCGTCTCCTTCCTCTGCAACGACTACCTGACGCTCGGCCGCGACCAGCTCGATTTCCGGAAGGTCGACAACCTGGCCATCCGCGCCTATCTCGCGCACCTCGGACGCCGAAGACTTTCCCGCTCGTCGATGGCGCGTCATCTCTCGGCGCTGCGGACGTTCTTCCGCTACCTGATGCGCGAGGGTCGCGCCGATGCAAATCCGGCGCGCGTCGTCGCCACGCCGAAGCGGGAAAAGCACCTTCCGTCGGTCCTTCAGCCTGCCGACATCGCGCTGCTTTTCGAACAGCCCGACACGTCGACGCCCCTCGGACGCCGCGATCGCGCATTCCTCGAGCTGATGTACGGATCCGGCTTGCGCATCAGCGAGCTCGTAGGGATCGACATGGACGACATCGAATTGCGCGCGCGGCTCGTGAAGGTGCGGGGAAAAGGTGCGAAAGAGCGGATCGTGCCGTTCGGATCGAAAGCGGAGGAGGCCATCCGCGCATGGCTGCCCGACCGTCACGCTCCGCCGGACAGCAACGCCCTGTTCGTGAACTACCGGGGCGCGCGCATCACATCGCGCAGCGTGCGGCGGCTGTTCGAGAAATACGTGCGGGCCGCGGCGCTGCGGGCGGGCGTCTCGCCGCACACGGTTCGCCATTCGTTCGCGACACATCTATTGAATGCCGGCGCCGACCTGCGCGGCATCCAGGAGCTCCTCGGCCACGCGTCGCTGTCGACGACGCAGAAGTACACCCATCTGAACGACTGGGAGCTCCTGAAGGTCTACAAGAAGTCGCATCCGCGGGCGTGATGGTTCCCAACCTATAATTTCAGGCACCTCATGATCCGAGCGATCGTGCACCAGGGCTCGATCGGACACGCCATCGAATATTTCGCGGTCGTGGCCGGTCCGGATGTCGATCGCCGTTTCTTCTTCGAGCAGATCAAGGCACCGCGCGGCGAGGTCGTGCGCTACTTCGGCGGCGGCTCCGAGGTGGTGCTCAATCCGGAAGGGGTACGGTTCCACGGGAACGGCGGAATCTTCGGCGAGTACATGTTCGGCGGCCATTTGCCGGTCGTCGACCTGCTGAACGACGAGGTCGTGAATCGCCTCGTCCTCTTCGGCACAACGCTCGATCCGAAGACGCACGAGCTGAAATTCTCGTACAGCACCGACGGCTTCGAGACCTACGACAATCTTTTCCTGCAGGGAAACGCGGTCGCGAACTACTTCTTCTTCCTCGATGACCGCAAGAAATTTCCCGACATCACCGACCGGCAGGCCCAAACGCTTCGTGCCGCCGGCAAGCTCCTGAAACGATCGCGCAAGGTCGGCAACGGCAACTTCATCGCCCTGGCGCACGAGATCCTGGACGCTCTCGGAGAGACGGACAGCACGCTGGTCATTCTGCGCATCGTTCATCGCGCCAATCAGCGCTTCTCGGAAGCCTGTCGCAACGCTTACGAGAACAATCGTTCGCTGGCCGAGGTGGCGGAGAATGCGATCGATGCGGACGATCTCGATCGGGTCGAGGCCTATCAGCGCGAGCGCATCCAGATCGACGTCGTCTATCACGACAAGAACAATCAGGAACTGATCGACGAGTACAAACGCATCCTGGCGTCGTGTGGCGGATCGATCATCAGTCCCTCGGCGCGGGCCCGGCTGATGCGTATCCGCACGCTTTCGCTCCGCAACGAAGTCCCGCTGTCGATCTTCGACACGCTCGAGGAAATCGTCCTGCAGGAGTCGCGTCTCGATTCCACGGCGGACGAGCCCGAGTACATCCGCACCACCCGCGAAATCCTCGGCGGTTTTCTCCTCGGCAAGAACCTCAATCGCAAGCTCTCTTCGCTCGACATGGTCCAGTTGATGGAGAACAAGCAGCGCGCGGCCGGCAACCGCGATCAGACCTTCGAGGAGCTCCTGCTCGACACGGGACGGCAGATCGACGAGATCGGACGCACCGACGAGGACCTCGAGCGCCTCGAGTCGTTCGGCGAGCTGGTCACACTCTTCGACCGCATCGACCACACGACGACGCTCATCAACAAGCTGGCGTTCATGGACGACGTCGAGCTCTCGCAGGAACAGGTGCGGTCGCTGATCGGAAACATGCAGGTGTTCGAAGGCCTGCGGCGCGGTCTGTTCCAGCAGCTCTTCATCGATCCGATCATGTCGAACGAGTACGTGCTGTCGTACGGAAAGAAGAAACTGTATGCGCTGACCCTCGGACTGATCTCCATCGAGAACAACGAGATGTCGATCGCCGACGTGACCCAATCGATCGCGGCGATCAACGGCAGCGAGCGCGCGTACTTCGCTGTCTACAACCTGGCGCGCAAGCGCATGGCGAACTTCTACCTCGAGCTGAACACGGCAGAGGGGCGTGAGACCTTCCGGCGCGAGATCAAAGCCGAGATCGCCCACGACGAGCAGATGCACGGGCTGCAGGACGTGATCACCGAATCGCTTCTCGAAGAGGTGATCACCAAGATCCGCCTGGAAGCCTTTTACATCAATCAGCTCCTGCCGCGGATCATCGAGGAGCAGGACGCGAAGCTGCGCAGCGACTTCCTGTCGAACTCCGGGCTCGATCTCTTCCAGATCGAGGAGCTGGAGAGCGAGTACTTCGAGATGCGCGCCTTCCCGCCGCAACTGCTCGACGCGGTGCGGCGGCCCGTTCTCGGCCTATCCTGACCGTGAGCGAACCGAAAGGAAAGGATCAGTCGCGCGCCGTGGCGCGCCACCGAATCCGAGGGTCTAGTTTACGTAGGGCCCACTCTCGAGTGGGCCCGGGCCGACTCAGAGTCGGCCCCGGGTTGTTGCAGGTATGACTTCATGAACCGGCTCGCGAACGAAACCTCCCCCTATCTCCTCCAGCACGCGCACAACCCTGTCGACTGGTATGCGTGGGGCGACGAGGCCTTCGCCAGAGCGCGCGGCGAGGACAAGCCGATCTTCCTTTCCATCGGCTATTCGGCGTGTCACTGGTGCCACGTCATGGAGCGCGAGTCGTTCGAGAGTCAGGACATCGCGAAGATCCTCAACGACAACTTCGTGTCGATCAAAGTCGATCGCGAGGAACGGCCCGACGTCGACTCGATCTACATGCAGGCCGTCCAGATGATGACCGGGCACGGCGGCTGGCCGATGTCGATGTTTCTGACTCCCGACGGCAAGCCGTTCTACGCGGGCACGTACTTCCCGCCGAACGACCGGTACGGCATGCCGGGATTCAAGCGCGTTCTGATGCATGTGGCCGAGGCGTACCGGTCGCGGCGAAAGGACGTGGAGGCAGCGTCGGAGGAGGTGCAGCAGGCGATCTCGAAGTCGATGCAGCTCCTCGGGCAGAAGGGCGTCGATCGCGCTGCGCTCGATGCGGCCGCCGCCGGCATTGCCCGGTCGTACGACAGCGTGCACGGCGGATTCGGCGGCGCGCCGAAGTTCCCGCCGTCGATGACGCTCGATTTTCTCATGCAGGTGGCGTGGCGCAGCGATGATGCGACGCTGCGCAAGATTGTCGTCCACACCCTGAACAGCATGGCGCGCGGCGGAATGTACGACCAGGTCGGCGGCGGGTTCCATCGTTACTCCGTCGACGCGCAATGGCTCGTCCCGCATTTCGAAAAGATGCTCTACGACAACGCGCTGCTCGCCCGTCTCTACACGCGCGCGTGGCAATGGACGAAGGATCCGTTCTTCGCATCGATCGCCAACGAGATTCTCGGCTTCGTTCAACGCGAGATGACCTCGCCCGACGGCGGTTTCTACTCGACCCTCGACGCCGACTCGGAAGGTGAAGAGGGGAAGTTCTACGTCTGGAGCCGCGCCGAAGTGATGGAGATCCTCGGCGCAGACGAGGGAAGGATCTTCTGCGCGCTGTACGACGTGACGGAGCGCGGCAACTGGGAAGGAAAGAACATCCTCAACGTTCCCCGCGATCCGGAAGCCGTGGCCGCGGACCTCGGCGTCACGCCGACGCAGCTCGGCGACATCGCCCTGCGCGGCAAATGCAAACTGTACGGAGCGAGGTCGCAGCGCATCCGCCCCGCGCGCGACGAGAAGATCCTCTCGGGCTGGAACGGATGGATGCTCGCCGCCTTCGCCGATGCCGCCGTCGCATTCGATCGCGATGATTACCGGCAGATCGTGAAGAGCAACGCCGGCTTCCTGCTGTCACGCGTGGCAGCCGGACGGTTGACGCGCAGCGGAAAGATCTCCGGACTTCTCGAAGACTACTCCGGCGTCGCCTGGGGGCTGACACTCGCCTATGAAGCCACGCACGAGCGCCGGTATCTCAATGTGGCGCAAGAGCTCATCGAGCAGATCCTGACCCGGTTTGCGGACGAAGGGAACGGCGCGTTCTTCGACACCCCGGTCGATCACGAGAAACTCATCACCCGGCCGAAGGATTTGTTCGACAACGCCACGCCTGCCGGTTCCTCCGTCACGTGCGACGTGCTGCTGCGGCACGCGTTGCTGTTTGGCGAACAGCGCTATGCAGACACCGCGACGAAAAGCATCGACGCGATCGGGTCGGTCGCCGAAAAGTATCCGTCCGGTTTCGGATTTCTCCTCGGAGTCGCGGAGTGGCGCGAAGGACAACCGAAGGAAATTGCGATCACCGGTGGGATCGATGATCCGAAGTTCCGCGTGCTTCGTCACGTTGTTGGCGAGGAGTTCCTTCCGCACCGCGTTCTTGTCGCCGGCGAAGAGTCATCCGATCTCCCGCTCCTGCGCGACCGCCCGCACGCCAAGACGCAGGCGTATGTGTGCATCGGTTACGCGTGCATGGAACCAACCGCCGATCCCGAACGGCTGCGCCAGCTCCTGAAGAACCTCTGAGCAAGTCGTTGTTCACGTCATCCTGAGCCGCGAAGACGGCGAAGGATCTCGAGATCGCAGGCGGTTTCGCTTCCCGAGATCTTTCGTCGCGCTTCGCCGACTCCGGATGACGACTTGTGCAGAGCAAGTCGTTGTTCACGTCATCCTGAGCCGCGAAGACGGCGAAGGATCTCGAAATCGCAGGCGGTTTCGCATCCCGAGATCCTTCGTCGCGCTTCGCCGACTCAGGATGACGACTTGTGCAGAGGTTCCCTGAGGCCTGCGGTCTAAGGCGTCTTCGGCACCATGATCCACTCGGTCTTCGCCTCGGCGCTTTCGTTGCCGCTCGTGTCGACTGCCGTGACCGAGTAGTAGTACTCGATGCCCGGCTCGACCGATTCGTCCCCGAAATGCGTCTGCTTGATCGGCAAGCCGTACGTGAACTTCACGCGGCCTGCCTTTTCGGTCCGGTAGACGTTGTAGCCGGCGAGATCGGGAGTGTCGACGGGGTCCCACACGAGTCGAACCACTTTCGTTTCCACGAGCGCGGTGACGGACGCGGGTGGCGGAGGCGGCACGAGATCCTTGAACGTCGCGGTGATCGGCGCCGAGGGATCGCTTTCGATGCGCGGAGGCCCGGCGGCCGCGACGGCCGTCACGCGATAGTCGAACGTTCCGTACGGGGGAACATCCGTGTACTCGGTCTTGTCGACCGGCTTCGCGTTCACCGGAACCGTAAACTGATCGACCGCTTCGCCTTTCGTCGAGCGATAGATGTTGTAGCCGGCGACGACGGGCTTGGCCGCGCCGGTTGCAGCGGCCGCCGGCTCAGTCCATGTCAGAACGACTCCTTCCGCCTTCGGAGCGACGGCGAGATTCGACGGAGCGACGGCGACATCGAGGGGAACGATCGAGACGAGATTCGAGAAGTCGCTTCGCGCGGAGATTCCCTCGGTCACAACCGCGTAGGTAATGCGGACCGGCCGGCCGGAGCTCAATCGCAGGGGCGGCGAGTCCTCGTATACGAGCTTCGCCCCAACCGTTGAGGCCGGCAGGTTGGCGCTTTCTATGCTCTCCAGGCGCTGGCTGAGCTTCGTGAATTGCGCGGCCGTCAGGGGTGGAGGAAGTGTCGTCCCCCCGCCCGGAGCCGCCGGCGTCGCCGGAAGCTCTTCGCTGGATCGGTACACCGTGATCCGCCGGATCGCCGGGAGGGACTTCCCCGCCGTCGTCAGGGACGGGTAGCTCCACGACAGAAGAAGTTTGCTCGCTCGCTGTGTTACAAGAAGATCGCTGGTGGCCTTCGGGATCACCGGAATGGGCGGCCGCGGATCGCCGCGTTTCCCGCAAGCCAGCGCCAAAACCGAGAGGACGAGAAGTAGCCGCTTCACCCGCGGCGCATTCTAAAACGATATGTGCGGAATCATCGGATATGTCGGCACGCGTGACGTGGTGCCGGTGCTCATCGGCGGACTGAAGAAGCTCGAGTATCGCGGTTACGACAGCGCCGGCATCGCCGTGGTCAACGGGCACGGCGTGGACGTCGTGCGCGCCGAAGGAAAGCTCAGCAATCTCGAATCGAAGCTGCGCGACAAGCCTCTCCACGGCACGTTCGGCATGGGGCACACGCGCTGGGCCACGCACGGCAAGCCCAATGAGAACAATGCCCATCCGCATCGCGACTGCAGCGGGAAGATCGTCGTCATCCACAACGGGATCATCGAGAACTTCCTGGCGCTCAAGCACCGGCTTCAGAGCTCCGGACACGAGTTCCGGACCGAGACGGACACGGAAGTCGTCGCTCACCTGATCGAAGAGAACATGAAGGGCGGGACGAAGTTCGTTCCCGCCGTGAAGAAGACGCTCAAGGAACTGGTCGGCCACTATGCGCTGGTGATGCTCGACGCCGACGAGCCGGGGACGATCATCGCCGCGAAGCACGGGCCTCCGCTCGTCATCGGCCTCGGCGAAGGAGAGAACATCATCGCCTCCGATGTTGCGCCGCTCCTGGCCTACACGCGCAACATCATCTATCTCGAAGACGGCGAATACGCCGTCGCCAACGACAAGAAGGTCGACCTGTTCGGCGAGGATGACAAACGCATCGATCGCGAGCCGAAAAAAATCCTGTGGGACGCCGTGATGGCCGAGAAGGAAGGCTACCGGCACTACATGCTCAAGGAGATCCACGAGCAGCCGCGCGCCGTCCGCGACACGTTCAACGGCCGCATGTTCGAGGAGTCGGGCCAGGTCTTCTTCAACGACCTGCAGTTCACGCCCGAGGAGTGGAAGAAGTTCGAGAAAGTGCAGATCGTCGCGTGCGGAACGTCGTGGCATGCCGGTCTGGTCGGCAAGTTCCTGCTGGAAGAAGCGGCGCGGATCCCGATCGACGTCGATTACGGATCGGAGTACCGCTACCGCAATCCGATCGTCGACGAGAACACGCTCGTCATCGGCGTGACACAGTCGGGCGAGACGGCGGACACGATCGCCGGCATGCAGGAGGCGAAGAAGAAAGGCGCGCGCCTCATCACGATCTGCAATGTGATCGGCGCCGCGGCCACACGCATGTCCGACGGCGTGATCTACACGAACGCCGGGCCGGAGATCGGCGTGGCATCGACGAAGGCGTTCACGACGCAGCTGACGGCGTTCTATCTGCTCGCGCTCTACATCCGCCAGCTCCGCGGCGACGACAAGCAGGACCTCGGCTATGCGATGCACGAGATGAGCGTCATCCCTCACAAGATCGAGACGCTGCTCAAGCAGGAGAAGCACATCGAGCGACTCGCCCACAAATACCAGAACGCCCAGGACTTCCTTTTCCTCGGGCGCGGAGTGCACTACCCGATCGCGCTCGAGGGAGCGCTCAAGCTGAAAGAGATCTCCTACATTCACGCGGAGGGGTATCCGGCGGGCGAGATGAAGCACGGGCCGATCGCACTCATCGACGAGAACCTGCCGATCGTGGCCATCGCCACCCACACACCCGTCTACGACAAGGTTTTGTCGAACCTGCAGGAAGCGAAAGCGCGCGACGGAAAGCTCATCGTCATCTGCGACGAAGGCGACGAGGCGGTGAAGAAGATGGCGGACGACGTGATCGAGATCCCGTGGTCGATCGAACCGCTGCAACCGATCCTGACCGTCGTGCCGACGCAGCTCCTCGCTTACTACATCGCCCTGCGCCGCGGGTGCGACGTCGATCAGCCGCGCAATCTGGCCAAGAGCGTCACGGTCGAGTAGCGACACGGCGGAGGCCGCGCTCGATTTCGACGGCCTCGTCGAAGAAGCGATCGATTTCGTCGTTCGGCACGAACATCCGCATCGACATCGATTGCTCGCGGCTGCGGAGCATCGTCAGCGTGTCGTCTTTCGCTCCGATCCACCATCCGGGTCTATTCGCCAGGACGGCGGTCAACGCCTCCCGGATCAAACGCTCCGAGGCAGGATCGTCAACGCGCAGCTGAGGTCCCGGCGCGAGGAATCGTTCCCGGAGAGTACTGCCGTCAACGATCGCGCTGAATTCGAATGATGGCCAGCGCAGGCCGTCCGTCTTGAATGTGATGAACGTCTCGTAGCGCGACATGAAGTTTCTCTTCGAACCGGTCGCCAGAATCCATTTGAAGAGATCGAACAGCGTGAACTGCGTGTCGCGCGCGCGGCCGACGACAGCGGCGGAGATGTCGAGATCTTTCACCTCACCGGGTCTCTCGACAGGCCAGATCGGGTAGAGCTTCGTCGGTTTCTCGGGTTGATCGACGAACTGAAATCCCCGGCGTTCGGCGAACGCGCGCAATGCCTTGGGCCGGCTCTTCCACATTCTCGACGTCCCGGTGGCAAGGACGACGAAGAGGGCGGCGATGCCGAAAAACAGGACAAAGAAAAGGCCGAAGGCGAGTCCGATCATGACCTCAGCGTACGCCGCCTCGGGATGAGGAGGGCGATGCCGCAAACAATGAGCGTCGCGAACGTGATCGCCCGCCCCACCACGAACGACTGCGGCCGAAATCGCAGCTCGATCCGATGATGGCCGGCCGGCACGAAGACCCCGAGGAACGCGTGATTCGCGACGTGCGTCGTCACGCGCTGGCCATCGACGTACGCACGCCAGCCGTGCCACGCCGCCTCGCTGATCACGACGAATCCGTCGCCGTACTTCATGACGTCGATGTCGAGACCGCTCTTGTGTCTGCGGACGGAAATCACGCCGTCGCCGTTCGTGCGCTCCCCCGATGAACCGCCGGTCCTGAGCCAGGCGCGTTGCGCGAAATCGTTTTCCGCGCCCATCTCGTCGAGCTCCTGCTGCGACGTGCGCCCGAACCGCACGAGGCGGGGAATGAAGGCGCGGGGAAGCATGCGCTCGTTCTCGATGAGCCGCGTCCAGACATCGACCGTGACGTCGCGCCAGCCCGGCGGAATCGGCTCCGAGACGTCGACGAGCGCAAAGCGCACGTTCATCATCGAGAGGATCGGCGCCGTGACATCGGGAACAGAATGAAACTGCGCGGGGCCGATCGTCGACCACATCGAAAACGTCTCGGCCAGTGAAACGAGATTCATCGGTGTGTTGCCGCGGACGTCTTCGAACCCGTACATCGTCGCCGTGTTCGGGATGAGCACACCGTCATTCCCCACGATCCGGAACGGCTCCCTGATGCCTTCGATCGGTTGGAACAGTGCGAGATGGGGGAACGCGACCGGCGACTCGTGAACGGGAACCATCTGCCCGTCGGTGGCCATGCGCTGCACGAGCAAAAACGCGAACACCGTCGCCACGGTCGCTCCCGTTCGAACGGGCACACCGAGGACCACGGCGACGGCGATGAGCGGAACGAGCTCGCCGGCGAAACGGCGGAGGTCGGCGGGAGGCCCGGCGACGATGGCCACGGCGATGTACAGCGCCGCGAGCGCAGCACACACAACCGCTGCGCGTCGCATCTGAAGGTGATCGATCGCGAACGCCGCGAGTATCGACAGCGCAAGCGGAACGGCGGTCGCCATCCGCTCGTTCAGCGCCTGGCGGAACAGGGGCAGCGAATGAAACAGCTGCATGAACGGCCAGACGTGGGATCCGACCAGGATGCAGACCACGACCAGCGCTGCGAAGAACATCGTGCGGCGCGCCCGTACGAACCCGATTGCGTACAGCGCGAGCGCGAAGACGATGCTTCCGGCAATCGCATCACCCGGAAGGTGCCAGCGCTCCGGCCGAAGCCACGGAAAGAAATCGCCGAGGAGCGCGTCGCGTACGAAGTGCTCCGGAATCTTCAACGGAGCGCGACCGAACCACTCTGCGCGGATCCGATACTCGACAGTCTGATGCATCGCGTCGAGAAACGGCAGGAGATAGATCGCGGTGAGACAAGCCGCGACAATGCCGCTGATCCCCGCGCCGGTCAAAACCCTCACCCGCCTCGGCCTGTGCGTCAGGATCTCGAACAGCGCGAACGAGGCGCCGATCGCCGTTACATGCAGCAGCGTCTCCGGATGCCCGGCGAGAATCTCCAGAGACAGCGCCACGGTCAGCAGAGCGATCGATCGCCGATCCGGATTTCGAATCAGCCGGAGGGTCGCGGCGAGGACGAGCGGCAGCAGGTTCCACGAGAATCCGAGGGGCCAGAGGACCTGCAGCGCCACGGGACTCGACAACATCCAGCCGGCGGCGGCGAACATCGAGGCCTCCACGCTGCAGCCGAGCTCCCGCGCGAGGAGAAAGGCTCCCAGGCCGGCGACGAAAAACGCGATCGCTGCCGTGTACGTGAAACTGAGCGTGGCCGGAAGAAGACACGCGATCAGCGTGAACGGGCTGAACACCGCGGGCTGGCCCGATCCCGCCAGCATGTCGCCGCACAACTCGAAACGATTGAGCAGCGGCCACTCGCCATCGGCGAGCGCCCTCCGCGTCGCCTCACGCCACGGCAACATCTGAAAGGCGATGTCCGCAAGGCGCCCGTTGTGCGGCTTTCCGACTCCGAGCTTCCTGGCGTGGTCGGCGAGCGGGTGCGAGAGATACGGCATCTCCACCGGCGCGTAGATGCGATTCGTCAGAAGGGCGCTGCCGGTAAAACAGAGCGGCAGAAGAATCAGGCCGAGCGCGGCGCCGCACGTGATCCGCGTGAACCAGCGGTTCGCGAGAAGCAGAAGTGCGGCGGCGGTGATGATGTAGAGCAGCGCGGCCATGGGCCAGGTGGCGTAAACTTACCGCACTCCCGCCATGATCCTTCTGCCGATCGGCCGCGATGAATCAACGATCCAGCGGCACGCATGGGTCTCGTACGGAATCATCGCCGCGAACGTGCTGATGTTCCTGGCCACGACGATGATGTTCCGCCTCGGCATCGGCGAAACGCGCCGGGCCTTCGGCAATGCGCTCGCCTACTACGCCGATCATCCGTATCTCACGCTTCCGCCCGCGCTCGGCGATCTTCTGACGACACGCTACAAAGCCCAACTGAAGAGCGCCGACATAACGCCGCCGATCCGCTGGACCCAGGACCGCCAGCAGATCGAGCTCGATTCGCTCGCTGCGAAAGCAGTCGCGGCCTACCGGCGGCTGCCGACGATCCGCTACGGCTACATCCCGGCCGAGGGCGGCTTTTCCAGCCTGATCACGTCGATGTTCGTGCACGCGGGACTCTTGCACCTCATCGGCAACATGCTGTTCTTCTTTCTGTCGGGACCATTCGTCGAAGACGTGTTCGGCCGGCCGCTGTTTGCGGCTCTCTACTTCACCGGCGGACTGGCGGCCACGCTCACCTATTGGGCACAGCATCCGACCAGCATGATCCCGCTCGTCGGCGCATCCGGAGCCATCGCCGCGGTCATGGGCGCGTATCTGGTGCGGTTCGCGAAGTCGAAGGTCGAGTTCATCTTCATCCCGTTCTGGTTCCGTCCGCAGCTGAACTACCGATTCTTTCTCCCTGCCTTCGTCGTGTTGCCGCTCTGGTTCGGGCAACAGTTGATGGAGATGAAGCTCTCCGAAGCGGGATCGGGCGTGGCGTTCTCCGCGCACGTGGGCGGATTCATCTACGGAGCGGCATTCGCGCTGATCATCATGGTGACCGGATTCGAAGAGAAGCACGTCGCGCCGAGGATTCAAAAAGAGATCTCCTGGCAGATCGACCCGCGAATCGCGGCGGCGATGACGGCGCGGGACAAGTTCGATTTCGAGACGGCAAAGCGCGAGATCGCCCCTGTCCTGCGCGAGAAACCGGGCGACATCGACGCACTGCGCACTGCAGTCGACATTGCCCGCGCCTCGGAAGATGCGGCGATGCTCGACAATTACGGCACGCGGCTTCTGGGGCGGCTGATCGATGCGAAGGAGGATGACGCGGCGATCGAGCTGATTCAGGACATCACAGTCCAGATCGATCCGTCGCTCGTCCCGAAGTTCACCAGCCGCGCCGCTGCGTTCGCGGAAAGAACCGGCGATCACGACTGGGCCATGCTGCTGTACGAGAAGGCGCTCAAGGGCGATCCGCTTGGTATCACGGCGGTGCCGTCGCTTGTGAAGCTCGGGTCATTGCGAAAAGCACGCGGCGACGTGAGCGGCGCGCGGACCGCACTCCAGGAAGCGCGCGCCCATCCGAAATGCACGCCGGAGTGGGCGCAATCGATCGAATCACGCCTCAACGAACTTCCCGGCTGATCGTTCGTCAAAACGGGCATGCGCAACGTGCTCGCGATTCTCCTCCTCGCGTCCTCCGCCTCCGCCGCCGACCTGCCCCGCTACTGGAGCGTGCACATCGACTTTGCCACCGATCGCGCTTCGTACGAGAAGATCGACCGCGAGTTCTCTGACGTGCAGCGCAATTTCTATGGGGAGCATCACATCGATCTGCCGCCGGTCATTCACTTCAGCACGCCGGACGGCGCGTACTACGGTCTCCGCCCTCGCGGCAGTCTCTCCGACTTCGAGCGTCCCAACCCCCTCGGTGACGCCGCGAAAGACTTGAGCGCGAAGCTCGCGCCGATCTCCGCCGCAACGCATCAGCTTCTGCGCACGCACCACAACGAGATCTGGCGGATCGACCAGGAGCTGACAAACATTCGCGACGAGCGAGCGCCGAAATACATGCTGATGCGAACCGATGATGTCCCGCCGCCGCAGGACGAGGCGTACGGAACGGCGATGAAGGAGCTGGTCCAGGAGGCCGCCGCCCAAGGAATCGGTGTCGTGGCGTTTTTCTCCGTCTACGGCGACGGATCGTACCGGTACTTGTTTCTGTCCGACGAGCCGCTGAAGATCCGCACGCTCGGCAAGCTCGCGCGAACTCGGAACATCAACGCGAGGCCACGGCCGGATCTGTCGGGAACCGATCCCGCGCACTGGTGGAGCTGTGTGGTGCCGGCCTCAGGCCGGCCTTGAGGCCGCCGAGACGGCGGCACTACACCCTCGCGATCCACCCTCCGCCCAGGCAGAGATCGCCGTCGTAGAAGACCACGGCCTGGCCGGGCGCAATCGCGCGCAATCTGTGCGCGAACGTCACGCGCGCGCGATCGCCATCGAGTGGCGTCACCGTCGCTGCGACGTCGGCCTGACGCGACCGAACGCGCGCGGCGACTTCGATCGGGCCATCGGGAGCATGTCCGGAGATCCAATGCACTCGCTCGGCGACGAGCTCGCTCTTCTCCAGCGCGGACGCCGGACCGATCGTCACACGCTTCGTGAACGGATTCACGTCGATCACGTAGGTCCGCTCCGGCGCGCCGCCGATCTGCAAACCGCGGCGCTGGCCGATCGTGAAGTGGTAGAAGCCCTCGTGGCGACCAAGGACGTTGCCGTCGATATCGACGATCTCGCCCGCCTCCGAACCCGGTGTGATGCCGGCCTCCCGCTCGACGATCGCCGGATAGCCGTCCCTCTGCGGGACGAAGCAGATCTCGTACGACTCCTTCTTGCGCGCCACGGGCAGTCCGCCCTGCTCGGCGATGGCCCGCACCTCCGGCTTCGTCAACTCGCCCAGCGGGAACAAGGCGTCGCGGAGCTGGTCCTGGGTCAGCTCGAAGAGGAAGTACGACTGGTCCTTCGCCAGGTCCTTCGCCTTCCGCAGCTCGAACGTGCCGTTCTCGCGGGTGATCCTGGCGTAGTGCCCGGTGGCAATCTTTTCCGCGCCGATCGCCGCGGCTTTCTGATGAAAGAGGTCGAACTTCACGTGCGTGTTGCAGAGGACGCACGGGCTGGGGGTCGTGCCGGCGAGATACGACTGGACGAATGGGGTGATGACCTTCTCGTGGAAATTGGCCTCCAGATTCAGGGTGAAATGCGGGATTGCCAGCTTCCAGGCCACCCGCTTGGCGTCAGTCAGATCGTCGATGGTGCAGCATCCGCCGTAGGGAGAGTCGGCGTTTGCGAGGTTGTCGTACATCTGCATGGACAGACCGATGACCTCATGTCCGGCGGACTTGAGCATGTACGCGGCGGTCGAGGAATCGACCCCGCCGGACATGGCCACGGCGATCTTCACGACCCGAAGAATCGTCGCCGGCAGAGGAGAATTCCCCCCAAGGGCCTCCATTTTGCATGCAAATTTGGACAGCGTGGTCCAAGGTTTGGAGGCAGTGCCGGGCGTACGCACAACGCGTGTCCTCGTCGTCGACGACGACGCGGCGATCCGCCGTCTCATCATGGCTGCGCTCAAGCGGGACGGCTACGAGTTTCTCGAGGCGCCGAACGGCCGTGACGCGCTCGAGCTGATGCGCTCCGAACGCCCCCAGGTCGTCGTTCTCGACCTCATGATGCCGCTCGTGTCCGGCTGGGACGTGCTGCAGGAGCGGTTGGGTGACCCGGTGCTGTCGAAGATCCCGGTCATCATCATCAGCGCGAACCGGGAACCTGAGCTCGCCAAGGCCGTCGACCAGGGGATCTGCGCGTTCCTCCCGAAGCCCTTCGACATCAGTGCGCTCAGCGCTCTGGTACGTGCTTGCGTCGGCCAGGGTGACGCAAAACGTCAGGCCGGCTTCTCGGCGTCCTGAGCGTCGAGCACGGCGATCGCGGCCATATTGACGATGTCGTTCACGTCGACTCCGCGCTGCAGCACGTGTACCGGCTTCGACATCCCCTGCAGGATCGGCCCGATCACTTCCGCCCCTCCCACCCGCCACAGCAGTTTGTAAGCAGCATTCGCGGCATCGAGGTTCGCGAAAACGAGCACGTTGGCGTCGCCCTGAATCGCGCTCCAGGGATACTCGCTGCGCGCGATCTCGGGATAGACCGCGGTGTCGGCCTGCATCTCTCCCTCGACGATGAGATCGGGACGACGCTCCTTCAGGATCTGTACTGCCGCCGCGACTTTCTCTGCCTCCGGATCCTTGGTCGATCCGAAATTCGAGAACGAGATCATCGCAATGCGAGGCTCGAGATTGAACCGCTTCGCCGTCTCGGCGGTGAGCGCGGCAATTTCCGCGAGCTGCTCGGCCGTCGGATTGATGTTGACGGTCGTGTCGGCCAGCACGAGCATCCGGTTCTTGAACATCAGCAGGTACGCGCCGGAGACGTGCTTCACGCCCGGCCGGGTCTTGAGAATCTGCAGTGCCGGACGGATGGTGGCGGGGTAGTAGGCGCGCAGGCCGGCGATCACGCCGTCGGCGTCGCCGCTATCCATCATCATCATCGCGAAGTAGTTGCGGCTGTTCAGAATCCGCCTTGCGTCGGGGAGGGTGATGCCCTGGCGGCGGCGCATGTCGGCGAAGCGCTCCGCGTACTGGCCGTACTTCGGCGAGCTGAGGATATCGATCGTGGTCACTTTCGACGGATCGATGCTGTACTTGTCGAGCAGGCCGGTGATGTCCTCGTGGCGCACCAGAAGAATCGGATGGGCGATGCCTTCCTCGATGAGGATCTTCGCAGCGCGAATGATCTTCTCCTGCTCGCCCTCGGAGAACACGATCCGCTTCGGTTTCCGGCGGGCGCGCGAGTAGATGTCGTGCATCAGGCCGCGCGACCGGCCGAGCATTGCCTCGAGCCGCTGCCTGTACGCCTCGTAGTCCGCGATCGGCTGCTGCGCCACGCCGCTCTCGGCGGCGGCACGCGCGACCGCCACGGGCACCGTGAGCAGCACGCGATAGTCGAATGGCTTCGGAATGAGATATTCGCGACCGAACGTGAAGCGGTCCTTGCCGTATGCGCGCAGAACGGAATCGGGGACGTCTTCCTTCGCCAGGTTGGCGAGCGCCTTCGACGCCGCCATCTTCATCTCCTCGTTGATCGTCGTGGCGCGGCAATCGAGCGCGCCGCGGAAAATGAACGGGAACCCAAGAACATTGTTGACCTGGTTGGGATAGTCGGACCGGCCCGTGGCGATGATCACGTCCGGCCGCGCGGCAACGGCGTCGTCGTACGTGATCTCCGGATCGGGATTGGCCATGGCGAAGACGATCGGGTCCTTCGCCATCGAGCGAACCATGTCCTGCGTCACGATGCCGCCGACCGAAAGTCCGACCAGGACGTCCGCGCCTTTCACCGCATCGGCGAGCGTGCGCGCCTTCGTGTCCGCCGCGAATTCCTCTTTGTACGGCGTCATGTCTTCCTTGCGGCCTTTGTAGATGACGCCCTTGCGGTCGGCGAGGAGGACGTTCTCTTTCTTCAGCCCGAGCTTGATGTAGAGGCGCAGGCAGGCCATCGCCGCGGCTCCGGCGCCTGAGATGACCAGCTTCACCTTCCCGATCTTCTTGCCGGTGATCTCCAGCGCGTTCACCAGCGCGGCCGCCGAGATGATGGCCGTCCCGTGCTGATCGTCGTGGAAGACGGGGATCTTCATCTCCTTCTTCAGGCGGTCTTCGATCTCGAAGCACGCCGGCGAGGCGATGTCCTCGAGATTGATCCCGCCGAACGTCGGTTCCAGCAGCTTCACGCAGCGGATGAACTCCTCCGTGTCGTGGGTATCGATCTCGATGTCGAAGACGTCGATGTCGGCGAAGCGCTTGAAAAGAACGCCCTTGCCTTCCATGACCGGCTTGCCGGCCGCGGCTCCGATGTCTCCGAGTCCGAGGACGGCCGTGCCGTTGGAAATGACGGCGACGAGGTTGCCCTTGGCCGTGTACTTGTAGATGTCGGCCGGATTTTTCGCGATTTCCAGACAGGGGCGCGCTACGCCGGGGGTGTACGCGAGCGCAAGATCGTGCTGCGTTGCGGTCGGCTTCGTCGGAACGACTTCAATCTTTCCCGGGCGATCGCCGGAGTGATATTCGAGTGATTCGAGACCAAGGTTGTTGTCTGCCATAACGGTGGCGAATCGTATAGCAAATGAAACGGCACCCTGCCGGGTGCCGTCGATCACAACGGTGTGTCACAGACACTCTTGTCTGTGACCACGCGCAGACAGGAGTGTCTGCGTCACACGTCTCAGCTCGCTTTGCGTTTCCGAACCGGAGCTGCTTCGGGCCGCACTTCAGCGCGCGCCGGCGCGGCTGCAGCCTTCGAACGGCCGCCGGTGAGCTTCTCCCACCACAGCGCAACGGCGGGAACGATCGAAATCGTCGAGTAAGTGCCCGAAACCACGCCGATCATCAGGATCCAGGCGAACCCTCGAATCACGCTTCCGCCGAAGGCGATCAGGGCCACGAGCACGATGAACACCGTGCCGCTGGTCAGAACCGTCCGCGACAGCGTCTGGTTCATGGCCAGGTTCAGCTCGTCAGCGAGCGGCAGTTGCTTCTTCATCTTCCGGCGGTTTTCGCGGACGCGGTCGTACATGACGACCGTGTCATTGATCGAGTAACCGACGATAGTGAGCAGCGCGGCGACGACGTTCAACGAGAACTCGAGGCGCATCATGACCAGGAACGCCATAGAGACCAGCACGTCGTGGACGATGCACGCGACCGCGCTGACGCCGAACATCAGGTCGAAGCGAAGGCTGATGTAGACACCCATGGCGATCGCCGACAGCACGATGGCCCAGAACGCCTTTTGCTGGAGCTCCTTGCCGACCTGCGGGCCGACCGTCTCCTGACTGAACACGTTGAAGCGGCCGAGGAGCGTTTTCTCGTTGAGAAGCTGGGCGTCGCGCGGGGAGATCCCCGGAACCGCGAGGACCTGCTGCATCGTCGAGAAAACGCCCAGCTCCGAACGGTGGGCAATGATGCGTTCGGCGAGATCGTCGTACGACCGCTGGGCGTCGACGTTCGTGCCCTTCGCGTCCGGATCCGCCTCCTTGAACAGCGCGGACAGACGGTCGCGGCCGTAGAAGTTCAGATCGAGCTTGTCCCCGACATCGCCGTTGATCGCTTTGTGAAGCTGATTGACGACGTTGCCGGCGTAGTCGCCTTCGCGATGCAGCTGCGGCAGGCGAATCAGAACGGACCGCGCTTCCGGTTTGTCGTACTGCTGAATCGTGGCGTCGGGCAGCTGAGCGCGAAGGGCCTGGATGGGAACATCATCGCGAAACTTGAGAATGATGTTCGCGCCGCCCGAGAAGTCGATGCCGAGATCGATCCCCTTCGTGAAGTAGACGGCGGCGCCCGCGGCGATGAACACGATCGAGAAGGCGAACCAGTAGAGTCGCCAGCGGACGAAGTTGAAATTCGGATTGACGAAAATCTGCATGGTGTCTGCCCCTCAGATGCTGATCGCCTGCGGCCGCGCGTCGGCCTTGTAGACGATGTCGAAGATCATCCGCGATACGAAGAACGCGGTGAAGACGGAAGCGCCCAGACCGATGAGCAGCGTCACGGCGAATCCCTTGATCGGTCCCGTTCCGAACTGGAACAGGAACAGGGCGGCGATGATCGTGGTCAGATGCGTGTCGATGATCGTGGCGAACGCGCGCGAGAAACCGTTCTCGATCGACGCGCGTACCGTACGGCCTTCGCGCAGCTCCTCGCGGATGCGCTCGAACACGAGCACGTTCGAATCCACGGCCATGCCGAGCGTCAGGATGATGCCGGCGATGCCGGGCAGCGTCAGCGTGGCGTGGAAGTACGCCATCATCCCGAGCAGGATGACCAGGTTGAGCAGCAGCGCGAGCACGGCATTGATCCCGGCGCCGCGGTAATAGACGAGGATGAAACCCACCAGCAGAGCGAAGCCGATGACCGAGGCCATGACGCCCTTGCGGATCGAGTCACGTCCGAGCGACGGGCCGACGGTGCGCTCTTCCATCGTCGTCAACGAGGCCGGAAGCGATCCGCTGCGGAGGATCAGCGCGAGATCGCTGGCCTGCTGGTTCGTGAACCGTCCTTCGATGACGCCCTGGTCGTCGATCCGGCTGTTGATGACCGGAGCGGACACGACGCGGTTGTCGAGAACGATCGCCAGGCGGCGCCCGACGTTGTTGCCGGTCAGTTCGCCGAATTTCGGCGCGCCATCCGGAGTGAGCGAGAACCCGATGACCGGCTCGCCCAGGCGCCCCTTCTGCACGCGTGCCGTTTTCAGATCGCGGCCGCTGACGGGAACGGTCTTGCGCACCGGGTAATACTCGACGCCGGCGGCGCGGCCCAGCTCGTCCTCGCGGGTCCCCGGGAGGATGTCGATCTCATTCTTCAGATTCGCGGGAATCGCAGCTTCGACGGTCTTGGCGTCCGATGCCGGATTGCCCTCGACCATGCGGAACTGCAGCTGCGCGGTGGTGCGGATGATGTCCTTGACGCGCGCGGGGTCGTCGACGCCGGGAAGCTGGATGACGATCCGGTCCTCGCCCTGCGGGGCGATGATCGGCTCGGTCACGCCGAGGGCGTTGACGCGGTTGTCGATCGTCTCCACGGCCTGACTGATCGTGTCGCGGCGAAGCTGCGCCAGCGACTGCGCCTTCATCTGGAACTGAAGCGAACCGTCGGCAGCGCGCGACATGTCGAAGGTCGGGAGGTAGTCCTTGGCGATACGCTCGTAATCGGCGGTCGAGACGTTCGCCGGCGCGGTGAGCGCGAACGAGAAGTCGTTCAGGCGGCGCACCCCCGGCGTCGGCAGCTGGTTCTTCGCCGACTGGCTCTTCATCATCTCCATGGCCTGGTCGATTTCCAGGCGCACGGCGTCGCCGATGTTCACGCGCATCACCAGATGCGTTCCACCTTTGAGATCGAGACCGCGGCGAATCGGCTCGGCGTTGTTCTTCGTCGGCACCATGGCCGCAGCGAAGATGACGAGGACCGCGACGATCAGTCCGATCTTCCAAATGACACTTCGATTCAAGATTTCCTCCGGAGGCTGTGTCCCGTCACTCGGCTTCACCGGTGAGGACACCGGTAACCGCGGAACGCTGGACTTTGACCTTTACATTCTCGGCAATCTTCAAATACACGACATCGGGCTCAACGCCCTGGATGGTTCCGTAAATCCCGCCCGAGGTGACCACGCGGTCGCCTTTCTTGAGCGAGCTCAACATCTCCTGCGTCTTCTTGCGCTGCTTGTTCGCAGGGGCGATGACGATGAAGTAGAAGACCAGACCGATCGCAAGAATCGGCAGGATCTGGGCGATCAGAGCGCCGGTGCCGCCGGCGCCCGTCTGGAGTAAAGCAATGATCATTGGTTGTCCGTAGTCGGTTGTTGTCGGTTCAGGAAGGTCGCGCGAAAGGCCGCGAACGAATTGGACGCAATAGCCTGCCGAATACCCCGCATCAAGTCAAGGTAAAACCACAGGTTATGGATGGTGTTGTAGACGGAAGCGGCGATCTCGGCGTTCACGTAGAGGTGGCGCAGGTAGGCCCGCGAAACCGTCCGGCACGTCGGGCAGGAGCACCTCGGATCGACCGGGCCCTCGTCGGCGGTGAACCGCGCGTTCTTGATCGAGATCTTCCCTCCGCTCGTGAAGAGCGACCCGTTGCGGGCGTTTCGAGTCGGCAGCACGCAGTCGAACATGTCGATCCCCGCCTCCACGCCATCCAAAAGATCCTCGGGCGTGCCGACGCCCATGAGGTAGCGAGGCTTGGCCGAAGGAAGGAGCGGAGCGGTGAAACGCATGATGTCGAGCATCTCCGGCTTCGACTCACCGACCGCGACCCCGCCGATAGCCATGCCGTCGAAATCGAGCGAGGCCAGCTCCTCGACGCTGCGCCTGCGAAGATCGTGATGCGTGCCGCCCTGAACGATCCCGAACAACGCCGATGGCCCGTTCCGCACGCTCAATGACCGTCGCGCCCAGCGGTGCGTCATCTCCATCGACTGCTCGACCTGCTGGCGCGACCAGCCGTACGGCGGGCACTCGTCGAGTGCCATGGCGATGTCGACACCCATCCGCTGCTGGATTTCGACCGACTTCTCCGGCGAGAGAAAGTGCGGCGATCCGTCGATGTGGCTGCGGAACTCGACCCCTTCTTCGCGCACTTTGCGGATCGACGCCAGCGAGAACACCTGAAAGCCGCCGGAGTCGGAGAGGATGGCCCGGTTCCAGGACTGGAACCGGTGCACGCCGCCGAGCTGCTCGATGAGATCGACGCCGGGACGTAACATTAAATGATATGTATTATTGAGAATGATTTCCGGACCGAGCTGCTCGAGCTGGGCCGTGGTCAGGGACTTCACCGACGCCAGCGTCCCCACCGGCATGAAGACCGGCGTTTCGATGGTGCCGTGCGCTGTGGTGATGCGGCCGAGTCGCGTCGAGTTGTCGGTGCCGAGAAGCTCGAACTTCACTGAATCTTCATCTGCTCGACCTTCACGTCCGCCGGAAGGTTCAGCGTGAAGCGGCCCTGCTCGATGGGCTGATTGATCTTGATGTTCGTGAACTCGTAGCGCGTCATGTCGCCGTCGGCCTCGACGTATTCGAATTTCGACGTCAGGTACGTGCTCTTCTCGATCCAGATCTTGATGTGCCGCACGCGGCGCGCGACCACGCGGCTCTTCGGCGAGAGGTCGAGAACCCAGTACGGGCTCGTCGATGTGTCGGTGAACGTGAAGTCGAAGTAGTTGCCGAGCTCGTCGATCGCTCCCGATGCGCCCATGTACTTGAAAATTCGATCCTCGAAGCGCTTCACGTCGACGCTCTCGACCTTGTTCAGATCGGGGTAGTAGGTCGTCAGGGTCCCGCGCGTGATCAGCATCTGCACGCGCCTGGGCGTGTCGTACGACCAGAGGACGTTGTTCGGCTTGGAGAATACGAACGTTCCGGTCGACTCTTCCGGCTTGGCGAGAAGAGCGAGCTCCTTCTGCTGCTTGAAGCTGGCTTGCAGCGTCTGCGTCTTCTTCTGCTGCTCCTGAACCTTCTTGATGACGGACTCGAGCGTGACCGGCTGCTGCTTCTGTGCCGCCGCCAGAGGCATCGACATCACGGCTGCAGACACAACGGCCACAAGAAACTTCGATCGGGACATGCGTTGGGGAACGCGTGCACCCCGGCTGAGATTCCTTGCGCTCGTCGGCGCTCGGAATGGCGTATACTCATGCAACAGCCGAGGTTAGCAATGAAAAAGATCGTGATGGGCGTGGTGGTGATCCTCCTGGTCACAGGAGATGCGGCCTTTGCGGCGATCCAGTACGAATTCTTCCAGACGAGCCGGTCCGACGCCTCTGACCTGCCGCCTTCCGACTTCAATGCCAAGGCCCTGATCGACGGCCAGCGTTCGCGCGTGGAGTTCCTCTCCGGCAATGCCTATCCTCCCGGCACCTATGTGATCTCCACCGACGGCTCGCGCCGCCTGCTGTTCGTCGATCCGACGCAGAAGTCGTACACGGAAGTGAACACGATGGGGATCGCCAATTCGATCGGGTCGAGCAGCATCGTGATCAACAATCTCGTCTCGAACGTGACGAAGCTCGACGACGGCAGAGTGATTGCCGGAATCCCGACCGACCACTACCGGCTGACGATCACTTACGAAATCACGGTGAACTATCGCAACATGCCGCTCAAGCAGTCGGTGCGCACGACCATCGACAAGTGGACGACGGTCCGCTTCGGCGACGCGATCGAGTCCGCCCTCCAATCGACGGCGCAGACGGGGAATTCGAAAATCGACGAGCTCATTGCCGCCGAGACGACGAAGATCAAAGGGTTCCCGCTCAAGCAGACCATCCAGATCGTCACCATCAACCAGAGCGGCAACCCCCTCGGATCGAAGCTGAAGCTGCCCGCTTCGAGGACGCAGACCCGCGAGATCACGATCGTTTCGATCGCCGAGTCGGCCGCGGATGATTCGATGTTCCGCATCCCGGCCGGTTACCGGAAGGTCGATTTCAACGAACAGATGTCAAAGTCGCAGACGCAGGTCCTGAGCACTACCACTCAATAACGCGCGTGTTACGATCCGCTCAATCGCTCCGATTGTCCGGAAATGAGACGACAACATGACCTGAGGCGGGCCGTGCGGAAACGGCGATTGTTCCTCGCCGCCGCTCTCCCTGTCGCCATCCCGCTGATCCTTGCCGCCGTGGCCTCCGAACCCGATGCGACGCCGCGGACGATCGTCGCCGATCTGTTCGGACCGGCACCGCGCTACAGCGATCTCGCGCCCGCGGCGGAAAGCGAGCTTCCACAGCATTCGGTCATTCTCACCGTGGAGGAAGACGACACGCTCGACGCGGTGCTCGTCGACGGCGGGCTTTCGCGGCGCGACAGTGCTCTGCTGACCAACGAGTTCGCGAAGTCGATCGACGTGCGCAAACTGCGTCCGGGCAATCTCGTTCGGTTCCACCATGCCGCTCCCCAAAATGTCGACGCCGTGCAGTTGCGCGTCACCGGGTGGGGCTCTCTCGATGCGGAGCGCAGCGCGGACGGAACGTTCGCCGTGACTCCGCACCAGGCCAGACAGCAGTCGGTCACCACGACGGTCGCAGCGGAGATCGACTCTTCGCTCTACGACGCCCTTCGCGCGGCAGGCGAGGAACCGCAGCTGGTGCAGGAGCTTGTCGATGTCTTCCAGTGGGACATCGACTTCTTCTCCCTGCAGAAGGGCGACGCGTTCAGCCTCGTCGTCGAAAAGAAATTCGCCGGGTCGGATCTCGTCGGATACGGTCCTATTCTCGCCGCGCGGTTCGTTCACGATGGCGAAACGTACGAAGCCTTCCGCAATCAGCAGGCGGACGGCCGCGCCGGTTACTACACGCGCAACGGCACGCCCCTGCGCAAGCAGTTTCTCAAGGCCCCGCTGCAGTTCACGCGCATCACTTCCGGGTTCTCCAAGCGCCGCTTCCATCCCGTGCTGAAGTATTTCCGTCCTCATCACGGCGTCGACTACGGAGCGCCGGTCGGAACGCCGGTCATGACGACGGCGGACGGCGTGATTCTCGAAACCGGATACAACGGCGGCGAAGGAAACTTCATCCGTGTTCGGCACACATCGCGGATCGACACGATGTATCTGCATCTCTCGCGGTTCGCGAAAGGCATCCGCCGCGGAACGCGCGTGACACAGGGACAGGTCATCGGTTACGTCGGCGCGACCGGGCTGGTCACAGGCCCTCATCTCGACTACCGCGTCAGCGATGGCGGTAAGTGGCTCGATCCGCTGAAGCTTCTCTCGATCAGGCCCGATCCGCTCAACGGCGATTCATTGCGCCACTACAAAAACAGTGTCGCCTCCCTCCTTCCGCGGCTATCATCGCCTCCACAGCAGCTCGCGCAGTTCACCCATCGGCGGCGCGCGCTGTTCTGACTTCAGCGGATCTTCCACATGAAAAAAGTGATCGTCCGGGCGCCTGTGCGCGCCGATCTGGCCGGAGGTACTCTCGATCTCTGGCCGATCTACCTCTTTCACCCCGGGTCGCGGACAGTCAATGTCGCCGTCTCCTACTACGCGGAATCAGAGGTCCTCGAGACCGGCGACGGCGCCATCGACGTTCATCTCGCTGACGAGCAGTACCGTCATCGCTACGAGTCGCTGCAGGAGCTGTCTTCCGACCCGAAGGCGGCACTGATCTACCGCCTGCTCGAGCACTTTCACCTGAGCGGTATCAGCATCACCACACGCACCGACGCCCCGCGCGGTTCCGGCCTCGGCGGCTCGTCGGCGCTGGCGATCACACTGGTGCGCGCGTTCTCGCAGATCGCCGGTACCCCGATCGAGGGCGAAGACCTGATCTTCCTCGTCCGCGACCTCGAGACCCGCCTCCTCGGCATTCCTGCCGGGATTCAGGATTACTACCCGCCCGTGTACGGCGGCCTGGCCGCGCTGCGTCTCGAGCCGGGCGCACCGAAACGTCACCCGATCGGAATCCCCATCGCCGATCTCGCATCGCACATGCTCCTTCACTACACCGGCGTCGCGCACTTCTCGGGGACGAACAACTGGGAGATGTACAGGCGCCAGATCGAAGGAAAGAAAAAGGTGCAGCGCGGATTGGCGAAGATCGCGCAGACCTCGATGGAGATGGAGAAGGCGCTCGAAGCCGGCGATTTCAAGCGCGCCGGAAAAGCGCTGGCGAAAGAGTGGGACCACCGCAAGGCGCTGATCGACGGCATCTCCACGCCGGAGATCGACGCCGCGATCGAAGCCGCACTGACCGCGGGCGCGTGGGGCGGCAAGGTCTGCGGCGCCGGCGGCGGAGGCTGCGTCGTCTTTCTGTTCGAGCCGGAGAAGCGCGACGCGATCGTCAAGGCGCTGAGCGACGTCCCGGGCCGCGTTCTCGATGCGGCGCCGGTCGCGCACGGTCTCACCATCCGCCACGGGGACGAGAGAGAGACCACGTTCGTGCCTCGACCGCGTCCGGCGGCGAAGCAGGTGCAGAAGGTCGAGCAGCTCTACGTGCACGGTGATCTCGGCGATTACAAGCCCTTCATCCTCGCCGAGGCGGTCGTCACGCATTCCGATGGCCGGAGCAACACGCATCACAGCGTCGTGCGGTCGTACGTGGCGCCGATCGAAGACATCGACGGGCGCGTGCTGTGGCATCTGGCGCGCTGGGTAGATCTGAACCGGCTCGATCTGCGCGCGATCCCCGATCCGGAGCGCAAGGTGAACCGGAGCATTCAGCCGGAGACCGCGGTGCAGAGCGCGATGGAGTCGGAGGAATCGTTCCGCACGTTCCTGACCGAGAACGAGCGCCTGCGGATCTTTCAGAACCCCGCGTTTGCCATCTACTCGGATCCGAGCGAGTCGCGCGAAGCATTTATGGAGCGCTGCATCGAAGAATCGAACCGCCGCCTCGCCGACGAGATGGAGAGGCTGGAGAGCACGTTCCGCCGCCGCATCGACCAGCTTCGCGAGAAGGCCGAGCGCGAGCAACGCGTGCACGACAACAACACCGAAGGACCCGCCGAGGGAGTCCCGCAGGAGTTGAACGTGGCATGGGGCCAGACGCTCTATAACATCACCAGCGGACGCCCTGCCGCGGTCGCCGAGGACACGCCGTCGATGCGCGAGGTCGATTACCTGGAGAACATTGCCCAGGTTCAGCGCGCCTGGGAGAAGGAACTGGAGGTCCTCCGCGAGGACCTCAACGCCCGGACGCGGGAGATCGAAGAGATCACCATCACGCCGTCACCGAAGAACATCGAGGTCACGAAGTACCTCGTGTTATGGGCCGGCGCGCAGCCCTAAGGAACCTCTGCGCAAGTCGTCATCCTGAGTCGGCGAAGCGCGACGAAGGATCTCAGGATGCGAAAACACCTGCGATTTCGAGATCCTTCGCCCCTCTTCGCGGCTCAGGATGACGTGAACAACGACTTGCGGAGAGGTTCCCTCGCTATCGCTAGCGCGCAAGTCGTCATCCTGAGTCGGCGAAGCGCGACGAAGGATCTCAGGATGCGAAAACGCCTGCCATTTCGAGATCCTTCGCCGTCTTCGCGGCTCAGGATGACGTGGACAACGACTTGCGCAGAGCTCCCTAAGGAACCCAGTGTCGTGTAATCGGGAAATCGGTACCAGATCGCGCCGCGATCGGCGGCGAGCGCAAGGCACGCCGACGCAGGCATCGTGGTGACTATGTCGAGGAGGTCCAACGCAGCGATCGCCGTCGAGAGCAAGCGAGATAGTATCGATTCCCCGATTACAGGACACTAGCCGCGTTCGAGGCGGAGATCCACCTCGCGTTCCACGTACTGCCACTCCTCGGTCGCGCGCAGCGCTCCGACGAGATCCTCGAATGCGTTCCGGTCGCGCGGCGCAAACTCGAACCAAGTGAGAAAGTCGAACGGCTCGCCGAGGTCGTGGCCGTGATGGAGGCGCCGGGCGATGGCGGGGAGGTACTTCAGCCCCGTGGCGATGTGGTGAGAGCTCTCCTCGAGCACAGCGCGCCGTGCATCCTGCGGCAGTTGCCACCACTCCGCCGACTTCCGGATCGGGATCAGAGCGGCGCAAGTCGCCTCCGGACGGCCGATCGGGGGCTGCGCGGCGAGGAGACTCCGCTTCTCATCCGCGGTCACGTAGCGTTCGTAGCTGGTCACGCCACGCAGGAGCCATCGGGCCTCGACTCGCGCGTCGCCCATGAGAACGGCCAGGCGGTCGACGGAGGCCAGCGGCTCCCCGCTCACCGGCCGGTTCAGCACAACGCGCCACAAACCATCGCGACCGCCCGCGAACGTGAACAATCGACCGGAATATGCGTCGGACAGATTCGTTACTCCCCGTGCTAGCATCCACCCCCGAGTCGGGCAGTAGCGCAGCCTGGTAGCGTACCTGAATGGGGTTCAGGTGGTCGCGGGTTCAAATCCCGCCTGCCCGACCAAGCCGCACACCGAGCCTCCTATGGAACAACAAGCGCAGCAGCCGCAGACTATCCGCATCACCCTCGACGACACGACCGCGCAGGGTCAGTACGTCAACTTCGCCAACATCATCCACTCGCCGAGCGAGTTCGTCATCGACCTCGGACGCATCGTTCCGGGACGCAATGACGTGAAGGTCTACAGCCGCGTGATCATGACGCCGCTGCACGCGAAGCAGCTCCTCGAAGCGCTGGCGCAGAACATCTCGCTCTTCGAACAGAAATTCGGCGAGATCCGCGTGGCCGACGCGCAGCAGTACGCGGTCGACGAGAAAAGCAACTAGGAACGTCTGCGCAAGTCGTTGTTCACGTCATCCTGAGCCGCGAAGAGGGGCGAAGGATCTCGAAATGACAGGCGTTGTCGCATCCTGAGATCCTTCGTCGCGCTTCGCCGACTCAGGATGACGACTTGTGCAGAGGTTCCCTGATATCAGGTCGTGGGTCACGGGGGCATCACTGCCTAAGGGCCCACGTTACCCACGACCGACGACCGACCACCCAATGGCAACCATCAAGATCATCGGCGCGGGCCTGGCCGGCTCCGAATGCGCGTTCCAACTCGCGCGGAACGGACACACGGTCGATCTCTTCGAGATGCGGCCGGTGAAGACGACCGCCGCACATCACACCTCCAATCTCGCGGAGCTCGTGTGCTCGAACTCGTTCCGCTCGTCGGCGGTTACGAACGCTGTCGGCCTGCTGAAGCGCGAGATGTCGATCCTCGGATCGCTGGTCATGCAGTGCGCCGAAGAGTCGCGGGTTCCGGCCGGAGATGCGTTCGCGGTCGATCGAGAGCGGTTCTCGGCAGCAGTCACGCAGGCGATCGAAAATCAGAGGGGCATCACGATCCGCCGCGAAGAAGTCGGCTCGCTCGACCGCGATGGTTATGACTTTCTCGTCATCGCCACCGGTCCGCTCACATCGCAGCCGCTGTTCGAGGCCATCAACGATTTTCTCGGCCGCGATGGACTGTATTTCTACGACGCCATCGCGCCGATCCTGGCCGCCGATTCCCTCGACCTATCGAAGCTGTACTGGAAGTCGCGCTACGGAAAGGGATCGGGAACCGATTACCTCAATGCACCGATGACGCAGGAGCAGTACGAGGCATTCGTCGAAGCGCTGCTCGGAGCCGAGCTTTATCCGCTGCACGACTTCGAACACGCCGCGCACTTCGAAGGCTGCCTGCCGATCGAGGAGATCGCCAACCGCGGCATCGACACGCTTCGTTTCGGCCCGATGAAACCGGTGGGACTCGAGCATCCGCTGACGGGCCAGCGCCCGCACGCGGTCGTGCAGCTGCGGAAGGAAGATCTTTCGGACGAGTACTTCAACATCGTCGGCTTCCAGACAAAGATGAGAGTCCCCGAGCAGAAACGCGTCATCCAGATGATCCCGGGCCTCGAGAACTGCGCCTTCGCGCGGTTCGGATCGATGCATCGCAACACGTTCATCAACGGACCGAAGCATCTTCTGCCGACGTTCCAGACGAAACGCGATTCACGAATCTTCTTCGCCGGACAGGTGACCGGCGTCGAGGGTTACATCGAATCGGCCGCCGTCGGTCTTCTGGTGGCGCGCTACATCGACGATCCGTCTCCGCTTCCGTATCACACGGCGCTCGGTGCGCTCGGCCGGCACGTCGCGGAATCGTCGCCCGATCGTTACCAGCCGTCGAACGTCACGTGGGCGCTGATCGAAGACGTCGTCGGCCGCGTGAAGAAGATCGAGAAGCGCGACAAACAGGTTGCCGCCGCAATCAATGCGATCGAAAGCAGCCGGATGGCATTACCATTTCATCACTGAGCCGCGTGCCACCCAAGCCGGGAGAAAAGCCGACCGTCACCATCCTGTACGACGCGCAGGAGGATAAGGAACGTGACGCCGCGCTGGCACGGGGTGAGAAGTTCCCGGTCCTCGTCTCGCAGCAGATCGAAGAAGTCCTGACGAAGCGCGGCTACACGATCAAGAAGCTGGCCGCGATTTCACCCATCAAGAAGCTCGTCCGCCAGCTCGAGGACGACAACTCCGATCTCATCTTCAACGTCTGCGAATCCCTCGGCGGCGACGGCGCCGAGGAGCGCCGGATCGCGTCGATGCTGGAGTTGCTCGACAAGCGGTTCACGGGTTCGGGTTCGCTGGCTCTCACGCTCGCCGGCGACAAGTCGCTGGCGAAAAAACTCTTCGAATTTCACGACGTCGTCTCGCCCGAGTTCACAATCGTTGGGCCGGGCCATACCGAGGGGCAGCCGGGCCTCGATAAGTTCCCCCTGATCGTGAAGCCGATCGCCACCGATGCCTCCATCGGCATCGACTCGAAGTCGGTCGTCAGCACCGTCAACGAGCTCATGAATCGGATTTTCCGCATTCACGAGGAGTTTCATTCGCCGGCCCTGGTCGAGCAGTACATCGACGGCCGCGAGATCTACATGAGCCTGCTTGGAAACCCTCCCACCGTGCTGATCCCGATCGAATGGGACTTGTCAAAATTGCCGGCTGACATGCCCAGAATTGCAGGGACCGAGGCGAAGTGGGAGGAGTGGAAAAACCCGGAACTCAAAGCAGCGAAAGAGGTTGTGCCCGACGACATCGTCGCCAACCCGGAGCTGATGTCAAAGTTGCGTCACGCCGCTCTTGGCGCCTGGAAAGCCTTGCAGGTTCGCGATTATGCTCGTATCGACATCCGGCTGACCCACGAAGGCACGCCGTATGTACTGGAAGTCAATCCGAACCCATGGCTGGACAAGTCGGCGGAATTCGCGATGGCGGCCCGGAGATCGAAGCCGGAGATGTCGTACGGCGACCTGATCGAGAAGATCATCGACCTGGCGATGACGCGGCCGATGCGGGAACGCGCCGCCAGGTAAGCTGGCACGAGGAGCGCGAACGTCTCCTGCGTTCGCGGATCAGCGACCTCCAGCTCCACATCGAGGGCAGCGAGCTCGAGCCTCTCATCCGCCGTCTCTACCAGGAGCTCGACCGGGTCGGACTCGAATTCAAGCCGCCGATCTATCTCACCGACGAGTGGGGCTGTCCCGAAGGCGTTCCGATCGTCGGCGTTCCGTTCTATCTCGCCCATCCCCAGCTTGCCCGCATCGAGAAAGAGATCGTCGAGAACCTCGAGACGCCGGACGAATCGATGATGTACCTGCGCCACGAAGCCGGCCATGCCTTCAACTACGCCTACGTCCTGTACGAGGAAGAGGAGTGGCACCGCCGCTTCGGGCCGTTTTCGCGCCCATACATGGAGAACTTCAAACCGAACCCGTTCTCACGCGAGTACGTCCGCCACATCGCCGGCTGGTACGCGCAGAAGCATCCTGACGAAGATTTCGCGGAGACGTTCGCGGTGTGGCTCGATCCTGGTTCCCACTGGCGCGAGGAGTACGCGGGCACGCCGGTGCTGGCCAAGCTGGAGTATGTCGACCGCCTCGCCAAGGTGATCGGCGATCAGCCGCCGAAGGTGCAGCCGCGCCGGCGCGATGCTCCCGTCGAGGAGCTGCGATACACGGTCGGCGACTACTACGCACACCGCAGCGACATCGCCCGGCTTCAGATCCCGCGCTGGTTCGACGGTGATCTCAAACAGTTGTTCGAGACGGACAAAGGCGAAGGGTTCGCGGCCGCCGAGCCGATTCTCCGCGAGATGCGCGTCGATCTGGTCGCCGAGGTGACGTACTGGACCGGCGTGCAGATGAGCGTCGTGCGGTCGCTCGTCGATCATCTGCTCGAGCGCATCGCCTCCCTCGACCTGCAGGTGATCGAGCGCGAGCAGCAGCGCTACGTGATCTCGTTCATCGCCATGGTCACGACGCTTGCGACGAACTACCTCCGCCACGAACAGTTCGTGCCCGAGCGGCGGTGAGAAGATCGGTAAACACGAATCCGTCGCGCTCCACGGTCACACCGCTCTCAATCGGAATTGCTTTCGAGAACATCGGGCCGGCGTAGGCGAATGTGTGAAACTCGCCTCGCTCGCCGCAGGGATCGACAACCGGCGGGAGTTCCGACAACAACGCGGCGTCGAACTCGCGGCCGGCAAACCGCGGCGGCATCGCACGCGGGTCGACACACGTGATCCGCGCCCGGAGTCCCGACGCGATCATGTGACGCGCGAGCTCCGGAGTCGGGCGCTGCCACAGCGGAAAGAGCGGCTCGAGGCCGGTGCCCGCGAGCCGCTCCTCGCGATATCGCCGGATGTCTTCAAGAAACAGATCGCCGAACGCCACGCACTCGATGCCTTCCGCGACCGCACGGCCCACGGCACCGCGCATCACCGCCTCGTACTGTTCGTTCGAGCAGGGCGACGGGATCTCGAGCTCCCACAGCGGAAGCCCGGCGGCATCGGCCTGCGCCTGGAGGAGCTCCCTCCGGACGCCGTGCATCGCCACCCGATCGAACGCGCCGGTCACCGTGGTCAGCAGTGCGACGACATCGAACTCGCCGCCGCTTCGCAGAACGTGGAGAGACCAGGCGGAGTCCTTGCCGCTGCTCCACGACAGGATCGTGCGCCTCACGCCACCACCCAGTCTGTTTGGCGATGGCCGAAATCGAACAGCTCCGGATGAACCATTTCGGCGAGAATCTCCAGGCTCTCCACAATTCGGGGACCGGGACGGTTGAAGAACGAATGGCCATCGGCAACGAAGACGCGCCCGTTGCGTACGGCCCGAAGCGATCGCCAGGTCGCGTCGCCGGTCAGCAGCGGTAGATCGGCGAGAGACTTCTCGATCGAGAAACCACACGGCATGACGACGATGATGTCCGGGTCCGTCGCCATGAGATCGGCCACATGGATCCAGGGCGAGTGACGTCCGGCCATGCCGAGCGCGTTTCTGCCGCCGGCGAGCTCGATCAGCTCGGGTACCCAGTTTCCAGCCGCCATCAGCGGCGAGATCCACTCGATCGTCGCGATGACCGGCCTCGCGGCTGCAGACTGTGCACGTCCCGCCATGGCATCGATGCGCACCTGCATCGTTCGCAGGAGGCCGCGCGCGTCGCGCCCGATCGCTTCGGCGACGAGACCAATGTCACTACAGATACTGGAAACCGTCGACGGATTCAGGGCCACGATTCGCGGCTCGTCGCCTCCCATCCATTCCCCAACGACCGCTTCGACATCGCGGAGACTCACCGCACAGATGTCGCACTGCACTTGCGTGACGATCACGTCCGGTCGCAATGAACGAAGCATTTCGCCGTCCACCCGGTACACACTGATGTCCCGCTCCAGCACCTCCGTGACGCTGCGATGGATCTCCTCCGACGTTCCCGTCACTCGCACCTTCGGAGCGGTGCAGACAGGAAGACGCGCGACCTCCGCCGGAAAATCGCATTCGTGCGACCGGCCGACGAGCTCGTTCGATGCTCCCAGCGCGGCCACGATCTCGGTCGCGCTCGGGAGCAGCGAGAGAATGCGCCGCATCATCGCGCCGGCGCGGCGAGCCGCGGAATCGTGCGCTCGGCCCAGACGAACGTTCCGAACAGCACGCCCGAGTACAGCAGATCGCCGATCAGCATCGTCCCGTAGAACGGAATCCCGGCGATGTAGCAGGCCATGAGACCCGCGAGGGTCCTCGGATACATCGCGCTGATCGTCCACACGGCGAAGTTCGTGACGGCGTAGAACAGCGTCGCCGCCCCGACCGCGCCCGCCGCCACCGCACCCGCCGAACCGCGGCGGCTTCGCAAAGCGATTCCCATCAGGACGATGATCGCGAACGTCGCGTACACCACGGGCATCAGCACGTGGTATCCGTGCCCGGTCAGAATCTGCAGAGCCGTGTCGCTGACGAACATCGCCGCCAGCGGCGCGAGGAACGCCCAGCGGCGTCGATCGAAGCACGCGCCGGAGAACAACGCCGTGGCGCCGACCGGCGTGAGATTCCAGGGATGCGGAAGTACGCGCATGACGGTGCAGAGCAGGACGAGAGCGGCTGCGAGAACGAAACGGCCAATCGTGTTGCGGTTCATCATCGTGCTCCTCTCACCGGATCGCGTAGCGGAGACCGGCGATCGCGCGGCGCCGGGCCGCGGGATAGCCGAACACCTCGTCATATCTCCGGTCCGTCGCGTTCTCGATCTTCAGGAACGGAGAAAAGGAGCCCGCGTTGTAGTGGAGCACCACGTCTTCCGTCGTGTACGGCGCATTGGTCACCGCTCCGAACGGCACGATCTCCGTGACATCCGGACGGCGCCCGGCATGCTCGACGATGAGCTGGGCCGTGACCGCCCCCAGCTCGTATCCGAGGACGACGCTGCCCGAGTTGCGGGGCCGCCGCGGGAGTTGCTGTCCGGTGTCGGCGTCGATCGCCTTCAGCCAGGTGTAGCTGACGCCGAACGAAAACTTTCCGATCCGATCCGATCCGCCGAGCTCGACCCCTTTCGCCTGCGCTCGCGCGATGTTGCCGAAGCGATTCGCGGCCACGTCGTAGCTGATCAGATCATCGTAGTTGCTGCGGAAAAGGGTGACCGACAACATCGACGAGCCGATGTAGCGATCGAAGCCCAACTCGGAGTTCACTGACCGTTCGGCGTGAAGATCCGGATTTCCGAAAAACGGCGCGAACAACTCGCCGATGGCCGGCGCGCGGAAGCCGGCGCCGTACGCCGCCCGCACCTTCGAGCTGCCGGCAGCCCAGGCCACCGCGAGCCGCGGCGAGACCTGGCTGCCGAAGGAATCGAAGCGGTCGTACCGCGCTCCGGCGGACGCCTGCACGGAGCCGCTTCCGATGTCACGCCAGAAACGATCCTCGACGAACAATGCATTGCTGTTGCGCGATCGGTGGCGCACGTCGAGGCCGTACGAGTCGGTGTGATCGACGTTCGAGCGCTCCCACTCGCTTCCGAACGTGAGAACACCAAACGCCGTCTGCCGCGATTGCGCGGAAAGACGCGCGGTGCGCAGCGACGAATCGGTGTTCCCGAACTCGGGACCGAACGGGCCGTCGGGGTCGCCGAAGTGATCCGTGCGCTCGGTGTCGGAGAGCCGCAGATCGTAGCGGAGCCACGTCGTCTCGAAGCGAATCGGGACCGAGACTTCGCTCTCTGTTCCCCGCTCCCGTCGGTGCAATGACGGGACGAATGCCGTCGCATCCGCGTTGACGTTGCGCGGAAGGCCGACGTTGAAGCGATTGTGCCGTCCCATCAGACCGACCGTCACATGGGAACCAGCTGCTGCCTGTGCGCCTCCGGTGAGCGTGTCGGATGTGAAATCGTCATTGGGCGCGAAACCATCGTCGTCACGGCGTTCCAGCGAACCGTACGCGCTCCACGCGTTTCCTACTGCTCCGCCCGACAGGCTGCCGCTGCGCACGCCGTTCCCTCCTGCTTCCAGCTCCAGGCCGAGCGAGCTGCGTTGAGGCGTGGTCAGGACGTTGACCACTCCGCTCACCGCATCGGATCCGTACAGCGCCGAATAGGGGCCGCGGATCACCTCGATCCTGTCGACGCCTGCCGTGGAGAGCTGGCCGAAGTTGTAGCCGGAGAGATACGCGTCATTCATCGGCACGCCGTTCCAGAGGACGAGCGCCTGCTTGGAGCTTCCGCCTCGCAGAAACAGCGTCGAGCTCTTGCCCGGCGAGCCGTTGCGCGCGATCGCGGCGCCCGGGACCTGCCGCAGCAGATCGGCGACGTCGCGCGCCTCCTGACGATCGATGTCCCGCCGCGTGATGACGGTGACGGACGCGGGAGTCGATTCGAGACTCTCGGGAACTGCGGAGGCAGTGACGATGATGTGCTCGCTCACCGCTTGCGCGGCGGCACAGGGGAGGATGAAAACGAGGATGAATGCGGAAACCAGGAACGGCTTCATGGCGACTCCTTCCCTCCGAAGAGGCCGAATGAAAAAGATTTTCTGAAGCAGCCGGTCTCCTGGCTTCCGGGTCATCCTTTCCACGCGCCCTTCCCGCTTTCGCAGTGGGGGTCTACGCGACCGTGCGTGGATCGTCTCCGGTTACAGTGGCGGGGGCCGCGCCGGCATTACACCGGCTTCCCTCGAGCAAAACGCACTTGCGTCCGCTCATGCCGCATCAGAACAAGTTGTGAAAGAACAGAAAGAACAGAATCGGGATCATAGCAGCATCGTGTTTGACAGTGTGATGCCTCGCCGTTACCCTCAACCGAACCGGTAGCTGATTCATGGTCCTGTTTAACTACGCCACAAAAGAGATCACCGCCAAGGTCGTGTACTACGGTCCGGGCCTGTGCGGAAAAACCACGAATCTGCAGTTCGTCTACGACTCTCTCCCGTCGAACAACAAGAGCAAGATGCTCTCGCTGGCGACGAAAACCGACCGCACTCTCTTCTTCGACTTCCTGCCGCTGGACCTGGGAAAAATCCGCGGGATGCGCACGAAGCTGCAGCTGTACACCGTCCCGGGGCAGGTCTATTACAACTCCACCCGCCAGCTCGTGCTCAAGGGCGCCGACGGAATCGTCTTCGTCGCCGATAGCCAGGATTTCGCGCTCGACGCCAATCTCGAGAGCATGCAGAACCTCGAGGACAACCTGAAGCGCCAGGGCATCCGGATCAAAGAGATTCCGCTGGTGATTCAGTACAACAAGCGCGATCTGCCGAACGCCATGCCGGTTCCGGATCTCGACCGCGAACTCAACAAGCTGCACGTCCCGAGCTTTCAGTCAGTAGCCACGACCGGCATCGGGGTCGAGGAGGCGCTGAAGGGCATCACGTCGCTGGTCATCGCACATCTCGTGAAGAAGTACGGCCTCGAAGGATCGGAACCGCTCGATCGCGAGATCCAGATTCTCAACGCCAATGCCGCGGCGTCGGCGGCAAAGGAAACGCTGTGGGAAGACGTCAACGACGAGACGCTCCCGTTCTCGGCCAAGCGTCAGCAGGGACAGCCGCCGGCTCCCGAGGGCGAACAGGAGTTCGAGCTCGATGACGCAGGCGGTGCGGAACACGTCCCCCTCGTGCCGACCGAGCTCGTCGGATCGCGTCCGGTCGGCGAGGCCGGGCCATTCGACGACGTCACCGACATCGGTGCGTCGACGGATGTGCCTCTCACCTCCATCGAGATTCCATTGCCGCAGGGGATCGTGGAGTCGCTGCCGCAGCTCGACTCGCGGCACACAGTGGCCTCGGTCGCGACCCCTGCTGCTCCGGAGCGCCGCCCGGCGGATGCTCTCGTGAAAGAGGTCAGCATCCCGCTGAATCTCTCACTCAGTGAGCTGCGCGAGCACCGCCGCCTGCGACTCAAGATCACGCTCGACGTGAACCTGCTCCCGTAACGTCGAAATGGAGGTAGCGCCCGCGCCGTTAGAACGCCCCGGGAGGAGTGGTCGAGTGGTTTAAGGCAGCGGTCTTGAAAACCGCCGTACGGGTAACCGTACCGTGGGTTCGAATCCCACCTCCTCCGCCAGCGGCAACGTGCCGCTGCGCTGGTTGGCCTAGCCTCCTTCAGGATTTCTTCTCATGGCGGTCACCTTCGCGAGAACCGCGGTTCGAAATTCGTCCTCAATGCCCCGCCGCCGGCAACGTGCCGGTGCGCTGGTTGGCCTAGCCTCCTTCAGGATTTTCGATCAACGCTCGTTTTAGGCGAGAACGCAGTTCGAAAATCGTCCACCCCGGCAACGTGCCGCTGCGCTGGTTGGCCTAGCCTCCTTCAGGACTTTCGTTCAACGCTCGTTTTAGGCGAGAACGCAGTTCGAAAAATCGTCCACCCCGGCAACGTGCCGGTGCGCTGGTTGGCCAAGCCTCCTTCAGGATTTTCGATCAACGCTCGCTTTAGGCGAGAACGCAGTTCGAAAAGGCAACGCCCCGCCACCGGCAACGTGCCGGTGCGCTGATTGGCCAAGCCTCCTTCAGGATTCTCGATCAACGCTCGTTTTCGGCGAGAAGGGCAGTTCGAAAATCGCTCACGATGCCCCGCCACCGGCAACGTGCCGGTGCGCTGGTTGGCCTAGCCTCCTTCAGGATTCTCGATCAACGCTCGTTTTCGGCGAGAAGGGCAGTTCGAAAATCGCCCACGATGCCCCGCCACCGGCAACGTGCCGGTGCGCTGGTTGGCCTAGCCTCCTTCAGGATTCTTGATCAACGCTCGTTTTCGGCGAGAAGGGCAGTTCGAAAATCGCCCACTCCGGCAACGTGCCGGTGCGCTGATTGGCCAAGCCCCGACAACGTGCCGGTGCGCTGATTGGCCTAGCCTCCTTCAGGATTCTCGATCAGCGCACATTTTCGGCGAGAACGGCGGTTCGAAAATCGTCCACATTGCCCGAGGAGAAATTCCTCGGTCTCCGATGGTGAGAGCCCGTTACTCGCGCCTCATTTGAGCAGCAGACGTTGCGCCGGATCGCCTGGCTTTCCTCGATCGCGTCCTGATCTTCCGATCCCAACCGCCCAGCTCTTGCGCGATCACGATGCATGCGTCGCGCAGCTCGTCCGCGAGCGCGCGGTCGACCATGGACCGGGCAAGAACCATTCCGCCCACGCACAAAGCGGCGATGGCTTGCGCTCTCATGCGACGAGGCGGCCTGTGATCGAGCAGGCTGCGATCGAGGACGCTGACCATCGCCTTGAACACAGTCTCGAAAGCACGCTTGGCGCTCTCGCCGCTGCGCGCCACATCGTTCGGCAATGCCACCATCGGACACGAGTCCTCGACGCTTTCGTAATGCTGCCGCGACAAGTAGGCGTGCACGACTTGCGACCCGACGTCGGTGGATGAAAGATCGACATGGACGCCTTCCCAGCAATTCTTCCACTCAGGGTCGGTGAAGAAGCATCCCAGGACCTCTGCGTACAGATCGCTCTTGCTCTCGAAGTAGTTGTAGAACCCGCCGTGGGTGAGACCTGCACCGGCCATGATCTGGCTGATCGAGACACTTTCGAAGCCATGTCGATTGAACAGCCTGCGCGCGCTGTCGATGATCCTTCGTTTCACTTGTACGCGGTGACCAGATGGATAGGGCATGGCTGCGATTCTCCTCGAACGGCAAAATATTACCTTGAACATATTTTGGCGGGGTGCTTCCATGAGGCCGAATTGATCGTGGAGGGATTTAGATGCTTGATCAAAAGGATCTGTCGACCAGCCGGCGGGAATTGATCGTTGGTGCCGCGGTAGCCATCGGTGGCATCGTGCTCTGTCCATCCGATGCCTGGGCCGCAACCGACGATATCTTTCGCACGTCCGAGTCTATCCATCAGGAGCAGCTCTTCAATGCCAGCCCGAAGCGCGTCTATCAGGCGCTCACCCACGCGAAACAATTCCATGAGATCGAGAAGATCAGTGGAGCGGTGAGAGCCGGGCAGGTGCTCGGTAGTCAACCGACCGAGATCAGCGGTCAAGCCGGCGGGACGTTCGCGATCTTCGGCGGTCACATCGTGGGACGGCACATCGAGCTCGTGCCGAACAAGCGGATCGTGCAGGCCTGGCGTGTGGCGAATTGGGATCCCGGTGTTTACTCGATCGCGAAGTTCGAGCTTCTCGAGCACGACAAGGGAACCAAGCTCGTTTTCGACCACACCGGCTTCCCGGTCGGGCAGGCTCAACACCTCGCGGACGGATGGAAAGCGAACTACTGGGAGCCGCTGCAGAAAATATCGGCTTGACCTGCTTCCAGAGAATCCGGGAATAGACGAAGCGCGAATCGAGTCCCGAAGGCTTCCTTCTCACGCGGGGAGCAGAGCGGTTCGAAAATCGTCTGCCGCGCCATGAAAGCTGAAATACAATCCGCGCGCAATTCCTTCTGGCAGTCCGCGTAGGCCACGGAGAGATGGGTGAGTGGCTGAAACCAGCGGTTTGCTAAACCGCCGTAGGGCCTCAAAGCTCTACCGAGGGTTCGAATCCCTCTCTCTCCGCCACCGGCAACGTGCCGGTGCGCTGATTGGCCAAGCCCCGGCAACGTGCCGGTGCGCTGATTGGCCAAGCCTCCTTCAGGATTTTCGATCAACGCTCGTTTTAGGCGAGAACCGCGGTTCGAAAATCGTCCACCCCGGCAACGTGCCGGTGCGCTGATTGGCCAAGCCTCCTTCAAGATTTTCGATCAACGCTCGTTTTGGGCGAGAACCGCGGTTCGAAAATCGCCCACGATGCCCCGCCACCGGCAACGTGCCGGTGCGCTGATTGGCCAAGCCTCCTTCGGGTTTTCGATCAACGCTCGTTTTGGGTGAGAACGGCAGTTCGAAAATCGTCCACAGTGCACCGCCATATCGGATCCTGCGCGAAGTCCCTCGTTCCCGCTGCGCCATGAGCGCGTTCGACTTGCGTCCAATGGCACATTTCATGAAGCGATTTGAGCCACGCCTCACGCAGGTGCACGCAGCTCTCGCAGTATCTATTTTGTGAATTCCTAAGGAGACAGCATGGCCAATACGAGCAGGCGCGGTTTTGCTTCGATGGACCCGTCGAAGCAGCGCGAGATTGCAAGCAAGGGCGGAAAGGCGGCGCACGCCAAGGGAACGGCCCACGAATTCAGTTCGGACGAGGCCCGCGTCGCGGGCCGCAAGGGCGGCGAGACCGTGAGCCGCGACAAGGCCCATATGTCGGCGATCGGCCGCGAGGGTGGTCACAGCCGCGGAGCACGGGCTCGCACCACCCAGACGCCAAGCCGCAGCTCCACCAGCGATCTCACGCGCGAAGCGGGCGATCAGTCGTTCGAACACCAGGTCACGACCGAGAGGAGCGCATTCGAGCCGGCGAGCAAGTCCGGTTCGTCCGGCCAGCAGCGCTCCGGTTACAGCAGCAGTCGAAATGAACGGCAGGGCGACACGCCCTCCAGCAACGACCGGTTCGCCGGCCGTGAGGAAATCTGATTCCGTCATCCCGAGGGGAGCGAAGGATCTCAGACTTCCTGGTCTGAGATTCTTCGCCGTCTCAGCGGCTCAGAATGACGTTTCCATCCCCATCCTCAGCACCTCTGCGAGATGCAGCGGCTGCCGGCCAGTCGCCTGGGCGATCTGTTCGCGGCAACTGAAACCGTTGGCGATGATCAGCGTGTCCTCGCCCGCCTCGCGAACGGCCGGAAGAATGACGCGCTCACCGGCCCGCATCGACAGCTCGTAGTGCTGGCGTTCGAACCCGAACGCTCCGGCCATCCCGCAGCAGCCGGAGTCCGGGTGCTCGAGATCGAGGCCGATCTTCCGCAACAGAGCCTCTTCGGCGTCGAAACGCATCACCGACTTGTGGTGGCAATGCGCCTGCACCAGAGCCTTCTTCTTCAAGGTCGGCAGAGGGAAGTCTTTGTCGCGCTGGATGAACTCTGAGAGTGTCATCGCCGAGCGGGACAGCTTCTTCGCGTATTCATCCTGCGGAAAGAGATTCAGCAGCTCGTCGCGAAAGACGGAGACGCAGCTCGGCTCGAGGCCGACGATCGGAAGGCCTTCATCGAGCTCGGATCGCAGCGCGTTCAGAGTCTGCCGCAGCAGCCGTTTCGCCATACCGAGGAATCCCCAGTCGTAGAGAGGCCGGCCGCAGCAGAGGCTCTGCCGAGGCACCACGACCTCGTACCCCGCGCGCTCGAGAACGTCTGTAGCGGCGAGGGCGGTCGCGGGGAGGAAGTGATTGTTGAACGTGTCGGGCCAGAGGAGAACGCGCTTCGATGGAGCGCCGGATCGAGTCGGTGTCGCGGCTGAAGCCGGGGCTCCACCGCGCTTCCTGAATTGCTCGACGAATGTCTTCTTCGCGAACTGCGGCATCCGGCGCTCGGGGGCGATGCCGCCCAGCTTCTTCACCAAACCCAAACGCATGAACGCGTTCGCGATCCCCGGCGCCAGGCGTGCGGCGCGAGCCCACCAGTAAATCCACCCCATCGCATACGCGGGAGCGGGCCGCAAGCGCCCTTCGTAGTAGTGCGAGAGGAATTCCGCTTTGTAAGTCGCCAGGTCGACGCCGGTGGGGCAGTCCCCCTTGCAACCTTTACAGGCGAGGCAAAGGTCGAGTGCATCTTTTACCGCCTCATTCCGCCAGCTTCGCGGGATCGCCTCGCCGTTGAACATCTCGAACAGCAGGCGCGCGCGACCACGAGTCGAATGTTCCTCCTCCCTCGTGACCTGGTAGCTCGGGCACATCGTCCCGCCGTCGAGTCGCCGGCACCGGCCGACGCCGACGCAGCGCAGCAGGGCATGACTCATGGTGTGGTCTTCGGCGAATGCGAAATGGGTCTCCGGCTTCCACGGCGCATAGCCGGCGCCGAGGCGGAGGTTCTCGTCGGGCTGGTAGGGATCGATCAGCTTGCCCGGATTCATTTTCCAGTCGGGATCCCACACCGACTTGAAGTCGCGGAAGGCCTGGATCAGCTCGGGACCGAACATCTTCTCGAGCAGTGCTCCGCGCGCCTGGCCGTCGCCATGCTCGCCGGAGATCGATCCGCCATACGACGTGACGATGTCCGCGGCTTCGTCGATGAAGGCACGGAACTTCGCGATGCCTTCCTTCGACATCATGTCGAAGTTCGTCCGCGTGTGGACGCAGCCCTGGCCGAAGTGACCGTAGAAATCGCCGCCGTATCCGTAGCGGTCGAGAAGTTTTCGGAGGTCGCGGAGATAACCGCCGAGTTTTTCCGGCGCCACCGCGGCGTCCTCCCATCCTTCCCACATCAGCGGCTTGCCCGGCACGTGTGCCGTTGCGCCGAGACCCGACTCGCGCACAGCCCAGATCATCCGCTCCTGTCGCTTGTTCTCCATGAGGCGCATGGCGGGAGCGGCGGCACCGCGCGACAAGGCATTCATCATCCGGCGCGCGTTCGCATCCGCCTCGCCCTGCGACTGTCCGCCGAATTCGACGAGTAACCAGCCACCGCCCGGCGGCACGAGGGCCAGCCCTTCCGGATGCATGTTCTTCTGCTTCATGTCGCGGACGAGAAGATCGTCGAAGCCTTCCAGTCCGATCGGCTTGAACTCGAGAAGGCGGGGCACGTCGTCCGCCGCGTCGTAGATCGTCGGATATCCGAGAACCACGAGCGCGCGCGATGGCGGAGAGTCGACGAGGCGGCATTTCGCTTCGAGCACGATCGCGCACGTGCACTCGCTTCCGACGAGCGAGCGCGCCACGTGGAATCCGTTTTCCGGCAGCAGCTCGTCGAGGTTGTAGCCCGACACGCGGCGTGGGATTCTCGGAAAGCGTTTGCGCACCAATTCGCCGTAGCGATCGCGGATTTCGCGCAACCGTGAATAGATCTGCGCCGGACGGCCTGACGTCTTTGCGATGTGCTCGTCGGTCGGTTTGCCGACGCGCATGCGCGTCCCGTCGTAGAGCAGCACGTCCAACTCTTCGATGTTGTCCACGGTCTTCCCGGCCATGAGCGCATGCACGCCGCAGGAGTTGTTGCCGATCATGCCGCCGATCGTGCAGTGCGAGTGGGTGGCTGGATCGGGACCGAATGTGAGCTTGTGCAGCTCGGCCCGCGCGCGGAGATCGTCGAGCACGATGCCCGGCTGTACGCGCGCGAATTTGCGATCGGCATCGAGCTCGACGACCGCGTTCATGTACTTCGAGAAATCGAGCACCACGGCGACGTTGCAGCACTGGCCGGCCAGGCTCGTGCCGGCTCCGCGCGCCAGAATCGGCGCGCCGAACTTTCGCGCCAGCTCGACGGTGGCAACGACATCGTCGGCGCGCTTCGGAACGACCACGCCAATCGGCACCTGACGATAGTTCGACGCGTCGGTGGCATAGAGAGCCCGCGCACCGTCGTCGAACCGAACCTCCCCCTCGATCGAACGCCCGAGCGCAGCGGCCAGCGCGGCCGCGTCGACGTTCAGCTTCTGCAATCGATCGCTCTGAGTGAGGCGATCGCGGACGCTACGCTCGCGATGAGGAAACGGAACGGGATCGTAGCGGTTGATCTCTCTGCTCATTCCAGCGACAGCTTACCGCCGCACTGCGAATCCCGAACCCCGAATCCGAATCCCGGGTTAGCATCCTTGCCGAGTGACCCGGCTTCTTCATCTCGTCTCACGCTACGGCACGCCGCTGGTGTGGCTGAACGTGTTTCTCGAGCAGATCGGCGCGCCGATCCCGGCCGTGCCGACGTTGATCATCGCCGGGGCGCTGGCGCGCGACGGCAAGATGTCGTCGACGATGCTTCTGGCGGGCTCCGTCGTCGCTTCACTTGTCGCCGACTGGATCTGGTTCCTCCTCGGACGCCGTCTCGGCTATCGCGTGCTCAAGACGCTCTGCCGAATCTCGCTTTCCCCGGACTCATGCGTTCGCGAAACGGAATCGCGATTCGAGCGCTGGGGCATGCGCTCGCTGCTCATCGCCAAATTCGTCCCGGGCTTCTCGACGGTCGCGCCGCCGCTCGCCGGAGCCAGCAAACGCTCGACCGGCGAGTTCCTGATTTATGACGGCATCGGCGCGTTTCTCTGGGCGGGCCTCGCGGTCGCCGCGGGGCGCATCTTTCACCGCGCGATCGACCGCTTGCTGGCGTCGCTCGAACAGCTCGGAATGTGGGCCGTCCTGCTCGTGGTCTCGATCGTCCTCGTGTTCATGGTGATCAAGTGGTGGCAGCGATTCCGGTTCCTGCAGCAGCTACGGCTGGCACGCGTCACTCCGGAAGAAGTGATGCGGATGATCGAGTCCGGCGGAGCGCCGATGATCATCGACGTGCGCACGCCGTCCGCGCAGCGCCGCGATCCGCGGCATCTCCCTCGCGCGCTCATCGTCCCGACCGACAACCTTCCCGAACGCCTGGCCGGCATCCCGCGCGACCGCGAGATCATCCTCTACTGCACGTGACCCAACGAGGCATCAGCGGCCCGTGTGGCTCGCGCGCTGATGGAACACGGATTCGACCACGTGCGCCCGCTCGCCGGAGGGCTCGAGGCGTGGGTGGAGCGCGGCTATCCCGTCGACGACTTCACTCCTTCAGAACTTCCATGAGGTAGTCGGTCACGTCGTCCGAGTGGACCAGCGAGAGCTTCGAGACGATCTCGCGCTTGAGCGCCGGATCCTTTTCCTTGCGTGCGAGGCTGACGAGCGCTTTTCCGTTCTGCTGCACGAACAGCGACATGATGACCGCTCGCTTCACCTCGGCGCTCGAGTCGTTGTCATACAACGAGACGAGGAGATCGCCGGTGTTCTTCTTTCCGAGGAAGCCGATGTTGCGGACGGCCGTGGCGCGGAGTTGCGGGTCTTTTTCGGTGCGCGCGATCTCGGCGAGCTTCTCGGCATTGCCGCCGATGAACATCGCCTGGATGATCTGCTTGCGGATCGGGACGGCCAGCTCCTTCTGATACAGATCGGCGAGCTCGCCGCGCGCTCCGATGATGCCGAGCTGCCGCACGGCCTCGCCGCGGAGGTCAAGGTTCGGTTCCGTCTTCGCGACCACGAGAAGGCGATCCCGGTCCTGGCCGATCATGTACGACCTGAGGATGTTGCGCTTGATCGTGACGTCGCTCGTCGTCGAGTACACATCGGCAAGCAACTTTCTCGAGCTGTCGTCGCCCATGATGCCGAGGAACTTGATGGCCTGGCCCTGGACGTCGCGATGGGCGTTGTCGCGTGCCGCACGGCCAATCACTTCGATCGCACGCGGCGAGTGTGACTGGCTGACGATGAAGATGGCCCGCTCCTTCATCCGCGATGAGCCGTTGCCGATGATGATCTTCTCCAGGATGGGCAGCGCCTTCTCCGAATCCGTGAACATCAGGCCGTTGATGGCCATCAGCTTCACGTCGTCGTCAGCGAGCTGGTCGGGCTCGACGTGCTGACCGGACGACTGCCGGATCTCGACCTCGAGCGCGTTTCCGTCTTCCGTCCAGTGACTGCTCGGGAATGCCTTGCGGAGCTCGATCAGCGACGCGAGCGCCTCGGCGCTCTGTCCGAGCTCCTTCTGAGCCATGGCGAGCCAGTACAGCGCGCCGTCGGCGTGCTCGCCTTTCATCTGCGCGACTCTCCGGAACGCGCGCACAGCGCCGCTCCAGTCTTTCTCGTCGAGCGCGCCGGTTCCCTGGTCGTAGAGTTCGGCTTCGCGGTCGACTCGAGCCTCGGTTCTTGTGCGCTCCCGCTCCTTCGTTTTGTCGCGTTCCGGCGCGCCGGTGATCGCCAGCGCAGGTGACGCAGCGAGCAGCGCGATGATCAAGCTAGATGCGATTCGATTCGTGGCCATTGTCATTCCTCGGATGATGAGTGGTTTCTGCGCTGATGACGCGCACTTTGAAAAGCAGACCCTTCGCCTCGATGCGCCTCTGAAGCTCGGCGACATCTTCGGCACTCAGTTTCGCGCCGGCGTGTGAGATCTCGATGAGCACCGGCTCGATGTCGGCGAGGATCGAGGCGATCCGCTGATTTCCGTCCTGTGCGGCCGTCTGCCGATAGATGCGGTTTGCGGAGACGAGCTCGCCGGCGCGGCGGCTCTCCTGCCCGAAGTCGAGCGTTTTCTGCGGATCAGCGTTCGCCAGCTCGAGCAGGATGCGCTCCGTGCTGTCGAGGTGATCGCCGACGACGAGAAGCAGGACCTTCTCGCCCTGCTCCGTGGAGGGGCGGCCGTCCGCGGCCGCCGCGGTGGCGGTTGCGATCGGAGCCGTCGCGCGAGGGCGCCCGACGCTCCACCACTGTCCGGCGAAGAATGCGAACGCCAGGGCGGCAGCGGCGGCGAGTCCCGTGATCCATCCGGCGCGACGTCGCTGGCTCCCGAGTTTCCACCGGACTCTCGTCCAGACTTGATCGCCGTACGCATCGCCGCGTTCGGGAACGGGAGCGTCGGTGACCAGCAAGAGGACGCCGCGGATCGATTCGTATTCGGCGCCGCACGTCGGGCAGGCGCCCAGGTGTTCGCCGGCGGTCTCCGCATCGTCGTCGCGGTAGTAATGCGCGACGAGCTGTTCTTCGGTCAGGTGTTGCATGGGGTTGTCCTCACCAGCGGCCCGAGTGATTCGCGGAGCTTCCGCACGGCGCGGAAGATCGTGTGCTTCGCGGCGTTCACCTGAATGCCGAGTGTCCTGCCGATTTCCTCGACCGGCATTCCTTCGAAGTGACGGAGCACGAACGCGGTGCGCTCGTTTCCGCTGAGCCGCTCCAGGGCCGCGAGCACGTGCTTCTGCATCTCGGCGCTCAGCAGCAGACGATCTGGTTGCGGATCGGCGGATTCGAACTCGCGCGTCATCTCGTCATCCTCTGTGTTGTTGCTGACGCGGTGTTTCTCATGACGGACGCGCGAGCGGAGCAGGTCGAGCGAGCAATTGACGGCGATTCTGTGCAGCCACGTGCCGAAATTCGCTCGCTCCTCGAATCTCCCCATCTGCCGATAGGCACGAAGGAAGGTTTCCTGCACCACATCGTCTGCGTCATGTTCGTTTCCTGTCATGCGATAAGCGACCCGGAAGATGGTCCGGCTGTGTCGTTCGACGAGAGTCCGGAACGCGTCGGCGTCGCCGCTCCGCGCTCGGCTCACGGCCGCGACGTCGGTCATCTCCATCTCGAACCGGTTAGACTCGGAAATCGAAGAGCGGTTAGTCATGCGTGACGTCGGACGGATCCTCATCATCGCCGGCCTCGTCCTGGTCGTGGCCGGTATCGCCTTCACGGCGCTGCCGCGCTTCGGGCTCGGGCCGGCTACCGGGCGATTTCGTCTACCGCCGCGGCAACTTCACCTTGTACGTGCCGTTGATGACGTCGATTTTGCTCTCGATCGCCCTGACCGTGATCCTCTGGCTGTTTCGGAGATAGCGTCACGAAGACGAAACCTATCCTTCGCTGGAACGTAACGTCATAGGTACAGACAGCGGAGGCTTCATGAGACGGTCTGCTCTGCTCATCGCCGTGGCGATGGCATGGGCGCTCAACGACTCCGCCGCGACGCAGCGGCCGCTGATCGTGACTTCACAGGATCATTCGCTCGCAGACAGCGATGACTGCGCGTCGTTCTACACGCAGAGCACGACGTCCTTGCCGTCCCAGGCCAGCTCTCAGGAACAGCGACGGCTCAGCCTCATCGGGGTCGACCTCCTGCACGTCCGGACGAGCAACGCGGGAGGCGTCGCCGTTCGGGGATGGGACCGGCCCTTCGCTCGCCTCACCATCTGCAAGTACGCCGCGGGACTGACCGAGCCGCAGGCGCAGAGAACACTCCAGGACGTTGGCGTCGCCGTCAGCCCCGGCGAGATCGTCGCGCATGGCCCCGAGGCGACCACCACGCAGACGTGGTGGGTGCACATGATTCTTCGCGTGCCCCGAACCGCCAATGTCGACGTCCAGGCCGCGAACGGCGGAATCGCCGTGCGGAACATGACCGGCCGCGTCAGCGCCCAGGCCACGAACGGTGGAATCTCGCTCGCGTCGTGCAGCGGCGAGAATCGCATCGCCACCGAGAACGGCGGGATCTCACTCGACAAGATCGACCGCGTGAACGCCACGACGCAGAACGGGCCCATCGCGTTCAAGTTGCACGACGCCGCCGTACCGGCCCTGGAAGCTCGCACCGACGACGAGATCGTCTGCAGGCTCAAGGTCTGCTCCGACGGATGGAGCGCCGACCGCAAGCGTCTGCGCATCGGCACCTCCGCGCCGCAGATCCGGCTGATGACGAATACCGCGCCGATTCTGATCGAACAGGTGCGGTGAGCCCGGCGGCCTCCGCCGTTGACTGGTACCGGCCATGCAGTCGTCGTGGCTGACATGACAGCTGAAGCGGTGGCCACCGTCATCGATCCGCAGGCCCGCGATTTCTACGTTCGCGCCCTCGGCAAGCTCGACAGTGCCGGCGTGCCGTACCTCGTTGGCGGTGCCTATGCCTTCGCCCGTTACACCGGTATCGAACGGCACACGAAAGACCTCGACATCTTCATCAGGCGCTCCGATTTCGATCGTGCGGCGGAAGTGCTGTTGGGCGCCGGATATCGGACCGAGCTCACGTTTCCGCATTGGATCGGAAAAGCGTGGAACGGCGACGACTTCATCGATCTCATCTTCAGCGCGGGCAACGCCGTCGCCGAAGTCGATGACTTGTGGTTCCGCTACGCGGTGCCCGAGACCGTCCTCGGCATGGACGTCCGGCTCATTCCGGCCGAAGAAATGTTGTGGTCGAAGGGACTGATCATGGAGCGGGAGCGGTTCGACGGCGCCGACGTCGCGCACGTGCTGCACGCTGTCGGTTCAAAGCTCGACTGGAAGCGCCTGATCCGCCGTTACGCCGGTTATTGGCGCGTCCTCTACGCGCACGTGATCCTCTTCGGTTTCACCTATCCCTTCGATCGTTCGCGAATTCCGAGGTGGGTGATGGAGGAGTTCGCCGCGCGCCTGGCGAAGGAGCTGACTCAGCCCGATGCGAAGGAGACGATCTGCTACGGCACGATCATCTCGCGCCAGCAGTACCTGAAGGATGTGGAGGAATGGGGTTATAAAGATGCACGCCTCGACCCTCTCGGGAACATGACCGCCGAGGAGATCGCGGAATGGACGAAAGGCATCGAGGTGGACGGAGCGAAATGAAATGCCGGCCCGCGACACCGTTCGCATCGCAGCGGTAGGAGACATCCACACCAAGAAAAACGCGCAGGGTCCGTTCCTGGAAATGTTCCGGGACATGACCGAGCGCGCCGATGTGGCGTTGCTCTGCGGCGATCTGACCGACTACGGAACACCGGAAGAGGCGGAGGTGCTCGCCCACGACATCAAGTCCGCGCTGCGCATCCCCGCACTGGGCGTCCTCGGAAATCACGATTTCGAGACCGGGCAGCAGGACGAACTGGTCAGGATCATGACGGCGGCGGGTGTGGTGATGCTCGACGGCGACGCGCACGAGGTTCACGGCATCGGGTTCGCCGGCGCGAAAGGTTTCGTCGGCGGCTTCGGGCGGCGGCAGCTCGGCTCGTGGGGTGAACCGAGCATCAAGGCCCTCGTACATGAGTCGGTCGAAGAGGTGTTGAAGCTCGAAGCGGCGCTCGCAAAGCTGCGCACGCCGCAGAAAGTCGCCGTGCTGCACTACGCGCCGATTCCAGGGACTGTCGAAGGCGAGCCGCCGGAGCTCATCCCGTTCCTCGGCTCATCGCGGCTCGAGGATCCGATCGAGCGGTATCGGGTGAGCGTGGTGTTTCACGGGCACGCGCACCACGGCAGCCCGGAAGGCCGAACGCGCGGCAACGTTCCGGTGTTCAACGTAGCGATGCCGCTGCTCAAACGCATGTTCCCCGATCGTCTGCCGTACAAGCTCTTCGAGATTCCCGTGGGCGTAGAATCGCCGGTCGCATGAGACATCCCGCCTTCAGCGGCGGAGTCGAACGCGAACAGCTTCTCGCGTGGTATCGCTCGACGCGCGCAAGATCAAAGTCGTTGTTCGCCATTCCGCGGCCCGACACGTACTACGAGCGACCGATCTCTCTGCGCAATCCGATCGTTTTCTACGAGGGACACCTCCCCGCGTTCGCAGTGAATACGCTGGCGAAGCTGGCCCTGAAGAAGCCGGGCATCGATGCCGGCTACGAGAAGCTGTTCGAACGCGGCATCGATCCCGAAGACGAGACGGCCGCGAAGAGGGGCGCGAGCCCGTGGCCAAAACGCGAGGACGTGCTGGCCTACGGTGCCGCGGCAGATGCCTTGATCGAGCACTGCCTCCGGTGCGAACGGCTGACGGGTCTCGCTGCCGAAGCCGTGTTCTGCACGATCGAGCACGAGCTGATGCACCATGAAACGTTCATCTATATATTGCACAATATGTCGTACGATCAAAAGGACATGAAGCACCGGCTTCAGCCGGTGTCCAAGCCGGTTGAAGCCGGCGCTCCATTGACTGCCACGATCCCTGCCGGCCCAGCCACCCTCGGCACCTCGGGCGACCACTTCGGCTGGGACAACGAGTTTCCCTCGCTGCGCGTCGAGGTTCCCGCGTTCACGATCGACCGCCACAACGTCACCAACGCCCAGTACCTCGATTTCGCGAACGCGACCGGCGCGCCGCCGCCGCACTTCTGGCTCCGCAAAGACAGCCAGTGGTACTGGCGCGGGATGTTCGAGCTCATCCCGCTTCCACTCGATTGGCCGGTCTACGTCACGTTCGACGAAGCGGAAGCGTACGCACGGTGGAGAGGCGCGCGCGTTCCTACGGAAGCCGAGTATCACCGCGTCGCATTCGGGACTCCGTCCGGCGAGGAGCGGCGATTCCCGTGGGGCGACGAATTACCCGACTCGACGCGCGGCAACTTCGACTTCAGCCACTGGGATCCCGTTCCAGTCGGGTCGTATCCGCTCGGCGCGAGCGCGTGGGGCGTGCACGACCTCATCGGCAACGGTTGGGAGTGGACGTCGACCAAATTCAATGGATTCCCCGGATTCGAGCCGATGCCGACGTATCCCGTCTATTCAGCCGACTTCTTCGATGACAAACACTACGTGCTCAAGGGCGCTTCGCCCGCGACCGCTCGCGAGCTCATCCGCCGGAGTTTTCGGAACTGGTTCCGTCCCAACTATCCGTACCTCTATGCAACGTTCCGCTGCGTGAGCTGATGGAGCGCGTTATGCACGCTTCGCGAGTCATGGACACGAAGATCTACAAGCCGAAATCTTTCAACCTCTCCGGTCTCAACGGCATCTCGGACAAGACCCTCGAAATGCACTTCAAGCTCTACGAGGGCTACGTCACGAACACGAACACGCTCACCGAGCGCATCGCGGCGATCCTCGCCGACGGAAAAGTCGATCAGGAGGAGATGCCCGCATACTCGGAGCTCACGCGGCGCCTGGGCTTCGAGTACAACGGCATGGTCCTGCACGAGTACTACTTCGGGAACATGAAGAAGGGTGGCGGAGGCGATGCTCCACGCGGCGATTTTCGCTCAGCCGTCGAGCACAGTTATCCGAGCTACGAAATCTGGAAAGCCGATTTCGTCAGCGTGGCGAAGATGCGTGGCGTGGGATGGTCGATCTGCTATCTCGATCCGGCGAACGGACTCGTCTCCAACCACTGGATCGAGATGCATCAGACCGGCAACGTCGCTGGATTCGTTCCGCTCATCGTGATGGACGTGTGGGAGCACGCGTTCCTCCTCGACTACAAGCCGTCCGATCGCCCGAAATACATCGAGGCGTTCATGGCGAATATGAACTGGGACGTCGTCGAGAAGAGGATGGAAGCCGTTCACGTCACCGCGGCGGCGCGGTAATGGAGCCCCGCTTCAGCCGGGAGTGACACCGGCTGAAGCCGGTGGTCCATGGACCTCCACGGTTCCTTTTCTTTCCAGCTTGCCCCAGCCGGCACGCATGCCCGAGATCGCAGTCTTCAGCGACTTCAGCAGCACGGCGTACATCAGCTGCCGATACAGGAACCGCTGCCAGAACAGCCACAGGAGCATACGTCCGTCTTCACGGTCGAGCTTGAACGCGATCGCTGCGCCGATCAGCTCGACGACGAAGAAGAACGCGTACATGAACGCGACGAGATAGAGCGAGTTGAGCGCGGCCGGAAGCGGCTGCCAGTCGTGCGTCAGCCGGCCGCGCGCCAACGCCTCGATCACCGTAAACAGCGTCCAGGCGATCTGAAGGTCGACCAGCGGCGACAGCGCCTGATAGACGACCTGGAACAGCCACAGCGAAGGGAGCATCACACGGCCGAACCAGCCGTAGCGTCCGAGGGCGCGGCGGTGCTTCCAGAGTGACTGGAGAGTTCCGAAGGCCCAGCGGAAGCGCTGCCTGAACAACATCCGGAACGTGTCCGGCGCCTCCGTGTAACCGATCGCCGCGGAGTCGGTCGCCACCTGCCATCCGTTCTGCCGGATCCGCCACGTCAGATCCATGTCCTCGGCCATCGTGTCGGTCGTGTAGCCGCCGGCCTGCACGATCGCGGCGCGGCGCCATGCGCCGACCGCGCCTGGGACGACGGAAACGGAGTTGATGGCCGCGTACGCGCGACGGTCGAGGTTCTGGCTCGTGACGTACTCGATGGCCTGCCAGTAGGTGAGCGGATTCATGCGGTTGCCGACTTTTACGTTGCCGGCGACGGCGCCCACTTCCGGATCCTCGAAGCGGCGCACGAGTTTCTCGATCGTGTCGGGAAGGAACAGCGTGTCGGCGTCGAGCGCGACGATGATGTCGCCGCGCGATTCCCGGATTCCGTGGTTCAACGCCGACGCCTTCCCTCCGTTCTCCTGATGGAAGAGCCGGACATTCTGACGGCCGCCGAAATGCCGCAGCACCTCGCCGGACGTGTCGTCCTTCGAACCGTCATCGACGATGACGACTTCGAGATCGGGATAGTTGCTGGCCAGCACGGCTTCGACCGTGCGGAGGATGACTTTCTCTTCGTTGAATGCGGCGATGACCACGCTGACCGAAGGCTTGAACGACGCGTCGAACGTCTCGTGCTTCTCCCGTCGTTTCGCAATCAACGCCAGGATCGTCACGAACGCCACCCGCGCGGCGCCAAGCGCGATGCCCGACATGAAGGCGATGGTGAGGAACAGCTCGAGGACGTACAACACCTCGAACACGATGCGGTCGCTGACGAGCATGAAGCTCTCGGTGTTTTTCACCGGCGGATTCACCTCCTCGCGGGTACGGCCGACGAGCTGCGAGACGGTCACGAACTGATAACCGTCCTTCTGCAGCTCCTTCACCAGCATCGGAATGAGCCGCACCGTCTGGCTGCGGTCGCCGCCTCCGTCGTGCAGCAGGATGCAACTTCCCTTCTCGATCTTGAGCTGTTCGAGAGTGGTCTGCAGCATCTCCTCGGCAGTGCGATGCTTGATCGAGCCGTCGGGCATCCGCTCTTCGGTGTTCCAGTCCTGGGGATCGATGTACTCGCCGACGACGATGTACTTCTGGTCGGACGCGATTTGCACCGGGGTGACTTCTTCCTTGCTCGTCGGCTCCGCGTCGGCGTTGTACGGAGGCCGGAACAGCAGTGTCGAGCGCCCCAGCAGACTCTGGATCACGCGCTGCGTGGCGTTGATCTCTCCGCGCGCGCGCTCCGCCGAGACCGCACCGATGTTGGGATGCGTATAGGAGTGATTGCCGATCTCGTGGCCCTCGCGCCACATGCGCCGCACGAGACCGGGATAGCGCTCCGCGTTCTGACCGATGAGAAAGAACGTGGCCTTGACGTTCAACGCCTTCAACTGGTCGAGAATCTGCGTCGAGTACCCCTCGGCAGGGCCGTCGTCGATCGTGAGCGCGACCATCCTCGGGTGATAGCCGCTGCGCTCGATGATCGTTGACATCGGAAGCTTGTGATAGACCTCGTCGGTGACGAATCCCGTCTGCGGGTCGATCTCCAGGGTGCGCAATCCTTTGTCGCCGCCAGTGCGGACGTGCAGGATCTCCCCCTCGCCGATGAACTCGACGTCGTACGGATATTCGGGGATGCTCAAAGCGCGACTCACATTCGGAGGCGAATAGAGCCGCGCGCGACTGAGGTAGTTCCAGATCGACGGATCGCTCGAGCCGAGGACCCAGACGGCGACGCCACGAGGGGAGTAGGTGCGGGCAAGCATCCACTGGTTTGCGGCGGTCACCGCGTCGAGCATCCAGACCTCGTGATCATTGCCGGCATCGTCGACGTACCAGTAGGTCGGGTTGAGCGCCGTCGGATCGAAGTCGATCAGCTTCTCCACGGGGTCGTCGGGCCGGTAGTCGCGAGCACGAACGAGAGCCTCCTGATACGTGAGCGGCTCGGCTTCCTTCTCCCCTTCGGTCCAGTCGTACCCGTAGTTTGCGAGACCGATCACCAGCTTCTCCGCCGGGATCTGTCGCGCCGCGCGCCGCACGGTGCGGCGGTACCAGTCCATCGAGGCGATCGGCCCCGGCGCGGAGGATGTGCTGTGCTCGTCGTACGCCATGACGATCACGAAGTCGCAGACCGACGAGATCGTCTTCCAGTCGAGAGGCGCGCTGGCTTCGAGATCCATCGAGACGATGAGATGACTCGGCGCGAACGCCGCCCGCAGCCGCTCGAGGAACGGCGCGACGAGCACGTGATCGCCATGCTGGAGATTCTCGAGGTCGACGTTGATGCCCTGGAAGTGGTTGGCGACGACGAACGCCCGCAACTGACGGATGACGCGATCCTGCAACTCGGGATTGGTCAACAGAAGATGGGCGCGAACCGGATCGAAGTCCGAGAGCTCCGCGTTGCTGAAGACCGGAAGGATCGCGAGGTTGTTCGAGCGGGCGATGTCGAGAACGTCGCCGTTGTGCGGCGTGAGCTGGATGTCCCAGTCGTGAAGATCGAGGCTGCCGCCGTCGGAGCCGAGGTGAACCCAGGCCGGCAGCAGGTGAGTCATCTTGCTGGCGTTTGCGCGCAGCGAGTGCAGTCCGGTCTCCTGCCACGGCGCGTAGAACGCGGCCACGATGCCCGGTCCCTTGTGCGCGGTCAGCTTCTTCTGAAGCGCTTTCTGCTTCTGCTCGCGCGCAATTTCAGCCAGCAGCTTCTCGCGCGAACGTTTTGCCCGGAACTGCAGCAGTTTCGTCTGGCGGTGCGGAAGGTGAACCGACGTGCGCAGCGTCCTTCTGATGGCGCTGGTGATCCCGGGCATGTCCGGCAACCACGGCGCCGTGAAGATGCTCAGCAGAAACACGCTGACCACGATCACGCAGAGGAGTCCCAGAACGGTGCCGATCCGTTTGATCCATCCCCAGCGTTTGCGCGACGGGTCGAAGAAAACCGCGTACTCAGACATGAGTCGGTGCCACTTCAGAACGCGACAGGACGGGAATCCATTCTGCGGCGCAACCCTTATCGTCTGTGGTCGTACTATCTCCCTGAATGGACTCCCTCATCGAAGTCCGCGGCCTGAAAAAGGTCTATCGGACGACACTCTCCGGCCGGCGCATCACGGCGCTGGACGGAATCGACTTGACCGTGGGTCCCGGCGAGATTTTCGGACTTCTCGGCCCGAATGGTGCCGGAAAAACCACCACGGTCAAGATCCTTCTCGGATTGACGCGGGCCACGGACGGTGAGGCATTCGTCAGCGGCCTGCCGGTGTCGGATCCGGAGTCCCGCCGCCGCGCCGGCTACCTGCCGGAGGGCCACAAGATCCCCGGCTATCTGACGGCCAGGCAGGCGCTGGCGATCTTCGGCCGGATGTCGGACATGGACTCTGCGACGATCCGCCGCCGGACGACCGAGCTGCTCGAGAAAGTGCGTCTCGCGCCGTGGGCTGATGTCCGGGTCAAAAAATTCTCGAAGGGAATGACCCAGCGTCTAGGACTGGCCGTGGCGCTGATCCACTCGCCGAACGTTTTGTTGCTCGACGAACCGACCGATGGCGTTGATCCGGTCGGCCGCCGCGAGATCCGCGACCTTCTTCACGCGGAAGCAAAAAACGGGACGGCCGTGCTGCTCAACTCGCACCTTCTCTCCGAGATCGAGCTGACGTGCGATCGGGTGGCGGTTCTCCGCGACGGTAAGGTCGCCGCGCAGGGCACAATCGACGAGCTGACGCGCAAGACGGCGCGCTACAAGATGGTCGCCGCGCCGATCGACGACGCTCTCATCGCCGCGTTCCGAGAGACCGGCGCGGGCGTGGACCGGGTCAACGGCCACATCGTGCTGTCGGTGAGCGACCTGCAGCACCTCAATGCCCTGATCGATCAGGCACGCAGCCGCGGCACCGTGCTTTCGGAGCTTGCCCCCGAGCGCTCGACGCTCGAGGACGTTTTCGTCGATCTGGTCAGGCCCATGGAGGCTGAAGGGTGAAGGTCCTCATCGCCAACATCGAAGACGTGATGCGCGAGGCGGCCGCGCGCTGGACGCTGATCGCGTACTTTTTCCTGTCATCAATATTCATCATCATATTTGCTTCGGCAATTAATCTCGATATTGTGAACGGCACACTGGCCGGCGCCAAGCTCTTCGGCAAGGACGTGCAGATGCACGGCGGCTCCGAGATCAGCATCGAGCGCCTGGTCCTCGGTTTCGAGTCCGGGTTCTCGGCCGTGCTGTACTTCCTCTGCACGTTCCTGGCGATCTTCGCCACGGCTCACCTCGTGCCGCGACTGCAGGAAAAGGGAACGATCGATCTGTATCTGTCGCGGCCCGTCAGCCGCGTGAAGCTGCTGTTGTCGCGCTACGTCGCCGGCCTGCTGCTCGCGGCGAGCAACGTCATCTACCTGCTGGGGTCGATCTGGCTGATCGTGATGTGGAAGACGCACGTCGTCCACCCGCGATTTTTCCTCGGCGGCGTGATCATCATGTTCGTCATCGCCACGCTGCTGGCGTTCGCGTTCCTCATCGGCGTGATCACCTCGTCGACGGCCGTGTCGATCATGGGCACGTACGGCATCTTCTTCTTCGCCGTGATGCTGGTCGCGCACGACCGGATCGCCGCGGCCGTGTCGAAGGAATGGCAGGCCTGGCTGATCCAGACGCTCTACTGGATCGTTCCGAAGACCGCGGAGCTCGGTCAGGCCGTCGTGGCCTTCGTCGGCGGCGAACAGATGCCGGAACGCATGCGCAATGTCCTGACGCTCGCCCCGTTCCTCTCCACGGCCGGATTCGCCGTCGCCTGTCTCGTTCTCGCTTCCTGGGTCTTCCACCGAAAGGAGTTCTGAAATGAAGAAAGTCCTCGTCGCCGCAGCCATCCTGCTCGCCGCCACCGCAGCGGTCGCGAAAACCGATGCGCTGTCGCTCATTCCGAAAGACGCCGTGACCGTCGGCGTGATTCACATCAATCAGATCCGCAGCAGCCCGCTGTCCTCGATGCTCTTCGAGCACACCGACCGCGTCAGCAGCAACGGCGAGGCGGACAGGTTCCTCACCGAAGCGGGGCTGGATCCGACGAAAGACATCGACGTCGTCGTCGTGGCCACGTCACCGCGAGCGACCCTCGGCCGCGAAGCCGATGTGGTCGTGTTCGCGGACGGCCGCTTCAATGTCGACCGGCTGACCAAGGCGCTCGTCTCGCGCGGCGCGACACAGAAGAACGATTACTTCCTGCTGCCCGAGTCGGAGAAGCCGGCCGCTGTCGCCTTCCCTGACGCCCGGCTCGTGATCATCGGGACGGAATCGGCAGTCGCCGAAGCGCTGGCGACCCGCGCATCGGGTGGGAGCGGATTCGCCTCGGCCGGTTTCCTCGGCGGTTATCTCTCCCGCCTCGATCCGAATGCCACCGCCTGGGCACTGGTCGACGTCGCGCGCGCTTCGCGCCTGACGGGCGCACCGCACGTTCCGCACCGCAGCGACGCGCCGGGTGCGGCTCTGGCCGCGGCCGTACGCAACATCTCCACCGTCGGAGTCTGGGCAACGGACACGGGGGACGCGTTGAAGCTCGGCGCGTTCGGTTTGACGAATGACGAGGAAACCCTGCAGCTCGTCGAGGACACGCTGCGCGGTGCACTGTCGGCGATGCGTCTTGCGGTGAAAGACTCGCAGCCCGACATGGTGTCCGTGCTGCGACGCTTCGACGTTCAGCGCAGCAACGACTCCGTGCGGATCAGCGGATCGATTCCCGCCGAGGCGCTCCGGAAAATGATGACCAAACACCGCGCGGAGAAATGATCCTTCTCCTCGGGGAGAAGGTGCCGCGAAGCGGCTACACGAACCTCCGCAGATTCTCCTTCCACCATGGCCAGTCGTGTCCGAACACGCCTGGCCATATTTCCAGGTGGTTGGAAATCCCCTTCGACCACAGCAGCGCGGAGAAATCGCGGTTTTCCTGCGCCAGTGAGTCGTATTCGCCGGTGGCGATGATCCACCCGACGCGCGAGAGCTTCGTCACCCACTCGTTGTTCATGTTCGGAATGTACGCGGTCGGGCAATTGAAGTAGCAGTTGTCGTCCCAGTGGCCGTCAATGAACGGATGGATGCCGTAGACGCCGGAAAAGCAGATCGCCCGGCTGACGACGTCCGGGTAGCGCGCCGCGAAATTTGCGGCGTGATACGCGCCGAAGCTCGCGCCGTACACGACAAGATCGCCGCGCTGAGCGCGGTTGAAGATGTAGGGGGTCAGCTCGTTGCGCAGATACCCGTCGTACTGCACGTGGCGCGCGGCTCGGATGTGCGGAGGGACGGATTTGTTGTACCAGCTCTCGTGATTGACGGTGTCGACGAGCACGAGCTGGATCTCGCCGGCATCGACTTTGTCGGCAACCGAAGCCGCCAGGCCGAAATCCTCGGCCTCATAGAACCGGCCGTTCGAGGTCGGGAAAAGCATCAACGGCCGTCCGAATTGCCCGAACCACAGAAACTCCATGGGACGGCCGAGCGACGGACTCCACCACTGGACGTATTCGCGGAACATGGCCGGTGGTCGCGGATTTTATAATGCCTCCCCCCGCGGAGGGCTGCCCATGAGCAAGAAAAGAATCGGTTTGCTGTTTGGTATGGAAGACACGTTTCCCTGGGCGCTGATCAACGAGATCAACGCACGCGGCGGCGACCAGGTCGAGGCGGTCGCCGTCGAGATCTCTTACCTCAAAGATGACGGCGTCTTTCCGTACGACCTCATCCTCGATCGCATCAGTCACGAGGTCCCTTTCTACCGGACCTATCTGAAATGCGCGGCCGCGTCGGGAGTGAAGGTCGTCAACAATCCGATCTGGTGGTCGGCGGACGACAAGTTCTTCGACAACCTCGTGGCGAAAGCGGCGGGCGTCGCCGTGCCAAGGACTGTTCTTCTCCCGCACAAACAATATCCGCCGAATACTGAGGCGAAGTCGTTCCGCAACATGAAGTGGGTCAACTGGGACGAAGTCTTCAACGACATCGGATGGCCGATCTTCATGAAGCCGGCCTACGGCGGCGGCTGGAAGGACGTGTACAAAGTCCACAACACGACCGAGTTCTTCGCGGCCTATGACCAGACGCGCGATCTGGCGATGATGGCCCAGGAAGCGATCGAGTTCGATTCCTACTATCGCTGCTACGTCCTCGGCCGCAAGCGCGTCCGCATCATGCAGTACGACCCGAAGCAGCCGCCCCATCTCCGCTACGTCGCGAATTTCAAATCATCCTCGGAGCTCGAGCAGCGCATGCACCGCGACGCCATCGCGCTCTGCGAAGGTCTCGGATACGACATGAACACCGTCGAGTTCGCCGTGCGCGACGGGATTCCGTATGCGATCGACTTCATGAACGCCGCTCCCGACGCCGATCTCTACTCGGTCGGCCGTGAAAACTTCGACTGGATGGTCGGCAACATGACCGAGGTCCTGATCGAAATGGTCCAGGCAGAACGGCCGCTGGAACTGACCGGAACCTGGCCGGAGCTGATGAGCGCGCGATGAGCTGCGCGGAGGTCCGGCGTTCCCTCGAGCGATTCGGCCTTCTTCTGCTTCAGGACAAGGAGCTGCCGAGCGTCGCGACGATCTTCGGCGGCGGGCCGATGTCGAAATCGTGGTGGAGTCATCCCCGCGCGCAGGAGATGTTTCGCTGTCTCGCGAGCATCGAAGACGACGTGCTCGCGACCCGGCTGATCAACGGCAAGGTCACGTTCGTTCACAGGAGGCTGTGGCCGGCGCTCGCCGCGTCCGGGGTGGCGATCGAGAACAACGTGCATACCGAATCGGGGCGCCACGAAAAACGCATCGAGCCGGGCAAGTCGTGGATGAAGCGTCTCGAGGTCAAGCCGCTCCCGTCGAAAGAGGCGGGGCAAAGCGCTCTTGAAGAGGCCGCCGCCACGTTCGGCGCACCCCTGTCTTCATTGCCCTGGCGCAGATAGACTTCCTTCATGCCACCCCAACCGTCCTTCACTCTCGGCATCGAGGAGGAGTTTCAGGTCGTCGACCCGCAGACGCGCGAGTTGCGATCGCACATCCAGGAGATGTTCGCCGAGGGCGAGAAGAGGCTCAAGGAAGAGATCAAACGCGAGATGCACCAGCCGGTCATCGAGGTGGGCACGCCGATCTGCAGCAACGTCACCGAGGCGCGGCGCGAGGTCACGAGGTTGCGGAGCGAGATCATCAAGCTGACGAGAGAAAACGGATTGCGGATCGCCGCGGCCGGAACGCATCCCATCACACACTGGGCGAACGTGCCCATCACGGCCCACGCGCGCTACGACCAGATCGTGTACGACCTGCAGATGGTCGCGCGCGCAAACCTCATTTTCGGATTGCACGTGCATGTGGCGATCGAAGATCAGGAGACGCGCATTCAGATCATGAACGCGGCGCGTTACTTCCTGCCGCACATCTTCGCGCTCTCGGTCAACTCGCCGTTCTGGTGTGCGCACAACACGGGGTGGAAGAGCTACCGCGCGAAGGTGTTCGAGCGATTTCCGCGGACGGGCCTGCCGGATTCGTTTCGGTCCGCCAGCGAGTTCGACGAGTACGTGCAGCTTCTCATCCGCACGAACTGCATCGACAACGCGAAGAAAATCTGGTGGGACGTTCGCCCGCATCCATTCTTTCCTACACTCGAGTTTCGCATCTGCGACGTTCCTATGCGCCTCGACGAGACCATCTGCTTCGCAGCGCTCTTTCAGGCCGTAACGGCCAAGCTGTGGCGCCTCTACAACAGCAACATGTCATGGCGTGTGTACCGCCGCTCGCTGCTGAACGAGAACAAGGCCCGCGCGGCCCGGTGGGGCATCAGCGGACCGCTGATCGATTTCGGGAAGAGCGAGGAGGTTCCGTTCGAGAAGCTGCTCGACGAACTGCTCGCCTTCGTCGATGATGTCGTCGACGAACTTGGTTCCCGGAACGACGTCTACTACGCCCGCGAAATCGTGCGCCACAAACCCGGCGCCGACCGCCAGCTCGCGGTCTACGAGCAGCGGCACGACTTGCGGGACGTGGTCGACTTCATCATCTCGGAGACGGAGCACGGCATCACTTGATTAGACCGTCCGCAGTGCAACGCCGCGATATCCACGAGCAGTACGACTTCTTCGAGTACGTGCGCATCGACGACGGCTCCGTTCCCGCGCAGGACCGTGTCCGGATCGATGTCGCTCTCCTCGACATGAACCACTCGTGGCCGAATGTCGGTCACGACGCGCTGGTTCATGCCGTGCTCGAGGCCGCGGAAGAACTGCGCGAAGAGCTCGTTGGCCGCGGCTTGAAGGTCCGCGCCATCTCGTACGACGTCCGGCGCCGGCTTCAGATCCCACAGTCGCCGAACGGCCGCTTCCGGCTGTACATCGGCACGGGAGGACCAGGCCATCTCGATCCGCGCCAGAACGACGGACGCAAGCCGTACTCGCAAGGGATCGCCGAAAGCACGGCCTGGGAAGCGCCGTTGTTTCATCTATTCGACTCGATCCTCGCCGACGAGAATGCCGCGCTCGTCGCGGTCTGCCACTCGTTCGGCCTCGTCTGCCGTTGGTCCGGAATCGCGCAACCGCAACCGCGTGACACGAAGAGCAGCGGCATGCCGTTGAACACGCTCACCGAGGAAGCGGCAGCGCACCCGTGGTTTTCGCAATTCGCCGAGCAGCTTCCCGACCATCGCCATTTTCGCGTCATCGACAACCGTCTGTTCGATCTCGTCCTGCAATCACCGGGCAAAGGCCTGCCCGTCGCATTCGAGTCGACCGACAGCAACGCCGTCACGATGCTGGAGCTTGCCCGCCTTCACGACATGCCCCGCATCCTCGGCGTCAACCATCATCCCGAGATCATCGACCGCGAGCACATCATGCAGGTCCTCGAGGAGAAGCGGGCGCACGGCGAAGTCGACGAGCAGTGGTACCGCGAGCGCGCCGGCACCATGAACGATTTGTTCCAGGCGGAAACCGAACGCCAGAGCCGGCTCACCTCCCACTTCAGCCTCCTCGGCCCCATTCGCCACCACCTCGGGCGGCTGGTTCGGAACCGCTAAGGAAGCTCTGAACGAGTCGTTGTTCACGTCATCCTGAGCCGCGAAGACGGCGAAGGATCTCGAAATGGCAGGCGTTTTCGCATCCTGAGATCCTTCGTCGCGCTTCGCCGACTCAGGATGACGACTTGTTCAGAGCTTCCCTAACCGTGGAGCGGCGGCCGTCGTCGGCCGCCATCGACGCTGCGAGGACCCGCGGCGCTCCACTAGAATCAACGACGCAATGCGCCCTCACGGCCTCAGCATCGTCACGATCGGAGGAGGAACCGGCCTCTCGACTCTGCTTCGCGGCCTGAAGCGGTACGTGGATGCCGAGGGCCCCTGGTCCATCGCCAATCTCGGGGCAGTCGTCACCGTCACGGATGAGGGCGGCAGCTCCGGAGTCCTGCGCAGCGAATTCGGGATGCTGCCGCCAGGCGACATCCGCAACTGCATCGTCGCCCTCGCGGAAGAGGAGCAGCTCCTCAGTCGGCTCTTCAGCTATCGCTTCGACGCAGACTCGGCTCTGAAGGGGCACTCGCTGGGGAACCTTCTCCTTGCGGCACTAACCGACATTACCGGCGGCTTCGACAACGCCGTTCTCGCGGCGTCGGAGGTCCTGGCGATCCGCGGCGAGATCTACCCCTCGACGTTGTCCGACGTGCGGCTTCGGGCGCGACTCGACGATGGCTCGGAGTTGGTCGGAGAAGTGGCGATCAGCGGGTCGTTCCTCGGCGAGAAACCGAGCACGAAGCCGCATCACGCCCGGATCGTCCACCTCGGGATCGATCCGCCGGACGCGGAGCCTCCCGAACGTGCGCTCGAAGCGGTGAAGGCGGCCGACCTCATCATCATCGGACCTGGGTCGCTGTACACGTCGGTTCTCCCGAATCTGGTGATCAAGCGCCTCGCCGAGGCGATCCGGCAGGCCAAGGCATTGCGCGTGTACATCTGCAATGTCATGACGCAGCCGGGGGAAACGGACGGCTACTCGGCCGAGGAGCATTTGAGCGCGATCGTCGAACATGCCGGGCTCGTGGTCGACGTCATGATCATCAACGGGCGGCGGCCCTCCGAGAGCATCCTCGCGGCGTACGCGGCCGAGAATCAAGTGCCCGTGCCGTTCGACATCAATGCCGTGCGCGATCTCGGTGTGACCCCGTTTTTCGGCGACGTGATCGCAGAGGGGGATTACGTCCGTCACGACTCTGCCGCGTTGGCCGAAACGATCTTCCGTCTGTACGACCGTTATGGCCGCACACTCGAGCGCATGCGGCGGGGAGAACCCTGATGGCGGCCAACGGAACCCTCGACATCATCATCCTGGCCGCCGGCCTCGGCACGCGCATGAAGTCGTCGACGATCAAGATTCTTCATCGCGCAGCAGGCCGGCCGGTGATCGACTACGTTCTCGATCTCGCCGCCCAGCTCAGCGATCAGCCGCCGGTGATGGTGATCGGGCATCAGCGCGAAGAAGTGAAGAAAGCCGTCGGAGAGAGGGCGCGGTTCGTGATTCAGGAGCAGCAGCTCGGAACCGGGCACGCCGTGCTGCAGGCTGCAGGTTCGGTGAAGGGAAAGCGGATTCTGATCCTTTCCGGCGACGTACCGCTGACACGCCGCGACACGCTGCAGGGGCTCATCGACGAACACGTGCGCTCCGGCAACGCGCTCACGCTTCTGACGATGAAGCTCGGGGATCCGGCCATGTACGGCCGGATCGTGCGCGACGCCGGGGGATCGGTCCTGAAAATCGTCGAGGCCAAGGATGCGTCGCCCGACGAGAAGCGCATCGATGAAGTCAACGCCGGCATCTACGTTTTCGAAAGCGAGCATCTCTTCGACAATCTGCGGAAGCTGTCCACCTCGAACGCGCAAGGCGAGTACTACCTGACCGATCTGCTCGCCGTCTTGCGGAAAGCCGGGCAGCGCGTCGGAGCGGTGATCGTCGACGACCCGGTCGAAGCCCTTGGCGTGAATTCGCGGGCCGATCTCGCCGTCGTCGAAGCCGAGATTCAGCGGCGCGTCGTCGAGAAGCTGATGCGAGAAGGCGTGACCTTCCGCAATCCGGCCACCGTCGTCATCGACTCCACAGTCTCCATCGCCAACGACACCGTGATCTATCCGTTCGTGACGCTCGAAGGGACGACGACGATCGGCAGCGGCTGCGTGATCGGGCCGGGCGTGCATCTGCTCGACGTCACCGTCGGCAGGAACGTGCACATCAAGACGGGGAGCGTGGCCGAGGGTGCGCAGATCGAGGATGAGGCGACGGTCGGTCCGTACGCGCATCTCCGCCCCGGCACGAAGCTCGGCAAGCACGTGAAGGTCGGCAACTTCGTCGAGACGAAGAAAGCGGTGTTCGGCGAAGGCGCGAAAGCCTCGCATCTCTCCTACATCGGCGATGCGGACGTCGGGAAGGACGTGAACATCGGCGCGGGCACGATCACCTGCAACTACGACGGCGTGAGCAAGCACAAGACCGTGCTCGAAGACGAGGTGTTCATCGGATCGGATACCCAGCTCGTCGCGCCGGTGCGCGTTGGCCGCGGTGCGTACGTCGGCGCCGGATCGACGATCACCAAGGACGTGCCCGCCGACTCGCTCGCGCTCAGCCGCGTCCCGCAGCGGGTGGTGGAAGGGTGGGCGGCGAAGAAGCGAGAAGAGCGGAAGAAAAAGAAGAAGTGACTAACGCCTCTCGAGATCCACGCGCATCCGCCCGAAATCGACGACCGCTCTGAAGTTCTTCAGGAAGTTCTCGCCGACGATCCCCACCGCGCGCTCCGTCTCCGAGCCGCTGTACATCGGCATCGTCCGAAACGCGCCCGCCCATTTGTCGACGCCGATCTCGATGTCGTCGAGCTTCGAGCCATGCTTCTTCGCTCCGCCGAGGCCCTGCAGCGTCGCGTTGTGGACGCGGGGCGCGAACATGTTGATCGGCATCGCCGAGAGCTGGGACTCGTTGAGGAACGTGACCTCCGAACCGGTATCGAGAACGAACAGATACCAGCCGCGCTTGTTGATCGTGCCGCGCACATGCGGCCGGAAGCCGTCGAAGAACAGATTCTGATCGCTGGCCGGATGTTTGTCGGAGGATCGCAACTGCGTGAACGTCACGCGGCTGCGGTCGAAATCGAATTCCAGGCGAAATTCCTTGAGCAGATTCGCGCCCAGGAGAAAGTCGATCTTGAATTCCTTTTTGCCGGTGACGAGGAATCGCATCTTGTCGTCCGGCATGATCGCGACCGGAACGTTCTCGAGACTGATGTCTCCGATGTCCAGGCTCTCCAGCAGGCCGAAGTCGACCGGAATCGGCTCGCCGAGAAGACCGTAGAACGTGCCTCGCGACACGGCCAGCCGCTTGAGGGGCAGCTGTGTGGCCAGCCGCTCGGACATGATCGACAAGACCGCTCCCGAATCGATGATCGTGGGCGTCAGCGCGGTGCCCTTGTTCAGCCGGACCTCGATGCGCGGCACGTCAGGCCTGCCGATCCTCATGCGGACGTCGTCGCTGTACGGGCCCGACGCATGGCGGTACACGGCAACATGCGAGAGCGCCTTCAGATAATCGAGATGCCACTGGAGGATGTTCAGTCCCGACTGCGAGGCGATCTGCGCCCACTCCAGGCTCGTCTCGAAGTTGTTCTCCATGTACTCGACCTGGGAGAGCGTCCAGGCCGCATCGCTGTACAAGGTGTGATGCGGCGACAGATCGAGTGCCGCCCGCAGATGCGTGCGCGCCGCGGCGGTGCGATTCGCCGCCAGCTCCGCGTGCCCGAGGGCGATCAGCTCGTCCGCGCTCTTGCGCGTGCGCGCATCGACCGCCGGCGCGAATTCGACGGCGCGCAGGTAGTCGGCGCGGCGGACCATGTCCTTCAGGTCGGCGCCGCGGTCGATCTTGGTCGGGATCACGGTCAGCGGTTCGATCGAGACGTCGGAGTACAGCGCGCACCGCGCGGCGGCGACGACGGCGAACACGACGACGAACGTTCGTTTCACGGTGCCGGTGAATTGTACTGACAGCCGTCTTCTCAAAGGTGAGGTCGTGGTGACGTTTTGCCCACCATGATCCCCAGCTCGCGGATCTGATACGCGAGCGCCTGGCGGGAGATCTTGAGCATGGCCGCGGCGCGATTCTGGTTGCCGGCAGCGGCGGCGAGCGACTTCTCGATCAGGTCGCGCCGAAAATGCGCCACCGCGTCCTGGTAGGAGCCCGCAGCGGCCTTCTGCGGACGCACGTTGCGCAGACGTTCCGGCAGGTGGTCCAGATCGATCTCGCGGCTCTCTCCAGCCATGGCGTGCGCTGCACGGATCGTGTTCTGCAGCTCGCGCACATTGCCCGGCCACCGATACGAGCAGAGCAACGCCTCCGCTTCAGGCGTGAACATGTGCGGCCCGGCGCGGTGACGGGCCCGCTCGGTGGCGAGGAAATGCCGGGCCAGAAGGAGAACATCAGCCGCGCGGTCGCGGAGTGGTGGCAGAGTGATTTCGACACCGCGGACGCGGTAGTAGAGATCTTCGCGAAATCGTCCTTCCTCGACCGCCGCCTCGAGCTTCCGGTTCGTCGCACTCACGATCCGCACGTCGGCGTTGCGATTGATCGTGTCGCCGACGCGGCGGAACTCTCCGTCCTGCAGGAAACGCAGCAGCTTGGCCTGCGCGGCGAGCGGCATCTCGCCGATCTCATCGAGGAACAGCGTGCCGCCATCCGAGCTCTCGATCAGGCCGGGGCGGTCGCGATCCGCGCCTGTGAACGCTCCACGGACGTGGCCGAACAGCTCGCTCTCGATCAGGTTCTCGGGAATCGCCGCGCAGTTGATCGCGGTGAATGTCTTGTGCCGCCGTCCCGACGCGCGATGAACGGCGCGACCCGCCAGCTCCTTGCCGGTCCCCGATTCGCCGAGGATACAGACCGGCACGTCGCGTTGAGCGATGCGGTCGATGAGCGAGAACACCGCGCGCATCGCCGGCGACTCTCCGACGATTCCTTCGATGCTCTCGGATTTCGAGCGCGGTGGTTGTTCCTCCTGCTCGACGATCCGGTGCAGACGATGATTCTCCGCGCGCGTGCGGAACATGGCCGCCACCGCTTCCCGCGACGCTTCGGGCCAGGAGTGGGAGCCGTCGATGAAGAGCAGCTCGCGCTCGCTGCAGCGCAGCCAGTCCGCTTCGAGGGAGGCCGCGACCCGCTCGAGAGCGGCGGGCTCGAAGGTGCGCGATCCGTCCTGCGACCACTGGCCGAGGCGGTTGCGCGTGGCCTGGCACCAGGGGCGATCGAACACGGCGGGGCGGAACGGGTAGTCGGCGACGGCAGCAATCCGGAGGATCTCCACGTCGGGCGCCGGCCGCATGGCCGAGATTTCGGGCATCGAAATCGAGAGTTCATCGGCGATGGCGAGCGCGACGGCATCGCGTCCCACGCCGAGGGCCGATCGAAACAGTTTCAGTTTCTCCGACCGCGACGCCGGCCGCGGCGGGCTGGAACGGGGAGAGCGTTCCCACTGGAACAGCGCTGCAGCAAATTCTCCGGCAGGCTCCTGGGCCGGGAGATTCCGGCGCGCACGCATCAACCGGTGGCGATCGTCGAGCTCGCGATTGCGCGATCCGGCCGATCGCAGCGGTATGTCGCGCTTCTCGATCCAGTCGATCTCGTCGGCGACCAGCGCCGCGGCCTCGCGGATCTGCGGCATGACGTTCTTTCGTTCGATGACCGATCCGACGAGCCGCCGCGCGTCGTGGAGCTGGGCACGAGAAAACTCGAGATAGCCGGAGAGGAGATCTAGCTCCGCGAGACGCAGCTCGTCGTTCGCGTAGTAGCTGCGCAGCCGAGCGATGTGCTGCGCCGCCTGAGCCCAGCGTCCGTCGTCCGCCTCGAGGAATGCCAGCGTGAACAGAATGCCGGCGGCGGCACGGTCGCCCTGCGCCTCGTCGACGAGCGCCAGCGCTTCCAGCGCCAGCGCGCGCGTCTCGCTCCACCGACCCGACGAGAACGAGGCAAACACGCCGTCGAGGCAGGCGTCGATCCGTTCGGCCGCGCATCGGGCCACTGCGAACGACGATGCCGCGCAGCCGGCCGCGGATTCGAAGTCTTCGCACAGCAGCGCGCGATACGTGGCAAGCCGCTGGCTGTAGTAATGATCGCCGATCAGTTCCGACGGTTTCTCATTTCGATCGAGAGCGAGAACACCCCGCTCGTACTCGAGGCGGATCTGTTCCTCGTCCGTACGCGTTACGACGGTGTCGAGAACTTCGCGTGCCGCGTCGAGCCGGTCCGTCAGCCGAAGAAGCTCGGCGTGAAGGAGCCTGGCTTCGAAGCAGTGCGAGGCCAGCCGCCCGAGACGCGCGATCGCTGTCGCGTAGTCGCCCGTTCTTCGCTCGCAACGCGCCAGCAGCAGCTCGCGATCCGCTTCACTCATCGATGGAGCGAGCTCCCGCGCATCCGCGTAGCGGCCGCTGTCGACGAGAGCGTTGGCAAGCGTCGATGCGAGCGCGGGCGTCAACATCGTGCGCGGCAGTCCATCCAGGGCACGGATCGTCTCCTCGGCATGGGTCCACGCGAGCGACTCGAGCCGTTCGACTCCCGATCGAACGTCGCCGGCGTCGATCAGCAGCAGTCCTCCGCGCAGCGGATCGGCGACGGTCGCGGCCACGCGGCAGAGCGCGACACGCGAGGTGGGCGGAACCTGCTTCGCGCAGTGCGCACGGACCGCTTCGCTCGCGAAGAAGAAGACACCGTCCTCGAGCGCTGTGACGCCGGCGATGGCCAGGTCCTCGAGAGGCTGCTCAAACAGAAACTGCCTGAGAAACTCGCGAGCCAGCGCCGACGGGATCCGTGCTCCGAGAAGCGCGAGCGCGGCGATGTAGGAGCGGCGCGGTTCGGGTGTGCATGCGAACGCGCTGTCGTCGACGGGAAGCGTTCCATCCGAGAGATACGCGGCGTAGCCGTTCCCGCACACGAACCGTTCAACCCACGATCGTGCTTCCGGCATCGTGTCGAGCATTTCCTCCAGCGCGCGCTGCGCCGCGAGCTTCGTCGACAGGACCACTCTTCGGTGGGCCGCGGCAGGCGCTCTGGAATCTCTTCGCAGGATCTCGATCACGCGGCGCGAGTCGTCATCGAGGCTTCCGCGGACGACCACGACGTGACGATGCGATGCCAGCCGCTCGAGCAGCCGGTCGGCGACAACGGCGGGCGGCTCCGTGGAACCGGGCAGAGATGCATCGATCGCGGCGAGCGCCGCGTACCGCTGGATCGGAAACTCGCTTCCGACGACGAGCAGACGCACCGAATCATCGAGCACCGCATACGCCTGAAATGATTCGAGTGCCTCGGCGGTGACCTCGTGCGGCCCCTGCGTGCTCCACATCGCGGCCAGCGATTCCGCTCCCGGCGGGAGAATCTCGCCCGCGGCGCCGCGCTGCAGCCAGCGAAGGTCCGCGGCAGCATCCGAATGCAGACGGCGAAAGATGTCCGCGAACACGGATTCCGCGCGCACCCACGACTGTCGCGGCGGATCGAACGCGGATGCGCCGACGGCTTCCGCGAACTGTTGCGCCTCGTGAAGAGGCGACGCGGATCGATCGGCGTCCGCCGGTTGCGCGGCAACGCGCACGAGCCGGCAATCGGCACCCCGCTTCCGGATGACCGCCCACTCGCCGGCGATGAACCCCGCATCCGGGATTCCCGCGAACTGCAGAAAGGCCATGTGCGCCGCGTACTGTCCGACGAGCGAGAGCCGGTCGCGCGCGCCCGCGTTTCGCAGATCCGACAGCGGCGTCGCCGGGATCTCGACGCGCGCGGCGAAGCGATCGAACCACGGCAGCGTGGGATGACGAAGCGTCGCCATCGCGGCGTGCGGCCAGGCAAACGCCTGCAGCGACACCCCGATCCCATCGCCGGTACGGCGGGAAGCCCCTCTCATGGACATTCGGGAGGGAGAGGCTCGAACCGCGGCCGTCCCTACCCGCCAGTAGAATGTCGCCGCCTGATGAACGACATCGAGATCGCCACGGAAGCCGCGCGCCGCGGCGCCGCCGTCCTCCTCCGCTACTGGGAGACCCTCGGGAAGGAAGACGCCGACCTCAAGGCGCGCAACGACTGGGTCTCCAAAGCCGACCGCGAGAGCGAGCAGGCCATCATCGCCTGCATCCGCGAGCTGTCGCCCGGCGACTCGTTTCTCGGCGAGGAGACGGGGGCAACCGCGGGGAAGAGCGAGCGGACCTGGATCATCGATCCGCTCGACGGCACGTCGAATTACCTCCAGCACTTTCCGGTGTGGTCGGTCTCGATCGCACTCCGCGAGAAGGGAGAAATGACGGCGGGGCTGATTTACGAGCCGCTGCGCGACCTCTTTTTCACCGCCGAGCGCGGCGCCGGAGCCTTTCGCGGAGACGAGCGGATGCACGTTTCGAATCAGCAGCAGGTCGAGGGATCGTTCCTCGCCACCGGCTTCCCATTTCGTGCACAAGAATATGTATCGGTATATTGCGAGATTTTTGAAGACGTAATTCGTATCGCAAAAGGTGTGCGGCGGGCAGGATCGGCGGCGCTCGATCTCGCTTACACCGCCGCCGGCGTCTTCGACGGCTTCTTCGAGATCCATCTGGCCGCCTGGGACGTGGCCGCCGGATCGCTGCTCGTGCGCGAGGCCGGCGGCAACGTCACGGACTTCTCCGGCGGCGACCGCTGGCTCGAGCGCGGCAACATCATCGGCGCTTCTCCCGGCGTGCACCGCGATCTGCTGGGCATCATCGGCCGGCACGTCAGCGAGGATCAGCTCGATCACCGCCGGCGGGCGCGCCCCGTATGAGCCGCGCCAGACTCTCCCGCACGTTCTACCTGCAGGACACGGTGACGGTCGCGCGCGCGCTCCTCGGATGCGTTCTCTGGCGGCGAGTCGGAAGCGAGCTTCTCGCCGCGCGGCTCGTCGAATGCGAGGCCTACCTCGGCGCGAATGACGCGGCCAGCCATGCGCGGCGCGGGCTGCGATCGGCGCGCAATGAGTCGATGTATCTCCAGGGCGGTCATTCCTATGTCTACTTCACGTACGGCATGCACTGGTGCATGAACGTCGTGACGCAGGAGGCGGACATCGCCGAAGCCGTGCTTCTCCGGGCAGCCGAACCGCTGCGGGGAATCGACTCGATGCGCAAGCGCCGTCCGAAAGCAAAGCGGGACCGCGACCTCATGAACGGGCCGGGAAAACTCTGCGCGGCCCTGGAGATCGACAGAGCGCTCGACGGCGAGAGCCTCCGCGGCGACCGCCTCTACATCACCGCGCGCGACATCGACATCGACGAGAACGACATCGCCGTCAGTCCTCGCATCGGCGTGGAAGGCGCGGGCGAAGCCGCGTTCTGGCCGCTGCGATTCTTTCTGAAGGGAAACCGCTACGTCTCCGCCTACCGGAACGCCTGATCGTTACCGCACGTTCGCCGCTCCCGCCGAGTTCCGGCACAAGGTCGAGCGTTCCGAGTTCCTCGGTCTCGCCTTCCCGTGCGAGTCGGAACAGGGCTTCTTCACGTCGCTCAAGAAGATCGAGAAGCAGTATTTCGACGCCACGCATCACTGCTGGGCGTTCCGCCTGCTCGAGGGACGGCAGCGCAGCTCCGACGCCGGCGAGCCGTCCGGGACTGCGGGAAAACCGATCCTCTCCGCGATCGAAGGTGCGGACATCCTCGACGCCGCCATCGTCGTCGTCCGCTGGTTTGGCGGCGTGAAGCTCGGCACCGGCGGCCTGTCGCGCGCGTACCGGGAGACCGCCGCGGAGACGCTGAATCACGCGGAGCTCATCGAGCGGTATCTCTACGACACCTACGAAGTCGACGTTCCGTTCGACTCGGTCGGCGTCTTCTATCGGCTCATCGATCCGCCCCATGTCGTCCTGCGAAACGAGTCCTTCAGCGACAGGAACGTGTTCACCATCGATGTCCGCCGCTCGCGCGCCGTGGAGTTCGAGCGGGCGCTCACCGAGCGCCGCCTCGGCTTCGCGCGCGCTACTCCTCGATGACGTGCGTCCCGGCGATGCGGTCGCCGGTGCGCGCCTTCCCCGCGAGGACGAAGCCCACTTCAATGACGTTCCAGAGAGGAACGATGAGCGGAATGTTGCGGATGACCGATCGGAGGTAACCGCATCGGCCGCCACTTCGGGTCGTCAGCGTCAGGCCGAGGAGCTGCTTGCCAACGGAACGCCCGCGGATGCCGTCACGGATGAGAATGGAAAGAATGAGGGTCGCCAGCGCGACCCACCAGACGATCTGGATGCCTTTCACCGATCCGCCGATCCAGGCCAGCGCGTAACTGATGAGCGAGGCCGGCAGGATCAGCACAATCGCCATGGTCACGGCATCGACCAGAAAGGCCGCGATCCGCAGCAGAGTCGTCTGTGAGGAGTCCCCTGAAACCATGTTCAACCGCTTTCGTACACCCAACCGTAGGGTGTCCATGAACCGATTGCAGAGAGTTTATGTGCTGACGGCCGTTTTTCTGACAGCCGGCTGTGTCGTCGGCGAGCGGCATGAGGCGACGATCCAGCGCCAGTGGCCTGCTTCGGCCATCCGCACCATCGAGGTGGTCGGCGTCGACGGTAGCCTGAACGTCGAGGCAGGGTCGGCCAACGAGGTCGCTCTCGTCGCGCATGTGCGCAGCATCGGAATCGTTCCCAACCAGCGCAAAGAGAATCAGGGCTACTTCGACACCGAGCTGAACGGTGACACGCTTCGCATCGGACAGCAGAGGGAACGGATTCGCGTCGGCTTCCCGTTCGTGATGCGCTCGAAGGTCTCGGTCGATTATGAGCTGCGCGTCCCGTCGACGGTCGCGCTCGATCTGAAGATGGTCAACGGCCGGGTCATGACGCGCGGAGTCGATGGCGCGTGCGAAGTCACCACGGTCAACGGTCCGATCGATATCGAGACCGCCGGGAACAACGAGCTGAACGCGCGCACCGTCAATGGAAGCGTGCACGCGAAGTTCCTCCACGATTTCCGCGGCGCACGGTTGAAGACGGTCAATGGTGGCGTGCATGCTCTGCTTCCGCCGACGGCATCGTTCACGTGTGATCTCTCGCAGGTGAACGGCGACTTCGAAGCGTCGTTCCCGCTGAGCATCCACTCGAATCCCGGCAGCCGTCGCGTTTCCGGAATGGTCAACGGCGGTCAGTTCGAGCTGCAGATCACCACGGTCAACGGCGATGTCGAGGTCCAGCATCTGCAGCCGCCAGCGGTGCCGCAGGTTCCGGCAGTTCCTCCGCCGCCGGCCGCGGCGCAGCCCGCACCACCGGCGCCTCACGCGTAAGTGGAGCGACGCGCGTCCCCGGGCGTCGTCGGTTCAGTTGACGATTTCGCCGGAGTGCGAGTAGCGCAACTCCTCTGAGGGCCAGCGCTCCTGCAGGACGCGCTCGAACACGGGACGGATCACGCGCTCGTAGCGCTGGCCGAACGCGGGATCGAGCTCCAGAACCGCTTTGTGTGCACAGGCAACGAGGCACCGCGCTTCACGATGCGAGACCGTCATGTCGCTGCTGATGAGGTTCAGCGTCAACTCGACGATCATTCGAATTCGACGCAGGCGGCGGCGCTCGTAGAACGAGGAGCTGGCCTCGGGCGCGTGCTCAATTTCGAACTTGGGCATCGTCAGTCACGGCGGGAAACGCCGGAGCAAATGCCGGCATTCCGCATTCTTGTGACAACCGGATGCTTGGGAAAATCAGGCGTGTTCGCGATCGCCTTCGGCCCAGATCTCATCGGCCAGGGCATCGTCGACGAGCGACTCGTAGTAGCGGATTGCCGAGCGTCCGACGGCCCGGACCGAGACGTAATTCAAAGCCCCGCCCGATACCGCGCCGACGAGCGGAACGAGCCGAGCGAGCCGCTCGCGGGCCATGCGCGCCCCGATGCGTTCGGCAACCGCGCCACCTTCCATCGCCGATCCGAGAACGGTGGCGATGCCCTGCTTTCCGATCCCGACGCCCGATGAATAGGCGAGACATGAGAACGCTTCCGCGAAGCGCTCGCGCCCGGTCGGCGAGTAGCCATAGATCGCGGCGATTCCAAGGATGAGGCGGAACTGCTGGTAGACGAGGTAGGCCAGATCGGCGCCGAGCGCACCGATGGCCAGCGCTCCACCGGGCAGTCCCGTCACCGCGCCAGCCGCGGCGCAACGGATCGCGGTGCGGCGAGCCAGGATTCGCGCGTGCCGCAACGGGCGATACTCCGGCGCCGACTGCTTCAGATCCTCGACCTCTTTCTGGATCTTGTCCGTGTCGATCTCTTCGAAGAGCGACCGGAAGACTTCTTCGAGGATGAAGTCGGCGCGCCGCTTCATCTCGCGGACTTTGGTGAACCGCATGGGACGTTTACTCGTTCGACTTCGATCCGCTCTTGGACTCCGACTTCGGCTCGCCGGCTGATTCGCTCTTCTTCGACGGGCTCGCGTAATCCGTCTTGTAGAACCCGGAGCCTTTGAACTGAATCGCCGGCGACGAGAACAATTTGCGCATCTCGCCTCCGCACTTCGGGCAATGCGTGGACGGAGGGTCGGAGATCTTCTGAATAATCTCGGTACGTTCTCCGCACTTCTGACACGCATACTCGTACAGAGGCATGGATCGATTCCTTTCGCGAGGTGCAACAGGCTCGAGGGCGAGTCGATTTCAGGTCACAGCGCGACGCGCGCCTGCGATTTCGCCTCGGCGGCGAAGACCTCGCCGTCTCGGAAGTAGATCGCGGCGAGACCGCCGTCGGTGGTCCGGTAGTACCACGCTTCCATCGTCGCCGACCGCCGCACGCTGGTCACGATCCAGCCGGGCACCGGCTTGCCGAGAAGGTGGGTGACTTGCTTCCGGGACATCCCGATCTCGACTCCGAGGAGTTTCTCGTGCGAGACGGCGAGCCGGTCGAGCGCGTCGGACAGCCCCTGGCGGGCGTCGGCGTTGCGCGGGTCGCTGTTCAGCACCGCGCGGTAGAAGCGGATCGAGTCCTGGTACCGGCCGAGGGCCGCGAGGTCACGAGCGAATTCGAGCTGGATTCGCTCATAGACCTGGCGCGCACGGCTGTGACTCGGATGCTTGCGGACGAATGCGGCGAGGGCGTCGGCGTAGGCCTGCTTTGCGCGTGGTGTCGCTTCGGGTGCGAGCGCGGCTTTCTTGTGCTGCAGAACGTTCCGCCACTCGGATTGACGATCGAGGCCGTCGGAAGCGCCGCAATGCATCATGAGCAGCGATGCCACTGCGAGGACGAGGGCGGGCCGCACCTTGTTAAGGTAGCACAGTGTTCTATAATCGCGCAGCCTCGGCGCCGCAGGTCTGGTGCGCCGCAAGCTACAGCAACCGGAGGATTTATGGCCGTGAGGGGCGACGAAGTCGCAAGCTCGATCGAAGCCCACGTGCGTGAGGCGATCGAGAGGATGGTGAGCGAGATCAATTCGTCGATCGACGACGTCCGCTCAGCCGTCGACTCGCAACTCAAGGCCGCATCGCAGAGCGTTCAGGCGGACGTCAACTCCATCTCGTTCCTCCCGCACATCAAGAAAGTGATCGCCGAGCTCGAAGAAGGAATGACTCCTGCCGCCCCGATGGGTGGAGGAGGAGGCGGCGACGCATCGAAGCTCAAGGCGTGCATCCAGACGATCGAGCGCGGAAAATCGCAGGTCGATGTCCTCAACGCTCTCCTCGAGCAATGTCTCCAGTTCGGATCGCGCGCCACGCTCCTGATTCTGCGCGGCGACACGTTCAGCGGCTGGAAGGGTGTCGGATTTTCGGCGCACGGCGGAAACGACGAATCGGTCAAACGATTCAACGCCGCTCCCGGCGTGGTCTCGCAACTCGACACCGTTCTGCGCGACGAGCATGTCGTCGAGTGGGATGGCGCGAACCTCGCCACCCGCTTCGGCGCGAGCGCGCCCGCCCGCGCGGTCGTCATTCCCATGGTCATCAAGGACAAGGTCTCCGCGGCCGTCTATGTCGACGCGTTGCCGCAGGACGTGACGAACTTCGACCGCCCGTCGATCGAGATGCTCGTCTTCATCACCGGCCTGCTCGTCGACACTCTGGCCATTCGCAAGAAGATCCCGTCGCCGACGCTGAGCGACGGAGCCATGCAGCCGGTGTTTGCGGAGCCGGCCCCGGCTCCGGCCCCGCCGCCGCGGGCGACGCCGCGGCCGGCGACGCCAACGATCTCGGCCCCGCGCCCGATTCCGACGCCCACTCCTGCACCGGCCCCCACCCATGCGCCCGCGTTCACCCCGCAGGTGGTGCGTCAGGCTCCGGTGCCCGCGCCACGCCCGGCCGATGCAGCGCCGATGGCCGCGCCGGCAATGGCTCCCGCGCTCGACGAGCGGCCGAGCACGCAATTCGTTCCGCCCAGCGGACTGCAGCGCGGAGGCCCCCTCGGCTCGGGCACCGAAGAGGGCAAGAAGCACGACGAAGCGCGGCGCTTCGCGCGGCTCCTCGTATCGGAGATCAAGCTTTACAACGAAGCCAAGGTCGAACAGGGCCGGAGAAGCCGCGACCTCTACGAGCGGCTGAAGGACGACATTGACCGCAGCCGTCAGATGTACGACGAGCGCATCTCCGAGGACGTGCGCAGAAACTCGAATTACTTCTACGACGAGCTGGTCAGGATTCTCGCGGACGGGAATGCTGACGCACTCGGACTGTAGACTGGCAGCTGGGCTGCAGTGGCGCCTCAAGTGGCATTGCTTGCATTGAGGCGGAAGTGGATCGTGGCCGCGGTCGCCGTTCCGGTGATGGCCGCGCTGATCGTCGCGACGATCCTGTACGTGCAACGGTCATCGGCCCGTTCCGAACCGGTCGCGCCCGCGAAACCGGAGGCGCCGCCTGATCTCGAGAAGCTGCGCGACGCGTTCACCGCCGGCGTCGACGCGGTTCACCGCAACGATGGTCCCGCCGCCGTCCGATCGTTCTCGCGGTTCTCATTCGGCCCGCGCCCGGTTGAAGAGTACCGGCTCTATTACCTGTCGCTGGCGTTCCAACTCGCCGGAAACGTTCCGGCAGCACGACGAACACTCACCGCGCTGTGGCACCGCGGCCCACGGCTGGTGTACGCGGATGAAGCCGCGCTGAACCTCGCGAACATGCACGTGTCGGCCGGCGCGCCGCAGCAGGCGGCGGAGGTGTATGCGTCCCTGGCGCCGCGAACCGACAACCCGAACATCGCCGCCTCGGCGCGATGGCTGGAACTGTCGCAGCGCATCGCTATCGGCGATCTCGCAGGCGCCGTCCACGCCGCGCGAAGGATCGTCGTCGCCAGTCCGCGAGCGCCGGAGGCCGTCGACGCTATCGCGTTTCTTCGCGCGGTGTGGTCGCTGCGGCCCGGCGAAGCACTGCACCTCAGCGTCGATGAACGCATGGAGCGCGCGGTGAGCCTGCTCCGGGACAACGATTTTCCGGACGCCCTGAACGAACTGAGCGCGCTGGAGCCCGTTGCCCCGGCATCGCTCAAACAGCCGATCGTGCTCAATCGCGGCCTGGCGCTGTACCACATGCGGCGCTACGAGGACGCGATCAAGGTTCTCGAGCCTCTGACCGGCAGCGCGTATCGCTTTGCCATTCCCGCCCTCTATCACCTGTCGAAGAGTTATCGCGCGCTCTCCAATGCCATCGATCCGACGGTCTACAAGACGGTCACGGAGAAGAAGAGAGTCGGCAACGTGAAGACGCGCCTGGGAAAGGGAAAGAAGGCTCGGACGGTCGTCCGTCCAAAGATCGCGGTCACGAAGAAGACGCTGAAGCTCGTCGACCTCGCCAGAAGAGCGAAGAAGGAGAACTACGATCAACTGGCCATGGAGCGGCTCAAGGATCTCCTGCTGCTGCCGCTCGCGCAGTCGGTGCGCGTCGAGGTCCTCAACACGCTGATCGTGATCGCGGAATCGAAGGACCAGGACGATTACGAACAGGAGCTGGCGCGCGATCTCGTGAAGATCGATCCGCTGTCCGATCCAGGGCTGCAGCACTTCTGGGACAAAGGATGGTCTGCGTACGTCCGCGGCGATCTTCCGACGGCGAAGACGATCCTGCGCTTCATCACAGACACTTACGCAAATCCGAACGTCAAACGGCAGGCCGAATACTGGTACGCACGAACCGTTGAGCGGCAGGGGGGGAAGGAAGAAGCGCATGCGATATACCAGCGCCTGGCATCCGCGCCGTATCTCGATGTCTACGCCATCCACTCCGTCAGCCGCGGCGCGCCCCATCACGAAGACAACTCCAGTCCGCTGAAGAAAGGCGGACCGGACTGGAAGGACGTCGCCGAACAGGAGATGCCGCGCGAGCTTCGTCTCGCGTATGAGCTGACCGCGCTGTCCGACATCCGTGACGCCCGCATGGAGATCCAGAAGAACCTCAAACCGGAGAATGACCGCTATGCGCAGGCGCTGCTCGCCGACCTGTACAACAGCAGCGGCGCCGCGGTGCTCATGCAGCGCGCCGTGAAGCGTGCCTTTCCGCAGATCGCCACGGTCGAGCAGGACTCCGCTCCCGCCTACTTCGTCAGAATGTATTACCCGGTCAGATACGAGCCGGCGATCAAGAAGTATTCGGAGCGCAACGGTCTCGATCCGTATCTGGTCATGGGCCTCATCCTCCAGGAGAGCTCATTCCTGCCGACCGCGAAGTCGGCGGTCGGAGCGACGGGACTGATGCAGCTGATGCAGCCGACGGCGAAAGAGCTCGCGCGCCGGCTTCACGTTCCATTCGGACAATCGCGGCTCGAAAACCCCGAAGTGAATATCGAGCTCGGCACGGCGCACCTGAAGACGCTCATCAACATGTTCAACGGAAACGCTCTCCTGGCCGTGGCTTCGTACAACTCCGGCCAGGGCAACGTTCTGAAGTGGAAGCGCGCCGCGTCGACGAAATCGCTCGACGAATTCATCGAGTCGATGCCGTACGCCGAGACGCGGAATTACGTGAAGCGCGTGATGATGCTGCGGGCGTCGTACGCGCGGATCGCGGGATGATCAGGGAATGAAGCCGCGGATCGTGCGCACGCGCACGTCGGGCCGGTTCACTTTGACCTCGACCGTCCGGTAGTTCTGATCGTTCTTCGTGCTCTCGGTGTAGTAGCTGATGAGGTACTGCGAGCGCAGGTCCTTCTCGAGCTGCCCGTACGTTTCCTTCAGCTGCTTCACGTCGTGAATGAAATACGCCACACCGCCCGTCTCCGCGGCAAGCGCCTTCATTTTCGACGTGCCGCCGATGTCGGTGAATCCGAGGCCGATCCCGATGAAGTAAAGCGGAACGCGGGAGGCGCGCACGTACGTGAGCATGTCGTCGTACGAGAGCCGCGACGTCGTGTCCTCGCCGTCCGTGATGATCACCAGCGCCCTGCGCCCCTGAATGCTGCGGAAGCGGTACAACCCCGTGACGATGGCGTCGTAGAGCGACGTCCCTCCGGCCGCCTCCGGACTGCCATTCACCTGCTGCTCGAGATTGTTGATGTCGGATACGAACGGCGCCACCCGCGTGGCGTCGAACGCGAACGCGCCGAAGAACGCGCGGTCCCCGGCCTTGAGAATGCTGTGGAAGAACTCCACTGCCGCTTCCTTCGCCGCCTTGATGCGCGGCACCATGCTTCCGGAGTGATCGAGCAGCATGCCCACGGAGATCGGTAAATGATTCGCGAAATTGAATGACGATATCTTCTGCTGTTTACCCTTCTCGAAAACCGTGAAGTCTTCCTGCTTCAGATTGGCCACCGGCGCACCGCTTGAATCGGTGACGCTGACGGGCAGCTCGACGAGATTCACCTCGATCTCTTCCGTGTACCGGTTGCCGCTCAGGAAGAGAAGGTCCGACGCTTCGTAATTCGTGCTGTCGGTCACCGAGGCACGCACGAACTCGACGCCCGCCAGGCTGGCCGTCGGAATGTCGATCGCGTACGGCGGCTCGGTCCACTCGTGAACCTTCTTCGGGCCCGCGAACATGACCACGCTCTTGATCTCGGTGTTCTTCGGGTTCTGCAAGCTCAGCTTGAAATGCGAGACGCCATCCGGCGTCTCCGTGCGTGTGATCTTCACTTCCAGCGGTGTCTCGCGCTCGTTCACGACGAACGCGTCGGCGTCGATATAGCGGCCCTTCGCGTCGTATCCGACCGCGCGAACCTCGACCCGCTTCGGCAGCTTGCCGAGATCGAGCTCGGCGCGGTACGGCGCGGCGTTGCGGACCAGGATCTTCTTGCCCTCGACCCAGAACTCGACCCGCGTCACCGGCGGCAGCACGTCGACATCGACGATGAACAACTGCGGCGCAACATCGCGCCGCGGCGGCCGGATCTTCACAGCGCCGACAGTCTCGGGAACGATCCCCTCCGCCAGCACACCCTCGGCTCCCTCGTTCGGACTGGCAACGTATGTCTTGTTCGTTTTCGCGACCGAGATCTTCGTCGACGTCTTGCCGAGAAGCACCGGCGCCTGTTCCTCGAGCGGAATCAGGAGCCGCGCTTCGATCTCGTTCTCGCCGGCGTGAAACACCTGCGTCGTCCGCAGAATGTCGTGCTGGTCGGGCGCGACCATCATCCGGAAATTCCTGATGACCTGTCCGCCCTGCATGATCGAGCCCTGGACGACCATCGGAAGATTCGGCGGAACATCCTCGGGCACCGCGAATCGGAACGTGACCCGCGAGACCACGCCTTCATCGTTGTCGCCGAGAGGCTCGACGGTGATGGTGAGATTGGCACGGTTGTTCGGATCGGGAGGTGGTGGCGTGGTTTGAGCGCCGAGGCTCAGCGAGACCATGGCGAGGCCGAGCAGGACACGCGAAACCACGGCACACGTATACCATCTCGTCATGCTGGCCCAGCAGGTCGCGGCATATTGTCGCCAAAAGTTGCCCTCGGCGTTGAGCGTGATCGGTTTCGGTGCGCTGTTCGCGACGATCTTCGCGTTCGTCGGCAACACGCGCGGATTCGAGCTCGTCGCTACGGCCGCGGTCGGAGCGGTCATGGGCGTCACGATCTGGATCTCGATCAGCGCCCTGCTGATTCTCTTCAGACCGACGATTCACCGCCTGCCGGAGGGCTTTCACCAGATCGCATTCGGGGCGCTCTTCCTCGCCGCCGGAATCCTCGGATATGTGGGCGGCGCTCTTCTGGCGCAGTTGCTTCTCGGACACATCATCAAGATCAACGTTCGCGGAATGATCCGCATGCGTGCGCTGCCGTACATGCTCATCACCGGCGGGCTGGTGGTCGTCGTCGGCCTGGTCTTTCGCACGCTCGACCTCCTGCGCGAACGCCTCGCCGATTCGATCGAGAAGCTGAAGCAGCACGAATGGGCGGAAAAGGAGCTGGAGCTGGCGCGATTGATTCAGACCCGCCTCCTACCGCCGCAGCGGATCGAGGGCCACGGCTTCTCGATCGCGGCGCGAAATTTTCCCGCCCATCTGGTGGCCGGCGATTTCTACGACGTCGTTCATCACGACGACGGTTCCATCGCGGTGATCGTGGCCGACGTGGCCGGCAAGGGAATCGGAGCGAGCCTGATCATGGCCTCGGTCAAAGCGGTTCTGCCGTTCATCGGCAACGGCAGCGTCGAAGAAGCGATGACGAAACTCAACGCCAAGCTCGTCCAGGAGCTCGACCGCCGCGAGTTCGTCGCGCTCGCGTACGCGCGCTTCTTTCCGTCCGACGGCACACTCCACCTCGCCAACGCCGGCTTTCCCGACCCGTACCTGATTCGTGATTCCGTCGTGCAGCCGCTTTCCGTCGGCGGGGTTCGGCTTCCGCTCGGCATCCGCGGCGATTTTCACTATGAGACGCTCACAACGAAGCTCGAGCCGCGCGATCGTCTCGTGTTCGTCTCCGACGGCATTCCCGAGGCGCCGGTCGGCGACGGTCAGCCGCTGGGATACGAGCGATTGGCCGAAGCGTTGCGCAACGGCACGACAGGTAGCACGGACGAGTGGCTCGAGGATTTGCTCGCGAGGATTCGTCGCGACGTTCTCGAGCCGCTGGCCGACGACTGGACCGCGCTGGTGCTCGAGTTCACGGCCAGCGCGCGGATTGCCGCGTGAGAGTCGTCGCGCTCATCGGCCACTCAGGCTCGGGAAAAACCACCGCCATCGTGGCCTTGACCTCTTACTTCGTCGCGCGAGGTAAGAAGATCGGAGCGATCAAGCACACGCACCATGTCCTGAACGAGGACGTGCATCGCGGCGACACGGCGAGGATCCGCCGCGCCGGAGCCGATCCGGTGATCCTCGCCGGCAATGGCGGCGAAGCCGTCGTTTTCTCGAGCAGCGGCACGCGCCGCATCCAGTACAGCGAGCCGCCCGATCTTCTGGCACAGGTGCCGGCCGACATCGTGTTCGTGGAAGGATTCAAAGGTTACGAGGGCTGGCCGCGCATCGAGCTCACGGTCGACGAGCGACACTCGACCGCCGAGCTGGTGGAGATTCTCGGTAGAATCTGGCCCGCATGACAGCGCTCCGTTATCGCGCTGTACTGTTCGATCTCGACGGAACGCTCGTCGATTCCTACGCCGCGCTCGCCGACGCGGTGAACTTCGCGCTTCGCGCGCACGGCCTGCGCGAGATCGATACGGGCCGCATCCGGACACTCGTCGGCCACGGCATCGAACGGCTTCTGCAGCGAGCCTGCGAGACCGACAACGTCCCGCGAAGCGTGAGCGAGGCGTTCGAGACGCGCTACGACGAAGTCTGCTGCACGGCGTCGAAAATTCTCGATGACGTCGAGCCGACGCTGGCCAGGCTCACGGCGGCGGGAGTGACGATGGCGGTCTGCACGAACAAGCCGACCTCGTTCTCGCGCAAGATCCTCGATTTCCTGAATCTCTCGCCCCATTTCCGCGCGATCGTCGGCCCCGATCTCGCCGGCGCGCGAAAACCCGACGCCCGGCACGTGATCCGCACGCTCGAGGAGGCCGGCTGCTCGCCGGACGGCTCTCTGTTCGTCGGCGACATGCCCATCGACGTCGCCGCGGCACGAAACAGCGGAATCGATGTCGCCGTCGTCACGACGGGCTCTTCGTCGTACGAACAGCTCCTGGAGTCGCATCCCGATTACCTTCTGGATCGCTTCTCCGATCTCCTCGGAATCGTGCGCAAAGGAGCGTCCGCGTGAGCGGACAGAAATTCCGCCTGGTCTTCTTCGATGTCGACTCCACCCTGGTGACGATCGAAGGGATCGACGTTCTCGCCGGCGGGAACCCGGAAATCGCCAGGCTCACCGAGATGGCGATGAACGGCGAGATCCCCGTGGACGAGGTGTACGGGAAGCGGCTCGAGATCATCCGTCCTTCGCGTGCCGCCGTCGATGCGCTCGGCAGGCGATATCTGGAATCGCTCGTCGAAGGAGCGGCCGAAGGCATCGAGGCGTTGCGCAGCGCGGGAATCACGATTCATCTCGTCACCGCCGGCATCGCCCAGGCGATCGCCCCGCTCGCTTCGAGGCTGGAAATTGCGGATCGCGCCGTTCACGCCGTGCTTCTCCGCTTCGATGACCACGGTCGCTACGTCGACTTCGATCATCACTCCCCGCTGACCCGCATGGGCGGGAAGGAGCTCGTGGTGCGCGATGTGCGCGCGCGTACGAAAGGAAAGGCGGCGTTCGTCGGCGACGGCGTGACCGATCTCGAGACGAAGTCCGCGGTCGATCTATTCATCGGCTTCGGAGGTGTTCACGTTCGGACGCGAGTGAAGGAGAATGCAGAGGTCTACGCGACGCGCTTTCGCGACGTCGTGTCGCAGCTGCTCGAATGACTGAACGTTCGAAGTTTTTCGTTCCCGGACCGACATGGGTCCGTCCGGCGATCCTCCAGGAGATGGCTCGGCCGATGATCGGCCATCGCAGCGAGGTCTTCATGGAGATGTTCCGCCGGATCCAGGCCAATCTGAAGACGCTGTTCGCGACGAAGCAGGACACGTTCATCGTCACCTCCTCAGGAACGGGAGTGATGCAGGCGGCGCTGGAGAACTGCGTCAACCGCCGCGTGCTGGTGACGACGTGCGGCGCGTTCTCGGAGCGTTTTTTCAAGATTGCCGAATCGCTCGGTCTCGAAGCGGACCGCCTGGACATCGGATGGGGAAATGCCGTCGATCCCGATCAGCTCGCCGATCACCTTTCGTCACGGCGCGCGCACTACGACGCCGTCACGCTCACGCACAACGAAACGTCGACGGGCGTGACCAACGACATCGCCATCCTGGCGTCGGTCGTTCGCGAAGAATCTCCCGATACGCTGGTGATCGTCGACGCCGTCTCGTCGCTCGGCGGCATCCCGGTCGAGTTCGACGCATGGGGCCTCGACATCTGTCTGGCCAGCGTGCAGAAAGGTCTGGCGCTGCCGCCGGGCATCACCGTGGTTGCCGTTTCGGCAGCGGCCGAGGAGCGCGCGGCAAAGCATCCGTATCGTGGGACGTACTTCGATCTTCTCGAGTACAAGAAGCAGGCGGAGAAGGATTCAGTTCCGGCCACGCCTTCGATCCCGCACTTCTACGCACTGGCGAAACAGCTCGATCACATCGTCCGCGAGGAGACGCTCCCCGTCCGCTTCGAGCGCCACCGCCGCATGCGCGACATGACGATCGAGCGCACGGCAAAGTACGCGCGCCTCGCTTCCGATCCGGCCTTCGCATCGATGACCGTCAGCGCGCTCGAGCCGTCGACGAAAGATGCGGAGATCATCCGTTACGCGATGCAGGAGAAGGGCTTCACGCTGGGCGGCGGGTACGGCGAGTGGAAGGAGCGGACGTTCCGGATCGGCCATATGGGCGACATTTCCGTCGAGTCGCTCGAAGCGATGCTCGAGGTGCTCGAGGAGGTGGCCAGGGCATGACCTTGCGGGCGCTGGTGACCGACACGCTGGCCGAGTCCGGGCTCGAGATTCTTCGCGCGGCGAAGGACATCGAGCTCGATTACCGCCCCGGCCTCAAGGGACAGGACCTTCTCCGCGCCGTGGCCGAATCGGACGCGCTGATCACGCGCAGCGGCACGGCGGTCACCAAAGAGCTGGTGAATTCGGGAAAGCGCCTGCGCGTGATCGGGCGGGCGGGAGTGGGCCTCGATAACGTCGATGTCGACGCCTGCACGGCGCGCGGCATCCTGGTGATCAACGCCCCGACGGCGAACATCATGTCGGCGACCGAGCACACGATGGCCATGCTGCTCTCGCTCTGCCGCAACATCCCGGAGGCGCATGCATCCGTCAAGCGCGGGGAGTGGGTCCGCTCGAAATTCATGGGCGTCGAGCTGAACGGAAAGACCCTTGGCGTCATCGGGCTGGGGCGCATCGGGACGCGCGTCACGGCGCGGGCGCGGGCGTTCGGCATGCGCGTCGTCGCGTACGACCCGTACATCGCTCCGGCTGTTTTCGAGCGCGTCGGAGCCGAGCAGGTCTCGCTCGACAAGCTCCTGGAAGAGGCGGACGTGATCACCGTTCACACGCCGCTGACGGACGAGACGCGCGGAATGATTGGACCCGCCGAGATCGCCAAGATGAAGAACGGCGTGATCTGTCTCAACATCGCGCGCGGCGGGATCTACCAGGAAAAGCCGCTCGCCGATGCTCTCAACAGCGGAAAGGTCTCCGGCGCGGCAATCGACGTCTACGAGGACGAGCCGCCGGGAAAAGACCATCCGCTGCTCAACGCGAAAAACGCCGTCCTTTCACCACACATCGGAGCCAACACCATCGAGGCGCAGGACCGCGTGGCCGTGCAGACCGCGGAGATGGTCGTCGAGGCCTTGCGCGGCTCGATCTTCGTCTCGGCGGTCAACCTGCCGTTCGAAGGGCTCGCCGAAGCCGAAACGGCGCCGATGATCGACCTCGCCGAGAAGCTGGGACTCTTCGCCGCGCAGATCGCCGACGCTCCGATCAATCGAGCGGCGATCGAGCTGTGGGGAATCGAAGAGCGCCTGACCAAGATCCTTTCGGTCGCCGCGCTCAAGGGCCTGCTCACGCCGCATCTGTCTGAGGTGAACTTCGTCAACGCCGAGTCGATCGCCGAGAACCGCGGGATCGCCATCAGCTCGACGACGCATCCTGTGCCTCACGACTACACGAACCTGATCACGTTCCGGGCCAGCGGCGGCGACCAGGAGATCTGCGTTTCTGGTACTCTTTTCAGTGAAAAGAATCAACGCATCGTTTCCGTGAATAATTTTCGTGTGGAATTCAAGCCCGAGGGCAATCTGATCTACATCATCAACAAGGATGTGCCCGGCGTCGTCGGCAAAGTCGGCACGCTCCTCGGCGACCGCGAGATCAACATCGCCGAGTACAACCTCGCCCGCACCGCCAGCGGCGGAAAAGCCATGGCCATCATTACCGTCGACTCACCCCTCGACGCCGATACGCTGAAGTTCCTGCAATCGTATCGGGAGATGGAAGAAGTCAAACAGATCCGGCTCTGAGGTACATCGATGAGCGCCGTCGATCGGATGTCCGTTCTACTCGTGGCATTTCTCGTGAGTTCCTGCGCCACTGTCTGGAAAGGATCTGACGAGACGATTGCCGTCACATCGCAACCACCCGGAGCGTCAGCGATCATCGAATGCAAAGGATTCCGCACGCAGGGCATGACTCCGGCCAGGCTCACCATTCCGCGAAAGGCGAACGGTTGTTCACTGGCCGTTTCAAAGGACTCTTTCGTGACACGGGCGGTCGCGCTGGATACTGGCTTCAACGGACCGTACTGGGGCAACTTTGCAGGTGTCGCCGGCGTGGGATTGGCCCTCGGCGGATCGTTCGGCGGCGCCGACAACTTTGTCATCGTCAGCAGCGCGCTTCTCGGCGTCCTGGGCCTGGGCGGGTTCGTCGTCGACCGGATGACCGGACGCGCCTTTCATCACATGCCTGACGAAATCAACGTGACGCTCCAGCCGGCTCGCTAGAACCTCTGGACAAGTCGTAGTTCACGTCATCCTGAGCCGCGAAGACGGCGAAGGATCTCGAAATCGCACGCGTCTTCCATCTTGAGATCCTTCGTCGCGCTTCGCCGACTCAGGATGACGACGCGTTTTCGCATCCTGAGATCCTTCCTCGCGCTTCGCCGACTCAGGATGACGACTTGTTCAGAGGTTCTGTCTAGGCGCACTCGGAGTCGCCTGATTCGAGGCCGGGATCAGTAGCGGAATCTCTTCGGCGGTCGCTCGACTGCCTTTCTTTACCTCCGGCACCGTCGATCCGAAGCGCGAACCCCGATTCGAGAGAGGCGTGCCCCAGAGAACTGGAGTCGTCGATGAAGTACCCATCGACAGCGACCGAGAAGGAAAGCAAGCAGTCGGGACATGCACGCGGTCTTCACGAGAGTCGCTGCGCCTGCGGTGATGTTCGCTACACCGCGTTCGCGGGATCGATTTCATGCGCATTCGAATCGCGCAATTCTTCTGCACGTAAACGTGACGCTCGGTACAATCGCGTTACGACCGCATGCAATACCGCATCCTAGGCCGCACGGGCATCCGAGTCAGCGAAATCGGCTTCGGGGCGTGGGCCATTGGCGGGACGGCGGAAGCGTCCGGTCTTCCGCTGGGATGGGGAAAGGCCAGCGACGACGAGTCGCTCGCCGCAATCCGCCGCGCGCGCGACCTCGGCGTCAACTTCTTCGACACCGCCGACAGCTACGGTTTCGGCCGCAGCGAATCCCTCCTGGGGATTGTTTTGTCGAGACACCGACAGGACGTCGTCATCGCAACGAAGGTAGGAGTGGTGCGGACGTCGAGCGGCGATTTGGGCAAGGATTTCTCGCGCGAGCACATCTTTCACGCGGTCAACGGATCGCTGAAGCGGCTGCGAACCGACTACATCGACATCTACCAGCTCCACAATCCGACGCTCCACGATCTCCGCCACGGAGGAATCCAGGAGGCGATGGAGATCCTGCAGGACGCCGGCAAGGTCCGCTTCTGGGGCGTCTCGATCTCCACGGTCGAAGAAGGACTCGAGGTCGTCCGCTCCGGCTGGGGTCACTCCATCCAGGTGCTCTACAACGTGCTCAATCAGGCGCCTGCCGACGAGCTGCTGCCGCTGGCGAAGGAGCGAGGATTCGGCGTGGTCGCGCGCGTGCCGCTCGCATCGGGCCTGCTCACCGGAAAATACCGCGAGGGAACGGTCTTCCCATCCGACGACATCCGGCAGAGCTTTCTGACCCAGCGGCGGATCTCCGAGGTCACGCCGCGCGTCGACGAGGTCAAGGCGATCATCGGAGGTGCGGCGCGCAACGTTGCCGAGGGCGCGCTGCGATTCTTGCTGGCGAATGATGCGGTGTCGACGGTGATCCCAGGCGCGCGCACCGCGAGACAGGTCGAGGCCAACACCGCGGCAAGCGAGGGCCAGCTCCCGGCGGACGTCGTCGCGAAATTGCGGGCGCGTCTCGGCGACTACAACTTCTACCAGCGCCACAACATCAGGATTTAGGGGTTCGGAGTTCGTGGTTCGGGGTTCGGGGTTCGCAAACCCCGAATCCCGACCTCCGAACCCCGACCTCCGAACCCCGAACCCCGAACCCCGAATCCCGAACCCCGAATCCCGAATCCCGAATCCCGAACCCCGAACCCCGAACCCCGAACCCCGAATCCCGAATCCCGAACCCCGAATCCCGAACCCCGAATCCCAAACCCCGAATCCCGAATCCCGAATCCCGAATCCCGAACCCCGAATCCCGAACCCCGAATCCCGAACCCCGAACCCCGAACCCCGAACCCCGAACTCCGAACCCCGAACCCCGAACCCCGAATCCCGAATCCCGAACCCCGAGTCCCGAACCCCGAACCCCGAACCCCGAACCCCGAACCCCGAACC
>DATISF010000010.1:0-79949 GCA_035468985.1 Thermoanaerobaculia bacterium
TGTCGCAAATAGACCGGCTTTCGTTGCGGGCGCCGAGGGGCCAGATGCGAGGCGCCGCGACGAAGGCGATGCGGGACATCGTCGAGGAGCGGCAACGCAGCAGATGGCCCCTCGCCGCCCGCAACCCTTCGGGCTGGTGCCTATTCCCGACACGCCACACTAGGAACCTTCGTCGGTGAGGTGCGACGTGTACGCGCCGCCCGCGCCGTGCGCGGCGATCTCCCGCTCCAGGTGCAACGCCATGACGCTGTGCTTCCGGCCATAGAAGAAGTAGATGCAGAGGCCGATGAGCAGCCAGACGATGAGCCGCCACCAGTTCTCCGGCGGAAGCGAGAACATGAGCATCAGACAGGACAAAATGCCCATGACCGGAACGAACGGAACCCAAGGGCAACGGAACGGCCGTTCGGCGTTCGGATACTTCTTCCGCATGATCAGGACCGCTGCGCAAACGATCACGAAGGCCAACAGCGTGCCTATGTTCGTGAGGTGCAGCAAAGCGTCGATCGGCAGAAGGCCCGATGCGATCGAAACGCAGATTCCGATGAGAATCGTCGACTTCCACGGCGTGCGGAACTTCGGATGAACGTCAGCGAAGAATTTGCGCGAGACAAGACCGTCGCGGGCCATGGCCAGGAAGACGCGCGGCCCGGAGAGCATCATCACCAGCATCACCGATGTGATGCCGGCCACGCCTGCGAGAGCGATGATCGCTTCCGCCCATCCGATTCCTTTCGTTTTGAACGCGAGGCTCACCGGGGCGTTGATGTCGAGCTGGTCGTACTTGACCATGCCGGTCAGTACCGCCACCACGGCGATGTAAAGAACCGTGCAGACGATGAGTGAGGTGACGATGCCGATCGGCACGTCGCGCTGCGGATTCTTTGCCTCTTCGGTGTGCGTGGAGACGGAATCGAAGCCGATGTAGGCAAAGAAGATGATCGCCGCACCGGCCAGCATGCCTACGGGATCACCGCCTGCGTTCTGTTGTCCTGCGATGTGCTTGCCGAAGAAGCTCAACCCCGTCCAGCCGTACGGCGCGAACGGATGCCAATTCGCGGTATCGATGTAGAAAACTCCAACACCGATCACGAAGATCACCGCCGCGACCTTGATCATGACCATCGCGGCGTTGAAGCTGGCGCTCTCCTGAATGCCCTTCACCAGAATGGCGGTGATGATGAGGACAATCACGATCGCCGGCAGATTGACAAACGATCCGGTCGAGACAAAGTGGCCGTTGTCGTATCGCCACGGACTGGTGCGCAGAGTTGCCGGAAGGACGAGCCCCATTTTGGCGAGCACGTTCTGGAAGTAGCCGGACCAGCCGGTGGCGACTGTCGCACTTCCAACCGCGTATTCGAGGACGAGGTCCCAACCGATGATCCACGCGAACAGCTCGCCGAGAGTGGCGTAGGCGTACGTGTACGCGGAGCCGGCCACGGGAACCATCGACGCGAACTCCGCGTAACAGAGCGCGGCGAAGACGCAGGTGATACCGGCAACCGTATACGACATCATCAACGCCGGTCCGCCGACGTTGTGCGCCGCGGCGCCCGTGGCCACGAAGATACCGGCGCCGATGATCGCGCCGATGCCCAGGCTGGTCAGCTGTACCGGCCCGAGCACACGACGGAGCCGGTGCTCGCCCTTCATCTCTTCGAGAAGGATCTCGAGGGGTTTTCTCGCGAATAGCTTGCTCATTTGGCGGCGATCATCGCATACGGCGGTACCGCTCGTCACCAAGGATGTGGGCGGTGGACCTGAGGTGAGATTGATCCCTCAGTTCTTAATTCTCAATTCTGAATTCTGAATTCTGAATTCTGAATTCGTCTCCCACGGCCCAGATTCCTCGCCGTCCTCGCGGCTCGGAATGACCTGGGGAGGTCACCCTCCGAGGTAAGCCTTCTTGATCCGGTCGGAGGCCAGTAACGATTTCGTGTCGTCGGCGATGACGATCCGCCCCGTCTCCATGACGTAGCCGCGGTTGGCGATGACCAGGGCCATGTGAGCGTTCTGCTCCACCAGCAGGATCGTCGTCCCTTCGGCGTTGATCTCGCGGATCACGCGGAAAATCGTCTGCACCATCTGCGGCGCGAGACCGAGGGAGGGCTCGTCGAGCAGCAGCACGGCCGGCTTCGACATCAGCGCCCGCGAGATCGCCAGCATCTGCTGCTCGCCGCCGGAGAGCGTGCCCGCGTTCTGCTTGATGCGCTCCTTCAGCACCGGGAAGAGCGAGAAGATGCGCTCGTACTCCGACTTCTGCACCTTGTCTTTGCGGAGATACGCGCCCAGCTCGAGATTGTCCGACACGGTGAGGTTCGCGAAGATCCCGCGTCCTTCCGGCACGTGCGAGATGCCCATCGCCGTGATCGTGTGCGGCTTCACGCCCGTGACTTTCTTCTCGCCGAAGTAGATCTCGCCGCTCCTCGGCTTCAGCAGGCCGGAGATCGTGCGCAGCGTCGTGGTCTTCCCCGCTCCGTTCGCACCGATCAGCGTGGCGATCTCTCCCTTCTGCACCTCGAGATCGATCCCGTGAAGCGCCGGAATGTTGCCGTACGAGACGGCGAGATTGCGGATCGACAGGAGCGCGCTCACAGCTGGGCCGCCTCCACCGGCTCGCCGAGATAGGCCTCGATGACCACCGGGTCCTTCTGGATCTGCTGCGGCGTCCCCTGGGCGATCGTTCGGCCGTAATTGAGAACGAGGATCCGCTCGCAGATTCCCATGACCAGCTCCATGTTGTGCTCGATCAGGAGCACGGCAACCTTGAAGCGGTCGCGCACCTCGTGAATCTTCTCCATGAGCGCCTGGGTCTCGCCGGTATTGAGGCCGGCGGCCGGCTCGTCGAGGAGCAGCAGCTTCGGCCGCGCCGCCAGCGCGCGGGCGATCTCCAGTCTCCGTTGATCGCCGTACGGAAGATTCTTCGCGTAATCCTCAGCGCGTCCGCGCAGGCCGAAAATCTCCAGTAGACGGAGTGCATCATCCTCCGCGACGCGCTCCGCCTCGCGGAAACTGAAGGTGTGCAGCACCGCCGACGTTCCCGAGTACTTGTAGTGGATGTGCCCGCCGATCTTCACGTTGTCGAGCACGGTCAGCTCCTTGAAGAGGCGGATGTTCTGAAACGTGCGCGCGACGCCGAGGGCGGTGATCTCGTACGGCTTCATCTCGGCGGTCGGCTGACCGTCGATGCGGATCTGGCCGTCGCTCGGCTTGTACACGCCGGTGAGCATGTTGAAGATGGTGGTCTTGCCGGCGCCGTTCGGGCCGATGAGGCCGACGAGCTCCGTGCCGTCCATGGTGAGGTCGAAATTCGAGACCGCGGTGAGTCCGCCGAACCGGATCGTGACGCTTTTCGCTTCGAGGATTGCCATCACGTCACCGGGGGACCGGCGTTCCGATCCGCTTTCTTGCGCCGCGGGAACATCTGCCAAAGCTCGCGCCGGCCGAACAGGCCCTGCGGACGCGTCAGCATCAGGATGATCAGCATCAGCGAGTAAATGACCATGCGCGGGTCGCGTCCGCCGGGGATGTAGTTCTTCACCACGCGAAGGCCTTCCGGCAGGAACGTCAGGATGATCGCCGCAATGACGGAGCCGGTGATCGATCCCAGTCCGCCGAGGACGACCATGGCCACGACCTCGAAGGAGCGGATGAACGTGAACATCGTCGGGTTGAGATAGGCGGGCGTGTAATGCGCGAACAGCGCACCGGCCGCACCGGCGAGAAACGATCCGACGATGAAGGCCTTCACCTTGTACCTCGTCGTGTTGACTCCCATCGCCTCCGCCGCGATCGGATCCTCGCGAATGGCCAGGAACGCGCGGCCGACCGACGAGTGCACGAGGCGGTTCGAGATCAGCATGGTCATGCCGACGAGGAAAAAGACCCAGAAGAAATTGCTCCAGGAGGGGATGCCCGTGAAGCCGCGCGCTCCGCCGATCTTGTCGATGTTCAGGATGAGAACGCGGATGATCTCGCCGAATCCGAGCGTGACGATGGCCAGATAGTCGCCGCGGAGCCGCAGCGACGGAAGGCCGACCACGTATCCTGCGACCGCGGCCGCCGCGCCACCGAGCAGGACGGCGACGACGAGCAATCCGTTCTGCAGGATCCAGTGCTGCGTCGATTCATCCGGAAATCTGTCGACGTACGGCCCGAAGTAGTAGACGGTCAGAAACGCCGCGAAGTACGCCCCGACGGCCATGAATCCGGCATGACCGAGCGAAAACTGCCCGGCATGTCCGTTGATGATGTTCAGCGACACCGCCAGCGTGATGTTGATGCCCATCATCACCAGGATGCGGTGGTAGTAGCGGATGGCCGGGTAATAGCCCTCGCTGTATTCGAGGAGATCGCTGATGCCGATGAGGATGGCCACGAAGATGGCCAGGAGGATCAGATCGCGGAGCCACCAGGTCTTCGGCATCGATCAGACCTTCTCGGGCTCGCCCTTTCCGAACAGTCCGGAAGGACGAAAAAGCAGGATGACGATCAGGATCACGAAGGCGATGGCGTCGCGATAGTTCGAGAACCGCGATCCGCCGACGAAGGCCTCGATGATGCCGATCAGAAGTCCGCCCACCACCGCCCCCGGAACGTTGCCGATGCCGCCCAGCACCGCGGCCACGAACGCCTTGAGCCCGGGCATGACGCCCATCAGCGGATCGATCTTCGGATAGGCAAGTCCGAACAGGATTCCCGCGACTGCCGCCAGCACCGATCCGAGGATGAACGTCATCGAGATGATGTGATCGGTGGGGATGCCCATCAGCGAAGCCGTCTCGAAGTTGAACGACACCGCGCGCAAGGCCCGGCCGAATTTCGTTCCGTAGATGATGTACTGCAGCAGGGCCATGAACACCAGCGACACGACGAGAACGATCACCTGGTAGTTCGTCGTGGTGATCCCGCCGAAGTTGATGACGTGCTTCGGAATGAGCGTGGGAAAGAATTTCGGATCGGGACCGAAGACGAACTGCCCGCCGTATTCGAGGAAGAAGGAGACGCCGATCGCGGTGATCAGCGACGCGATGCGCGGCACGTTGCGCAGCGGTCGGTAGGCGAGTCTCTCGATCAGATAGCCGAGCACGCCGCAGACGACCATCGAGAACACCATGACCAGCGCGGCGCTGCCATGTGCGGCCATCCCCTGATTTCCGTTCAGGCGCTGCGCGAACCAGTTGCCGGCGTAGTAGCCGGCGAACGAGCCGATCATGAAGACGTCGCCGTGCGCGAAGTTGATCAGCTTCAGGATGCCGTACACCATCGTGTAGCCGAGGGCGATGAGCGCGTAGATCGCGCCGGCCCCGATGCCGATCAGAAGATTCTGCAGGATGCTTTGCACGCTACTTGGAGCCGCCCTGCGGCTCGAAGGTCGCCTTCAGCGTGAGCTGGCCGTTCTTGATCTCCTCGATGATGAGCTTCTTGCCGACGGGATTGCGGTCCGGGCCGAGCGTGATCGTACCGGTCACGCCGGGAAAGTTCTTCGTCGCTGCGATCGCGTCGCGCAAGGTGGCGCCGTCAGTCTTCCCGGCGCGCTTGATGGCATCGGCCAGAGCCCGCGCGGCGTCGTACGCCAGCGCCGCCATCGCGTCCGGCGTCTCGTGGTAACGCGCCTTGTACTTCTCGACGAAATCGTGCACGAGCGGCGTCGGATCACCGTAGAAGTAATGGTTCGAGTAGAAGGATCCTTCCAGAGACTTGCCGCCGATGGCGATCAGCTTCGGCGACTCCCATCCATCGCCGCCGACCAGGGGCGCGGTCATGCCGAGGTCGCGGGCCTGGATGGCGATCTGTCCGATGTCGGTGTAATAGCCGGGAACGAAGAGGATCTGCGGATTCGATCCTTTGACCGAGGAGAGCTGGGCCTTGAAGTCGCTGTCACCGTTCGCGTAGCTGGCGCGGGCGACGATCTTTCCGCCGAGCTGCGTGAAGCGCTCTTCGAAGTAGTGGCCGAGGCCTTGTGAGTAGTCGCTCTTGACGTCGGTGAGGAGCGCCGCGGTCTTGATGTTGAGCGTCTTGGCGACGTAGTCGGCGAGCGAATGACCCTGGTGATCGTCGGTGAAGCACATCCGGAAGACGTAGTCGCCCTTCTGCGTGACCTGCGGATTCGTCGATGACGGAGTGATCATCGGGATCTTGTTCGACTGGCAGATCGGGGCCGCGGCGATCGAGCACGAGGACGCCACTTCGCCGAGGACGGCCACGACGCTGTTCTGGGAGATGAGCTTGGTGACGGCGTTGGCGGCCTCTTCCTGCTTCGACTGATCGTCCTCGGTGAGGACTTTGATCTTGCGGCCGTTGACGCCGCCGTTGGCGTTGATCTCGTCCATGGCCATCATGATTCCGTTGTGCGTGGACGTGCCGAACGTCGCCTGCGGGCCGGTCAGCGAGCCGTACTCGCCGATGAGGATGTCGCCGTTGCCCCCGCCCTCCGCCCCGCCCGCCCCACTCTCCCCTTTCGGCGGGCAGGCCGTGAAGGTGAGCGACAGCAGGGCCGCCGCAAGAACAAACCACTGATTCTTCATGAGGTTCCTCTCCATCGGGGTGCGCATTCTACAGCAGGCGCGTGCAGCGAATGGGCCAGAGAGGGGCGCTCGAGGATTCGAGCCGGCCGTGTCGTTTCCGCTCGTTTTCAAGGCGGCGAACCAGTGCCGAAGGCGAAGATGTCTGTGCGCGCATCGGCCTCGAGCCCTTCGAGCTGTTCAGGAGCCATGTACTGGAACGTGCCGAGAATCGTCCCTTCCTCCGTCAGCGCTTTCTGATGCGTGGCGCTTTCGGTCGAGCCGAGAATGGCGCCCGATTTGGCGAGACCGAAGTCGAGCAACTTCGAGCCCGTGCGCGTGAGCATCACGTTCGCCGGTTTCAGATCGCGATGAACGACTCCCTCCCGATGGGCCTCGTCGAGCGCCTCGGCGATCTGGATTTCCTACGCGAGCACATCGGCGAGCGGAAGCGGACCTTTCGCGATGCGGTGGCGAGCGCCTGCCCTTCCAGCAGCTCCATCACCGGAAAGTCCGTGCCGTTCTCGTGTCCGACGTCGTAGAGCGTGCCGATGTTCGGATGATTGAGCTGCGAGATGGTCTTCGCCTCGCGCTCGAAGCGGAGTCTCCGTTGCGCGTTCCGCGCGAGCTCGGTGGGAAAAATCTTGATGGCCACGGCCCGGTCGAGCCTGGTGTCCCGGCCGCGATAGACCTCGCCCATCCCTCCGGCGCCGAGAGGCGATACGACTTCCATATCAGGGAACCTCTGCGCATCGTCATCCTGAGTCGGCGAAGCGCGACGAAGGATCTCAGGATGCGAAAACGCCTGCCATTTCGAGATCCTTCGCCGTCGTCGCGGCTCAGGATGACGTGAACAACGACTTGCGCAGAGGTTTCCTAAGGGCCGAGCCGCCAGATCGAGATTCGGGATTCGGGATTCGCTGGGCGGGAGCCCGAATCTCGAATCCCAATCCGAATCCCGGATCCCGGATCCCGGATCCCGGATCCCGAATCCCGAATCCCGAATCCCGAATCCCGAATCCCGAATCCCGAATCCCGAATCCCGACTACAGATTGACCCACACGCTCTTAGTCTGCGTGTACTTCTCCAGCGCGTCGCGACCCTGGTCGCGGCCGAAGCCGGACTCCTTGAATCCGCCGAACGGCAAGGCGGGATCGTAAAGGTTGTAGGTGTTCACCCAGACCGTTCCCGCTTTCAGGGCGCGGGCGATGCGATGCGCTTTCGAGACATCGCGCGTCCAGACCGCGGCCGCGAGTCCGTAAACCGTCGAGTTGCCTTTGGCAATGGCGTCGTCGGCATCCTTGAAGCGGATCGTGGCCAGGACGGGGCCGAAGATCTCCTCGCGGGCGATGCGCGCGTCGGGAGCGACGTCGTCGAAAATCGTCGGACGGACGAAGTAACCCTTGCCGGTGCCGATGTCGGCGCGCTCGCCGCCGGCGACGAGCTTCGCCTCCCGCTTGCCGGCGTCGATGTAGCCCATCACGGTCTCGAGCTGTTCCTTCGACACGATCGCGCCGAGGCGGGTCTTGGGATGGAGCGGATCGCCGGCGACCATCTTGTTGGCGCGCTCGACGACCTTCGCCATCAGCTCGTCGTGCACGGATTCCTCGACGAGCAGGCGCGAGCCCGCAGCGCAGACTTCGCCCTTGCCGTAGAAGATTGCGTTGAGCGCGCCGCGAGACGCCGCTTCGAGATCGGCGTCCGCAAGCACGATGTTGGGCGACTTGCCTCCCAGCTCGAGCGAAACCTTCTTCAGCGTCTTCGCTGCGCGTGCCATCAATTGCCGGCCCACTTCGGCCGACCCGGTGAAGGCGATGGCGTCGACGCCGGGATGATCGACGATGGCGTTGCCGACGACGCTCCCCTTCCCCGGAATCACGTTGAGCACGCCGGCAGGCAGCCCACATTCCTGCGCGTATTCGGCAAATTTCAGAAGCGACAGCGGCGTGTTGGTTGCCGGCTTCACCACGACCGTGTTGCCGCACGCGAGGGCCGGGGCGATCTTCCACACCGCGAGCATGAGCGGGAAGTTCCACGGGGTGATCGCGCCGACGACGCCGACCGGCTCGCGCAACGTGTACGTGAACGCGTTCTCCGCGACGGGAATCGTTTCACCGCTGACTTTCCCCGACCAGCCGGCGAAGTAGTAGAGACACTCTGCCGCCGCGGGAGTGTCGACGAACTGCGACTCGAAAATCGGCTTGCCGTTGTCGATGGTCTCGATGCGCCCGATCTCTTCCGCCTTCGCGGTGAGCATGTCGGCGAGGCGCCACATGACCTTGGCTCGGTCGCGCGGCTTCATCTTCTGCCAGTCGGAGCCCGGCTCCATCTGGGCGCGCGCGGCTTTCACCGCGGCATCGACATCGTCCGGACCAGCCGACGCGACGTCGGTGATCTTCTCCTCGGTGGCGGGGTTGGTGGTGGCGAACGTCGCGCCGTTCTTCGCGTCGACGAATGTTCCGTTGATGAAAAGCTTGTTTTGAATCATCGCGGCAAATGCTACCCCACGTAAACTGATCTCCACATGCGAAGCGAGTGGAATCCGGCGCGGCTCACCACCGAATCGAGGATCGCGCCGGCGGTCGCGCTCACGATTCTGGCCCTGTTTGCAGCAGCGACGCTCTATGTCTCGCTGCACCACGAGCCGTGGCGGGACGAAGCCGACTCCTGGCTCGTCGTCCGTGATGCATCCTTCGCCGGGATCCTGACGTGGACCCGCGACGCCGGCACCCCCGCGCTCTGGTACGCGCTGCTCAAGCCGCTAGTCTGGGCAGGATTGCCGTTCGAGGCGCAGAGCATCCTTCATCTGGTGCTGGCGTGGGCGGCAGCGGCGGTGTTCCTGTTCCGATCGCCGTTCACGCGTGTGACGCAGGTTCTCGTCCTCGGCTCGTATTACTTTGCGTACGAATACGCCGTCATCGCCCGCAGCTACGTCCTCACCATCCTCCTCGGTTTCGTGCTGGCGGCGTGGTATCCGTGCCGGAGAGAGCGGCCGATCCGTTTCGCGGCGGCGATCGCGCTCCTCGTGAATGCGAACGTGCACGGCGGGATCATCGCGGCAATCTTCGGACTGCTTTTCCTGCTCGATCGGCCCCGGTCGAGGAGATCGCTGGCGGCGGTGGCGATCATGCTCGTCGGCGCGATCGCGGCGTGGGCTCAGCTTCGCACAGCAACCGACACGGCGTTCCCTCACGTCGTGCGCGTCATCCGGCCGATGGCGATGTACGAAGCGCTGGCCAGCGCGTTCTTCCCCGGGATTCCAATGACGATCGGGATCGCCGGCGCGGTCGTTCTTCTCGCGCTTCTGGCGGCGACCCTGCGCCGTCGCACCGACGCGCTCCTCCTCCTCGGTCTCTCCACCGGCCTGCTGGGCATCCTTTACGTGCTGGTCTGGTTCGGCGGTTATCGCCACGCCGGGCTGCTGTTCGTCTGCGCGATTCTGGCGTTGTGGGTCGCGGGCGAGATCCCGCCCGAACGGCTGAGCGCCACGACTGCCGCGTTCTTTCACCTTGCCCTGATCGTCTCCGTGGTGTTCAGCCTGCGGATGGCGGCCGCTGACGTGAAGATGGCTTTCTCCGGCGCCCGCGAGATGGGAACGTTCATCCAGACGAATCATCTCGATCGATTCGAGATCGCCGCTCACGACATTCATCCCGCCGAGGCCGTCCTGCCGTGGGTTCCGAACAAGCAGCTCTGGTACGCGGCGATCGGCCGTTATGGAACGTACATGCGTTGGAATGCGGAGGAGGAGATCGGCCATCGCGCGCCGTATCCGGTTGCGATTGCGCGGGCGGTGCAGCACTTCGCACCGCAGGGCCGGCCGTGGCTTCTCCTGCTCAACGCCCCGCTGCGCGATCCCGAAGCGAGCGGTTTCCGGCTCATCCACCGCACGGGCGGGGTCTACCGGCACCTCGACGAATGCTACTGGCTGTACGAGTGGGTGCCGGGCTCGATGCGATAGACGTTGATCGAGCCGCCGATCGACGTGATGAATTGCGCGCCGGAGGCGGCGAGGTAATCGTCGTAGCTGACGCCCCAAAGCTCGGGATCGTCGCTCAGCCGGTAGAAATGCCGGCTGAGTGCGAAGTAGCCCTTCGGAAGCAGGCGCGGACCGGGGGCCATCAGGATCGTCCGCGGAACGTGCAGCTCGTATTCGATGCTGCCGCCTCCGAAGTAGTGGATGGTCATCTGCCGGACGCCGTTTGTGCGAGCCCACAGATCGAGGCGGCGAAGATCCTGTCCCCAATCGAGATTCGAATCGATGAGGAACTTGTCCGCGTTGCGAGGGCTGCCGATCAGCTCATTGAAATAGGCGATGTACGACGGATAGGTCTTCACGTTCTCCGCCGCGTGCCACGCAATCATGACGATCACGAGCGCGATCCCGGCGCGTCCGAGCCGGGCTCCTTGGAGCGCGATCGCCGTCAAGGCATAGAGGAACGGATAAACCGGCAGCACATAGCGGACCCCGAGGGCGAGATGGCCTGCGGCCGCGACAGCGAAGAAAAGGACGACGAACGACAGCAGCGTGAAGAACGCGAACGATCGCAGCCGGATCCCAACCACGAGCGCGATCACGAACAGCACGATCGCCGGAATGGGGGTCTTGAGCAGAAACGCCATGAAGTAGTAATGCGGCCATCCGCTCTGTGAGAACCGTCCCATCAGGAACTGCGGAAGAGCGTTTCCCTTCTCGTACCAGGCCTCGATCGTCCGGATGTTTGCGACGTACTCGGCGAATGGAATGAAGAGCCGCGGTGTGGACGGATACTGCAGCCGCGCGAACGCCGGACCGATCTCTGCCAGGCCGACGAGCTCGAAGAACACGACCGCCGCGACAAAGGCCACGGCCAGGGAGAGCCCAAAACGACGCGGCTCGGCGACTCTGCGAGCCAGGAACGCGCCGGCGATCACCACCGCGCACCACGGCCCGAGGATGAGTCCGGAGACTTTCGACATCGGAGCGGCCACGGCGGCGATGCCGAACAGAATGGCCATCGGAAACGACGGCTTCTCGATCAGCCGGATCAGCAGCGCCGCGGCTGCAAAACAAAAGAACGCCAGGCCGAGGTCGACGGTGGCCAGACGGCCGTGCGCCATCAGAGTCGGGCAGAACCCCGTCAGCGCAGCGCCGGCGATCGCCCATCCCCCGCTGCCCGTCTGCCGCAACACGAACCAGTACACGACCGCGACGAGCGCCGCGAACAGCACGATCGTCGGGAGCCGCGCCAGAAAAAGAATCCGGTAGGCGTCGTACCCGCTGCGATAGAGAAACTGGCGTCCGACGATCCAATGGTTCCCGCCGAACCACCCCGGCGCCACCCGGTATCCGGAAAGGACGACCGGCAGCGCGGTGAGGGAATTCATCAGCGGCGGCTGCTCACGAAAGAAATTCAGCCAGCGTTCCTGGACCTTGATCACGCCGCTGACGATGTGGGCCGGCTCGTCGGACGTGGCGCTGTCGAGGCGGACGCTGCCCGCCGACAGCGCGACGACGGCGACGATGACGAAGGCGAGGGCCGCGTGGGCGAGGCCGCTACGCACGCGCCGCGGCTCGCTCCTCGACGTAGGGAGTAATGTCGAAGTTGCGGACGTAGAGCGAGTGTACCTGCTCCATCTCCTCGCCGGAGAGCGGCGCGTGATCGGAAGCCAGCGCGAGCTCGTCGAGCTGCGCCTCCTCGTAGATGTTCGGCAGCGCCGAGATGATCGACGGATGCGCGTACAGCCACAGCAGCGCCAGCTGTCCGATCGTCACTCCCCGCTTCTCGCACATCGGCTCGAGCCGCTCGATTTTCTGCAGCCCTTCTACGAGCCAGGCCCGGGGACGGTGCGAGCGGTGATCGTTCTCGTCGAACTTCGTGTCCAGCGTGTACTTCCCTTCGAGCATGCCCGACGAATGAGGAACGCGGACGAGGAACTGCGGCCGCGGATTCGCCTTCCACGCGCGGAAGGACTGGTCGAATGCTGCCGTGGGTGCGCAGAGCTTCTTGTTCGTCTCCGCCTTCGCGGCATCGGCGACCGCCGCGTACGACGGACCGCGCTCGGCGGCGAGGATGAACTCGCGCCCCGGATCCTGCTCGAGCATGTTGTAGATCATCTGCGTGACGGGAGCCTTCCGTGCGCCGGCCGCGTAAATGCCTTCGTCCCGCCAGCCGATGGCAGGGCCGAGCGACGGCCCGTACGACAGGATCTTCCCTTCACGCCGGAGCGACTCCAGCGTGTCCCAATGCTCGTCCTGCATCAGCACATCGATGCGCGGGTTGTGCGGCTGGTAGATCGCGACGTGATCGGTGCCGAGGCGCTTGAGCGACTGCTCGAGGGCGAAGCGGATGAACTTCGGGGACATGTCCTGCGGCAACTCGCGCTGGCCGCGAGGCCGCTCGGGATTGTTGTAGAAGTCGTAGCCGAACTTCGTGCCGACGATCAGCTCGCGATGCTCCTTGAGGATCGGCGCGAGGACCGTTTCGCCGCGGCCATTGCCGTAGGCATCCGCCGTATCGATGTAGTTGATGCCGCGGTCGATCGCTTTGCGGATGAGCTGCTGGGCCTGGGAGTCGGTGTACGTGCCCCACCACCCGGTGGTGACGGTCCACGTGCCGAAGCCGAGCTCAGAGAGGGCGAGATTGGTGTTGTGGAGAGTCCGGTAGCGCATGGGGCGAAATGGTAACGCGGGATTCGGGATTCGGGATTCGGGATTCGGTCACTTCCCGGCGAATTCAGCTTTTCGTTTCTCGTTGCAGGCGGCCAATCCCTCCCTCGCATCGTCGCTCCGGGGCGGAATGGGAACGCGGGATTCGGGATTCGGGATTCGGGTTTCGGTCACTTCCCGGCGAATTCAGCTTTTCGTCTCTCGCTGTAGGCGGCCAATCCCTCCCTCGCATCGTCGCTCTGAAACAGCTGCTGCTGCAGCTCACGCTCGACGGCGAGGGCCGCCTCGAGGGGGATCTCCCAGCCGGTCTGCACCGATCGCTTGATGCGCCCGACCGCCTTCGCGGCTTTGTTCGGCGGACAGAAGCTCCAGGCATACTCCATGACCCGATCCCACCACTTCTTCCCGTTCTCTTCGGCGGGCCACACATAGTTGAAGATGCCCAGCCTCTCCGCCTCTTCGAACTCCATCAGATTCCCCTCGGCCATCAGCTGAATCGCTTTCGTCTTTCCGACGAGCCGCGCCAGCCGCTGCGTTCCACCCGTACCGGGAAGCACACCGAGGGAGACTTCGGGCAGGCCGGCCTTGCCGGAACCTTTGCGGGCGATGCGCAAGTCCGCCGCCATCGCGATCTCCAGCCCGCCACCGACGGCATGACCGTTGATCGCGGCGATCACCAGCTTCGGCGTCTGCTCGAGGCGCAGCAGGGTCTCATTCGCATGCAGGCAGAAGTTGTACTTGAAGCTCGAGGTCACCTCGGACAGCATTTTGATGTTCGCGCCCGCGGAGAAAAATTTGTCACCCGCTCCGCGGATGACGATGACGTGCACGGCGTCATCCATCCTCGCGTTGAGGATGCCGGAGTCGAGCTCCTTGTTCATCTCGTACGTGTAGGTGTTCGCGGGAGGGTCGTTGAGCTCGAAGATTGCGACGCCTCTCTCCACGCGGTAGTCGATCAGGTTGCCGGCCATTCAAGTTCCTTTCGAGATTCGAGAATCGATCTACCGCCCATCCCCAAACGAAACCCCCAGACTCCGCGCCGTGGCCACGATCTCCCCATCCGGATCCACCCGCTTGGGATTCGAGATCGCGTCGCGGATCGGAACGGCCACGATCGCCTCCTGGCGCAGGGCCACCATCTTGCCGAACTCGCCCCGCGCGGCGAGGTCCGCCGCCATTTTGCCGAAGCGGCTGGCCAGAATGCGGTCGAAGGCGATCGGCGAGCCACCGCGCTGGATGTGGCCGAGCACGGTGACGCGGATCTCCAGCTCGATCTGCTGCGCGATGTCGGCCGCGACCTGGTAGGCGATGCCGCCGAGGCGGCGGGAGGCCTTGTCCAGGTAGCTCTCCTCGCCGCCTTCGCGCGTCGCGCCCTCGGCGACGACGATGATGTCGAACTGCGAGCCTTCGCTCTGCCGCTCGCGGATCGTGTTGACGATGTGTTCGGGGCGGTAGGGGATCTCCGGAATGAGGATGATGTCCGCGCCGCCGGCCAGACCGGAGTAAAGCGCGATCCATCCGCAATTGCGGCCCATGACCTCCAGGATCATCACGCGATCGTGGCTCTCGGCGGTCGTGTGCAGCCGATCGACCGCATCGGTCGCGACAGAGACCGCCGTCATGAACCCGAACGTGTAGTCCGTCGCGGCGAGATCGTTGTCGATCGTCTTCGGCACCGCGACCATCGGCACGCCCATGTCGCACAGCCGCTGCGCGATCTTGAGCGTCCCGTCGCCGCCGATGGCAATGATGCCGTCGATGCCGAGACGCTTTACGTTTTCGAGAACGAGTGCAGAGCGGTCTTCACAACGACCGTCGACCAGATACTCGAATGGGTTTCCGCGGTTCGTCGTGCGAAGCAGGGTGCCCCCTTTCGGGAGAATGCCGCGGATGGACTCGCTGGTGAGTGGGACGGTCGCGCCCGTCAGGAGCCCTTCGAATCCGAGCTGGATGCCGAGAACGTCGTAGTCGTAGTCACGGATAGCGGTACGGACCGCGGCCCGGATCACGGCATTCAGCCCCGGGCAGTCACCGCCTCCGGTGAGAATGCCGATGCACTTCTTCCTCATCCCGTGGGAAAGCCTAATGCAACATCGATGAAAGGAAACAGATCACGCCGCTTGGCACCCCAGTTGCTCTTTCCAGGTTCGTCAGGCTTTCGGTCTGACCAACGGAGGACATTGAATGAACATCATCGGATGGCTCTTGTTTGGTTTGGTGGTCGGCGCGATCGCCAAGTTCCTCATGCCCGGCCGTGACCCGGGTGGCTGGATCGTAACGATTCTCCTCGGCATCGCTGGATCTTTCGTCGGCGGGTTTCTCGCCTCCACCTTGATGGGACGGCAGGAACAGACCGCAGGATGGATCGGATCGATCATCGGCGCGATCGTTCTTCTTTTCATCTACCGACTGGTCGTCGGACGCCGCAGGGTCGTTTGACCCCGCTCATCCCGGGTGATTTGCCGAGGCCTCGCTTTCAGGCGAGGCCTTTTCGCTTCCGCACGAAACGGCAACGCTCGCGCGGAAGCGAAACCCTTCCTGCACCCGTTCGTCTCACGGAGTAGCCGCGGCCGCAGGCCTGTGAGAAATAAAACGGCGAGGATCAGGCCTCTGATACTTACCGCCGCGCCGCCGCGAGTCAAATCCATACAAAGGCAGCACCGGGAGGAGCACAAACAGATCTATGAGCCAGTCCACGAAACGAATTCTGTCGACGATCGCGATCATCATCGCCTCCGTCGCCTTCGGCGTTGTCATCACCGCCGATCTCGGTCTGATGCGGAAATCGGCCGCGCAGACCTCGACACCGATCACGACCTCGCAGGGGCCGGTCACGTCGGTGACGATTCCATCGTTCGCCGACGTCGCCTCGCGCGTCATGCCGGCGGTCGTCTCGATCACCAGCACCGAGCTGGTGAAGCAGAGCGATTCCCGCCGCTTCGGCGGCATCGATCCTTTCGATTTCTTCTTCCCCGATCCGCGGCAGAATCCGCACCGCGCGCCGCGGGGGCAGCAGAACGATGACGATGACGAGCGTCCGCAGCGCAGCGGCGGCTCCGGCTTCATCATCTCGCCGGACGGATACATCCTCACCAACAACCCCGTCGTCGAGGGCGCCACGAAAGTCGAAGTTCACTTCGGCGCCGATGAGAACGGCAACGGCGGACGCACCATCCCGGCCAAGATCATCGGCCGCGACACCGCGACCGACATCGCCCTCGTCAAGATCGACGTCGGACAGAACCTTCCTTACGTTCCCCTCGGCGACTCCGACCGCATCCGCAAGGGCGACTGGGCGATCGCCATCGGCAATCCGTTCCAGCTGGAGAACACCCTGACCGTCGGTGTGATCTCGGCCAAGGGACGAGCTCTGGGGTTCAGCGAAGAGACGCGCTCGTTCGAGAACTTCATCCAGACCGACGCCGCCATCAACTTCGGCAATTCCGGCGGCCCGCTCATGAACATCAACGGAGAGGTCGTCGGCATCAACACCGCCATCCGCGGCGGCGGAGCGCAGGGCCTCGGCTTTGCCACTCCGATCAACACCGCCAAGCGGCTGCTCCCGCAGCTCAAGCAGGGCAAAGTCACCCGCGGCTACCTCGGCATGACGATCACGGAAGTGACCGAGGATGCGCGCGAGACGTTCAACCTCCCGCCGAGCACGACCGGCGCTCTCGTTCAGAACGTGACCCCCGGCAAGCCGGCGGACAAGGCCGGCATCCAGCACGGCGACGTCGTCGTCGAGATCGACGGCCGCCCGATCAAGAGCAATCGCGACCTCATCGACTACATCTCCTATCTGCCGGTGGGAAGCGACGTGAAGATCGCCGCCCTGCGCAATGGCCAGCGCCAGACGTTCAACGCCCGGACCGCGGAGCGTCCGACCGAGCAGACCGCCAGCGAAGAAACGACCGGCGGGCCGGCTGAGCCGGCGCGCAACAAGCTCGGTATCGCCGTGCAGGACGTCACGCCTGCACTGCGTCAGAACTATGGACTGCCTGACGACGCGCGCGGCGTCATCGTCACGGACGTGAAAGCCGTTTCGGCCGCCGCCGACGCCGGCATCGCCGAAGGCGACGTGATCTCCGAGGTCCAGGGACAGCGGGTCAACAACTCCAGCGACTTCCGGAGCGCCATCGAGCGCTTCCGCAGCGGCCAGAAGGTGCGCATGTACGTGACCAGCGCCAGCCGCTCCGGTGGGTTCTCCAGTTACCGGTACGTGACGATTCCGTAAGACACCCTCACCCGGCTTACGCCCACCCTCTCCCGCCGCGGCGGGAGAGGGTTTTTTTGTCTGTAGAATCGCTCGCCGTGAACGACGAACAGTTCATGAGGCAGGCGCTGGAGCTCGCCGAACGAGGCCGTTACTCGACGAGCCCGAACCCGATGGTCGGCTGCGTGATCGTGCGCGACGGCAACATCCTCGCCGAGGGGTGGCATCGCCGGGCCGGAGAAGGGCACGCGGAGGTCGAGGCGCTGCGCGAAATGGAGCGCCGGCTTCAGCCGGCTCGCACCCCGGCAGAAGCCGGGGGTCCGTTGACGATGTACGTGACGCTCGAGCCCTGCGCGCATCACGGCCGGACGCCTCCTTGCGTCGATGCCGTCATCGCCTCGGGAGTCCGCCGCGCGGTCATCGGCATGCGCGATCCCCACGACGTCGTCGACGGCCGCGGCATCGAGAAGTTGCGCGCGGCAGGCATCGACGTGACGACCGGCGTCTGCGAGGCGGATGCGCGGCGGCTCAACGAGAAATTCATCTGGGCCGTGTCGCGGAATCTGCCGTTTGTCCTGATCAAAGCGGCCATCACCCTCGATGGAAAACTGGCCACGGTGAGCGGCGACAGCCAGTGGATCACCGGCGAAGAGGCGCGCGAACGAAGTCTCGAGCTGCGCGAGGAGTACGACGCCATCCTCGTCGGAAGCGGAACGGTGCGCGCCGACAATCCGCGGCTGACGCGCCGTCTCGGCCTCAACCAATCGATCACGCCGTGGACGCGCATCGTGCTCGACGGCGACGGCGACATGCCGCCGCACGCGCAGATCCTCGGCGACGGCGTGCGCACGATCGTGTTCAGCTCCGCCGACGTGGAGAGCCGTCCCGATGTCGACTTCGTGCGCATCGAGGGCCGCGCCGACCTCGGATCGGTGCTCGCCGAGGTGTATGCGCGCGGCATTCAGTCGGTGATCGTCGAAGGCGGCGCGCTGGTCATCTCCGAATTCTTGCGAGCCGGACTTTGGCAGAAGATGATTCTGTTTGTCGCCCCCACGCTGATCGGCGGACGCGAAGCGCCGTCAATCCTTTCCGGCGACGGCGTGCTGCGGTTGACAGACGCGTACCGCTTTCGTTTTGATCGGGTAGAGATGGTGGGAAGAGATTTGATGATTACGGCATACCCGACATAGCCGAATCCCGAATCCCGAATCCCGAATCCCGCATGTTCACCGGCATCATTCAACACAGCGGTACGATCGAGAGCTTCGAGAGGCTCGCGCACGGCGCTCGGCTGCGCCTTCGCACGACCGATCCGGAGCCGTTCGAGCGGGGGGAAAGCGTGGCCGTCAACGGCGTCTGCCTCACGGTCATACCGTCCGGCGTCGGCTCGCTCGTGACCGATCTCTCCGATGAGACGCTCTCGCGCACGACGCTCGGCACGCTCAGCAGCGAAGCCCGCCTCAATCTGGAGCGCGCGCTCTCAGTCGGCGACCGTCTCGGCGGCCACATCGTGCAGGGCCATGTGGACACGGTGGGCGCGCTCCGGTCGATCACGTCGGAAGGAGACTTTGCCGTCTACCGCTGGGCCTTCCCCGAGGAGTATGCGGAGCTCGTGGTGAGCAAGGGATCCATCGCGGTCGACGGAATCTCGCTCACCATCGTCGATCCCGATTCGTCGTCGTTCGGTGCCGCACTGATCCCGGAAACGCTCCGCCTTACGAATCTGGGAGCGGCGCGCATCGGCGACAAGGCCAATCTGGAGTTCGACATGCTCGCCAAGTACGTCCGCAATCTCGTCGCTCCGTATCTCCGGCGGAACAGCGGTTGATCGTCTACCGGAAATCGACGCCGCTGCGGATCCGGCGGGCCCTCGCTCCCGAGCCGCCGTTCTGGTGCGCGACGGCGATCACGCCGTACAGCGCGCGCCGCGCATCCCCGGTGGCAATCGACTATCACGACCTGCGCGCCAGCGCCAGCGACCGGCTCGAAGTCGCGGTGTGCGACAAACCGGCCGACGAGATCGAGCGCAGCACCGGGCGACTCCCGCCGCCCGTGCTCATCGAGGCAACCGAGTTCGCGGAGGCGATTTTCCGCCGCGGCGAGGAGGTGCTCGACTACTGCCGCGCGCATGGCGTGCCGGCCGTCCATCTCGTATCCACGCGCGGAGAATTGCCGGAGCGCTCGGGCGAGGAAACGACAGTCATCGCCGCCTGGCCGCTCGAGCTCGAACGGCTCGAGGCGCTGTTCGCCGAGGCCGGCCGGCGCGGCGGATTGTGGGGCGTCGCCGTTCCCGTCCTCTTCCCGGTGACGACGGACCTCACCGCTCTCGGCGAGCTGGTCCCGATGGCGAAGAAGTCAGGGGCCTCGTTCGTCGCCGCGGTGCCGGTGGAGATCGATGCCACGGCGAAACAGGCGATCGCGCAATCGCTCGCGCTCGACGGCGACGACGAGACGTACGCGATGCTCTTTCACTCGCGGCTGGAGCCGATTCACGTCGCGACCGAACGGCACATCGCCGCGCTCGCGGCAGATGCCGGCGTGTCCGACTTCATCGTGCCTCCCCAGTGGCCCCAGAAGAGCAATTGGAACGCGGCGGTTCTGCTCACGCTGGCCGCCACGCGGCTGCTGGCGATGGAGGAGGAGATCGATCTCGCCGCGCAGCTGGCGCGTTCGGCCCGGATCGTCGCGGAGCTGGACAAGCCGATCGCGCGAATCGCCGAGCACGCCAGCCTGTCGATCGTGGAAGCGCTCGATGCGGCGAGCGTGGATGTTCTGACCCAATGGCTGGAGCGGGGGGATTCCGCGTTCGTGCGGCGCGTGAATGAACGGTGGCGGCTGAGACGGGACGCGGGCGGAGGGTCGTAGGTCGTGGGTCGAGTGGGCCTCGTCGCGCTGATGCGCCCGTGACCAACGACCGACGACCGACGACCTACGACCCCACGACCTCACGATGTTTTCTGTGCTCGACCTTCACCTTCGTCTTGATCCCGCCGCGAACGAAAAAGTCGCCTTCCACCTCGATGAAGCGCGGATCGATCGCGGCGATGAGATCGCCGGCGATGCGGTTGGTCACCGCTTCGTGAAATGCGCCTTCATCGCGATAGGACCAGAGGTAGAGCTTCAACGACTTGAGCTCGACGCACTTCTCATCCGGCACGTAGCGGATGCGGATCGTGGCGAAGTCCGGCTGCCCGGTCATCGGGCAGAGGCAGGTGAACTCGGGAGCCTCGAAGGAGATCTCGTAATCCCGCTCGCGATTGGGATTGGGAAACGTCTCCAGTTGCCGTGAAGGTCTCGTGGCCACGAAACCCCGTAACCCGGCAACCCCTACCGTTTCATCCCGCCGCCGGCGCCGCCGGTCGCGTTCATCAGCTTCTGGTTGAGCTCTTTGATGCGCTCCTGGAGCTGGCCGATCTTGGCCTGGGCGTCGGCGCGGAGACGTTCCATCTCCCCCTTGAGGCGGGCGATGTCTTCGTCCTTCTCCTTGCCGCCGCCCTGCTGCTGGGCGGCCTGCTCGCGGGCGAATTCGGCGTCGTGACGGACATTGGCGATCTCCTCGTCCTTGTCGGCGAGGCGCTGCCGCCATTGCACTTCCTGCTCTTCGTAGAGCCGCTTGATGTCCATCAGCTCGGTGATCTGCGAGAAATCGGAATACGACGGCGCCATGTCTCCTCCCTGGCGAACGCGCTCTTCGATTTGCGGGAAGAGCTTGCGGATCTTGAGCGAAAGGTCGTCGGAGTCACTGGCGAGAGCCATGGCATCCTTGTAGTCGATCTTCTGATTGACCAGCAGGGCGATGAGCGACTGATTCATCGACTGCATGCGGAACAGGCCGACCGAGCTCTCCATCTCCTCGAGGATGTCCTTGGTCAGGCCGTCCTCGATCAGCTTGGCGATGCGCGGAGTGTTCTTCAGCACCTCGACCGCGGCGGTCATGTTGCCGTCAGCGGCCTTGACCAGCTTCAGGGAGATGATCCCGCGCAGCACCAGGGCGAGTTGGGAGCGCATCTGCTTGTGCTGATCGACGGGAAAGGCGTCGATGATGCGGTCGATCGTCTGCGCGGCGTTGTTCGTGTGCAGGGTCGAGAAGACGAGGTGCCCCGTCTCAGCCGCGGTCATGACCGTCCCGATGGTGTCGACGTCGCGCATCTCGCCGACCATGATCACGTCGGGATCCTGGCGCATGGCGTTGCGCAGCGCTTCCTTGAAGCTCGGCGTATCCGTTCCCACCTCGCGCTGTGAGATCGCGGCGATGCGGTCGATGAACAGGAACTCGATCGGGTCCTCGATCGTCACGATGTGCAGCGGCTCGTGCTCGGCGATCTCCAGGATCATCGCCGCCAGCGTGGTCGACTTGCCCGACCCCGTCGGTCCGGTGACCAGGACGAGGCCGTCGGGAATCTGCGTCATGTCCCGAACCGCGAGCGGCAGCTCGAGCTGATCGATGTTGAGGACCTGGATCGGAATGCGCCGGAACACCGCACCGACCGTTCCGCGCTGCATGTACATGTTGCCGCGGAAGCGGGCTACGCCGGGAACGCCGTAGCCGAAGTCGACCGACTGGTTGCCGTCGAACTTCTCGCGCTGCGCCCGATTGAGGATTGGCAGCAGCATCTTCTCGAGATCGGTTGGCTTCAGCGGCTCGGTTCCGGCGACCGGCAGCAGCTTGCCGCGGAGACGGATCAGCGGCGGCCGCATCGGCTTGAGGTGGAGATCGGACGCCTGCTGCTTGGACATGTACACCAGCAGGTCGTTCAGGGTGATTTGCTGCGTTTGCGCAGCCGCATGGGCTGGCTGGGCGGTCATGGACTCCGCCATTATACGGTGGGGCGCCGCATCACCGAATCCACGATCATCAGGAAGGCCTCTTGTTGTTTCGGTTCCGTCTTGTTGATCACCGCGATCGTCTCCCCGATCCGGAACCTCTCGTGCAGTTCCTCGGCCGAGTGGGAGGAGGTGACGACGATCCGCTTGGAAGCCAGCCCCTTCTGCCTGGCGTACTCGACAAATTTCTTGCCGTCCATCCCGGGCATCTCCAGGTCGACGATCAGAAGGTCGATCGAACCGTCGATCTTCGCCAGGGCGTCGTAGGGGTGCGAGTACGTCTCGACCGACGCCAGGGCCGGATAGCGCTCGGTGATGAAGTTCGACCACAGATCGCAGAACGCCGGCGAATCGTCCACGACGACGATGCGCTTCATTTGCGGCGTTTCTTCTTGCGTGGAGCGGCGCGCGTCCCGCGCGTCGACCCGACAGCCGCGACGGCCGCTCCACCACGAATGTCGTAGCGCACGGCACCGCCTACGATCGTCGTCACCGGCCGCCCGTGCAGCGTCTCTCCGATGAACGGGGAATTCGACGAATTCGAGCGGAACGTGTTCGTGACCTGGTATCGCGCGTCGACATCGACAATCGTCACGTCGCCGAGACTTCCGGGGCGCAACGTGCCTCCCGGGAGGTCGAACACGCGCGCCGGACCGCAGGAGAACAAGTCGATCAGCCGCGGCAGGTCGATGACCTTCTCGCGGACGAGACGGTCGTAGCAGACTCCGAAGGCGGTCTCGAGCCCGATCACGCCGAACGGCGCGAGATCGAACTCCACGTTCTTCTCGTCGAAATGGTGCGGTGCGTGATCGGTGGCGATCGCATCCACTGTCCCATCGGCGATGCCGTCGAGAACGGCCAGCCGGTGGGCACGCGAGCGCAGGGGCGGATTCATTTTCAGATTCGTCGAGAACGAACGGACCGTCTCGTCCTCGAGCGCGAGGTGATGCGGCGTCACTTCGCAGGTGACGTTCACGCGCTCCGCACGCGCGGCGCGGACGGCTTCGATCGCCCCCGCGGTGGAGAGGTGCGCGACATGGAGATGCCCGCCCGTCATCCGCGCCAGGATCACGTCGCGCGCCACCATGGCCTCCTCGGACGCCGCCGGGATTCCGGCCATGCCGAGGAGTGTGGAGTAGAAGCCCTCGTGCATGACGCCACCTTCGTTGAGGTGGGCGTCTTCTTCGTGGGCAACGATCGGCATCCCGAGCATCAGCGAATACTCGAGCGCGCGCCGCATGAGCTGGGCGTTCCAGACCGGCTTGCCGTCATCGCTCACCGCCACGCAGCCGCCGGCGCGCAGGTCGGCCAGCTCGGCGAGCTCCTCCCCTTTCAACCCTTTGCTCACCGCTCCCACCGGATACACCCGGCACGCCCCGTTCCTCGCCGCCTCGGCCACGACCATTTCCGTGACCGCGCGCTCGTCGTTGGGCGGAATCGTATTGGCCATGGCGCAGACGGCCGTGTAGCCACCCGCCACCGCGGCACGCGTGCCGCTGGCGATCGTCTCCTTGTGTTCCTGCCCCGGCTCGCGGAGATGCGTATGCAGGTCGATGAAGCCCGGGGCGACGACGAGGCCGTTCGCGTCGATCGTCTCGACGTCGGCGCGAATCTTCTTGTCGACGCGCGCGATCGAGCCGTTCTCGATCAGAACGTCGAGCTTCGCGTCGAGCTTCTGCGACGGGTCGATGACGCGGCCGTTGGCGATGAGGAGGTTCATTCCGCGAGGTGCTCCCCCGCCAGCAGATACAGAACCGCCATGCGTACGGCCACGCCGTTCGTCACCTGTTCGAGGATCACCGAGTACGGCCCGTCGGCAACGTCGGACGCGATCTCCACGCCGCGGTTCATCGGCCCCGGATGCATGACCAGCACGCCGTCCCTGGCACGGCGCAGGCGCTCCGGCGTCAGTCCGAACGTGTTGTAGTACTCGCGCAGCGACGGGAAGCTCAGCTTCCCCTGCCGCTCGATCTGGATACGGAGCATCATCACGACGTCCGCGCCCTCGAGCGCCTCGTCGAGTGAGTTCACGACGCGCACGCCCATCTTCTCGATTTCCACCGGCATCAGTGTCGGCGGCGCGGCCAGCGTGACGTTCGCCTTCATCTTCGTGAGCAGGTGGATGTTCGAGCGCACCACGCGCGAGTGGGCGATGTCGCCGATGATCGAGACATTCACTCCCTGCAGGCGGCCGAGGCGCTCGCGGATCGTGAAGGCGTCGAGGAGTGCCTGCGTGGGATGCTCGTGCGCGCCGTCGCCGGCGTTGACGATCGATGCCGGCAGCCGGTCGGCGAGCATCTTCGGCGCGCCGGGATGCTTGTGCCGGATGACGATCATGTCCGGGTGCATCGCCATCAGGTTCTCGGCGGTGTCGATCAGCGTCTCCCCTTTTTCGACTGACGAGCCGGAGGCGGTGAAGTTCAGCGTATCGGCGGAGAGACGCTTCTCGGCGATCTCGAACGAAACGCGCGTGCGCGTGGAGGGCTCCATGAACAGGTTGATGACGAGCTGGCCGCGCAGGGCCGGCACTTTCTTCACGGGCCGCTCGCTGACTTCCTTGAAGCCTTCGGCCGTGTCGAGGATCAGGTTGATCTCTTCGGGGGTGAGCTGCTCGATGCCGAGGAGATCTTTGGAGCGGAGTGCGGAGCTCTGGGTGCGCAACTCACTTCTCCATGATCAGAACTTCGTCTTCCCCGTCCGTCTCGGTCAGTTTGACTTTGATCACTTCGTTCGCGTCGGTAGGAACCGTCTTGCCGATCACGTCGGCGTGGATGGGCAGCTCGCGGTGACCGCGATCGATGAGCACGGCCAGCTGCACCGCCTTCGGGCGGCCGAAATCGATCAGCGCATCGAGCGCGGAGCGCACCGTGCGCCCCGTGTAGAGCACGTCATCGACGAGGACTACGATCTTGTCGTCGATCGGCTCGGGCAGTTTCGTCGGCTTGACCACGGGCTGCGGCGCGATGGTGGTGAGGTCGTCGCGGTAGAGCGTGATGTCGAGGATGCCGAACGGCACGTCATGCCCTTCCATCTCGCTGATCTCGCGCGCCATCCGCTCGCCGATGGGAACGCCCCGGCTGCGGATGCCGACGATGATCACGTCGTCGATCCCGCGATTGCGTTCCACCACTTCGATGGCCATGCGCCGGATCGCGCGGTTCATGCGCGCGGCGTCCAGGAGTCTTTTCTTGACGTTCATTGCTTCGCGAGGGCGGCGGGAGGATAGCACACGACAGTTGCCCCTGAGCATGCGCATGAAACCTGCACGAAACCGGCTGCATGGCGAGGCCAAAGATCCTGATCGTGGAGGACAACTCCGACGTCCGCCGGCTCTACGCTCTCGGCCTCAACCGGCGCGGCTTCGAGGTCAAGCTTGCCGCCAACGGCGCAGAGGCTGTCGAGCGGATCCACAGCGGCGAGAAACCCGATGTGATCCTGCTGGACTGGCTCATGCCGCTGATGGACGGAGGGGAGGTCCTGAGCAAGCTGGGCAGCGAGCCTGGAACCTCGCTCATCCCCATCATCGTCATCAGCGGCCAGCCCGCCCCCCGGGAGCTGGACGGCCGCATCCAGTCTTGGATGACCAAACCGGTGTCGATCGACGACCTCGTCGGCGAAATCCACCGGTCGCCCGCCCTCGCGGGCGGTCACCGGTCGACTGGGCTAGAATGAGTCACTCATGGCGAAGATCTTCTTCGTCGGGCTGGACGGGACGGAGAAAAGCTACAGGCTCCAGACGCACCGGCCCTTCACGGTCGGGCGCGATCCCGGCAATGACATCATCCTGCGCGATCCGAAGGTCTCGCGGCATCACGCGGAGATCGTCTTCGAGCGGGGGTTCTTCGTCCTTCACGACCTGGCCAGCGCCAACGGCACGTACGTGAACGGCAAGCGCGTGCGCGTCGCGCCGCTCACCCACGGCGCCAAACTGCGCATGGGCAACAGCTACGGACGGTTCTCGGAGGAACTGCCGACGGAGACGGATGCGCCGGGCTCCGAGGGTTACGATCAGCCGGAGGGGACGCCGGTGATCGAAAACGCTCCCACCGCCGCGCACGAAAAGGTCTCGGCCCAGACGCTCCCCCACGAGAAAGTCAGCAACGACGACGTAAAAAAAAAATCGTCCTAGCCCCGGACGATCCTGAGACCGAGCCGCTCGATCCTCTCCTCGAGAAGAAGGTCACCGCGCCCGCGGACGCCCCCGCCACCGACCGCACGTTCGCCAGCACGCGATTCCTCTTCGAGAGCGGCGTGCACGCCGGCGAGACCGCACACGTCCGCAACGGCGACAATCACCTGGTTCTGACCTACCGCGGATTCGCATCGGTTGTCAGCATCGTGGCCGCGCTCGTCGCGGCCATCGTCATCGTGACGGGCGTGGCGGCCACGCTTTTCCTGATCGAGGAACATCGCGCCGGTCCGGCCATCGCCGCGCTCGTGCTCAGCGTCGTCTTCTCCGCGCTCATCGCCGCGCTCGTCCCGCGCGTGCGGGTCACGCTCTACAGCGGCGCGGCGCCGGCGCTGGTCATCGTCCAGCAGTCCCCGGTGGCGTTCCCGCGCGTCAAATACATCGTGCAGACCGCAGACGGATCGACGATCGCCATTCTCCGCAAGAGCGTCATCTCGCGTCTCGGCCGCAACACATGGTCGATCGATGCGCCGCCCGATCAGCGCGCCGCCGGCTTCGCGGTCGAAGAGTCGCTGTGGCGCGCGATCGTGAGAAAGTTCATCGGCAAGTTCAATCGCAAGCGGGAAGCGAACGTTCGTCTCTATTACCAGGGCATCGCGTCAGGCCTGATCGTGCGACGCCCCGACGCCACCGGCGAAGCCGATTACCTCGATCTCGCCGCCAATGCGACGCTGGACCGGCGCGTGGCCGTGGCGCTGGCAACGCTGGTGTTCGGGGCGGAGCCGTAAGGAACGGGGAACCGGGCCTCGCCTCTCGCGGCCTCAGCGCGACAAGGCCCCCGAGACCCGAGACCCAGGATCCACGACCTATTTCATCGGTCCGATCTCGATCCCCGTGTAGTAGTTCTTCAGAATCTGATCGTACGTAAATCCGCGGAACGCCATCCCGTACGCGCCGACCTGGCACATGCCGATGCCGTGGCCCCAGCCCTTCCCGAAGAACGTGTAACGGTCCATCCCGTCCGGATCCTTCGTCTTCTCGTAGACAAAGAGATTGTCGGGAATGTTGAGCGACCAGCGGATCGGGAGTCCCCGCAGCATGAACTTCCTTCCCCCTTCGGCGGTGACCTCGAGCTCGGCGACGCGCTGGGAGGCATCGATGGTCACCGGGCGGATGTCGATCAGCTGCTGGATCGGATTCCTCCGATTGATCACCGGCACGAGATCCTCGGCGCGATAGCTGCGCGTCCAGTTGGAGAAGCTGGACGTGCGATCGAATGACGCGCCGTCGAGATTGCCCTGCACGATCATCGCCGCGGGAGTCTTGTTCCATCCCGTGTAGACGTATGCGCGGTCGCCAATCATCACCGGCACGCGGCGGTACTCCTGCACACGGTCGCCGAGCCGGCGAAAGATCGGAATGCCGGCTGGCAGCGTGAACGACTGCATCTTCCCTTCCGACTTCAGCGTCACGTTCCTTCCGCGCAGCGTCAGGATCTTTCCGCTGGCTTCGGTCAGCGCGGAGTGCTCGCGCAGCCACGAGTTGAGAAGCGCGTAAAGCTCCTCGCGCGGCATCGCCACATTGAGATCGATGCGGTCGATGTCCTGCGCGGGAAACACGCCGAACTTCATGAGAAAGGCTGCAGCCAGCCGCGCCTCGTCGTCAGGCGTCGCCGTCTGCGGGAAGAAATACTTGCGATCCTCGGGAAGCGTGACGATGCGCGCCTTGTCGTCGAGCTGCATGAGCGCCCCGAGATAGCGGAGAACATCGCCGCGCCGGCTCGAGGCCGGCTTCGGGATGACGCTTTCCGGGGCGCCGGTGAGGCGGCGCATGGCCAGCACCGCGCGCTCGACGTCGGCGGCGCTCCAGCTCTTCTGCTCCGGAAGGTTCGCGATCGCGGCGAAGATCCGCGCGGCCGCCTGCTGCTCGGCGAGAAGTCCGCTGTCCTCCCGTCCGTCGATCGTGACCATGTCCAGCTCCACGCAGCGCGCGCGCTTCAGGTATGGCTCGTTGCGGCCGGGGAACATCGTGCCGACGTCGCTCGTCTCGCCGCCGCAGGTCGACGTGAACAGCGCATCGATCGGCTTTCCGTCGTACGTCATGATCAGGCCCGCGGTCTCGGTCACAGCCTGATTGCTCTGCGGATCTTCGCCGGAGAAGCCCTTGTATACCTGGCATGCCGGACCGGGACAGATGTCGTATCCCTCGCTGGCGAACTGCCGCAGGTTGCGCACGGCGTACGTGCGTGCCGCGACGGCCTGCGCCTTCAGCCCCTCGATCTCGTCGTACGTCCTCGGTCCGAGCTCTGCCGGGACGACGCCGAACAGGTAGTCCTCGAGATTGAGCTCGTTGATGACGTTGAACAGGCCGCGGGCGTTGAGATGGATCCGCGCCGCCGTTCGATACGGCAGGTCGTTGATCCGGATCGTCGTCTCGGAGACCGGCATCACCAGCAGCGATTCGGAGCGGATCGTGGAGCGATCGCCTTCATCGTCGACGATCTGCTGCACTTTCTCGAACGGCTGATCGGACGGACGCCGGACGATCAGCAGATCGCCTGGATAGCCGCTCTGGACGAGCGTGCCTTTGAACGGCAGCGCCGCATCCTGATCGGGAAAGTCGCCGGCGAGAATCCGGTACAGGCCCGAGCCCACGTCGAACACGGCATCGACGCGCTGTCCCGTGTCGCGGCGCAGCTTGTCGACCAGCGCGTTCACGCTGTTGAGATCGGAGATCGCGCTCACCTGCACCGCATACCGCACCACCGCGGCATTGGCCATCGGCGCCGTGACGGTGAAGCCGCGACGGATGATCGCCGGACCGGAGTCCGCGATCACGTAGTAGCCGTCGCGGACGCGAGGGAACGTTACCGACGGCTGATCGCTGAGAAGACCGACGCGGATGCGCGGCTCCGTGATGGTGCGCGCAACCGTGCTGACGGCGGTGAGGCGATTCGGAGACTGCGTGGGCACCTGCGGCGATGGGGCAACGGGTTTCGGCGGTGGCGCGGTGGCGCATGCGGCGGCGAATGCGAGAACGGCAATGGGGAGACGCTTCATGAATGCGACCTCGTGCAAAGTGGGGGCCCGGGGACACGAGGACTCGGGGACTCACGGTGCTGCACTTCAAGTCCTCGCTTCCCCGCGTCCAAAACAAAAAGCCCCCGAGTTGCCCCGGGGGCTTCGTTGAGATGCGAAGGTTTTCAATTACGGGAGGATCAGGCGGATGACCACACGGCGGTTCCGCAGGCGTCCTTCCGCGGTCGAGTTGTCGGCAACCGGCTCGCGGGCGTCGCGACCTTCGACGCTGATGCGCGAGGCATCGATGCCATGGCGGCTCACCAGGTAGTCGCGCACGGCCTCGGCCCGGCGGCGATCGAGATCGGCGTTCGCTCCGGTGTTCTCACGGTCGTCCGTGTAGCCGATGACCAGCGCCGTCGACGTCGGCTCCTGCTTCATGCGCAGGGCGATGTCGTCGAGGATGGCCTTGGCGATATTCGTCAGGCGCGCCGAACCCGGCTCGAAGTGGATCTCATCCGTGCGCAGCGTCTGCGGCTGGTGCGGCGGAGCGACCGGCGGCGGAGGCGGCGGAACCGGAGTCGGAGAAGGAGGAGGCGGGACCGGCGGAGCGACCGGCGTCGGAGCGGGAGGCGGCGGAACGACGGCCGCCAGGTGCACCGGCGCGAAGGTCAGACCGACGAGGCCGGACAAGCCGCAATCATCGAGCTCGGTGATGCGGCAATCGGGATGATCGTACGAGAACTTCGTGACGTTCCAGCGCGCGCCGGCCGAAAGCGACCAGCCGCTGTTGCCGAACCAGTGACGCAGACCGGTGACCAGGAAGACGGGCGTCTTCGGATTCCGGTCGCCACCCTGGTAGGCGATGGCGTTGACTTCGCTGATCCAGTTCGTTCCGCTCCACCAGCGCTGCGGAATGTTCAGGCCGCCGTCGACCCGGAACTCGTTCGGAATCTGCACCGATCCGCCGCCCGGGAAGTTGCTGCGCCTGCCGGTGCGGTCGCCGGTGATCTTGTACGAAGCGGCGAAGCTGCCGATGCCGCGCGTCCAGTGCGCGCCGAGGCCGAAGCTGCCGGCTCCGGTGGAGATGCCGCTCTTGTCGTCGCCGGTCGGCAGGTCGGTGAACACCGAAAGGGCGAACTTCGTCGGACTGGTCGGGTCCATCAGGCCGAACTTCGTAGCCAGCCGGACATCTCCGAGACCGCTGTCGGTGAACCGCCCCTGGTACAGCCAGCCGTTCACGAACCCGGCGCGGTCAGCGCCGTTCTGAACCAGCCGCACCCACGGCACCATGGCGCTGACTTCCCACCGGTCGGAAAGTCCATACCCGGCGGATGCGCTGAGCTGGTATTTGTCGTAACCCATGTCGTGATATCCGCGCGCGGAGAGAGGCGCGAAATCACGAGCTGGCCCTGCCAGCAGATCGTAATCGTTCCAATAGATGCCGAACGAGAAGTCACCTCGCCGCAGCGTGTCCGCAGTGACAGTCTCGAACAGACCTGTCTGTCCGCTGACGCTCGGTGCAGTGAGCGCGAGCTGGTCATCGCGGGTCATCGTCGACGAACCGGCCTGAGCCAGCAGTACACCCGGCGCGACGATCAGGAACAACGAGGACAGAAGCAGCCAATGCTTGCGACGCAACAAGTCACACCTCCTAAAAGCTTCGCACGGTCACCGTCCGCAGCTATAATGCCGCCGCTTTACAAAAGATGTGCCAGAGCCACGGACACTCGTTTGCCTAAGCACTTCAAGTTGTGAACTTTACCACAAGTTGAGTCGCGTACAGTCAAGCTCCGCGATAGATGAGGACGCCACGCATGCGCATCTCGATTCCCTGCTTCGCGATTCTGTCGAGCATCGTCGCAGCAGTCGCAGGAGCGCAAACGATCCCCGCCCCGGCCACACCACCTCTCCTCTCTGACACCGCCGCCTCCGCGTACGACCGCAAAGAGACGCTGCCGACCCTCAATGTATACCTGCCGGAGGGACAAGCAAGTGTCCGCCTCCGCAAGCTGATCAAGAACGTGCTCTTCGAGAGCCAGATCGACTACCGGTTCGTGACCGGCGACATCAGCACCTTCCTCCGCTACAAGTACTACGCGAAGAACCTCACCTACCGCCTGGGCGTCTTCGACGAAATCAGCTTCCCCGACATCGGATCGAAGTCGACCAACGAGTTCCAACGCGTCCGCGGCGGCCTGCTGCTGTTCGGATTTCCGCGCGACTACAACCACCGCTACTTCTACCTCCTGCAGGACGACCGGCTGACGTTCGGCGATCTCACGAACGTCGACAACAAGAAGAACAACATCTACATGAAGGTCGGCTACCAGTTCGGGACGCAGTTCGACGAGCGGATGAACGCGATCGTCGGCGAGTCGCGCGGACGCATCACCCCCGTGCTCACCGCGTTCCGCGACATCGGCCCCCAGAAGACCGGGCTGGCCGCCGCACTCACGGAGTCACTGCGGGTCTCGACCGGCGATTACCGTTACACGAAATTCGAAGCGGAAGGTCTGCACCGCACCGACATCACCCAGCGCTCATTCATCTTCTCCCGCCTGCACTTCGGCGCCTTCTTCGGATACGACAAGTGCGATAACGAGAAGAGGCCGTGTCCCGGAGGACAGGATGTTCCGGAAATCGAGCGCTACAGTATCCCGCGCTACGACATGATGCAGCTCGGCGGCCGCAATGCCTTGAAGGCGATCGGTTCCGACGTCGAAGCGACCGGAACCCACGAGATCCACCTGACCAACGAGTACTTCGTCCCGATCTTCCGCAACAAGGATTTCAAGACCTGGCTGCTCCACTGGAACACGATGTACGGCATCGGCTACCTCGGCGCCGGAACGGTCGGCTTCAAGTACAACCAGCTGTTCAAGAGCGCGCAAGCGGTGGTGGACGCCGGACTCGGATCGGAGATGGCGCTGACGGTCCGCGACTACGACGTTCTACTCAGCGTGGTCTACGCCCGAACGCTTCACGCGCCAACCGAGCTGGAAGGAAGCAAGATTCGCTTCTTCATCCGCACGGTTCGCTAGTGTGGTGAGTCAGAGATACGCAGCATTTCGTTGCGGGCACCGACGGGCTGGATGCGAGGCGCCGCGACGTTGGCGATGCGGGACATCGTCGAGGAGCGGCAACGAAGCAGACGGCCCGTCGCCGCCCGCAACCCTCCGGGCGTATCTCTGACTCGCCACACTGAGGAAGCTCTGAACAAGTCGTTGTTCACGTCATCCTGAGCCGCGAAGACGGCGAAGGATCTCGAAATGGCAGGCGTTTTCGCATCCTGAGATCCTTCGTCGCGCTTCGCTGACTCAGGATGACGACTTGTTCAGAGGTTCGCTAGCGGCGCCGCAACTCGGCGTGGACCTCGCGCACATCGTCGCTGCCGCACCAGGGACGGCGAGCGCCGCAATCACGCCGGGCTCATCCGACTGGTCTCCCGACTGGCGGTGATGCAGGTAGACGCGCCAGATGAGGATGCAGACGAGCCCGACGATGATCAGGATGCCGAGCATTGCGCCGATTCTGCGAGCCATTGGTTTGCGGAGTTTCTCACGCTATGGGTGAACCTGCACGATGCCGCCCCCGAGATCCACGGCCCACGACCTAGAATGCACACGATGAAAGCAGTCGTCATCAAAGAACACGGCGGTCCCGAGAAACTCGAGCTCGCCGAGATCGCCGATCCGCAGATCCGCCCCGGCTACGCCATCGTCCGCGTGCGCGCCGTGGCGCTCAACCATCTGGATGTCTGGGTCCGCCGCGGCGTGCCGGGACACAAGTTCCCGCTGCCCATCACGCCGGGAGCGGAAGTGGCCGGCGTCATCGAGCAGATCGAACCGAACGAAGCGGGATTCTCGGCCGGCGACGAGGTCATCGTCGCGCCGGGATTCTCCTGCGGACACTGCATCGCCTGTCTCTCCGGGAACGACCCGCTCTGCCAGCGCTTCGGGATTTTCGGCGAGACCACCAACGGAGGAGCGGCGCAGCGGATGCTCGCACCGATCCGCAATCTGATCCGGAAGCCGCCCCAGCTCTCATTCACCGAGGCGGCAGCATTCCCGCTGGACATGCTCACCGCCTGGCACATGCTCATCGCGCGCGCGGGACTCCGACAGGGGGAGACCGTGCTGGTGCAGGCCGGCGGATCGGGGGTCGGCAGCGCGGCCATCCAGATCGCGAAGCTCTGGAACGCAACGGTCTACGCGACCGCCGGCTCGCCGGAAAAAGCGGCGCGAGCGAAGGAGCTCGGCGCCGACGCCACGATCGAGTACCGCACCACCGACTTCGTCGCCGAGGTGAAAACGCTCACCGGCAAGCGCGGTGTCGATATCGTTTTCGAGCACGTCGGCGCCGACACGTTCGAACGCTCGCTGCGCGCCCTCGCCAAAGGAGGACGGCTCGTGACCTGCGGCGCGACCGCGGGAGCGGACGTCACCATCAACCTCCGCCTCGTCTTCTTCAAGCTGCTCTCCATCCTCGGCTCTACGATGGGTAGCATCGCCGAGCTGCATGAGATCATGAAGCACGTCGCCACAGGCCGCCTCCGCCCGGTCGTGGACCGCGTGCTGCCGCTCGATCAGATCGCGGAAGGACATCGGGTGCTGGAAGCGCGCCAGGCGTTTGGAAAAATTGTTCTCGAAATCTGACCGGATTCGGCGTTCGGGATTTGGGATTCGGGCCTACCACCCGGCGAATCCCGATTCTCGAATCCCGAATCCCGATTCATAATTCACCGATGCCCCCCATCCGTGTCCTTCCCTCCGACCTGGTCAATCAGATCGCCGCCGGCGAAGTCGTCGAGCGGCCCGCTTCGGTCGTGAAAGAGCTCGTCGAGAACGCCATCGACGCCGGGGCGTCGACGATCGACGTTCTGCTGGAAGGGGGCGGGCGGAAGCTGATCGAAGTGCGCGACGACGGCTGCGGCATGTCCCACGACGACGCCCTCCTTTCCATCGAGCGGCACGCCACCTCCAAGATTCGCGAGTTCGGCGATCTCACCCGCGTCCGCACGCTCGGCTTCCGCGGCGAGGCCCTGCCGTCGATCGCCAGCGTGTCGCGCTTCACGCTGACGACGTTCGACGGCTCGGCCGATGCCGCCGTCGAGATCGCCTGCGAGCCGCTGACCGGCAGCCGCACCGTGAAGCCAGCCGCTCGCGACCGCGGGACGACCGTGCGCGTCGCCGAGCTGTTCGAGAACGTGCCGGCGCGCCGGAAGTTTCTCCGCAGCGCCGACGCCGAGTTCCGTTTCATCGTCACCGTCGTGTCGTCCTACGCGCTGCCGAATCCGTCGCGCGCGTTCCGTCTCGAGCACAACGGGCGGGTCGTCCTCGATCTCCCCCCTGCCGTCTCCTCCCTCGCCCGCGTCGTCCAGATCCTCGGCAACGAATCCGAGCCGTACCTGGCGACGGTCGACGGAGCCATGGGAGAGACGCGCGTGACTGGCTTCGCCACGCGCGGCCTCCGCTTCGGCAGCCGCCGCAATCAATATCTCTTCGTCAACGGGCGCCTGGTGAAGGATCGCGTCCTCACGCACGCGGTCAACCGGGCCTGCGATTCTTTCGACTTCGACGGTCATCCCGCGGTCGTCCTCTTCCTCGACGTGCCGGCGGAGATCGTCGACGTCAACGTCCATCCTGCGAAGACCGAAGTGCGCTTCCGCGACTCCGGTCCCGTCCACGTCCTTGTCGAACACGCTCTGAAGCGCGCCTTGGGCGGAGCGGAAGAAGGATCGGCGCTGCTTCTCGCCACACCGCTGCGGGACGCGCCTCTGGACGAGGCCTCGGTGGAAATGTTCCGGCCGCAGCGGTTCGATGCGCCGCCGCCCGTCACGCAGTTCACGCCGCTCTTTCAACGATCCGCGGTCGTGCAGCCGCCGCGGCCGGCACAGTCCGCGGCGATCGCGCCGATCGTCGAGGACGAGCGCCCCGTCGATCTCGGCGATCTCAAAGGGCGGGTGGTCGGGCAGTATCGATTGAGCTACATCCTGGTCGACACGCCGGGCGGGCTTCGCATCATCGACCAGCACGTCGCGCATGAGCGCGTCCTCTACGACCGCTATTTCGAGCGGATCTCGAACGGCACGCCGGCGTCGCAGCAGCTGCTCACGCCGATCCTCTACGAAAGCGGCGCGGCCGAGGCGGCGGTGCTCGAGTCGCATGTCGACGAGCTGCGGGGGGTCGGCTTCGACATCGAGCGCTTCTCCGGAAACACGTTCGCCATCGCCGCGCTCCCGCCGGAGCTCGTGCACGACGATCTGGAGGCGTTCCTGCGCAAGCTCATCGATGCGTCGATCGAGGAGAAGTCCTCACACATTGCGCACTTGCGTGAGCGCATCTGCGCTTCGCTGGCCTGTCAGGCGGCGATCAAAGTGCACCGTCCGCTCGGCGGCGAAGAGATGGCCCGCCTCGTGGCCGAGCTGCTCGACTCCTCGAATCCATTCGCCTGTCCGCACGGACGGCCGATCATCGTCGACATCAAGCATCTGGACATCGAGCGCCACTTCCACAGGAAGTAGAGCGACCGCGCCGCCGAGGTAGGCTGGTGGCGATGGTCGATTCGCGCGAGCTGGGCACTCGAGGCGAGCGTCGCGCGGCCTGGTTCTACCGGCTGCGCGGCTATCGCATCGTCTCGCGCAATCTACGGCTGCGCTCCGGCGAGATCGACCTGGTGGCGCGGCGCGGTCGAACGATCGTCATCGTCGAGGTGAAGACGCGCCAGTCGCTCGCCGCGGGCGAAGGGCACGAGGCCGTCGACCGCCGGAAGCGCGAGCGCCTGGTGCGGCTGGCGAACGAATACGTGAGCGGCGAGCGCGGCGTGCAGATCCGCTACGACGTCATGTCGCTGTTCTGGAACGGCCGGCGCTTCCTCGTCAGCCACTACCCCGACGCGTTCCGGCCGGTGGCCGATCCGCACGAGCCCTGGCGTTGGCGCGCCTAATCGAGATTCAAGAGACGCGCGGCATTGCCGCCGAGAATCTTGGCCCGATCGCCTTCGGAGATCGGAAGCGCGGCGATGCTGTCGAGCATCTGGCGCAGGCTTCCGATCTGGTGCGGGTAATCGCTGCCGGCGAGGATGTGATCGGCACCCGCGAACTCGATCGCCAGCCGCAGCGCGCGTCCGTCGAAGTTAACCGAGTCGTAGTAGAACTCTTTCAGGTACTCGCTCGGCGGGCGGTCGATGTTCGCCCGGCACTCGCGGAACGCGTGGAATCCGCGGTCGAGGCGCTCGACGAGATACGGAATCGCGCCGCCGAGATGTCCGAGAACCCACCGGATGCGCGGGAAACGGGCGGCCACGCCGGAGAAAACGAGGCTTGCCGCCGCGAGCGTGGTGTCCAGCGGAAAGCCGACCAGCGGCATCAGCCAGTAGTCCTGCATCGCCTCGACGCCGACGGGCGACGTCGGATGGATGTGGATGACGGCGCCGAGATCATTGGCACGCTCCCACACCGTGAGGAAGCGATCATCGCTGAGCGCCACGTCGTTGATGTTGCTGAAGATCATCGCTCCGCCGAAATGCAGCTCGCGGCAGATGCGCTCCAACTCCTTCGCCGACGCCGCCGGATCGCAGAGAGGCAGCGTGCCGAGCGCCAGGAATCGTCCCGCGTGTCGCGACACGATCTCCGCGAAGCTGTCGTTGACGATCCGCGCAAGCCGGACCGCCACCGCCGGTTCCTCGATGTGCGTGCCGGGGGTCGTGAGCGTGAGCACCTGAGTGTCGACGCCGGTCTCGCGCAGAACTTCCTCGCGGTAGCCGATGTCGCGGTGGCCGCGCACGGCGATGTTGTAATCGCCGGGGTAATGCAGACGGGGATTTCCCTCCTCGTCCACCGTGATGCGCACGCGGCTCGATCCCGAGCGCAGCGCATCGAGGTACGCCGCCGGGTAGAAGTGATTGTGAAAATCGATCACGGTCATCGCCGCTCCGAAACAGCGAGGGCCGCGTCGCCGCGGCCCCCGGGATAATGATCGTTGGAGCGGGCAACCGGACTCGAACCGGCGACATCGACCTTGGCAAGGTCGCACTCTACCAACTGAGTTATGCCCGCGAAAGCCGGCAGAGAGTAGTGGCTCGATGCCGGAGTGTCAATATGAACGGCGGCCTGACGCTCCCTATTTCCAGGGCCATCACGGCCTCTCCACCCGAATCCCGTACGCGTGCAGCTTGCGATAGAGGTTCGACCTCTCTACCCCCAGCGCGTCGGCCGTCCTGCTGACATTCCCGGCGAACTCGCGAAGGCGATCGAGGATGTACTGCTTCTCGAACTCGTCGCGGGCCTCGCGGAGCGGAAGGTTCTGAGGAATCGGCGCCGCCGCCGGGGCCGCGCCGAGCTGAACATCCTCGGCCTCGATGGTGTCGTGCGGGAGGAGGATGGCCAGGCGCTCGATGACGTTGCGCAGCTCGCGGACGTTGCCGGGCCAGTGATACGCCTTGAGCTTCCCCGCCGCACCGGCGGAAAGGCGTTTCTTCGGCGCGCGCGTCTCCGCGGCGAAGCGGCGAAGAAAATGCTCGGCCAGCAGCACGACGTCGTTTCCACGCCCCCGCAGCGGCGGGACGTCGATGGGAATGACGTTGAGCCGGTAGTAGAGATCGCTCCGGAACCGGCCGGCGGCGATCTCCAGCTCCAGGTTCTTGTTCGTCGCGGCGATCACCCGCACGTCGACGCGAATCGTCTGCTGCGCGCCGACGCGCTGGAACGTCTGCTCCTGCAGCACGCGCAGCACCTTCGCCTGCGCGCTGAGACTCATGTCCCCGACCTCGTCGAGGAACAGCGTGCCGCCGTCAGCAAGCTCGAACTTTCCCTTGCGGTCCTCGATCGCGCCGGTGAACGCGCCCTTGCGATGGCCGAAGAGCTCCGATTCGATCAGCTCCTCCGGAATCGCCGCGCAGTTGACGTCGACGAACGGCTGCTCGGCGCGGAGCGACTCGCGGTGCAGCGTGCGGGCGACGATCTCCTTCCCGCTGCCGTTCTCGCCGGTGATGAGCACCCGGCTCGCGGAGGGGGCGGCGCTTCGGATCTGCTGATGCAGCTTCTGCATCGGCTCGCTCTCGCCGATGAGCAGGTCGTCGAGATCGACCGAGCGCCGCATCTCCCGCACTTCCTCGCGGAGCTTGCGGTCGGCGAGCGCGTGATTGACGGTGAGGAGCACGCGCTCGAGCGACAGCGGCTTTTCCAGAAAATCGTAGGCGCCGAGCCGCGTGGCCCGCACCGCGGTGTCGATGTTTCCGTGGCCGGACACCACGATGACCGGAGGCCCGCCGGCGTTGCGGATGCGCTCGAGCACGGTCATCCCGTCGATGCCCGGCAGCCAGAGATCGAGAATGACGAGATCGAACTCCTCGCGCGCGAACTGGGCCACGCCTTCTTCGCCCGACTCGCACGCGGTGGCCCGATGCCCCTCGTCTTCGAGGATGTGGGAGAGCGTCGTGCGGATGGACGCTTCGTCGTCGATGATCAGGATGCGGGACATGTCGTTATCCGGGATTCGGGATTCGGGATTCGGGATTCGGGGTTCGGGGTTCGGGGTTCGGGGTTCGGGATTCGGGGTTCGGGATTCGGGGTTCGGGATTCGGGGTTCGGGGTTCGGGGTTCGGGATTCGGGATTCGGGGTTCGGGGTTCGGGGTTCGGGGTTCGGGGCCCGAATCCTGAATCTTGCCGCAATGTTAGCCTGTCGTGTTCATCGACCGCTTCGCCGACGCCCGTCACGACGTCTGGCTTCACGCAACGTCAGCCGCCGCGCGGACGAGAAGCACATCGCCATCACTCCCTCAGCGATCCCGTACGATGTGATGACGCTGGAGCAGATCGAGATCGTGGAGCTCGCCGGTGGCCGCGCCGCCGATTCTTCACACGCGCCGTCCTGTGAGCTGCCGACGCACCTCGTCGTCTATCGCGCGCAAGGACGTCGACGCCATCGTTCACACGCACTCGCCGTTCGTGACGACGCTTTCGGTGCTGCGCAAGCCGCTGCGGCGATCATCGACGAGACGATGGTGCACTTCGGCGGAACGGTGGGGGTCACCGACTACGCGTTCACCGGCACCGAGGCGGTCGGCGAGAACGTGGTGAGGGCGCTCGGCGACCGCACGGCGGTCCTCGCCAATCACGGGAACGTCTGCATCGGTTCGGGGCCCGAATCTCGAATCTGAAATGTTCGGGATTCGGGGTTCGGGGTTCGGGCGCGGACGAGACGCACATCGCCATCACTCCGGCACTCGCCGTTCGTGACGACGCTTTCGGTGCTGCGCAAGCCGCTGCAGCGATCATCGACGAGACGATGGTGCACTTCGGCGGAACGGTGGAGGTCACCGACTACGCGTTCACCGGCACCGAGGCGGTCGGCGAGAACGTGGTGAGGGCGCTCGGCAACCGCACGGTGGTCCTCGCCAATCACGGGAACGTCTGCATCGGTTCGGGGCCCGAATCTCGAATCTCGCCGCAATGTTCGGGATTCGGGATTCGGGGTTCGGGGTTCGGGCGCGGACGAGACGCACATCGCCGTCACTCCGGCACTCGCCGTTCGTGACGACGCTTTCGGTGCTGCGCAAGCCGCTGCGGCGATCATCGACGAGACGATGGTGCACTTCGGCGGAACGGTGGAGGTCACCGACTACGCGTTCACCGGCGCCGAGGCGGTCGGCGAGAACGTGGTGAGGGCGCTCGGCGACCGCACGCCGGTCCTCGCCAATTACGGGAACGTCTGCATCGGCCCGTCCGCGCCGCGCTGCGCCAGCTCAGGATGACGTCAGGCCCGCACGCGCGCTTCCGCGAACTCGCAGACCCGCTCGTACTGGCTCTTGCCGTCCAGGCCCGCCTCGGCGATCACCGCGCGTCCCGATCCCGATCCCGGATAGCGCCCGCTCATGTACGGGTGCATCGTCATCGCCCGGCCGAGGTCGGAGCGGATCCAGCGGTACATCGTCGGCAGCGTGAAGCCGGTGATGCCGATGGCCTCCTGCTGTTTCGATTCCGGGAGGATCTTCGCGCGTTCGGCGGGCGGCAACCGGTCGAACAGCTCGGCGCTGGCCACGTAGTACACCTCGAGATCGACTCCGGCGTTCTCGAACATCGGCAGCGCCTCGGTGATGAACGAATACGCGACGCCGGACTCCTGCAACACGACGACCGCATCGGCCGCTCGTCGCGGCTTGCGCAGGCGATACACGCCATGCGCTGCATCCTCGGCGGGAGCCAGACCGAGCGCCTCGCGGTCGAGCACCACCTCCGACGGACGGGTGACGAACGGCGCGATCACCGAAGGCCGCGCGGAGAGAGCCGCGGCCAGCAGATGCCAGATCTCGTTCGGATCCCACGGTGTGAGCGTGATCATCGCGCCGTCCGGGAAATTCTCCTGCAGCAGTTGCAGCGGCTGCGGATCGGCATGCGTCGGTCCGTCTTCGCCGGTCTTGAGGCCGGCGTGGCCGCAGATCAGAATCATCGGCCGTGGCAACGATCCGGTGCGCTCGCGGCGCGCCTGGTTGCCGATGGCATGCAGCCGCGATGCGATGTGTCCGAGGGGAGCGATGAACGCGCCGTACGACGCGCCCACGCCGATCTGATGACCGAATGACGAGATGCCGGACAGCACGCCGCTGATCGCGTCCTCGCAGATCCCGCCGATCGAGAGCGTTCGCGAGTCGGCGTTCGTCCCGCAGCGGAAATACCCCGGCGCGAACTCCTTCGCCGCCTCGGCGATACTCGTCGATCCGAGAAGGTCGGCGGCGGCGATGAAGAAGGCACCGCCGCTGTAGCGGTTCAGATAGCCGATCGATTTTCCGAGTTGCCCGCGGAGGGTGGTCTCCGTGCCCGGCGCGAGCGCCAGCTCCGGAGGCAGCGTGGCGACGTTGCTCAATGTGTACACGTCGTCGATCTGCGGAGCCGAAGGCCGCGGCGCGAGCCGCGCGATGTCGAGCCGCTCATTCGCGCGCGCCACACGCGCGGCGATGATCGACGTCATCAGCGTCTCGGTGTTCAGCCAGTGCCGGATGGCCAGCAGCGCGTCGAAATAGCAGCGCTCCAGCATCGCGGCGTTGAGACCCTTCGCGCAGAGCGAATCGCCTTCGCATTTCGGAATGGCCTCGATGACCGATGCCGGAAGCGGCAGCGACTGGAAATAAGCCGGATTGCACAGCTTGTGTCCGGCGCCGTGCGAGCTGCGCCCTTCGATCCCGTAGTGCCAGCCCTTGGTCGTGCGGTACACAATCGCGGTCGGCTGGCCGTTGGTGATGCGAAGCGCTTCGCGTTGCGCGGCGGCGATGCGCTGGAAGTCGGTTCCATCCGGAACGTAGATGACGTTCCAGTCGTGCAGATGGAAAAGCTCGAGCGGATCCCACTGCACGTAGTCGCCGGGACGGTCGCCCTCGCGCGTCACGCGATCGGAATCGATCGAGGACTGATTCCAGTCGACATGAACGATCGCGTTCGAAAGCGATGCCGTTCCGGCAAACGCCAGCGCCTCGGAGACACGGCCGGGCGTGAGGCCGCCCTCGCCTTCGACGATGTGAACGCGCGGCGATTCTTTACCGAACCAGTCCGACAGCGCGAGCGCGAGTCCGAGCGAGGAGGCGATGCCGACGCCGGAAGCACCGGTGGAGAGCTTCACGAACGGAGTGGCGGGCGTGGGATGGCCGTCGAGGGCCCGCGCGCCGATCGCACGAAACAACGGCGAATCATTCTTCGGATTGCGTCGGAAACCGAGCAGATCTTCGAGGCGGAGCTGATCACCGGCAGGAGGAAGAAGCTCCGGCGCGGCGATGCGCATGATCTCGTTGCGCAGCGCCCACATCGAGTACAGGCCGAGGGCTTTGTGGCCGGCGGCGTAGGAGATGACGTCGGCGTCTTCGCGGTCCGGATGGCGGAAGTCGTAGTCCATCGCGTCGAAGAGGAGCATCGACACGAAGCGTCCCGACGAGATCGATCCGCCGGGGTGTCCGGACATCGGAGCGTAGTTGTAGAGCATCGCGCACAGCGCGCGATACGCGGCGTCGAGCTGCTCGAATGCGTGAACTTCCTCAACGGCCAGCGGCGATCCGGAGACTTCGCCGATCCATTCCGCGCGACGCGGCCCGAAGTGTGCGCTCATGCTCATGCGTACCTCCGCTCGTCCATGAAGCGTAGGAACCCGGACTTGTCCTCCGCCGCCTTCGCGATCCGCCGCACCGCTTCGGCGAGATCGTCGATGCCGGTGGCGATCGAGATCCGCAGGTAGTCCTTCCCTTCGCTTCCGATCACGCCGAACGAGCGGCGGTCGAGTGTCGCCACCTGGTAGTCGTACAAAAGGAAGAGCTGGAAGAGCGTCGCCGGCGACGTCGACTTGCGCGTCGCGCCGGGCAGAGCAGCGTAAGCGTCGAACACGCCCAGCTTGCGGCAGACGCCGGAGATGTTGGGGAACACGTAAAACGCGCCACCGGGGCGATGGCAGGTGACGCCGTCGATGGCGTTCAGTCCCTTGACCACGAGATCGCGCCGCTCGCTGAACGCCGCGACCATCTTCGCGATGGCAGGCGCGCTTTCAGGCGATTCGATGGCCAGCTTCGCGCCCCACTGGTTGTACGCCGGGACGCACGAGAAGTAGTTGATGTTCAAGTTCCGGAAGACCGCGGCTTCCTCGGCGGTCGGAAACACCGCCCATCCGACGCGGCCGCCGGTCCAGGCGTAGGTCTTCGAGACGCCGGAGACGATGATCGTCCGGCGTTCCATGCCGGGCACCGAGGCAATCGACTCGTGCTGCCGCCCGTCGAAGAGGATGTCTTCGTAGACCTCGTCGGAGTAGACCCGCATCTGCTCCGGCGCCATGTGGCGAACGACTCCGGCCGTCTCTTCGAGCTGGGCACGCGTGGCCACCCCGCCCGTCGGATTCGAAGGAAAGTTCAGGTACAGAAGTTTCGTGCGATCGGTGAGCAGCTTCTCCAGCTCGTTCGCCCGGAACGTGAAGCCGTTCTCTTCGCTGAGGTGCAGCGGCATCGGCTGCGCGCCGACGTAGCGCGTGAACGACTCGTAGATCGGGAAGCCGGGGCTCGGATAAATCACCTGATCGCCGGGATCGCAGTAGGCCTCCTGGGCGAATCCGATGGGCGGCTTCGCGCCGGGGAAGACGACGACGCGATCGGGAGTGATCTTCAGGCCGCGCCTGTCGCCGACGGACTTGGCGATCGCGACGCGCAGCGGCTCGATGCCCTGCGGGTCGACGTAGTGCGTCTGATCGCGGTCGATCTGCCGCTTGACCTCTTCGGCGATGTGCCTGGGCAACGCGAAATCGGGCTCACCGATGTTGCAGCGGATGACCCGCTTCCCGCTCTTCTCGACTTCCTGGATCCGCGGTCCGATCTTGAACGCGTTTTCCGTTCCCAGCGCATCCACACGGCGCGCAAATACGGGCGCCTGGACCGCCTCGAGCAGCGACATGATTCACCTCCGCCTTGCGGGCGATTGTTCCCGCTCGGGGGAGGTGCTGCGAGGGCGAGCCGCACATGACGATGTGACGAACCACACGTCACGAGCAGTTCATGACCGATCGGACGAAGTCGATCTCGTCGAGGACCGCCGCCGCCTGACCTTGCGTGATGCGTCCGGCGGCGACCTCACCTTGCACGATGTTGATTGCGGATTGGAGCGGATCGCAGCCCGTGCCGCCGGCCGCGATCTCCCTCCCCGCCTCGACGAGCCTGATCACAAGATCCACGGTCCGGCCGGCGTCGAGGCCCGAGCGCTGCGCGTCGTAAACGGCAGACTGCAGGATCTCCTCGGCCAGCGCCGCGTCCGGGTTCGCGTTCGCGATGCCGAGAAAATCACTCGAGCGGGCCGGCTTCACGAGAAGCTGCCGCGCTTGCCGTTCCCTATGCATGCGGCAACCGGAGGATCCCCCACGGAGCGATCCTGGGCATGATGCTCCCTCCCTTTCGAGGGATGCCGGATTCGCCCGAAACGTTTCAGCGACCGGCCCGGCGGAGGAACGGGTGCTCGAAGCTGAGATAGAGAACCAGCGACCGCTCGCCCGCGCTCGGTCCCACCCCGATCGGGACAGCCACTCCTGGCACGATCTGCAATCCGCCCGAGAGGTTGTACGCCCAGCGCAGGCCGGGGCTGACGACGACATCCGTCTGATGCTGTGAACGTGTCCACGTCGCCTCGGTCATCAGATGGACGCGCGAGCTCAACGCGTAAATGAAGCTTTGTCCGAGGAAGAGATCGGTCGTGCGGCTGTCGTGGTACCAGGTCGCGCCGGCGTTCGAGTGCGCGGCCACGCGCTCGCCGAGAACGCGGCTGAGCGGGATGGCGGCCTGCACGCCGCTCGAGCCGCCGCCGGTCGGAACGATGATCGAGACGCGCGGCGCGATCGCGGTGCGCGTCTCCCCGCTGCCGAGGAGCTGGTAGCGGTAGTTGAGCAGCATGTCGCCGAACCGCTCGCTCGTTCCGCCCGTCACGGGCAGCGTGTAACTGAACTGATGCTTCTGCGATCCGACCGGCCACTCCTGCGTGAACGTGTAGAGCCAGTCGCCGCTCTTCTGATCGCGGCTGAAGACGTTGATGTGCTGAACGACTCCGTCTTCCTGGTTGTAAGCCTCCTCGACGAGGAAGCTGTTGTCCTGGATGGCGGAGAGGTCGTTCTGCGCAGCGGCCGATGCGGCGAACAGGACGATCGCCGCGCAGGAGAACAGCGCCTTCACTACGACTGACCGGATGCGACCGGATAGCCCGCGGCCTGCCACGCGCCGAAACCGCCCTTCAGCGCCTGCACATTGCGGATTCCGCCGCGGTCGAGGATGAGCGCCGCACCGGCGCTCGATTCTTCGGCCGGTCACGTGCAGTACGTGACGATCGGCTTTTCTCGCGGAAGATAGGGAATCTCCCCCTCGATGCGCCCGAACGGGATGTGCAGTGATCCCGGGATGTGCGCGGCGAGATAGGCGTCGGCGTCGCGGACGTCGATCACCGTGACCTCGCCCTTGCCAATCTTCTGCCGCAATTCCTCGGGGCTGATGCGGGGGACCGCCGCGTGGGCGGCGTCCTGAACGTGCTGTGGCTCCGGTGCCGTCGCCGTCGCGCTGGTCAGCGCCGTCTGCGGCGGAGCGGGCGGCGCCACCGGCGCCTGGAACGATCGCATCAGCGCCCAGGCGACCAGGCCGAGGACGAGAAGTCCTCCGATGGTCATGACGATGTAAGCGTTGCGCGAAGACGAATCCTGCGGGCTCATAAGAGACGGGCAACGCTACACCAGCAACGGTCACGTCGCAACGTACCTCGTGTCACACAGCCGGAAACCATCACGACGTACATCAGAAACATGAGCTTCGAGGTCACCTTTCCCGGGGGCGTGGTCGTCGAGGCGACCTATGCCGGTCACACCGTCCGCACCGATCAGCCAGCCATCTCTGGCGGGACGGACTCCGCCATGTCGCCATTCGGACTTTTCTTCGCGTCCATCGCCACGTGCATGGGGTTCTACGCCCTCCGCTTCTGTCGCGAGCGGGACATCAACACCGAGGGGATGGGGCTCACGCTGACGCCGGTCCGAAACTCTCAGGCCGACCGCGTCACAAAGGTCCGGATCGACCTGCGGTTGCCGCGTGAGTTTCCGGAAAAGTACCGGCAGGCCATTCTGCGCGCCGTCGATCACTGCGCGGTCAAGAAGCACATTGTCGAAGCGCCCGAATTCGAGATCGAGATCGCGGGCGCGGCCGTAGAAGTGGCCTGATTTTGTGACCTGGCCCACGTCTGGCGGGGCCGGCCCGTGGTATCAGCCTTGAATGCGGATCCTGGTCGTCGACAACGACGCGCGCGGCCGAGAAGTTCTCGTGCAGCGGCTTCGCAACCGTCAGCTCGAAGCCGAGAGTGCCCAGACGGCGGCCGAAGCGGTCGAGCGCATGTCCGCGTCCCGGTATGACGTGGTCCTGCTCGAAGTGGTGATGCCGCACAGCGCCGCCCGCGACGTGTTCACGTGCATGCAGCACCTTCCTTCACCTCCGCGCTGCATCGTCATGTCCGGCGTCGCCTATCTCTGGAAGCGCGCCAACCCGGAGGTCAAGATCGCCGGGGTGCTCGAGAAACCATTCCGCTTCGAGGAATTGCTGCGGCTGATCGCGTGAGGCTCACCGCAACCCGCGGTTGAGCTCGCGCGCCAATCCGACATCGCGCGACAGGCGCTCCCCCACACTCTCGCAGACCGCGTCGCAGAGGTCGAACACGCTGTCGTCGGCGATGAAGCAGTAGACGAGATTGCCTTCCTGGCGGCGCCCGACGATACCCGCCTCCTGAAGGATGCGCAGGTGCTTGCTGACGTTCGGCTGCGTCGATCCGACGGCCTCGACCAGCTCGGTGACGTTCTTCTCGCCCGGCTGGAGCGCCTGGAGGATCCGGATGCGCAGCGGCTCGCCGAGGATGCGAAACCGGCCGGCGATCAGGTCGATTGCCGCCGGGGAGAGGGGCTCGTGCCGTTTCCGGTTGCGGGCCATGGTCGGGCAGATCATAACGCGATTCATGCTTGACAGTATAACCATATGTGCATATAGTTAGCAAGCTAACTGGAGGCGCAAGCATGAACATCGAACGTTACCTTCGTCTGATCGCCGGGGTCTTCATCCTGATCTCCGCCGTCCTGGCCTGGGCGGTGAGCCCCTGGTTCCTTCTCCTCACTGCCTTCGTCGGCCTCAACCTCTTGCAGTCGGCCTTCACCAACTGGTGCCCGATGATCTCCATCCTGCGGAAGTGCCGCGTGTCGGAGTCGGCGTGAGAACAGCATTTCAATGGAGCCCCGGCTTCTGGACACCCGGCATCAGCCGGGGTCTGGACCGGCTGAAGCCGGTGCTCCATGCCCTGCTCCTGGTGCTGATGGCCCTCCCCGCCGCGGCTGAGGACCTTTCGCTCCCGGACGCCGTGGCCATGGCGCTCGAGCGCAATCCCCAGATGCGCATGGCTGCCGCGGAACGACGCACGGCCGTCGTCCGGAATTCCGAGGCGCGGTCGATGTGGCTGCCGCGGCTCGAGCTGACCGAGACCTACGGCCGCAGCAACAATCCCGTGTTCGTCTTCGGCTCGCTCCTCGAGCAGGGACGATTCGGCCAGGCGAATTTCGATCCGCGCGTCCTCAACGGACCGGAGCCTCTGCGCAACTGGCGCATGGCCCTGACGGCTCGGTACACGATCTTCGATCAGTTCCGCCGTCTCGATTCCGGCCGCCAGGCCGGCCGGGCGGTCGAGCAGGCCGACATGGCCGTCGAGGAATCACGGCAGCGCGTCCGCGCCGACGTCCTCGCCCGCTTCTACGGAGTCATCGTCGCCGAGGCGAAGCGCGATGTGGCCGCCGATGCCGCCCGAACGGCCGAAGCGGATGCCAAAGCGATGCGCGACCGCTTCGAACAGGGTCTCCTCGTCGAGTCGGACGCACTGGCGGCCGAGGTCCAGCTGGCCAGTTTCCGGCAGCAGGAAATCGAGGCCGAGGGCGATCTGGCCGTGGCGCATGCGGCGCTCAACACCGCCGTGCAGCGTGAGCTCGACTCCGACCTCACCCCGCATGGAACGCTCACCGACCGCACGTTCGACGAGATTCCGCTCGAAGCGGCACTGGCGCAGGGACGTGCCGCGCGCGGGCAGATGCGCAGCGCCGCGCTGGCCTCGCAGAACGCCGCGCTCCAGGTCCAGATCGCGCGCAGCTCACTCCTCCCCCGCGTCGATTCGTACGCGAGTTGGGGCTCGAGCGGAGTGAACTTCGGCACGCGGAACAGCGATCACATGATCGGCGTCATGGCCTCGTTCGCGGTCTTCGATCCGTCGAAAGTCGCGCGGATCGCCGAGGCGCGGGCCGGAGCCGATGCGGCCGAGGCCGGACGAGCGGCGGCGAACGACCAGGTGTCGATGGAGATCGTCTCCGCATGGCACCGCGTCCGTTCGGCGCGCCAGCGCGTCGAGCTCTCGACCAAAGCCGTCGCCCAGGCCGAGGCGGCCGCGCGCATCGTGCGCGACCGCTATGAACAGGGTCTGACCACCATCACGGAACATCTTCGCGCCCAGACCGCTCTCGTCACCGCGCGCCTCAATCTTCTCGGCGCGCGTTACGAGTACATCAACGGCTACGCAGAGCTGCTGCGCGCCACCGGAGGACTACACGATGTCGATCCTTTCTCGTAACCACCACGTCATCCTGAGCGCGGCGAAGGATCTCGCCGGCGCTGCAGGACATCCTTCGCCGTCTTCGCGGCTCAGGATGACGTGGCCGCTTCTTGCGGTCATCGCCGCATTCGGCTGCGCGCATCCGCGGGAGACTGCCACCAGCGCGCCGGTCAGCGCTCCCACGCAGCTCGTACGCAGCGCCGCCGTCCCCGATCTGCGCTTCGTCAGCGGCACGGTCCGCTCGAACAACGTCAGCCCGCTGGCTGCGAAAGTGATGGGCAACGTCACGCGCGTGCTCGTATCGGAAGGCGACTTCGTTCGCGCCGGGCAGCCGCTGCTGGAGATCGAGAGCCGCGATCTCCGCGCCCGCACCGATCAGGCGCAGGCGCAATCCGGCGAAGTCGATCAGGCCATCGCCGCCGCGCAGGCGAACGCCGACGTCATGGCCGCGACCTACAGGCGCTTCGCGGCGCTTCGCGAGCGCGGTTCGGTCAGCCCGCAGGAATTCGATGAGGTCACCGCAAAGAACCGCGCCGCGCAGGCGCAGCTGCAGCAGGCTCTGGCGCGACGCGCACAGGTGCACGCTGCGGTGAGCGAGGCGCAGACGTTTCTCGGCTACGCAATCATCCGCGCACCGTTCGACGGAATCGTTACCGCGCGCATGATCGATGCCGGAGCGCAGGCCGCGCCGGGAATGCCGCTCCTCACCATCGAGGATGCCTCCTCGTATCGCGTAGAGAGCATGGTCGACGAAGAGCTCGCGTCGCGCGTCAAGGCGGGTGACGAAGTCGTCGTCGACGGAATCCGCGCGCAGGTCACCTCGATCACCCCGTCGGTCGATCCGATGACGCGCAGCGCGCTCGTGAAAATCAATCTTCCCCACAGCGCGAAGACTCGCTCCGGCTCGTTCGTGCGCGTCGGGTTCGGCGTCGGAACGCGCCAGGCGATCTCCGTTCCCGCGAATGCGGTCACCCGGCACGGCGATCTGACTTCCATCTACGTCGTCGACGCCGGCGGCACCGCCCGCCTCCGCCTCGTCACCCTCGGCAACGAGCGCGACGGCAACGTCGAGGTCCTCTCCGGCCTCGATGACGGCGAGCGCATCGTCACCACGATCACCAACGCCGTTCGCGATGGAGTGCGGGTGTCATGACCCGTCATCAGTCACTGGGAATCGCCGGACGCCTGGCGTCGATCTTCATCGATTCGAAGCTCACGCCGCTCCTCATCGCCGCCTCGATTCTCATCGGCCTCGGCGCCGTCGCACTGCTGCCGCGTGAAGAAGAGCCGCAGATCATCGTGCCGATGGTCGACGTGTTCGTGCAGATGCCCGGCGCATCGCCGCGCGAAGTCGAACAGCGGATCACGAAGCCGATGGAGAAGTTGCTCTGGGAGATCCCGGGCGTCGAGTACATCTACTCCACGTCGTCCTCGGGCGTGTCCATGGCCATCGTCCGCTTCAAGGTCGGCGAGGACGAGGAGAAGGCCATCGTACGGCTGAATCAGAAGCTGTACGCGAACGCCGACCTCATTCCCCCCGGCGCGTACGGCCCGCTGGTGAAGCCACGCTCGATCGATGACGTTCCCGTGCTCGCGCTGACGCTGTCGAGCGATCGCTACGATCATTTCGCGCTGCGCCGCATCGCCGGCGAGATCAAAACCGAAGTCAAACAGGTCGAGAACGTGTCGGCCGTCGACGTGATCGGCGGTCTCCGCCGTCAGCTGCGCGTGGTCGTCGACCCGGCGCGTGCGGCGGCGTACGGTTTCGCTCCTGCTCAGATCGCGCGGATGGTGCAGCAGTCGAACTCGCAGATGCGCGCCGGAGCGTTCTCGAACAACAACGCCGAGGTGCTCGTCGAGACGGGCGGATTCCTGGCCAGTGCCGAGGATGCCGCACGCATCGTCGTCGGCGCCAAGGGTGGCCACCCCGTCTATCTCGGCGACGTCGCCTCGATCCAGGACGGACCGCAGGAAGCAGCCGACTACGTCTACACGGGCACGAAGAACTCGGTCACGCCCGCGGTGACGATCTCGATCGCAAAACGCAAGAACACGAACGCCACGAAGCTCGCGGAGACGATCCTCGAAAAAGTCGACTCGCTGAAAGGCGTCGTCATTCCCGCCGATGTCCACGTCGGCGTGACCCGTAATTACGGCGAGACGGCGGCGGAGAAATCGAACGAGCTGCTGTTCCACATGTTGCTCGCCGTCCTCTCCGTGGCGCTGCTCATCGGTCTCGTTCTCGGGTTCCGGGAGTCGGGCATCGTGGCCATGGCCATTCCGGTCACGCTGGCGCTGACGCTGGCCGTGTTCTTCATCTTCGGATACACGCTGAACCGCGTGACGCTGTTCGCGCTGATCTTCTCGATCGGCATCCTCGTCGACGACGCCATCGTCGTCGTCGAGAACATCGTCCGCCATCACCGGCTGCCTGAAAACCGGCGCCGGCCGCTGCGGGACGTCGCCATCGAGGCGGTCGCCGAAGTCGGCAATCCGACCATCCTGGCCACGTTCACGGTCATCGCGGCGATCCTGCCGATGGGTTTCGTGCGCGGACTGATGGGGCCGTACATGCGGCCGATTCCTGTCGGCGCATCGGCGGCGATGCTTTTCTCGCTCGTCGTCGCATTCATCGTCACGCCTTGGGCCGCGATCCGGCTTCTGAAAAAGCAGAAAGAGACCTCGCACGGCGAGGAAGGGCGCATGACGCGGACTTATCGCCGCGTGATGTCGCGGATCTTGCTCGAGCCGCGCCTTCGCTACGGATTCCTCGGCGCGGTTGCGGTGATGCTCGTGCTGGCGGTGTCGATGTTCGCAGTGAAGCTCGTGCGCGTGAAGATGCTGCCGTTCGACAACAAGAGCGAACTGCAGGTCATCGTCGACATGCCGGAAGGCACGCCGCTGGAGCGGACCGCGGCGGCGACCCGCGACATCGCCGCGGCGATCAGCGGCGTTCCCGAAGTGGCGAACTATCAGACGTATGCGGGAACGGCGTCGCCGTTCAACTTCAACGGCCTCGTGCGCCACTACTTCCTGCGCCAGGGATCGAACGTCGCCGACGTGCAGGTGAACCTGCTTCCGAAAGGCAAACGCAGCGCGCAGAGCCACGAGATCGCCAAGCGCATGCGCACGCTGATCGCCCCGGTGGCGAAACGCTGGAACGCGAATGTGAAGGTCGCCGAAGTGCCCCCCGGCCCTCCCGTCCTTCAGACGCTCGTCGCGGAGATCTACGGTCCCGACTACGACCGGCAGGTCGCCATCGCCAAACAGGTGCAGGCGACGTTCAACGAGACCGCCGGTGTCGTCGACGTCGACTCGTATGTCGAAGACGACCAGGTCGAGTACCGGTTCGTCGTCGACAAGGAAAAGGCCGCGCTGACCGGCGTGTCGCCCGATCAGATCGACGCCACGCTGCGCCTGGCGCTTTCCGGTCTGAATGCCGGCCTGCTCCATCAGCCGGGCAGCAGTGAAGACATCGACATCGTCGTGCAGCTGCCGCGTGCCCAACGCTCGTCGATCGGGCAGCTCGAAGGGATTCGCGTCATGTCGTCTCGCGGCGCGCTCGTTCCACTCGGAACGCTCGTGCGCATCGAGCAGACCATCGCGCCGAAGAGCATCTACCACAAGAATCTGATGCCGGTCGTCTACGTCACCGGCGATATCGCCGGGAGCGATGAGAGCCCGGTCTACGCGATCCTCAAGCTCAATCGCGCGCTCGACGGCCTGATACTCCCGGAAGGCTACGCCATGGAGCGCTTCGTGTCGCGGCAACCGTTCTTCACCGATCGCTACGCGATGAAGTGGGACGGCGAATGGCACATCACCTACGAAGTCTTCCGCGACCTCGGGCTGGCGTTCGCGGCGGTGCTGGTGCTCATCTACGTACTCGTCGTCGGCTGGTTCCAGTCGTTCAGGACGCCGCTGACGATCATGGCGGCCATCCCCTTCTCGCTCGTCGGGATCATCCCGGCGCACGCGATGGCCGGCGCGTTCTTCACGGCGACGTCGATGATCGGGTTCATCGCCGGTGCCGGAATCGTCGTGCGCAACTCGATCATCCTGGTCGACTTCATCGAGCTGCGCCTCAAGCAGGGAATGCCGCTGCGCGAGGCGGTGATCGACGCCGGAGCGGTGCGAGCGCGGCCGATGATCCTCACCGCCGCGGCGGTCATCGTCGGAGCGGTTGCCATCCTGTTCGATCCGATTTTCCAGGGTGTGGCCATCTCGCTGATGGCGGGAGAGGTCGCATCCGTCCTACTCTCGCTGCCGACCGTGCCGATCCTGTTCTATCTCAGCGAGCGGCGGCGCCAGAAAAAGGACCAAACCGAGGTCCCACTACCGACTGAAGAAGAGGTGGCATTGCTCGTATGAAAACAATTCTCGTCGCCACGGACTTCAATGAGCTCGCCTCCGCCGCGCTGCGGTTTGCGAGTGTCCTGGCCCGCCGCGCGGCCGCGGAGATCGTCGTCGTGTACGCCGACACGTTCGAGCCGCCGCCGGAGTTCACGAGCGCGCAGATCGAAAGCGTCGCGCAGTCGATCGAGCGTTCCCGCCGCCGTGCGAAGGATGAGCTCGACCGCCATGCGGCCAGGAACATCGTCGCCGGTGTGCACTGGCGGTCGATCGTCGTCGAAGGCACGCCGGCGGCGGCGATCCTTCGCGTTGCGGAAGCAGAGCATGCCGATCTGATCGCCATGGGAACGCATGGGCGCGGCGGATTACAGCGGCTGCTCATGGGATCGGTCGCCGAGCGCGTCATCCGCGAGGCGCACCTTCCGGTCCTCACCGTGCGTACGACCGAGATCCCGAAGGACATCCGCCGGATCGCATGTCCGACCGGCGGAACCGACAACGCGGACTACGGTCAGAGTCTTGCCAGCGCGCTCGGGTCCGACCTGATCTGCGATGGCGACGGCGACTACGACCTGATCATCGCGTCCGGCGATGCCGCCGCGCGCGTGCGGCGCCACGCCTCCACGCCGGTCATCACCCTGAACGCGGAGGTCCCGCATGTCGTGTGAACGAATCTACGGCGAGTTGTTGCAATGCGAGTTCTGCGAGACGCAGTTCGAGCGCGGCGTCGCGGGACAGAATGGCGACGGAGAGCCTCGATGCCCTCAATGCGGGCTGACCAGGGCACGCCCGATCCCGCCTGAACAGGCAGGCCCCTTCGTCATCACACGCGACTCAGGCTTCGGGTGAGCATGATCAGCGGGCGCGCCGGGGGCGCGCTGAAACGAGGTGCTGCATGAAACGACATCTCCCGCTCATCGTTCTGTTCCTGGCGATCGCCATGACCGCCGCCGCGGAGCCGGTCCGTGAGATCCCCGGCGTGACGGCGAAGGATGCGTTCCCGAAGGCTTGCGTCGATTGCCACACCGGAAAAGCCGGGATGCCCGCTCCACTCAGCACGACCATCAAGAACTGGAGCGTGAAAGTCGATCCAAAGATGGTGGCGAAGCTGCAGCCGTTCGCACCGAAAGGGTTGACGCTGAAAGGCAAGCATCCGGCCGTTGCGGCCAAGGACGTTCCGGCAATGTGCCTGAAGTGCCATACCGCGACGTCGAAGGTCGCTCCGCCGCTCGCGCCGATGATGCACGGGATTCACTTCACCGGCGGCGAGGCAAATCCGTACCTGACGAAGTTCGGCGGCGAGTGCACAAACTGCCACAAGTTCAACGCCGCCACGGCGCAATGGTCCTTTCCGGCGGGATCGGAGTAGGAATGACAGAGTCTCTCGGCCCGCTGCTGCTGTTCGCGGCATGGTTCGTGGTGCTGCGATTCGTGCTGCCGCGGTTCGGAGTGTCGACGTGAATGGCTCAGAGCTGCCGCGTGCCGGCAGCGGAGGATGAACAGGTCACGAACGGTGAATCTCGCGTCCCTGCCGGTCCACAACCAGGACCTCGATCGGGAACGCCTGACGAACGCTCGCCGTGACGATGCAGTAGTCCTCGAACATCGACCCGCACCGCTGCAGCTTCGCAGGGTCGGTGTCCCCATCGAGCTCGATGCGGACGCGGCCGCGCACGACGCGCAGCCGCCCGCGGTCGTTGCGGTCGATGGTCAGGTCGACGTTCGTGCGCATGTCCGGCACGCCGGCCCGCGATTTCTGCAGACAGAGCAGGAGGCTCGCGCTCAGGCAGTTGCCGATCGACGCGGCCAGGAGGCGCGCTGCGTCAGGTCCCGCGCCGGCGCCAAGCGGGGGCGGTTCATCGACGGTCAGCGGCGCATACCCCTCTCCGAACGAGACCGTGAACTGAAAGCCGGTGGTGTGGCGAAGCTCTGCGGATCGGGTTCCTTCTGCGGTGACGACGGCGGTCATGGCCAATCTCCTAGTATGTCTATATGACGATTTAGTGATGTTACCACAAGGCAGTCAGAGCCGCCGCTCAGATCGCCGGCTGCTCTTCGAGCATCGCCGCGCCGAACATCGGCTTCCCGGCCAGAGAGGTATAGAAGCCGTAACCGGCGACCGCGATCAGCAGCGCCAGAATCGCCGTCGAGCGAAACGAGTACCACGCATTCAGGTCGAATGTCGCCGGCATGGTGAGGAGCGCCTGCCGGAAGAAGACGGTCGCAGCGAGCGCGAACAGGCCGTGGCGGAGCAGAACGTAGAAGATCCCTGGCGCTAACGCGGCGAGGCCGATGGCGAAGCGGAAGAGTGGCGCTCCTCCGCTGAGACCGACCATGGCGATGCTGATCCAGACCACCACGAACGCCACGGCCTCCCTGCGGAAGACCAGCCGGAAAATGATCAGCATGGTCAGCCAGGCCATGCTCCACACCGTTCCCAGCAGCAAGGCCTGGGAAACGGTTTGCGCGGCGCCCACCGGCGACTGCATCGAGAACATCGTCAGAGGATTGCGCGGAACGACGTTGCGGATGTGGAGCCAAACACCCACGGGAAATTCCAGACGGGTGATCACCACCGTCCAGCCGGCGACGATCGCGGCGATCAGGATCTCACGGCCGACCAGCGGGTCGCGCAGACGGCCGCAGATCACACGATTCCAGGTGATCAGGATGCGCGGCCACTGGCGCCGGACGTAAGGCTCGACGGCGAGGTAGATCAGCCACACCATCACGTAGTCGTAGACCGCGGCGGCGAGGATTCCGGTCATGAGCTGGTATTCGCCACTGACGTCTGTGACATGGTCGGCCAGCGCGATCATGCCGACCACCGAACAGATCGCCACGAACGCACCGAGGCGGAGAGCGCCGCGCTTGTCACCTCGGCCGCGAAGAATGTTGCGCCGCGCGAAGATGACGCTCGCGGCGATCACGGCGACATTCCAGATTGCAAACACCGCCGACCCAACCGGCACCCGAACCGGCAACCCGGTGGGCCGGGTCCACGGCTCGATCACCTGAAAGTAGACGGCGCGACCGTTATGACTCGCCGCTTCCACACGAATGTCGAGATCGGGGCGGTTCGCGTAGTGGCCCACCCATGCGGAACGCTGATCGAACCCGTACGGCGGAGTCCAGAGCGGGGGGACCGGGTGGAAGCGCTCAAGATCGAGCGATGCCGCGCCGAACGCGCCGCGCCAGTCGAACGGCACTGTTCCCGTGAACTCGGCGCGCGGCTCGGGAACGCGCCGCAGGTATACCAGCCGTCCGTGGTGGTCCAGGACAATCGTGGACATCCCCGGCAGGTTCTCGGCGGGATCGCTCTCCGTGACGAGGCCCTCGGTGTTTCCAGCGGCCAACTGCCGCGGCGATGCCCGGTACAAGAAACGAATGGAGGAAGGCGGAGTGCTGGAGAGCGCCGCGCTGATGGCTGCCATCGAAGTGGCCCGGCCCGCCAACCAGGCCAGGTATTCCTGATCCGTCCCGAACTCGACATGCTCATCGGCTGCCGGTGGAAAACCAAAGGCGGCGCTGAGATCGCGCGCACGGTCGGTGAGCGCTTCCCGCGACTTGATGTTCGGCACGAACTCGCTGAGCTGCCACCGTCCGGACGCCCATGCGCCGATCAGAAGGGATACCACGGCGGCTCCAAAGAGCGACCACGCCTGTCCCGGCGAGAGAGCCCCTGTCTTTCCGGCCAGCGCGACCATGTCGGGCGACGGCGTATCACCGGCCGCAATCGCGGCGGCGAGGGGATCGCTCCCGGGGAGGGAAGCGATCACCGCGTGCGCGGAGACGGGCCGCTCGGCCGGATTCTCTTCGAGGCATCGCAGGATCACGCGCTCGACGTTCGGATCGATCTCGCGGGCAATGCTGGATGGCCGCGTCTTCGACACGGCATGCTGCTCGGAGATCTCCTGCATCGACGCACCGCCGAACACGCGCTTCCCGGTAAAGATCTCGTAGAGCACGAGGCCGAGAGCGTAGATGTCGGTGCGGAGGGTGATCTCGCCGCCGGTGATCTGCTCGGGAGCCATGTAGGCCGGCGTGCCCGCGGAGCGGTGCGAGCTCCGCATCTCGTCGAGCACGACGGCCAGGCCGAAGTCCGCAACCAACGCCCTCCCCCGGCTGTCCACCATGACATTCCCGGGTTTCAGGTCGCGATGAACGATGCCGTGGTCGTGCGCCGCCGCCAGTCCGGCGCAGATGTCCCGTGCCAGTGCGAGAGCCTTCTCCGAGGGAAGCCGTCCGATGCGCCGGAGCAGCGAGCCGAGGTCTTCTCCATCGATGTACTGCATCGAAATGAAGAACTGCCCGTCGACGTCGACGATGTCGTAGATCCGGCAGACGTTCGGGTGAGAGATCTGCCGCCCGATCAGCACTTCGGACGTGAGGCGGTCGAACAGCGGCCGGTCCGAGCTCACGTCGGGTGGAATGTACTTGAGGGCGACCCGCTGGCCGAGCTTCATGTCATCGGCGCGGTAGACCTCTCCCATTCCTCCCTCGCCAAGGAGCGAGACGATGCGATAGCGGTCGTCGATGACCGTCCCGGGCGTGAACCGCGCCGCGACGAACGCCGGCCGGGCCCCGCTTGCAGCGACGGTAGGTGACCCGGTCGAGCTCCCCGGCATGAACGTCACAGTGAGCCCCGGATCAGCTTTGTCAGTGACCGTCGCTTCTTCCGCGCGTGATGTGGGAGGCGTAAAGTGCGTTCGTGCGCAAAGTCGTGACCGGCTCGGACGGTATCGTTCGATGCTTCTGGGCCGGTGACGATCCGCTCTACCAGCGCTACCACGACGAGGAGTGGGGCGTTCCTGTTCACGACGACAATCGCCTGTTCGAGAAGCTCTGCCTCGAAGGATTTCAGTCCGGCCTGAGCTGGATCACGATCCTCCGCAAGCGCGAGAATTTCCGGCGTGCATTCCGCGGATTCGACTTCGCGCGGGTGGCGCGGTTCACGTCACGCGATGTCACGCGGCTGCTGAAAGACGCCGGGATCGTCCGTCATCGCGGCAAGATCGAGTCGACGATCAACAACGCCAAGCGCGCGGTCGCGTTGAAGCGCGAGCATGGATCGCTCGCCGAATATTTCTGGCGCTGGAAGGATCCGAAAGCGCTGGCCCGCGACCTGAAGTCACGCGGCTGGACCTTCGTTGGCCCGACCACTGTTTACGCGTTCATGCAGGCGATGGGAATCGTCGACGATCACGTGTCCGGATGCTGGCGGCGCAGTTCTCTTCGTCACCACACCGCGCGACGATCCGGAAATGAGTGACGCGATGTTCGTCAGCACGACCGGGAGCTTGAATCCGCCCGGGCAGGCCAGATAGATCGGCTCCCACACCGGATCGAATTTCTCTTTGTACTTGCGCAGTCCGCGGAAGTTGTAGAAGTACTCGCCGTGCCGGAATCCGAACGCGCCGAGCCGCGCCCACCGGGGGCCGATCGATCGCGCCTCCAGTCCCGACAGCGGCGCCATGCCGAGGTTGAACCAGCCGTAGCCCTCGCCGGCGGCCCACTGCATCAGTTGCACGAAGAGGAAATCCATCACGCCGTCCGGAGCGGCGGTGCGATGGCGCATCAGATCGATGGTCAGCTCGCCGCGATGATCATCCGGCCAGAGATTTGCGAACGCGACGATCCCGCGATCGTCTTCGGCCAGCGCCAGCGGAAGCCGCTTGAGGTAATCGTTGTCGAAGAAGCCGAGCGAGAATCGCTTCTCGGTCGTGTGTTTTTCGGCGAGCCACTCGTCGGAGACAACACGAAGTTGCGGCAGAACCTCTTCGACCTGTGCCGGCGGGATGACACGGAAACGCACGCCTTGCGATTCGACGTGGCGGACGGTCTTGCGCAGCTGCTTGCGCTCGCCTCCGTCCATCGAGAAGTTCTCGAGCGGAACGCGCGCCTCCTCGCCGAGCTTCAGCAGGGTGAGGCCGAGGTCGACGTACAACGGCAGGTTCTTCTGATGGATCTGATAGAACACGGTCCAGCCGTCGTGCCGGTCCGCTTCTTCGAGGAATCGCCACGCCAGCTCGCGGCATCCGGCCTCGCTGCCGATCGGATCGCCCATCGCTACCCAGCTCCTCCCCTCCACGCCGTACATCAGAAACGCCGAGCGATCCTCGGTGAACAGAAGCGACTTGTCCGCGAGCAGAACCAGATGGCCGTTCTCGGACCAGCAGTCGTGCGCGATCTTCTGGGCGATGTCGATCTCTTCCGCGGTCGCCACCGCCGGACGCGCCGGCGAGGGCCGGAGAAGATTGCGGATGCCGAACACGAGCGCGACAACGGCCGCCGCCACGCTCGCGCGCAGGAATCGCGACGCGTCGCCCATTCCGCGGAAACTGAAGTGCCACCAGAGGTCTGTCGAGTACGGGACGTATCGATAGGAGAAGAATCCGAGCCACACGGTCGCGCTGATGACGAGAAAAATCGCCACGATCCAGCCGCGCGTGAACGGCTCGTCGAGAAACGTGGCGCGCCGGTAGAAGTGGCGCCGGCAGGGCAACAAGGCGACGAACGTCACCAGCAGCACGATCGCTTCCTCGTAGTCGAAGCCTTTCAGCAGCGAGAAGCCCGCACCCGCGAGCAGCAGCACGAGCGACACGAGGTAGGCGACGTTGATCCGGCGCTGCAGCCCGCGCGCGAGCAGCAGCAGCACGACGCCGGTGATGCTCGCCAGGAGATGCGACGCCTCGATGATCGGCAACGGCACGGCCAGCCGCAAAAGCTGGATTCGTGGTCGCTCGGCGGGTGTCGCGCCCGAAGCGAGCAGCACCACTCCAGCGAGAAAGACCATCACCGCGAACAGCTGCGGGACGAACATCGGCAGCACGCGCGCCGCACCCCGGCTGATGCGTCCCACGATTTCCCGATTTCGCCCTAATTCGTATCCAACGATCAGAAGCGCGGCGATGGAGAGCGGGACCAGGTAATAGATGATGCGAAAGGCGATGAGTCCCGCGAACAGCGTCGACGTCGGAGCGAGGTCGCTGAGAAACGTCAGCACCGCCGCGTCGAAGACTCCCACTCCGCCGGGCAGGTTGCTGGCCACGCCCATGACCTGCGCCAGCAACGAGGCCGCGGCCACGGTCCCGAACGCGAGCAGCCGGTGGCCGGGCGGAATCAGGAAGTAAAGCGCGCTCGTCAGCAGCAGCCAGTCGCACGTCGAGATCGCCACCTGCGCCGCGGCCACGCGCAACCTCGGCAGAGGAAACGACCAGCCGCGGATGCGCACGGCCGGCAGCGGACGGATCGCCGCAAGTAGAAGGTAGGCCATCGGTACCAGAAGGAACAGAAATCCGAGCGGCCGCGTCGAGGGAATCTCGAAAGGCAACGCGCGCGCGGCGCGAATCGGGTACTCGATCAGGACGACTCCGGCGAGCGTGAAGAATCCCAGCCAGAGCGTCACCACCTGGAAGCCGATGACCTTGGCCACGTCCGCGGCCGTCAGTCCCCACGACGTGTACAGCCGGTAGCGCAGCGTTCCGCCCAGGAGGCCGGAGAAGCCGACGCTGTTGTTGAACGACGAGCCGATGAACGACGCGAAGCTGACGCGAAGGTACCGGACGGTACTGCTCGCGTAACGGACCGCCAGGAGCTCGCCGAGCGTGATGGCCAGATAGCTCCCGGCCGCGCACAACGCCGCGATTCCGATCCGCGAGGCAGGGAGCGCGGCGAGGGCCGCCTTCAGATCCGCGTACCGCAGTTCGCTCAGCTCGAGGTACACCACGCGGAGCGCGAGGAGAAAGATGATGGAAACGGCGACCGGCCAGATCTTCCGAAACACGATCGTGCTCTACAACCTATCCGCGCGGGCTCAGCGCGTCCAGAATCGCTTTGGCAATGCGGTCGTAATCGCCGCCGAAATGGTGTCCGCCTCTGATCGAGAGGACCGTTCCCTGCCCGGGCGGCATCATCCGGCAAAGCGACTCCTTTTCGAGCGTGCCGTACACGCAGACGAGCGGTAACCCTTTCATCTGCTGCAACTCCGGGACGAGCGGATAGCGATCCGGCCCGTCGAGAGCGAACGCCGTCCGCAGCCCGGGGCCGAGAAGCGCAACCACCGCGAGGTCGCGCCGCGTCTCGTCGGGAAGGCGGTTGATCATGAACGGGAGCGCCTCCGCGCCTCGCGAGTAGCCGACCAGCACCACCCGCTGGCGCTGCCACTTCGCCTGATACTCATGAATGAGCCGGTCGAGATCGACCGCCGTCTCCTCGGGAGTCCGCTCGCGGGCGAAATAGCTGTTGGATAGCAGCCCCACCACCGGCATGCCCGCCTTGCGGAGCGCGTCGGAGACCTTGATGTCGATCTTTCTCCAGCCGCCATCGCCGGTGATCAAGACGACGAAGTAGGGCGAAGCGTTGTCGCTGCGCGCTCCGAACTCGACCGTGGGCAGCACGCCCGGCGGCGGCGCGGTGGCGCAGGCCGCCGTGAACAGGGCGAGCGCGACGACCGCGCGCCTCACGGAGTGGTCACCTGCCCTGTGATGATCTTGGTCAGCTGGTCGTAATCGCGATCGAAGTGATGCGATCCCGCGAGCGCGATCGGCCGTGCCACGCGCGCATCGACGTCGGTGCAGACCGTGTCGGGATCGTCGGTTCCGTAGACGCAGATCGTTTTCGTGCCGCGCATCTTGTCGATCTCCGGGCGCGTCGGGACTCCATTGCGATCCTTGAACCAGTCGGCCACCTTGAACTCGAACGTGGCCGACTTGCTCGGCGAAAGCAGCGCGACGAGCGCGACGCGCTTGCGGATAGGCTCGGGAAGACGGGTTACGGCGAACGGAAGCACGTCCGCTCCGCGCGAGTAGCCGATCAGCAGAACATGCGTCGCGTTCCAACGCGCGCCGTATCGTTCGATGATCGTGGCCACGTCGCGGGCAAGCGTCTCCGGCGCGCGGGCCGTCCAGAAATACTCGAGCGCGTTGAGTCCGACGACGGGAATCCCCTGCCCCGCCAACCCGGCCGAGATCGACTTGTCGATCTTCGCCCACCCGCCGTCGCCCGAGATGATCACCGCGAAGAGCGGGCCTGCCGAAGCGGTGCGGGCAGGGACTTCGATCAGCGGAAGCGGCTTGCTGTCAGCAGCCAGAAGTGGCGCGGCCAGGAGGATCGAAAGTACGAGAGGATGGACCAGACGCACGTGCCGTACCCTACAGTTCGAGGTGGCCATGAATTCCGAACGCGGCGAAAAATCACTCGACGTTCTCATCCGGGGGATGAACCCCGTCCTTCGCGGGGGAACCTATGTCTTCTGCGAGATTCCGCACGGCACGAGCCCTCCCGTGGCCGCGATCGCCATGTTCAGCGAAGAGGAGGGTGTGACCATCGTGCTCGAGCGCACGGATGCTGAGGCACATCGTCTCGATCCGATGTATCCCTCAGCGTGGATTACGTTAACGGTCCATTCCGATCTCGCGGCGGTGGGATTTCTGGCCGTCATCAGCAGGGCCCTGGCGGCGGCAGGCATCAGCTGCAACGTCTTTTCGGCCATCCACCACGACCACCTGTTCGTACCGGCGGACCAGGGTGAGCGGACGGTCGAAATACTGCGGGCCCTGCAGTTGTCACCTTTCCCATCGAAGGCCATCCAATAGACATGCCCGAGCTCACGACCGCGCAAATCGCATCACCGCTCGATCCCATTTCGGACGAGGAGATCGTCGCCCGCGTCGTCGCCGGCGAAACCGTGCTCTTCGAACTGCTGATGCGCCGCCACAACCAGCGCGTCTACCGAACGGTGCGCGCAATCCTCGGCGCCGATCAGGAGGCCGAAGACGTGATGCAGCAGACGTATCTGAACGCCTACTCGCATCTTGCGTCGTTCGCCGGTCAGGCGCGCTTCACCACCTGGCTGACGAGCATTGCGGTCAACGAGTCCCTGGGGCGGAGGCGTCGCGCAGGCGCAGCCGCACTTCGGATCGTCGATTCCGACGAGGACCCCATTCTTCATCTCCGCGCAACTGGACCCGACCCGGAGCAACAGGTGATGACTTCAGAGCTGCAGCACCTCCTCGAGGAGGAGATCATGTCTCTCCCGGAGCATTACCGCACGGTTCTGGTGATGCGTCAGGTGGAAGGCCTTTCCACCGAAGAGACCGCGGAATGCCTCAGCGTCAGCAGCGATGTCGTGAAGACGAGGCTGCGCCGTGCGCGCGTGATGTTGCGCGAAGCACTGCTGGAGCGGGCCGGGGTGACGTTCGACACGCTGTTCGCGTTCCAGGCACCTCGCTGCGACCGGGTCGTCGCGGCGGTGATGTCGAAGATCAGCTGATACGATTTCTCCGCCATGCATTTCAAGATCCGGCCGCGCATTCGCGTCGTCGGGGATGACGGCACGATTGCGCTCGGACCGGGGAAGGCTGATCTGCTCGAAGCGATCGCGAAGACGGGCTCGATTCGAGCCGCGGCGAGCCAGTTGCGGATGTCCTACATGCGGGCCTGGACGCTCGTCCGCGTGATGAACGGCGCGTTCCGCTCGCCCCTGGTCGCAAAGATCCGTGGCGGGTCGGATCAGGGCGGTGCGCAGCTGACACGCCGGGGGAAGGCCGTGCTCGACATCTACCGGCGGATGGAGGATCAGGCCGAGGACGCCGTGGCCAGCGCGTTCCGGGACCTGAAACGGCACCTCTGAGTCATTCTGAGCGCCGTCCTCGCGGCTCGGAATGACACGATATACTTCTCTATAGATATCGCATGCGACGGCTCCTCCTTGCCCTCCTCATCGCCCCCGCTCTGCACGCGGCCGAAGTGCGCGTCTTCGCGGCGGCCAGCCTCACGGACGCGCTGCGCGACATCGCCGCGCGGTACGAGCGCCTCTCTCCCGACCGCATCGTCGTGAATCTCGGCGGTTCGAGTCTGCTCGAGCGGCAGATCGAAGAAGGGGCACCTGCCGATCTCTTCCTCTCCGCGGACGAAGAGAAGATGGACCGGCTGCAGCGCCGCGGGTTGATCGATCGCAAGACGCGCGTGAGCGTCCTCTCGAACACGCTCGTCATCGTCGGCAAGCGCGACCTTCTGAATGCCCGGACCATCGCCATCGCGGAGCCGTCGAGCGTGCCGGCCGGGATCTATGCGCGCGAATATCTGATGAGAACCGGCATCTGGGATCGCGTGAAGGCGAAGGTGATCCCGACCGAGAACGTGCGGGGAGCGCTCGCGGCGGTGGAGGCGGGAAATGCGGACTCGGCCATCGTCTACAGGACGGACGCGCTCATGGCGCGGCGGACGCGGATCGCATACGAGGTACCGCGCGCCGAAGGCCCGGCGATTTCCTATCCGTTCGCGGTGACCGCGAACGCGGAATCGCGCGATGCCGCGCGCAAATTCCTCGCCTATCTCACATCGAGGCCGGCTCTCGAGATCTTTCAGCGCTACGGGTTTCTGATCATTCATCGATGAGCGACTGGGCGATCGTCTGGTTCACCGTCCGCACCGCTGCGCTCGCGGCGACGCTCGTCCTTCCGTTCGGAGTGGCCGCGGCATGGGTGCTGGCCCGCAAACGCTGGCCCGGCAAAGCCGTCGCCGAGACGATCATCGCCTTGCCTCTGGTCATGCCGCCGGTGGCGACGGGCCTCATCCTCCTCAAGCTGTTCGGGCGCCGCGGCCCGATCGGCGCACTGCTGCACGACATCGGAATCGACGTCGTCTTCACCTGGCGCGCGGTGGTGCTGGCCATGATGGTGATGTCGTTCCCTCTTCTGGTGCGCGCATCGCGGATCGCATTCGAGGAGGTGCCCGTCCGGTTCGAGCAGATCGGCCGCACGCTCGGCGCGAGCGAGCCGCGCATTTTCTTCACGATCACACTTCCGCTGGCCGCGCGCGGCGTCATCGGCGGCGTGCTTCTCGCCTTCGCGCGATCGCTCGGAGAATTCGGGGCCACGATTCTCGTGGCCGGCAACATTCCCGGCCGCACCAGCACCGTTGCCGTGTCGATCTACAACTTCGTGCAGCTCGGTCAGGACGATGCCGCTTATCGCCTGCTCCTCTTTTCGGTCGTCGTGGCCTTCGCCGCGGTGTGGACCGCGGAGGTGGTCAGCCGCCGGCGGAGCATCGCGCCATGAGCGTGACGCTGCGCAACGTCATTCTGCCGCTCGCAGAATTCGATCTGGCGCTGACCGAGGAATTCGCGGCGAGGACCACGGCCATCTGCGGACCGTCGGGCGCGGGAAAAACATCGCTGCTCGAGGTCATGACCGGATTGCGAAGACCACAAAGCGGTTCCGTGTCCATCGGACCGCGGGCCGTGTTCGATTCGGACCGGCACGTCGATCTGCCGCCGCGGCTGCGGCGCGTCGGGTACGTGCCTCAGGACGACACGCTGTTTCCGCATCTCTCGGCGCGGGGGAACATGCTCTACGGTGTCGTGCCGCCGTCCCGGCGGCCCGCGGGCCGGCCGGAGGCCGGCACGACACCGGAGCACGTCGAAGAAATTCTCGAGATCGGCCCATTGCGCAACCGTTCCGTCCAGCGCCTTTCCGGAGGCGAGCGCAAACGCATCGCGCTCGCGCGCGCGCTGCTCAGCGGACCGGAGATCCTTCTGCTCGACGAGCCGCTGTCGGGAGTGCACGCCGAGCTCCGCGGCCGCGTGCTCGATTACCTCGCGCGAATCCGCGATGAATTCTCGATTCCGATCATCTACGTGACGCACGAGATCGCCGAAGCATCGGCGTTGTGCGACGAAATCGTTTTCCTCGATCGCGGCCGCGTCATCCGTCGTGACATACTCACCGCGTGACGCCGCTGCTGTTCGTGCTGACGACCTTCGCCATCGCGCTGGTCGCCGGCATCCTGGGCTCTCTGCTCGGGCTCGGCGGCGGGATCATCGTCGTTCCCGCGCTCGCTCTCCTGCTGCACGTCGACATCCGCCTGGCCATCGGCGCATCGATCATCTCCGTGATCGCGACCTCGAGCGGCGCCGCCGCCGCGTACGTCCGGGAACGCCTGACGAACCTGCGCGTGGCCATGTTCCTCGAGCTCGGCACGACCTCGGGTGCGATCACCGGGGCGTTCATCGCCGGCCTCATTCATCCGCGCTGGCTCTTCGTTCTCTTCGGAGCGGTTCTCGGATACTCGGCGCTGGCCATGCTCAGATCGAAAGTCGATCATCCGGCCGATGAAACCCATCCCTGGTCGCGTGCGTTGCGCCTCTCGAGCAGCTACTACGACGAGGTGCTCGACCGCGAGGTCCCGTACAAAGTGAAAAGCCCCGGCGTCGGACTGGTGCTCATGTACGGCGCCGGAACGATCAGCGGACTCCTCGGCGTCGGATCGGGAGCGCTCAAAGTGCCTGCCATGGACCTGGCCATGGGATTGCCGATCAAGGTCTCGACCGCGACGAGCAACTTCATGATCGGAGTGACCGCCGCGGCAAGCGCGGGGGTCTACTTTTCGCGCGGCCAGGTCGATCCGTTCATCGCCGCTCCGGTGGCCGTCGGCGTGCTCACCGGCGCGCTGTTCGGATCACGGCTGCTGCCGCGCATCGAGAATCGCGTCGTGCGCCGGCTGTTCGTGGCGGCGCTCATCATCATCTCGCTGCAGATGCTCATCAAAGGAATCACCGGATGACTGAAACGATCATCAGCGCCATCCTCCGCATCGGCGTGCTCTTGAGCATCGCGTTGATCACGTTCGGCGTGACGGTGACGTTCGTGCATCATCACGACTACTTCTCGTCGCGCCCCGCGCTCGGACAACTGATCGACGCCCATCAGAACTACACCGCATCCCTCGGCGCCGTGCTGCAGGGAACGCGCGAGATGCGCGGGCAGTCGATCATCATGCTCGGTGTGCTCGTGCTGATCGCCACGCCGGTCCTCCGCGTGGCGGCTTCGATCGCGCTTTTCTTCGCCGAGCACGACGCCCCGTACGTCGCAATCACCTCGGTGGTGCTCCTGTTACTGCTGCTCTCCTTCATGATCGGGGCCGCGGAGTGACGATGGCTCAGAGCTCGCGCTGGCGTAGCGAACGACGGTCACATCCGACACCGCGATCATGCAGCCGCCGGTGACCATCGTTTCCAGCGCCGTGATCATGGCGTTGATCTTCTCTTCCTGGTCGACCATCGAGATCATGATCGGATCATCGCTGGAGAAGCCCAGCGTCTTGTGGCGGTGCAGCCGCTTCTGCGCGCCGTATCCCAGGATGCCGCGGTAGACGGTGGCGCCGGCGATGTCGAGCTGCGCGGCGCGTTTCACGATGGCCTCGTAAAGCGGAGCCCCTTCCCACTTATCGTTCTCGCCGATGTGCACGCGCAGCATCTTCGCCTTCCCGATCAGGCGCATGAGGTTCTCCTTTGCTTCGGCGGCCGGGACGGCAGCCGCTCCACTCGCGAACTTGATGACGGTCGTGTCCTGCACTTCCACGAGCCCCTTCTGCACCATGTCGTAGACATCGGGCAGCACGCGATCGATCGACTCCGGTGTGTCGACGATCTCGATCCGCACGGGCAGATCCGTGGAGAGGTCCACGAGATTGATCGTGTGGATCGACCCGTGGCCCGTGAATCCCGCGATCCCGCGGGAGACCGTGGCCCCGGCCAGCCCGCGGTGCCGCAGAAGCTCGAGCAACGCGTTGTAGACCGTGCGGCCGTGCCACCGGTCCGATTCGTTGACGGTGATGACGAGGCGTTTGGCCGGTCCCGGTTTCAGCATTCCCTCACCTCCTCGCCAGCACGACGCCGAGTTGCACGGCGGCAAAGCCGGCCAGCACCGATCCCAGGACGTTCGCCAGGGCCATGCCCGTGGCGCCGGTCTCGGTCAGCCGCTGCGTCTCATATTCAAAGGTAGAGAAGGTCGTGTAGGCGCCGACGAACCCCGTGGCCACGAGCAGGCGCCAGAGCGGGTCGAGCGCGGTCCGTTCCGCGGCCAGGGTGGCGAAAAAACCGAGGATGAAGGAGCCGCTGATATTGATGAGGAAGGTGGCCAGGGGGAAATCGAAGCTCCAGAACCGGGCCACGAGGAGAGATACGCCGTACCGGGCCATGGCTCCCAGAGCTCCCCCGATGGCGACGACCCCCATCCGCAACATAGATTGACGTCAACGTTACCCGTCCGAGACGACATCCCGCAAGGGAGGCCCAATGCTAGGAATCCAGCAACCCGGGTGGTTTCGCTCCGTATACAGGTTCGTCATGACGAGAAGAAAGACGACGATCATCATCGCCACCGCCGCCGTCCTCCTCGCGGGAGGAGCCACCGTCGGCCTCACCAGGCGCGACAAGAACGTCACTCCGGTGACCTTCGGCAAAGTGGAGCGGACGGACCTGACCAGTAAAGTCAGCGCGAACGGCCGCATCGACGCCAAGCGCAAGGTCGACCTCTCCGCGAACGTCATGGGGCAGATCATCAACCTCGCCGTGCGCGAAGGCGATCGCGTCAAGAAGAGCGATTTTCTGCTGCAGATCGATCAGAAGCAGCTGGCCGCGACCGCGCAGGGCGCCGCGGCATCCCTCCAGGCGCTTTTCTCTGACCGCGATGCCGCGCGCGCCAACGCCGCGGACGCCCAGCGCAACTACGATCGCGCCCAGAAGAACTACAACGACAAGATCGTCCCGCTCGCCGACATGGAGCGAATGCGCTCGCTGCTCGATGCCGCGAACGCGAACGTCGCCGCCATCGAGCGCCGCATCGATCAGGCCCGCGCGAACCTCACCGCCGCGAACGACACGCTCTCCAAGACCACCATGCGCGCGCCGATGGACGGCATCGTCACCGCCCTGCCGGTCGAGGAAGGTGAAGTGGCCGTCATCGGCACGATGAACAACCCCGGCACGAAGCTCCTGACCATCGCCGACATGAGCGTGGTCGAGGCCGTGCTGGAGGTCGACGAAACCGACGTCCCGAGCGTCAAGATCGGACAGCACGCGAAGGTCACCATCGACGCCTATCCGAACAAGACGTTCGCGGGACTGGTCACGGAGGTGGCCTCGAGTCCGATCACGCAGCCGGGACAACAGCTCGGTACGTCGCAGGCCGTGAATTTCGAAGTGAAGGTGCAGGTCGAGGCTCCGCCGGAGAGCGTCCGTCCCGGCTTTTCCTGCTCGGCGGACATCATCACCGGCACGCGCAGCAAGGCCCTGGCGATTCCGATCCAGGCGCTCGTCGTCCGCGAGAAGCAGGGCGGCGGTCAGGGCAAGCCGCAGGACGAGGAAGGCGTGTTCGTCAACGAAGGCGGCACGGCGAAATTCGCGCCCGTGAAGACCGGCCTCTCCGGCGATACGAACATCGAGATCGTCAGCGGCTTGAAAGAGGGACAGCAGATCGTGACCGGACCGTTCCGAGCGTTGAGAGAAATCAAAGACGGGTCGAAGGTCAAGCAACAGAAGGAAGAGAAGAAGAGCTAGCGGGATTCGGGGTTCGGAGTTCGGGGTTCGGGGTTCGGGAAAGCAACCCGATCTTCGAATCCCGAATCCCGAATCCCGAACCCCGAACCCCGAATCCCGAACCCCGCACATGGAAACCATCCGCATCGCCGCCGCCGCGCTCAACACGCACAAGCTGCGCAGCTTCCTCACGCTGTTCGGCGTGATCATCGGCGTGATGACGGTGGTCTCGGTCGTCTCGATCATCGCGGGCCTCAACAACTTCGTCTCCGAACGTCTGTTTCAGCTCGGCCCCGACGTCTACGTCATCACGCAATTCGGCATCATCACCAACCGCGAGCAGTTCCTCGAAGCGATCAAGCGCAAGCCGATCGAGTGGTCCGACTACGAAGCGGTGCGGCTGCGTTGCCGTTCCTGCGCCACGATCGGCGCGCACCTGCAAACGCGCGGAGGCGTGAAGCACGAAGCGAAGCGCCTCGCCGGCGTGCAGATCCACGGCGGAACGGCCAACACCGCCGAGATCAACAACCTCGATCTCGAGGGCGGGCGCTTTTACACGAATACCGAGGATCAGCATGCGGCGCCGGTCGTGGTGATCGGATCGGACGTTCGCGACGAGCTGTTCGGCAAGCTCGATCCCATCGGCCGCACCATGCTCGTGGCCAATCAGCCGATGCGCGTCATCGGCCTTCTCCGCAAACAGGGCTCGCTCCTCGGCCAGAGCCAGGACAGCGTCGCCTACATCCCCCTCTCGACGTTCCGGAAGCGCTTCGGAACCCGCCGCAGCATCGACCTCTTCGTTCGCGCGGCGAATGGAGTCCCGGGCATGCAGAAATCAATGGATGACGTGCGGGTGATTCTGCGCAGCCGCCGCCACACGGCATTCCGAGGGAATGATCCGTTCGGGATGGTTTCCGCGGAAGCGATTCAGAACGTTTGGAAAGGCATCACGTCGGGAGGATTCCTGCTGATGGTTCTCATCTCCACGATCTCTCTGGTCGTGGGCGGGATCGTCATCATGAACATCATGCTCGTGTCGGTCGTGGAGCGCACGCGCGAGATCGGCATCCGCCGCGCTCTCGGAGCGACGAAGCTCAAGATTCAGCTGCAGTTTCTCACCGAGGCCATCCTCCTCGCCCTCGGCGGCGGACTGGTCGGCGTTGTCCTTGGCGCGATCATCAGCCGTGTCGTCGACGCGTTCTTCCTCCCGACGCTCGTCCGTCCCTGGCTGGTGATCACCGGACTTCTCGTCGCCGTCCTCACCGGAATGGCCGCTGGCTTCTTCCCCGCCCGCCGCGCGGCCGGACTGGCGCCCGTCGAGGCGCTGAGGTACGAATGATCCGCGAGAACGTGCGCTTCGCCCGCGGCGCGCTCGCCGCCCACAAGCTGCGATCGGCGCTGACCGTCCTCGGCATCGTCATCGGAGTGATGACCGTCATCGCCATGGTGTCGATCATCGAGGGCTTCAACAACAACGTGATCAAGGCCTTTCAGTCGTTCGGATCGACGCTCGTTCAGTTCCAGAAGTTCGATCCCCAGTTCGGACCGGGCAACAACAATCAGCAGCAGCAGAACCGGAAGAACCTGACTTACGAAGACGCCCTGGCGCTGAAGGCGCTCTGCCCTTCGATGGCTGCCGTATCGCCGGAGCGTTACTGGTTCGCCGGCGGCGGACCGAACGGAGGCCAGGGTGCGCCGGACGTCGTTTATCAACGGCAGGAGGCGACGCCCGACACGATGGCGGGAGTGACGCCCGACTATCCCGCCGCCAACCACCACTTCATCGGCGAGGGACGCTTCATCAGCGACGACGACATCCGCCGCAGCGCCAACGTGGTGGTCATCGGCTACTCGATCATGGAGACGCTGTTCCCGCGCGTCGACCCGATCGGCAAGGAAGTGGCGATCTCCGGCCGCAAGTACGAGGTCGTGGGCGTCATGGAGAGGCAGGGACCGCAGACGTTTTTCGAGTCGGTCGACTCACACGTCTATCTGCCCATCACGGCATTCGATCGCGATTTCCCGTGGGTGAAGAAGGACATCGGCGTGAACATCGCCACGATCCCGCGCAAGCCGGAGTGGGTCGATCGCATCACTGAAGAAGGAACAGCCGTGCTGCGCGCGCGCCGCAAGGTGCCGTTCAACAAGCCCAACGACTTTGGCCTGCTCACGCCCGACAAGCTGATCGGAAACTTCCGCGCCATCACCGGCGGCATCACGCTGGCGATGATCTTCATCTCGTCCATCGCGCTTCTGGTCGGCGGCGTGGGCGTGATGAACATCATGCTCGTCTCGGTCACCGAGAGGACGCGCGAGATCGGTGTGCGCAAAGCGATCGGCGCGGTGCGCCGCGACATCGTCACGCAGTTCCTGACCGAGGCCATGACGCTGTCGGGGATCGGCGGAATCATCGGCGTGGCGGTGGGCCTCCTCATCTCACTCGTGGCACGCAAAGCCACCCCGCTTCCAGCCGAGACCCCGCTCTGGTCGATCATGGTCGGCCTGCTGGTGTCGATCTCCATCGGCCTGTTCTTCGGGATCTACCCGGCATACAAAGCGGCGAAGCTCGATCCGATCGAAGCGCTGCGGTACGAGTAGCTGTCGAGCCGCCGGTTGAGCTCGCTGCGGTGAGCACAGCTTGTGCTTTTGTGAATCACTGGAGGACACACCAGTGAGTCAGCATCTACGACACGTTTCCATTGTCGCGGTCCTGCTTCTGCTGGCCGGCGGCTGCGGTTCAGGCGGCCTCGGCATCGGCACGGGACAATCAATCTCTCTCGATCAGGAGTGGCAGCTCGGCGATCAGATGGCTGCGCAGGTCGCGCAGCAGGTTCGCTTCAACAACGATCCGGCCCTCAACGCGTACGTGAGGATGGTCGGCGAACGGCTGCATCGCGCCACGCCGCTGGCCGATCGGCCGTTCCACTTCTACGTTGTCGATGATCCGTCGGTCAATGCGTTCGCGATTCCCGGTGGCCACATCTACGTCAACAGCGGTCTGATCGCACAGGCCGACAGAGCGAACATGCTCGCCAGCGTGATGGCGCATGAGATGAGCCACGTCGTCGCGCGTCACGTGATCAAACAGGCTGAGCAGCAGCAAGCCATCGGTGCCATCGGCTCGATTCTCCTCGGCCAGAATCCGGGGATGCTGCAGCAGCTCGTGGCGCAGGTCCTGGCCGGCGGCGCGATGGCGCGATTCAGCCGCTCGGACGAAAAGCAGGCCGATGACATGGGCCTGCAGCTCATGGCCTCGGCGGGCTATGACCCGCACGGCATGCTGGACATGTTTCAGAAGCTCCTCGCGCTGCATCAGGGCGGCAACAGCGCCGTGGCGCGCTTTTTTGCCGATCACCCGGGCACAACCGATCGCATCCATGACATCGAGAACCGTCTGAACCAGATGGCCAGCGTCGGCGGAACGGTCGACGATCCGCAGTACCACTCGGCACGGCGCGAAGCCGGGCTGGGCGCCTAAAAAGGGGCCGTCCCCCGCCGTCGCCGGGCTTTCTGCCCGGCGACGGCGTTGATACTTCCAAACACCCCTGTGTGACACACGCCAAGGGTGTCGGTTGTCACCGGCGTCCGGGTGCAGGGAGCGAAGAATTCCCCCAGGACTAAGGAGGAATTCAATGCATAGCATCCTGCGCGGACTTCTCGTGCTGGCGACGGTGGGCTCGGTCAGTTTCCCGAGCGCTCCCCCGGCGTCGGTCACGAGCTCCACAACCCAGCAGGCCGCGCGGAGGAGAGCTGCCGTTCCAGGCACTCCCGCCGCGCCAACGAAGGCGCATTACGCCGCAAATCAGGTCGAAGCGTATCTGAGCGACGACGGGATTGCCTACGTGCGTCCGGGCCTCAAGATCAAGGTCAATTCCGTGACGATCGGCTCCGACCGCAGGCCGGTAGTCGATCTCACGCTGACCGACGACATGGATCAGCCGCTCGACCGCAACGGCAAGACGACGCCGGGCGTGGTCTCGATCAGCTGCATCATGGCTTACTACGATCCGGCGGTGCGGCAATACACGGCGTACACGACGCGTACCGTGACGACGCCGGCGAACAGCCCGCGTCCGGGCGTCACGGCCGTGCAGGCCGGCACCGACGCCAACGGCTCCTGGACCGACCTGGCCACCGGCTGGGCGAAGTACACGTTCAAGACCGCGCTTCCGTCGGGCTATGACGTCGCCAAGACGCACACCCTCGGCATCTACGCGACGCGCAATCTAACCGACATCATCGGAAAGACTTACTACGCGAACGTCGAGTACGACTTCCGTCCCGATGGGGCGAAGGTCACCGAGACGTGGGACAAGTTCAATCTCGCCACCAGCTGCAACAACTGCCACGATCCGCTGGCGCTGCATGGCGGTTCGCGCCGGGATCCGAAGCTCTGCGCCCTCTGCCACCAGCCGCAGACTTCCGATCCGGATACCGGCAACACCGTCGACCTCAAAGTGATGGTGCACAAGATTCACCGCGGCGACAACCTCCCCAGCGTCAAAGCCGGCAAGCCGTACCAGATCATCGGCTTCAACCAGAGCGTTGTCGATTTCTCCACGGTCGCCCTTCCCATGGACATCCGCAACTGCGATCGTTGCCACGAAGGAACGAACGCCAGCGCGAAACCGGCGCAGTCGAATGTCTGGTACACGAACCCGTCGCGCGCCGCGTGCGGATCGTGCCATGACGACATCAACTGGGAAACGGGCGAGAACCACCCGGCCGGCGCCATGAAGGACGACCAGGCCTGTGCGGTCTGCCACATCCCCGACAGCGGCAAGGAATTCGACGCGTCCATCAAGGGCGCGCACATGCTTCCGCTGAATTCGAAGCAGCTCCAGGGCATCAAGGCTTCGATCGTCAGCGTGACGAACGCCACCCCCGGCAAGCAGGCCACGGTCGTGTTCAGCCTGAAGAACAACGACGGCACGGCCATCGACGGCAACAAGCTCTCGACCTTCTCGCCGATTCAGGCCGGATCGACGAACAGCTACTACTGGTACAAGCGCGACAACGCCATCGGCAAGGCCACGTTCGACGCCACGGCCGGCACGACCAGTTACACGTTCATCGATGCCATCCCGGCCGACGCCAAGGGCACGTTCGCGTTCAGCGTCGACATCCGGCGCAACGTCAATCTGAAGCGCGCCGACGGCGGCGCGGACATCGCGGTTCGTGAATCGGTCATCAATCCATTCAAGTACGTCTCGCTCAGCGGCGGAACACCGCAACCGCGGCGCTTCGCGGTCACGATCGCGCAGTGCAACACCTGCCACGCCGGCCTGTCGCTCCACGGCGGCCAGCGCAACACGACCGAAGAGTGCGTGATCTGCCACAACCCGACGATGACCGCGACGGTCACCGCCGGCGGCGCCAACGAGGGAATCTCGTTCCAGCGCATGATCCATCGCATTCACAAGGGCGAGGAGCTCACCCAGGACTTCACGATCGGGAACACGAATTTCAATGAAGTGCGCTTCCCGGGCGACATCACCAACTGCGCGAAGTGCCACAACGGCTCGTCGTACACGCTGCCGCTTCCGACCGGAATCGCATCGGTCTCGACACCGCGCGACTACTTCACGCCGCAGGGTCCGGGGACCGCGGCCTGCCTCGGCTGCCACGACAACCGTGACGCCGCGGCGCACGCGTACCTCAACACCGCGACGTTCCCGGGCGGCACGGAGCCGGCGGAAGCCTGCGCCACGTGCCACGGCACCGGTAAGGACTGGGCGGTCGAGAAGGTCCACGCCCGGTAACACAAAGGGTCAACGATCAGGGGGACCGCAAGGTCCCCCTTCGACGACCGAAAGGATGCCATGTCGATGAGACGCTATGCGACGCTGTTGATCGCGCTCCTGATGCTGGTCGGAGTGGCGGCACGCGCGCAGCAGCCCCCACAGCCGCAGACGCCGGCCGAGCCGCAGCAGCCCGCGGTCGAACAGCCGAAAGCGGAACAGCCGAAGGCCGAAGAACCGCAGGCCGTCGCTTCATGCGGCGACTGCCACGATCTGGCCAAGGCGTTCGCGACCAATGCCCACGCCCGCGGCAGCGTGAAGAAGGGCGAAGTATCCAACGACGTCTGCTCCACCTGCCACGGTGACGGCGCCGAACACATCGCCGCCGGCGGCGACAAGTCCAAGATCAACAAGCCGGTGGGACGCAAAGGCGCCGAAGAGACCTGCATGATGTGCCACGACACGACGACGCAACGCATCTCGCGCCGCGGCGGCATGCACGCCAACTCCGCGGCCGTGAACTGCCTGTCGTGCCACTCCATTCACAACTCCGACTCGCGCGCTCCGCACCTGGTGGCCAAACCGCAGCTCGAGCTTTGCGGCGGTTGCCATACGCAGGCCGCCTCCATCCGCAACAAAGCCTATGCACATCGCCTGGGCAAGGGCGGTATGGAATGCTCCTCGTGCCACGAGCCGCACGGCCGCGGATCCGAAGCGGGACGTTCGCTGACGATGGCCGGCCACCTGCGCACCACCAACAGCGGCGAATCCGCCTGCGTGACGTGCCACAGCGAGAAGCGCGGTCCGTTCGTGTTCCAGCACGGCGGCGTTTCGGCCGCCGATTGCACGACCTGCCATGACCCGCATGGCTCGTCGAATCCGAAGCAGCTCCGGCGCGCCACGGTGATGCAGGTCTGCATCGAGTGCCACTCGCCGATCCAGACCGTGTCGCTCGGCTCGCAGCCGCCTGCATTCCACAATCTCACTGACGCCCGTTATCAGAACTGCACGACCTGCCACGTCGCGGTGCACGGCTCCAACCGCTCGCCGCAGCTGCTGAAGTGAGGAGAAGGCCATGAATATGCGACGAACCTTCGTACTCTGCCTCTCGCTCACGCTGATGCTGGCGGCGGTCGCCCGGGCTCAGACTCCACCCTATGACATCGAGATCGGCTATCGCTTCCTAGACCTCAGCGGACGCGAAGACATGTACCGCACGCAGATCAATGAGCGTAGCGGGCTCTTCATCCGGGCGTTCACGATGTCGAGCAACGAGGAAAGCGGCGCGCTCGATCACTACCGCATCGACATCAGCGACCTCGGCGCCACTCCGGCCGGATCGCTGCGGCTCGACGCCGGAAAGAGCGGCTCCTATCGCCTGCTCGTCACCTACCGGCGCAATGACGCGTTCACGGCCCTGCCGACGTTTGCCAACCCCCTCCTTAGTCAGGGCATCGTCCTCGGCCAGCACACGTACGACCGGACGCGGAACCTGTTCGACGCCGATCTCACGTTCCTCCCCGATGGCAAGATCGCTCCGTTCATCGGCTACACGTTCAACCGCTACTCCGGACCGGGACGCACGACCTACACCCTCGGCCAGGACGACTACCAGTTGTTCTCGAACCTCAAGGACAAGGATCAGGAGATCCGCGGCGGGTTCACGTTCCAGACCGGCAGGTTTGCCGGCGTGCTGACCCAGGGCTGGCGCAATTTCGACAGCCGTGAGTCGTTCGCTCTCATTCCCGGCACCGGCTCCGGCAACAACCCGCTTCCCATTCTTGGACGCCCGCTCAACGCGGCCGACATCACGCGCGTCGACCACTCGAAGGTGAAGACGCCGTTCACGAATGCGTTCGCGACGATGCAGGCCACGAGCCGCGTGAAGCTGATCGGCAGCTTCGTTCGCTTCGCAGCCGACTCGACGGACAACGGAACCGAAGCCGCCACCGGCTCATTCGTGTCGTTCCCGCTGAGCCGCTTCTACACCGGCGTCAACGAAGCCAGCGACAGCCGTGCGAAAAACACGACGTGGCGCGGCGGCCTCCGTACCGAAGTAGCCCTGTTCGAAGGAGTCGACCTGCTGGCCGGCTGGCAGCGTGAGAATCGCGACATCACCGGCAGCGCTTTGATCGACACCATCCTGCTGCAGAGCATCTCGTTTGGCGGCGCCACTCCGGCGGACTTCACCGATGTGCTCAACGCGAAGAACGCGCTCGAGCGCAAGGAAGACGTCTTCAACGTCGCCGTTTCGGCACGCTCGGTCGGACCGTTCTCGATCCGCGCCGGATTCGCGCAGAGCAAGCAGGACATCACCGCCTCTCCCGATGTCTCCGAAATTCTCGTCCCTGGCAGTCAGGCCGGAACGTTCTCGCGCCGCGTGAACACGTTCGACACCAACGTCGCCTACGCAATGAAGAGTCTGACAGTTGGTGCGGCGTGGCGCCGCGACACCGCGAACGAGCCGATTCTCCGGACCGACTTCATCGATCGCGACCGCTATCGCCTCCGCGCCGCGTACGCCGCTCCGAAGTGGGTTCGCTTCGGCGTCACGGCCGAGGAGACGAAGCAGAACAACGACCGGCCGGGCACGGATTACAACTCCAAGCTGCGTCAGTACGGCGGCGACGTCGAGGTCACTCCGATGGCGATGCTGCGCCTCCGCGCAGGAGCCTCGCGCTACAACGGCGACACGACCATCCTCTTCCGCCAGCCCCAGAACTTCGCCATCGGCACTTCGGTGTACGCGGAGAAGGGCAAGTCGTATGAGGGCGGAATCGGCCTGACGTTCACCAAGGTCGGCCTCGAAGGCGACGTCGCCCGCTACGACAACACCGGCACGACGCCGTTCACCATCGATCGCTATCGCGCCCGCGTGTCCTACGACATCCGGGAGAAGATCGGCGTGGCCATGGAATACTCCAAAGACAAGTACAACGAATCACCCTTCCTCTTCGGCGACTACGACGCCAATCGGTACGGAATCTTCCTCCGACTTCGGCCCTAGTTCAGAGAGAGCAACAATCCGATGACGCCGGCGGTGGCAATCACCGCCGGCTCCGGAGTGCGGGTCGCGGCGATCACCAGCAGCGCCACAGCCGCGATTCCCAGCGTCGGCAGATCCACCACCGCGGTCCGCGCAATCAGCCATGTCGTGGCCACCAGCACTCCCACGACCGCACTCCCCACCCCACGAATGAACCCGGCCACGAATCGGCTCTGCCGGTAGCGCCGCAACAGCGGTGTGGCGATCAGAACGAACAGAACCGGCGGCGAGAAGATCCCTGCCGTTGCCGCGACTGCGCCGATGAAGCCGGCGAGCAGGTAGCCGACGAACGTCGCGGTGATGACCACCGGTCCCGGCGAGATCATCCCGATCGCCACGGAGTCGAGGAACTGCCGGTTTGTCAGCCAGTGATACTGATCGACGACCTGCGATTTCAGAAACGGCACGATCACCAGTCCGCTGCCGAAGACGAGCAGGCCGGTCTTGAAGAAAAAAAGGAATAACTGGGGCGAGATGCCCATGACGACGCGGGAGGACGCCCGTCGCCCCACCGAGAACACGAAGACTCCGATCAATCCCGCGGCCACGAACAGAAGCGCGAGCTCGCGTTCCTCGATGACGACGATCGCGCAGGCGATCGCGGCGAAGCTCCACGCGCGCACATCGCTCTTCAACGTCCTGCGGCCGAGGTTCCAGCAGGCTTTGCCGATGATGGCCACGATGGCCGGCGCGATGCCGTAGAAGAGCGCACGCAACGCCTGCGTGTTCTCGAACGAGCGGTAAAGCGCCGCGGCAGCCACGACGAGCACAAATGGCGGCAGCGCGAATGCGATGGCCACAGCGAACGCCCCGGCGATGCCAAATCGGATGTAGCCGCAGTAGACGGCCAGCTGATAGGCGAGCGGGCCCGGACACGCCGCCGCGAGCGCGAGCCCATCCTCGTACTCCTCCGCCGTGAGCCAGCCGCGCCCGTCGACCAGGTCGCGACGCATGGCATTCGCCAGCGCGACCGGCCCTCCGAATCCGAGCGCGCCGAGGCGGAGGAAGTAGAGCGCAAAGGCCCGGAGCGATGGAGCGCCGGCTTCAGCCGGCCTGGGCTCGGTCATAAACCAATGATGCCGCGGCCGTGTCCTGAAATCCGGCCCCTGTCGAATCGAAGATCACGATGTCGCGTTCGTTCTGACGCGCGGGGCAACGACCGCGGATCACGTCGCCCAGCTCCGCGACCGCGGTGGCTCCGACGGCGAGCGCGTGGTGGAGATCGCCCATCTCCAGGCACTGCGCGGTCACGTCCGTGATCACGCGGCTCACCGCCATCAGTTCCGGCGTGATCTCGGACTTCGAGGGGTTGTCGGCGCCCACCGCGGCGACCAGCGCGCCATCGCGCACGTGCTCCCGGCGAAGGAACGGGACGCGCGAGGGCGTGCAGGTGATCCAGACGTCGGTGTCGCGCGCCTCGAGCGTCGTCACCGGAGTGGCGTCCATCTCCCGCGCGAAATAGCGGGCGCGTTCGTGCTCGATGTCGAACGCGAACACCCGCCGGAGCGGCAGGACGCGGCGCACGGCTTCGAGCTGCACTCTCCCCTGCTTGCCGCATCCGACGATGGTCGCGGTCGTCGCGCCTTTCGGTGCAAGGTACTTCGCGGCAACGGCCGTCGCCGCGGCGGTGCGCAACGCGGTGATCTCGATCGAATCCAGCACCGCCAGGGGCCGTCCGTCATCAGCGTCGAACAGCAGCATGACGCCCTGAATCGCCGGCAGGCCCCGCTCCTGCGGATTCGAGGGAAAGTTTGCATTCGCTTTTGCACCGAACCTGCGGCCGGCGATCGCGGTCTTGATGTGAAAGGCGCCGCGGCCGACGTGAGCGCTCAGCAGCCCCGGCTGGCCGTGATCGCGAAAAGCCTCCTCGACCGCGGCGATGCAGTCGTCGAGCGGCAAAAGGCGAAGGACGTCGGCGGAGCTGAGTACGAGCATGGTGTCGCGGGATTCGGGATTCGGGATTCGGGGTTCGGGGTTCGGGGTTCGGGGTTCGGGATTCGGGATTCGGGGTTCGGGATTCGGGATTCGGGG
>DATISF010000011.1:0-43220 GCA_035468985.1 Thermoanaerobaculia bacterium
GGGCTGGTGCCGGTTGCGGCCGATCTGCGGCGTCGCTCGTCGTCAACGATGTCACCACATCGCCTCCTCCTCGCTCCTTGCATCTCAGCCGCAAGCGGCACCAGCGAAATGCTGCGTATCTCTGACTCGCCACACTAGGGATGTCCGCGGATATCCCGGGTCGTCCGCAGCAGCACCGCGCGAACACTTCGCCAACACTCGAGGGTGGTTATTCAGCGCGCTTCGGCGTTGGAAGTGAGCGCGGCTAACGAATTGAGTCTGGCAGCGTCGAAACTTCAGGAGGCGGGGCGCTTATGCTCAATACGCTTGCGCCAGGTCAGTTCTACGGCGAACGCCGGCGAGAGTTGGCGCTCGGGAACGGACTGATGCTCGTCGAGAACTGCTACGCGGCGCGGTCGCGGGTCCCGTTGCCTGTACACGCCAGTCCGTTTGTCGGGCTCGTGCTCGACGGCTCGCTTCGGAAAGTGCATGGAAGGAGCGAGCACGAGTTGTTGCGCTCGAGCGTGTTCTTTCATCCGGCTGGAGAGCCTCACAAAGAGCAGCATGGTAACGACGAAGTGCGGATTTTCAGTGTGCAGTTGACGCCGGATTTTCCGCGAAGAGCCGAGCACCAATCACTGGTGGCCGGTGCTCCGCTCCACCTTCGCTCCGCCGACCTGGCGCGAGCACTGCTGGCGCCGGACGCAAAGTGATACGAAAACCGCCGCTCCGTTTGTGAACGTGAGCGGCGTGGTGTCTGTGGGGTTGGTACGCGCTACCGGACTCGAACCGGTCTCCCACCGCGTGAAGGCGAGTCCAGCGCCAGCGACAACTCAAGACTGCCACGGACGACCGTGCTTCCAACAACCTACAAACGTGGATGTCCCAAGTCGTCCTTTGGAAGACCGCGCGAACAGCACTATTTGCGGGCGGCAGCGCGCTCTGCTGTAGTGCCTGTCGTCAGCCGTCTCGGACATTCGCCTGATCGATGCAAATGCGTCGCGCGAGCGTAACAGTTTTCCAGAATCAACTTTGTATGATCGCCGCCCATGATCAAGTTCTCTCTCTCGTTACTCGCCCTGATCGTCGTTACCGCGCCATGCGCGCAAGCGCAAAGCGATCCAGAGAGCTTTTTTGCGGAGCTGCGCGGCACAAACGAAGTGCCGCGGACCAACAGTCCGGCGGTCGGGGCGGCGTTTGTGACGATCGACGGGAAGAACGTCATTACGTACGAAGTCAGCATTGCCGGAATGGCGGATCAGCCGTCGCTCGCGCACATTCACGAGAACGTCATCGGCGAAAACGGGGCCATCGTGGCGAGCTTTGCGACGTCACCGTCGGCGTTTCAGAACGGCCGCGTCAAAGGAACGATTCAGGCCGATTCTGACGTCGCGAAGCGCATGAGGGAGAATCCCAATGCGTTCTACGTCGACGTGCATTCGGATGCGTTTCCGGACGGCGAGATCCGCGGACAGCTTCTCGGAGCGAATGCATACAGCATCGCGGTCGCCGGCAACGTCACGACGAGTGCGGGCGACAAGTTCGTCACCGATGTGCGCATCTTCAATCCGAGAGGCGACAACGTTGTGGCGCTGGTCGAGTTTTTCTCCTCCGGCCCTGCCGGATCGACGAACGCGTCAGCATCGAAGCCGGTGGAGATTCCCGCGAGGGGCGAAGTGGTCCTCGACGATGTGGCCGGCGCGTCCTTTCTCAACATCGCCGGCCAGATCGGCGCACTTCGCATCACGAGTCATGCGCATGTCGCGGTGACTGCGAATATCTACAATGATCAACGAAGCGCGAACAAAGGCACGTTCGGTCAATTCGTACCGGCGGCGCCCGCGAGCGGCGTGTTCCCGCATGGCGTGATTCCACACCTTTCGAATCAGAATCGCGATGTCTCGAACCCACAGGGATTTCGTACGAACGTCGGGTTCTTCAACCCGAATCAATCCACAGCGAGCGTCACGCTCACGTTGCGCGACTCAGCCGGCGAGCTCCTCGGCACGACGACGCTGCAGCTCGCGCCGCTTGCGCAGCAGCAGTTGCCCATCACGGCATACTTTCCGAATGTGGATTTGGGCGATGCTCGTGCGCTCACTCTCGAGTACGACTCGGCGCCGCCCGTGCTCGCCTATGGTGCTGTGAACGACAATGTGTCCGGCGATTCGATCTTCGTTCCCGGGCAGAGCATTCCGAACTTCCCATGAGCTGAAGTACTGCCACTCAAAGTTGTGGGCCAGGGGGAGTGTCTCGGCATCACCCTCGACACGGCGGCGACGGCGATGCGACGCTGGCGCCGGAAGACGCCGCATCCGAGCCGTGCTGATCTCCCAGGTCATCCAAGTGAGATCGGTGAACGAGATGTTCGGCCCCGACGTCTACAACGCGCGGTCGCCGCGCGGCGGCAGAAGAACAAAACGCCGCCCGACCGGGCGTGGGTGGGCATCCTGGTAGGCGCTAGGGAGACTCTGAACAAGCCGTCATCCCGAGTCGGCGAAGCGCGACGAAGGATCTCAGGATGCGAAACCGCGTGCCATTTCGAGATCCTTCGCCGTCTTCGCGGCTCAGGATGACGTGAACAATGGCTTGCGCCCTAGCGGACTCGAACCGTTGACCCCCACCGTGTGAAGGTGATGCGACGACCGATGACAGCTTAGGACATCTCGGGTCCCACGCGTTTTCTAGCAGATACAGATATTTCTGTATGTCCTCGGACGTCCCTACCCGGACCATGCGAACACTGCGAAAACACTTCGGGATGGGCTCACGTTATGAATCCAAACCGCTTGCTTGCCCGGGTCGCCGCCGGGGCACAGATATTCACGGAGACATCCAGCACGCGAGCAGGAGCGGAAGCCATCGAGGCTGCGGGACGCCGAAAAGAAATGCCGGGACGAACATGAGCACGCCGACCCATGATTGTTCGAACGCGTGAATCCGGTTCGCGCTGAGCAATGTCAGTTGGGTCCGCCCGTGATGCACGCTGGGGAATCCTCACAGAGGACGGATGGCGTGCTGCATCCGGTGCGTCCAGGGATGTGCATCTGCAGGAGCTGGAGCCGGGGAGTCACGTACCAGAAAACCGGAAGAACGAGCACGTTGTAGAAGCTGCACCTGTAGAAGACTGCGTATGCCGGGTCGTTGAGCGCGTTCGGCGTCCGATCGATGCGTCGAGCGTCCGCTTGATGGAAGCGTGCTGATTGGACGGCGTGAGGACCGATACCGGCACCGCAATGGAAGTCGTGGGGGGCGTGGGCCCGTTGACGACGACGTGGGGCGAAGACTCTCACTTCTTCCGAACGTAGCGCAGGCCGTATTGCGTGCTCCACGTCTTGCCGCCGTCTCTTGATTGGCCAACGAGCTGCCGAAGACGCGCCCACACGCGCGGGGTCAGGCAGACGACTCCTACGCTCGCAATCTCCGGAGACATGAGCGCGTGATTGCCGGTCATCGCCGGCACGTGGATCGCGCGGGCGCGGGTCGATGTTCCCAAGCGGATTTCTGCGCCCGGACGCGGACGCTTTCCTTTCCACATTCGCGTCCTCCTTTGTCGATCGGTGAAACAGGGCGACGCGCCAGCTGGAGAATGTGAAGTTAGGCGCGGAGTTCGACGACGCGCAGTTCGCCATGGCGGCGAACCCGTCAGTCAATAGCTCCCCGGACTCGATCCCGTCCAGCGCTTGAACGCGCGGGAGAACGCTGCCGCATCGGAGAAGCCGACGAGGTACGCGGCTTCGGCGACCGTCGCGTTCTTGCCGCGCAGGTACTTCGTCGCGATCGTTCGGCGCAATTCGTCGAGAACCTTCTCGAACGTCACGCCCTCCGCTTTCAGCTTGCGAAAAAGCGTTTGACGACTCAGTCCGAGTTGTCTGGCGATGCTCTCCACATTCGCTTCACCCGTGTGCAGGATCGAAAGCAACGCGCTCTCCACGCGTCCGCGCATCGAATCCGATTTCGCGAGATCCTCGAGCAGAGCATCGGCATGCGCCGTCATGACACTCGCGGCGTAGTCGGAGATGGGCCGCGCCGCGGGCGCCCTTGCGGTCCATGCGCCTGCCGCAAGGACAAGAGCGTTCTGATCGCTCCCGAACGTCACCGGCACTTGCAGGATGCGGTCGTACTCGGCGCGATATGCCGGCTCCGCGTGCGTGACGTTCACCGCCATGAGGAACGGCCTGTCGCCGAAGTAGCGGCGGATCGTGCACGCCATGCGCGCGAACGTGCACTCGGTCAGCTCCGGGAAGTCATTTGAATCCGGCCGCTCGTCGATCAGCCACGAGTCCCTCATGACAAATCGAGGCGCACCGTCCCCCATGAGATCGAAGTCGAGGCGGCCGTAACGGTTCATCAGGTCGAAACCGCCCGCGGCGAGCGAATCGCCGCCGTTCACCATGCCGACGATCGAGATGTCCTCGAGGTCGATTGCCTCGCCAAAATGCAGCGCCAGCGCGGGATCATCGCACGCAGTTTTCGCCGCGCGCATCAGTGCCACGTAGCGATCGAAAGGAATGCGCTCATCGGCGTCGCGCAGATCCACCGCATCGATCCGCGCACGCTTCAGGAGGTCCGAACGTTTCGCGCCGCGTGAGACCGCAAAGTCGAGCAGCGCACAAACCTGGCGTGCGGCGACGGTGGAACGTGCGGTCATGTCTTTGTTACGCACGGTCATATCCGCGAGTTTGCGCGTTCCTTAGCATCGAATGCGATGCTCGACGGTCTTTTTCCACGCCAGATCGACAACGACTATCGCGGTCATCCGGCTGCGCCGTGGCTGATGATCGTCGTCGTGTCGGTGAGGATCGCGCAGAGTCTATTGGTTTTGTGCTGCAGCTACTACGTCGTGATCCTCGCCGAGGCGCTGCCGCTGGACAGGTATCCGGCGGCGGCGTCGCAGGCGATCGCGTTTGCGATGGCAGGCTGGAAAGTGGATCGCCTTCTCATCGCGCTGCTCTGTCTTCTGGCAATCGACCGGTATCGGTCGATGATTCCGCTGATGCTGACGGTCCTTTTGCTGCAGGAGCTTGGCAGAAGAGCAGTGGCGTGGCTGTATCCCATGACGACCGATGGAGTGCCCGGCGCGACGCGCGTCAATCTCGTGCTGCTGATGCTGACGGCGATCGCGCTGGTGCTGTCGCTGCGACGGCGCGCGGTTGTGTCATCCAGCGCGTGATCCGCGTGCGACGTGGCGTTAGCGCTGGTCTTCTACATGCTGCTGAAGCCGGTCCGGAAGGATGTTGCCCTTCTCGCGGCGTTCTTCGGCATCCTCGCCACGGCGTTGTTTGCCGTCGCGGAGCTGTTCTACTTCGCGCCGTCATTCATCCTGAATGGCGCCGGCTACCTGAAGACGCTCACGAAGGATCAAGTCAATTCGCTGGCGATGCTGTCGCTGCGGTTTTACGCCTACGGCAGCGGAATCTTCATGGCGTTTTGCGGTACGGCGTGGCTGCTGCGCGCGTACTTGATGTTTCGCTCGGCTACTTCCCCAAAGCAACCGCGGTTCTCATGGGTATGGGCGGGCTGGCGTTTGTATTGAGAAACGTGGCGCTCGTTCTCGCGCCGACCTACAGGAGCGGCTGGCTCCTCCTGCTCATCATGCCCGGCGGTCTGGCGCTGGTCGCGTGGCTCGGGGGACAGGCGCTGAAAACGAAGACGCCGCTCGACGTCCGTTGACGTGAGGGGCGTGAATCGTCGCGATTTGGTTGGCGCGGCCGGACTCGAACCGGCGACCCCCACCGTGTGAAGGTGATGCCACAGCCGCCGACAACTCGACGCAATCCGCGACGAACGTGTTCCCACCAACCTGGCACATTCAGTGACATCAAGAGTTGTCGGGATGTACTGTCGAGCGTCCGCTCGATGAAGCGTATTAGCTGATATGACGGCGTGACGACCGATACCAACACCTGAATGGAAATTGTTGGGGAGGCTGTTGACGACGACGTGGGGCGAAGAGTCTCACCTCCTCCGAACGTAGCGCAGGCCGTATTGCGCGCTCCACCCCGTGCTGCCGTCTCTCGATTGTTCAACGAGGTGCCAAATACGGCCGCCTGACGACTTCCACGCGTGCCCGCAGTCTCCGGAAAACATGAGCGCGTGATCGCCGATCATCACCGCCACCCACGTGGATCCCGCGGCCCGGCGTCGATGTTCACAAGCGGATCTCTGCGCGCCGGACGGTCAGCGCTTCGATGCGCGCTTCGTCAGGGTGGTACCCGATCCCGTCGCCCGATGGCGCCTCAATCGTTCCGTCTTTCGACACAGTGATCGGTGGCTCGACGATGTCTTCGGCCCAGTATCTTGCCGAAGCCGAAACGTCGCCGGGCAACGTGAAACCGGCAAGAGTGGACATGGCGATGTTGTGTGCGCGCCCGATGCCCGATTCGAGCATTCCGCCACACCAGACCGGAACGCCACGGCTCCTTGCGAACTCCTGAATCGCGCGGGCTTCGGCATGGCCGCCTACACGACCCAGCTTGACATTGATGATGCGGCACGCTCCGAGCTCGAGCGCGTGCGCCGCGTTGGTGAGGCTGACGATCGACTCGTCCAGGCAGATCGGCGTCCGCAGTGCCCGCTGCAGCCTGGCGTGATCCAGAAGGTCGCCGGCTGCGAGCGGCTGCTCGATCATCAGCAGGTCGTACTGATCGAGCTGCCTGAGCAGATCGAGATCGTGGTCCAGCGAGTACGCGCTATTGGCATCGACCGACAGCGTGATCGACGGAAATCGCGAGCGTACCGACTGCACCAATTGAACATCGCTCCCCGGCTTGATCTTGACCTTGATTCGTTGATAGCCGCTGTTCAACTCGCGCGCGACTTTCTCCAGCAGCGCCTCGGTGCTCTCTTGCAAGCCGATCGAGACACCGCAATTGATCACCGGCTGGGTGCCTCCGAGATGTCGCCAGAGGGGCACGCCGGCGAGGCGCGCCTCGAGATCCCATACTGCGGTTTCCACTCCACCCTTCGCCATCCGGTTTTCACGAATGGGAGCGAGCGTCCGGCTTATCTGCGAAGCTTCGACAACATGCGCCTCGGACAGGAGTGGAGCGATGAACTTTTCCGTGATCATCCATGCGGTATCGATCGTTTCGTGGTTGAAGAATGGGCCTTCCATCGCGGTGCACTCGCCGTATCCGACGGCACCGCTCCGATCGAACGCGCGAACGATGAGAATTCTGCGGGTCGTGGCGCGGCCGAAGCTGGTCTCAAACGGCGCCAGCAAGGGCATCTGAATCTCGCGAAGTTCCAACCTCTCCAACCGCAAGCCGGTCGTTCGATGGCCTGCGACCGCGCTTTTGAGCGAGCGATCGAGGTCGTTCATCGAAGATCCTCGCGCGTCGGCCCCTGGCTCAATCCGTACACCCCCACGGATTGGCCGCCGCGAGATTGCCGGAAGAAGTCCGCGACGTGGAAACCGGCGGCGAATGCTTCGGTGAATGCGCGACGCGTAACCTCGCGCCACCGCGTTGCCTGTTCGGCGTCTTGGCGCTGCACGCTGTTGATGTCCGATGGAATCTCGATGAACGCCTGCGCGCCGGCAAGCGCTTCTTTCCATGCAAGCTCGCGCGGCCATCCTTCGGCATCCGCTACGATGAGCGGCATCGCCTGCGCGTCGATCTCGTGCCCAACGGACTTTCCTTCCAGCCGTTGTTGCACGCGGTCACTGTCCAGAACCCATGTCACCCACAATCGATCGGTACCGATGCGGTGCAGCGCGCTCGACGTCTCGGGGCCGTAGAAGTTGATCTTGTACGCGTCACTCACCACGCCGAGCTTGCAGAAATTGAAATATGCGTTGAGGCTCTGCAGAGGATCGAATGTCCACGTGATCCGGGTAATACCCTGGGCGAGAACCCGTTCTCGTTGTGCGACCTTCAGCTTGTACCCCACGTCGCGGTTCCGGTACGCCGGTTTGACCGCCAGCATGTGCGAATGATGGATCGTCCGCCCGCGTTCGAGCCCGACAAAGCCATAAACGAAACCGACGAGTGTCCCGCCATCGCGCGCTCCGATCAATTGACCACCCGCGTGCCTGGCAGCGACCAGTTGGGTCAGAGGCGTAATGTCGCGGTCGTCGAGAGTCCACACTTCCTTCTGGAGATCCTCCACGATCCGCATGTCGTCAAGGCTCTCGATGTCTTCAATGATGATTTCCGGCCCCGGTTCAGTATTTCGACGTGAAGCGGAGGAGGTTTCCGACAAAGACGAACCAGAGGAGTCCGAGGCAGGCGAGCGCAAGAATCGTTGCATTGAGTTTGTACCAGATTGACCTGCCTTGATCGAGCCAGGATTTGATTGCGTCATAAAGAACCACCACCGTGCCCACAGCGCCCAGAACCCCGATGAATTGAGCGAGGTAAATCCATTTATCCAGGCCAGCGTTGAATGCCGCGACGTTCGAAAGGCCGGAGACCACGATCCCGACAAGGGTGCCGACGAAGAGAATGTCGAGCGCGACGACGATTTTCACTGCGAGCCGGAGCCGGCGTTGCTGCGGCGTCAGCTCGAGCTTCCGGCCATAGTGCCGGCGCACGAGCGCCGCGACCGGCCAGAGGAGGAGTGTCAGCGCCATCAGGGACAGAGAGACGATAGCGACCGGCAGGAGCACCTTTCGGTCCTGGCCCAGACCGACGCGCTGAAAAATGAACACCGGATACGTCGAGTACATCACTTCCATGCGCCCGGTGGGATCGCGTTGGAATGCGAGATAGTCTTCCCCGTCAACGTTCCGAAAAACGAGCGGAGCGACCTCACGCAACTTCATGGGTTTCCCGTTCGCGTTCTTGAGCAAAGACGTCGTGATCGTACCGTCGGCCGCAGGTGTCACGACGATCTCCGACAGGACTCCCGCCGTTCGAAGGAGCGAGCCTTCAGCTCTGCGGCTGCCCAGGTAACTTCCGGCGACGCTCTTTGCGTCTTCCTTTGCGGTCGCCAAGGTTTGCGGAGCGGGTGAGCCGGCAAAATAGCGATTCAGAAAGGCGCTCCACAACTGCCCGCGCGCTTCAACTTTTCCGATTCCCGCGCTGTTGTAAGACACGAAGAATCCGAGGTTGGCATCCGGAATCAGGTGAAGGGAGCTGTGAAATGCTTCCGTATCGCCGCTGTGAGCGATGATGCGATGTCCGTTCCGCGACTCTTCATAGAATCCATACGCCATTCCGTTGGCCGCCGGGTTCAGCGTGTACGCCCTGCTGTGCATCAGAGTGACGGTTTCCGGTCGAAGAATGCGAGCGCCACCGTATTGACCACCTTGCAGATTTGCAGTCATGAACCTGGCCATGTCCGTGGCACTCGAGGTCAGACTACCCGCGGGTGCAGGTCCGACAACTTCGAACGGCTTCGGGCCGTCCGAGGCGCTCCGGTAACCCTTGGACATTTGCGCAGCCAGGGACTTGGGCAGAGGCTGCTCGAAGCTCGAATGCGTCATGCCGAGCGGCTTGAAGATGTTCTCGTCAACATATTGATTGAACGGCCGGCCCGATACGCGTTCCACGATGTAGCCGGCCAGCGCCGCTCCGTAATTCGAATATGCCGAAACGGTTCCGGGCGGATAAATTCGCCGCGGAATGTGAGTCTTCAGATACTGACCAAGACTGACCTGCTTCGAAACGTCGACGAAGAGATCCTTGATCACTTCCTCGAATCCCGGCGTGTGCGTAAGAAGATTCTTCAGCGTGATGGGCTTTCCGAACGCTTCGGGGATCTTGAAGTCGAGATACGCATTCACGTCGCGGTCGAGATCGAGTTTCTTCTGTTCAGCGAGTTGCATGACCGCGGTCCACGTGAACAGCTTGGATATCGAGCCGGGCCGGAATAGTGTCGCGTCCGCGACGACGGGCTGTTTCTTCTCGACGTCGGCGTAGCCGTAGCCTTTCGCAAACAGCAGCTTCCCGTCCTTGACGATGGCAATCGTCGCTCCGGCGATGTCGTCCTGCTCCAGTTGGAGTGGAACGAATCCGTCGAGAAATGTCTCGACGTCCGTTGCCGTCAGCGAATGGCCGCCCGATGGGTTCGCGGCCGGAATCTCCATGTTCGGCGGAGTCTCAGGAACGAGTGGTTTCTGGGCGAGAAGAGGTGCCGAACAGAAGAAGAGAAAGAGAAGGGCCGCTGGCCAGTGGTGTCGCATCAAGTCTGTGCCTCCGTCAACGGTATTGTGAGCAGGGCGGTGATGAGCGCCGCACGCCGCGGCAGGTCGGCGACGACGATGTGTTCGTGTGCGGCATGGGCCCCGTCGCCCTCGACACCGAGACCATCGAGTGTCGGTATGCCTTGTGCCGCGGTGAAATTGCCGTCGCTCGCGCCGCCGCTCGAGCCTTCGCCAAGATCAAAACCGATGTGGGAAGCGATCGATCGTGCGTGGTTGAACAGGGCCACCACCGCGGGCGTGCGCTCCAGAGGAGGGCGATTGACCCCGCCTCGGATCTCGATCTGCGCTCCGGTCTGAACCGATTGCATCGACTCGATGCGGCGCGAGATGTCCTCGCCCTGGGCCATCGTTCGAAAACGCACATCCACTTCGGCGCGGGCCTCCGCGGCGACGACATTGGACAGCGTTCCGCCGCTGATCACACCGACATTGACGCTGACGCCCTTGTTCCCATCGTTGAGCGCGTTCAACGCCAGGATCTGGCGGGCTAACTCCGATATGGCACTGACCCCTTTCTCGGGATCGAGCCCGGCATGCGCAGAGATTCCGCGCGCGATCACCTCGTAGTTGGCAATTCCTTTTCGGGCGGTCTTGACCTTTCCTCCCGGCAGCGAAGGCTCGAGGACGAAGACTGCGGCACAATCCGAGGCTTCAGACACGATCAGATCGCGCGACGTCGTGCTGCCGCTCTCCTCGTCGCAGGAGAGAAGGATGCGGATCTCCCTCCATGGTTGCAGGTCGAGCTCATGGATCGCTTCCAATGCAGCGACCATCACTTCCACACCGCTTTTCATGTCGAAAACACCCGGGCCGAATGCGCAGCCGTTCTCCACCCGGAAGGGCCTGCGGGTCAAGGTCGCGAGAGGCCAGACGGTGTCGACATGACCGAGCAGCAAAACCGGTCCGTCATGGAGTGACTGCCCGAAGGTCATGCGGCTTACGAGATGCGCCCCCCGCTCCGTCTCGTGAAGTTTCGTCGCCGCGCCAATCGCATCGAGCCGTGTCCTCAGCTTCGCGATGATGGCGGTGGTCGCCGCGGCGTTGCCTGTCGGCGACTCCTTTTCCACCAGTGCGCGAACTCCCGCCAGCAGATTCTCCTGCCGGGCGCTGAAGTAGCGCAGGAGCGCGGCGGACATCGACGCTTCAGCAGTCGAGACAAACTCCGAGCTGGAACTGACAGAGCCGGATTGCACCGCGGAGGGCTGGTCGCTTGCGGCCTCGGATCCATTGCATTCTGACGGGATCGTTCGTGTCATTGTCTGTATTCAGCTTGACGGCGCGATTCGCTGCTGTTTCTGTTGCTTCGCTGTGGATGCAGCTCCGGTTACCTGATGCTCTTCTATGGGCACCAGGAGATCCACAATGCGAAGCGCCGGTCACCAGGCCCTTACGCCGAGAGATAGTCCGATTGTTCTTGGCCGGATATAGGCCAAACCAACCGCGCCATTGGGGAGCGCGCCGGCTCCGTCAACAGTGGCGATGCCCTTCTCGTTCGTCAGGTTTTTTCCGTAGATCTCGAGCAACCAGCGACCGATTTCCGTTCCCGCTCGCAAATCCGCCGTTACATAGCTCCCGATCCTGCGAAGGCTGCCGCTGTCGGTCCGGGTCACGAAATCGAACGTTCTGTCGCCGGTGTAGCTCACGCCGCCGCCAACGAATGCCGTCGCACCGTTTCGAACGTTCCATTCATAATCGCCCCTCACTGCGGCGGCCCATTTGGGCGTGTATGACAGCGGATCGCCATCCAGGCCGCCAACAACGGGATCCGTATCTTTTGTGAGGAAGGCGTCCGTGTACGCACCATTCAAGGAGAGCCTCAGGCCGGTCGTCGGAATGATGCTCGCGGTGAACTCGGCGCCCTTGCTCGTTGCCGTTCCACCGTTACCGTTGATTCCGAAGCCGTTCACCACAGCGAATAGTTGAATGTCCTTCCAGTCGAGGTAGAACACGCTGAGATCGACTGAGGCCCGGCCGCCGGCCCCGCTCGCCTTCCAACCCGCCTCATAGCTCGTCAGGCTGTCCGACTTGTATGTCAGTGGCGTGCCCGCCGGAACATTCGGCGGGAGGACATTCGGTCCGCCCGGCCGGAAGCCGGTAGCCATGCGAGCGTAGATCGATGAGTTCGCGGATAGCGCGAAGCGCGGAGCGATCGAATAGGTGAACGGATTTTCGGACGACTCGACATTGTCGAACTGGACATGCCCGCCGACCAGGGGACCGTCGGCGACCTCTGATGCGACCTGCTCATTTCTGCTCAGGCGCCCGCCGACGGAGAGATCGAAGCGCGGCGTCAAGTGCCAGGTGCCGTTGCCGAATCCAGCGAGCTCCTTGTATCTGGACGGCAGCGAAAGCACCGCCAGATCCGGGATCCCCGAGGCGACGGCTCCCGTCGCTGCTTCAACGGCCTGGATATTCTGATCGATGCGGGACTTTTCGTTCGTGTAATACGCGCCGATCAACCATTCAAAGGTTTTGTTCTTGGGCGAAACGAGACGCAGCTCCTGAGAAAGCTTATCGGTGCTGGTCGTCTGAGGCAGGCGAGCACTCAATCGCTTTGTCACATCGTTACCGAAGAGGGCAGTGACCAGTGAAGCCAAAGGAGGACCGCCGGTCAGACCGCTTGCGATCGTCGCGTCGAGGTGCAAATCCTGCTCGAATGTGGCGTAGCTCGTCACCGATTCGACGGTGCCGGCGCCAAGGTGCCAATTGGCCGTCGCGCTGGAGATCCGATACTTGGTCTTTACCGGCTGCTCATAGTACGAGGACTGCACCTCGCCGCTGTCCAGCGGCTTGAGAGTCACGGGATCCGCGTCGACCACAGTAGGCGCGCCGCTCTTGATGTCCTGCATCTGCGTGGTAAGGAGGAGCGAGAATTTCTCGGACGGTGCGTACAATCCGGAGAGGCGCCCTCCGGAGGTCTTGGCCGTATTGATGTTGCTGGCGACGCGCGTGCCGTCAATGATGTTGACCGCCGGATTCGTCAGGCTCGCGATCGGATTGTTACCGATGGAGTCGATGAAGCCGTCGTCAGACCGGTAGAAGCCGCTGGCACGAAGAGCAAATCGATCACTGAGCGGAACGTTCGCCATTCCTTTCAGAGAGTATCCGGCGCCGCCGCCCTCGGCGGTCTCCGACGTTCCCACGACTCTGGCCTCGTAACCGGCGGTCGTGGGCTGGTTCATCACGTATTTGAGGACGCCGCCAAGCGAGCTGGCCCCATACAAGCTGCCGTGCGGGCCGCGCAACACTTCGACTCTCGCGAGGTCGAAGGTGTCGAAGTTGGCGGCCAGCACTGCGGCGTTGGCGAGGCCGCTGCTCGATCCGAACGGGACGTCGTCGCTATAAACACCCACGGTCGACGCAACGCCACCGGTATTGATACCGCGCATGGTGAGACGCGTCGTACCCGGTTCGGCTCCGGTCACCGTCAAGCCCGAGACCAGCGGCGCGAGGTCCTGAAGGTTCTCGACACGGCGCTGTTCCAGCGTGTCGCCGGGGAGAACCGCGACCGAAGCCGGAACCTCCACGAGCGTTTCCGTACGCTTCTGCGCGGTCACGACCACATTTTCACTGTAGGGCACGAGCGCCAGCCTGAGGTTCTGCGTCAGAGTCTGGCCGGCGCGCAGCTCGATGTCCCTCGCTTCGGGAGCGAAGGTGTCGAGCGATGCACTCAGTCGGTAATTGCCCGGCGCCAGATCCGGAATCTGGAAGAAGCCTGTTTTGTCTGCCGTGGCCGTTCTCGAACCTCTTTCGCCGGTCACCGATACGACCGCGCCCGGGAGAGGTGCTCCGCTGGCATCCGTGATTTTCCCCTGGAGGGTGGCGTTCGCCTGAGCCCAGAGGGCCGGCCCGCCCACCAACGCGGAAAGCACCGCCGCCACCAGGATCACCTTGCGATATCGCATGCTGCCTCCGTTCAATTGTGCGCTCATATCTACATCCTTTGTTGCAGCAGGTCAAACAAAAACAACATTTGTTGACATCGGCGCCCCGGCCCGCGATAGAGTCACCGGCGATGAAACGACTGCATGGACATCTCATCGTGCTGGTGGGTCTGGCGCTGGGCTGCGCGACGACTCGTGTCCCGGCCCGTTATGACGCGGTGATCCGCAATGGACTGATTTACGACGGCAGCGGATCTGCGCCGCGACGCGGCGACGTCGCCATCACAGGCGACACGATCGCCGCCGTCGGCGACATCGGAAGCGCGCGGGGATCCATCGAGATCGACGCCCATGGACGCGCAGTCGCTCCCGGCTTCATCAACATGCTGAGCTGGGCGAATGAATCGCTCATCATCGACGGCCGCTCGCAGGCAGACATTCATCAAGGTGTCACGCTGGAGGTATTCGGCGAAGGCTGGTCCATGGGACCGCTCACCGAACCGATGAAACGAGAGTCGCGCGAACAGCAGACAGACTTTAAATACGACATCGAATGGACGACACTCGGCGAGTACCTCGAGTATCTCGTTCGCCGCGGGATCTCTCCCAATGTCGCGTCCTTCGTCGGGGCGGCAACCGTTCGCATCCACGAGCTTGGCTACGAGAACCGCGCGCCCAGCGCTGCGGAGCTCGAACGGATGAAGGACCTCGTCCGTCAGGCGATGCGCGAGGGCGCACTCGGCGTGGGCTCAGCGCTGATTTACGCGCCGGCTACATACGCCGGCACGCCCGAGTTGATCGAGCTGAGCAAAGCGGCCGCCGAATCCGGGGGCATGTACATCTCGCACATGCGCAGCGAAGGCAACCATCTGCTCGAAGGCATCGACGAGTTGATCTCGATCGCTCGCGAAGCAGGTGTCGCGGCCGAGATCTATCACTTCAAAGCGGCTGGAGAAGCGAACTGGCCCAAGATGGATGCGGCGATCAAGAAAGTGAACGACGCGCGCGCGGCCGGCTTGAACATCAGCGCGAATATGTACACATATCCTGCCGGCGGGACCAGCCTCGACGCGATGATTCCTCCATGGGCGCACGAAGGCGGCTTGAAGAAGATGAAAGAGCGACTTCAGGATCCCGCGCTTCGCCAGCGCATCGTCGCCGAGATGCGAACGCCGGCCGAGACCTGGGAAAACCTCGGACTGTTGGCGGGCTCGCCGGACCGCATTATTCTCGCAGCCTTCGGAAGCAATGCCCTCAAACCTCTGACCGGGAAATCACTCGGCGAGGTGGCCAGGATGCGGGGAAAATCGCCGGAAGACACCGCCGTCGATCTTGTGATCGAAGATGACGTCGCGCCCGGCGCGATCTTCTTTCTCATGTCCGAGGAGAACATCCGCAAGGGGATCGCACAACCGTGGGTGTCATTCGGATCGGATGAGGGGTCGCCCGCGCCCGAAGGCGTCTTCCTGAAATCGAATCCGCATCCACGGGCATACGGGAACGTCGCGCGCCTGCTGCGCAAGTACGTGCGCGAGGGAAAGGTGATCCCACTCCAGGAGGCGGTTCGGAGGCTGACGTCATTGCCGGCGAAGCATCTGAAAATCGATCGCCGGGGACTTCTGCAGCCGGGCTATTTCGCGGATGTCGTCGTATTCGATCCCGACTCCGTCGGCGATCACGCCACGTTCGAAAACCCGCATCAATACTCCACCGGCGTGAGCGATGTGTTCGTCAATGGAGTGCAGGTTCTGCGCGACGGTGAGCACACCGGTGCAAAGCCGGGGCGGGTCGTGCGGGGGCCGGGGTATGCGAAGACGTCATCCTGAGCCGCGCAGACGGCGAAGGATCTCGTCAGCGATGGGTCTCGCATTTCGAGATCCTTCGCTCCGCTCAGGATGACGTACATCTCGCCGCAACATGACCGCACGTTCGCGCAACACTTGTTGCAGGCCGAATCGGCGTCGTGTTATTTTCGCCGGGCATGAGCACCCGGACCGCCCTCCCCCTGGACCTGCGCCTTGAACAGAACCGCCGCCGGCTCAGTCCGCGGCGGCACAAGCTGATCGAGACCATTCTGGAAAAGGCGGACGAGACTTTCTTTCTCTCCTCGCGAGAGCTGGCCAAACTGCTCAACGTCGACGCCGCGACGATCGTTCGGACGATCCAGGTACTCGGCTACGATCGTTTTGCCGATTTCGCCGCCGATCTCCGGCAGTACTTCCTTGCGCGGATCACACCCTACGCGGTGCTGAAGGCGGAAACGAAAAAAGGACGAACCGTCGCTGACCACATGACCCGCAGCCTCGATCGCGACCTCGACAACGTGACGAAGCTCAAGGAGCGCCTCGACACCGATGCGGTGACGGACCTCGCCCGAAAGATTCACAAGGCTTCGCATATTCTCGTCGTGGGAGTCGATCTCGCCGCATCGCTGTCGTGGTTGCTCGCCTATTCCCTGGTACCGCTCGGATTCAGCGCCGAGGCACCGGTGGGCAGCGCGGGAAATGTGCGACACAAGGTTCGGGTGCTTGGCAAGAACGATCTGCTGATCGTCATCAGCTTCGGGCGATGCCTGCGGGAGTCGGTCGAGGCGGCCATCAGCGCGCGCGAAAAAGGCGTGCCGACGTTCGGCATCACCGACGGCCCGGCAACGCCGATCGCGCTGCATTGCGACCGCCATCTGATCGCCCCGATCGGCAGTCCTCTCTTCACAGGTTCGTACGTGGCTCCGGTCGCGCTCATCGACGCCATCCTCATGGCCTGCTCCCAGATCCGGCCCAGTCGCTCGCTATCCAAGCTGCGTCAGAGCGAAGAGGAGTACTTCGCCGGCGATCGTTTCTATCAGGAACCCGCGGGACGGCGCGGAAAGCCGAAGCAACAGTTGTTGCGACAACGTTGACATCGCGCAACCAGCGTTGTAAAAGCGATTCGACCCGCTGCGGGATCGGCAGGTGCCGTCCGACCTCGGGAGGAAAACCTGGACCAGGGACTGCCGCGCACGCTCCGCCTTCGCGATCTGACGCTGCTGGTCATCGGCACTGTGATCGGCTCGGGGATCTTCCTCGTCCCTGGTGCCGTGCTCGCGCAAGTGCACGGGTACGTTCTTCCCGCCCTCCTGGCGTGGATCGCGGGCGGAGCGTTGTCGATGCTCGGCGCGCTCACCTTCGGCGAGTTGAGCGCCGCGAATCCCACGGCAGGTGGGATCTATGTGTACCTCCGCGATTGCTTCGGCGCGTTTCCGGCTTTTCTGTTCGGGTGGGCGCTCTTCTTCGCGATCGGCGGCGGCGCGAACGCTGCGCTCGCGTCAGCCTTCAGCGCCAACATCGCTCAAGTCGTTCCCATGTCTCCGGCGACGGCAAAAGTGCTGGCGGTCGGCATGCTCGTGCTCGTGACGACTGTCAACGTGCTCGGCACGCGCCAGAGCTCGAACCTGCAGAACTGGATGACGGGCGTCAAGGTCGCCACGATCGTGCTGATGAGTGTCGTTCTGTTGTTCCTGGGACGAAGTTCGACCGATGCCGTTGCGAAATTGTGGCCCGCCCGATCGGATGGCACTCTGTGGTCGGGATTCGGCCTGGCCATGCTCGGCGTGTTGTGGGCATACGAAGGATGGCAGTATGCGACGTTCAGCGCCGGCGAGACGATCGATCCGCAGCGCAACTTTCATCGCGCGTTTTTCATCGGTCTGGCATCCCTGGTCTCCATCTACCTCCTCGCGAACCTCGGCTACCTGGCAGCGCTGACGCCGGCGACCCTCGCTGATTCTCAAAGCGCGGGCGCCGCGTCGGTGGCGACCGTCATCGGACCACGCTCCGCGCAGCTGATCGCCATCGCCATTGCGATCTCCATCCTTGGCGCGGTCAATGGCATTATCCTCACCAGCTCTCGCGTCTATTACGCGATGGCGAAGGACGGACTGTTCTTCCAGAAGCTGGCCGAGGTCCATCCCCGTTTTCGAACTCCCGCCTTCGCTGTCATCTCCGGATCAGTCTGGGCGGCGATTCTTGCGGTCACCGGCACGTTTCAGCAGTTGTTCACTTACACCGTTTTCACGGGCTGGCTCTTTTACGGTATCGCTGCCGCGAGCATTTTCGTGTACCGGCGAGAGCGGCCCGATCATCCCAGGCCGTACAGTGTTCCTTTCTATCCCTGGACGCCGCTGCTGTTCATTCTTGCCGCGGCCGCGCTGGTCGCGAACACCATCGTTGCGCAGCCGCGTCCCGCTGCCATCGGCCTCCTGATCGTGTTCCTCGGATCACCTGTGTATCTGGTCTGGCGCGCGCGAAAGCCGTCGGAGCCTGTAGAGCAAATTCTCTCGTAAGGAGCATCGTGCAATACAAACTCACTCGTTACGGAGCGACTCTTCTGCTCAGTCTCCTCCTGTGTGCGGCGGGCGCGCCATGCACTCTGCATGCGTCGACCGAACCACAGTACGCGGCGGTGGTGCAAATGCTCGAGAAGTTCGTCGAGCACGAGATGGCGGATAAAGAACTCCCCGCGCTCTCGATTGCATTGGTTGACGATCAGCAGATCGTCTGGGCCAAAGGATTTGGTTTCGCGGCGCCCAACACCAAGGTGCCTGCCACGGCCGACACCGTCTATCGGGCCGGTTCGGTCTCGCAACTGTTCACCGACATTGCAATCATGCAGCTCGTCGAGCAAGGCAAGCTCGATCTGGATGTGCCCGTAACACGCTATCTGCCGGATTTCCACCCGGCCAATCCGATCGGCAAACGCATCACACTCCGGCAGCTGATGTCGCACCGCGCCGGTCTCGTGCACGAGCCACCGGCTGGCAGCCACTTCGACTCCGGCGACGCGTCACTGGCTCAAACCGTTGCCAGTCTCAACAAGAGTCGCCTCGTCTACGCACCTGGCTCTCGTACCAAATACTCCAACGCCGGCGTCGCCACCGCCGGTTACGTGCTCGAGCGCACGCAGCATCAGCCGTTCGCACAATACCTCCAGCGCAGGGTGCTCGATCCTCTTGGACTTGCTCACAGCAGTTTTGCGTCGGCCCCCGAGAATCTGGCCACAGGCTACATGTGGACGATCGACGGCCGAGCCTTTGAGGCGCCAACGTTTCAATCAGGCATTACACCCGCCGACGGCCTGTACGCGACCGTCGGCGATCTTGGACGTTTTCTGAGCGCGTTGTTCGCCGGTCACGTTGTCAAAGCGTCCACGGTCGAGCAGATGTGGACGCGCCACCAACTCGCCACGATCGAGGGGCATCGCGAGGTCGGCCAGGTCGGATCGGTCCATGGGTTCGCGAGCGCGCTCGAGGCGCTGCCCGATGACAAGATCGGAGTCGTCGTCATGACGACGAAAGACGCGGCCAATGGAGTGACGAGTCATATTGCCGGTCTGGCTTTGAAAGCCATGCTCGCGGCGCGGCAACACAAGCCGGTTCCCCAGCCTGAGATCACTTCGCCGGTGGATCCGGAGCTGGCACGTCGAATCGCCGGCCGCTATGTGACAGGCGATCATGGCGTCGAATTGATCGAGAGCGGCGGCAAACTCTTTCTACTTCCGATCGGCGGCGGCCTGCCTGCCACGGTCCGTTCGCTGGGCAATGCCTTGATCGTCGATGACCGGCTCTCTTATGGCGAGAAGATCATTGTGCGCGACGGGGAGATTGTCGTCGGCGGACAGACGCTCAAGAGAGTTCCGAGCGGCAAGCCTCATGAGCCGCCGGCGCGATGGACGGGGCTGATCGGCGAGTACGGACCGGACTACGACATTCTCTACGTACTGGAGAAGGATAAGAAGCTCTGGGCATTGATCGATTGGTTCGAATTCGATCCTCTCGAGCAAGAGTCCGCGAACGTCTACAAGTTTCCCCGTCGAGGGATGTATGACGGCGAGCGGCTCGTGTTCACGCGCGACGCGAGCGGACGGGCCACAGCCGTCGCGGCGTCGAATGTTCCCTTTCAGCGGCGCAAGGTCGGACCGGAAGAAGGGGCGTCGCAACTGCGCATCACTCCGATGCGACCGATGGCGGACCTGCTCCGGGAAGCGACTGCTGCCGAGCCGCCGAAAGAGACCGGAGAATTCCGCGGCCCGGATCTGGTCGAACTTACCGCTCTCGATCCATCGATCAAGCTCGAAATCCGTTATGCGACCACGAACAATTTTCTGGGCACCGTCTTTTACTCGCAAGCGCGTGCGTTCCTGCAGCGCCCTGCGGCAGAGGCGCTGGTCCGCGCCCAGCGCAAGTTGAAGCAGCTCGGGTACGCACTGCTGATCCACGATGCGTACCGGCCATGGTATGTGACCAAGATGTTCTGGGACGCAACGCCCGACGACAAGAAACTTTTCGTGGCCAATCCGAGCGAGGGCTCACGCCATAACCGCGGCTGCGCCGTGGACTTGACGCTTTACGATTTGAGCTCCGGGAAACCTGTGCAAATGGTCAGCACGTACGACGAGACCACCGACCGCGCAGCGGCCGATTATCCGGGAGGTACTTCGCTGCAGCGCTGGTACCGCCGCCTCCTCCGCGAGGCGATGGAGAGCGAGGACTTCACGGTTTATCCCGCGGAATGGTGGCACTTCGACTACAAGGATTGGCGGAGCTATCCGATTATGAACGTGCGCTTCGAAAATATTGGAGCGAGCCGGTGATCGAACCTGTGAGGTACTTCATGACTGATCGATCGCGCGCGGCGGCATTCGCTGCATGTCTCCTCTTCACAACGGCGGCCCTCCATGCTGCGCCGCCCGCCGACACGGATGCTTACGTTGCCAAAGCAATGTCGGTGTTCGGCGCGCCGGGCCTTTCCCTGGCCATCGTCGAAGATGGCCACACGGTGGTCGCACGCGGATACGGCGTGCGCAACATCATGACGAAGGCGCCGGTCGATGAGCACACGGCATTTCCGATTGGCTCGGAATCGAAGGCTTTCACCTCCGCTGCGCTCGGCATCCTTGTCGATCGCGGCAAATTGAAATGGACGGACCGCGTCATCGATCGTCTGCCCGGCTTTCAGATGTATGACCCGTACGTCACCGAGCACATGACGGTGCGGGACCTTCTGACGCACCGCAGCGGACTTCGTTTAGGCCAGGGCGATCTCTTGATCGTGCCGACCACCAACCGCACGCGCGCCGATATCGTGCACGCGCTCCGCTATCTGAAGCCGGCCACCGGCTTTCGTGAACAGTATGCCTACGACAACGTCCTCTACATCGTCGCGGGCGCGCTCGTCGAATCCGTATCCGGACAGACCTGGGAGGATTTTGTCCGCCAGAACATCTTCGTGCCGCTGAACATGAAGGATTCGCTCACCAACGATGACCCGGCCGCGCCGAACACAGTGGCGTTGCATGCGCGCCTCGACGGACCGATGCGCGGCCTGGGCACGCTGGTGAAGCTCAAACATGGGCTCGACATGCGTGTTCCGGCGCCCGCCGGCGGCATCAGTCTCAGCGCGGTCGACATGGCAAGCTGGATGGCGATGTTTCTCAATCACGGGAAGCTGTCCAACGGCAAACAGCTTCTCAGCGAAGACACACTGAAAATGTTGTGGACGCCGGTCTCGGTGACGCGCGCCGAGTCATTCCCCGGTCCGATGGCGCTCGCCAATCCGCACCTGGCGGCGTATGCGTTGGGTTGGTCCGTCGAGGACTATCGCGGTCATCCCATCATTGAGCACACCGGCGGCGTCCTCGGCGCCCTGTCCGCTCTCTATCTCGTTCCGGACAAGAACCTCGGCATCGCCGTGTCGATCAACTCCGAGGACACGGGCGCGCGACGGGCCGTGTTGTTTCATCTTCTCGACGAGTACCTCGGCCTGCCACAGGCTGATTGGAACGGCATCATCCAAACGACACTCAAGCAGATGATCGACCAGGCGCTCGAGGCGCTGAAACATCTGCCGCCGGATATGCAGCCCAACGACCATGCATCGCTGCCGATCGCGGACTACGCCGGCATCTACAGTGATCCCTGGTATGGCACGGTGACGGTGGCGGATCGCGGCCATGGAAAGTTGTGGATCACATTCGATCGCACGCCGGGCATGGAGGGGGAGCTGGAACATGTCGCCAACGACACGTTCCGCACGCGGTTCACCGACCGCGGCATCGAGGACGCATACATGACGTTCGAGGTTGCCAACGGGCGCGTCGCAAAGGCCGCCATGCGCCCTGTCTCGCCGCTGGCGGACTTCAGCTTCGATTACGCCGATCTCGACTTTTCACCAGCCGTTGCGAAATCGCATTGATCTGCGATTACGATCGGTCGCGTCCCTCACGCACCACCACTCCGCACGCCCCATGGACCGCACCCGGACCGGGTGAACACTTCGCCCAACGAACCTGAAGATGGAAACGCCGCTCGGTCACAGTAACCTGAGCGGCGTGAATGAGTTGTAGTGGTAGGCGCTACCGGACTCGAACCGGTGACCCCCACCGTGTGAAGGTTAGACCGCGACCTGGGACAGCTTCGGACATCTTGTGACGCACGTGCTTTCAGTGAGTTGGGGACCCAGCCGCGGATATCCTGGGTCGTCCGTAGCTGGACTACGCGAACACTTCGCGAACACTGCGGGCCGTCAGGGCCGTTACCGGATACCAGTCACCGAAGCGCAGGTTGTTTACGTCAACCTCGGGAACGACGGCAGGCGATCTCCATTTAAAAAAATTGATCCAAGAGCCTTGACAAATTGATAATATGAATTTATCAATGCAATAAATTGATTGATTCGCAAGACTGGCAAGAGCTCACCCGGGTCACAGAAGGACGCGCAATTCTCGTCGAGCGTGTCCGGCTGGTCGACCGTGACGTCGCGATCGAAGGGCGTTTTGAGCTTCCCCAGCTCGCTCAGCTCAGCAGCGAGGACCAGGTGTTTGTCATGGCCTTCCTCCGCTGCCATGGATCGATCAAGGAGATGGAAAAGATCTTTGGCGTCAGCTATCCGACGATCAAGTCGCGCTTGAACCGAATCGCCGCGCGTTTCGAATTCGTCGAGGCTGAACACGTGCCGCAGCGCAGCCAGATTCTGGAGCGGCTGAAGCGCGGAGAGATCACCGCTGAAGAGGCGATTCGAGAATTGGAGAAACAGCCATGACCCAGGATCGACGCACCGTTCTCGAGATGCTCGCCGCCGGACAGATCAACGCCGACGAGGCGGAGCGTCTTCTTGCCGCGCTCGAAGCAGCGCCCGAAGAACCCGCGCAGGCGAAAAAGGCGAGGTATCTGCGCGTCGTCGTCGTCGACGGCGACGGCCGCAGCGAGGACTCGCCGCGCGTCAACATCCGCGTACCGATGAAACTTCTGCGCGCCGGCGTGAGGCTCGCGAGCATCGTTCCGTTTCAGGTGCACGAGCGCGTGAATCTCGAGCTGCAGAAACATGGGATGGATCTTTCGCAGATCCGGCCAGAGAACCTCGAAGAGATCGTCAATCACCTCGACGACATTTCGGTCGACGTGGAGGACGGCGCGCGCAACGCGAAGGTGCGGATCTTCTCGGAGTAGCCGACGCACTCACGGAGCACGCTTCTGACAACGCTTGACTTCCTCTGCCTCGCGTTCATCGCGCTCGTGCTGCTTTTTGATCATTTCGTGTCGTGGCGCGCGTTCCTTCGACGGTCCGAGGCTGATTCAGGTCGGGCGCGGCTGTGGCTCTATCCGACTCTGGTGGTCCAGTTATGGACGATGGTGGCCGCTGTCGCGGCGCTGTGGGTGTACGAGAGAAGCCCCTGGGGGGCACTGAGACTGATCGCGCTTCATGGGTGGCGGCTGTGGGGCTCGACGGGTCTGGTGTTCGTTGTCGCAATCATGCTGGGCGCAACCATCGTCAAAGTCGCACGCCCCAGACGCCGAAGGCGCATCAAAATGCCGGGTCATGTCGAAGGCTTCGCACCGCACACATCACTCGAGCTGGGTTGGTGGGCGCTGGTGTCCCTGTCCGCTGGATTTTCGGAAGAGCTGATCTTTCGCGGATTCCTCATCTGGGCCTTCACAGCACTCCTCGGATTGTGGGGCGCGGCTGCACTTTCGGTAGCTGTTTTCGCGGTAGTACATGGGTACCAGGGCGGTAAAGGCGTCCTGGCTGTTGGCATCGTTGGCGGGCTGCTTACCGCGCTGGTGCTGATTTTCGGCTCGCTTTGGCCGGCCATCGCAATGCATGCGCTCGTTGACCTTGAACAAGGGGTCGTCGCGTGGCTGTTGTTCCGCGAAGTACGCTCGGGTGACGAACTTACAACCGCGGTTCCCGCGTGATCAGGAACGAGGTGATGGTAGGCGCTGCCGGACTCGAACCGGCGACCCCCACCGTGTGAAGGTGATGCCTCGCTTTCGGACAGCTTCGGACGTCCTAGGACTAACGTGTTTTCAGTCGGTTGCGGACAGCCGCGGATATCCGTGGTCGTCCGTAGGAGGACCGGGTGAACACTACGTGAACACTCGGCAGGATGGTGCCGCATGTCCGTCCCGAACGAAAAACTTCTTAAAACCGGCTATTCTCGCTTGCACCCATGCACGTCTCGCGCCTGTACATCGAGAACTTCCGCTCCATCGAGCGACTCGACCTTACCTTCCGGCCCGGCGTGAACATCCTCGTCGGCAGGAACAACGGGGGAAAAAGCAACATCGTTCGCGCACTTGACGTGCTGCTCGGCGAGCACAGCCCGACGTACGAGAAGGGCGAGGTGATCACGAGCAAGGACTTCCGCTCGGAACGAAAAGACGTCGACGGACCGACTCATCATCGAACCAACGCTGCTGGAGGGCGGGAAGTTCAAAGGCGAGTCCGTCTTCCGGTTCGCCGAGAAGATCAGAAACGGCACGCCAGCAGACAAGCTGCTGCGCGTGAGCGAACTCCGCCCGTTCATTGAGCATGTCGTCGCGCAAGTCAGCGGCACGAAAAAGGTCGTCGAAGTCGCGACGGCAGTACTCGCCGAATAGCTCGACTTTCTTCGTCGAAGGAAAGACCTACTCCAAAGCAACGATCATGCGGTACTTCAAGATCGCAAAAGCAATCGCGGGCATCACGCGCCGCTTTCGCTTCCACGACCAACGCCACACGTTCGCGAGCATCCTCGCGACCAAGGGCATCAACGCCTTCACGCTACGTGACCTCCTCGGACACACGAGCACGAGAACCACAGAACGGTACGCGCGCCCCAGCAACGAAACACTCGCGAGTGTCCAACAAGCGCTCGCCTAGAAAAGACTCGGCTTAACGAGAACGTCCCGCCGTCCTGCTCGTGCTTCTCGACGACTGCTTCGAGGCAACGGCGATCTACGAAGCGGACCGCGACGCGACCATTGCCGCGCTCACCTCACGAGGATCGATCGCGCGATACGACTGCGGCGCCCTGGCGGCCAGCAATTTCAAAGCAGTCGGTACCCTACGATGGCAGCACGCGAGCCGTACTTCCTCGCGTGCGACCTGCTGCCACGCCACGGTGCCGAACCGCCGCTGCGTATGGGGGAAGTATTGATTTGCTTCTGCCATTGGAATTAACGTACGGAAGTCCTGCTTCGGCCTCCGCAACTTATTTGTTAGCGGCTCGTCAAAGGCGACGGCTCGCATTTCTGGAGAGGCGTCGCTCACGAGACGGAACCAGAGGAAAGTGATCGTGGCGAATACGAGGATTGAAGACGCGATTCGAGATGCTTTGCTCGGTGCGTTTACCGCAAAAGACGAGGAAGGGTACGAGACCACGACCTTTGGGTCAGCATTCTTCCGCACATGGCTCAAGGAAGGTGGTAACGCGTACACGTTTCTCTTCCATAAAAACCTCCGTATCACCAATATGCAGCATGCAGAGCTCAACGCGCTGCTATCGACAAATACTTTTGAAGTAGCGACGAGCAACGCAGTTCGCTCGCTGCAGTTCGTCTCCTCGCACGACCTCGTTGCCACGCTCGACGCGCTTTTGCATGGTGTTCCGTCAGCACCATCATTGGAAGACCGGCCCACCGATGATGAAGGCAAGAAAGCACTGATGAATCAGTGGGCGACAGCCGCCGAGTGGTTCGCGCAAACCTACGCCCACATGCTGTATTACACCGTGGTCTACGACGCCTTCTATGGTTCGGCCTCGGTCTACTTGCCAGCGCACCTCGACATCAATCTTGCCGCCATCTGCGGTCGCGCCGGTTACGTCCACTCCTGCGGCAGAAACGTGTTCGTACGCAACGTTTCCAAGGCCAGACTCGATCACTTCAGCAAAGCAATAGACCGACACCTGCAAAGATACCGGCCAGCAGACGAGAAGGGCGTGTTCTTCACCGTCTTCGCGCATGAAGAGTTCGACCCCTACGAAACGCAGAAAGCGCCCCTGCGAGACGGCCTCGACGACGTCAAGATACACATCGACAAGTCCTTCATGGGACGAAAATCGCTAGTGGAGGTAGCAGCCGAGTTACGAGAGGCATTCAAAGGCCGCCTCGATGTCGCCGAACCAGATCACTTCGCCCAGAGAGCCGGCTTCCGTACGAGAACAATGTGGCTCATCAGTGATTATGGCATACAGCGACAACTCGCCGACGGCGACGAATGCCTCGCAAAGAGCCGAAAACGGTACTACATCTGCTACGACCAGCTCTACGATAACCAAAACCCATTTCAGTTCTTCGACGAAAACAAGCCTGCATGGGTCGCGCACACGACCATCCCACACATGCTCATGGCGGCGATGATCAACGTCACCGCACCATCATGGTCCGGTAAGAGCGCATTACTCGTCGATCCGTTCGTCGGGTCCGGCACAACCTGGGTCGAGGCGTGCAAGTATCCTGAGCTGACCGTCATTTCCGGTGACAAATCATCCCTCGCCGTCACTGCAGCAATCGATAATGCACGCTTCTTCGCCCACCGCCCGGAAACCCTGCGACGCATCGCCACGATCATCAGTGCCGTCGCGGAGTCTATCAAGGACCCCACACAGCAAGTCGCAATACAAGAAACGTACGGAGACTTAACAGGCGCTGCGGTTGCAGACCACGTCCCACAAGTTCGGGAATGGATGAGGCCCGACGCGATCACGGATGAAGCTGCAGAGAAGTTCTTGCGCGGCCAAGAAAACGAAGTCAGTCGCATCCTCTTTTACCTATTGCTTCGTACCCATCGACGCCACGAACAGGCACTCCGTCGGCACGCCCAAAACTGGAAGAATGAATTCGCGCGAGCCTTCAGACACGAGGCAGCCGCTCTGGCAGAACAGATCAAACTATTCGCCGCGCTCAAGAGCAAGCTGCCGAATACCACCATCGCAGCATCACTGTGCGTCTGCCCAGGCGATTTTAGCGACAGCGTCAGCGTCGCCGTCGAAACACTAGAGAAGTTACGTCAGCGCAACGGTGCGCAAGTGCCCAAAGTCAGGAACGCCGAAGAACTCGGCAGGCTCGCAGAAGAACACGGCAAATTCAACATCATCATCACCGACCCACCATACGGGTTTAATACCGATGAAGACTCGCAGGCGCTCGCCATCCTGTATCGCGATGTCATTCGTGCAGCGGTCAGCACATTGGCACCAGACGGTCAGCTCGTCATCTGTCTACCGGAACGCTCCACCATCGGCAAAGACCCGGCAGCATTCACGCACCACCGCATCGTGACGCACCAAGTCCTCGCGTTCGCTGCAGAAATAGGAAGAGAAGTGCTCGTACCGGCACGCTCCCTGCCCGGCCCGGTACTCGCGTTCCAGCCACCGTACTATTGGGTATCAGACCGGCTACAGCGATCGATACTCCACTTCAAAATCAGATGACCATCGGCTCAGAACGCGACGCGTAAAACTCATCCGTCGCGCCGCCGACCGCAAATCGGCCTTCTTCGTCGGCGCGAATGGGATCCACACTGCCGAGCATTCCGCGCAGCTTCGAAAGGCGTTGTTCGACGAAGTCCATCTCCTGGCACATGCCGGCAAGCCGCTCCCGAACATCGACAGCGGAGACCTTCTTCTCGTCGATGAGTTCTCCAGGACGTAGAGTGCTTGATTTCCCGTGAGCGCAGGAACCGTCGCACGTCGCATCATCATCCTCCAGTGTTGTGGAAAACGTTGCGGAAATCAGCCGGAAATCCTGTGCATTCTACAATAAGTGGAGTTCTCGCTTCCCGCAACCTCTTGACACGTTGCGTCAGCGAGTTACACTCATTTCTAATCGTCCACTCGTCGTGGCCGATCCACTTTTGAGTACACCCACCGCTCGACGCTGAGCGGCTGACTGCCGTAGAGCCTTCCCCCGGCCCTCACGCGTCTCCGCCTCCGCCGATCAATCGATGGGGAATAGTTCCCACTTCGCGTGAGAGCAGGGGACGAAAGGAGGTGAGGGGCAACATGCCGAACAGGAAGCAAACGTCGGCACGAGTCGCAACAAAGGCGAGTCAGATCCTTCGTGATCCGCGCAGTACTGCTAAGGAGAAATCTGTCGCCGCGTCTGACCTCGCGCAGGCAAAAGGAAAAGGAAAGAAATGAGTATGCACGGATAGGTAGGCAGCACGGAAGCGCACTACCTATCCAAACGCCTTGGAGCGTCATACCATGACCGAAACGATCCGCGTCCCACTCTCACCTGACGAAGACGGTTACGTCGGCCGCGAGTGCCCGTCCTGCAACCTCTACTTCAAAATTCTGCCCCGCACCGGCGTGACGGATCAGGAGGTTGCGTACTGCCCGTACTGCCAGGCAGCACACGAGCCGAGCGACTTCCTCACGCAGGACCAGCTCAATTACGCTAAGAGCATCGCGCTACGACAACTCCAAGGCCAGATCGCGAATCAGATAAAGAGCAGCTTTCGCGAGATTCACACGAGCGGCCCGATCAGCCTGCACGTCACGATGCGCTTTGAAGGCAACGACATCCCGATCGAGCACTACCAAGAACGGTCGCTGGAAACCGAGATCACGTGCGAGCAGTGCACGCTCCAGTACAAAATCTACGGCGTCTTCGCCACGTGCCCGGACTGCGCGACGCACAACAGCATCAGCATCCTGCGCACGAATTTTGTGCTCTTGCGCAAGCAGCTCGCTGAGGCCGACGAGACCAGGCGCGAGGACATCCTCAAAAACAGCGTGAGCGTTTTTGATGCTTTCGGCCGTGCTACGACCGAGCACGCCTACGGCAAGAAAACGAGTTTTCAGGCACTCGATCGCGCCGAAGAATTTCTGCAAGAACTTGGCGCGAGCATGCGATCACACGTCACGCACGAAGAGTGGGAGTTCCTCAACCGAGCGTTCCAGAAGCGCCATTTGCTCACGCACAACATGGGCGTCATTGACGACCAGTACCTTGCGAAGGCCAACGATCCGGACGCGATCCTCGGACGAAAAATTCGCATCACCACTGCAGAGGTCGAGCGCACCATCGACCTCCTGGAGCGCATCGCACTGAGACTCACCACCGCCGCGCCAGCACCAACAACCCATCCCGTCGCGCGACCACTAAAGAAAACGAACCCGTACCATCTCTCGGGAGACGCGCAGCGCATCGCAGAAACATTGTTCGCGCTCGACACCGACGGCATGGGATTTCAAGGAATGCACGATCGAGAACTAAGCGAACGCCTCGCGATCGACGACCTGCCATTCGACGCCGCGCTCGGCGAACTCGCTGATCACCGGCTTATCGAGAACCGCAACGGCTGGTTGTCCAGCACGCACTTGATGCCCCTCGCGCTCCCGGACGCCATCAACTATTCACCGACGGCAGACGACCAGGCGGTAGCGCGCGCAGCGATCGACGCCAACGCACAAGTCCGGAACGCAGACTTCGAGAAACTCGTCGACCTGCCTGTCGACCGGCTCAACCGCGCCATTCGCCGCCTCGAAGGCAAACGTGCCCTGCATGTCGCGAAAGCACTCGGCACCGCACCCTACTGCTTCTACTTCGTCAACCCGACCGGCGACACGCTCCGGTACATGCGCAACGCATGAGCGAGTGCATCTACTGCAACGCGACGGCTGATTCATTGGAACACCCGCTGCCCGCGGCGTTCGGAGAATTCATCAATGCTCCGCAGCTCGAAAACCGCATCTGCAAGCCATGCAACAACACGCGACTCGGCGTGCTCGATGAGCAGCTCTCACGATGCGGACCGGAAGGACTTTTGCGCCGCCACTACGGCATAACGGGCCGCGCCAATCATGAGCCGGTGAACCCGTTCTATCGGGGGAGCGCTGGCGGTCACCGCATCGAGTTCAAAACGTACGACGAACAGCTCGGCTTCGACGTGCTCATCGAATGCGACGCAGGAGTGTACCGACAGGTGCGACAGATCATCTTCGTCGAGCAATCCGGCCGCACCCACCACCTACCCATTCGCGAAGGAAACACGCCGGAACAACTCCGAGCAGCGTACGAAGAACTCGGTGTGAAGCGCCCAGCGGAACTCCACTTTTTGTGCGACGACGACGAAAAGCACTGGGTGGAACCGCTGCTCATCAAGACGTTTGGCGGAACGCTATCCTCAACGCGCGCTGAAGGGAGTGCGACGTATAACGGTGCCATTGGCACGGTGACGGTGACAAATCGGTACTTTCGCGCGATCGCAAAAATCGGTTTCCACTACTTCCTCACGCAATACCCGGGGTACACCGGCGAAGAGGAGAACTTCTCGAAACTGCGCACGTTCATCCTTGATGAAGACAGCCCCTTGGAGCGCGCGAACGACTTCATCGCGAAGCGAGAGCTTCCACTGCTTCAAGCGATGCTCCGCGCCGGAACCCGCCCCGCCGGCTGGCGCGCGCACCTGCTCGCCGCAGAAATCAAGAACGGCGCCCTGCTCGGGCACGTCCAGCTCTTCATCACTGAGGATTGGCCTGCACCCGCGTACACGATCCAACTCGGGCACGGCTCGCTCCTCCGCGATCGCGCTGCAGGGCACCTGTACGCGTACTACCAAGATGGGCCGCACGGTTCATACGCCGGCGAAGCGCAGGAACTCGCAACGAAACGAACCAGCCTCGTCGCGTCGCTCTCACCAGTGATCACACGGGCACACGATCGCTGCTAGGGCCGGCCCTGGACCCGGTGAACACTTGCGTGACAGGGTCGATCCTGAAAATCGAAACGCCGCTCGGTTGCGCTTAACGCGAGCGGCGCCAGCCGTTGTCACGTCCACTCGATTAGAATGCAGTTGCTTTCGGAGCGCTACGAATTGAGCACGCTGCGCCTTTTCATCAAGAACGAATTCGGCCTGCATGCTCGACCATGCGCTGCGCTGACGTTGCTGCAGCGCGACTACTTCCCGGAATCACACATTCTCGTCGCTGACCCACACACCAACCGCGACGTGTGGATGGGCGACCTGCTTGGCCTCCTCTACCTCGCAATCGGCCGGCATCGTTTTGTCGACTTCATCACGATGCTTGACGAACCGGAACTCGAGGAGTTCCGCAGACTCCTGCTGCACCTGCACTACGTCAAAGTTGACGACGGCATGGTGAAAAAGACCGTGCACACGTATGATCAGTGCTTTGCCGCACTCAAACGATGCACTGGCAACCGCGAGCAACTGCTCGCAATTCTGCGACAAACGCTCGACGGAAACGCTGACACTTGGTTTGAAGATCGCCGGGATGCCGTGGAAGCAGCCGGTGACCCGGGGCCTGAGATCTCCCGGCAAGCGTTCGTTTTGTCAGAATACGTCGTTCACGCTTTGGGCGAACTTGATAGTGCACTCTGCGACGACGCAATCCGAGCGGGTCCGGCGCTCTTTGACTATGGAACTGCCGGCCTGGTGGTCATTCGGCGAGTCTGCGAGGGATTGGTGCGACGCCTGTGCGATCGCCATGGCGTGGCGTACACCCGTCGCGATTCATTCAAGGATTGCTTACAACGACTGCATGGTGTCAAAGGCATTACTGATATCGAAACGCTCGTGCTTGACTTCTTTCGGGCGCTCGGCAACTTCGGCGCTCACCAAGTGCCGAACCAGACAGCAGTTCCTGATGCGCAGACTGCGTTCTACATCTTTAAGATGTTCGAGGCGCTCCTGCGCAACGTGCTCACGATCGCTGTACGGCCACCGCAGTTCACAGAGCGGTAGGCAACTCCGATCAGGGCATGTGCAGAGCCAGGACATCGATGCAACGTCACCTACCGCGGCAATGAAGGACCCAGGCTGGACCCGGTGAACACTTGCGTGAACACTTCGAGGTCCGATCCTGAAAATGGAAACGCCGCTCGGTTGCGCTTAACGCGAGCGGCGTGAGGAATTTAGGAGTGGTAGGCGCTAGCGGACTCGAACCGCTGACCCCCACCGTGTGAAGGTGATGCTCTACCGACTGAGCTAAGCGCCTGGAGACTCGCTGCAACGGGCAGCGTTGGCATCCTATTCCGGCCGATTCGGCGCGGTCAACTGTGCTCCAATACGCGGCTTCATGCGGAAGGCCGCGATCCTCACCGCCGCCGCGGCGGCGCTTGCCGGCGGTGCCGTCATCGTCGAGCGCACGCTCATCGCCGCGCCTCACTACCACGGACCGCGCAGCGATCACTTCGGCGGCCGTCGCTTCCACAACGACAGCCCGCTCTGGCAATCGGAGCGCTCGTTTCTGAAATGGCAGATGAATCGCGAGCGCGGCGTCTGGGCACGCGTGGACGCACCTCCCGGACCGCGTCCGCCCGCCCGCGTCGACGATCTGCGCGTCACGTTCGTCAATCACGCCACGCTGCTGATCCAGATCGACGGCCTCAACATTCTCACCGACCCGATCTGGTCCGAGCGCTGCTCGCCGGTGTCGTTCGCGGGACCGAAGCGCCACCGTCCGCCCGGCATCCGCTTCGACGATCTGCCGAAGATCGACATCGTTCTCGTCAGCCACAACCATTACGACCACCTCGACGTGCCGACGCTTCGCGCGCTGCAGTCGCGTTTTCATCCGCGCATCTTCACGCCGCTGGGCAACTCCGCGCTGATGGCGCGCTACGGCATACACGCCGAGGACCTGGACTGGTGGCAGAGCAAGGCGAACATCACGCTCGTGCCGGCACAGCACTTCTGTTCACGGGGGCTCTCGGATCGCAACGCCACACTGTGGGGCGGATTCGTGATCACGGGCCGCGGCGGGAATGTCTATTTCGCGGGAGACACAGGCTGGGGCGGGCATTTCGCCGAGATCGCGCGGCGCTTTTCACCGATCCGCCTCGCTTGTCTGCCGATCGGTTCGTATCTGCCGCGATGGTTCATGAGCCCGGCCCACATCGATCCTGCCGAGGCGGTGAAGGCGCATCACGTGCTGCATGCGAAGACGAGCGTGGCCATGCACTACGGCACGTTCGAGCTCGGCGATGACGGAGAGATGGAAGCCGTCGACGAGCTTCGCCGCGCGCTCGTCGCGAATGGCAATCCATACTTCTGGATCCTCGGGTTTGGCGAAGGACGGGATGTGCCCTCAGAATGAGCACGTCCGATGCTGCGGATTCTCGTGGCCGATGACCAGGCCGTGAACCGAAAGCTGACCATGCGTCAGCTCGAGCAACTCGGCTTTGCGGTGGACGTCGTGAGCAACGGACGTGAAGCCGTCGATGCGGCAGCCCGCGATCCCTACGATCTGATCTTCATGGACTGCCACATGCCGCAGATGGACGGCTTCGAGGCCACGCGCGAGATCCGCCAGCGCGAAGGAACCTCGCGGAGGACGCCGGTGATCGCGCTGACCGCGAGTCTGGCCGAGCAGGATCGCGGCCGTTGTCTCGCCGCGGGAATGGACGACTACCTCGTCAAGCCCGTGTCGAAGGAGGCGTTGATCCGCATCCTCGGACTGTGGCTGACCGAGACGGCGATCGATAACGGCGCGATCGAGCGCCTGCAGCAGATCGATCCATCGGTGCTCCGCGAGGTGATCGATCTCTACATCAGCGACGCGCCGTTGCGGATCGCGTCGATCCGCGATGCCGTTGCCCGCGCCGACGCGCAATTGCTCGCTTCCGCGGCACACGCGCTCAAAGGGAGCTCCGGCAACGCCGGAGCGAAACGCGTCCAGGAGATCTGCAGCGATCTCGAGAAGGCAGGACGTGCCGGCGCGCTGAACGGTGCGCCCGCGCTCCTCGATCAGCTCGAATCCGAGTACCAGCGCGCGGTCGGGACCCTTCGGAGATTGCGGGAACGATGAAGGACGTCGCCGCTGCGTTCGCCGGAAAACGCGTGCTGGTGTCGGGCATGGATGCCGCGCTGACCGCGGATCTCACGGAAATCTTTCGATCGGCAGGCGCCACAACGGTGGCATCGGGTGACGCGGACCTTCTCGTCGCGTCGCCGGCCGCCTCATCGCACGCCGATCCTTCGCGGCCGCTGCTCGTCGTCGGTCCTCTTGCCGATTTGCCGCAAGGACGTCCGGCCGAGCATTTCGATTTCGTGATTGCCCCTCCGCTTCGCGGCGACGAGGTTCTGCTGCGTGGATTCCGGCTGCTCACGGGATCGCGGCAGACCGCGGCCGGAGACACGCCGACCGTGCTCGCCGTCGACGACGACGCCACCACGACGGCCATCGTTCGCGCCGTCGTGACGCGAAACGGGATGACCTGCCATGTGGCCACGAACGGCCGCCAGGCGCTCGAGTCGGCGAAGGCCATCAAGCCGAGCCTGATCGTCCTCGACGTGAACATGCCGTACATCGACGGATTCGAAGTCCTGGCCACGCTGCAGAACGATTCGGAGACCGCGCACATCCCGGTCATGATGCTCACCTCCGTCCAGCAGGAGTCCGACATCGTGCGCGGATTCGGCCTCGGCGCGGCGGACTATGTGGTGAAGCCGTTCAATCCGATGGAGCTGCTCGCCCGTATCAAGCGGCTGGTCAGGAAGGATTAGCGTTGGCACGTCATCCTGAGCGGAGCGAAGGATCTCGAGGTGCGCATCTCGAGATCCTTTGCCGTCTTTGCGGCTCAGGATGACGAACCGAACTCAGCGAATGGAGGACTTGGCGCGAATGCGCGCGGCCATCTGGCGGAACACGCTGATCACGGCCGCGCTGTACGCGCTCCTCATCGCTGCCGCCGAGCGTTTGATCCACGGGCGCATTGTGCTTGCGCGGGAGATGACGCTGGCCCTGGCGTTCGCGGCCGTTCAAATCGCCGCGATCATCGTCATCGTCGCCGCGCTGTTCGGGCGCAAGCAGTGGAATGTCGTTCGGGCCGCGCGATCGCAGAGAGTCGTGCCGCAGGTGCAGGAGGCCCTGGCGCTGCACTCGATCGGCATCGATCAGCGCCGGCGCATCGATGAGCTGCGCCGTCAGGCTCCCAATGACGTGCGCGAGACGCTCTTCGCGATGCTGGCCTCGACGCGCGGCGAGCCGCGCGATCGAATCGCCTCGCTGACTGCAGATCTCGGATTCGCCGAGCGGCGGAGACAAGGAACGCTCGATTGGGTTCGCAACGTGATCCGTCTGCGGCGCGGCGCGGCGTTCGAGGAAGTCATCGCGGCCGTCGCCCATCAGAGCCTGCTGGTCCGCGCCATTGCCGCCGAAGAGCTGGCACCGTATGCGGCGGAAGTTTCGGAGCCGGCGATCGCACACGGGCTCGAGTCGGGCGACCTGGCCATCATCGTCACGACCCTCGACATGTTGCGCGCCTGGAGGCGTGCCATCGAGATCCGCGGTTTCGCTCGGCTGCTCGATCACCCGGACGGCCGCGTCCGGCAGCGGGCGTTGCTGGCGTTGCCGTACGCCGCGGCCGGCGCGCCGCCGGAGTCGCTTGCGCCGCGCGTCATGGCCGCGCTCGATGATCCCAATGGCGGCGTCCGGCAGGCCGCGGCCCTCGCCGCGGGCCGGCTGGGGCTCGGGAACGCCGTGCAGGCGCTCGGCGCGCATCTCACGGATCCGGATCGCCATGTGGCCGTCGCCGCGGCGTTCGCGCTGGCAGCACTTGGCGATCGCGGCAATGCCGTCCTGGAGCGCGCGGTGCTTTCACGCGATCGAACGGCGGCAGCGGCCGCGTTCGAGGCGATGGAGAAACAGGCTCTCGGCCTGGCGGATCTGGCATGAATTGGACTCCGCTGATTCATTTCTTCAACATCGTCGAAGGCGTGATCGTCTTCTACGTGGCCGTGATCAACGCCATCTACCTCCTGCTGATGATCCTCGGGTTCTTCGCTCTTCGTCGCGACCGCAGAGCGCTGTCCCGCGCCGATCGCGAGCAACTCATCCGCTCCCCGCTCCTGCCGTCGATCGCCGTGCTCGCCCCCGCGTACAACGAAGCCGCCACCTGCCGCGAGAGCGTGCGGGCCATGCTGGGACTGCGCTATCCGAATCACGAGGTCATCGTCATCAACGATGGATCGAAAGACGACACGCTGAAGATCCTCATCGACGAATTCAAGCTCTACAAGTCGGGCCGCGCTCCCTCCGGCAACATTCCTCACAAGCCGATCCGTGCGATCTACGAGTCACGCGATCCGATCCGCCTCGTCGTCATCGACAAGGAGAACGGCGGCAAGGCCGACTCGCTCAATGCCGGAATCAACATCGCCCGTGCCGACCTCGTTTGCGCGGTCGATTCCGACTCGCTGATCGAGCAGGACGCGCTGCTGTACGTCGTGAAACCGTTTCTGGACGACGACACGACGATCGCCAGCGGCGGGATCATCCGCGTGGTGAACGGCTGCCGCGTCGAAGGAGGCCAGGTCGTCGAGGTCCGCGCGCCGCGAAGGATGCTGCCGCTGTTTCAGGCCGTCGAATATCTCCGCGCGTTCCTCGGCGGACGCGTCGCGTTCAGCTTCCTCAACTCGCTGCTGATCATTTCCGGCGCGTTCGGCCTGTTCAGCCGCCGCGCGGTGATCGACGCCGGCGGCTATCGTGCGGAGACGGTGGGCGAGGACATGGAGCTGATCGTGCGCCTGCATCGCCAGTGGCGCACCGCGAAAAAGCCTTACCGCATCGTGTTCGTACCGGAGCCCGTGTGCTGGACCGAGGTGCCGGAGACGCAGCGGGTTTTGCGAAGACAGCGTAATCGCTGGCAGCGCGGCACGGTCGACAGCATCGCCCTGCACAAGGCGATGCTGTTCAATCCGAAGTTCGGCGTGCTCGGCCTGTTCGCGCTTCCTTATTTTCTCCTCTTCGAGATGATCGGCCCGGCCATCGAGCTCCTCGGCTACGAGCTGACGCTGTTCGGCATGGCCTTCGGCCTGATCGATGAGAAGCTCGCGCTTCTTTTTCTCGTCGTCTCCGTTCTTTTCGGTATGTTGTTGTCGATGAGCGCGGTCGTCCTCGAAGAGCTGACCCAGCGGCGGTACCCGGCACCGGGCGACGTCGCGCGACTCTTCTTCGCGGCAGTGATCGAGAACCTCGGGTTCCGCCAGTTGCTGACGATCTGGCGCACGCGCGGCCTGATCGACGGACTGCGCGGCAAGCAGGGCTGGGGAGCGATGGAGCGGCGCGGGTTCACGGCAGGTGTGGTGCTTTGCCTGTTGCTTGCGCCTTCTGCTTTCGCGCAAGAGGATCCGGTCCAGAAAGCGCGGCAGCTGGCAACGGCCGGTCATCGTGATCAGGCCATCGAGATTTTGCGCGAGCGCCTGACTGTCGCTCCGCACGACGTCGACGCGCTGACGCTGTACGGCATCGTGCTGTCGTGGGATGGCCAGCTCGTTCCGGCGCGCCGCGTCCTGCTATGGACCCTGCTTCACGATCCGAACAATCGCGATGCGGAGGAGGCGCTCGAGCGCATCGGCCGGTGGAGCGGCGCGCGTCCTCGCGCCTCGAAAAACGAAGTCGCAATCGGCGGCACTTACGACGATTTCACGAAATCCGATCCCTTCCGCGAAGGCGAGGTGACCGTCAATCGCAACATTGCAGTCATCCGGCTTGCGCATGCGCGGCGCTTCTCGCTCGACGACGACCAGATCGACGTCGAGCTGTATCCGAAAATCGGCGCGAAGGGCTACGCGTATCTCGATGCCGGTTACTCGCCGCACGCGCGGCTCTATCCTCGTTCGCGATTCGGAGCAGAGCTGTTCCAGGGCTTTGGCGCCGGCTTCGAAGCGTCGGCTGGATATCGCCGCTTGAATTTTGCCGACACGGCCAACATCTACACGGCCTCTCTGAGCAAGTACTACCGCGACTGGCTTTTCACCGCGCGCGCGTATCGATCCGACAGCACCACGTCGATGCAGGGTCTCATCCGCCGGTACCTCGGCGAGAGCTGGATCGGCATCCGCGTTGGAAAAGGATCGACGCGCGACGACATCCGCACCCTCGCCGACATCCAGGCGTTCGAGACGATCGACGCGATCGCGGAGAGTTACCTCGTGCTTCGCAGACCGTGGACGCTGCAGATTCGGGCGGGCGGCGGGCGGCGTCACGCCGTTTCTTCGCTGCTGCTCGGAATCCGGTACTAGCCGTCATCCTGAGCCGCGAAGACGGCGAAGGATCTCGCCGACGAGATCCTTCAATTCGCTCAGGATGACGTGACGCGCTCAGGATGACGTGACGCGCTGAATCTGCCGGCCGTGCCATCGTCGGAGCACGAGCTGCCCGACGATCGCACCGACGAGCGCGGTGGCCATGTCTTCCTGCGTGTCCCACACGTCGCCCTGCGTGCCGAAGGCATCGCTCTGGGCACCGCCATTCGGGCGGCGGGCGGCGTCACGCCGCTTCTTCGCTGCTGCTCGGAATCCGGTACTGAGCGTCATGCTGAGCCGCGAAGACGGCGAAGGATCGTCGCCGACGAGATCCTTCGCTTCGCTCAGGATGACGTGTTCGCTTTGCTCAGGATGACGTGACGTGCTCAGGATGACGTGACGCGCTGAATCTGCCGGTCGTGCCATCGTCCGAGCACGAGCTGCCCGACGATCGCACCGACGAGCGCGGTGGCCATGTCTTCCTGCGTGTCCCACACGTCGCCCTGCGTGCCGAGGAAGGCATCGCTCTTGGCGCCGCCGGCGACGGCGACGCGCCACTCCAGCAGCTCGTAAGCCGCGCTGATCGCGAGACAGATCGACACGACGATGAAAAACAGCCACCCGCGCCTGCGCACGACGCCCAGGCGGATGAGGATCTCGCGGCTGATGATCGCGGGGACGAGACCCTGCGCAAAGTGGCCGATCCGATCGTAGTTGTTTCGAGCGAAGCCGAACGCGTGCTGCATCCAGAATCCGAGCGGCACCTCGGCGTACGTGTAGTGCCCACCGACCATGAGTATGATCGCGTGAATGCAGAGGAGCGTGTACAGGAGCGGCGTGAGCGGGAATCGCCTGTAAGTGGCCAGAACGATCGCCACGCCGATCAACGCCGGGAAGACTTCGAGGACCCAGGTAAAGTAATCATGCGGCCGGATCGCCGACCAGGCGAGAGCGGCCAGAAAGACTGCCAGCAGAACGGGTCCGATCCGCATGGCAACAGCTTAGCAAGTCGATCGCTCGGAGCGAACATTGGTACCGCGATTCCTGAGGCGTTACAGGCTGTCGATCGGCGTCGCCGCCGCGATGCTGGTGGTGTTGACGATCGTCTTCGTGTCGTATCGCAACACGCGGGCATCGCTCGACGCCAGCCGCATGGTCGCGCACACGCACGAGGTGATCTCGGCGCTGCAGAAGACCCTCGCCCTCGTCGAAGCGTCCGAAGCCGCACAACGGCGGTACGTGATCACGGGAAGCCGGACGGACTCCCTTCGCGCCCGCGCTGAGTGGCCGCTCATCCGCGGCCAGCTCAACTCGCTGCGCTCCATGATCCGCCACGATCCCGGACAGACCGCCCGCCTCGGCGATCTGGAAAGAGCCATCGCCCGCAAGCTCCGATACATCGACAAGGTCATTGATCTCAGAGACAGGCAGGGCTTTGACGCGGCGCGGGAGTTTGTTCTGACCGGCGAAGGCCTGGTGGCCATGCGCGCGGTGGAACGATCGATCGATGAGATGTGCGGAGTCGAGAACGGCCTGCTCGCCGGGCGGACGGAGCTGTCGGAGAAAGAGGCCAGGTGGACCGTGTTCGTTCTCGCCGCCGGCACCATGTTCGACCTGGGGCTGGTGGCCGCGATCTGGGCCTTGCTGATCCGCGATCTTCACCGCAGGAACGATCTGCAGAGGGCGCTGGCCATTGCGCGAGACGCTGCCCTGAACAGCGCCGAGGTGCGCTCGCTGTTTCTCGCGAACATGAGCCACGAGATCCGTACGCCGATGAACGCCATCATCGGCATGAGCCGTCTCCTGCTCGACACCGAGCTCGATGACGACCAGCGCGAGCTGGCCGGCACCGTCCATACCAGCGCCGAAGCGTTGCTCTCGATCATCAACGACGTTCTCGACTTCTCGAAAATCGAGGCGGGGAAGCTGCTCGTCGAGGCCGTCGATTTCGACATCCGCAAGACCGTGGAATCGGTCGTCGATCTCATCGCCGAAAAAGCCCAGCGGAAACACGTCGAGATCGGGGTCTTGTTCGATCACGAGCTTCCGGCGATGCTCCGCGGCGACGCCGGCCGCATCCGCCAGGTTCTGACGAACCTCGGCACGAATGCCGTGAAGTTCACCGATTCCGGCGGAGAGGTCATCCTTCATCTCAGCCTCGTCCACGCCGACGAGAAGGTGGTGGACGTGCGGTTCTCGGTGACCGACACCGGCATCGGCATCCCCAGGGACGTGATGAGCGGGCTCTTCCAACCGTTCACGCAGGCCGATGCGTCGACGACGCGCCAATACGGCGGAACCGGACTTGGCCTGGCGATCTCGAAGCAGCTCGTCGAGCAGATGGGCGGAGCGATCTCCGTCGACTCCGCGCCGGGGAAGGGCTCGACGTTCTCGTTCACACTGCCGTTGCTGCGTGCGCAGTCGGAACAGTCGCCCGCGCGTGCCGAGCTCGAGGGTTTGCGCGTCCTGGTCGTGGATGACAACGAGATGAACCGGCGCGTGCTGCTGCACAACCTCGCCGCCTGGAAAATGAAGAGCGACGAGGTCTCCAACGGCCTGCAGGCCGTCGCTCGGCTGCGCGAGGCCGCCGCATCGAAGGAGCCGTTCCAGATCGCAATCCTCGACATGTTCATGCCCGAAATGGATGGCGTGACCCTGGCCCGGCTGATCAAATCCGATCGGGAGATCTCCGGCACGCGCCTGATCATGTTGACGTCGCTGGCAGATCGGCCCGCGGCTACCGTGCTGCGCGAGACGGGGATCGACAGCGCGCTGACCAAGCCTGTGAAGCAGTCGGCGCTCTTCGATGCCATCGCGGACGCCGTTGGTGTGCCCGCGGACGCGGGGCGCGAGACACAGGTGCGGAAGCCGGCCGCGGCCGCTCCCATTCGCGCGGATGTCCGGGTTCTCGTCGCCGAGGACAATCCCGTGAACCGAACGGTGACCCTGAAGCAGTTGCGGAAGCTCGGCATCGTCGCCGAGGCGGTTTCGAACGGCGCCGAGGTGCTCGACGTCCTCGACCGTGTGCCATGCGACCTCGTGCTCATGGACTGCCAGATGCCGGTGATGGACGGCATCGAGGCCACGAGGCGGATTCGCGGCGGCGAGGTGCGGGGCCGGCGCACACCCGTCGTCGCTTTGACGGCCAGTGCTCTCCACGGAGACCGCGAGCGATGCCTCGAGACGGGGATGGACGACTATCTCAGCAAGCCGGTGAGCGAGTCGGAGTTGCTGCGGGTCATGGAGCGGTGGTTGCCGGCGGAGGAGGACCCGATCGATCCGGCGACGATCCGGACCCTCCGCGAGCTCGGAACGGGCGATGACTTCCTCACGGAGCTGATCGCGGTCTACGCCGAGGATGCGCCGGCGCAGGTGAAGGCAATCCGTGACGCTGTCGACGCGAAGGACCCCGTCGCACTGGCGAACGCCGCACACGCCTTCAAGAGCTCCTCCGGCCACATCGGCGCCATGAAGGTGCGAGAGTCATGCGAGGTGCTCGAGCACATCGGGCGAAGCGGATCGATGCGCGGCGTCGCCGCGGAAATGATCAGGCTCGTCCGGGAAAACGAGCGCGCCATGACCCGGCTTCGTGCTCTTCAGAGCGATTCGGAATCGACGTAAGTCGATCGCGCCAGCACGTTCGCGCCGCGCCGCTTCACTTCGACCTCGATCGTATGCGTGCCGCGGCGCGTGATGTCGGGCTTGCGCACCTCGAGCTCGTAATGGCCGCCGAGGGCTTTTTGCACCTGATTCACGGCCAGTTGCGGGAAGCGGAACGCACGCGCGTAGAGGCCGCCGGTGTCGTACGCCGCCTGCTGCAGACCGAGCTCGAGGTCGTGATAGTCGGCCTGCGTCGTGTCGATCGCGAACACGGTGACGCGCGAGGTTTCCAGCGCGTAGCGGGCGATCGGGTACTTGCGATCCATGACGACCTGTCCACCGGAGCGTTTTCCGAGCCCCCAACCGAAGAGGATCATCGATTTCGGGCCTTGGATGCCGCGCACGGCATTGGCGATGAGGATGAAGGCCTCATCGGAGCTCTTGCAGTCTTTCATCTGCTTCGGCTCGAGGTGCCGCGCCACGGAAGGATTCGGGACGATGGGCGGCTTTGGCGGCTCGTTGATGAGCACCGCTTCGCGGATCGCGTCCTTGATCTGGCGCTTGTCATCGGTGAAGTCGAGGCGGAACTTGAGATGCGAGTCGAACGAGAACACGCAGACCCGGTCGCCCTCCTCGAGGTCGTCGATCATTTCATCCGCGTAGTGCAGAAACGAAAGTTGCCCGCCGATGCGCGGCGCGTTGCGCGCAAAGTCGGTCTGAAAGAAGTAGATGAAGAGCCGGCCCCTGGGCGGGGAAGCCGGCGATTGGGGCGATTCCGGCTCCTCGACGTCCGCGATCTCGCGCTGCGCGGCGGTCTCCGGAATCCAGTCGGCCGCTTCGACGGTCGCTGGTTTTCCATCGACGCGCACGATGAAGTCCGCCGGCGTGAGGCCGAGGATCAGGTCGCCGTTGTTGTCGACGACGCGGGCGTCGACGAGGATGCGCTCGACGGTGATCTGTTCGCGCAGCTGCTGCGCGGCGAGAGGAAGCGAGATCACGATGATTGCGACGAGCAGGCGGCGCACGCAGCAAGGATACCGCTCGGCTAGTGTGGCGGGTCGCAAAGAGACCGACTTTCGCTTGGTGCCGCTTGCGGCCGAGAGGCAAGGCGCGAGGAGGAGGCGATGCGGTGGCATCGTCGACGACGAGCAACGCCGCAGATCGGCCGCAACCGGCACCAGCCCGAAGGGTTGCGGGCGGCGAGGGGCCATCTGCTGCGTTGCCGCTCCTCGACGATGTCCCGCATCGCCTTCGTCGCGGCGCCTCGCATCTGGCCCCTCGGCGCCCGCAACGAAAGCCGGTCTATTTGCGACA
>DATISF010000012.1:0-30484 GCA_035468985.1 Thermoanaerobaculia bacterium
GAACAAGGGCTTGTGCAGAGCTTCCCGAGTGTGGTGAGTCAGAGATACGCAGCATTTCGTTGCGGGCGCCGACGGGCTGGATGCGAGGCGCCGCGACGTTGGCGATGCGGGACATCGTCGAGGAGCGGCAACGAAGCAGACGGCCCGTCGCCGCCCGCAACCCTCCGGGCGTATCTCTGACTCACCACACTAGTGTCCTGTCATCGGGAAATCGATACCAGATCGCGCCGCAATCGGCGGCGAGCGCAAGGCGCGCCGACGCAGGCATCGTGGTGACGATGTCGAGGAGGCGCAACGCAGCGATCGCCGTCGACAGTAAGCGAGATGGGATCGATTTCTCGATGACAGGACACTAGGCGCGCCGCCGCCGGCGCTTTTCTGCGATGATTGCGGCCTGTGCTGCGCACGAACCAGCAGTTCGACGAGATCCGCATCGTCGGCGGCATCGCGGAAAGGACCGGCAACACCGTCGGTCGCAGCGAAGTCCGCGGACGTCACGATGTCTGCCGCAGCATGACCGAGCTCGCCCGGAAGTTCCGCGCGAACGGCGACGGCTACTTCTACCTCGCCGCCTCGGTGTGGCCGGAAGGGCAGACCACGGTCGATCTGACCACGGTCTGGAAAACGATCAGCGGTTCGTAACCCGGATCACCGTCTCCCGCGTCCGCGACTGCTCCGATGCGTCGGATGCGAAGGCGCATGGGCCGGACGCGCCGGCGCTGCGCGATGACCGTGAGGCGCCGCCGCCTTCTTCTGCTCTTTCGCCGCACGGCGCGCCCGCTCCTCGGCTTTTCGTGCGCGGATGGCGGCGATGCGCTCGTGAATCGGGATCTCCAGCCGCTCCGCGGGCTTGTGCCTGTAATCGAAATCGGGAACGGTGATCCGCGGAAGGCGCTTGCCGATGGCGCGCTCGATGGAGCGGAGGTCGTTCTCCTCATCGGGCGCAACGAACGTGATCGCGTCGCCGGTCATCTCCGCACGAGCCGTCCGGCCGACGCGATGGATGTAATCGTCGGGCACGTTCGGCACATCGAAGTTGACGACGTGCGAGAGCGCCTCGACGTCGATGCCCCGCGCGGCGATGTCCGTGGCCACCAGAATCCGATACTTCCCCGACTTGAATCCCGACAGCGCCTCGGTTCTCTGCATCTGGCTGCGGTTGCCGTGAATGCGCGCGACCCGGATCCTCTTCTTCTCGAGCTGCTCGAAGAGGCGGTTCGCGCGATGCTTCGTGCGCGTGAACACGATCGCGTTGTGGATCTCGCCGCGATCCAGGAGCGTCTGCAGGAGGCTCGACTTCAACTCTTGCGAGACGGGAAAGACCGACTGTGTGATGCCGACCGCGGGGGCGGCCTTGCGCTCGATGGCGATCATGGCCGGGTTCTTCAGCATCTCCTGCGAGAGCTGCACGATGGCCTGCGGCAACGTCGCCGAGAAGAAGAGCGTCTGCCGCCTGGCCGGGAGATGCCTCAGGACGCGGCGGATGTCCGGGAGGAATCCCATGTCCAGCATGCGGTCCGCTTCGTCGAGCACGAGGACCTCGAGCCCTTCGAGCTTCGCGTAGCCGCGTGTGAAGTGATCGAGCAGACGGCCGGGCGTGGCCACGATGACGTCGACGCCGCTGCGGAATGCGTGTTCCTGCGGTCCCATCCCCACTCCGCCGTACACCGCGGCCCCGGAGATCGGCGTGTGGATCGCCAGCTCGCGCAGGTGCTCGTCGATCTGCGCGGCGAGCTCGCGCGTCGGCGTAATGATGAGCGCGCGCGTCGTGCCGCGCTTCTTTCCGATGAGCCGGTGGAGGATCGGCAGGAGGAATGCGGCGCTCTTGCCGCTTCCGGTTGCCGCGGCGGCGAGCACGTCGCGGCCGGCCATGGCCGGCGGGATGGCGTCGTTTTGAATCGGCGTGGGCCGGGTAAAACCGAGCTCTTTGACGCCGCGAATGAGATCAGGATGAAGTCCGAACTTGGTAAAAGGCATGCGGGCGCGATAGTCTCACGGAAACAGATGGAATGCCGCCACCCGAGATACGGTTGCGTCCATTGCATCAAGTGACTGCTTCAAGAGATGAAGGGACGTGCGTGTTCGGAATCTCCCAGCAGCTTGTTCACAGAAAGGAGATTCACGAATGAGACAAAACGGCACGGTCAAGTGGTTCAACGACGCGAAGGGCTTCGGCTTCATCACGTCTGAGGACGGCACCGATCTTTTCGTTCATTTCAGCGCGATCCAGGGCAGCGGCTTCCGCTCTTTGCCTGAGGGCGCCGCGGTCGAGTTCGACGCAGTGCAGGGCCCGAAGGGCATGCAGGCGGCGAACGTCGTCGCGATCTGAGCAGTCGCTCTCGAGCGGCTCAGAACCTCGGGACAGGACGCACTCCTGTCCCGTTTTCTTTTTTGAGGAGTGATGATGCCAAAACCACGTCCATCCATGATGAAGCGCCAGCGCGAACAGGCAAAGCGCGACAAAAAGGCCGCGAAGGCCGAGCGCCGCGCGCAACGGAAGACTGAAAATCAGACCGAGGACGCGCCGGAGGCCGAGGTCGAGCGCGAGTAGCGTGGCACCGACACTCATGTCTGTGCCCGCGCAGACAAGAGTGTCTGCGCCACGCCTTTACTGCCCTACCGGCCCCATCGTCTCGTCCAGCCACTTCGTGAGAGCGGGAATGGCCACTTCCTGCGGCGCGATGTGCCCACCTTCGAACACATCGAGGCGTTTCCGCTCGGTGAGAAGCTTGAACATCGGCTCCCCTCGCTCTTCAGTGACGTGTCCTCGTCGTAGCGCCCGTGCAGCGTCATCTTCGGCCCGCGGATGCGCGACACGAAATTCGTGCGGTTCGCTGCCTGGGCGTACTGCTGCTCGCGCGTCGAGATGCCGGTTCCCACGAATACCATCGATCGATCGCGCGACTCCAACGCCGTCATGAACACGCCCGGCCCGCCGCCGGCGCTGATCCCCAGAAACGCGATGCGCTCGCGATCGAGATCGGGCCGCATCTCGAGGTAGTCGAGACCGCGCCGCATCTCCGTCACGCGCGACACGTTGTAGTCGACGTACTCCTCCTGGGCGCGATCCGGCATGACCCAGCCGGCTGGCCGGGGACGCCCGCGGCGATCTGCATCGCGATCGCGTCGTCGACCGGCATCGCCCCGCGCGCCAGCCGCTCGCGCAGAGTGTCGCCCTGCACGAGCTCCATGGCGATGAAGCGCAGATCGTCGTGCGTGCCGATCTCGTAGACGTGCGCGACGTTCGGGTGATGAAGCCCCGACGCCGCCTTCGCCTCCTGGACGAAGCGCCGCCCGCGATCCCCGCCCTCCCCCGCCCCGTCCCGCAGCACCTTGACCGCAACTTCGCGCTCGAGGTCATGGTCGTAGGCGCGGTAAACCTCCCCCATCCCGCCCGCCCCGAGGAGCGCACGCACTTCGAACCGCCCGAGGCGAGTACCGGGAGTCAGGGGGATGGGGTGTGTGTGAATCTTACAGTGTGCCGCGACGCAGGAACTCCTCGATCGCCGGAAATACGATCGCGGGCCGTTCCGCATGTGGAAAATGGGCGGCGTTCGGCACGCGAAGTAACCGCGCGTGCGGCAACGCGGTCGCCCACTCCGCGACCATCGTCATCGGGATGGCGTCCTCCTCGCCGTGAATGATCAGCGTCGGCGCGGTGACATGCTTCAGGCTGGCCGTCCAGTCCCAGTTGCCGAGCGATGAAAACGTCGCCGGATTTGTCTTCGTCGATCCGAAGCGGATCGCTTCCGCCGGCGCCGTGCAAAGATCCGATTTCACGACAGTGGCCGGGAGTGACTTCGACACGCGCGGCGGCGTGTTGATGCTCCAGTATTCGCGGCACGCCGCCACCACATCGGGGCCCTCATACATCTTCATCAGCTCCTCGGATCGCATGCGCTGCGCGTCCGTCAGCCGCTGCCGCATCGTCGCTCCGAACTCCTCGGCGAATTTCCCTTTGCGCGGCGGGATCGGTCCGATGAAGATCATGCGGTCGACGTGCTCGGGATAGCGGATGGCGTAGAGCGCTGCGATGGCGGGGCCGAAGGAATGAGCGAGGAGAACCGCCTTGTCGATTCCGAGATGCCGGCGAAGTGCATCGAGGTCCTGAACATGATGATCGATCGTCAGGAGGGCGACATCCGACGGAAGAGACGAGCGCCCACCGCCGCGCTGATCGTAGTAGACGACGCGGTGTGTCCGTTCCAGCGGAGCGAGATCGGCAGCGAGCGAATTCGCGTCCATCCCCGGGCCGCCGTGGATGACGATGATCGGATCCTTGCCGGCCGGTCCCCTCACCGTGTACCAGAGCTGCACGCCGTCGCCGACATCGAGCATGTCCGCGAGCGCGCAGGGCGCCATCATCACAATCGCGAGGCAGAGAACAGACGTCCATCTCATGCGCGGGACAGTAACATTCCCGCCATCAAATCGCTCTTCGTCGCGTCGGAGCCAAAGGTTTTGGGTGACGATGCCTTCACGAGACTCTGCTCGACGTCTGCCTGAGTCTTTGACCATCGACGCACTCGCTTGAACCAAGAGTCTCATTCAGTACAACCGACCCACGGAGCGCGCAGAAACTGCAAAACCATTCCAATCAGCGGTTCGCCTGCTCCGGTGGGTAGGGTTTCCTCACCGGACATCACCTCCTGAATAAGCTCAGCAACTTCCCGACATGATTGACTCACTCGATCTCTCGATCCTGGATTCGGGGTCGCCGGACCACGCAGTCGCAATTGCCCGCCGCGGCTCAGACGTTGCCCTGGCAACGATCCCGTTCGGATCCGAGCTGGGAGAACTGACGAGTTTTCGAAACCGGATCGAGGACGCCGTCAGAGGTAAACAGACGCGGCCCAAGGCCAAAGAGCTCACCGATTACGGTCGACGGTTGTTCGAATTCGCGATTCGCGGCGATATCCTCGCCCTGTACGACCGATTGGCTGCAACCACGGACGTCAGGCTCCACATACTGAGTAACCAGCCACAGCTGCGCAATTTGCCATTTGAATATCTTCAGGAGCCTCGTCGTCGACCGGGACCATCTCTTGAGCGGTCGGTGATACGGGTTGTACCGACCATCGGTATCGATCCCGTGGCCCCCATCCGCTGCTCACCACTTCGCGTCCTGTTCGTCTCCTCTGATCCAACGGATCAAGGTCCGGTGAGTTGGCCGGAGGTCAAGTCTCGAATCGAGAGAACGTTTCAAGCTCGCCTGCCTGCCGGAAAAGTGGTCTTTGAGGCAGTCGAGAGTCCCGACCGCCGCCGGTTAAGGGAGATCCTCGCCGAAAAGGAATTCGACATCCTTCACTTTCACGGCCATGGGGACGTTGAGGGCGGCACGGGTCGAATCATTCTTACAAAGCGCGGAGACAAGAGCGATTACGTGACGAGTGACAAATTCGCGGCCATGTTGAGCGACCGAGGATTGAAGCTTGTCGTGCTGAGCGCGTGCGATACGGCGACCGGCAACTTCCAGGATGATTTTTCTGTCACCGCGGAGTCATTGATTCGAAGCGGAATTCCTGCCGTCGTCGCCAACCAACTTCCGATACCTGACGCATCAGTCGCGACGTTTGTCGGGCCACTGTACGAGACGCTGCTTAGAACCGGAGATATCGATCTGGCGATGAATGAAGGCCGGATGGCCCTGTCGATCGAACTGGAATCGGCCGACGACGCGACTCTCGAATGGGGGATTCCAACACTTTACCGCCACTTCTCGATGTCGCAACTGTACGAGCCATGACTCTCCCACCGTTCAGCTTGATCTACAGCCGCTCGAGTCGCGCCATGTCAGGCGTGAGGGTCGACGGACGAGTCGCAGACCATTTTGAAAAGCTCCCTCGGCGCCTCCAGGGATCAATCGTTGCGAGTCTTCAGCAGTGGTCACCGGAGTCTCGAGCGACTCTCGGATCGTCTCTGGAAAAGCTTTCTCAGTCCTCAGTGAGCGTGGGCTTCTGGGATATAGGAGCCGGCGTCGGCTTCCTTCCGATCCTGCTTCAACTGCTGAACGAAGAGCAGAACCGTTTCATTTTCTTCGAGATTCACGCAAGCATTCCCGCCGGACTGGTGAGCCGCCCTCAACGGGTGAGACAGTGGGCTCAAGACATTCGTGAGAAGGACACTGAACCCGACGACGTGGACCCGCAGGAGATTTCCAGCAATAACGTGATCGATGAGGATTTCTTCAAGCGCGCGGAGCCGATACGTCGCAGGCTTGGCCTGAACTCTTTGATCGGTCTGGTGCCCTCGATGGTCGCCGGAATTGACGAAGACGATCAACAGCCCTTCTGGAACCATTTTGCGGCGACGGATCGGCGCGCAGTACTCGCGTCCACGTACGGGTTACGGGAATATGCACGACAAGCCAAGCAGCCGTTCGAATCGGCAGTCGGCATCGTAGCGCTCTCGTCGTTGCTTGTTTCGCTCGTACCCGAAATCACTTTTCATGAACCTGACACGGGCTGCCTCTTTGACTACAACAGAAGCAGAGACTCGCTTGTTCAGAATATTCGAAAACCCTTCATCGAGGAGCACTGCATGGACCTGCTACCGTCCCGATATCGTGCTCCGGCAGAAGGATTTGTCCGCGTACTTTCTCAAGATCTGCCGAAGCGAATCGCGGAGCAGCGTACCTCGCCCAGTCCATTGGCCGTCGAGCCCACAATCGCGTCCGCGCCTGCGACCGAGGAGCAGGCTCAACACGCGTCTGCCAATTTGGAATCGACGGAAGACACTTTCGCCCATCTTGCCGAGTTCTTGGCAGAACAGGAACCATCCCAAACGCTCGAGCCGATTCCTCTCCGGCGGATTCCCACGAGATTGAACTATCTAATGCCCCGTGCTGACGCGCTTCGGATTGCCGAAGAGCTGCTGGCGCGTCTTCGTGAGCGACGAGAATTCAGAAACTCTCCCGATCTCGCGGTCACCGCCGTCGTCGAATTACTCGGCACCTTTGGCATCGCGAAAGGAGAAGCCCGCGAAGCCATTCGGGAGACTCTCGTCAAGACGTGGCCGGAAAGTAAGGACAACAAGTTCATTCAGAGGCTGCTGGAGGAATAGTGCCTGTGCCTGTCCCTGTCGCAATCGTCATCCCGGGCATCATGGGCTCAGAGCTTAAACTCGGGGAGCGATTGATCTGGCCCGGTCCAGCATCGAGCTTGATTCTTCCGTACACATTGATGGACGAATTGCTGGAGCCGGATCTCGAGGCCACAGGCATCATTCGTTCGTTCTCGATTTCCGAACAATACAATGCGCTGATCCGGGATTTGACAACATGCGGTTTTCGCCTCGACGCGAAACCACCAACGCTGCGATTGTTCCCTTATGACTGGCGGAAATCGATCGTCGGAGCGAGTGAACGACTCGCCGTTCGCATCGGTGAGATCGCCACCGAGTTCCGCGGTGAATGCACCATTTCCCTGATCGCTCACAGCATGGGCGGTCTCGTGAGCCGGTACTACCTCGAGTCTGGCCGCTTCGATCGCCAACCGGGATTTGATCGGATCGAACGACTGATTACGATGGGGACTCCGCATCGCGGTGCGACCCTAGCACTCCAGGCGATCCTTGGGCAGATACGCCGATTGTTCTTGAGCCGGGAACAGGTGAAGAGGCTCGCGAACGACCCTCTCTATCCGTCGGTGTATCAGTTGCTCCCTCCGTCCGACGAGCCATTCCTTTGGGATGAGCAGGCGACGACGGGATACGAGCCGCTCCGGCTGGAGGATTTCGCGGACGAGCTGCACCTCAGGAGATCCAGCCTTGAGTCGGCGCGAGAATTTCAAAGCTCACTGGACGTTCAGAAGCGACCGCGTCGAGTTCGATACTTCTTCTGTGTCGGATCGACACAAACGACGGCGTGCGCGGCTCTTTTACTTCGCCGTGACAAACAAGCGCCACGCGTTCGAGGCGTCGAGCAGGAAGACGCGGGCGACGGCACTGTCCCTATCTCGAGCGGCGCGCTCACCGGGATTCAAAGCCGCCCGGTTGGGGGCGAACACGGTTCGATCTATAAAGACATCGATCTCCGCGCAACTCTTGCCATCCTCCTCGGCTATCGTGGAGTGCTCGCGACACGTGAGAGCGTGAACCAGATCAACGTGCGAGAACCGGTTGTGGAACCGGGTGATCCGGTACGCGTAACCCTGATTCCAGCAACGGCGGCCCAATCGATTGAAGGGCAACTGGAGTTTGCAAGATTCATCGAAAAGAACGGCACGTATGTGCCAACGCCGGCGAAACCGGTCGTTGTGACTTACTCTGGGCCCGCAGCGGAAAAGCTGTCTGTCGTGCTGAAGGCGCCGCCGGACGCTGGTATCTACCGGCTGATGTTCATCGAACGGGGTGCCGCTCGACCCAGTGCCACCGATGATGTCTTTGTCCAGGAGCCTGCGGGTATGGAATTGCCACTCTCCATCACCCCTGAAACAGATTCCCCGCTTCAGTAGGGAAGCTCTGAACAAGTCGTTGTCCACGTCATCCTGAGCCGCGAAGACGGCGAAGGATCTCGAAATGGCAGGCGGTTTCGGATCCTGAGATCCTTCGTCGCGCTTCGCCGACTCAGGATGACGACTTGTTCAGGGGTTCCCTAACGCCTCCGCGTGCCCAGCGGATCGGAGAGAGAACAACTGGGCCATCGATTGGTGAGACCAAGTTGAACGCCGGAGTTGCGCGCGGCGGTCCGTCACTGGCCGGCGCAACGTCCACAGCGAGGACCTGATGACACTTTGGGATCGGGATACAGGGGTTTCCGTTGCCGGCTGGCTCTCAGCCCTACTGGGCGGTGCTGTGGTGATCGCGATCGCGATCAAGGCATCTTCAGTTCCATCACCTGGCAAAGTGATCCCGGCCGGCTCTCCGGCGGGAGCGTCCATCGCCTCGGGAACCGTTGGCGACGCGCAGAACCGATGCATTAACAAGGCGCGCGCGTTTCTGACGATGTACAACGCCGCAGGCGTCGAGCTCGCACGCATCCCACTGCGCGTCAATGATGATGGATGGTTCCTCGTTCGAACCGCCGATCTGCCGCGCGGGATCGAAAACGGTCCGGCCACGATCTCCGCCGACGGATCGGAGCATCTCGCTGCCTCGACAGCCGTGACGTTCACCAACGAGAACGGGACGTTCAAGATGGCGCCATCTGAAGTTCATCTCCGCCTGGTGTCGTTCAATCCCTGGCTGACGATGGTGGTGCTGATGCCGGGGCTGTTCGGGCTGATTCTGGCCCTCCTGCATCTCACGTCGTTGTCCCAAGGCCTCCGGGTGACTCAACTCTATGCCGTCGGTACCGCCGCGTTATGGGGCATCGTGCTCGCCCTTCTTCTCGCCGTCTATGCCGAACAAGGTCATGCGCTGATCGCTCTCTTCTGGCCGGACCTTTTCATCTCGTCCGGCGTAGTCGTCTTCGCTCTGATTGGATATCTCACCTACGTCGCTTTCAGTCTGGAAGAGAAGGACAGAGAGCTCCTTTTCGATGGAACCCCTCGAGAGAAGCAGCACATCCTCCTGACGCTCGGCGGCCGCCTGTTGATTGCTCCTTACGTGGCGCTCACCGGCTACGCAATCTTCGCGGCAACGTTCAAGTCCCTCAATACCGGCGCCTTCGCGGCATTCTTCGGCTTCTTCACCGGCGTCTGGATCAAGCCGGTCCTCACGGCGCTCAACGCGATTGGGGTGCGTTTGTTGTCGAAAGAGGAGCAGGAGAAGGTTGCTCAGCAGGCACTGAGCGGCCCTTCGCGCCCATCCGCAATCGCATCGGCTGAATTGCTCACTCCGAGTCCGGCTTTCTTCAAGGCCGTCCAGGACGCCCGTCGCGAGCTTCTCGCGTTGGACGGCGTGTGGGGCGTCGACGCCGGCGTGACGACCAGCGGCCCGTCCCATTCGCAAGAACGGGCGATTGTGGTTTACGTCGACAAGAAGCGTGAGCTCGATCCGTCCGACGCCGCCTTCGTTCCGACGACGTTCGCCGGTTACCGAACCAGCGTAGAGCAACTGCCGGCAGCGCCGGGACCGGGGATCTGCTATTCGGCAATGTTGTCGGTATCACACGACAAGATCGCGAGGCGGAACGGCGGGTTCGGTACAAAGGCTCCCCATACAAAACCCTCGATCGCTGCCGCCAACGGCGCGTGGGTACTGCTCGATGAGCAGAAGCGGCTCTTTTTCGATTCCACCGAGGAGGTCAATTTCTTCGACGCACAAAATGCGTATCTGCTCGCCGCACCGGCGGTCGGAACAGCCGACGACTTCGTGGCCTTCGTCATCGATAGCGACTCCGGTCTCCCGCCCAAAGGCGACTATTGCGTTTGCGTTCGCAGCGATGCGTCCGGCCTCGGGCTCAGCACGCCTCCGCCCGACCGATGGAAGAGCGCGGCGCTGCGTTCCGTGCAGGTACACACGGGAGTGCCTTACCTTCGAACCGCCCTTCACGAGATCGTTCATTCATGGCTGGCCTATGGCGATCTCGCGATTCCAACATCCAAGGGCGCTCGAATCCTCCGCACGGACGAACATCACTGGCATGACTACTTCGATTACGCCGATTCGTGCATGAACGAGTCGAGGAAAGTCTGGACACCGGTCACGGACAGAACCGCAAAACGGGTCTACCACACGAGCGACGGTCCAGCGTTCGGCCTTTGCCCGCTCGATCTCTACTTCATGGGCCTGATCGGACGTGACGACGTCGGATCTCTGCGATTCTTTTCCGGTGCTCCGGTCGGCGACGTCTTCACGGTCATCGACCAGCTCTCTCCGTCTTTGCTTCCCGAACGCATATCCGCTCGCAGCAACACGAGCTTTCGTCAGACATGGATCGTCGTCACCGCCGATGCAGACTCCGGCGAGCGCCTCGCGGCGGATCTTGCCGGCCGATTCGACGAGTTCGAACGCAATTTCTCGCGGGCCTCAGGAAACCGGGCCCGGTTGCTGATCTCCCGTACGAAAGGAACGAAGCCATGAAGCAGATCCTTCGGATCGCTGTGTCGGTTCTGATCCTGACGAACGCCGGCGTCGCCGCAGCACAGGATTGCGTCGCATTGTGCAAGAGACCGACGGGCGACGACCTCATTCCCGATCACGTCATCATCGATGCGAACACGGGAGATCCGATCGGCGGGCGAACTCGATTCCCGCAGGTCAGTCGCGTCCAGATCGTATTCGTGAACAAGAACCCGTTCAAGTATGTCTATCGCTTCGACGTTCTCACGACGTCGCTGACGGAATCGATCATCAAAGACGGCCTTCAGCTGCTCGGGGCGACGATTCCCAGCGGAACCAAAGGAGCGGCTCCCCCGGCAACCAAGGAATGCGACTCGGACAAGGTGTCATTCGATGAGTTCACTAAGGCAAGCGACAGTGTCGACGCGGCCGAGAAAACACTTTCAGAAGCGCTCGGGCCGTACGGGAAGGCGATGACGGCATATGACGATTTTGTGAAGCTCACAGCGGACGACAAAATCGACTGCGACACCGTATGCCCCAAGGCACAGAGCCTCCTTCCCAACCTCGACCTGTTGATCGACGGGGTCACCACGATCGATAACGACGTGAACGCGCTTGCGAAAGCCGTCGATGATGCGCGCGCGAAACACACCGCCCTCCTGGCGGCGATCAACAAGGAAGTGACCGATCAGGCGAAGCTGAAAAGGTGCCTGAAGTCGGCCGACAACGCAGACGACCGCCTCCAGGCCGTCGAGCAACGGCTGCCGAAGTACAAGGAGGCTCGGGACAAGGCCGCCGATGACAAGAACCAGAAACGATTCGACGAGCTGCGGAAGCTGATACGGTCACTGACCTCGACGTCGTTCGTCGAGACTCGATTCGCGACCACCACCGGACCGTCGGAGGTGAAGGTCACGGTGTTCCGCCGGAACATTCGCGAGGAAGGGACCAAGGAGGCTCAGGTGGGAGCTCCAGTTTCCCTGCAAGTCGGTGAAAGCCGCTTTTCGATCAGTGGCGGCATTGGATGGTCGACGATCAACCAGTCGACGATCGTTCGGCAGGTCGCGCCCAATCCCGACGACAAGACCACCACGATCGAAGTCTTCGGCCAGCAGAACAAGTCTCACCTGCTCCCGCAAGCCGTGGCACTCCTGAATGCGCGCATCGGCGGTGATTTCAACATGTTCAAGTCGACATCGATGCCGGCTTCCTTCGCATGGAGCGCCGGAGTCGTCGTTCTCGACACGGCCGACAGCGCCGGCAATTCGTATCTGACGGGGCCCTCACTCGTGTTGAACGACAACGCGTTCGTGGTGAGTCTGCTGTTCCAGTCGGCGCGCGTCGAACGACTGGCTTCCGGCTTTCAGCCCGGTCAGAAAATCCCCGCGGATATCAAGGGCGCCTTGCCAGTGGACCGCAACCGCGCGGAAGGAGTGCTCCTCGCATTCACATACCGCACGCGCTAAGGAACCTCTGAGCAAGTCGTTATTCACGTCATCCTGAGCCGCGAAGACGGCGAAGGATCTCGAAATCGCAGGCGTTTTCGCATCCTGAGATCCTTCGTCGCGCGTCGCCGACTCAGGATGACGACTTGTGCAGACGTTCCCTGATCTTATTTGACACGTAGGGCTCACTCTCCAGTGGGCCCGGGGCCGACTGAGAGTCGGCCCTACGTGATCGCACGCGTTTTCGCATCCCGCAATCGGCGGCGAGCGCAAGGCGCCGACGCAGGCATCGTGGTGACGATGTCGAGGAGGCGCAACGCAGCGATCACCGTCGAGAGCAAGCGAGATGGTATCGATTGCTCGATGACAGGACACCAGGCGCGAAGGCCGGCGGCCGCTCGCAGTCGTGGCTCGAAGTAACATGACCGCCATGAAATCGCTGCTGATCGCCGCCGCACTCGCCACCGTCAGTCTCGCGAACGCCCAACCGATCATCGCCGTCAAAGCGGGCCGCCTGATCGATCCCGACACCGGGACGGCAACGGCGAATCAGGTGATCCTCATCGAAGGCGAGAAGATCACCGCCGTCGGCGCGAACATCGCCATCCCCGCGGGCGCGAAGGTCATCGATCTCTCGAAGCTCGCGGTGCTCCCCGGTCTCGTCGACGCGCACACGCACACGGCGATCACGTACAAGGAGCAGCCGGAGAACAATTACTACTACCTCACTTACATCATGGAGTCGTCGCCGCTGCGCGCGATTCAAGCGGCGTCGAATGCGATCCAGCTGCTCAACTCCGGATTCACGGTGATCCGCGATGTGGGCAACAACGCGATGTACGCCGATTGCGCGCTGCGCCAGGCCATCGAGCAGGGCTGGCTGCCCGGACCGACGGTCATTCCGTCAGGCCCGATGATCGGCAGCACCGGCGGCCAGTTCTGGCCGACGCCGGAGATGCACAAGCAGCACAACATCATGTTCCCGGAGTACATCGACGCGAACAGCCCCGACGAGATCGTGCGGGCGGTGCGCGAGAACATGCTGTTCGGCGCGCGCACGATCAAGCTGTGCATCGACTGCAAGCCGTGGGGCTACTCGGTCGACGACATCAAGCTCGCCATCAGCGAAGCGGCGAAGGGCGGATGCAAAGTCGAAGGTCACGTGCAGACGGCGGAAGGCGCGCAGCGGGCCATCGACGCCGGCATCTACATCATCGCGCACGGCAACGCGCTCACGCCGGAGCATCACCGGCAGATGGCGGCGAAAGGCATCTTCCTCACCGGCACGGACACGCCGTTCACGAAGTATCGCGGGACCGAGGCGCAGTTCAAGGTCACGGTCGAGAAGCTGCGCGATGCGTGGGAGAAGAAGGTCCCGCTCACCTTCTCCACCGACTTCGATTACTGGAACGATCGGATGAAGGACGACAAGACCGGCGAGTGGCTGTCGCGCGGCGACATGAGCATCGCGTTTCTCGACACGTGGAAAGCGGCCGGCATCCCCGCCGCCGACACGCTGCGCGCCATGACCATCAACGGCTACAAGGCGGCCGACGTGATCAACACCCGCGGCCCGATCAAGCCGGGGATGTACGCCGATCTCATCGCTGTGGCCGGCGATCCGCTCACCGACATCGACACGCTGCGCGACGTGCAGTTCGTGATGAAGAACGGGATGGTGTTCAAGCGCGACGGCGTGATGACGCCCGAGAAGTTCTTCCACCCCGGCCCGGTAAGAACGCCGAACGGGCGCTGGACGCGGTGAAGAACGCGTTCGGCCCTGACGGCTAACGCCGAAGGAACCTCTGCGCAAGTACGTCATCCTGAGCCGCGAAGACGGCGAAGGATCTCGAGATGGCAGGCGTTTTCGCATCCTGAGATCCTTCGTCGCACTCGCCGACTCAGGATGACGACTTGTTCAGAGCCCTAGAGCCGGTGCTCCATCAGACCGATCGACGAGCCTACCCACGTGAACGCCTTGTTGAAATCGACGCCGAGCATCTTGCCGCGCGAGAGCCGCACGAGATTCTGGGCGAGGATCGGCCGCGGCTCATCGTCAGGGCGGAGGAACATCATCCGGATCTCCACTTTCACGCCGCCGCCGCCGACCGCGCGCAAGGCCGGCGCGTACTCGATCTTTTCCTGGATGCACCAGCTGCCTCGATCGGCCGCCGGAATCGCGGCGATGTCCGAAGCCGTCGGATCGACGTTCACGCCGCCGCCGGCGAACGAGAACAGCGGTTTCAGCACGTAACGCGAGAGATCGCCGGGTACGCGCTCGAGGTCGGAGACCAGCGTCGCCTTCGGCACCGCCGGATGGTCGAGGAACGGCAACGAGTACTTCGACCACGTCCAGTACCAGTTCGGATGCGGAGTCCACTCGACGTCGAGCTCGTCACGGTAGTCGAACGGCGGCTGGATTTCCTTGCGAATCAGCTCGTCGAACACGACGCGGTTATAGATGCGTTTCACCGGAGTGCCGTCGTTTCGGAACAGCCGGCGCCCGCGTTTGACGAGCGATCCCGGGTCGACCGCGTCGACGTCGAAGAACAGCTTCGTGGCCGCGAAGTCGGGATAGGTCTTCTGCGCCGGCGGATCGATGTCCAACAGCACGACTTCACGCGGATTGTGATTGCCCACGATCGTACGCCGTGCCAGGTCGAGGAAGCCGTGGCGATCGAGGCCCGAGAACCAGCACGACCACGGCAGGTCGAGGCCGGGCATCGACTGCAGGGTCTCGTTCCACACGTCCCGCTGGACGACCTGCAGGGACGTGAGCGATGGAAAGCCCTGCAACTCGATCAGTCTCGGCACGAGAGTGCCGTCCTCTTCGACGACGGCGAAGTCGACCTGAGTGAAGTTCGGCAGCGCGTCCATTCCCGGCGTGTTCCATCGCTCCGGGATGGCGCGCTTCATCTTCGCGAGCCGCGAGGGATCCGAGAGCTGCGCGACGATCTCGGTCGCCGCTGCCACGATGCGCTTCCTGAAATCTTCCGGCAGAAAAACCGGACTCTCGGCAAGACGAAACTCGAATTCGCAGCCGAGGCGCCTTGAAAGCTCACGCGCATACGACTCGTAGCGCTGCTGCGTGAATTGATTGTTGTAGAGGCGGCGGAAGTGGGGGTCCACCTATTTCTTCTTCAGTTCGGTGAGCACCAGCTTCGCCACGGCCTTGAGCGTATCGAACACGCCGGTCCCGTTCATCGCCACCGCTTCGAACGTCGGCTCCCCCTTGTAATTCAGCTGCCGGTACATTTCCTCGGCCGGGACGGCGGTGGGGAGGTCGCGCTTGTTGAACTGCAGCGCGTAGGGAACGGTCTTCAGTTCGTAGCCTTGCTCCTTGAGGTTCTTCTCCAGATTCTGCAGCGATTCGACGTTTGCTTCCATGCGCGCGTCCTGCGAGTCGGCGACGAAGATCACTCCGTCGACGCCCTTGAGGATCAGCTTGCGCGAGGCGTCGTAGAACACCTGACCGGGAACCGTGTACAGGTGGAAGCGCGTCTTGAATCCGCGGACAGTGCCGAGGTCGAGAGGGAGAAAGTCGAAGAAGAGGGTGCGGTCGGTCTCGGTGGCGAGCGAGATCAGCTTCCCCTTGGCCTGGGGATTGGTCTTGTCGTAAATCCACTGAAGATTGGTGGTCTTCCCGCAGAGACCGGGGCCGTAATAGACGATCTTGCAGTTGATCTCGCGAGCGGCGTAGTTGATGAACGTCATTCGCTGAACAGACTGTCGATGTCCTCGTCGGTGATCTCAGCGAACGGCGAATCGAATCTGTTCGCGAGGCTGCCGCGATCGGCTTCTGCTTTCTTCATTAGCTGCTCGAACGTCCGCTCCAGCTCCTGTGAGGCCTTTTTCACGCGAAGACGGACCAGTCCGAGCGATGACTTCTCATCGAAGATGACCACGAGGATGACGCGCTGCGCGACGAGCGAGATGTGGATGTTGTCGCGCTCGCCCTCGTGGAACAGGATCGAGAACTCTTTCTCGCCGATCAGCTTGGCCAGGCCGTCGGTCGCGGCAACGTTGCCGGCCGTGAGCGATGCCAGCGACGTCGCATCGACGCCCTTCATGTCGCCCATCGCGGCGATCTGCTGGCCGTTCTTATCGACGAGGAAAACGATTTTCGCGTTGGAGTCGACCTGCAGACGATGGAGCGTGTCCTTGATCTGCTGGTACTCCTCCTCGTACATCACGAGATCAGGAGCTGCCATTTATTTTCACCAGTACCCGGGGGACGGGACAGACGAATTTAGCACACTTGCCCCCGGTCAAATCTCCCGTCGCCCTTCCAGGGCCTTCGCCATCGTAACCTGATCTGCGTATTCGAGATCGCCGCCGACCGGCAGCCCGAAGGCCAGCCGCGTGGTCCGGACCTGCAACGGACGCAGCTGCTGCGCGATGTAGGACGCGGTCGCTTCGCCCTCCACGTTCGGATTCGTCGCCACGATGACCTCCCGCACGCTTCCACCCTGCACTCGCTTCAGCAGGCCCACGACGTCGATGTCCTGCGGGCCGATGCCCCTCAGGGGAGACAAGGCGCCGAGGAGCACGTGATAAATGCCTTTGAAGTCGCGGGTCTGCTCGATGGTGGGGATGTTGAACGCCTCTTCGACCACGCAGATCACGGACGGGTCGCGGCGCGGGTCGGTGCAGATCGCACACGGCTCGATATCGGTCATGTTGTTGCATACCGAGCAGCGGAAGATCTTCGTTTTCACGTCGAGGATTGCCGCCGCCAGCGCTTCGGCCTCCGCGGCAGGACGTTTCAGGATGTAGTAGGCGAGACGCGCGGCCGATTTGCCGCCGATGCCGGGGAGCTTCGTGAGCTCGTTGATCAGGTTCGCCAGCGGAGGTGCGGTCATCTAGAACCCGGGCATGTTCATGCCCGGCGGGAGCATGCCTCCGAGCTGTTTCTGCATCTCCTCATCGACGCGGCGCGCCGCCTCGTTGACGGCCGCCTTCACCAGATCCTGAAGCATGTCGACGTCGTTCGGATCGACGGCTTCCTTGTCGATGGTGACCGACAGCAGCTCCTTGCTGCCTGACATCTTCGCTTTCACCATCCCGCCGCCGGCCGTTCCTTCGACCTCGATCGACGCCATGCGCTGCTGCATCTGCTCCTGCATCTGCTGCGCCTGCTTCATGAGCTGTTTGATGTTCATCGCTTCTCCCTTACCACTTCGCCACCGAGGTGTTTGGCGAACGCTTTGACGATCGGGTCTTCGCGGACCGATTGCCGGGAGGGCTCCTCGTGTTTGGCGCTTCCGCCCTCCGAAGTCTCGATGGCGATCTGCATCGGTTTCCCGTAGACCTCCGCCGCAATCTGTTCGAGCGTGCTCTTCGCGTCGACGAGCGGCTGTGCGAAATGCTGATCTTCGAACGTCCAGATGATCTTGTTTCCTTCGACGCGCGAGCTCTTGGCGCCGGAGAGATAACCGGCGAGAAGGGGACGGGCTTTCTGCAGGCGTTCGGCGAAGAAGTCGGGGGACGACCCCTCACCCTGCCCACTCTCCTCGTCGCGGGGAGAGGGTGGCCGAAGGCCGGGTGAGGGGCGCCCGGTCGCCGCTCCACTGGAGATCGCCGCCTCCACCTCCCGCAATCGCGGGAACGTGGCCGCCTTGAGCAGCGCGATCTCGACCGCCAGCCGCTGATGCTCGGCGCGATTGACCGTCTCGTCGTCCTTCAAGAGCAGATTCGCGATGCGCAGCAGCTCGGTGTACGAAAACGTTTCCGAGACGGAGCGGATCGTCGCCAGATCTTCGCGCGACGCCGACAGCATCGACTCGCTGGCGCCGCCGGTGATCAACAGCAGATTGCGCGTGAAGTTGAGCAGATCGCGATAGAGCAGCTTGAAATCGCGGCCGCTTTCCGCGGCCTCATGCAACGCCTCGAGGATCGCACCGTGATTCCCCTCGGCAATCAGCGTGATCAGGCGCGCGAAAAACGTGGTGTCCGAGAGGCCCAGGACCGTGGCCACGTCGGCGGCGGAAAGCGTGCGGCCGCTGAATGCCACGACCTGATCGAGCAGCGAGAGCGCGTCGCGCACGCTTCCTTCGCCGCGGCGAGCCACGATTTCCAGTGCGTCGTCGTCGGCCTTGATCCCCTCGGCCTCGCCGATCTGCCGCAGGCGGGCGATCAGCTCGTCGAGCGTGATCTTCCGCAGCGCGAATTTCTGCACGCGCGAAAGGATCGTCGCCGGAACCTTCTGCACCTCCGTCGTGGCGAACATGAAGACGACGAACGGGGGCGGCTCCTCGAGAATCTTCAGCAGCGCATTCCACGCCGGGGTGGACAGCATGTGCGCCTCGTCGATGATGAAGATGCGGTAGCGGTCGCGCGCCGGCTGGAACTGCGTGACTTCACGCAACTCGCGGATGTTGTCGACGCCGGTGTACGTCGCGGCATCGATCTCGCGCACGTCGAGATCGATGCCTTCGGTGATCTCGACGCACATCGTGCACTCATTGCACGGCTCGGTCGTCGGGCCCTTGATGCAGTTGATCGCCTTGGCGAGGATGCGCGCCGCGGTCGTCTTTCCCACACCGCGCACCCCGGAGAAGAGGTACGCGTGATGGATCCGCCTCTGTTCGATCGCGTTCTGCAGCGTTCGAACGATCGTCTCCTGTCCGATGATGTCGCCGAAGGTCTGGGGACGGTACTTGCGGGCAAGGGCCTGGTAGGACATTGAGGCCGTCAGTGTAGTCCGGGAGTCAATTCGAATGAACCGGGGCGGCGCCGTTGGTCAGAAAACGGCGGAGGATCTCCATGCGGTGGGGGATGAACACATTCTGCATCGCCGGAGAGATCGCAAAGCGCGGGCCGGCCTCCCCGTTCTCGACGAGCTTCTCGCTGACGTGCTCGAACGTTCCGAGGGCACGGGGAAAGCTGATGGAGTCGCCAACCGAGCCGAAAAGGAAGTGGCATCCGACGCACGACTGCGTCTCCGCGCGCGTGATGACGTCGGCAGGTGTGAGCGTGCTCCCGACGCGCTTCAGTTCGGCCTGGATGCGCGCTTCGAACGCGTCTCCCGCGGCGGTGGATTCCGATCGCGTAAATGGAATGGTGTAGATGAAGGCAAGCTCGCCGTCGAGCGGATCGCTCTCGCCCATCAGGAACTCGCGCGGGATGCTCATCGAATAGAGGTTCACGTCCGGGATGGCGAGGGGGGCGACGTTGTGGATGAACGCTTCGCGAAATCCGCGCGCGGCCGGCGTGTCGTAGGTCGCGTCGAAGAAGCGCCCGAAGGGCATGTTCTCCAGCACGTCGGGTTCGGCAACGAGATCGCAGCGGCCGCCGTCGCATCGCTTCGCCAGGCGGAACTGGTAGAAACGCGTTGTCAGGCGTGACGCGGCCGTGTTCTGCAACGTGCGGATCCCGCCGCGGCCGGCGAGCGAGAAGTGATCCGGATCGATCAGCGGCTCGAATCCTTCGATGCCGGTGAAGAAGAACTCCTCGAGCCTCGCGCGCCGCTCCGACACGGAGTTCTCGGCCGTCAGATCGGCCCAGAACTGTGCGACGGGACGGCATGCGGCGATGCCGGCATCGGGATCGGGATTCGGGAGCACACCTTCGAAGATGAGGTGCAGGCGATCGAGCGGATTCGGAGAGAGCTTCGCGAAGATGAGACGGTACTGTCCACAATTCGAACCATCGGCCGGCGTCTGATCGAAGCGGTTGAGGATCGCCAGCGGGATGTACTCGTCGCTCGCGAACGGATTCATCGCCGCGAACGCGGCCTCGGGCGTCGGACAGCGGCGGGGAAGGCCGTTGAAGCCGGGACTGCCATCGACGAGAAAATCATCGCAATGGGGCGTATTCGCCGCGACGAGCCCCGGCCGTGCATTTTGCGTGTCGAGCAACTGCTCGATGAGGCGATCGGGAGCGGTCTGCGTGCCGCTGCGCTCGACGAGTGCCGCCATCACGCGGCGAAACGGAAAACCGTCGAGGATCGCCTGATCGGTGATGGCGAAGGAACGGCGGGCGTCGAGAGCTGGCGGGACCGGTCCGCGCGGATTGATCGCCCGCCGGCGCACTGCCCCGACGAAAAGCGCGATCACGCACAGCGAGAGCGCTGTGAGCCCGGCCATCCGACGCATGGTTTGCGTCTAGTGTAAACAAAAAAAGCCCGCTCGAAAGAGCCCAGGTTGACTGCGGCACACAGGTGAAACACCTTATCGCTGCTTCCTTCCGGACCTGACGAGGTTCGGTGCGCCTGCTGCACAGGACCCGGACTCCCTCCAGCGGGCTTCCGGCAACAATTCAGTTCAACCGCGGCGGCGGCGGGTTGATTTCGCCGCGTTCTTTTTCGTCGCTTTCTTCTTCGCTTTCTTCGGCAGCGACAAAACGTATTCGAGCGACTTCCCCACCCATTCCCGCAACGCCGACTCATCCTTGATGAGTGCCTTCGGCGCGACGATGTATTCCTTCATCTTCCGGCCGGGCATCGGCTCGAACGGCTTCGCTCCTTTGATCTTCAGCATCTGCTCCCGCGGAAGGCGAAGGATGAAGTTCTCCTGATGGAGGGCCATGAACAGGTTGCCGTTCACGAATGCCGCCGGGTAGCCGAACATCTTCCGCTGCTCGGCCGGCGCCCCGGGAACGACCGATGAGAAGAGCTCCACGAGGGCGGGAGACGATTTCTTCCACTTCATGACTACGGGATCAGCAGGATCTTGCCGATGGTACTCCTGCTTTCGAGGGCGCGGTGGGCGTCCGCGGCATTGCGGAGCGGAATCTCGCGATCGATGCGGATCTTCAGCGATTTCGATTCGATGGCTCGGAACAGATCACCGGCGCGCCACAACAACTCCTCGCGCGTCGTCATGTAGTGAGCGAGGCTCGGACGTGTGAGATACGCACCCTTCGCGGCGAGACGCGCCGGATCGAACGGAGGAACGGGACCGCTCGACTGGCCGAACAACGCCAGGACGCCGCGCAGCGTGACGCAGTTGAGGCTCTTGTCGAACGTCGTCTTGCCGACGGAGTCGTACACGACGTTCACGCCGGCGCCGTTCGTCTCCTTCATCAACACCGCCTCGAAATCGTCCTTTGTGTAGTCGATGACGACGTCCGCTCCATCCTCCCGCACGATATCGAGCTTCTTCGTCGATGCCGTGCCGAACACCCGCGCGCCGCGCTGCTTCGCCATCTGCACGAGCAGTCCGCCAACCCCGCCCGCCGCCGCGTGCACGAGCACTGTGTTTCCCTTCTGCACTTGGTACGTGCTGGCGACCAGGTAATGAGCAGTCATGCCCTGCAGCATGATCGCCGCGGCGGTTTTCGTGTCCACCCACTTCGGCAGGACGACGAGCTTGGCAGCGGGAACGGCGGCGTATTCGGCATAAGCGCCGGGCACCATCGCGTAGGCAACGCGGTCGCCTTTCTTCAGCTCCGCGACGCCCGGCCCGATCTCCTCGACGACACCGGCCGCCTCGGATCCCGGCGTGAACGGCAGCGGCAGCTTGTAGAGGCCCGTACGGTGATAGACGTCGACGTAGTTGACGCCGATCGCGTCGATGCGAACGAGCACCTGTCCCTCGCCGGGACGGGGACGATCGAGCTCGACGTACTGCAGAACTTCCGGTCCGCCGGTCGACGTAACGCGGATGGCGTGCATGCTGGTCATCGGTCGCGGATTGTATTGAGTTTCATTGCCGCGACGGAACATGTCACAAAACGGCCTCGTGTCCGGTCATACGATTTCGACATGAACGACGAGCGCCTGTCGACGTTCGACGCACATCGGCCGCTGCTGTTTTCAATCGCTTACCGGATGACGGGAAACAGCGCCGACGCCGAGGACATGGTGCAGGAGACGTTTCTGCGCTGGCAGCAGGTCGACTCATCAGAAGTCCAGTCGCCGCGCGCGTTCCTGGTGACGATCGTCAGCCGCTTGTGCATCAACCACCTGCAATCGGCCCGGGTGAAGCGCGAGGAGTATTTCGGCTGCTGGCTGCCGGAGCCGTTGCTCACGGCCAGCGGCCAGCGCGACGACCGCCGTCTCGACGAGTCGCTGTCGATGGCGTTTCTTCTTCTTCTCGAGCGCCTTTCGCCGATGGAACGCGCCGTGTTCCTGCTCTCCGAGGTGTTCGACTACTCGCATTCAGAGGTTGCACGGATCGTCGGGAAGAGCGAAGCGAATTGCCGGCAGATCCTGAAGCGTGCGCGGCAGCACATCTCCGATGAGCGGCCGCGATTCGAGGCGTCGCCGGAGGAACACGAGGAGCTGTTGCAGCGCTTCGTGTCGGCATCGGTCGATGGAGACATCGACGGACTTCTCAGCCTGCTGTCCGAGGACATCGTCTTCTACTCGGATGGCGGTGGCCGCGCAGCGGCGGTGCCGAAGCCAGTCTACGGCCGGCCCAACGTGACGCGACTCCTCCTCGGTGCGCGGAAGCGGTTCGTGCCGGAGGGACTCGTGCGAAGGATCGCCGAGGTCAACGGGCAACCGGGGATTGTCAATTACGTCGATGGACGCGCCAACAGCATCGTCATGATCGACGTCGCGGGCGATCGCATCCGCGCGATCTACTTCGTCAGCAATCCGGACAAGCTGAGCCGCATCCCGCCGCTCGTGCACTGAGTGTCACGAATCGGGAGGCCTGCCGGTCTTCCGGTCATGACAGCTGAGATCTCATCCCGTTCCGCAATCGCTTCCCCGTCGCAGGAGCTCTGGCCCTATCCGACCGCGTTCGCAGGCGTGGACTCGATGAGCATCGCGTTCAGCGACGTCGGCCGGGGCGCGCCGGTCGTGTTCGTTCATACGGGTTTCTGGTCGTTCGTCTGGCGCGATGTCGTCGAGCGCATGCGCGGCGAGTACCGCTGCATTTGCGTCGATGCTCCGGGGACCGGCCGGAGTGCGAGCGTGCCGGTGGAGCTGGCGAGGCTCGACCGGTCCGCGCGTGCGATCGTTGGAGTGATCGACCAGCTCGATCTTTCCGGCGTCACGCTCGTCATGCACGACCTCGGCGGCGTGGCCGGACTCGCGGCGGCGGCCCGTCGCAGCTCGCGAATCGCGCGCCTGGTGGCGATCAATTCGTTCGCCTGGAAACCGGAGGGAGCACTGCGGACGATGCTCGCGCTGATGGGGAGTCGCGTGATGACCGGCTTCGACGTCCTGACGAAGCTCGTTCCCCGAATCACGGCCACGGGTTTCGGGGTGGGACGACATTGGGACCCCGCGCTTCGCGACGCGGCGCGGAAATCGCTCGATGGAAGAGCGTTGCGCGTGTTCCATCGCTACATGGGTGATGCGCGGCGGGCCGACAGACTGTACGAGGAGATCGACGCCGCGCTTCGCGGTCCGCTGGGTCGTTTGCCGCTGCTGACGATTTTCGGCGAGCGGAACGATCCCTTTCATTTCCAGGCGGGCTGGAAGCAACGCTTCCCGGACGCTTGGCAGGTGGTGGTTCCCGGCGGCAATCATTTTCCGATGTGCGACGACCCTGATCTCGTTGCGCGAACACTCGATGCGTTCTACCGCGCGTCGTTCGAGGCCTGAGATTGCGCAACGGATTCGTAATCACGACGGTGCGCGTCGGGACATTCTCCGTCGAGCTTGTCGCGCCGCAATCGCCGCTCGTGAGCCGCGCGGAATAGGGCTGCTTGTGAACTGATAGACTCAGTTTTCACACACCGTTCTGAGGCTCCTATGCGATCACTCCGGCATGTCGTCGTGGCCGTCTGCTTCTCTTCGTCGGTGCTCTTTGCGCAGATCTCTACGATCATCAAGGAGATCGATCAACTCGAGTCGGTTCGCGATCCGAAGTGCTATGCGACCGCAAACCGGCTCGAGGATTTCATCTACGGAACGCCGCTGGAGTTCGAAGCGCGAGCCGCGAAGATCACGCTGCAGAAACAATTCATTCGCCGGCTGTGGCTGCAGGCAACCGCGGCGGCGACGGCTTCCGGAAAGACACAGATCCACGCCGACACGCTCAGGCCGGCGCTGCAGGGAGCCGTCCCCTATGTCCTCACGCCCGCCGGCGACTGGATCGTTCATCCCGACGACGCCCATCGCACCGAGATCTCCGCGCGCGACCGGCGTCAGTACGGAGCGGTTGCCTACGCGTTGCGCGCGCTTCTGGCCGTACAACAGGACGCCCTCGTCGATGGCACGGCGCTCACTCCGCTGGACCCTTCCGCGGTTGCGTTGTTCAAGGAATCGGTCGACCTCACGACCCTGGCCGCGCTGCAGCACGCCGATCACGCTGCACGCGCCGCGAATCGCGATCACATTGCAGCCGCCGAGGTCAAGGCGGCGTGGAAGGAGATCGCGGGTTCGCCGGGGGTAAGCGAATCCGTGGTCACCGCGCGGAAACCGGCAGGGTCCGAAGGGGAAAAGTTCGCCACGATCAAGGCGATCGTCGCCGAGAAGCTGGCCGCGTTCGAGAAGTACAACGAACTGACGATGCCGGTCTTTCTTCGGAACGTGCAGGTCTACATGTCGCGGCACATGTGGCCGAGCGATCCCGAAGAAGGGGCCGCGTTCCGGGAGCAGTTCACCGAGACGATGATCGCCTGGACCGGCGATGTGATGCTCGAGGCGGAAAAACGGGCCAGAAAGCGCGGGCACACGTTCATCCGAGTCGACGACGTGCACGACGCCGTACAGATGTACGAGCCGCACGAGCTGAACGAATACGAGGACTGCATCTATTTTCCCCACCTGCCGAAGAACGAGCAGATCGTGATCGAGGCATATGACCTCGACGCATTTCGCGATCCCGGATTGCACTGGTTCTATCTGAGCGAAGTGCTCAGGGATCCGGCGTACAAGGGGACGCTCGAGCCGGACCCGTTCGCCGCCGAGCTGCTGACAGAGGGCGGCGCGCAAATGGGAACGCTCATCCTGCGCGTTGCCGGCACTCTGGCAACGAAGGACGGGAAGGATCGGCTCGACCGGACGCATCTGCGGCGATCGGTGGCAACGATTCAGGCCCTGCTCAACAAGAACGCGTCGATGCCGCCGGCGAAAAAGCAGGTGACGAGGATCGCATCCGCGCCGCTCGAGCGCGGCCCGGCGAAGCCTGGAGGCAAGTACTTCGCCGACGTCACCGCATCCAGCGGCATTTCGTTCGAGCATCGGATGTCGGACTGGCTGGCGCGCCTCATCCGCAGCTATACGGTGACAGAAGGCAACACGGCGGTGCTGGCTGTGCCTCCGGCATTCGGCGGATCGGGCATTGCAGCCGAAGACATCGACAACGATGGCGACATCGACGTCCTCGTTCTTAGCGGCGCCGGCAACGCGCTCTATCTCAACGATGGCCACGGGCGTTTCACCGATGTCACGCAGTCCGCCGGACTCGACTGGAGACGTCCGGACGGTCATCCCGGCGAGCCGCGACAACCGATCATCGCGGACTTCGACAACGACGGCCTCCCGGACATCTTCATGACCTACGTCGACGACGATCACCGCCTCTACAAGAATCTCGGAGGCGCAAAATTCGAGGACGTCACCGCCCGCACGAACCTCGGGGGCAAGGGGCTGGTGGGCGGTCCGGCAACCGCGTTCGACTACGACAAGGACGGCCTTCTGGACCTCTACATCGGCTACTTCGGCGATTACGTCCACGGCGTGCTGGTGACATTCGCGCGTCGCAATCTGAATGGCCTTCCCAACAAGCTCTTTCACAACAAAGGCAATTTCGTGTTCGAGGACGTGACCGCTGGAAGCGGCGTTGACAACACCGGCTGGGCGCAGGCGGTCGGCCATCTCGATTTCGACAGCGACGGATGGGAGGACCTGATCTGCGGCAACGACTTTGGCTCGAACGCCTGGTACCGCAATCTCGGCAACGGCAAGTTCGAGGAAGTCTCGGCGAAGCTCGGCACCGACAAGCCGAGCTACACCATGAACATCGGCATCACCGATCTGAACCGCGACGGATTTCCCGACGTCTACATCTCCAACATCGTCACCATGAACAAGGATGAAAAGTATGTCCTGCCGGATGCCAAGACGCGGCTGAAGTTCAATCCACAGAAGTTGGCGACCATGCGCGTCGTCGAAGCGAATGACTTGTGGGTGTCGACGACGAAGGACGGCAAGCTCGCCTCGTTCGTGCAGTCCCAGGCGGTGGCGCGAGGATACAAATGGACGGGTTGGTCCTGGGGCGCCGATTTCTTCGACTTCGACAATGACGGTGACGACGATCTCTATCTCGTCAACGGTATGAACGAGTACGCGGTCTACTCGAGCGTGAACCCGTACTTCACGGATTCGTCGGGTGCGCAGCGCAACACCATCGTGCCGGTGGCGGAAAAGGAATCGCCGGTGTTCTTCGTGAATCGCGGCGGGCGCCTGGAAGAGGATTCCGCGCGGAGCGGCGCCGCGCCTCCCGGAAACGGCCGATCGGTCGCACTGTTCGACCTCGATGGCGATGGCGATCTGGACATGATGGTCAACAACTTCAACATGCCGGCGGTCCTTTACCGCAACGATACCGGTGGGAACGGCAACCACTGGATCAAGGTCCGGCTGACCGGCGATCCCTCGAAGGGCGTTTCGCGCGATGCCATCGGGGCCAAGATCATCGTCGACACCGCGCATGAGAAAGGGATGTGGCGCGAGGTCTTCAGCACGATCGGCTATCTCACCTCCAATCCGAAACAACAGCACTTCGGCCTTGGTACCGACAAACGCGCCGAGGTGACGGTGATCTGGCCGAACGGCGATCGACAGACCTTCAAGGGGCTGCCGGCCGACAGGAGTTACCACGTCGTACAGGGCTCAGGCTTGGTGAAGTGATCCTCGGCGCTCTCGTTCTCGCCGCGACAGCTGCCTCGAGCCCGATCGACTGGCATCCGTGGGGTGCTGCGGCGCTGCAAGCGGCGCACGATCAGAACAAGCCCGTCTTCCTCTCCATCGGCTACTCGACGTGCCATTGGTGCCATGTGATGGAGCAGGAGTCGTTCTCCGACCGGGAGATCGGCACGGTGATGAACGAGTATTTCATCCCAATCAAGGTCGATCGTGAGGAGCGGCCCGACGTCGACAGCGCCTACATGGCGGCCGCGCGGAAACTGATGCCCGATCCGGGCTGGCCGCTGAACATGGTGCTGACACCGGACGGCAAACCGATCTTCGCCACAGCGTACGTTCCGAAGGATCGCCTCCGCGCGATCCTCGACCGCTTCGGCAGGATGTGGAAGGACCACCCCGATCGGATCGAGTCGATGGCGGCGATGGTGATGCAGTCGCTGGCGCCGGAGGAGACCGGAGCCGGCGCCGCGGTCGGTGCGGAGATGCTGAAGAAGTCCTACGAGCAGCTTTCCAATCGATTCGATTCTGTGAACGGAGGTTTTCTCCCTCCGCCGAAGGTTCCAGCGGCGCATCAGCTCATGTTTCTCCTGCGTTATTGGAAGCGCAGCGGCGAGCGGCATGCGCTCGAGATGGTGGAGACGACGCTTCGCGCCATGCGCCGCGGCGCGATCTGGGACTCGAAGCGTCTCGGCTTTCATCGCTACGCCGTCGATGCGGCATGGCAGGAGCCCCATTTCGAGAAGATGCTCTGCGATCAGGCCCTGCTGGCGATGGTGTATCTCGAGACGTATCAGGCCACGCGAAAGCACGAGTACGCGCGCACCGCGCGAGAGATCTTCACCTACGTCCTGCGCGATCTGCGCGCCCCGAACGGGGCGTTTTACACGGCGCAGGATTCCGACGATCGCTCGGCGCGCGACGAGAAGGTGATGTCCGACTGGAACGGCCTGATGATCGCCGCTCTCTCGTTCGGTGCCGTCGTCCTGAACGACGATCGTTATGCCGAAGCGGCCAGGCGTTCAGCGGCTGTTCTGCTTGCGCCGGAGCGCCTGATGCATCAATCCGGCCGGACGGCCTATCTCGACGACTACGCCTTCGTCGCGTGGGGCCTGCTCAATCTCTACGAAGCGACGTTCGAGGTTCGCTATCTCGAGAAGGCCATCGATCTGGAACATGACGCGCTGCAGCGGTTTCGCGATGACGCCGGGCGGCTTTACCTGACCGCGAGCGACGCCGAGAGACTTCTGGTCCGTCCGCGCGAGACGAGCGACGGCTCACTCCCGTCGGGCAACTCCGTACAGCTCATGAATCTCGTGCGGCTTGCGCGCATCACCGGTGATGCACGCTTCGACAAGGCGGCCAACGATATTGTGCGCGCCAGCGCGGACGAAGTCGCCCTCATTCCGTCAGCATCGGCGCATTTGATGTGCGGCCTCGATTTCCTCATTGGACCGTCGTTCGAAGTCGTGCTGGCCGGCCGGGACGTTCGTCCCCTGCGTCGCGCCGTCTTCTCGTCGTTCGTCCCGAACAAAGTGGTGCTGCGATCCGAGGCGGCCATCGCACGCATCGCGCCGTTCACGAAAGAGCAGAAGGCCATCAGCGGCAGAGCGACCGCGTATGTCTGCACGAGTCATCTCTGCAAACTGCCGACGACCGATCCCGCGAAGGTCAGCGAGTTGCTCGGACGTTGATGTGCCTCCGGGGTTTGGCGACCCGCCGGGCATCGTGGACGATTCTCGAAACTGCTGTTTCTCGCCACGTTGTCCGGACGGAGATGACATCCCGAAGGAGGCTAGGCCAACCAGCGCAGCGGCACGTTGCCGGGCATTGTGGACGAATTTCGAACCGCGGTTCTCGCGAAGGTGACCGCCATGAGGAGAAAGCCTGAAGGAGGCTAGGCCAACCAGCGCAGCGGCACGTTGCCGGGCATTGTGGACGAATTTCGAACCGCGGTTCTCGCGAAGGTGACTGCCATGAGGAGAAAGCCTGAAGGAGGCTAGGCCAACCAGCGCAGCGGCACGTTGCCGCTGGCGGAGCATTGTGGACGATTTTCGAACCGCAACTGTTCGCCAGCGCCGCCTGATGGAATCCGCGCGCCCGGCCCACGAGCGGTCTGTTTGTGCGAGGACGACGTATACTAGTCAGGATGACTAGAATCAAGAGAATCGTTACCGGCGCCACTTCACGCGCGGGACGATGGGCACTTCAGGATGCCAAAGCTCGCTTCAGCGAGGTTGTCCGGAAGGCAAAGAGCGAAGGCCCTCAGCGGATCACAGTGCATGGCCGCGAAGAGGTCGTCGTCGTCTCGGTCGAGGAGTACCGGCGTGTCAAGGGCCAGCCGACCGGTGGGGCACTCGTGAAGGTGCTGCAGGGCTCGCCGCTGCGTAATCTCACGATCAAACGGCTGCGTACGCGTGGCCGCGTCCGCGGTGTCAAGCTGTGACGGGTTGGCTGCTCGACACCAACGTGTTGTCCGAGCTGCGCCGCCCGAAACCGGACTTGAACGTCGTGCAGTTCGTGACCGACCAACCGCTCGAGTTACTCCACATCAGTGTTGTGACCTTTGCCGAAATCCGATTCGGGATCGAGTTGGTGAAGGACGTGAAGCGGAGGACCGAGCTGAACCAATGGCTGACCCACAAACTGCGGCCGATGTTCGAAGAGCGCGTTCTCGAAATCACTGAGGACATCATGTTGAAGTGGCGGCTGTTGGTGGAACAAGGTCGAAAGAGCGGCCACACCTTTGCCCAGCCCGACCTCATCATCGCAGCAACGGCTCTGCATCACGGATTGACGATCGTGTCTCGCGATGCGAGTGAGTACGAGCAGGCGAATGCGCCCGTTCTCAATCCGTGGAGCGCGAAGCGGTAAGACCCGCATCGCACGCGAGCGAATCAGAAGCGAGCGAACCGCTGAGTCTGGCGGGGCATTGTGGACGATTTTCGAACTGCCGTTCTCGCCGAAAACGAGCGTTGATCGAAAATCCTGAAGGAGGCTAGGCCAACCAGCGCACCGGCACGTTGCCGGGGTGGACGAATTTCGAACTGCCGTTCTCGCCGAAAACGAGCGTTGATCGAAAATCCTGAAGGAGGCTAGGCCAACCAACGCACCGGCACGTTGCCGGGCATCGTGGACGATTTTGGAACCGGCGGTTCTCGCGAAGGTGACCGCCATGAGAAAAAATCCTGAAGGAGGCTAGGCCAACCAACGCACCGGCACGTTGCCGGCATCGTGGACGAATTTCGAACTGCCGTTCTCGCCGAAAACGAGCGTTGATCGAGAATCCTGAAGGAGGCTAGGCCAACCAGCGCACCGGCACGTT
>DATISF010000013.1:0-24542 GCA_035468985.1 Thermoanaerobaculia bacterium
AACCCTTCGGGCTGGTGGGGATTGCAGGGCGATCTCCGCGCCGTTCGTCGTCAACGATGGCACCGCATCGCCTCCTCCTCACGGCTTGATCTCGCCCTGCAAGCCCCACCAGCGAAAGGACCGTTATTTCGGACGCACTACACTAGGTCCGTGCCACTCCCGATCGCGCTGAAACCGGTCGAGCGACTGCTGTTCCGCAGCGACATCGTGGCCATCGGCTCGTTCCGCTGCCCGGCATCGCATCCGCTCTTCGCCGATTCGGGGCCGTGCACCCACCACACGTTCGTCTTTCCGCGGACGTGCACGGTGATCCGGCACAGCGGCGCGCCGGCGTTCACTGCCACGCCGAATTGCGTGACCACCTACAACCAGAAACAGGAGTATTCGCGGCGCCCGATCAGCGAGGCCGACGCATCCGACTGGTACGTCGTGGCCGATGACGTGCTGGTCGCCGCAACGGGCGTCCGGGAGCGTCCGTTCCGGCAGACGCACGTGCCGATCGACGCGCGAACCTATCTCCTCCAGCGGCAGCTGTTCGAGGATGCCGGCCGCGGTGTCGCCGATCCGGCGGAAATCGACGAAGCCGTTCTCTCGCTGCTCTCGCGAGTGCTTGAGGCGACCCCCTCGCGGCGCATCAACAGCGAGTTGCGCGACAAGGTGGAGATCGTCAAGTGCAGGATCGCCACCGCCCCGTTCCGCCTGCTGTCCCTTCGTCACCTCGCCGCCGCGAGCGGCTTATCGCCATTTCATCTTTGCCGCGCGTTCCGGAAGGTCACGGGAATGTCCATGACCGCGTATCGGCATCAGCTGCGTGTGCGCATGTCCCTTGACGCTCTGCGCCGCGGACGTGACGTCGGGGCGCTGGCACTGCTCCTCGGATACGCGAGTCATAGCCACTTCGGCGGCACGTTCCGCCGCGCGTTCGGCATGACTCCGTCACAATTTCGCGCAAGACCTTTGTAGCCACTGCCTCCGGCGGCCCGTAGCGTATTCGCGCATGAATATGCTCGCGATTGCGCTGGTCCTCCTCTTCGGTGCCCAGCAGATGACCCCCACGGATGCCCAGGGCTGGTTCGACCTCGGCATGAAGCGCCAGGAAGCCGCCGATTTTCGAGGTGCGGTCGAGGCGTTCGAGAAAGCGAAGGAGATGGGGTACACCCCCCGCCCGCTTCTCAACGTCCGGATCGCGCGTGCCTACGCCCAGAGTGGCGAGAAAGACAAGGCCCTGACGCTGCTCGAGCAGATGGCCGCCAACGGCTACGGGCCCGCGGAAACCCTCTTTGCGGAGGATGATTTTGCGCCGCTGCGGAGCGATGCCCGGTGGAAGAAACTCATCGAGACGATGAACAAGAACGCTCATCCCTGCAAGCTTGCTCCGGAGTTCCGGCAGTTCGACTACTGGCTCGGCGAATGGGATGTCGAGATCGGTGGCCAGATCCGCGCCAGGAGCAGCATCCAGCTGATCCTCGATGATTGCGTGATTTTCGAGAACTACACTGATTTCCGCGGTTATGCCGGGAAGAGCTTCTCGCTTTACGACGCGACCACGAAGAAGTGGGAGCAGCGCTACGTCGACACGACCGGCGCGCTTCACCATTGGACCGGCGGACTCCAGGACGGGCGCATGGTCTTCTTCTGGAAGACGCAGCAGAACGGGAAGGACTCGTTGCTCCGCATGAGCTACGACAAGGAAGGTCCCGATCGCGTCCGGCAGAAGATCGACACGTCGACCGATGACGGAAAGACGTGGAGTCCCGGCTACAACGGTCTGTACATCAGGCGAAAGTAGCGGGCACCGATTCCCATCGCCCGTCGTTGGCCGCCGATCGACGGGCCGCATCGAGCACGTGCTGCTGCGCCAGACCGTCTTCGAACGTGGCCGCCGGGGCGAGCGCCTTCGCGTCTTCGCCACCGAGAACGGCTTTGAGCGCTTCGGCGAAGAGCAGCGTGCCCGTTCCGAACGCGCCGCCGGGAGAATTGCCGGGACGGGACTGCATCTCGCCGCCGGCGATGCGCTGGACCGGCTTCGACCCCTGATGCAGGGAGAGCTCTTCGCCGACGAGGCGGAACGCGCCCGATTCGCCGTGCAAGGTGATCACGGCTGGCTCGTCGATCCATGACGAGACGGTGCTGAGCGTCATCGCGGCGATCGCGCCGTTCCTCAGTCGGAGCTGTACCGATGCAATCTCGTCCGCGGTGGCGCGCTTCAAGCCCTCACCAAACGGCCGCTCGGCGATCGCGGTATGCAGCGCCGCCTGCGCCGCTTCGATCTCGAAGCCGAAGTAGCGCAGCGCGTCGACGAAATGCGAGCCGACCGCGCCCCAGATCCCGCCGCCCTGATTCTGGTCGTTCCACCAGCTCCAGGCGCGCGAGCGGTCGGCCCGGCCCGGACTGCTGTAGCGAACCTCGGCGTACCGCAACGCGCCGATGTCGCCGATGCGCTCGCGCGCCGTCCGCCACGCCGGCAGAAATCGGAGCTCGTGGTCGATCAGCGAAAGCCGGTCGCGATGTTTCCGGGCGCAGTCGACGAGCCGGCCCGCCTCGCGCGCGTCGAGTGCCGTCGGCTTCTCGCAGATGACGTGCTTTCCGGCGTCGAGCGCGGCGATGGCGATCTCCATGTGCTGCGCCGGCGGAGTGGTGACAACGACGACGTCGATCGCCCGGTCCTCGACCAGGCCATGCCAATCGTCATAGGCGACGATCCCCAGCTCTTCGGCGATGCGTCTGGTCTTCGTCTTGTGCGCGCCCGTGATTCCGGCGACGGTCAGCCCCGCCTTCCGGAACAGCGGAACCTGGACGCGCGTCGCCCAACCGGTCCCGGCAATGCCCACTGCAGCCATAAGTCACTCCTGTTCTTGAGGTTATCTGTTGGCAGATGCTTCGCACTCTTCCTGGTCATGAGACGCAGCCGCCGCGACCTGGTGATTCCCGTTCGCGACCGCCGACAGCGCCGCCGCATTCTGACTCTGAAGAATTTCGGCTATGCGGTCGCCGCGCTGGTTGCGATCTTCGCAGGCATCACGATTGAAGCCAACCTCCGCGGCAGAAAACCCCATCAGGATTTCGGCCGGCTGTACGACCGACAGCTCGATTCCAAGGCCGCGGTGCAGAAGAAACCGGAGATTGTGCAGGAAGCGCCGATTTCCGATCAGACCGCGCCCGATCCGATGCTCGTCGATGCAATGGCACGCGAGCAGTTCCTCCGCGTCGAGCAACCCGTGGCATCTGCACCTCAGCCGGCGGCGACGGAGAGCAGGATCGTGGTGACCGGTGGCCCGGAAGGGGTGAACCTCGTTCAGAGCGATCGCCCGAAGCCTGTCTTGCACGGCGGCTTCGGCCGCTGAGAGCTATCATCGCGCCGCATGTCCGATGCCATCAGCTTCGGCACTGACGGCTGGCGCGCCGTCATCGCTGATCACTTCACCTTCGATAACGTGCGCCGCGTGAGCAGCGCCATCGCCGTCGCGGCGCGATTGTTCGAGCCGCCCGCCGGCATCGATCGCAACACGCTGGTCGTCGGCTACGACCGCCGTTTTCTGTCGCGCGAATTCGCCACTGCGGTTGCCGAAGAGCTTGGCGATGCCGGGTATCGCGTCATCCTCTCCTCGCAGCCGACGCCATCGCAGACGATCTCCTTCACCGCGCTGCACCGCCAAATTCTCGGCGGGGTGGTCGTCACCGCCAGTCACAATCCGGCGAAATACAACGGCATCAAATTCAAAGGCTGGTACGGCGGATCGGCTCTGCCCGAGATGTACCAGGCCATTGCGGGAAGCCTCGGCCAGTATCAGCGGCGGAGCGGCGGTGCGATCCGCGAGGAGAACATCGCCGACGACTACATCGATGCACTGCGCAAGCAGCTCGATCTCGACCGGATCAAATCGGCGCGTCTGGCGATCCTCCATGACCCGATTCATGGCGTGGCCTCGACACTCCCGTCGAAAATCCTCGGCCTCGACTACATCGGATCGGCGCGCATCATCCGCCGCGGCAACGAGACGCTCCTCGCCACCGTCGTCGACGGAATTCGCGGCGAAGTGAATCCGTCATTCGGCGGAGTGAACCCGGAGCCCATTCCGGAGAATCTCCTCGCTTCGAAGAATGTGATGCTCACCGGCGAGTACGACCTCGCCATCTGCAACGACGGCGACGCCGACCGCCTCGGCATCCTCGACGATCGCGCGGAGTTTGTTTCTCCGCACAAGATCATCTCGCTGCTTGCGCTCTACCTCGTCCGCGAGCGAAAGATGAAGGGTGAGATCGTGAAGACGTTTTCGACGACCCGGCTGATCGAGAAGATCGCCCGTGCGCTCGGCGTGACACTTCACGAGACGCCGATCGGATTCAAGTACGTCGCCGACCTGATGCTGTCGCGCAACGTGCTCATCGGTGGTGAGGAGAGCGGCGGCATCGGCTTCGGGCGCTTCATGCCGGAGCGCGACGGCGTGCTCTCCGGAATGATGGTCGCCGAGGCGGTGGCGCATTACGGCAAGCCGCTGTCGGAGATCATTGAATCGATGGAGAAGGAGTTCGGGGCGTTGCATTACGACCGCCGCGACGTCCACAGGCCGATGGAAGTCTGCGGCAGGCTCATCGAACGCGTACGCGCCGGCCAGCTCGATCGCTCTTTCGGTAGCGATTACGCGAACCGCGAAGAGAAGGACGGCGTGAAGATGAACTTCGCAGACGGCTCCTGGATCCTGTTCCGGAAGTCGGGGACCGAGCCGATGATCCGCATCTACGCCGAGAGCCCGAAGGCGGCGCGGGTGGAGGAAATGCTCGAGATCGCCGTGGCGGAACTGGATCGAGTCTGACTACTTCACCCCGTCCCGGAGTTGCTGCAGGTGGATGGCCTTCAACGTCGTGACACCGGGTGTCAGGATCGGATCCGTGTAGAGGAGTGCCGCCAATCCGAGGGAGATCGGGTTTCGTCAAGTGCCGAGCGCAGTTCAGTGACGTGGACTGCTTTGATGATGGTCGTGGAATCGATGCCCGGGTCCCGGCCGGCACCTCGGACCCTACGTGCTCCGCCGGAAAGACGTCGAGCATTCGGTGTTACGATTCGAGATAGCGGCGACCAATCTCACCCGGCGCCGACTCGCACCCAAAAAAAGCACCCGGAGAGTTGCTGTGCCCACACCTGAGCAGTCGCAGGACACCCGCACCCAATTCACTCGCGAGAGCATTCTCGGAGACTACCGGACTGCCTTCCGCAGCCGTCAGGCCAGCCTCATCGGCCGCAAGGAAGTGCTGACCGGAAAGGCGAAATTCGGGATCTTCGGCGACGGCAAGGAAGTGGCGCAGCTGGCGATGGCTCGCGCGTTCCGCCGCGGCGACTGGCGCTCCGGCTACTACCGCGACCAGACCTTCATGATGGCCCTCGGCATCGCCACGCTCGACGAGCTGTTCGGGCAGTTGTACGCGGATCCCGACATCGAACGCGATCCTTGGTCCGGCGGCCGTTCGATGAACGCGCATTTCGCATCGCGGCTTCTCAATCCCGACGGCACCTGGAAGCCGCAGATCGAGAACTACAACTCATCGGCGGACGTGTCGCCGACCGGCTCGCAGATGCCGCGGCTCGTCGGGCTGGCATACGCATCGAAGCTGTATCGCGAGATCGACGAGCTCAAGTCGATGACCGAGTTCTCGCGCAACGGCGACGAGGTTGCCTGGGGAACGATCGGCAACGCCAGCTGCGCCGAAGGGATGTTCTGGGAATCGATCAACGCCGGCGGCGTACTGCAATCGCCGATGATCGTCTCGATCTGGGATGACAACTACGGCATCTCCGTTCCGAACGATTTCCAGATCACCAAGGGCAATATCTCGGAGCTGCTGAAGGGATTCCAGCGCGATCCGAAACAGAGACAGGGCTACGACATCTACACGGTCAAGGGATGGGACTATCCGGCGTTGTGCGAGACCTACATCGCCGCGGCGAGCATCGTCCGCATGGATCACGTCCCGGCGATCATCCACGTCACCGAGATGACGCAGCCGCAGGGGCACTCCACGTCCGGCAGCCACGAACGCTACAAGTCGAAGGAGCGCCTCGACTGGGAAGCGGAGTTCGATTGCATCCGCAAGATGCGCGAGTGGATGCTCACCCAGGGCATCGCAACCGAAGAAGAGATCAGCAGGATCGAGAAAGAGGATCTCAATGCCGTGCGCGAGGCCCAGCGCCGTTCGTGGAAGGCGTACCGCGCGCCGATCGATGCCGAAGTGAAGACGGTCATGGGATTCCTGGAGAGGCTCGGCGCCGCCTCACTCGCCGCGGAGTTGCAGCGCAACCCGGCTCCATTCCGCCGTGACGCGATGCGTGCGCTCACGCAGGCGATCATCGCCGCACGCGAGGACGTGCCGCAGGAGATCGTCGACTGGCGCAGCGAGCAGGAGGCGATCAACGATCGCCGCTACGACGAGGAGCTCTACAGCGACACCGAGAAGTCGGCGCTCGAGGTCCCGGAAGTGAAGGCCGAATACGGTGCGGACGCACCGGAAAAGAATGGATTCGAGATCATCAACGCCTGTTTCGACGCGGCGTTGCAGCGCTACCCGAACCTCGTGGCGCTGGGGGAGGACGTCGGCAAACTCGGCGACGTCAACCAGGGTTGCGCCGGCCTGCAGGAGAAGTACGGCCTCTATCGCGTGTCCGATACCGGCATCCGCGAGGCCACGATCGTCGGCCAGGCGATCGGGATGGCCCTTCGGGGCATTCGCCCGATCGCGGAGATCCAGTACCTCGACTACATCCTGTACGCGCTGCAGATCCTCTCGGACGATCTGGCCACGACACGGTGGCGTACGCGTGGCGGGCAGAAATGCCCGGTCATCATCCGCACGCGCGGCCACAGGCTCGAAGGGATCTGGCATTCCGGATCGCCGATGGGCGGCATCATCAGTCTCGTGCGCGGGATGTACGTCTGCGTGCCGAGGAACATGACGCAGGCGGCGGGGTTCTACAACACGATGTTGCGATCGGACGATCCGGCCATCATCATCGAAGTACTCAACGGCTATCGCGTCAAGGAGAAGCTTCCCTCGAACGTCGCGGACTTCACCGTCCCCCTCGGCGTACCCGAGGTCGTTCGGAAGGGGAGCGATGTGACGCTGGTGAGCTACGGCGCCACGCTGCGCATCGTCATGGAAGCCGCGGAGCTGCTCTCCTCGGTCGGCATCGACGCCGAGGTGATCGACGTGCAGACGCTCCTGCCGTTCGATGTGCGGGGAGTGATCGTCGACTCGCTGAAGAAGACGAACCGGGTCGCGTTCATCGACGAAGACGTGCCGGGCGGCACGACCGCGTACATGATGCAGAACGTGCTCGAGCGCGATCACGGCTACGACTGGCTCGATTCCGAGCCGCGCACCGTTCCGGGCAAGGAGCACAGGCCGGCGTACGGCTCGGACGGCGATTACTGGTCGAAGCCGAATCGTGAAACGATCTTCAGGGCCGTCTACGACCTCATGAACGAGGCGAATCCGCGGAGATATCCGAGATTTCTGTGAAGAAAACGCTGGCGATTCTTCTCCTGCTCTCGTCGAACGCACTCTTTGCTGACAAGAAATCGGACGCCTGGGTCGAGAAGACCCTGCGCTCCATGACTCCTGACGAAAAAGCCGGTCAGCTGATCGTTCCCGTCACCTGGGGCGGCTTCAAGAGCGTCGACAGCGACGAGTTTCAGAAGCTGCGACACGACGTCGTCGATCTCCACGCAGGCGGTTATCACGTCGGTAGCGGCGATGCCGCCGGCATCGCGGTAGTGATCAACGAGCTGCAGCGCGCGGCGAAGGTCCCGCTGCTGATCACCGCCGATCTCGAGGGCGGCGCGGGCTATGTCTTGTTCGGCGCGACGCGCTTTCCGCTGGCGATGGCCATCGGCGCGACCGGAAGCGAGAAGCTCGCGTACGAGGCAGGGAAGGCCTCCGGCGAGGAAGGTCGCGCCATCGGTCTCGGCGTCGACTGGTATCCCGTGGTCGACGTCCAGAACAATCCGTCCAATCCGATCATCAACATCCGTTCATTCGGCGAAGATCCGAACAAGGTCGCCGCGCTGGCGACCGCCTATCTCAGAGGCGTGCAGGATGCCGGCCTGATTGCCACGGCGAAACATTTCCCGGGGCATGGCGACGTGGCCACCGACTCTCATCTGGAGATGCCGGTGCTGAACGTCGACCGCACGCGCCTCGAGCAGGTGGAACTGGTGCCGTTCCGGGCGGCGATTCAAGCGGGCGTCGGCGCGGTGATGTCGGCGCACATGTACGTTCCGTCGGTCGAGCCGGAGAAGAATCTGCCGTCGACCCTCTCGCACGCCGTGCTCACGGATCTGCTCCGCGGCGAGCTGAAGTTTCAGGGGCTCGTGATCACGGACGCGATGGACATGCACGGCATCACGAATACGTACAAGGACGAAGACGCGACGGTGCGAGCATTTCTGGCGGGCGCGGACATCATTCTTTTTCCCCCGCATCCCGACCTGGCGTACAACGCGCTGAAGGCCGCAGTGCAGGACGGCCGCATCACCGCCGCGCGTCTCGACGAATCGGTCCGCCGCATCCTGCAGGCGAAGGCACGCCTCGGTCTCGACCGCTACAGGCCAGTCGATGTGAATCGGCTCAGCACGGTGGTGGGAAGCAAGGCCCATCGCGAGCTGGCACAGCAGATCAGCGACAGCGCGGTGACGCTCGTGCGCGATAACAAGAATGTGCTGCCGCTGGCGCCGTCCGCCGACAAGCGCATCCTCCACATCAACCTGCTCGACAACCGCCTCGGATGGCGCGAAGGCGCGGTCGGTCGCGTGACCGCGGCCGAGATGCTCAAGCGCTTCCCGAAGACGATCACCGTGCAGTTCGATGACGGAACAACGCGCAACGAGTTCGACATGGCCCGGCGCATGGTCGATCTCGTCGATGCGGTCGTCGTGACCGCGTTCATCCGCGTAGCCTCGTACAAGGGGACGATCGACCTGACGCAGGAAGAGATGCGCTTTCTGCGCGATCTGTCGGCCGCGCAAAAGCCGTTCGTATTCGCGCTCTTCGGGAGCCCTTACGTTCTGCTTCACATCCCCGAGCTGCCGTCGTACATCCTCACGTACGACACAAACCCCGGATCGGAGCTCTCGGCGATCAAAGCGATCACCGGCGAGATCCCGTTCCAGGGGAAGCTGCCGGTCAGCCTTCCCGGCCTTTATCCGGTCGGTCACGGATTGCCCGCCGCGCGATGAAGGGCCTGGCGGTTCTTCTGCTGTGTGGAGCGGCGGCCGTCTCGGCCGCCGAAGCGGCCGATTGGGTCGACAAGACGCTCCGCTCCATGTCGCTCGACGAAAAGATCGGGCAGATGATCATGTCCGGCACTTCCGTCCAGGCGTTTCGCAACCCCCAGTCCGAAGACTTCGAGAAGATCCGACGCGACGTCGTGGAGTTTCACGTCGGCGGCGTTCATGTTCACGGCGGCGATCCGGCCGCGGTCGCGCTGATGATCAACGAGATGCAGCACGCCGCGAAGGTGCCGTTGCTGATCGCCGATAACTTCGAAGGCGGTGCCGGCTACACGTTCTTCGGCGCGACGCGCTTTCCGCTCGGCATGGCCATGGGCGCGACCGGCGACGAGCGCCTCGCCTACGACGCCGCGAAGGTGACGGCCGAGGAGGGGAGGGCGATCGGGGTGAATGTGAATTTCTATCCGGTCGCGGACGTCAACAACAATCCGGCGAACCCGATCATCAACATCCGGTCGTTCGGCGAAGACCCGGCGCGCGTTGGAACCTTCGTCAGCGCGTACGTCCGCGGCGCGCAGGAGGGCGGACAGATCGCGACGGCCAAACACTTCCCTGGCCACGGCGACGTCGCCACCGATTCGCATCTGCAGATGCCGCTGCTGCCGGTCGCGCGCGAGCGGCTCGAACGCCTCGAGCTGCCGCCGTTTCGCGCGGCGATTGCTGCTGGTGTTGATGCCGTGATGACGGCTCATATCGATGTTCCCGCGCTGGAGCCGGAGAAAGGTCTTCCGTCGACGCTTTCGCGCAACGTCCTCACCGGCCTTCTGCGCGACGATCTGCATTTCGGCGGGATCGTGTTCACGGATTCCATGGGCATGCGCGGGATTACGGCGAATTTCAGCGAGGGCGATGCAACCGTCCGCGCTGTCGATGCGGGTGCCGACATCATCCTCGGCCCTCCGAACGTGGAGGTGTCGTGCAGCGCCATCAAGGCGGCCGTCCAGTCCGGGCGCGTGCCGGTCTCGCGGATCGACGAGTCGGTCCGGCGGATTTTGCGGGCCAAAGCGGGCATCGGCCTCGATCGCTATCGGCCCGCGGACGTGAACCACCTGGCCGACGTCGTCGGCACGAAGGCGCATCGCGATCTCGCCCAACAGATCAGCGACAACGCCGTCACGCTCGTTCGCGACAACCGCAGTGTTCTGCCTCTCTCACCATCCGCGGAGAAACGGATCCTGCACATCAACCTGCTCGACAGCCGCTCGGGCTGGCGAGAGGGCCCGGTGGGACGGATCACCGCGGCGGAGATGCTGAAACGCTTCCCAAAGACGATTTCGATTCAACTCGATGATGGCAGCACGCGTAACGAGCTGGAGATGGCGAAGCGGATGGCCGACCTCGTCGATGCCGTCGTGGTGACGGCGTTCATTCGCGTTGCCGCGTACAAGGGCTCGATCGATCTGGCCCCCGAGCAGGTGAGATTCGTCCGCGACCTCTGCGCGTTGAAGAAACCGTTCGTGTTCGCGCTGTTCGGCAGCCCGTACGTCATTCAGCACATCCCGGAGCTGCCTTCGTACATCCTGACGTACGACACCAATCCGGGATCGGAGCTCTCGGCGATCAAGGCGATCACCGGCGAGATCCCGTTCAAGGGAAAACTGCCGGTGAGCCTGGGGTCAGACCTCCAGTAAGTCAATTCTTCTTCGACGACTTCCTGCTCTTCGCCTTCGGTTCGTCCGGGGGCGGTACGGAAACGCCTGAGTCGGCGAGCACCTGCTCGATCGTGCTCACCTTTCCCGTGGCGTCTTTTCCGGTGCTCGTGTGCTTGACGACGCCGAACGGAACCTTGTCGCTCAGCCAGTACTTGCCGGTCTCAGGTCCGGTCGGCGTGTTGATCGTGTACGAGTAGCGGTCGGTCTCTTTGCCGTTGACCGTCTCGGTCGCCTCGAAGACGAGCGCAGGACCGTATTCCGGAACCTTGCGGATCCCCTCGAGCGCGGCCTCCTCGAACTCCATCTTCTTGCCCTGGTATTCGGCGCTGCCCGCGGCGATGTATTTCATGTAATCGAGGCCGTCGCGGTCGGCGGGGTAGCTCTTGTTGAATGTGTACGTGTTCTTCGACTTGGTTCCCTTGAACTGTCCGGAAAGGTATTCCGTCTGGTAGGAGTAGCGTACGCGCCCCTGGTCGTCCGTCAGCCGGCGCATCGCGTCGGCCGTATTTCCGTAGCTCGTCGTGCTGCGATACTTGGCCCACGCTCCGACCGGCGTTGCGCCGAAATACGACTTGCGATACCCGTTTGCGGCGAACACAGCGGCAGCCGCAAACAAGATGACCGTGATGGCCAGAAGACGTCGCATCATGTCCTCCTGTTTTGGGACCGGGGAACTGTACCAAAGTTGCGTATGCTCGCCCTGCGGCTCTAGACGGCAGCGATGCAGCGCGTTCCCGACAAGCGATCGGCGAGCGAACGCCGGCTCGGCAGCACCGCGAGAAGGAACCCCAGTCCTCCGGTCAGAAGTGAGACGGAGCAGCCGAGCCAGCGGAGCGTCGCGGCGTTGAGGGACATGGCCGAATTCGCGTCGACGACGACGCGGACATCGAAAATCGCTCCACCGATGGTCTTTCCCCACAGCAGCCAGGTTCCGACGAAGTAGTAGTACGACGTCATCACGATGAAACCGCCGAGGGCGGCGACGGCGATGACGTTCTTCGTGAGGGGAAGGAGCGGGGAGAGCGCCAGCGTCAGCGCGACGAACAACGAGAGATCGGTGAGAAGCGCGAGAAGACGGCGGAAGCGCGGCGCGTCGTGTGGCCTGGCCGGCGTTCCGGCGACGACCGGGGCCTCTTCGATCAGTGGAACAGGCTCGAGCTCCACTTCGTCGAATCGCTGCATCACGCCCTCCCAACCATGTTCACGCTGCCGGCGGCTGCCGCAGCGGAAGATATTTTACATAAATCTTGTACAGCAGGTCTTTTGTCTGGCCGTCGTAACGCTCGGCGAGATCGCGGCTGCGCTTCGCCAGCTCGTCGTTCGGATCCGTCTTCAGCACTTCGTCGAACTCGCGCTTGGCATCGTCGAGCTTCTCTTCCTGCAGCGCCACGGCGCCGAGATTGAAGTGGGCGTCGACGATCATGCGCTGGATATTCTGGTTCTGCGGATCCTGCTGCAGCAGCGGCTGCAGCGCGGCAATCGCGTCCTGGTACTTGCGCTCCACGAACAGCGTGCGCGCGTTGTCGAGTTTGCCGACCTGCTGCGCGGCGATGTCGTAGGACGCCTTGACGTCCGCGGGGAGCGGTTTGACGCGAATGGCCTGCTCGAACGCCTTCTTGGCCCCCACGTAGTCGTGCGCCTCGAACGCGGCGCGGCCGGCGTTGACGCTGTCCTGGAAAAAGGCCGTGGCCGGCTTGCCTTCGACCGTTGTCGCAGCGCGTGCCTTCTTCTGCTGCACGTCGGCGATCATGTTCAGCGCTTTGTCGTACTGCGGATCGCCCGGCTTGATGTCCTGCAGGGTGGAGATGGCCAGGTCGTATTTTCCCTGCCCGGACAACTGTGCCGCGCGGTCGAGCAGCGCGCGCGATCCGGCCACGTCGGCCTTCGGAGCGGAAAACTTTGACCAGACGAACCAGCCGCCGCCGATGACGACAATCGCGGCGATGACCGCGGCAATGAGACCCATCGGCAGCTTGCGCCCGGCGGGTGCCGGTCGTGCAGCCGGTTTCGCCCCTGGCTTCCGCGCTGCCGGTGCAGCCTCCGGCTCTTCGTACATCGTCTCAGCCGGTTCGATGATCGATGAGTCGAACGACGGCGAAGACGGCGCCGCGGGCGTGAACGAGGGTGGGACCGCTCCGGATGCCGCCGCGGGGCTCTGCAGGCGCTCCATGTAGTCCTGCGCCGTCACGCTTCCGGGATCGGCCTTCAGCACTTCCTCGAATTTTGCGCGCGCCGTCGCGATGTCCTGGCGATCGAACGCCTGCACTCCGGCCGCGAGGATCGACTCGACTTGCTTCTCGGCTTCGCGGCGCTTTCCTTTGGCGCGCTCGATGCGCTCGGATGCCGGCTCATTCGTGACATCGATCAGAAAGATTCGCGACCACAGATCGATGGCCTGCTGATAGTTGCCGGAGTCGAATGCCCGATCGCCCTCGGCGAGGTACTGCTCGATCTTCTTCTGATCGTCGGGGCTCGTTTCGATCGATGCCGTCGAGAAGTCGAAGTCGTTCGCCGCGGGCGGCTTCGCCGGAGCGGGCGTATCGAAGCTGAACGACGGAGGAGCCGCCGTGCCGGCCGCGGGCGTATCGAACGAGAAGCCGCCGAAGCCGCTCGATCCCTGCTGGCCGCCGCCGGCAGGTGCGGCGGGAGTGGGAGCCTCGAACGAAAAGTTCGCAAATGACGCCGGCTGTCCCTCGGGCGTCTTTTCTTCCTCAAACGTGAAACCGAAATCGCTCGCCTGCGTGCCGCCCGGCTTTGCCGCGGCCGGGGGAGTGTCGACGACGAAGGAGCTCGCGTCGAACGATGCCGGGGCTGTGCCCTCTTTCGCGGCGATCGCCTGTTGGATTTTCAGAACGCCGGGATGGGAGGCATCGAGTGCACGGGCCTTCTCGAGGTCCGCGCGTGCCGCGGCGACGTTGCCGTTGGCGAGGCTCTGCTCGCATTTCCTGACGAACTGGTCGATGAACGGCCCCGCTTCCATCTTTTCGCGCGCTTCGTCGGCGAGCACGCGCGCCTCGTCGTTCAAGAGGTCGTTCGTGAGGACCTCGGTCGTCAGCTGCACGACGCGTTCGAAATCGCGTGCGGCCATCGCCGCGCGTGCTTCGGAGAGATCGGCGGAACCGCCGGACATGGAAGGATTCTTGACTTTCTCCATCAGCTTCCTGGCCGGATCGAACATCGGATCCATCTGCAGGATCAGATTGCACCCGGCAATCACTTCATCGTTGCGGCCCTGTTTGAAGAGGGCCAGGGTTTGCTGAAATGTTGAACTAACCTTCTCTCTCACCGCTGAGGCGAGGGACGCGTTCCCTGGGTAATTGCTCATGCGTTCTGCGATTATATCGGTATCATCGGCGCATGGACTTTGTAGCAAGCAGCAGCGCACCGAAGGCAATTGGCCCATACTCCCAGGCGGTCAAGGCAAACGGGCTCCTGTTCCTGTCCGGACAGATCGCGCTCGAGCCGAAATCGGGGAACCTCGTCGAAGGAGACTTCTCTGCGCAGGCACGACGCGTCTTCGAAAATCTGAAGGCGGTCCTGTTGGAGGGACGAAGCAGCTTCGACCGAGTACTGAAGGCGACCGTCTATCTGACCGACCTGGGGAACTTCCAGACGCTCAATACGATCTACGCGGAGTATTTCGGCAGTCACAAACCGGCGCGGTCGACCGTGGGCGTCTCGCAGTTGCCGAAAGGCGCGCAGATCGAAATTGACCTGATCGCGCTCGTTTAAACCGTGGACGTGTTACAGTTATTTTGATGGCACCCCCGTTGCAGCAACGAAACATTGCCATGCTCGTCCGATACTGGAAGCGGCTTCTCCCGTTGGCTGGCGCTCTCTTCCTCCTGGCCGAGCCGCTGGCCGCTTCGGCGCGCCTCACGTACACGATCGGCAGTCAGGCCGTGCCGGTTTCGTGGCCCGCGGCGGCGTTTCCGATCAAATATCGCGTCGACAGCCGCCTGGCGAATGCTCTTCCGAACGCCACGGCGATCATCGATCGCGCCTTTGCCATCTGGGCGGGCGTGCCGGACGCGAACCTGAGCTTCCAATCGCTTGGAGTCGCTGATGGGCTCAAACCGGGCAACGACGGCAAGAACACGATCTCGCTGACCGACGATCTCTTCGAGAATCAATCGGTGATCGCCATGACGACGAACTGGTACGACGGCAGCGGAAAAGTGACCGAGGCGGACATCCAGGTCGACGGCGGAATGGTGAACGGCAACTACAACATCCAGCAGGCCCTCGCTCACGAGGTCGGTCATCTCCTCGGCCTCGATCATTCGGCCGTGCTGTCGTCAATCATGTATCCGTGGGTGCCGCGCGGGAACGAAACGCCGGTGCTCGACAGCGATGATCGCATCGCCATTGCCAGCATCTACCCGAAGATCGACCCCACCCTCATGGGCGGTGCGATGCAGGGGAGAGTCATCGGCGACAAAGGCGGCGTGTTCGCCGCGCAGGTCGTGGCTTTGAACGAGAAAGGGGAGCCTGTGGCCACGGCGCTCACGAGCACGACCGGCGACTTCACGATCCAGGCGTTGCCGGCCGGCAATTACCGCCTGTATGCCGAGCCGCTGGATGGGCCTGTCGACGCACGCAATTTTGCAGGCGTCTGGCGGACGGCGACCGTGACGTCGTTTCCGACGCATTTCTGCGACAGCGGCACGATCCAGGTCGAGAGCGGCAAGCTCTACGGCAATCTGATCGTCAACACCTCCGGTGCGCCGGTGCAGCTCAATCCGCGCTGGATCGGTGTCACGACCCCGGGGAACGATCAGTTCAATCTGTCCTCGAACGCCCTATACGTCCGTCCCGGACAGTCGATCAACATTGCCCTGGCGGGCGAGGGGATCACGAGCGGGATGACCACGTTCACGGTTCTGAATCCGGGCTTCAAACGCACGTCTGATTTTCGCTACGCCGGAAACTACGTCTACGCAACCTTCAGCATCGCTCCCGATGCGCCCGCCGGATCGGTCGTCATCATTGTCGACAGCGGGAATCAGGAAGCAACGTTGACTGGGGCCCTGCGCATCGCCATACCTCCGGGGCGCGTACGCTCCGTCCGGCACTAAGGAACCTCTGAACAAGTCGTCATCCTGAGTCGGCGAAGCGCGCCGAAGGATCTCAGGATCCGAAACCGCCTGCCATTTCGAGATCCTTCGCCGTCTTCGCGGCTCAGGATGACGTGAACAACGACTTGTGCAGAGCTTCCCTAGCTGACGAACGCCTCGAGTGGTCCATCGTCATCGGGTGAGATGGCGATCGCTTCCACTCTCCTGCGCATGCCGGCCAGTCCGTTGGCGACGAGTGGCTCGCGCAATTCGATGAGATAGCGAGGTGCGTCGATCATCGCTACTTTCAGAACGCCCGGCCGCTTCCAGTCGGACTCGCCGGTCACATCGCGCATCCGCGCGACGTTCGTGCGTTCCACGGTGGCGGTCCAACGCAATCCATAGCGAATCTGAAGCGTTGATCCGCGGACCAGCGAAGGGCGGAGCCGCAGCGCGTTGTAGTCGCCGATGAACCACAGCAGCCCGTAGAGATCGATGGAGGTCACGATCCACGCCGCGCGCACGCTCCACATCTGCACCAGCAGATGAACGGCGATCGACTCCGACGCCACGAGGATGATCAGGCAGGCGAGAACTGAGCCCCATCCGCTGCGCTGGTGAACGGTGAACGGCTTCGCGTCCGCGGGGACGTCTGCCGGTCTGGTCCAACCCAGGAGCGCGTACCAGACCACGGCCAGTTCTGTGGCCACGAAACCGGCGAGGACGCCCTCGCCGAAGGCCGCTGTCGCGGCCGTGCGGATGCGATCGAGAGGATCGCCTTTGCGCTCGCGTCCGCGCATTGCGGCGAGTCGCTGAACGAGTAGAGCGATGGTCACGATCTCGAGCGGCGCGGCGACGTATCGCAGGGTGTGCAGAAACTGTTGATTCCCGCGCGGCAGCACCAGCGCCGCGGCGGCCGCGCCGATGGCGAACACAGGCGCGATCGTGACCGGACGAGCTGCACCGGAACGGACGATGACGATCCAGTACAGCAGCGGGATCGTCAGTGTCAGATCGAACGTGACCGCCCACGCCATCAGGTCAGGATTGGCGGCGAACGCGTGAGAACGAACGATCGCCACGCAGGTCATCGCCACCGTCGCCGCTGACAGGCTGAACAGTGGCAGTGGTTTGCGCAGGAATGAGACGCCGGTCACAAAGTCATCTTAGCCGATGGTGCAGAATCATCCCGCGACTGACAGCAGTACAGCACTCAGGGAGGCGTACCACACGCCTCCCTTTTTTATTTACGGAGGGTTGAATGCGTACGAACCGTTTCATTCTCACGATCCTGGTGGCAATTGCGCTGAGCTCATGCAATCGGCATGAGTCGGTCACCGGCAGCTACGGTCAGAGCGTGATCTCCGGCCAGGTTGTGATGTCCAGCGAAGTGGCGAACGGAAATCCCGCGGGTGTGGCAGTCTCGGTTGTGGGGACGGGCATGACCGCCACCGTCGGCGCCGATGGCCGGTTCACCTTCATCGGTGTTCCGGATCATGCCGAGCTGACGTTCCGCCGCGGTGATGGAATCGACAGCCGCGTGCGTCTGTCCAATGCGTCCTCGTCGCTCGTTGTCGAAGTCTCGTCGACCGGCGCGAAAGTCACGAACAGCAGCGGCGGCCGCCGTCGCAGCAGCTCGAAAAAGGATCCCGGCCCGTCGCAGGAGTTCGAAGCCACTCTCGTCAACGACGCCACGGCCGACTCGCTGACGATCCACGATTCCCACGGCAACGACGTGGTCATTGCGCTGACGCCGACCACTCTCATCCGCAAAGGCAACCTGACCGTTCTCGCGACCGATCTGAAGGCCGGCGATCGCGTCCACGTGAAGGCGACCAAGGTGAACGACGTGCTGACCGCCAGCCAGGTCATCGTGCAAGAGCCCGATGACGACGCCGGTCAGAACAATCAGCAGACGCAGGAAATCGAAGGGCTGGTCGTAACCGCCGCGGCGGATTCGCTCACGGTTCACGACTCGCAAGGTCATGACGTGACGGTTGTCATCACCAGCACGACCATCGTTCGCAAGGGCAACCAGACGGTCGACCCGGCCACGCTGAAGAAGGATGACCGCGTGCACGTCAAGGCGGAGATGGTCAACGGGGTTCTCACGGCGACCGAAGTCATCGTGCAGAACACGAATGGCAACGGCGACGACGATGAGAACCAGGGAACGACCATGACCGCTAACGGCCCGGTGCGCTCTGTCAGCGGCACTTCGCTCGTTGTGTTCAGCCAGCCGAAAGGCGAGGTCACGGTGAACACCGACGGCAGCACCATCATCAAGAAGCAGGGTCAGCGCATCAGCGTCACGGACATCAAGCCCGGTGATGAAGTGAACTGCCTCGGCGCACGTGTGGACGACCACACCATGAACGCGAAGCAGATCGAAGTTCGCGGCAACAGCAAGCACTAGTTTCGCTTCTCCCCCTGCTGCGAGAGAGCGGCGGCTTCGGCCGCCGCTCTTTTTTTTTGGCGTTACGATGTACGGCCCATGTCCGCCATCGACGAGCGCCCCGCGGTCGGGGACGAATCGCAGGATCCGAATTCTGATCTCGGGTTCGGAGCGATCGTGGCGCGCGAGGCGCGGCAGCGATTTCTCAACCCCGACGGCACGTTCAATGTCCGCCGCGAGGGACTCGGATTCTGGGAGTCGGTGTCCATCTATCACTACCTGCTGACGATCAGCTGGCCGAAGTTCCTTTCCCTGGCTGCCGCGGGGTACATCATCGCCAATGCGTTGTTCGCGGGGGTGTATGTCGCTTGCGGCGCTCACGCGCTGACCGGCTTCGAAGGCGAGCCCGCCGAACTGCGTTTCGTCACCGCGTTCTTTTTCAGCGTGCACACGCTGGCCACGATCGGCTACGGCATCATTGCGCCGTCGAACCTCGCCGCGAACCTCGTCGTCACGGTCGAGTCGCTGGTCGGTCTGCTGGGATTCGCGCTGGTGGCCGGCATCGTGTTCGCGCGGTTTGCGCGTCCGACCGCCGACATTCTGTTCAGCCGCAACGCCATCATCGCTCCGTATCGCGGGTTGAACGCGCTGATGTTCCGCATCGTCAACCGGAAGAGAAATCAGATCGTCGAGCTCAAGGCGAAGGTCATCCTCAGTTGGCGCAGATCCAGCGGGTCCGATCGCGAGTTCGTCGCTCTCCCGCTCGAACGTGACCGCGTGGCGTTCTTTCCGTTGTCGTGGACGATCGTCCATCCCATCGACGAGAACAGCCCGTTTTACGGCGATACCGAGGCCACGTTCGGGAAGTGTGACGCCGAAGTGCTGGTCATGCTGAACGGATTCGACGAGACGTTTTCGCAGACCGTCCACACGCGTTCCTCGTACAAGGGCCCCGAGATCGTCTGGGGCGCGAGATTCAGAAGCATGTTCAATCCGCCCGGTGACGACGGCGTGATCAGCGTCGACATCCGTCTCCTCAGCGAATACGACCGGGCGGCGCTGAGTTGACCACCGGTGAGTTTCTTCTCGCGCTGATCGCGATCTTCCTGGCCGCGAAACTGTTCGGCGAGCTTGCCGAGCGTCTCGGCCAGCCCGCCGTGCTCGGTGAGCTCGTGGGCGGCATCGTCGTCGGCGTTTCGGGTCTGCACCTCGTCGATCCGCATGACACGACGATCCACCTGCTCGCGGAGCTCGGCGTCATCTTCCTGTTGTTTCTCATCGGCCTCGACACGGACCTCAAGAAACTGATCTCCGTCGGCGGATCAGCGACGGCCGTGGCCATCGTTGGCGTGGCATTGCCGTTCATCGGCGGCGTGGCATTCGGCCACTTCCTCGGTTTCCGGCTCATGGTCTCCGTGTTCCTGGGGGCATCGCTCACCGCGACCTCGGTCGGGATCACCGCACGCGTGCTCTCCGACCTCGGCCACCTGCACGACGACGAGTCGCAGGTGATCCTCGGCGCCGCGGTGGTCGACGACATCATCGGCCTCGTTCTGCTGACGATCGTCAGCACGCTCGCCGAGGGAGGCGAGCTGACGTTTCTCGGAGTAGGGCGGCTGATCGTCATCGCGTTCGGATTCGTCTTTCTGGCGATCCTCATCGGGTCGTATCTCGCTCCCCATCTGATCCGCGTCATCGAGCGCATCGACATCGCGCGCGGCTTGCTGTTCGCTTCGATCGTCTTCGCGTTGGCGCTGGCCTATGCGGCGCTTCGCGTCGGGTCGGCCGTGATCATCGGCTCGTTCGCGGCAGGCCTGGTCCTGGCCAGAACGAAGAAGGGAAAGCAGATCGAGCGCGAGGTTCACGACGTCGCCCAGTTCTTCGTTCCGATTTTCTTCATCGTCGTCGGCGCGGCCATCGATCTGAAGACGCTGAATCCGTTCGATGCCGGGGCGCGCAAGTTCGCCATGATCGGTCTCGGGCTGACGGTGATCGGAATCGTGGGGAAAGTGTTGGCCGGCTTCGGCGTACTTCGCCGCGGGATGCGCCGCATGGTCGTCGGCGTGGGGATGATTCCGCGGGGAGAGGTTGGCCTGATCTTCGCCCAGATCGGCCTCTCGACGAAGCTCCTCAGCTCCGGTTTGTACAGTGCCGTGGCCATGATGGTCATGATCACGACGCTGGTCACGCCGCCGGTTCTGCGCCGCGTCCTCGAGCGGCGCAAAGCCGACGAGCTGCATGGCGAATCCGATTACGTCATGGACGCCCCGCTGGATTCGAAGGACGTCGAATCCGGCCGTTGACGCTCTGCTATCATCGGTCCCTCATCACAGATCAAGGGAGCTAGGAGGAATCGATGAAGATTCGTCGGTACACACCTGTGATCGTGTTGTTTCTGATGGTCGCCGCGCTGGCCGTTCCGGCATCCGCACGCGGAAAGAAGAATCCCGCGAACACGGAGCCGGGAACCTACAAAGAGTGGGGACCGGATATCGACCAGATCGAGGTCGTACAGACCTTCAAGTTCGGCGATTACAGCAAGGTGGTCGTGGCGCCGATCGATACATCAGGCGCGGACACCAAGGACAAGGCTGTGGCGACAGCGGTCGAAAATGCGACAAATGATTTCGCCGAGCAACTGGGGAAGGACGTGAAGACGCCCGTCACCGTCGATGAACAGCCGAAAAAATCGGCGGACACCCTCCTCGTGCGCATGAAAGTAACGGGCATGGATCCCGGCTCCCGTGCGGCGCGTTACTGGGCGAGCTTCGGGGCAGGGGCGGCGGTCGCGAAAATGGATGGGGAGATCGTCGACGCAAAAACCAACAAAGTCCTTGCGAGATTCACGCAGGAACGCCGCTCCGGCTTCGGCGTTGCCGGCGGAAGCTCGGAAGCTCTGCTGCGACGGGACGTTCGCGCCATCGCGACGGATGTCGCCAACATCCTCAAGGCCTTCTGAACGTTTTTCGGGAGGAAGAGCCTCGCGTCGGTCCTCCCTTCATGAAACAATTCCCGCGCTTCTCACCGGACAGGTCACGAAGGTCTGACGCACCTCCGCCCATCCTTACGATCGAGACGATTGAGGTCTCGGGCTGCAGAGATACGGAAGAATAGACTTGCTATGGAGAAGGAAGTAAACTCGGCCATCCAGGGGCAATTGACAACTTCACTTTCAGGAGTGCGTGTGAGTCCTGCCAAAAGTAATCGTGGACGTCCTATTGTTCATACAGAGCCGTGGGCGAAGATCACGGTCGTCCTGCTCGATCGCCATGTGGCGTATCTGGACCGGCTCGCCATCGACATTCGACTGAAGCACGGGAAGGCCATCAGCCGCGCGGAGTTGATCCGCGGTCTGATCGAAGCGGCGTTCCAGAGCGGAGTCGATCTGTCGCAGGCCGATTCGATTGATACGCTGGTCGATCTGCTGGCCGCGCCGAAGTCGAAGAAGCTGGCTCGGTAGCCGCGGGAACGCGATTCGCGTTTAGCGCCGGCGCAGTTCGCGCGCGGCGATCCGCGTGAGCTCTTCCTCACTGCGCGCTGCGGTGAGGTCGATTCCCGACTCTTCGAAGCGCTCCAGGAGCGTGCGAACGACGTGCGCTCCTGCAAACGCCATCGGCATGTCGGGGTTGATCTCGTGCGCCAATTGGCCGAGGAACTCGAGATGCGCACTCGAAACGACGAGCGTCTCGATGTTGCTCTCAGGCTCGGTGTTGACCGTTTCGGCGACGAGTTTCATGGCTTGAAGAACAGAACTCCAAGCTAGGAGTGATCGGGCGGTGGATTTCCCTACCCCCCTGGGCGAAAAAAATCGGGGGTTGATGAGCCCGCTCCAAATAAACTGAGGCTTCGATGCCGGAGTCGAATCATTACGATGCAGTCGTCGTCGGCGCAGGGCCGAACGGGCTCGCAGCCGGGATCGTGCTCGCACAGGCGGGACTGTCGGTCCTGCTTCTGGAGGCCAACGAAACCATCGGCGGCGGGGCGCGCACCGAGGAGCTCACGCTTCCCGGGTTCCGTCATGACGTCTGTTCGGCGATTCATCCGATGGGCGTGGTCTCGCCGTTCCTGAAAACACTGCCGCTGGCGAGGTACGGGCTGGAATGGGCATTTTCGCCGGTTGCGATCGCCCATCCCCTCGACGATGGTTCCGCGCCCGCGCTCGAGGAATCGCTCGACGACACGGCCAGGAAGCTCGGAGCGGACGGCGACGCCTGGCGATCGCTGATGGGCAAATTCGTCCGCAACGCCGATGCGTTGTTCGACGAGATTCTGCGTCCCATTTCGCTCGTGCCGCGACATCCGATTCTGATGGCGCGATTCGGGATCGATGCGCTGCAGCCGGCCACGTGGATCGGCCGCCGCTTTCGCACCGAACACGCCCGCGCGCTCTTCGGCGGCTGCGCAGCCCATTCCTTTCTGCCGCTGGAGAATTTCGGATCGTCTTCGTTCGGAATCGCTCTCATCCTGGCCGGCCACGCCACCGGCTGGCCCTGTGCCAGAGGGGGATCGATGTCGATCACCCGCGCGCTCTCCGCGTACTTCGAATCCCTCGGCGGAGAAATCGTGACGCGCCATCGCGTGAGCTCGATGGGAGATGTTCCGCAATCGCGCGCGGTGATCTTCGACGTCACCCCGCGTCAGCTCGCCGACATCGCCGGTTCCGAACTTTCATCGCCGTATGTCAAGCGGTTGCGGCATTTCACATACGGGCCGGGTGTGTTCAAGATCGATTACGCACTCGACGGGCCCATTCCGTGGAAAGCAGAGGAATGTCGTCGAGCGGCGACGGTGCATGTCGGCGGAACGTTCGAGGAGGTTGCCACGCACGAGCGCGCCGTGTGGAAGGGTGGCGCAATCGAGAAACCGTTCGTGCTCGTCGCGCAGCAAAGCCTGTTCGATCCGACGCGCGCTCCGGCGGGGAAGCACACCGGTTGGGCGTACTGTCACGTGCCTCATGGCTCGAGCGCGGACATGACCGAGGCCATCGAGCGGCAGATCGAGCGATTCGCGCCCGGTTTCCGCCAGCGCATTCTTGCGCGCCACGCGATGAACTCCGCGCAGATCGAGGCGCACAACGCGAACATGATCGGCGGCGACATCGCCGGCGGCGCGAACAATCTGCTGCAGTTCCTGACGCGTCCGTTTCCGAAGCGCGATCCCTACGCGACGCCGAATCCGAGGATCTACATCGGCTCGAGCTCGACTCCGCCCGGCGGGGGAGTCCACGGCATGTGCGGATACTGGGCCGCTCGTTCGGCGCTACGCCGGACGTTCGGTCGCTGATTCTTCGCGTTGCCGCGCCAGCGCTCAGGGCTGGATCGTGATGTTGTTGATGACGGTCGTCACGCCGTTGACGCTCTGCGCGGCATCGCCGATCTTGCGCCGGTCGGTTTCGTTCGCGGCATGGCCGCCCAGCGTGACCACGCGGTGGTTGACGTTCACCTCAACCGCGAATGTCTTGCTGGGAACGGCTTCTGCGATCTTGCCGCGGACGTCCGCCTCGATCGCCTTGTCGTCCCACTGTTTCGGTGTGGCCCGGTTCATCGAGCCGCAGGCCATGGCGAACAGGACCATGACGGCCGCGACGACCGTGAAGTTGCGTTTCATGAGTTTCCCTCCTGCGCTTTCGAGATAGCAATGGCTGTACCCGCTCGCAATTTCTTCTCTGCCTGAAATCTGGAAGCAGGTTCAGCAGTGGCGCCGAACGCGGCGTGGACGCTCAGCTCCTCTTCGGGGACCGTGCTTCAGGCGCGGATCTCGTCCTCGCCGGCATCGGGGGAATCGGCCGCGGTCGAAGCACTGGCCACTCTCAAAGCAGACGAAGCATTGCGCGGCAAGGTCGCTGCGTCCCCGGCGACGACCGCGTTCCTTCGTACAGCATGCGACATCCCACCGGACATATCCGCACCGGCGCCGGAGCTGGTCGGCACGGTCAACGCGTCGACGCCGGCGTTCTCCGAACGGCGCAGTCGTGACGAATTCGTCGCTGTCGGTCGTTCGGCGCTTCCTGAACTCGATCGGGTTTCGCCGAGCGGCCGCGACGTCGAGTCAGAAGCACTAGTGTGGTGAGTCAGAGATACGCAGCATTTCGTTGCGGGCGCCGACGGGCTGGATGCGAGGCGCCGCGACGTTGGCGATGCGGGACATAGTCGAGGAG
>DATISF010000014.1:0-23081 GCA_035468985.1 Thermoanaerobaculia bacterium
TTCCAGCACATGAAAGACGAGCAGATCTTTCGCCTCTCGCGTTTCGCGCGCATCGAAGGCTACCTCGCCGGGGACTTCGTCTTCCGCGAAGACGACCGCTCGATGGATTTCTACGTCGTCAAGGACGGCCGCATCGACATCCGCAAGGAGACTCCGTTCGGCCCCCAGATCCTCGGCACACTCACCAGCGATCAGATCTTCGGCGAGATGAACTTCATCGATCGCACGCATCGCTCGAGCGATGCCGTGTCCGTCGAGTCCTCCGCCGCGTACACGTTCTCGTTCAGCGCGCTCGATCAGACGATGGACGACGACAAGGACATGGCCGTCGGGCTGCACTGGGCGTTCTGGCGCTCGCTGTCGGAGAAGGTCCGCGACGCGAACGAGCAGCTGAAGCTCTTTTTCCAGGAGGATGCGAAGCGCGGCGCCGGCCGCAAGCGCGCCGAGGGAAAACGCGAGATGCAGCAGGTCACGGTCAAATCGGAGGAGAAGGTCGACCTGTTCAAGGAGCGCGGGCTGTCGGCGGCGGAAATGAAACTGCTGGCCACGTTCTCGACCGAGGAGCGGTTCCGGGCCGGGTCGATGATCTTTCGCGAGGGCGAGAAAGGCGACAAGCTCTACATCGTTCTCGACGGGCGGGTGCGCATCTCGAAATTCATCCCCGGCGTCGGCGAAGAAGCGCTGACGGTGCTCGATCGCGGCGAGTTCTTCGGCGAGATGGCGCTCATCGACGACGCGCCGCGCTCAGCCGACGCCAAGGCGCACGAGAGTGATGCCACGGTTCTGTCGATCGATCGGGCCACGCTGAACGAGATCCTCTCCATGGATCCGCACGCCTCGCTGCAGTTCCTCAACCTGCTCTGCCGCATGATCAGCCGGCGACTGCGCGAGATCAACGACAAGATCGTGCAGTGGAAGTACATGTCCGGCGGCTTCTGAATGGGGTCAGAGCTTCAATTCGCCCGAGTTTCTACGGCCTGAAGAAAAAACTGCGAATCGAAGCTCTGACCCCATGGTCGTCCTCGCGTTCATCCTCCTCTTCCTGTTTCTCTGGGGTGCGCTCATCGCGATGGAGCCGCTCGTGCGCGGGAGCCTCGCCCGCACCGCCCATCTGACGGCGAAGTTCCGCTATCGCGACTACCTTCCCGTCCTCGTTCTCGTGATTGCCGGCGGCTTCGTCGCGGTTTACGCGGGCGATAGTTTCGTGGATCTCGCCGAGCTCGTTCACTCGAAAAGTCCGGTCCTGCAGGTGATCGACCGGCAATGGCACGACTGGGCCGTCTCGGAGCGCTACACCGGCGCGACCACGTTCTTCGCGGTCATGTCCGTCATCGGTGGTCCCGTTTGCCTCGGCGTCCTCACGGGTCTCGTTGCAGCGTGGCTGGTGATCAAGAGACGATTCCGGTGGGCGATCTATGTACTGGTCACGGCGGGCGGCGGCGCTCTGCTGCTGACGGAACTGAAGTTGTACTTCGAGCGCGCCCGTCCGGTCCTTGCGGAACAACTCCGCCGCGCGCACGGCTACTCGTTCCCCAGCGGCCACGCCATGGGATCGACCGTCGTCGCCGGCGCCTTGACGTATCTGGCGATGCGCGTGCTTCCGACATGGCGACAGAAAGCGGCGGCCATTGCGTTCGCGATCACGTTCGTCATCTCGGTCGCCGCATCCCGCGTCTACCTTGGCGTGCACTGGCTCTCCGACATTGCCGCCGGAATCGCGGGCGGGCTGCTGTGGGTGATGACGACGACCCTCGGCTATGAGACGTCCCGGAGGATTCGCCTGATTCGCGCGCTGCGGGCGCGGCGCGAGCGGCTCGGTTAAGCGCGAACCAGGGTGCGATGTCGTGACGCGCGCACTCACAACTCCCGCGTTCCGGTCACGCGTTCGTCGTGGATGGCACGCGGTGCGTAGAGCTCGCGGACAAGTCGTCCGATGGTCATGCGGTTCAAGGCCGCCGCCGTCGACTCGTTCATGCGCGCGAACATTCCGCTGATGATGCGCCGCTCCTCGTCCTCCGGCCCCTGATCGGGGACGACGCGGATCGAGCCCTCGATCTGCGAGACCACTTCCTCGACGGTGATGCGATCGGGATCGCAGCCGGGGACGAAGCCGGTCCACTCGCCGCCGGTTGATTTGACGAGCTTCCCGTCATCCAGCTTCCGAAGCACGCGAGCCATCTGCGCGTCGGTCGTTCCGAACTGCTCGGCCAGACGATACGAGGAGGGCGGATCCTCGCGCCTGTCGAAGCGTCGCGCAACCTCGATGAGCGCGCGCATCGCGAAGTACACGTCGAAGCGCGGGTCGTCATCGATCTGCTGCGCCTGCGCGCGCAGCACGCCGTAGAGATTCTGATAGACGTAGCTGATTTCGACGCCCAGGAGAATGACGACCCAGGTGACTTCGATGGCGATCAGGAAGATCAGAGCCAGTCCGACCGTGCCGTAGATGACGTTGAAGCGGCCGTGGAAAAGGCTTTCCGCGTAAATCCCGAATCCCCATCGCACGAGAGAGAACGAGAGTGTGGTCGCCAGCGCGCCGACGAGCGCGGCGGAAAACTTCACGCGCGTCGCCGGAACGAGCCAGAACAACATGGTGAAGGCGATGAACAGCACGATGATCGGCGCGACCACGAACGTCGCGTCGTGTTTGAAAATTGTCTGGAGGTACGGGTTGCGCTGGAGCATCTTGTTCGTCGTCAGCGACAGACCCATGAGCAGCGGCCCCCAGAAGAAGAGCATCGTGAAGGCGATGAGCTTCTGCCGGTAACCACGGCCGACTTGAACGCGCCAGATCTGATTGATCGTCGTCTCGACGGCGAGGAAAAGCCGGAAGGCCACGATCATGAACGTGATCGCGCCGACGGTCGATGCGGCTTGCGCGTTCTCGGCGAACCGGGCAAGGTGATACGTGAGCTGCGGCGACTGATACGGCAGGATCACGTTCAGCACGTTGTCGATCTGCGATTCCCATCCCGGGAACAGCTTTCGGAAGTACTGCTGAAGGACCTGGGTGAACGCCACCAGAAGCGGGATCAGCGAGAGCAGAGTCGTGTAGGCGAGCGATGCCGCGCGGTTTGTGCCTTCGATCTGATAGAACTCGCGGGCAATCTCGCGGACGAACAGGAACGACTCGACGATGAAAACATGCAAGCGCCGACGGCCGAATGCCGCACGCCGGTAAAGAAGGATGGCGGGATCCGTGAGCCACGACCAGGCCAGGTGGCGGCTGCGAATGAACCATTCAGCGAATCGCCCTCGCTCAATGGGCCGGTCGTCGCGCGGATTGTCAGGCATGATTCCGTCCGGAGGCAAAGTATGCACCGGAACCTGGTTGTCCGGTTGCATAACGGAAGAGCATGGCACCCGATAAAGTCCACATTCCGGAGGTGATCGAGCCGGACGAGAAGCTGCCGCCGGACCTGGTGGCGCTCAGGAAGTTCGCCGTCCTGATGGACGAAGCGGTGCCCATCCCCGGAACCAGCCGCCGCGTCGGCCTCGACGCCGGCCTGGGACTCATCCCCTTCGCCGGCGACATCATTTCGGCGCTGATGTCGGCATGGATCATCGCCGGCGCGCTGCGACATCGTGTTCCGCTGCCGAAGGTGCTGCGGATGGTCTTCAACGTCGCCCTCGATCTCGTCGTCGGCGAGATCCCGATCCTCGGCGACATCTTCGACGTCGCGTTCGAAGAGAACATGATGAACATGCGGCTGCTGCTCGCGCATCGAAACCGGCGGCTGCCGCCTCGATCGCTCGCGCAGATCGGCGCGGTCATCGGGGTCATCGTCCTCTTTCTGATCCTGGTCGGCATCGTGTCGATCGTGGGCGTCGTGGCCGTCATCCTGTGGCTGATTGCCCAGCGCAACGCATGAGATTCTTCCGCCGCAACAAACCTCCGCGTTATCCGCGCCGGCCGACGCTGCCGATCGTACGGCGCCGCCTGCCGATGCGCTATCACATGCGCCATCAGTTCGCGGTGCGCGATCTGGCGTTCCTGCAGACGATGCACGCGCTGAGCGGGATGCCTCTGACCGAAGGCAACGCCGTGACCATTCTGAAGAACGGCGTGCAGATCTTCCCGGCGATGCTCGCCGCAATTCGCGGCGCGAAGAAGACGATCGACCTCGAGTTCTACATCTACTGGGATGGATCTGTCGGCCGCGACTTCGCCGAGGCGCTGGCCGAGCGGGCCCGCGGCGGGGTGCAGGTGAAAGTCATCCTCGATGCCGTCGGCTCGGCGCTGATGTCGCGGTCGCTGATCGATTTTCTGGCCCGCAACGGCGTCGACCTCGAGTGGTATCACCCTTTGCGCTGGTACTCGATCTCACGGCTCAACCATCGCACGCATCGCAAACTCCTCATCGTCGACGGCGAGGTCGGATTCACGGGAGGTGTGGGAATCGCCGACAGCTGGCTGGGCGACGCCGACTCGAAAGACCACTGGCGCGAGACCGTCGTGCGCGTCGAGGGGCCCGTCGTCGCGCAGATGCAGTTCGCGTTCATGGACAACTGGGTCAAGAGCCGCGGCGAACTGCTGACCGGACTCGATTACTTCCCCGCCATCGAGCCTCGCGGCCGTCACCTCACTCAGGTCACCAAGTCGTCTCCGTCCGAAGGGAGCTCGACGGCCAAGCTGCTGTACATCATCTCGATCGTCAGCGCGATTCGATCGATCTACATCAGCAGCGCGTATTTCGTACCGGACAGTGACACGGCCCGCGCGCTGGAAGGAGCGGTGCGCCGCGGCGTCGATGTGCGGGTGATCGTTCCCGGCGAGTCCAACGACGTTCCGATCGCGCGGCAGGCCAGCCGCCTGCAATACGAGATGCTCCTGCGCCGCGGCATCCGGATCTTCGAGTATCAGCCGACGATGATGCACGCGAAGACGATGGTCGTCGACGGGATCTGGACCACGGTCGGCTCGTCGAATTTCGACGATCGCAGCTTCCGCCTGAACGACGAGGTGAACGTCAACGTCTACGACGAGCCGCTCGCGGCGCAGATGGAGGAGATGTTCTTCGACGATCTCGCGAAGTCTGTGGAGATCACAGGGCGCAAGTGGCTGCGCCGGCCGGTGTTCGACCGCTTGAAGGAGTCGATCGCCGGAGTGTTCAAGCGCCAGCTTTGAGCGTCAGGGAATCTCTGCGCAAGTCGTTGTTCACGTCATCCTGAGCCGCGAAGACGGCGAAGGATCTCCAAATCGCACGCGTTTTCGCATCCTGAGATCCGTCGTCGCGCTTCGCCGACTCAGGATGACGACGCTCTAGGGAATCTCTGCGCAAGTCGTTGGTCACGTCATCCTGAGCCGCGAAGACGGCGAAGGATCTCGCAAAATCGCACGCGTTTTCGCATCCTGAGATCCTTCGTCGCGCTTCGCCGACTCAGGATGACGACGCTCTAGGGAATCTCTGCGCAAGTCGTTGTTCACGTCATCCTGAGCCGCGAAGACGGCGAAGGATCTCCAAATGGCAGGCGGTTTCGCATCCTGAGATCCTTCGTCGCGCTTCGCCGACTCAGGATGACGACTTGTGCAGAGGTTCCTTAGGCCTTCTCGATCCACTCCGTGTGAATGAACGGGGCGTTCGGGCCCTTGTCGTTCCGCTGATACGTGTGCGCGCCGAAGTAGTCGCGCTGTGCCTGCGTCAGGTTCTGCGGCAATTCGGGCGAACGATAGGAATCGAAATACGCGAGACTCGATGACATCGCCGGCACGGCGATGCCGTTGGCCTGCGCGAATGTCACCGCACGCCGCCAGGCCTGCTCGGCACCGCCGACAGCCGACTTGAATTCGTCGGCCAGCAGCAGGTTCGGCAGGTCGCGATTGCGTTCGTACGCACGCATGATCGAATCGAGGAAACGCGCGCGGATGATGCATCCGGCCTTCCAGATGCGCGCCATCTCGCGCATGTCGATACTCCACTTCCACTCGGCCGATCCGGCCTGGATCAGCGCCATGCCCTGCGCGTACGAACACACTTTCGACGCGTACAGCGCATCGTGAACGTCCTTGATGAACTGATCGCCATTTTTCGCCGCCGCGGCCGGCGGCGCTGCGCCAAGGATCTTACCGGCGCGCATGCGCTCGTCTTTCATCGACGAGAGGACACGCGCGTCGATCGCGGCGGCAATCGTCGGGATCGGCACGGCGAGATCGAGCGCGACCTGCGCGGTCCACTTGCCGGTCCCCTTCTGCCCCGCCTTGTCGAGAACCTTGTCGACCAGCGCGGCGCCGCTCTCGCTGTCTTGGACCCGGAAGATCTTCGCAGTGATCTCGATGAGAAACGATTCGAGCGGACCGCGGTTCCACTGATCGAATACGCCGGCCAGCTCCTCGGCCTTCATTCCCAGCCCGCGTTTGAGCAGGTCATACGCCTCGGCGATGAGCTGCATGTCACCGTACTCGATCCCGTTGTGCACCATCTTCACGAAGTGGCCGGCGCCGTCGGGACCGACGTGCGTGACGCACGGACCGGAATCGCTCTTCGCCGCGATCGCTTCAAAGACGGGCCGGATCGCTTGCCACGAATCTTCGGACCCGCCCGGCATCAGCGACGGGCCGAACCGTGCGCCTTCCTCCCCACCCGACACACCCGACCCGACGAAGTGCAGCCCCCTCGGTTCGAGTCTCTTCGTGCGGTCCTGCGTGTCCTTGAACCAGGAGTTCCCGCCGTCGATGATGATGTCGCCCTGTTCGAGCAGCGGCGAGAGTTTGTCGATGGTCATGTCGACCGGTGCGCCGGCCTTGATCATCATCATGATCCGGCGCGGCCGCTCGAGCGTCTTGACGAAGTTCTGGAGAAGCTTCGCGCCGACGAATTTCTTACCGCGGTTCTCGGCAACAAACGCGTCGACGACCTCCGGCTCGAGGTTCCAGACAGCGACGGGGAATCCATGCTCCTCGATGTTGAGGGCGAGATTCCGCCCCATCACCGCGAGGCCGATCATTCCGAACTGCGCCTGCCCCTGCGCCATCGCCGTTACGCCTTGACCTTCGTCGTCCGTCCCGCGGCGCTGGCCAGTTGCGACAGCCCGCGGTCGACATCGGCGCCGAGATCGACGCTGATCGCGCGGCGGTTTCGTTTCATCAACGATTCGAAGTCGCCGATGGCCTGTGCCCGGCAGAGAACGCCGAAGCTGAACTTCTCGCCGGGGATCGGAACGTCCTGATCGCCTCCCCCGGTGAGCTGCAGGAACACGCCGTTGTCTCCGCCGCCCTTGTGCAGCTGCCCGGTGGAGTGCAGGAATCGCGGTCCATAGCCGGTGGTCGTCGCTACGTGAAGCTCGCGCGCGATCATCTCGCGGATCTCCGCGATGCGCTTGTCGCGCTCCGGCGTCTCGGCGAAGTACTCCGTCAGCGCGACATAGTCGCCCGGCTTCACCTTCGACAGCAGTGCGGTGATGGCGTTGGCGTCATCGGCGTTCACCTGTTTCCCGGCGGTCGTCATCTTCCCTGCGGACTTGAACTCCTCGAGCAGGCGCTTCGTGTTGTCCTTCGATTCCTGCACGTTCGGCTGATCGAACGCGTCGATGCCGAGGACCGCGCCGGCGACCGCGGTGGCGAACTCCCACACGAAGAACGTCTCGCCGAGGTCGAGCGCGTCTTCGAGGACGATGTCGATGACCGGATGGCCGGCCGCGGTCAGCTCGCGCAGGCGCGCCGTTTCGTCCGACTTGCGCAGACGCACCGCGACGAAGAGGCGGTCCTTGCCGTACGCCTTCGCGTCGATGCGCGGCTCGCCGGCGACCGGCACGATCCCCTTCCCTTCTTTCCCGGTGCTCTCGGCCACGAGTTGTTCGACCCAGAGGCCGAGCGTGTCGAGCGGCGCGGGAGTGATGAGCGTCAGCTTGTCGCGTCCCGCGGCGGCCAGCGCACCCATGGCCACGCCGAGCATCGCGGCCGGATTCTTCTTCACACTCTGGGTGCGGCTGATGTGACCGGCATGCGCGGCGCGGTCGAGCATCGTGCCAATCGCGATTCCGGAGATCGCCGCCGGCACCAGACCGAACTTCGAGAGCGCCGAGTAACGGCCGCCGATGTCGGCCGGATTCACGAACACCTTTCGGAACTTGTCGCGATCGGCGTCTTTCTGCAGCTGCGTTCCCGGATCGGTGACGGCGATGAAGTTCTCGCCGGCGCGATCGCCTTTGATCTGCTTCACCCGATCGTAGAAGTAGCGGTGGAAGACCATCGGTTCCGTGGTCGTGCCCGATTTCGACGCCACCATGAAGAGAGTGCGGCCGATGTCGATGCGCGATTCGAGATCCCGCACCGCATGAGGCACGGTCGAGTCGAGCACCTCCAGCTTCGGATAACCCTCTTTCTGTCCGAACACGCGCCGCGTGACCTCGGAGCAGAGGCTCGAACCTCCCATGCCCAGGACGACGATGTGCGAGAAGTCGCGGCGAACACTCTCGGCGAAATCGGTGATCTCGCGGAGGCCCTTCTGCATGTCCTCGACGACGGTGAGCCAGCCGAGAGCATTGGCGATGATCTTCTTGTGCGCGTCGTCGCTCTTCCAGAGCGCGGCGTCCTTGTTCCAGATGCGCTCGACGAACTTCTCCTTGTCGGCGCGCTGCACGGCCGCATCAACGGCGGCCTGGGCATCGCCGAGGTGGAACGTGATGCGCTCGCCGAGACCGCGCACGGCGGCGTCGCGGCGCGCCTCGATCGTGGCCATCAGCGAGAGGAACGACTCGTCGAACGACTTCACGCCGTCCTCGGTGAGCTGCCTCGTGATCTTGTCGAGACTGAAGCCGAACTTCGCGAACTTCGCCAGCACGTTGCGCGCTTCGTCGACGTGCTGCTCGAGCGTCATGATCACCTTGCCGTGGTCCTTGAAGGCGTTGTAGGTCGCCGGCGGAATCGTGTTGACGGTGTTCGGTCCGATCAGCGAGTCGATGTACATCACGTCGCTGTATTTCGGATTCTTCGTTCCGGTCGAAGCCCAGAGCGGGCGCTGGACGTTCGCGCCCTTCGCCCGAAGTTTCTCGAAGCGATCGCTGCCGAACACGTCCTTGAACTCCTGGTACGCGACCTTGGCGTTGGCGATGGCGATCTTGCCGAGGAGTGATTCGAGCTCGCGCTTCTCGTCGGCATCCTTCGACTGCGCGATGCGCGCTTCGATCTGCTTGTCGGCCATCGTGTCGATGCGGCTGACGAAGAAGCTGGCCACCGAGGCGATGTCGCCGACTGGCAGCCCGCTGGCGACGCGGCGCTCCAGGCCGCGCAGATACGCCTCCATCACCTGGTGGTAGACGTCGTTCGAGAAGATGAGCGTGATGTTGATGTTGAGGCCGTTGGCGATCGACTCTTCGATGGCCGGAATCCCTTCCTGCGTCGCGGGAATCTTCACCATCACGTTCGGGCGTCCCAGTTGCGTGAAGAGGCGCTTGGCCTCGCTGATGGTTCCCTTCGTTTCGCGAGCGAGAAGTGGTGAGACCTCGATGCTCACGAAGCCGTCGCCGCCGTTCGTCTTCTTGTAGACAGGCAGGAACGTGTCGGCGGCGTTGCCGATGTCTTCGAGCACGAGCGCGTCGTAGATCTCGTCGCGCGATTTGTTCTGCGAGGCCACCTGGCGCAGCTGTCCGTCGTAGTCTTCGGTCCCGCCGATCGCTTTTTCGAAAATCGTGGGATTCGAGGTCAGACCGCGCAGGTCGTCCTCGTCGATCATCTTCTTCAGCTTTCCGGTCGTGATGAGCTTGCGCTCCATCTGATCGAACCAGACGCTCTGGCCGGCTTTTGCGAGCTCGGCAAGGGGATTACTCATGGGCAACCTCCGTTCCGTTGGGGGGTGATTAGCATATCGCTTGTGTCAGTCGATGCCAGCGCGGCGGATAGCCTGTGCCGCGATTCGCGCGATGTACGTGATGACCAGCACGGCTCCGAGGGCCGTCACGATCAGGGTGATGCGATTTCCTTTCCCGGTGAGTGCCTTCGCGCCTGCCGCGCCCGCATACGTGAAAGCGATTGTGCCGGGAATGATCCCGAAAAATGTCGTCCAGAGATAAGCCTTGAAGCTGACGCCGGTCACCCCCAGCGCGTAGTTGATCCACGTGAAGGGCGGGAAACCTGACAGGCGCATCAGCAGCATGATCTTCGTGCCTTCTCGCGCGATGGCGCGGTCGACGGCAGCCATCTTCGGATTGGATGCGATCCGCGCCTCGACGTAACGGCGGAAGATCGTCCGGCCGAGGAAAAACGCAGCGGTGGCGCCGGCAGTCGCGCCGATGAGCACGATGACCACGCCGGTGGTGACGCCGAAGATTGCTCCGGCAGCCAGCGTCAGCGCCAGCGCCGGAACGACGAAGACACAGCAGACGATGTAGGCAACGATGTAAAGGAGGTAACCGGCCGGTCCCGCACTGCGCACGTACGATGTGAACTGTTGGATCCATGGCCCGAGCGGCAGGATGCGCCAGGCGATGACGAGCGCCGCTGCAGCGAGCAGCGCGATCAGGACCTTCGCGACGCGCACGCGCGCGAGTTTACCGGAATGGAATTGTCAGGATCGCTTTGTGTGGAGCGATGACAAGCAGCGTGTAATACGCCAGCGCAGCACCGAGCCGCACACCCTTGTCCTCCCTGCAACCGTCCAGGTCTGCTTCACGACCGTGAAATACTTCTTGACGAAAACCGCTGGGGCAATGACGTTCCTATTCCTTGAAATCAGTTCGGTCGTCACAACCGAACTGTGCCCGGGGAACTCGCCATCAGGGACCGCGGTGGAACACATGACTTCGCTGATAGGAGGTCATGATGAGAGTTGCTCCGAGGGCCATCGGTTGGCTCGTCCTCACACTGATATTCCTCGCTTCCGGCATTGCATCCGCGAGCGTCGCGCCGCCGGACGCACGACAGGAGCTGAAGAAACAGTTCGCCGTTTTTTTTGCTCAAGTCGATGAGAAATCGCTGGAAGCGTTCGGCGCGATGAAGCAATCGCCCGAGACGCTCAAGGCGATCGAGAAACAGGTCGACGCCATGAGCGACGAGCAGGTTGCCAAACTCCGCCAGACCATCGGCGAGTTTCCGACACCTGGCGCGATCACGGAGATGTTCCCGCCCAAGGCGCGCGATGCGATGAAGAAGATGGCGGCCGATGCCGCTGATCTCGCACCGCGTGCCGGGCAGATGCGCGACGACGTCCTCGCGCTCACGCGGCTCCTCAAGAGCGTGCCCGATGCGAAACTGCGGGAGCTGGGCGTCGACCGGGCAAAGCTCGATTTGATCGAGAGAGCGTTCACACAGATATCGCCTCTGGAGGCCACCCAGGTTCAGAAGCAGCTTGCGGGGAATGCCGAATGGCAATCGAAATCTGCGACTGCGCTGGCAACGATGCCGCCGGCGTTGCGGCGCGGGGCTGCCGCTCTCGCCAAACACGGGCCGATTTCATCCGAAGAAGCCCTGGAGCTGGAGAAGTTCCGCTCTGAGCTGGTCGCACAGCTCCAGCGCATCGATGCGCTGCCCGCCGAGATGCGAAAGGACCTGAGCATCGAGAACCTCGGATTGAAGATGGGCGAGATCGCGACGGCCACGCCGGATGCGCTCTTCATGATCCGTTACGAGGTCACCTCGGAGAAGATGCGCTTGCTCGACGAAAACATCGCGTTGCTGGAGCGGGTCTCCAGGCTCGCACCTCGCGATATCGACGAGCTGAATCGCTTTCGAAGAGAGCTGTCAGACGCATTCGGACAAGTCCAGCCCGACCGCGCGAAAGCGCAGGAGCTCGAGACGAACCTCGCCGCGCTCGATGCGCGCGAGTTGTTGCTCCTCCGAGAGCGGATGGGACCTTCGGCCGAGATGACGGTGGCCTTGCCGGCGGTGTATCGCACCATCTCCGCTCCCGGGTTCGCCGATCGAGTTGTTGCCCTTCAACAGCCGGCACCCAACCCTGATGCGGTCCGCCAGCTCGAAGAATTCCGCGCCAACGCGTTGCTCTACATCGCCTCGGCCCAGGTCCAGCCGGAGCTCGCCGCGCGCGCGAAGAATGTCGTCGAAAAGGCATCTCTGCCTCAGTTGGAGTTCATCCGCGGCCTGAATGCGAACCTGCCCGAACAGGCATCGGCTCAGACCCGCCTGAAGACGGTTGCGGCCGTGGACATCGATTGCCGCTGGTGCATTGACCTTTGGGTGACCGGCGCCTGCATCGACATCAATTGGATCTGCACGCCGTTCGAAGCCGCGATCAATGCCGTCGATGGCGCAATCAGGACCGCCGTCGACACGGCGATCGCCACGCTGACAGGCGTGATCAACACCGTCGACACAACGTTGAGAAACATCATCATGCAGGTCGTCAGTGGCGTGGACCTTTTGACGGCCACGGTGAACTCGCTTGTGACCGGAATCATCACCACGGTGACCGACATCTGGAATGCGGTTCAGACGGTCGGCAATGCAGTCTGGCAGGCGTGGTCGACTGCAGTCGAGGCTTTCCTGGACATCGAATTCCCGGGCGTCGGCTTCTCGATGTTGGACGTGCTGAACGCGATGGATCGGAACAGAATCCACGAAGGTCTGGCGATGCTCCGGTCGGGTTTGATGCATGAGGATTGGACGAGGCTGGAGAACCAACCGCTGCCGGACATCCTCTGCCCGGCGAACGGCTTCGCAACGTCCTTCGGCCCGGTCGGGACTCGAGAGGCCGCGAAGAAAGCGGAACGCTACCAATACTTTCTCGATGAGCTTGTCGAGCTGGTTCCTGACACGGAGATCAGCCTTGCGCTCAAGTACTACATGATGCAGGTGCTGGAGGATTGGAAAGTGCTCGCGACCTGTCTGAAGCAGGCCTCCGAGGACACACAGCTCAACACGATCCTGGTCACGTCGAACGACAACCGAAGCCTGCTCGCCACCCAATTGACGAATTCGTTCAACAGCATGACTGGGCAGACCATGACGCTGTCGGCTTTGATCACGACGAAGACAGACGGCCTGCAAACCGCGGTGGGCGCGATCCAGACGTCGGTCAACGAGGTGAAGGCCAATCTCACCGACGCGACCGATGCCTCACACAATCTTGCGCTGCGCCTGCAGATCGAGACGAACCTGTCTGGCAAGGATCCGCTGGCGATGTTCCAGCTCCCGAAGGCTAACGGCGGCTATCTCGAGCTGGCCCGTGACATCGTGAATGGCGCGATCAGCGCGATGCTCGCGGCGGGGCAGTCGGTCGGCCAGGCATCGAGGTACTACAACGAAGCTGCCGCCGCGATGAACCTCGGCAAATACAAGGAGGCATACAACGGATTCCAGAACGCGTATCAGGAGTTGAGGAAGTTCAACTGATCGCCGAAACGAAACGCGACGATCCCTGTCGCATCCGTACCACTTGATCCCGGTGCCCGGCTCGGTCGTTACGAAATCGTGGAGCGTGTGGGGCGAACGATCCGCACGGATGCACGCTCCACGACATCGGTCGCCAGAACGGTTCGATTTCCCGGCGACGGGCTGCCGAGCGCTTCGTCGTGAACTGGACGCGCGAGCTCAGCCCCCGATGGTCGAGGTGATCGCCGCGCGGGACGTGGAGCGGAACGTCAGCGAGATCGTGGCGAGCCGGACGCGATCTCCATCCTGCAATGGAACCGGCGCCGTGATGCGCTCGTCGTTCTTCCACGTACCGTTCTTGCTGCCAAGGTCTTCGAGAACGAAGTGATCGCCGTCGACACAGATGGCGGCGTGCTGGCGCGAGACGCCGGCAAGATCGACGACCACTGAGCAGCCATCGCCGCGACCGATCGTGTTGCGGCCTGGCTTGAGAGCATAGACGCGGTCTTCCGTCACGAGACGCGCGGCGGTCGACTGGGCCGGCGCCGCGAACGCGTAGCCGTAACGCTGGGCGGTGCGGATGACGTCCGGTCCCAGCGCCGCGCGGATCTCGACGACGAGGTTCTTGAGATTCGCTTCCTCGACGACCACGTTCGGCCAGAGACGGTCGATCAAGTCCTGCTTCGGCACGGCGCGCGGGCGTTCCTGAACGAGGATCTGCAGCAACTCGAATGCTTTGGGCGTGATGTGAACGCGCTCGTCGAGGCGGCGCAACTCGCGCTCGTCGCCGTCAAAAACGAATTCGCCGAAGTGGACGCGCACCTGCCGAATTCCTGCTGAACGCCTGCGACTTCCCGACTGACCGAACCGAACCTGACAGCGTGCTGCGCAGCACAGCACTCCGGTCGCGAGACCGGGGGCATTCTACGCCCGCCACACGGCGGGCGGACGGAGGCTCGCTGTGCGCCCGCTTCTCTTGTCCGCGATGTGGCTCTCGCTCGCTCTTTCCGATGCCCGAATCGATCCGATTCTCGCGATTCCGATCACGAGCGAATTCCTCAACGACAAGACGATCCGCGGTTACTTCGCCGACCTCCTCGGAGAAGCGGGATTCGGCCACTGGCACACGGAGCGCGCGGCATTCCTCGTGCGCGATTCGAACGGCGAACATCGATGCGTCGCCTGGCCGTTCACCGGCGACTTTCACCAACAACAGTTCCACGGCTCGATTCCTGACGGGACCGTGGCCATCGTGCACACGCACCCGGAGAAGCTGCCGCTCCCCTCGAAACAGGACCAGAGGACCGCGACATCGCTCTCCGTTCCCATATTCGTGCTCACGCCGCGCGACATCTATCTCGTCACGTCGAGCGGTGAGACGATTCCGGTGGTCGAGAATCAGTTCTGGCCGCCGGTCAGCGGCGCTTCATCCACTCGATGCAGCGCTGCAACCGCGCGTGCATCTCGGCGACGCTGAGGCGGATCGGCCGGCCATGTCCGGGAAGCACCCACTCGAAGCGGTAGTCGAGGAGGCGCTCCATCGATTTGATCTGTTCGCTCCACGAGTACCAGCACGCGCCGCGGAACGCGTAGAGCATGGCGTCATCGGGATCCCAGGCGAGGTGATCGCCGGTGAAGAGGAACTTGTCCTTGTACAGAAAAACGGCGTGGCCCTTCGTGTGACCCGGCGTGGGGATCATCAGCAGTCCCGGCTCGAGCACTACGGACTCGCTGCCCGCCGGTTTCCGCTCGATCGACGCTGTGCCCGACCGCGCGTCATCACGGTGAATCACGCGCTCGCAGCCGAAGCGCTCGTGGAACTTCTGGTGATCGGCGACGTCGTCCTGATGCGTGAGAAGCATCAGGCGCACTCCGCCCATCGCGTCGACGCTTTTCACGAGCGGGCCGGCGAATCGCGGCGAGTCGACGAGAACGTTGCCGTCCTCGCGGCGGATCAGATAGCTGAATGCGCCGAACGATGATTCGGATGTGTAACCGCAGCGGTAGACGTCCTCCTCGATGCGCTCCGGGTAGGCCTCGAGCGCGCGCCGCATGTCGTGTTTGCTGAGCGATCCGATCGACGCGGTCGGGCAGGCGATCAGGGCCTTCTGCGCGGCGAGCATCTCGTCGTCGCTTTCAGGCTGATGAACGACGGCCGACTGGCTGCCGACATCGGAAAAGACCGACGGGGCGATCTGGCGGCAGGCATCGCAATCGATGCAGGTGGAGTCGACGAAGAAATCGCCGGCGACGTTCTCAGCGACGCGTAGGGCAGTGCGCGCCATACGGGGACGGCAACCGCGAACAAACGACGTTTATTTTCCCGTGCTGTATCCTTCCGGAACCGGTGCAACTCGAATCTGGCACGCGTCTCGGGCCCTACGAGATCGTAGAGCGCGTGGGAGTGGGTGGAATGGGCGAAGTCTACCGCGCGCGCGATACCCGGCTGTCGCGCGATGTCGCCATCAAGATCCTTCCGGCTGAATTCGCGAGCGATGCGAGCATGCGGCAGCGGTTCGAGCGCGAAGCAAAGACGATCTCGGCACTGAATCACCCGCATATCTGCACTCTGCATGATGTCGGGCGGGAAAACGACCTCCATTACCTCGTCATGGAGTACTGCGAAGGGCGCACGCTTGCTCACCGACTGGAGCGAGGGGCGCTCCCGATCGACGAGGTGCTCGAGTACGGAATCCAGATTGCCGAGGCACTGAGCAGCGCCCATCGGGCCGGCATCGTTCATCGCGATCTCAAGCCGTCGAACATCATGCTCACGAAATCGGGCGTGAAGCTGCTCGACTTCGGCCTGGCAAAACAGCAGGGCCGGAGCCGCGACGACAAGGACACCACGCCATTGGACGGACAGCTCGTGGGCACGGTCCAGTACATGGCTCCCGAAGTGCTCAACGGTCAGGAAGCTGACGCGCGCAGCGACATCTTCTCGCTGGGGCTCGCGCTCTACGAGATGCTGACGGGCAAACCGGCGTTCTCCGGCACCAGCAAGGCCAGCGTCATCGCCTCGATTCTCGAGCACGACGCACCGGCGCCTCCCCCAAATACCCCCGCGACGGTTCAGCACGTTTTGGAGAAGTGCCTCGCCAAGAAGCCCGACGAGCGGTGGGAATCTGCGCACGACATTGCCGGTGAGTTGCGCTGGGCCCGCGAACAACGACGCACTTCTGCTCCCGTTCGTTCTCGTTCGCCTCTCATCGTTCCATTGCTCGCTGCGGCGGTCATCGTGACGGTGGCCACGGCTCTCCTCTGGCGTGAACGCAAGACACCCGATCGCGTGGTTCGTTTTTCCATCTCCGTTCCCGCGACGAATCCGACCGCTTACACGATTCCGATGATTGCGATTTCGCCCGACGGAAGCCTCGTCGCGTATCGGAGCGCGGGCCCGGAACGGGGCATCCACCTTCGATCGTTCGACTCGCAGCAGGACGTGCTGCTGTCCGGGACGGAGAAAGGGATTAATCCTTTCTTCTCTCCCGACGGGCAGTGGATCGGCTTTGTTGCCGCCGGCCGCCTCATGAGGGTCAAGATCTCCGGTGGAGCGCCGCAGAGTCTCTTCTCGGGAATCTCGCTTCAAGGCGAAGGGCGCGGTGCGTCGTGGGCGCCGGATGGAGCCATCTACTTCAGTCCCCATTCGGCCACCGGCCTGTGGAAAGTCCCCGCGACCGGCGGACGCGCCGTGCAGCTCACGCAGCCCGACGCGGCCGCGGGAGAGAACAGCCACCGCTGGCCCGAGGCCCTTCCCGACGGGAAGCATCTTCTGTTCACGATTCGAACGGATCAGATTGCGTCGTTCGACGATGCAAAGATCGCCGTCCTGTCGCTGTCGACGGGCAGATGGAAGATCGTGCTGGATGGAGGGTCTGCCGCGCGCTACGTTTCCGGACATCTTCTCTTCGGCCGCGCGGGAGGTTTGTACGCGGTTCCGTTCGATCTGAAATCGCTGACGATCACGGGATCGCCGAAACGGATCGTGGAGGATGTGGCGATGTATCGCGAGGGTGGCGCCGTTCACTACGCTGTCAGCAGCAACGGCGATCTGGCCTACCTCCCCGGCGGCATCATCGGGGGACGCGCCGCGCTCGTCGCGGTCGATCGAGGTGGTCGAACGAGACCGGTGGCAAACCTGAATTTCGCAATCGATCGCACCAGCATTTCGCCGGACGGCAGGAAGCTCGCGATCTCCGTCCTTTCCGCAAACAACGACATCTGGCTCTATGACCTCGAACACGGAAGCATGACCCGGCTGACATTCGAGCCGGGCGATGAAGTGTTCCCCGTCTGGACGCCGGATGGGTCTCGCATCCTGTACGAGGCTTCACAACCGCCCAGCATTCGAGCGCGTAACGCAGACGGGTCGGGAGATGCGGAAGAACTGCTGCGGGGAGCCGTACGCCCCACATCGTGCTCCCCCGACGGGAGGGTGTTGATGTACGAGAAGTCCGATGAGGGCGCAGGCCCGGATCTCTGGCTGCTGCCGCTGACCGGCGACCGGACGCCGCGACCCTTCTTGAAGACGCGTTTCAACGAAGAGGACGGGAGATTCTCTCCCGACGGGAAGTGGGTGGCTTATGAATCGGACGAATCGGGTTCCTCCGAAATCTACGTCCGCAGCGCCCTGCCCGGCGGCGGGCGTTGGCAGGTTTCGATCGGCGGCGGCGCCGTGCCGCGATGGGCCCCTGACGGAAAGTCTCTCTACTACGCCGTCGGCCGAGAAGGCGCCATCGCCATCTACTCAGTCGGGATTTCGCCGGCCGCAAACGACATCAGGTCCAATGAACCACAGCTCATCGTTTCCCTACCGAACGTAAGGCTGTTTGAAGCGACCAAGGACGGAGTCCTGATCGAACAGAACCTTTCGCGGGCGGCCATGCCGGATCGGATGAACGTGGTCCTGAACTGGAGTGGCGAGCTCACGGCGAAGCGCTGATGGTGCCCGGGAACGAAAACCCTTCAATTTCGATTTAGGTCTCACGTATGTTCGACAGCCTGCAGGACAAGATGGACCGGGTCTTCAAGACCCTGCGCGGTGAGGCCAGCCTCAACGAGTGGCACATCGACAACGCTCTGAAGGAAATCCGCGTCGCGCTGCTCGAAGCCGACGTCAACTTCAAAGTCGTCAAGGAATTCACGAACCGCGTGCGCGAGAAGGCCGTCGGGGCCGACGTCCTGACCGCGTTCTCGCCCGCGCAGCAGGTCACCGCCGTCGTCCGCGACGAGCTGCAGGGACTCCTCGGCGGCAACGAAGTCGGCCTGGCGCTCGTCGGCAGCCCCGCGGTGGTGATGATGGCCGGACTCCAGGGCTCCGGCAAGACGACGACCTCGGGCAAGCTGGCGCTGCACCTGAAAAACCGCGGCCGCCGTCCGCTGCTCGTTCCGTGCGACGTCTACCGTCCCGCCGCCATCGAGCAGCTTCGCGTCGTCGCCAACAACGTCAAGGTGCCGTTCTTCGAGATCGGCGAGCTGCGCGATCCGATCCAGATCGCGCGCAATGCTGTCCAGGAGGCGAAAACGCTTCTTTACGACACCGTCATTCTCGACACCGCGGGCCGCCTGCACATCGACGAAGAGTTGATGCAGGAGCTGACGACGATCAAGAACGACGTCCGGCCGAGCGAGATCCTGTTCGTGGCCGACGCCATGACCGGCCAGGACGCCGTGAAGTCAGCCAAGGAATTCGACGAGAAGCTCGGCGTGACCGGCATCGTGCTGACGAAGCTCGACGGCGACGCCCGCGGCGGCGCGGCTCTGTCGATCAAGTCGGTCGTCAATCGTCCGATCAAGCTCGTCGGCGTCGGCGAGAAGTACGAAGACCTCGATGTCTTCCACCCCGATCGCATGGCCTCCCGCATCCTCGGCATGGGTGACGTGCTCTCGCTCATCGAGAAAGTCGAGGCCGAGGTCGACCGGAAAGAGGCGGAGCGCCTTGCACATCGGGTGGCCCGGGACAAATTCACGCTCGAAGACCTCCGTTCGCAGCTCCAGCAGGTCAAGAAGATGGGCCCGATGTCGCAGATCGTGAACATGCTTCCGGGTGTCAGCGGCAAGATCAAGGACGAGGACATCGACGAGAAGGCCATCGTGCGCATGCAGGCCATCCTCGACTCAATGACCCTCAAAGAACGCGAGTACCCGCAAATCATCAACGGGCATCGGAAGAAGCGGATCGCCAAGGGCTCCGGCACGTCCGTGCAGGAGATCAATCGCCTTCTGAAGCAGTACTTGCAGATGAAGAAGATGATGAAGACGTTCTCGAAGGGCTTCGGGGCGCGGCGGTTCGGGAAGATGATGAAGGGGCTGCCGCCTGAATTCCTGCAGTAATTTTCCATCATGAAGAACCTGACGCGACTCTTCTGGGGAGTAACCGGAGGAGTTGGGACGGGTCTTCTGCTTGTTGCGGTCCCCTACGCACTCCTGGCAACGGTTGCCGGCGCGTCGGGCGGACTCCGAGAGGATGAGTCCCGGACCATGCTGTTCGTCTGGATGGCTTGCGCGCTCGTCGCCGCGTACGTCGTGGTTGCTCTCCAGTTCCATCGACGACTCGGACGGGAGTTACGGGCCGAGGGTCGCGAAAACTCGTATGTGGCAAAGTCGTGGCTGCTCGGCCTTGCGCTCCCTTTCCTTCTCTATCGCGCGATCAATGACATTTGGCTTCGTCACGACATGAAGGTCAACGGCGCAATCGCGACGGACGCCGCGCAAACGACGGTGAGGTGCGTGCGTCTGTGGGTTGCGCAACGTCCTGATGCCGGATTTCCGAGGACGCTGAACGAATGCGACTGCCGGTACAAATCGGATGACGCGGTCATCGTCTACCGCCCTGCGGCAGTCCAGGCCGATGGCCACGTGCATTCCTTCAAGATCGACGCGTTCCGAGGGCGCGCCTATGTGACCGTCGACGAACAGGGCCTCGTGACTGGTCACTGGTGATGACCCGTGAACAGCGAGGAATTCAGACAGGCGGCTTGCTGTTCGGCAGCCCGTCGAGTAGCATTCCCAGCCTTTTCAAGGAGTTGTTCGCATGTTGAAGATTCGTCTGCGCCGCGGTGGCGCCACTCACGCTCCCTTCTACCGGATCGTGGTCTCCGACTCGCTGAGGACGCCGAGCGCGGCGACCGTCGAACAGATCGGCCACTACGACCCGAAGAAGACTCCGGCGGATGTGAAGATCGACCGCGCGCGGGTAGACTATTGGGTGAGCAAGGGTGCCCAGCTGTCGCCCACGGTGAAGTCGCTGCTCAAGAAAACGAAGTGAAGCAACTCGTCGAGTTTCTGGCCAAGTCCCTCGTCGACAACACCGACGACGTGAAGGTCCACCAGTTCGAGCGCGACCAGGCCACTGTCCTGGAAGTCGAAGTCGCGCAACCCGACCTCGGAAAAATCATCGGCCGGCAGGGCCGCACGGCCCGCGCGCTGCGGGCGCTCCTCTCCGCGGCCGGCCAGAAGCAGCGCCGCCGGTACATCCTCGACATCATCGACTGACGCGAAGCTTCATCCTGAGCGCAGCCAGGGATCTCAAAATGCGAAGATCGTCGCCTCCTGAGACCGTCTTCGCGGCTCAGGATGACGTAGAGAATGAGCATGGATCGCCTCGCCGTCGGCATCATCCGCAAAGCGCACGGCGTGCATGGCGAAGCGAGTGTCGAGCCGTGGACCGATTCCCTGGACCGCTTCAGCGAGCTTCATGCCGTGACGCTGGTCTCGCCCGATGATTCTGAGACGCGGGCGGCGGAAATCGAATCGTCGCGCGCTCACCATGACCGTGCGCTCGTGAAATTCAAGGGAATCGAGTCGCCGGAAGCGCTTCTCGAGCTGCGCAACTGGACGATCGAGATCCCGAAGTCGCAGGCGCGTAAGCTCGGTCCCGGCGAATACTTCCTGCACGATCTCGAAGGCCTCGAGCTCGTGGACCGCTCCGGAAGTCGGCGCGGCGTCGTGAAAGAAGCATACGCGGGCGGTGGCGGTGTGCTTCTCAACGTGGAAGGGCCGAACGGCGAGTTCGAGGTGCCGTTCGCCGCCGAGATCTGCACCGACATCGATCTGAAGAAAAAGAAAATCGTCGTCGACCTCCCCGATGGGCTCGACGATCTCGACCATGTTGAGGATTGATTTCGTCACGATCTTCCCGCGGATGTTCGACGCGTTCCTCGCGGAGGGCGTGATCGCGCGCGGAATCAAGCAAGGCCTGATCGAGGCTCACGTGTGGGACCTGCGTGAATTCGCGAGCGACAAACATCGCTCCACCGACGATGAGGCGTACGGCGGCGGACCGGGGATGGTGATGCTGGCGGAGCCAGTCTTGAAGTGTGTGGAGGCGATTCGGAGCTCGGAGTTCGGAGTTCGGAGTTCGGAGCTCGGGGCTCGCGAAGCGACGAACTCCGGACCCCGAACCCCGAACCCCGAACCCCGAATCATCATGACCACCCCCCAGGGCCGCACATTCACGCAGGCCGTGGCGAAGGAGCTCGCTCGCGAACAGCACCTGATCCTTCTCTGCGGCCGTTACGAAGGCTTCGACGAGCGGATCCGGGAGGCGCTCCAGCCGGATGAGATCTCGATCGGGGACTTCGTCGTTTCCGGCGGCGAGCTGCCGTCCATGCTCATCGCCGACGCCACCGGGCGGATGATCGAGGGCGTCGTCGGCAACACCGGATCGGTCGAGGAGGACTCGTTCTACAAAGGCCTGCTCGACTATCCGCATTACACGCGGCCGGAAGAGATCCGGGGGATGCGCGTCCCGGAGGTGCTTTTGTCGGGTCATCATGAGAAAATCCGCCGCTGGCGCCGCGAGCAGGCCCTGCGGCGGACGTTTCGCTTGCGGCCCGATCTTCTCGAGAGTGCCGATCTCGACGAGGAGGCGCGGGAGATTCTCGGAAACATCGAGAATGAAACCGGCTGAGCCGCGGTTCTAGGGCGCGGAAATGGAGTATCGACATGGCTGACATCATGAAAATTGTCGAGTCTCGCGAGGCGCGAACCGATATCCCGAACTTTGAGCCGGGGGACACGGTCAAGGTCCACGTGAAGGTCAAGGAAGGCGACAAAGAGCGCATCCAGATCTTCCAGGGCCTCGTCATCGCCCGGAAGGGTGGCGGCTCGCGGCAGATGTTCACCGTGCGGAAGGTCTCCGGTGGTATCGGCGTCGAACGCATGTTCCCGCTCTATTCACCGACGATCGATCGTATCGAGGTTGAACGCCATGGCCGGGTCCGTCGCGCGAAGCTCTACTACCTCCGGGATCTCCGCGGCAAAGCCGCGCGCATCGAAGAAAAGCGGCAGGGCTAAGCCCGCCGAAGCAGTTTTCCGCTCGCTCTTCGCGGAGCTGGCGCGCGTCGCCGAGATGTCGGTGATCGAGCGCAGGCTCCGCGATTTTGGTTTTCGCTGTATTGCCGGAACCGACGAGGTGGGCCGCGGCTGTCTGGCCGGCCCGGTCGTGGCCGCGTGCGTCATCCTCGACTGCGAGCCGACGCTGTTCGGGGTCAAGGACTCGAAGATGATCCTCGAGTCGGACAACCGGGTGACGGTCTGCCGGCGCATTCTCCACTCCGCGCGCGCCGTGGCGATCGGAGTGATCGAGCCGCAGACGATCGACCGCATCAACATTCTCCAGGCCAGCAAGCTGGCGATGTTCGAAGCGCTCGAGAATCTGGAGATGCGGCCGGACGTGCTGCTGCTCGATGCCGTAACGATCGAATCGCTGGAGATGCCGCAGGTTCCAGTGATCGAAGGCGACAAGCGGAGCGTGTCGATTGCCGCGGCTTCCGTGGTGGCGAAGGTCTATCGCGACCTGCTGATGGAGTCGTATCAT
>DATISF010000015.1:0-1527 GCA_035468985.1 Thermoanaerobaculia bacterium
GGGACAGAGTGGAACGGATCGCTCCGCGCGCTGAGCACGGGCCCGCATCGCCACGCGCCCGGACGACTTTTTGTTGGGCACGGCCGCTCGGGCTGGCGTCTATTCCAGTGGCCTCCTGAGCGGCAGTTCCATTCAAAACCCTTCTCGGCTCCTCGCGAGACGAAACCTTCGCGCCGCGGGGTTCGATCCGTTCAATCCGTCAGATCCGCGTCCCAATTGTTCCAACTCCATCGGCCGCACCGAGCCCTCCCGCCCCGCCACCCTCTCGCTGGCGCCTGATGCGGAGCATCGCGCTGATCGAACATCGAACCCGGCCATCCCTGCACCGATCCGGGCGGCCTCGCGCCTCGTACTGTGTCCCGCGACATTCGTGAGCAGGTTGAAGCGGGATTCTCAGAACTCGAGACCCACGGCTCATGGGACGATCGCAGCGTGGAGCGCATCGACGGCGGGCGGATGATCGTGTCAGCCAGGTGACCATGAGCCACCACGAAGCAGTCCCCCGGGAGGCGTACTCATGGCGCTGAGTGCATTCGACGACAAGGCCCGCTCCCCGACGGACGACCAGTTGCGTTCCACTCTGGGGAAGGCGTACGGCTCCTGGACCACGCTGCTGGCGTTGGTGGCTGAACGGATCGAGCCTGTTACGGAACTGTGGAAATTCAGCACGGGCTGGAGCCTTCGCGTCGTGCACAAGGACCGCGTGATCATGTACATGACGCCGCAGCAGAACCAGTTTCTCGTCTCGTTTGCCCTTGGCGAGAAGGCCGTTGCCGCGGCACACGCGGCTCGACTCTCCGCGAGTGTCCTCGAGCTGATCGATGCCGCGCCCCGCTATGCCGAGGGACGCGGCTTCCGGATGCCGGTTCGGAACAGCAGCCAGCTCACGACACTCGCGCGTCTCGCCCAGATCAAGCGAGAGAACTGAATCGGGAGAGGACGCGAGCCGATCACACCCCCGGACCGGCCTGCGCCTTGGCCTGCGCCTTCATCTTGTCTCCGGCCGAGATCGCGACCTCGACGCGCCGATTCTTCTGCCGATCCGCGTCCGTATCGTTCGGCGCGACCGGCTCGGTCTCGCCGCGACCGGACGTCGCGATGCGAGCAGCCGGCACGCCACGCGAGATCAGGTAGTCGGCAACCGCGGCGGCGCGGCGGCGTGAGAGATCGAGATTGTAGCTGTCGGTGCCGACGTCGTCGGTGTGTCCGACGAGCAGCAGCTTCGAGTCGCCAAAGTCCGACAGGCTCTTGGCCAGGTTGTCGAGATTCGTCTTCGACTCGGCGCGCAGTCGATCGGAGTCGAAATCGAAGAGCAGGCCACTGGCGAACGTGACGACGAGTCCTTCGCCGACACGTGTGACCTCGGCGCCGGCAACGGTCTGTTGAATCTCCTTCGCCTTCTGATCCATCTGGTGTCCGATGATCGCGCCGGCCGCCCCGCCGACCGCCGCGCCGATGATCGCGCCACGCGCGGTCGAACCAGTGGCATGGCCGATCACGCCTCCGACGACTGCGCCGCCCGTCGCA
>DATISF010000016.1:0-101760 GCA_035468985.1 Thermoanaerobaculia bacterium
GCTCTTCCGCTCCAGCATCTTCATGTCGCGCGCGACGATCTCGGTGCGGTACTTTTTCTGCCCGCTTTCCTTGTCGTCCCAACTGTCGGTGCGGATCGAGCCCTCGATATAGACGAGCCTTCCTTTGCGGAGATACTGGCCGCAGATCTCGCCGAGCTTTCCCCAGGCGGCGATGTTGTGCCACTCGGTGCGCTCCTGCTTCTCGCCGTTGCGGTCGGTGAATCGCTCGTCCGTGGCCATGGTGAATTTGGTGACGGTGGTGCCGCTGGGTGTGGAGCGGATTTCCGGATCTTTCCCCAGGCGACCGATCAGAATGACTTTGTTGATCATGATTTCTCCTGTCTCACGCTGTTGTTTCACGCGTCCGACCTGCGGGCGCGGTCCCGATTTGATCGGTCCAGTGCGGTCGGAAGAATTGTAATCGAGGTTGCAAGAACTCCACGGCCAGTAGAATGCCCGTCACTCGTCATCCCGAGCCGCGAAGACGGCGAAGGATCTCGTCGAGGGCATGACCGCCGAACACTTCTGGGACCGCGAGGTCACCGCGCCGACGCACACGAGCTGGATGGAGCATCCGCGCGTGCGCCAGTACATCCTCCGCTCGATCGCGCGATCGGAGGAGGGTCTCTGGCCCGTCGACTGGTTCATGCGCTGGCTCGGATCGCGGCGATTTCAACGCGCGCTGTCGATCGGCTGCGGCACGGGACCGTTCGAGCGCGATGTCGTCCGCAAGAATCTCGTCGATCGCATGGACGCGTTCGACGGGTCGACGAATTCGCTGCGCATCGCACGGGAACTGGCGAAGGCGGAAGGGATGTCTTCGCGCATCCGCTACTTCGCCGCCGATTTCAACGAGCCGTCCCTTCCCGCGCGGACCTTCGACGCCGTCTTCATCCATCAGGCGTTGCATCACGTCGCGAAGCTGGAGAAGCTTCTTCGCAACGTGCTCGTCGCCCTCAAGCCGAACGGCGTGCTGTATCTCGACGAGTACATCGGGCCGTCGCGCTCCGACTGGAACGATGAGCTCATCGCGCCGCATCGGGCGATATTCGAGAAACTGCCGATCCACGCACGCCGAACGCCGAACTTGCCGCTGCCCATTCAGGGGGACGATCCTTCAGAGGCGTTCCGCTCGTCCGAGATTCTCGAACAGCTGCGGATCGGCTTCGACATGCGCGAGCTGCGCGGATACGGCGGCAATCTCCTGTCGGTGCTTTATCCGGCAGTCGATTTCGTCAAAGCGCCCGAAGCGCTCGAGCCGGTGATCGCCGAAGAGCGGCGGCGGCTGGCGGCGGGGGAAATGCCGTATTACGCGGTCATTGTTGCCACGCCGAAGCGAGGGCTTCGCAAGCTGTTCGCATGGTCGCGCTACTTCACCGAACCCAAACTGAAGCGGCTCGGCCGCGAGATCCGATGCATCTTCCAACGCGCACGCTGAGACATGCATGGCGGGCCGTCGAGCGCGCCCGCACGTTCCGCCGATGCCGGCGCCTGCCGGCCGGCGGACGGCTTCACGCCGGCTGCGGGACTTTGCATCTCGTCGGCTGGATCAACGTCGACAAGTTCGCGTCGCCGGCGACCGATTACGTCGTCGACATCCGCTACGGTCTGCCGTTCCGCGGGCTCGACTTCATCTTTGCCGAGCACTTCATCGAACATTTGTCGTATCGGGAGATCGAGAAGTTCCTCCGCGACTGCCGCGCCGCGATGTCGGAGCGGGGAGTCCTGCGGCTCTCCACGCCCAACCTCGACTGGGTCTACCGCACCCAATACCACCTCGGCGAATGGAGCGGGGAGCCGGATGAGGTCCGCGACTGCTTCCGCCTCAACAAATCATTTCGTGGATGGGGACATCAGTTTCTTTTCAACCGGGCCATGCTTCATGCGATGCTGCGGCAGGCGGGATTCGCGGAGGTCCGCGATCGCGCATACGGCGAGAGCGATCATTTCGAGCTTCGCGGACTGGAGCGCCATGAGCGCAATGAAGATCTTCCCGGAGCGCCCCACATCCTGATTGTCGAGGCCAGCGGCATCCGGAGCGGCCCGGAGCCACAGTTGATCGATGCAGCCGGCGATTTTCTTTCGGCAGTGGACGCGCGATGATTCACCAAACCCGAAAGCCCTTTTTTCGTCTTACAGATACGACTTGAAGATCCGGACCCAGCTCCTCCTCGCCTGCTTCATCCTGTCGGTCGTCCCGCTGACCGGGATCGTGTTCTATTCGTATCGCTCCTCGAAGCTCGCTCTGGAGAATGCCTATCGGCAGGAAGGAGCGCGCCTGACCGCGCAGATGGACGGGAGGCTCAACGCGATCCGCTCCGAGCTCGATCAGCGGCTGGCCGGGCTCTCGGCGATGCCGCTCAATCGCGACAACGTCATGATGACCATGAGCGACGTCGCGCCTCTGGTCGACGCGCTGGAATTCGTACCTGCGCCGGCGCCCTCACCTGCGCCGTCGGCCGCCTCACGGATCGCCACAGCCGCCCCGATCGCGGCGATCGTTCCACACGTTGTCACTCCCGCGCCGCCCGAACCTCCGGAACCCGATCTCACCGAGCCGGTGGTCATCCACGTTCCGCCGGTGAAGGTGCCGGCGTTCGCGCTGCCGCCGGATTTCAACGAGAAGATCGCGCAGATCGCCGGTCTCTCGCAGCAGCTCTCTGCGGCCTCGCCGGAGGAGCGCGAGGCGCTGAGCAAGCAGCTCGATCAGAAGCAGGCCGAGCTCCACAGCGAGATGGAGACCATCAAGGAGAACTTCCACGAGCAGCTGCAGGCCGCGCAGGAGCAGCGGAAAGCGCAGATCGAGATGGTGCAGCAGGCCCGTGAGACGCCGCGCGTCGTCAAGATCGAGAAGCTCACGAAGGAGCAGCGGGACCAGATCAAGCAGAAGGAGAGGCAGGCCGCGCTGCTCTTCGGACAGAAGTTCAACGTGTCGCTGCAGAGCGGGGGTGCCGTCGTCGGCCAGCTCCGTGCGCAGCTCAGCACCGACGAAGTGCTGAAGCGCGTCCTCGGATCGAGCGATGACGACGGCGAGATCCCGTTCGTCGTCGACCGCGAGGGAACGCTCTACACGCGCAAGGAGACCGACCGGGGAACGCTCGAGAACCTCGGCATCGCCGGCGCGTTGAAGAAGCGGCAGCCGTTGCCGAGGACGCCGAACTGGGTCGTGGCCATGTCGTTCCAGAAAGAGAGCGGCCTGCGCATCGGCGTGGCCAGGCCGGTCGGAGAGGACCTGGAGGAGTTGCGCCACACGGCCGCACGGAACTTCGGCTGGGGCGTCGGCGTGATCGCGCTCGCGCTCATCGGCATTCTTCCCGTGGCCGGCCACTTCACACGCGACGTCGAGACCGTGACGCGCGGCGCCGAACGCATCGCCCAGGGCGACCTGACCACACGTCTGCCGGTCCATTCGAGCAATGAGTTCGGCCAGCTCGCAAACGCGTTCAACCGCATGGCGGAGGATCTCAGCCTGCAACAGCAGCAACTGGTCGAGCAGGAAGTGCAGCAGCGGATCCTCGGTCTCGAGTACGACCGGAAGTCGCACGATCTCGAAGACGCACGGCAGTTCCAGCTGTCCATGCTGCCGAAGCACGTCCCGCAGCACGAGCGCTACGAGGTCGCGGCGCTCAGTCAGACCGCCGCGGAAGTCGGCGGCGATTACTACGACTTCCACGTCTCGCCAACCGGAACGTTGTCGGTCACGATCGGCGATGCCACCGGTCACGGCGCGAAGGCCGGCACGATGGTCACCGTGGTCAAGACGCTGTTCGCCGGGTACAGCGCCGATGAACATCCGTCCGCCTTCCTCGGCGACGCCGCCGAAAAGATCAAACGGATGGACCTCGGACGCATGGCCATGGCGCTGGCGCTCGCTCGATTCGATGGAGAGCGATTGACCGTGGCCAGCGCCGGCATGCCGCCGCTGCTCGTGCATCGCAGAGCGAACGGCAACGTCGACGAGATCGCGGTCGGGGCCACTCCGCTCGGCACTCTCGGCGTCGACTACGAGCAGACCGAGGTGGCCATCGGCAGGGGAGACACTGTCCTTCTGATGAGCGACGGTCTGCCAGAGCTGCAGAACGCCGAGGGGCAGCAACTCGGCTATGGCCGCGCGCTCGATGAATTCGCCGCGGCGGCGGCGGCATCGACCGCCGGCGAGGTGATCGCGCGCCTGGCCGAGGCCGCCCGGCGGTGGCACGGCGAGCAGCCACCCAACGACGACATGACCTTTGTTGTCGTACGATTCCGCACATGAAACAGAAACGCCCAGCCCCGACCGATCACGCTCCGAACTTCTCTCGCTACATCGATCTCGTCCCCGAGGAGGACATTCTCGGGGCGATGGAGAAACAGTCCGCTGAGACGCAGAAGGTGCTCGCGAAAGTCGACCAGTCGCGCGGCGATTACCGCTACGGCCCCGATAAGTGGTCGGTCAAGGAAGTCGTCGGCCACATCGAGGACGCCGAGCGCGTGTTCGCCTATCGCGCCCTGACGTTCGCGCGCGCGGGGACGACGGCGCTCCCGGGATTCGACGAGAGCTCGTGGATGGTCAACGCTCCGTTCGCGTCGACGACGTTGCGGCACCGCGCCGAGAGTCTGGCTCTTGTCCGCCAAACCACGCTGCGCCTGTTCCGCGACTTGAAGGACGAGGCGTGGGACCGCGCCGGGATCTCCAACGATCACAACATCACGGTTCGCGCCCTCGCGTACATCATCGTCGGCCACGAACGGCACCACCTCAAAATGCTGCGCGAGCGCTACGCCATCGGAACGTAGCGAAGCAAGACGCTGCAACTTTTCCGAGGTTGCGGTGTCTTTCGCGTGGATGATGGATGAAGCCGACGACGACTTCGCCTCGACGTACCGCGCTGTCTACCCGTCGGTCGTACGGTTCGCGGAGGGGATGCTGGGTGCACCCGCCGACGCGCACGATATCGCGCAAGAGGCCTTTGTTCGGCTCAGCCGGAGCGACGTTCCGTCCGACCGCGCGCGCTTCTGGCTTTTCCGGGTGGCCCGGAATCTAGCGCTGAACGAGCTTCGCCGCCGGCGGCGGCTCGAAGCGTTGAAGCGACTCGTGGGATGGATGACCAGGCCCGCGACCCCCTTCGAGACCCTGGCTCGGCGGGAGGACGAGCGGCGTCTGCATTCCTCCCTCGATCGCCTTCCGGAGCACCTCCGTGCGCCCCTTCTGCTTCGCGAGTGGGAATCGATGTCCTATGGCGAGATCGCCAGCGCTCTCGGCGTCACGGTCGAAAAAGTGAGAAGCGATCTCTTTCGGGCGCGGCAGCGGCTGCGCGACTCTCTTCATGAGGTGAGCGATGAGTTGTCCTGATCGTGAAACGCTTTCCGCCTGGTTCGACGGCGAGGTGGACGCGCCTGAAATCGCCACACACGCCGAGGAATGCCGCGCCTGCCGATCGTTTCTCGGCGACCTCGGCCTGATTCGATCCTCGGTTCTGGCGGAGCGCCCGCCACTGCGGAGGGAGGTCAGAATCGACAGCATCCTCCGGCAGGCTTTCACCGCGGCACCGTGGTGGCGGCGGCGCATTGCGACTCCCGTCCCGGTGATCGTGCTGCTGCTGCTCCTGGGGCTGCTCTTCATTCCGGCGCTCTTCGTCCGGAAAGCGGAGAGCGCCAGCCGCGGTGAATTTCACGACTACGACCCGGGCGGACGCGCGGTTATGTACGTCAGGTCACAAGGAGGGGAGTGATGCGAGCCCTGGCAATCGCTTCGGTCGCGTTGCTCCTTCTCACCGGCACGACAGCGCTCGCGGATCGCTCCCGTTTCATCGTCCGATGCATCGAAGAGCGCCAGGGAGCTCGCCACACGCTGTACGAAGCCGACATCGACGGCCCGAGCGGCACCGATTTCGTCGTCCGGTTGCGCGACCGCGGCTTCACCCTGGTTGCGTCGTTCGTCAACGAGCCAACGGCGTCCGGGACCATCGACGTGCGCGCCTCGCTGACGACGCGCAGGCGCGAGGGGACGTCGCGGAACGGACTCCCGCTGTGGGAGGAAGACGTACAGGAGCACCGCTTCACGGTCCGCTACGACCAGGAGATCGAGATCCTGCCGTTCGGCGGTGCCGGAGCCGCCGGCCTGCTGAAGTTCGACGTTCGACCCGTTCGATCGACTGGCGCAGGCCCGCTTCGGATTGACATCAACGACGTGTCTTCGAGGGGCGTCATTGAAGTCGATGCGTTTCGCCAGCCGCACTGGTACACAGCGGAGGCGGAAGTCGTTTCTGACGGTCGCGTCGTTGCACGCGGTTCGTCGCGCATCTTCACCGGGGTGGCGGGGCGAATCGCACTTCCCTCGCTCGGCGACGTGACGATCACGCCCCGCCCGCTGACGCGCACGGATGTCTGGCGCTACACCGAGATCGCCATCGGCGGGCGCTTGTTTCCGCGACCCACGAGGGCCGTTCAGTGTCGTGATGTCTGGTCCGATTATCCGATCGATTCGAAGACCACTCTGCGCATCCGTGTGGCTCCCGCCGAGCCGGAGCCGACCAAAGGAGAATGCTCGTGAATCGCTTTCTTGCCGTTGCAATCCTCGAGATCCTGATTTCCGCTCCGATGGCAGCGGACCTGGCGCCGCAGCACATCGTTCGTCTCAACGAGGCCTTTCGCATCGCCGGGGTTCTGGGCCCACGCGTCTGGCCGGGATTCACCGCGACGGATGCACCGGTCATCCTCATCGATGGGGAGAGCGAGTATCTGCTCAACATCGACGGCGCGGCAGAGGGCTTCACCGCGAGCGCTCAGACGTTCCGTGGACGGCCGGTGTACGTCCGCCCGCGCGTCTTTCCGCCCAACTTGCGGGCGAGTTTTCCGGCGGTGATGGGGCGCGCCACCGTCGTCATGGGAACACCGAGCGGAAGCGGAACGCGGGGGGACGGTGCGATCTGGACAGTGACCGTGGTCCACGAGATGTTCCACGTTTTCGCGTACAACCATGGCGAACCGGAAAAGGTTGCCGCCCTGGCGATCGGTCCTCCGAGGGAAGCGCAGTGGCAGCTCGACTATCCGTTTCCCTACCACGACGAGCGCGTGCGCCGGGCCATGCATGTCGCCGGATGCGATCTCTATCGATGCATCGAGAGCAGCGCCGATCTGCCCTACGAGTCGGGCGTTGCGGACGAGGCGGTGCATACCCTCGGCGATCTGCTCGACGCCGCCTTTCCCGGCCGGAAGGACCTGGCCTACGCGCGATTCGTGGCCACCAAGGAAGGGGTCGCGCGCTATTTCGAATACCGCGTCGCGGAGCTGGCCGCGCGCGACTACAGCCCGACTCCGGACTATGCAAAGCTCGACGGGACCGATGCCTTCGCCATGGCCTGGGACAACTTCTACAAGGCCATGCCGTTTCAGATCAAACATCTCGGCAATGTCTCGCAATCGCGATCGGAGTTCTACAGTCTTGGCCTCGGCCTGGCGCTCGTCCTCGATCGCATCGAGCCGGAGTGGCAGAAGCGATACTTCGAATCCGGCGTCTGGCTGGACGGGCAATTGCACGACGCGGCACAGCGGGTGAAGGCAGCGAGCTCGTGCCCGGTTCCCGCCAAATGACAGCGCTACGCCATCGGAACGTAGCGCAGCACCGCCACGTAATGGCAGACGCTCCCGGAGAGAACACAGAGGTGCCAGATGCCGTGGCCGTACGCCATCCGTTTCGACAGTCCATAGAACACGATGCCGCCGGTGTAGAAGACGCCGCCGGCGGCGAGCCAGAGGATTCCTGGCGGCGGAACGCTCCGCTGCAGCGGCCCGAATGCCACGACGACGAGCCACCCCATCAGCACGTAGAGAATCACCGAGAGCACCCGGTAGCGGTTGTGCAGAAAGATGTCCTTGAGAATTCCGGCGAGCGCTAGGCTCCAGACGATACCGAAGAGCCACCATCCCCACGCGCCGCGCAGCGCCAGCAGCGTGAACGGCGTGTACGTCCCGGCGATCAGCAGATAGATCGCGCAGTGATCGAACACGTGGAAGACCTTTTTCATGGGACCGCGAACGCTGTGGTACAGCGTCGAGCTCAGATACATCACGATCATCATGGCGCCGTAGATCGAGAGCGCGGCGATCGCGCGTGGGCCGCCGCTCTGGACGGCGAGCGGAATCAGAACGGCCGTTCCGGCGATGGCCAGGATCGTCCCGATGAGATGCGTGACGCTGTTGAGCACTTCGCCGGGATACATCGGCCCATCGTAGCGGATTACGCCGTGCCGGTGATCCGGTGATACGCGGACGTACCGCGCACCGAGTTGTGAAGATCAGCGTCAGCGCGGCCGTGAGCAGGATTCCCTGCGCCCCGCGCGTTCGCGGGACGACGTGATCTCGGGATCGAGAATCTTGAGCGCGATGTGCTGCTGCAGCGTCGGATCGCAGGCCTTGTAAACGGATCCCATGCCGCCCCGCCCGACGGCAGAGTCGATTCGGGAGGGTCTCCGTGTCCCCGGTCTACGTTCGCCTCTCCGCCGTCGTGGCTACAATCGTCACCGCGTGAAGTGCGTCATTCAGCGCGTGAATCGCGCCTCGGTTTCGGTGGGCGGGCAGGTCGTCTCGGAGATCGGCCCGGGTATGCTGGTTCTGGGCGCGGTCGAGAAGGGCGACACCGAGCAGCAGATCGCCGAGGCGGCGAGAAAGATCCGCGAACTGCGCATCTTCAGCGACGAGGCCGGAAAGATGAACCGCGATCTCCGCGACATCGGCGGCGCGATCCTGGCCGTCTCGCAATTCACACTGGCCGGATCGATCGACCGCGGCCGCCGTCCCAGCTTCGACAACGCCGAGGAACCGGAGAAGGCGAGAGCGATGTTCGAGCGATTCGTCCGCGAGCTCGCCTCGACCGGCATCGAAGTGAAGACCGGCCGCTTTCGCGAAATGATGGTCGTCGCGCTGGACAACGACGGGCCGGTGACGTTCGTGTATGACAGCTAGTGTGGCGTGTCGCAATAGACCGGCTTTCGTTGCGCCGGCAACCCTTCGGGCTGGTGCCGGTTGCGGCCGATCTGCGGCGTTGCTCGTCGTCGACGATGCCACCGCATCGCCTCATGCTGGCGCCTTGCATCTCGGCCGCAAGCGGCACCAGCGAAAGTCGGTCTATTCGCGACACGCCTCGCTAGGACTCGGAGAGCGGGATGCAGCATCGCCTGCGTCCTCGTGTCCTCGTGTCCCGCTCCTCTATACTTCCGCGCTCTATGTCCCAGTACCGTCCCGGCGAAATCGAACCGAAGTGGCAGAAGAAATGGGCTGAGGCGAAGGTCGCCGAGATCGATGTGACCGCGCCGGGCAAGAAGTTCTACATGCTCAATATGTTCCCGTACCCGTCGGGCGATCTCCACGTCGGGCACGGGCGCAACTACATCCTCGGCGACGCGCTCTACCGTTTCTTCCGGATGCAGGGAATGGCCGCGCTCAATCCGATGGGTTGGGATGCGTTCGGACTGCCGGCGGAGAACGCCGCCATCAAGCGCCAGATCCATCCCCGCGAATGGACCCTCGGCAACATCGCCAACATGAAGAAGCAGTTCATGCGCTGGGGCATCCTCTACGACTGGTCGAAGGAGCTCGCCTCATGCGAGCCGGAGTACTACCGCTGGAACCAGTGGCTGTTCCTCCAGCTCTACAAGCGCGGCCTCGCGTACCGCGGCAAGGCGCCGGTGAACTGGTGCCCGACCGACAAGACCGTGCTGGCGAACGAGCAGGTCATCGACGGCCGTTGTGACCGCTGCAACTCGCTGGTCGAGCAGCGCGAGCTCGAGCAGTGGTTCCTGAAAATCACCGAGTACGCCGATCGCCTCGACGACGGGCTCGATCAGCTGCCGGACTGGCCGGAGAAAGTGAAGCTGATGCAGCGGAACTGGATCGGCCGGTCGGTCGGTGCCGACGTCGACTTCATGGTTCCATCGCTCGGCAAGCCGATCCGTGTCTTCACCACGCGTCCCGACACGATCTTCGGAGCGACGTTCATGGTGCTCGCGCCGGAGCATCCCGACGTGGCGAAGCTCGTCGCCGATCATGCGCAGCGCGCCGAGATCGAGAAGTGGATCACCGGCGTGCGCAATCACACCAGCCTCGAGCGCCAGGAGGCGGGGAAGGAAGGGCGATTCACCGGGAAGACGGCGATCAATCCGTTCACGAACGAAGAGATCCCGATCTGGCTCGGCAACTTCGTGCTGATGCAGTACGGCACCGGCGCGATCATGTCCGTCCCCGCGCACGACGAACGCGATTTCGAGTTCGCGGAGCAGTACGGCATCCCGATGCGGATCGTGATCAGTGGAGCGTCGGCCGTCTCGGCCGGCGATTTGAAGGAAGCCTTCACCGCCAAGGACGATTCCGCCACCGTCATCAACTCCGGCCTGATCAGCGGTCTCACGCCTCCGAAAGCGATCGAGAAGATCTCCGACGAGATCGAGCGCCGCGGCATCGGAAAGAAAACGGTGCGCTACCGCCTCCGCGACTGGCTGATCTCACGCCAGCGGTACTGGGGAACGCCGATCCCGATGCTCTACTGCGATCGCTGCGCACTCGTTCCCGTTCCGGAAAGCGATCTGCCGGTCCGGCTGCCGATCGATGTCCCGTTCACCGGTCGCGAGGGCAACCCGCTGGCGAAGCAGGAATCGTTCGTCAACGTGAAATGCCCGAGGTGCGGCGTCGCGGCCCGGCGCGAGACCGACACGATGGACACGTTCGTCGACTCGTCGTGGTACTACGCGCGGTTCATCTCCGCGCACGACTCGACGAAGATCTTCGACTCGAATCTCGTCGACCGCTGGCTGCCCGTCGACCAATACATCGGCGGGATCGAGCACGCCATCCTTCACCTCCTCTACGCCCGTTTCATCTGCCGCACGCTCCACGACCTCGGCCTCACGAAAGTGGAGGAGCCGTTCACGCGTCTCTTCAACCAGGGTGTGATCACGAAAGAGGGATATCGCGATCCGGCGCAGAACCTCGGCTGGGTCGCGCTCAACGAGGTGGAGTGGCGCGACGGAAAACCGTTCCGAGGCGCGACCGAGCTCGTTCCTGAAGTGGGCAAGATGTCGAAGTCACGCTTCAACGTCGTGCCGCCCGATGAGCTGATCGCGAAATTCGGCGCCGACACGGAGCGCGTCTACACGCTGTTCATCGCGCCGCCGGACAAGGAAGCGGCATGGTCGGATGAGGGCGTCATCGGCGCGTATCGGTTCCTCGGGCGCGTCTGGGCGATGGGGGAGCAGATCGCGGCCTCGGTCCTCGGTCCTGGGTCCTCGGCCGACATCACTGCCGTGACGCGCAAGCTCCATCAGACCATCGGTGCGGTCACGCGGCGGTTCGAGCGATTCGAATTCAACACGGCGATCTCGGCGCTGATGGAGCTGTCGAATGCCATCGGCGATTACCTTGCCGGCGGCGGACGCGATCCTCAGGTCCGCGAAGCGTACCTCGCGCTGTTGCAGATGCTCCATCCCTTCGCACCGCATATGACCGAGGAGCTGTGGGAGATGGCGGGGGAGAAGGGATTCGTGCTCACGTCGCAGTGGCCGGTTGCCGATCCGGCGCTGATGCAAGAGGACTTCGTCACGATCGTCGTGCAGGTGAACGGCAAGCTGCGCGGCCAGATCGAGGTGCCCAATCCTCCCGTTGAAGACGCGGTGATGGCGGCGGTGAAGGCGAACGAGAAGGTTCAGAGCTGGGTGACCGGCAAGCAGATCGTGAAGACGATCTACGTTCCGGGTAAGCTGGTGAACGTGGTGGTTCGATGAAGCGCCTCCTCCTCGCCGGCTGGCTCCTGGCCCTCGGCTGCGGCTATGCGCTGGTCGGTACGGGAAACATCCTCGATCCCTCGCTCAAGACGCTGTACGTCCCGACGTTCATCAACCGCACGACCCGCGTGGAGCTGGAGCAGCGGGTGACGCAGTCGGTGGCCGACGAGTTCGTGTCGCGCGGCCGGCTGCGGCTGGTGAACGATCCGAAGGAAGCGGACATCATCCTGAAGGGCTCGATGGACTCGTTCAATCTATCGCCGGTTGGATTCGACCAGGGGCGTGCCACGCAGTACCAGATCTCGATCACGGCGAACATCGAGCTGCTCGACCATCGCCACGAGGATAAGGTGCTTTGGAAGAACGACCAGTACCGTTTCGTGGAGAACTACCAGGTGAATCTCGAGACGACGGATGCGTTCGACCAGGAGAGCCGGGCCATCCGGGAGATCGCGCAGCGCTTCGCGCAGAGCCTGGTAGCGAACCTGCTGGAAGGGTTCTGATGGGGTCAGAGCTTCGATTCGCCCCTTTTTCTACGGACAGTAGAAACTGCGGCGAATCGAAGCTCTGACCCCCATTTCATCGAGGCACGAGGGCCACGATGCGCAACGGCCCGCCCGAGCCGCCGGCGATCTTCATCGGCAATGCCACGACCCACGCGCCGCGCGCGGGGACGCGCTCGAGGTTGGCGATGTTCTCGAGGCCGGGGACGCCGGCGCCGTTCGCGATCTGGTGGACGATGAAATCGCGCGACTGACCGTAGTCGATGCTGGCGGTATCGACGCCGATCGCGCCGACGCGCCGGTCGTTGACGAGCACACGCGCGGCCTCGGCGCCAAAGGAGGGGAAGTGGAGCTTGTCGGTTGCTCCCGGCGTGTCGTCGCCGAAATAGGCCTTGCGATCGGGATAGCGTGATCCCCATCCGGTGCGCAGGAGGACGATCGCACCGTTCGGGATCGTGCCGTTCGCCGATTCCCATGCGCGCACATCGTCGGGGGTCAGCCGGTAGTCAGGATCGTTCGCGGTCTTCGCGGTGATGTCGATGACGACCGCCGGCGCGATCAGCTGATCGACGGGAATCTGATCGGCGCTGCGCCCGTGCTCGGCGAAGTGGATCGGCGCATCGAGGTGCGTGCCGCCGTGCTCCGGCGCGCAAAACGTGTTCGATGAGTAGAAGTAGCCGCCGGGCGTGGGGCCGTACGCAAGCCTTCGCAGCTCGAATCCGCTGGGAGAGTTCGGCCAGTAGAGCGTGTGGTCGTCGAACGAGTAGGTCAGATCGACCACTTCGGCGCGTGACAAATCGATCGGTGGACGAGCCACCGAGGCGCAACCAGTCAGCGCAAGTGCAACCACAATAACGCCGAAGCGTGCGAGCGGCATGAAATGACCTCCTGCCCTGTATAGAAACTGCTTGCCTGCATTCCGTCTCCGAGGTAGGCTCGGCTTCCCAAAATCCGTAGGTTCGAGGTCCGGCTTGCGGCCCACATTCTCTCAGGTGCGGTGGGCGGGAGAGCGAGTCTTCATCGTATTGATGATCGCCGTGTCACTCGCGGCGAGCGATGTCCCTCTGTTTCCGATTCCGCTTCATCTGGTCCGAACGATTGAGGATCCGATCGCCGGCGCCAAGGTCCGCGTCGACGAGTACTGCACCGGCAACAGAATCATCACGGTCAATGGCAGTCGAACCGCCATTGTCGATTACGACCGCCGGGAGCTGACAGAAATCGATCGCGGCGCCGCGAGCTACAGCGTGGCGCGATTCGACGAGGTTGCCGCCGCGCAGATGCCTCTCGCTCCTGCATCTGGCAATGAAACTTGGAAGACCACGCCGCTCGGCGTGCGCTCGTCGGCGGATGGCCGGAACGCTGACGCGTTCGAAATCGTGAGCTCCGGGCCCGAGAAGGTGAAAGTCGAGTTGCGCGTCGATCGCGAGCGCAGCGTGTCCCGCAGTGCGTTCGAGGCACTCGTCGGTTCTGCCTATCCCAATCGCGGTTCCGAGCAGCAGAACGCCGTCGCGCTCGCCTGCGCACGAACGCGCGCGGTGAGCGCGGCCGACGCGAGCGGAGCGGAGTCATACGGGATCCCGCTCGAGCAGACGATCACGTTCGAAGCAGGTTCCGGCAAGACGCTCACCATCCGCAACTCGGTCATCAGCGTGACCAATGAGCTGCCGCCGCCGGACGTCCTGACGATTCCTGCGGGAGCGAAGCTGATCGAATCGCGCGCCGCACGCATGCAGAAGGCCCTCAGGGAGCTGAAGGAGCCCCCACCGCATCAATAGATATGCGATACCGCCTGGCCGCCGCCGTGCTCGTGGCGCAGAGTCTCTGCGCGGCGCCACTCCTCGGCGGCGAGATCACCAGCGGTAGCCTGCAGATCCAGGGTGTTGCTCTCGAGGTCGACACGCCGGCCGTAACGACCGGCATCGACATCCCCACCACCATCCAGACGAAGTTCGGCGGAAAGACGAACGACGCCGCGCCTTCAGTCGAAGGCCTCCTCGCCGTCGCGGAGCTGACCGGCCCCGGTCTCGATTCGCCGATCCAGCTCACCACAGCGCCGGGCTATCGCTTCCAGATTCCAGGGTTCTCGCAGGAAGGCGTTTACACGCTTCAGAACATCCGGTTGATGAAGGGCAGCGAGTTCGTCGCGCCCGCGGTGCCGCCGGCAGCGGCGATCACGGTCGCAAACATCCTGCAGACGTCAGTGAAGGTGCATCAGCTGACGCCGGACGAACTTCGCTCCCGCGGAATCGTCCTGGATGGACGCAATTACAACGTGTACGAGTACTCGTTCACGTTCCTGGTCAACGGGCAGACCATCGAAGTGCCGTTCCCGGTGGTCGTCGACACGAGAACCCACGAGGTCACGCCGCTCGGGAAGGAGACACCGTTCACGCTTCCGAACACCGGCCAGGCGAAGCCGCCGAGGTGGTCGCCGCCGGATGTGATTCCGTTCGAGCTGCCGCCGGACCCGGAGGCAATGGCGCAACAGGGCCAGAGTGGACAAACGCCGCAGGATCGGGCCACACCGGTTCGTCGGCCGAGCATCCCCGCGGCCATCGTGATTCCGAACTCTTTGGCCGTTCTCCATCAATTTTTCGCCGTGATTCTCACGGTGAGCAACGGCGCGCCCTCGGGCAGCACGGCGCGTCTGGACGATCTCCGCGCCACGATCAAGTTGCCGACGGCGCTGCGGCCGGTGAAGTCCAATCCGTCCGTCGCGTTCGGACAACCGGTTCCGATCGTCGACCCGACAACCGGCGTGACGTTCCTCGTGGCACAGGCGAAGGGCGAAGCCGAGTGGGACGTCGAAGGCTTGCAGCCGGGAACGCATACGATCGACATCGAGATCCGGGCCACGCTGCGCGAGACCGGTCAGGCCGACGTGCCATTGAAGGCAACGCCGCGCGCATCGATCGTCGTGCACGATCCCCGATTCAACCTCACCTTCTCGCATCCCGATACGGTGAGGAAGGGGATCGATTACTCGACCTACACCTTCGTCACGAACATGAGCGGCTCGGCGCAGACGATGCGCGTCGGCAACGGCGTGCCGTCATGCGATCAGGCCGCCGGAGCGAATGTCTGCCGGATCGGAGGTGCCGATTCGGATGAACTGACGCTCGCTTCCGGCGAGATGAAAATGATCGAGTACACGCTGCGGCCGGGAATCACCGGGCATGTCTTCGCGACCGCCGGCTCGATCGACAACCCCGACAACATCACGGCGGCGGTGCAGCTGCACATGGGCGTCAGCGAGAGCGGAGTTCCGCTCTCGCCGGCGACGCTCGTGATGCCGTACTACGCACAGTTCGTCAATCCCGACCTCGTCGACGCCAACCTGCAGCTCCTCGGCCTCGGCTACAGCGTGGCGACGGCGCCGGTGAATCAGACCACGGCGAAGTTTCCGCGCGTGATTCGCAGTGATGTCTTCTACCGCGCCGCGGATATCGCTCGCGCCGGACAGCGGATCTTCGTCAGCAACGGCGCCCCCGATGCAAAGCGCGATGCGATTGCTCATCTCGCGCTCGACCTTCTCGGAAATGGGACGGAGTTACGGGAGTGGGATGACCTTCGCCGGCAGGAGAAGAGCGGCCGTGTCGCCGGCGCATCCGTTTTCGCGGAGCTGAATTCTGCCGGGATGGCACGACGCGCGAGCATCGCGGAGTTCGTCGATCTTTTCGCGTCGGCGACTTCGTACCGCACGCCGTATGTCATGGCCATCGCACACGGTCCGGCAGCCGCCGGCAGTCCACGACCGTACGCCCTGTCGCTCCGCGGTGAATCGGGACGCCGCGCCGATGTTCCGAACGAGGCGGCGTCCGGTTGGATCCGCGATCTCCCGTTCTCCGACATCTCGCGGTTCGACGTCGCCGCACTGGCCCGCGCGGGCGAGATCGCGCTGGTCGGCCGATGGACTGAAAACATCGATGTCGTCGTGACGCCCTCGGTGTCCGGGCCGTTCGCGATCGAGATTGTCTTTCCGGGCACGAACGACGGCACCGCGATGCGCGCGCACTTCGATGTCAACGGCACGGCAGGAGAGCCGATCCGCATTCCGATCACGCGCGGCGCGACGTCGCTCAACGCGATTCTGCCCAATGGCGGGTTCAGCGCGACAACGACTGCGAGCGCAGTCGCTGTCGTCCCGCTGCAGATCGTTGGAGGACGCCAGGATCTCAACCTCGACCCCGACGGACACAAGGTGTCGATACTCTTCAATCGTCCGGTTGCCATTCAAACCAGTGGCGACTGGCGTTCGAAGTTTGCCGCAACGATCGCCTTCAATCGCGACGGCGTCATCTACAACGGTCCACGCGCGATCTTCGCGGCGGCGATGCAGGACGACAATCGCGTCATCAATCTGTCGTTCGATTCCGTCCTGACCACGAACGCAGCGTACGCGATCGCGGTGAGTCCGCTCGTCGATCCCCTGACGCAGTCCGAGGTCGCGTTTGCGCAGCCTGTGACGCCGAAGATCGATAACGACCGTCCCGCCGCGATCGTCTACGGCAAGTTCCTGAAGAGCGACAACACGCCGATCGGCGGCTCCGAAGTACGGCTGTACACCGGCCATTTCCAGGGGTGCACGGTTGGGATCATGGACGGCGATCCGCCGGTCGACTGCAATCCCTACAGGGAAGCGCCTCAGTACGTGAAGAGCGAGGCGGACGGCACGTTCCTCTTCGAGTACATCCCGCGCGACCCGATCGGCGACCCGGGACTCACTGGTTCGTACCGGCTCCTCGGCGTTTCGGCGGCAGGGCGCTACACGATCGTCGACGGGTCGGTCCGGCTTCCCGGACGTGTGCACTTCGTCAATCTGCAGTTGCTCGGGCGCGGAGCCGCCGAAGGAACGGCCGTTTACGACAACGGACAGAAAGTGGCCGGCGCCAGCGTGTTCGTCGGCAGCACGATGTTCAACATCGGCCGGCAGACGACGACCGACGCCAGTGGCTTCTTTCACGTCGAGGATCTGCCGGTCGGGCCGATCACATTCGCCGTCACCGACAGTGCCGGCAACGTGGCCTATGCGTCAGGAGAGATCGCCGCCCCCGGCCAACTCATTACGAAACAGTTGGTCATCGTTCGCAAGCCGTTCCCAGGCACAGGGACGGTGTTCGGCGTCGTACGCCGATCGGACACGAATGCACCCGTTGTGGCCGCGCGCGTCGGCGTCTACTCCCAGGGCTTCGGATTATCGGAAACGCTGACCGATCCCGACGGTCGCTTCGAGTTCCGCAAGGTGCCCGCGGGCTTCGTGACCGTTCTCGCGGCCGAATGGTCGGTCTCGCGTCAGAGCGCGTCCATCGATTTCGATCTGCACGCCGATGAGGTTCACGAGTCGAATCTGATGCTTTCGGTTCCACCGCCCTCGGACGCAACCGCAAGTCTCGGTGGGGACGTCATTCGCGAGAACCCGCTCTTCCCGGGTGACCCGACGAAGTACGAACGCGTTTCCGGCGCGATCGTCAGGCTCGCGGGGCGGCCGGTGACCGCGGACAGCAACGGCCATTTCACCTTCGACTCGCTGCCGCTCACGTTTGCGAATCAGACCATCACGGCGTACGACCCATCGACGAAACGCGTCGGATCGGCACAGACGCCCACCTTGACCGAGGCCGGGCCGAACAACGTGTCGATCTTCATGGCCGCGAACTCGTTCGGCACAGGAACGATCCGCGCCCGCGTGATCAACGCGGCGGGACAGCCGGTGACCGGCTTCCGCGTCATCGAGCCGGGATTCCCTCCGACGTCATTCCAATCGATCGGCGGTGGCTTGTACGAGCTAACCGCGAACGTCGGCGGCAACGTCGACATCTGGGCGATTCAGGGGCCGTCCGCGTACGGCGATCAGTACGCGCACGACTCCGTGCACCTCGAATTCCCGGGACAGATTGCATCGGTCACGTTGCGACTTCCCGGGCAGGGGACAGTTCGAGCGAAATTGCACGGCGACTTCGATGTGATCGGCGACGTGACGCTGTCCTACGCCGCGTGGGATGAAGCCGAGCAGGCGCTCCGCCCGAAGAGCCGGACGCTATCGACGAGCGAGAGCGGGATTGCCGGCTATGCCACGTTCAGCGATCCAAAGGTGCCCGCGCTTCAGGGCTACATCCTCGAGTCGAGCCATCCCTCGTATGGATACGCGTCGCAGAGCGGGAAACTGGCCTTTGACGGCGATTTCGCCACGCACACGCTGCAGCTCAACAAACTGGCCAGTATTCGCGGAACCATCTACGCGATCGACGGCAGGACGCCGATCGCCGGCGCGGCCGTCCACCTCATCAACGGTGTCGTCGACGCCGGCGTGACCAACAGCCAACCCGACGGCACATTCAGCTATCGGGACGTCCCGGCGAACACGCCGTTCACGATTCGCGCGGAGGCGACGCAGAGCGGCATCTATCGCGCCGGTATCGCTTATGGAACGACGCCTGCGTTAGGCGGCCCGGCCGACGGAATCAGCGTCATCATGCGCCGCCGCGGGAATGTCGAGGGCACGGTGGTCGACGCCAACAACACCGCGGTGCCGCTGGCGAAGTTCTGGCTCCGCGAGCTCGATTTCCCCGCGCGCGGCTTCGGATCGGACGCCGATCCCATCACGGCCGACATCGCCGGCCGCTTCGCGATCAACAACGTGTTCGTCGGCGCATTGCGCGCCAAGGCCTGGGACCCGTCGAATCAGGATCTTCGCGGCGACTGGAGTGGAACACTCGATGAGGAAGGCCAGACGATCACCATCCGGATCCAGATCGGTTCCGCCGGGACGGGTGGCATTCAAGTCACGGTCGCCGATCCCAATCAGTCGAATCTGCCGGTCGCGAACGCCGAAGTGGGCCTCGATCGTGGCGGAGGATTGTTCGATCTGACCACGAGCGATGGCAACGGCGTCGCCACATTCCAGCAGGTTCCCGTCGGCACGTATTCGGTCAGCGCCTACTCGAAAGCCCTTGGCAAATCGGGAAGCAGCGCGTCCATCGATGTGGCCAGGGATCTCGTGACGCAATTGCGCGTTCTGCTCGAGTTCAGCGGCAAGGTGGACGGAGCGTTGACGGATCCCGAATCCGTTCCGGCCGGAAGCGCCGTTCCCGGAGCAACCGTGACCCTCACCGGCAGCGGCTATCAGACTCGATCGTCGACGAACCCTTCGGGTGCGTTCACGTTCGACGGCGTGCGCGAAGGCTTGTTCGCGCTCGAGGCCAAAGACACGGAAAGCAACCGGAGGGCGGCGGCGTCGCACATCATGAGCGCCGCCGATCCGCATCCGGTCATCAACCTCGAGCTCGAGCGCACGGAGACGTTGAACGTCGCCGTCTATCTGCCGGACGACACCGGGGCGAGCTCCGGGATCCTCGCTCCGCCGGTTGCGATCGATGTCAGTCAGAGAAGCGGGGAGTTCTCGCGATCGGCGCAGGGGAATCCGATCGTCATGCCGAAGCTTCTTGCGACCGAGCCCTATTCGATTGCGGTTCATGAGATCGGCGGCCAGCAGCGCGAGCTCTCGTTCGGCGGAGCGTTCCCGAAAGGGACAGCTGCCGATCCGGTGAAGCTCGTCTATCCGGCATTTGGTGAGGTCGACGTGACCGTGATGCAGGGCGGGGCGCCGGCGAGCGGCGCCAGGGTGACGATCGCCGGCGGACGTTCGGTGACGTTGTTCACCGACGCCACCGGCCACGTCAGTGCGACCGGGTTCCTCCTCGGCAACGTCTCGGCGCAGGCGACTTCGGTCGACGGAGGCTTTTCGGGATCGGCGTCGGGGACCCTGTCGCGCCAGTCCGTTCCCGCGCAACTCACCATCGATCTCGGCGCGTTCGCGGGGATCACGGGACTCGTTGAAGCGGAGAGTGGCGGACCGTCGGCAGGAACGCGGGTGCTGGCATCGTTCGGCCGGACGCTCGAGGCGATGACCGGCGCGAATGGCGGCTACACCTTCCAGGGAATCCCAACCACTGCCGGCGGAACGCTCGTGACGTTGACGTACATCGGCGCCGATGGTGTAACGATCGGCGGCCGTCAGACCGTCACGCTCGGGAACGACGCAGCGTCGAAGATCATCACGCTGCCGACGGTGAAGCTCGACGCGACACCGCCGCAGGTCGTGAGCATCACGCCGGCCGATGGCGCGCAGAGCGTTTCGCCCGACAGCACGATTCGATTCGTCTTCAGCGAGCGCATCCGCGCCGACCAGATCACGAACACGGATCTGCAACTTTTGCCGGCCGACGGAACCGCGCAGGTGATCGCGAGCTTCGATCCGCCGGTCGTCGCGGCGGACGGTACGTTCGCGATCACGATGCGGCCGCCGCCTCCACCCGCCGGACAGCGGTTCCCGCTCAAGAGCAACACGCTCTATCGCGTGATCGTCTCCGGCGCGATCGAAGATCTCACCGCACACCGTCTCCCATCGCCCCTCGGCATCACGTTTACGACGTCGGATTACACCGAGCCTCACGTCATCAAGGTCGTTCCCGCGGTGACCACTCCGGTCCCGGAGCAGGTCACCTTCGAGTTCCACTTCAACGAGCCCGTCGATCCCGCGCCCTGGCAGCCGGGCGGTGGCGCGTCGTTCCACTTCTACAAGATCTCGGCGCCCGGACCGGGCGGGCAGATCGTGGCCGAGAAGGCAGGGCGCGCGTACCTCGATCCTGCGACGAGCCTCACGCTCTTCTTCGCGCCGAACGATCCCATCGAGTCGGAGTCGTACTATCGCGTCGTCTTCTCCGGCATCCGCGACCTGCAGGGGAACGCGCTCGCCGAGCAGACGTTCCACTTCTTCTCGTTCGACAAGACGAAGCCGTTCGTCCGTCTCATCACTCCGGTTCCCGACACGTATCCGCTGATCTCGGGCGTCGAGTACGTGCTCACACCCGACTTGCGGAACGGCACCGCGGACGGACCGGTGGCCACCGATGTCGCATCGGTCGATTACTTCCGCGTCGACGGAGCGACCGAAACGTATCTCACCACCCCCCGCACCGGGCCATTTGCGTATCGATTCGTGGCACCCGAGGCGCCGGATGCGGGGTTGACGTATTCGCTGAGGGCGCGGGCGACCGATGGATCCGGCAACGTCAGCGATCCGGCGACGATCTCCTGGACGGTCAAGGCGAATCAGCCGCCGAAGAACGTGGCGATGACGTTCACTCCGGCGACCGCGTATCCCGCAAACAGTGTGATCGTCGCGGTCGAGTTCGACGATGAGGGGACCTTCGCGACGGCCGGCGTGACGCTTCGCGCAACGAAGACGAACGCCACGCCATACACCGAGACGCAGACCAAGCAGGTCACGCGAGCCACCGTTGCGGATCCCTGGCCGCAGGCCAAGCTGACGTTCAAGCTGCCGCCCGATCTCGACCCGGCAACTGCGGCGTCCTTCACCGCGACCGTCACCGACGTTCGCGGACTCAGCACATCGCAGACGGCGTCGTTGACGTTGCTCGTCGACCAGGTCAACCCGGCGCTCCTCACCATCACTCCTGCCGCCGAGACGACCTATCACCTCGGCGACAAGTACACCGTCCAGGCGACGGCGAGCGATTCCGAGACGGGTGTGGCGGAGGTCGACTTCACCATCGACGGTCAGACGTACGCCGTTCCGGCGACGACTCCCGTCATCGGTTCGAAGACATTCGCTTCACCGCAGATCACCGTTCCCGCGAAGAACGTCGACACGCGTGTCACGGTCGTCGTCACGGCAAAGGATTACCAAGGCAACAGCGCGTCGAAAGCGTTCGAGATCGTCTACATCGGTGTCAACGATCCGTCGGTGCCGAAGGGGACCTGGCTCTGTCCGATCGATCGCGCCGTCATCCCCGGGAATCAGACGAATTTCTCCGTGCCGCTGAGGGTGAGTGCGACGGACGACATCGCGGTGACGTCGGTGGCGTTCCTTGTTCCGGGGATCGCCACTCCGATTCCGGCGATGCAGGTGCCGGGCACGAACGAATACACCGCGTCGGCGACGCTTCCCACGACGCCGGCCGAGGGGTCGGATTTCACGCTGACCGCGGTCATCAGCGATGCCGACACGACGCACACGATCGAACTCCGCATCGCCATCGACGTCGTGGCCGTCGACCAGGTCGTCGACGCGACGCAGGCGATCACGACTGACAACGTCGCTCAGTTCGACAACAAGAGCATCCTCGTACGAACCCCGGCCGGCCGGTTGGTCACACACGTTCCGGTAACGCTCAAGAACCTCATTGTGCTCGACGGCGGACGCGTCGACACGATCGAGTCGACGAGCACTCTCGCGCAGAAGGTCGACCTCACGATCGTCGATCACCTGTACGTCGACTGTGCGTCAGCGATCGACGAGACGGCAAAAGGGAACAGCGGGGGAGCGGCAGGCGCGGGCGGATCGCACGGCGGACTCGGGACCATCGCGAGCGGCGGCGTTACCAATCCAACCTACGATTCGATTCGCGATCCGGCGCAACTCGGCAGTGGCTCGGTTGCCGGCGGCGGCACGATCTCGCTGAGCGCCGCCGCCCTCGACGCAGCGCTCGGCCGCATTGCCGTGGCCGGATCGATTCGTGCCGATGGAGCATCCGGTGCCGGAGCAGGATCAGGCGGCAGCATCCGCGTCAACGCGCGCCATGTGATCGTCGGACCGTCGGCTCACATCACGGCGAATGGTGGCGATGGATCGCCGAGCGCCGGAGGTGGCGGGCGCATCGCCATCACGGGGTCGGAGCGGCTCGACATTCCGGCAGTGCTGACGCAGGTCGAAGCGCGCGGCGGAAACGGCGGAGGTGGTGCCGGAACGATCTTCGTACGACGTCCGGGACAGGCCGACGGCGAGCTTTTCATCGGAGCCTCGACTTCCTCCGCCGCTGTGCGTGCCACGCCACTGGGCTCCATCGGCACCGGAACCGCCGCTGCCATCACAGCCAACTCGCTGACCGACAGCACGCGCACGTTCGACGCGGCCGTTGTCGGCGAGTCCGTGCTGCTCGATCAGACCTACAAGGTCATCTCGCTCTCGGCCGACCGGCATACGCTCTTCACGGATCCGGCCGACGGCCCACTGACGGGCGGTCCGACGTATCGCGGTGTTCTGCGCGCCGATCGCATCGAAGTCGGTGTGAAGTCGCTCGCTCGTTTCGACGACAGCTTCCTGACGGGGGGCACCCTCGACAACTCCGCGGCCGTCGTGAAGAACAGCGGCGCGGCGATGCTGCTGTACTCCGATCATCCGAGCGTCGCCGTGACGACCGCGCCCGCCGCCGGCGGAACCGTGATCCGCGGGATGAGCCTCGACGTCGGGTACGACGCATCGTCCGCGGCCGGAATCGCGGCGTCGAGTGTCGAATTCAGCGGCATCGCACCGATCGGCGAGTCGTTCTCGTCGTATCCGTTATCGCTTCCCGGGCATCACGTAGGCGTCGCCATCCCATCCACGCAAACGCTGGGGCCGGCGGCGCTGAATGTGCGCATCACCGATCGTGCCGATCGCACGGTCGACGCTCCTGCGATCAGCTTCAACGTGATCGACAACCAGCCTCCCGCGATCGATGCGTTCACCGCGATTCCTGATTCGCTGTACCCGGGGAAGAGCGTGGCGGTCTCGGTGAGCGCGTCCGATGATCTTGCGGTCACCAGGCTGTCGATCACCTCCACGATCGGCGGCACGCCATCCACGCAGAGCGTCACACCGAACACGCGGAGTGCAGCACAGACCGCGAGTGTCGTCGTTCCGATCACCACGCCGGGTGGCACGCCGATGACCATCGAGGCGGCGGCCGAGGATGGATATCCGGCGAGGACGGCGACGAGGCAGACGAAGACGATCACGATTCTGTCCGACACGGTTGCGCCGGCGCTCTCGATCGTTGCTCCGGCGGCGGATCAGCTTTTCAGCGAAGGAACGGGGGCCACATTCACGGTGACCGTCAACGCCACCGACGCGGAAGTCGGGGTCAAGAGCGTGACGGCCGGCGTTGGCGGCGGTGCCGCGGTTCCGTTGTCGGGGACCGCAACTCCGAATCAGTGGAGCGGCAGCGTCCCGGTCCCGAGTGTCGACGGAGCCGATCCCGTGCCGTTCACGGTGACGGTCATCGCGTCCGACTTCGCGGGGAACACGACACCGGCGAGCGTGAACATCCGCGTGCAGCCGCTGCTCGATCCGACCGCACCGTCGCTGGCGTGGACGTGCGGCACCAGCGGCGCGATGTATCCGGCGGGCTACCCGGCGCCGTTGCGCGTCTTCGCGAAGGGTGTCCTCGTCGGCGGCGTCCTGAACGGCGTGCAGAAGGTCGAGTTCTTCGCGAACGGATCGACGACGCCGATTCCTGCGGCCGCGGTGACGGGCGTTCCCGATCAGTACGAGGCCTCGTACACGATTCCCGCGCTCGCCGACGGCACGGTCATTCCGGTCAAAGCCGTGGCCACAAGCGCCTCCGGCGCCGCTTCCGATCTGACGACCCAGATCTCCGTCATCGCGGATGGACTGGCGATCGTCACGTCGAATGTCACGCTCGACGCAACGAATGCCTCGTCGTACGACGGAAAGAGCGTCGTGGTGCAGAGCGGAACGCTCACCGTGGTCGGCGCGCATTCATTCGATCGGTTGATCGTGCTCAACGGCGCGACCGCCACACATCCGGCCGGTGGCGGCACGAAGCTCGACCTCACCATGACGCGAAGAACGTTCGTCGCGTGCGGCGGATCGATCGACGTCACGGGCCGCGGATATCCGGGCAGTCAAACCAATCCGTTCGCCACGCCCCCGGGCAACGGCGGCGGCGGAGCCCACATCGGGATCGGGGGTCTGTGGAACACGCCGGCGGCGACGAGTTTTGGAAAAATCGATCACCCGCAGGAATCGGGTGGCGGTGGTGAGCATGCGACGGCGGGCTCGCCGGGCGGGGGCATCATTCGGCTCTCGACGACGACGCTTCTCAACGAAGGGGCCATCCGCGCGAACGGAGCTTCGCAGGCCGGTCAGGATCGAGGCGGCGCGGGCGGATCGGTGTGGATGACCGCGACGAAACTCATTGGCGGGGGCACCGTCGAGGCAAATGGCTCCGCCTCGGCGACGTTCGGCGCCGGCGCCGGCGGAGCGATCGCGATCGAGTACACCGATTCGGCCAGCGTCGTCCCGGCCTGCAGTGCGAAGAGCGGCGGCAGCGTCAACGCGAAATATGGCGGCGCGGGCGCGATTCTCATCAGCGGACCGCTCTCGGCGTATGGCGACCTGACGATCGACAACGGCGGGCGGATCGGACAGAACACCGATCTGCCATCGCTCGGCGGTGGCATCGCGCAGTCGGGCAGCAGCGGAGCGACGCTCGTCACCGATCGCCCAACGAACATCGCCGATTTCTTCGCCGGTCACTGGATCGAGATCACCGATTCAAACGGTGTACGGAGAGGCATCTGGCGCGTCGGTACGATCAATGGGAAGACCGTCACGCTCCTTCCGAACGGCGCCGAAACGATGAACGTCGCCGTAGGTGACGCATGGCGAGGAGTATTCCGTTTCGACAGTCTGAAACTCCGCAGCAGCACACTTCAGACGCAGGACAGACTACTCCTCGGCCTTCCCGCCGACCTGGATGCATCGTCTTCGATCGTCGGCAACAACCAGGCTGCCCCGCTCTTCGACACGTCGAAGATCGCGGTGCAGACCTCGCCGACCGGCTCCTCGGTCATCGGACGCCCCGGGGCGGTCACCGATGCCGATCCTCCGATCGCCCTGACGGCAACGAACACGCGAACGGGTCAGACCTGGACCGGCGCGGCAAGCGGCAACGGCTCGTTGGCCCTCGGCGTACAGGGGAACGCAGGCGACACGATTACGCTCCAGGCTCGCGACGCGAACATCTTCCCGCTGACATCGCCCGCGGTCGTCGTCGGAACGCTCGGCGCGACGACGAATACGGTTCCGACCCAGCTCGACAAATCCGCGTGGACGACGGATGCGGGCTTCAAACCGCAAACGATCGCACTCAACGGCGCTGTCCTCGCCGTCTCCTCTGCGAGCGGCGTGAGCGGCAGCACGTCGGACAAGTTGGTGGTTCTCGACGTGTCCGACCCTGCACATCCTGCGTTCGTGCGCACGGTTTCGACCGTGGCGAACGTCCGCGACGTGACCATCGTCGACGGATGGGCCTACATTGCCGGCGATCGCTTCGGCACGCTCGATCTGCGCAACACGACGTCGGCGATCGTTCTGCCGTGCGATACGGGCGGGGTCGAGAACGCCGTCGCGGTCGCTGGCGGATATGCCTTCACCGCCGAGAACAGCGGCAGCAGCGACGGACGGATCTACGTCTATGACACGGCCAATCCGGCGGCGCCTCGCTGCATATCCGAGCAGACGCCTCTGGCCGGCCAGTCGATGCTCAACACGATCTACACCGACCTGATTGCGTGGGGCGCCGACTACCTTGTCGGCATCAGCAACGGGGCGTCGGGGTGGGACGTTGTTGTCATCGATCGCCGCGACATCAGCGCGCTGAGGATGGCCGGCCGGCTGCAGATCCCGAACTTCACGGCATGGCGCGCGCGGCTGCACGGATCGATGCTCTACGTCGTCAGCACGACGACCGCGGAGCTTGCGATCGTGGATCTCAGCAATCCCGCGTTGCCTGTTGTGGCCGCGCGTCTGCCGATCCCGGTCGGAGCGGGTGGCATTTCGCTGCTCGACGATTTCGCGCTGATCGCCGACACGACGAACGGACTCCTCGCCACGACGATCGATCCCGCGCCGCCGGCAATCGCGGGTGACGCATCGACGACGGGCAATGCCATGGACGTCGCGGCGACCGGCGGATACGCCTACGTCGCAAACGAGACCGGGGTCGCCGTCGTCCCGATCTCCGTTGCCCCTGTGATCGACCGCTCCAGGATTGCCATGTCGCTCTCCGGAACGATGGTGACGGTGACCGGCGCGCGGCGCGCCGTCACGACCGGGTCCGCATCCTCGAGCGTCCAGTTCACCGATACGGCAACCGCGGCGAGCGTGACATTGCCGGTGAACGCGGACGGCACCTTCAGCGCGTCACTCCCCGCAAGCGGCGGCGACACGATCACGATCAAGGCCACGGACTCCGACGGCCGCGCTTCCGGACCGCTCCCCATCGGCACGGTTCCGTTCGGGACATCGGCGACGCTCACGCCGATCGTGATCGGTGACGCGAACTTCCACGCCCGTGCCGTGAAGGTCGAAGGAACGTTGGCGGCGGTGTCGAGCTGGAACTCGAGCTCGAGCAATCTCGTCGTCTTCGACACGACCAACCCGGCGCCCGTGCAGACGCGCGTGGTGTCGACGGTGAACAACGTTCGCGATTTCGAGCTGATCAACGGCTGGGCATACATCGTCGGGGACCGTTTCGGCACCATCGATCTGCGCAGCGGTACCTCCACGATCAACCTTCCCTGCGACACGAGCGGCGTCGAGAACGCGATCGCCGTCGCCGGTGGCTATGCCTTCACGGCCGAGAACAGCGGCAGCAGCGACGGCCGCATTTATGTTTACGACGTCGCGAATCCCGCCGCGCCGCGCTGCCTCAACGAGCAGCAGCCGCTGGCGGGTCAGTCGATGCCCAACACGATCTACACCGATCTGATCGCGTGGGGAACGAGCTACCTGATCGGGATCAGCGACGGTACGTCGGGCTGGGATGTGGTGGTCATCGATCGGCGCGACGTCAACGCCATGAAGATGGTGGGGCGTCTCCAGATCCCGCAGATCGCCGGGTTCCGAGGGCGGCTGGTCGGCTCGACGCTGTACGTGGCCGGAAAGGATGGGGGAGTGGCGGCGGTCGATCTCTCCACACCAACGGCGCCGGGGCTGCTTTCGGTCGTCGACACGCCGGGGCAGGCGTTCGGCATCGAAGTGAGCGGCACGACCGCGATGGTGGCCGACCGCGGCGCGGGCGTGACCTTCCTCGACAACGGGTCGGGGACATTGCGGACGATCGGAACGCAGCCGGTCGGCGGCGAAGCCTGGGACGTGGCCCTCGGCGGAGCGAACCTCTACATCGCCAACGATCAAGGGCTGGTCGTGCTGCAGAACGTCGCCGCGCCGCCGCGCATCATCAGCTCGATGATTGCGGTCTCCGCCGACGGCACCGTCAGCGGATCGACGGGAGCGATCACCGGCCTCGGCCCGCTTTCCGTCGATGTGAAGAACAGCACGACCGGAGCAAGCCGGACGATCACGCTCAATTCCGGTGCTGCGTTCTCGACGCTCATCACCGCGAGCGCCGGGGACACGATCACCGTCAAGGCCACCGACGCTTACGCTCGCAGCGCCGGTCCGGTCGTCATCGGAAGCGTTCCGTTCGGGACGGCCACGACGCAGACGGCGATTGCGATCGGCGACGCGAACTTCCGCGCTCGCACGCTGAAGGTCGAAGGGACGATGGCGGTGATCGCCACCTATCCGATGTACGGACAGGCTTCGAGCAATCTCGTGGTGTTCGATATCAGCAATCCGTTGCCGGTGCAGACGCGGGTCGTTTCGACCGTCAACAACGTCCGCGATCTCGAGCTGATCAACGGCTGGGCCTATGTCGTCGGCGATCGCTTCGGCACGATCGACCTGCGCAGCGGCACTTCGACGATCAACCTGCCGTGCGATACGAGCGGCGTGGAGAACGCGGTCGCGGTTTCGGGCGGCTACGCGTTCACGGCCGAGAACAGCGGCAACACCGACGGCCGCATCTACGTGTACGACGTGAGCAACCCCGCCGCTCCCCGCTGCCTGAGCGAGCAGCAGCCGCTCCTCGGCCAATCGATGACCAACACGATGTACACCGACCTGATCGCCTGGGGCAGCAACTACCTGGTCGCAATCAGCGACGGCCTCTCCGGCTGGGACGTCGTGGTTATCGATCGGCGCGATGTGAACGCCATGAAGATGGTCGGGCGTCTGCAGATCCCGCAGATCACCGGATTGCGCGGGCGGATTGTGGGGTCGACGCTGTATGTGGCCGGTGAAGAAGGCGGTGTGGCCACCGTCGATCTCTCGACGCCGTCGGCGCCTCGGCTCGTTTCGATCCTCGACACGCCGGGACAGGCTTTCGGGATCGACGTCAGCGGGCCGGCGGTGATGGTCGCCGACCGCAGCCTCGGTGTCACGTTCCTCGACAACTCCGCCGGAACCATGCGGCAGGTCGGAACGCAAGCAGTCGCGGGCGAAGCATGGGACGTGGCGCTCGCCGGCACGAGCCTCTACATCGCGAACGACCTCGGCCTGGCCGTGCTGCAGAACGTCGCCGTCGCTCCCGACATCGTTCCGTCGCTGATCACCATCGAGAACACGACCGCCTCGACGGCGACGGTCACTGGCTCCGATCACGCGGTCGTCGGTCAGGCGCCTGTGCAGATCGTCATCGGAACGAGCACCATGACCGCGGGCGGGACCGGGTCATTCACGGCGACAGTGCCGGCGCGGAACGGCGATTCGCTCTCGCTCACCGCCACCGACCGTCTCGGACGCTCGAGCACGAAGCCGATCGGCGTCGTTCCGTTTGTCACGATCGCCAGCGATCAACGCGGCACGCGCGACGAAGACGCGAATTTCTTCGCTCGCCGCGCCGTGGGCGATGGAACCAATGTCATCGTCACGAACGGCAACCAGTACGGTGTGCCGCCCGCGCAAGGGACGAGCCGCATGCTCCTTTTCCGCCAGCCCGATGCGAGCGCTCCGGCGACGCTGACGGCGTTCGATGCGGGCGCCGGCTGGATCAACGACGAAGACGTTCGTTCCGGCTATGCGTACATCGCCGCGGATCGCTTCGCGGTCGTCGACTACATCAGCAGCACGCCAGTGCGGTATTTCGCAAACTCCGACAGCGCCGGACGCGAAGGCGCGGTCGCGGTGTCGGGCAATTACGCCTACACCGCGGAAGCAGGCGCGAATCACACCGGGACGATCTTCGTCTATGACATCACCACCCCGGCCGCGCCGATTCTGGTCAAAACGCAGGCCATCGCCTCGGCCACGCCGACCGACTATCGCAAACTGATCGCATCCGGCACCGGATATCTCTTCGCCATCTCGCCCGATGGGAATCGCGACCTCACCGTCATCGACATCACCACGCCCGCTTCGCCGGTTCGCGTGACCGAGCTCGATGTTCCAGGCTTCGCGGCGTTCGGCGGAACGTTGAGCGGCACGACGCTGTATCTCGTCGGTGGTGACGCCGGCGTGGCCATCGTCGACGTCAGCAACCCGGCAGTGCCGCGCGTGCTCTCGGTGATCGACACGCCGGGAATCGCGGCCGCCATCGCCGCCACCACCGCGAATGAAGCTGTCGTCGCGGACGGGTCGACCGGCCTCACGTTCCTCGATACCAGCGACAAACAGCGTCCGATCGTCCTCGGCAGCCAGCCCTTGCAGGGGAATGCCGACGACGTTCGTGTCTTCAACGATCAGATCCACGTCGCGACCGAGACGCGCTTCTACATCGTGAAACGGCCATGAGCTCGATGAGAGGGCTGCGCACGGCGCTCGGCGCCATCACCGTGATGCTTCTCGCATCCACGGCCGAGCTGCACGCGGCCGCGGAGGTCGTGTATCAGGAGAACTTCGATGGCTACGCGGCACAGGCGAATCCATCGGGGTGGGTCGACACCGTGGTGGGCTACCTCTCCACCCGCCGCCGGCTGGTGGGCTCCGGCGGTTCGCTCTACAAGACGTCCGCGGATCCGCTCGATGCGGCCAATGTCGTGTTCGGTGCGAAGAACGCCTCGGGCGATCCACAGGGCTCCGAGGGACGCTTCGGTGTGTTCTCGACGCTGACGGCGCCGGCATTCGCACGCAGCCTCGACTTTACCGGACGATTCCTGCGCGGGAGCAGCGACACGCGGATCGGTGTGACGTTCTTCTCGTCATACCCCGATAAAGACCGCTACGGCCTGATCGGCCTAGCGCCGGCGAGCGACGGCCACCTGACGATGCAACTGTTCTCGTACGGCGCGGGATCGTTCTCCGGCGCGACGGACAGCGGATTCACGCCCGACCCGAACGTCTGGTATCGGTTCCGCGTCGTCGTCGATGCAGACGGAATCGAGACGTCGGTCCGTGCACGCTTCTGGCGCTACGGCGAAGCCGAGCCATCGATCGACTCGATCGCGGCGACTCAACGCGATGCCGAGCGCCTCACCGGCGGTCGCATCGGCATCTGGTCCGCGATTTCGGGCCCGGCATATGTCGACGATCTCGCCGTTAGCTCGGCGAGCGCCCCGATCGCGGGGCAGCCGTCGATCTCGATCAGCTCGCCGTCAGCGAACCAGATGATCGGCTCTCCGCGCGTGGTTGTCAGCGGGACGATTGCCAACGTAACCGCGGTGACCGTGAATGGTGTCGGCGCCTCGGTCGATCCGGCGCGCGGCACATTCACCTCTCCCGAGATTCCGCTTTTGGAAGGGGAGAACGCGATCGTGGCCATCGCGTCGGACGCGGGCGGGCAGACCGCCAGCGCATCGATTCAGGTCATCGTCGACACACGCGCCCCTGAGCTGACGGTGTCGGCGCCGCTCTCCGGGGCCTGCATCGACGCAACGACGATCGACGTACGTGGCACGGCGACGGACAGCGCGCTCAAATCGGTGAAGGTCACGGCTGGCGCATCATCGATCGACGCCGTAATCGCCGCCGATTCCTCGTGGTCGGCATCCGTTCCCGCGCCGGCGGAGGCGGAATACGCGCTGAAGGTCGAGGCGAGCGACACGCTCGGACATACTTCGACGGCGATTCTCGCGGTCACGGTCGACCGCACTCCGCCGCGGATCGATGTCTCCGAATCGGGCGCTGCACTCGACGGCGTGATCACGAACCGCTCGCTCGCGCCCATCGTGACGACCAACGATGCCCTGGCGACAACGACCACGACACTTGACGGTGCTCTGTACTCGGCGGGTGTGGTGATCACGGCCGAGGGCAATCATCAGATCAAAGTGACGGCCACCGACTGCGCGGGGCATGTCGCACAAAAGACTGTCAGCTTCACGATCGATCGCACGCCGCCGCAAATCCTGACGGTGACGCCGTCGAGTGGCTCGACGATCGCTGCAAAGTCCGCGCTGACCGGGACGGCGTCGCCGGATGCGGCAAACATTACGATCGAACCGGCCGCGATCGGTGCCGCCATGACCAGCGGCACGTTCACGGTCACCGATGTACCGCTCAGCGAAGGCGCGAACGATCTGACGATCGTGTTGATGGATCATGCGGGGAACACTTCGCGGACCGCCTACCAGCTCACGCTCCATTCGCTGGCCCCGTCCATCGAGATCGTCGAAAACGGGTCACCGATCGCCCCCGGCGCGCTCTTCAATCGCGCCGTGAGCCCCATCATCCGCTCGAGCGCTCCTGACGCGAAGATCACCGCAACCCTCAACGCCGCTGCCTACACGTTGGGCACCACGATCACGGCCGATGGCGGCTACACGCTGGCCGCGATCGCCACCGACGCCGCGGCACACGCCGTTCAGGCGACAGTCACATTCACGATCGATACGACCCCGCCCACGGTGAAGGTCACATCACCCCTGGATGGCGCGTCTGTGACCGCGACGACCGTCGATGTGCGTGGCACGGTCAGCAGCGATGCGCTGTTTGTTTCGGTGAACGGAGTCGGCGCTGTGATCGACGCCGGCACCTTCGTCGCCACGATTCCGCTCGATGCCGGGCCGAACGACATTGCGGCCATTGCTCGCGATCCTGCCGGCAACATCGCCGCCGACCGCCTGGTGCTCACGCGCGTCGGCGGACCGCGCGGCATCCTACTGACCTCACCACCCGACGGGATGGTGACAAACCGCAATACGATCGCCGTCACCGGTCAGTTGCTGACGGGGTCGGAGGGCGCGAAGGTCACCATCGGCGGATCTGACGTTCCCGTCGACGCGCTCGGATCGTTCCGGAAGAACGATTTCGCGTTGTCCGAGGGCGATAACGTGATCGTGGCCGCCGTTCAGGCGGAGGGTGGGGAGACCAATCAGGTTTCCGTCCACGTCCTCGCCGATCGCATGCCGCCGCGGCTGCGGGTCCTCGCGTCGGGTCAGCCGGTTCCTGACGCTGCGCGGTTCGGGGATCGTGCCGTGATCACCGTCGAGGCCACCGACGGGAACGAGTCGCTGACGCCGCAATTGACTGTGGACGGCACCAGCACGGCCCTGCCGGCGACCATCACCGCACCGGGCGGACACACCATCGGCGCCAGCGCACGCGATCGCGCCGGCAACGAGACGCGCATGGAGCGGACGATTTTCATCGGCGCGAATGGCGCGGAGGGATGCGCGCTCGGCTCGTTCGATCCGCCCAGCGGATCCGTCGTCACCGCGAACAGCATTACAGTCGCCGGCCGCTCGGGCGGCGCGGCGGGGGTGAAGATCAACGGGAACGCCGCGTTCGTCGCGAACGGTTCATTCTGCGGCACCGTGGAGCTCCCGGCCGAAGGTGAAAACGGCGTCACCATCGTCTGCACCGACGCCGGCGGCAATCCGACCGGCACGCCGGCGACGATCATTCTGCGGCGTGTGACCGGTGAGCCCTCGCTGACGATCAGCAATCCGAGCGAGGGCGCATCGATCGGCAGCGACGCGATCACGGTGACCGGCACCGCGGGCGCGGGCGTGACTGCCATCGACGTCAACGGAGTGGCCGCCACGATCAGCGGCGATTCGTTCAGCGCGGCGGGTGTGCGGCTTGCCGGCGGACTGAACGTGATCGTGGCGCGCGGCCATAACGCTGCCGGCCGCATCGCGGCCGTCTCTCGCCGCGTCGTCTATCTCAAGGACGCGCCATCGCTCACGATCACATCGCCTGGGGTTGCGCTGACGACCGGCACGCCATCGATCGACGTCACCGGCGGTTGGAGCAATCTCGATCCGGCGACGATCGCCATCGCGGGTGCGGCCGTTCAAACCACCTCGTTCGACGACAGATCCGGCACGTTCTCGGCGAGAAGCGTCGCGCTGACCGCCGGTCAGCAAACCATCACCGTCAGCGGCCGCGACACCCTCAGCCGCACGGCAACGGCGACGGTCGATGTGACGGTCACTCCTGGCGCGCCATCAATCTCGATCACGGATCCAGCGGACAACTCCATCGCCGGTGCCAGCACAGGTTCAACATTCACGGTCTCCGGAACGTTCGCTGCCGCGCCCGGATCGACGGTCGATGTCGGCGGCGTGCCGGCGGCCGTCACCGGTTCGTCGTTCACGGCGACCGTTCCGTTCTCCACGATGCCCAACGGCATCACGCCGGTCGTTGCTCGCGTGACCGAGCCGGTCGGTGCGGTGGCGATTGACGCGATCCGGGTGCAGAAGCTCACGGTGGCACCTCGCGTCATCGACGGTTTCCCTCCGGCGAACGCGGTGGAAGTGGATGCCGGCGCGCTGCCGCTCGTCCTCTTCTCGGCCCCGATGGACCGTACGTCGCTCGCATCAGCGTTCCGGCTCGAGACGTCGGGCGGCTCGCCGGTCACGGGCACGCTGCGCGTCGATGGCGACGTCCTCACGTTCGCTCCCGCGGCGCTTCTGGCGAGCGGCGGAACGTACACGCTGCGTGTAACGACCGCGGCGCACGACATCGCCGGCAATCCGCTCGGCGCGGAGTTCACGAGCAGCTTCACGGTCGCGTCGAGCGCGCCGGGAACGCCGCCCGCCGTCACTCCGATCGAGGCAGCCATCTGCGCGCAGCAGAAGGAAATTCGCGGCGTGGCGCCGGCCGGATCGCGTGTGCGCCTCGACTATGGGGCGCTGTCGCTGAACACGAACGCCTCCTCGACGGGCGCGTTCACGTTCCAGCTTCCGCTGTCCGGGCAGTCCGGCTGCCAGATCGCCCGCGTGCGCGTCGCGGGCGCTGACGGCTCGCTGTCGCCGTCGACCGAGGTCAGATTCCAGGTCGACTGCAACGGGCCGCAGGTAACCGGCGCGGCGTTCGATCGCGCCGCAAATCGCCTGGCCATCACGTTCTCGAAACCGATGAACGCGTCGACGCTCGTCGTCGGCCAGGGCGGCTCGATTCTGCTGCAGCTCGGCTCCCGGTTCGTGTCCGGTACCGTGTCGATTTCCGGGAACGTGGCCACGATTTCGCCGGCCGACGATCTGTCGCAGCAGAGCTTCACGCTGAGTGTGACGACGGACGCACAGGACACCTCCGGCGCGAAGCTCGCGTTCGCATACACCCAGGACTTCACCTTCGACGCCGATCAGCCTCCCTCCTCGAACCACGGCCTCGGATTCATGTCCGGCGAAGTGTTCGACGGGGATACGGGTCGTCCGCTCGGCGGGGCCAGCGTCTCGATCGAGGTGCCCACAGCGGAGACGATCTCGGCGACCACCGACGCGCGCGGACGCTACGCCGCGCAACTCCCGGAGGGCGCCCACACGATTCGAATCTCCGCGCCGGGGTTTGTCACGGTCTGGCGGCAGATCATCGTGGTCGCCGGCTCGGGCGTGATTCCGATCGACGTTCGCCTGGCGAAGAAGGGGAGTCTGGCCACCGCCGGCAGCGGCGATCTCGTGATCACGCACGCGGCACTCGCACCTGCCGAGCTTCGGATTCCGGCGGGCGGCGTTGCCGCGGGAACGAGTGTCTCGCTGACTTCGCTCGCCGCGCAGTCGCTGCCGGGGCTGCTGCCGCTCGGATGGTCACCGCTGGCGGCCGCCACGATCGACAGCGGCGCGTCGCCGATTTCCGCCGCGCAACTGACCTTCACTGTCGCAGCGGCGGACATCACTGCCGCCGCGCAAATCATCAGCGCGGTTCGCTACCGCGACGATCGCGATGAGTGGCAGGTGCTGGTTCCCGTGGTGAACATCGGTTCCGACGGCAAAGCGGCGCTGCCGATCGACGCGCCCGGAACCTACGCGCTCGTCTACGCGGATCGTGCGGCCGGTCTGGTCCGGCCTCCGGCAGTCATCAGCGGCGGAACGCTGCAGGGTGTGATCGATCCATGCGCCGGCGGCACGTGTCCGCCGCTGACAGCGAAGTCCTTCACGATCGATCCTCCGGTCGTCCTTCCGACCGGGCGTTCGATCGTGACGTTGAAGATCAACGGTCTGCCGCCGGCAGTCTTCCCGTCCGGCACGGCTGTGCAGGCATACATCGACGAGGAGCTGCAGCTCGCGGACGGCTCGCGCGTCTCCGATCCGCCGTTCACGACCGACCTGCTCCTCTATCGCACGCTCTCCGGCGACCCCGCCGTCGCGCAACTGCAGCTCGCCCCCAGCGCCAAGGCGGCGGAGCTCGTGCTGAACGTCGGGTTCGATCACATCCGGATCGTGCCTTATCCCGGACGTCTCGACCGCGGGACGATCATCGGACCGGAGGGTGGGCGGGTGCCGGGTGACAGCGGCGTGTCGATCGACCTTCCGTCGGGCGCGGCTCCGGAAGCGCTCCGTGCGACTTCCGCGGCGATCACCGACTTCGGCCCATTCGGATCGATTGCCGGATTCAGCATCGTCGGCGGATTCACTCTGACCCTCCAGCGCGCGTCGGCACAATCGTCGGCGACGTTGCCGCGGGTCGAACTGCTCATGCCGGCGCACGCGGTGTTTGCCGGGATCGCGTTGGCTGCGCAGCACGTCATCGTCGAAGTCCTCGATGACACGCCCTACGGCCGCATCGACCGGCTCGCCGCGCAGACCATCGCCGACAGCGCCGGGCGTCTGACGACGCGCAGCATCGATCGCAACATCCTGCCGATCGACGGAATCGTTCACGAAGGGCGTTACCTGCTGCTCCAGGCGACCGCGCCGATTGCCTTTGCCACGGGCACGGTGCGCGTCCCCGGCGCGGCGTTCGTCGGCGATGCTCGGGTGATCGCGCCGCCGCTCGGCGTCGCGGACGTCACGCGCCCCGGCGGCATCTTCTGCATCCCGGTGCCCGCCAGACCGGCCGCCCCGTTCACGTTGATTCCGCGAACGCCGTCGACCGGCGATGGCGCCGTTTACACGCACTCGGCGTCGCCTGATCCGGACTCCGTCGTCCGCGCCGATCTCACGTTGATTCTTCAGCCGCCGGTGCTCACCGGCACCATACCGGCGGCGGATGCAGCCGACATCTCGCTGACGACATCGGTCAAGGCGACGTTCTCGCCCGCGATCGATCCGCAGTCGGTAAGCGGGGAGTCGATCGCGGTTCACGACGAAAGTGGCGCGCCCGTTACAGGTCTCGTGGCGGCGGAGGGGACGAGCGCGGTCGTGTGGACGTTGCCCCCGGGCGAGCGGCTGCTTCCGAACCGGCGTTACACGGTCTCCATCGCGCCGGCCATTCGGGGGACCAACGGCGCGCCGTTTGCGCGCACCTACTCGTTCAGCTTCTCGACGCAGAAGCAGCTCGTCAGCGGCGACGTGCACCGCGAGAAGATCCGCATCACCGTTCCCGATTCCTCCGGCCACTCACGGATCGTCGGCGATCCAGGCGCGCTACCGGCGGGCTGGCAGGCCGTGGCGATTCGCCGCGGACGCGACTTCACGGATCGCCCGCAGGCCACGGCGGCGAACGACGGCAGTTTCGTGATCGATCTGCCGGGCACGATCGCTCTCACCGACATGATCGACCTGCAGGTCGTGAACAGCGCCGGTTCGGTCGCGGCCATCTTCGCGCTCACTCCGTTCGTGAGCGAAGACGGCAAGTCGTTCATTGCCCCTCCGGATCAGGACGTTCGATTCACGACGGCGGATGGAAAGGCAAGCGTCTCCGTTCCCGCCGGCGCATTCGATGAGCCCACGACCGTCACGGTCACTCCCGCCGATCATTCCGCGTTCGCGGCGGTTCCGGCGTTCGACAAGGAGCTCGGCTTCGCCGGCGCGGTCAACGTCGACTTCCCCGGCGTAGCGAAGAAGAGGCTGGAGATCGAGATCGCCGCTCCGCCCAACGCCTCTCCGCAAACCGCCTACTACCTCGGCCGCCTCGGCAACTCCGTTCTCGGACCACGCGTCGAGATCGTCGACACGCTGCGTCTCCAGAACGGCAAACTGACCACCACGTTCGGCGGCGGCGCGGCGAACGCGGCCATCACGCGGGCACTGCGTCCGGGAACGAATCAGACGTTCAGCGATCCTCAGGACGCGAAGAACGCCATGATCGCGGCGATTCGCGGCGGCACGTACGAAGCGTCCTCGTTCCAGCAGCCGATCGGATGGCTGCTCATCGAGACCGCAATCACCGCTTCCGGGTTCGACATGTTCTCGTCGAGCAACGGCTCGATCTATCTGTCCGCGCTCTCGCTCACGGAGAAAGAGGGCCGCACGCTGTTCCCCGTGGCCTCCGGAACGCCGTTCCAGCTCGTCGGATACGACTCCTCGACGGGACTGGAGATGTTCCGCATCGATCACCAGGCCGCGGATGCGCTCGATCCGCTGAACGCCATTCCGACGGCGATCGTCAATCCGGGCGACATGGGTCCCTATCCGATCTTCGCTGCGCCCTCGCGGCTGGAAGTGGCGACGGTCCCGCCGGACGGCGTGACGCTCCGTTCGGTGCGCGGGCTGAACATCACGCAGCGCGCCGGCACGGTCACGGTCAGCGACGGCCTGCCGCCTCTGCCGGCGAACACGCGCGTCGACATCCTCGACGTCACGAGCGCGGTCTCGATCTCGATCCCGGCGCTGCCCGGCAGCGCGACGTTCGCGGCTGCCACCGGCGATCGTCTCCTCATCGCGATCTCCGACGACACCATCGATCCCGATCAAACCATCGCCCTCGTCTTCAGCAGCGCCATCGACCTCGGCGGCGCCACCGGCGATCAGGTCGACGCCGTGCTGCAGGGAAACCGCTGGATCCAGATTGACTCCGGGGACACCGCCGCGACGGTGACCGAAGTGACGAAGCAGGCGGTCTTCACCGCGGACAACGCTGCGCGGCGTATCTTCGTCCACCTGCCGCTGCAGCGAGGGAAGGTGTACCACGTCGTCATCAAAGGCGATCTCTCCGGACCGGCGCTGGCCGGCGCGCCGGGATTGAAACTCGGGCAGCGCAATGTCGGCGGCAATCTCGTTCCGGCCAATCCGAACGACATCACGCTCGAATTCAGGACGCGCAAGCCGGGTGGTCCGGTCGGATCGATGACGTTGCCTCCCGATCGCGGCGGAATCCGCGATTTCGCGCTCATCGGCAACGTGGCCCTGATCGCGACCACGGCCGGCGGCCTGCAGGCCTTCGACGTTTCCGATCCGGCAAGTCTTTCCCGCACACCGGCTCCCGCGCCGCTCGGCCGCGCCACGGGCACCGCGGAGTACTGGAGTGTGAGCGCCGACCGTCACGGCCGCATTTTCGCGGCCGGAGTGACGAGCACGTACGGCGTCGTGCAGACCTATCGGATCGAAGACTTCGTCGATCCGGCCGGTGGCATTCCCTCTTCGACGATCGCCCCGACCAGCGGCGCGAACGTCTCGTGGCGACTGGGCATCAACATCGGCGTGCCGCTCGGAACCGATCTCCTCTTCACCGACCGGCCGGAAGCGATTCCCAGGAAGGTGCAGGTGCTGTTGCAGGATGATGAGAAGCCGTTCCCGATTCCGCCGGGAGGAACGCCGGTCGGCACCAACGGCTTCGTGCGCTTCGACGCGTCAGTGGTCGTTCCCGGCACGCTGAAATACTGGAAGCAGCGGATCACGATCGAGAACCGCACGATCGGCGCGCATTGGTCGGCGGACATCAAGCGTGGAACCACGGGCGTGATTCGTGGCGTGCTTGCGCGGCCGGACGACGAGCTGTTCATCGTCAGGAACAATGCGACATACGGCGTGGTGTCGCTGTTCGGATACGGCGTCGGCGTGTTCGATCTGAACGCCGTCGAGTCGAACGACGAGGCGTTCAATCAGAGCGGATACGACGAGATCTCCGAGCGCGTGATCCTGACGCCGGCCAAGGGTGATCCGAACCCGAACATGGTGTATCCGACGGTGATCCCGTGCGACTCCTCGCTCATCGCGCCGACCGGCGCGCCGTGCGAGATCCGCGATCTCACGTTCTCTCCCGACGCGCTGATCTTCCCGTCGACGACCAACAGCAACATCGAGATCTATGCGCTCGATCAGCTGCGGGGAATGCTCGATATCGACATCGCGCCGCCGAAGGTCGTTGCGCCCGGCCCGCCGCCGGTCGTCTCCAGCCCGGAAGCGACGCCGGCGTTCGGCCTCTCGCTTTCCGATCCCTTCGTGGGCGCGCGCGGGTCGGGCAATCTCTATCACCCGCGCCTGCGCAACCTGCACAACCTCTTTCTCGCCAACGGCGGATCGAGCGGCATCGCTCCGCGAGCGCGATTCACTTCGGTTTCTCCGTATCTTCGAACGGACAAGAGCGGGAACCCGGAGAACTTCGCGCTCATCGCCGCGAACAATTTCGGACTGCTCGTCGTGAAGATCGATCCTGCCGTGCCGCTGACGTGGGGCTCGCTCGTCGACGTGATCTGGGTGCCTGCCGGCGCGCTGTCCGTGCGCGTGATTCCCCGAACCGACCTCGCCGTCGTCATCGACAATGCCGGGCGCGTGCTGCTGGTCGACCTCCGAAACATCGACGAGAGCGCCCTCGTCGCAGCGATGCCGCCATGCAGCAGCGCCACGTGCGAGGCCGATCTCTTCCCGACGGCGAAGAAGTCGATCATCAGCCCGACTTCGTCGCTGCCGCCGTATGCGGATTGGATCGAGGTCGGCGTCGACGATCCGCGCATCGTCTGGAAGAGTGATCCGCACACGGTCTCCGGCAACATTCCCCCGGTCATCGATCCCGACACCGGAATCCTTCTGACCGGCGACATCAACGGGAATGATGTGAAGGCCATCGCCGCGATCGATCCGAGGATCCAGTTCCGCATCCGCACCGACAGCGGCACGCGCTACGTCAACTCCATCGTCCCCCTCGGCATCGCGCCGAAGGATCCGACAGCCGATCCCGATTCCTCGTACGGCGCGTTCCGGCTGGAGATCACGCTTCCCGGATCGATCGTGGAGCAGTTGACGACGGCCGGACGCGAGCTGCGGTTTGCGGTTGAAAGCGAACGCGTCGTCGGCGCAACGACCGAGCAGACGCTCACGCCGATGCCGCCGGCGCACATCCGGCTCGAAACGCGATCGCGGGCCGCCGATCCGCGCGCATCCGAGTTCGCCGGGTTCCGCATGGAGCGGCTCGCGCCGTACGATCCGGCCGATCCGCAACTCAAGCTCCTTCGGTATCAGCGCGCGTACAACAGGTTCATCTCGCCGTGGATCGTGGCGATCGCCGATCCCCGGGCCAGCGAGCAGTTTACCTGGACGAACACGACGCGATCGAAGGAAGGGTGCGTCGCGTGCGAGCGGCCTCTGTCGTTGCGCGGACGCACGGCCCCCGCCGTTTACGAGCTGTTCACCCGCGGCCGTGTGATTGCCGTCCGGCCTGAGAACGACACGTTCAACGTTGCCGGTTATCGATATCTGGGGGATCGCAACCGTTTCGAAGCTCGCGCCGCGACGTGGATGGCGGACACCGTGCGCGCTCCGTCCGCCGCCGCTCCCGCGCAGAATCCGCCGGTCGCCGGCGGCATGCTGCAAGAGAGAACGTATCTGCACAGCGGCGAGCTGGAAGTCGACGCCGGCGATCTCGATGCCGGCGGACGCGCCGGGTTCAACGTCGTCTTCGGCCGAAGCTACCACTCGCGCGTCATTGGCCTCACTCCGCTCGGCCTCGGCTGGCTGGCATCGATGTTCGATCGCGTGCGGGAGCTGCCGACGGGCGGCGTCGAGTATCGCGATTCGAGCGGTGAGGTGTGGCTGTTCCAGCCGATGCCTCGCAGCGCGAACGACTACGTTCAGCCCGCCGGTGTCGCATTGACGCTCCACAAGACGCGCAACGGCTGGTCTTTGATGGACGCCAAGCGCCGCTTCGTCTTCTTCGACGCCCTCGGACGTCTGATGGCACGCACCGACCATTTCGCCGATGCGCAGCAGATCGACAACAACACCTTGCAGGGCAACGTCATCCGCTATCTGTACGGCAGCTCCGGGCAGCTCGAGCAGATCGTCGATCCAGTCGGCCGCACGACCACCCTGACGTACTGGGATGCAGCGTCGGCTGGCGCGACCGGCGCGGCGCCCGACCAACTGCGTGAGATCAGCGACTGGCGGAACGGAGCTTCCGCGTCGGACAGCCGCAAGGTCACGTTCGAGTACGACTCGAAAGGGCGCCTGATGGATGTGCGGCTGCCGGAAGCGGCCAAGGCTGCGCTCGCGCCGCCGGAGTTCGATCACACCGGCGCCAATCGTCCACGTATCCACTACACGTACGCACCGCTGCCGAGCGCGTCGTACAACGACTACATCGATTTCGCCGGCAATCTCGACTCGATCACCGATCCGGTCGAGAACACTCCGGCCGGCTCACGCCGTCCGCGCGTGCAGTTCGCGTACGACCAGAGCACCGACGCGTTCCAGCGGGACCGCGTGATCGGACAGACCTGGCCATGCGCGTCGTACGTGGGATCCTGCGTCCCGCGATCGGCGTCGTTCCGCTACCAGGCGCCACCGCCCGTGTCGCCGGTGCGCTTCTCCGTCGATACCACCGACGTCCTCGATCAGATCCGCCATTACGATCTCCTCGAGCAGGCCGATAAGCGCATGCACATCGCGAAGGCGACCGTGTTCGATGTGCCGATCGTCGATCCCGGGGCGGCTTCGACGGCCGGCAATCTCGCCACCGACGTGCCATCGACTCCGACTCCGCTCACGAGCGAATACACCTACGACGCGAACGGGCAGATCACCTCGGCCACCATGCCCGATGGGGCGACGCTGACGAATCGATACGAGCCGGCGGCCTCAACGCCGCTGGGCCGCATCGGTTCGACCGTGTACGGCTCCGGAAGTCTCCACCTCCGCACCGGGTATCGATACGAAACCTACGTCACGGAAGATGCGATCGTGTCCGAGGTGGGGAAGGACTACAGCGCGGATGTGAATGCGCTGCCGGTGAGTTTCCGCGAGTCGCAGTCGCCGAACCGTCATCGCGACACGATCGAGCACAAGGACGCGCATCCGAATGTCGCCACCACCTCCGGGGCTCACTTCAACGTCTTCTCCCAGCTCGACTGGACCGACCTCGTCGCGTTCGGCAGGAGCGTGAAGGGCCTGATCCCTCAACTCCCGAACTTCGCCGACGCGAAGGAAGTGATTCAGCAGGCGTTCGAGAACTCGCCGAGTGCGCCGCGGCTCCGGCGCGGTCGCGTCACCAAGGTCTCGGCGGGCAACGGCGCTCTGAACACCACGGTCGACTATCAAACCGGCAACACCCAGGGCCAGGTGATCCAGACATTCGATCAGGAACGGTGGACGCTCACGATCGAGGAGCACGACTCGGCCGACCGCGTCACGCGGCGGGTCATCAAAGACCGCGCCGGAGCCGTGATGGACGACGAGACCTTCGGCTACGACGCGAACGGACGGCTCGTGTATTCGTCGGTCGTGCACGGCGGTACCGGCACCGTGGAGACGCGGCACACGTTCGACACGATGGGCCGCGAAGTCGAAACGACGATCAAGCGCGCGAAAGTCGCCGATGCCGACGCCGACGTCGTCGTCCGCCGCGAATACGACCTCGGCCGCCGTGTGAACACGACTTACGATCCCGTCACGACGGGCTCCGCGGCCAAGAGCGAAGAGATCCTCGACGGCCTCGGTCGCGTGATCGAGCGCCGCCGCACGGGCACATCGAGCTCCATCATGAAGTCTCTCGTGGGTTATGACCTCGCCGGCAAACTCTGCTACGAGTCCGACGCGCACCGCGTCGCCACCCTGCACGTCTTCGATGTCCTCGGGCGCGAGACCAAGACGATGACGGCCGACGGCATCGTCACCGAGCGGACGTTCAGCCCATGGGGCGAGCTGATCGACAAGCAGGTCCATGCGGGATCGACTCTGATCGCCCATTCGATCTCCGATTACAGCGATGAGGGCGAGCTCGTGCAGATGCACGAGGAAGTCGGGTCCGGTCTGGTTCGCGGCACCGGGTACGCCGATCGGGATGGCGGCGAGATCAGTCGCGTCGGCGTCGCCGAGGTCGCGTCGATGTCCGATCCGATGATCACGACGACGTCGATCATCCGCGCGCGCGTCACCGACACCTCGACCGATACCGCGGGGCGCGGCAAACAGACGCGCAGCGGAGAGGTGGCCTTCAACACGCCGCTGCTCGATTCCGAGGTGTTCTCGCAGCAGAGCGTGGCGCCGTCGGGCTTCGACGGATCGCTGCCGAAGGTCTCGGTGACCGAGGAACCGCGCGTCGGCTCCTCATACACGACCACGACCACGTACGACGGCCTCGGCCGCGTCGTCGAGGTTCTCGCGCCCGGCGGCTATCTCGACCTGACATCCTACGAGCCCAACAACGTCGTCATTCAGAAGCCGGCAGGCCAGGGGGAGACGAAGCTCACCTACGATCCGCGCGGGCTGCTGATCGAACGCGAACGGCCGCGGAGCGCCATCGTTCATTCGAAGTACGACGCGCGCGGCAACATTACCGAGCGCCGCGACGAGACCGGCGGCATCACGAAGTACGACTACGACGACCTCGGGCGCCTGATCCGGACGACCTATCCGGACAGCACCACCGAGGAGGTGCAGTACGAGGCGGAGACGGGAGTGCGCACGGCCAGCCGCGATCGCGCCGGGCAGTGGCTGATGTACTCCTACGACGACCGCGGCGGCCGCCTCACGCAGGTACACCTCGGCGGGACGGGAAGCGCGCCGTCCGCCGGTGCCGTGCTGATTCAGTACGCATACGACGCGGCCGGCCGTCTGCTGTCGGTCCGCGATGCGAACGGCGCGGTCGAGTACGATGGCTACGACATGCTCGGACGGCCGGCGGTCACGCGCGCAATCCGCTATCGCAACGCTAGCGGTCTGACGCCGAGTCCCGATGTTCTCGACGTCCATGCGCAGGGGCACGTCTGGACCGTATTCAATGGAGAGCGCAAGCGCTGGAGCATGCCGGTAGCTGGGTCGACGCCTCCGCCTTCGACATCGCCCTCGCCGTGGCACACGTGGATCGAGGAGACGCGCGACGGTGGCGGCGATGTGGTGAGCCAACGGTCGATCCTGGCATCGAGCGGTCCGGCGGCGGGGCCGCTGATCAGCGAGTCGTTCGCCCGGTCGGGCGGACGTCCGATGCTGCGGAAGCGCTACACGTCGTCGGGGGCGGTCGTTTCATCGGCGTTCGGCTACGCCGATCTGCGCTCGTTCACGATGCCGCCCGAGGTTCCCGATCCGATTTCGCCGGCGCCGGGGACCAGCGGCATGCTGGGGCGCGTGGAAGTCACGGTGGGCAACGACACGCTGGCCGGAAGCGAGATCGCTCGGAACGGCTCGAAGCGGATCGAGACGGAGATCGAGCTCGGCCTCGACGGCCGCCGATCGGTGTTCCACTACGACGATCTGCAGCACTACGACGGCGGGCGCATGCACTCCTCGGAGGCGACGCCGGCCGCGGCTGGTGAACGCGTCACGCTCGCCGATTTCCGCGCCGCACGGACGATGACTCCGCCGGTGCTCGACCCCGCCGACGTCGCCAATCTCCGCGCCGCGGCGAAGGACGTTCTGCCTGCGGATTGGACGGCCACGGAGAACGACTCTCATCAGATCGGCCAGCGCGATCTGACGTTCGGCCCGATCAACGACACGACGTCCTACGCGTTCTCCGGCGGCCGTCGGACGCAGCACGGACAGTGGACGGCGTCGTACGACGAGCGGGGGAGGCTGGTGCGGCTCGAGCTGGCGGGCGACCGGCGCATCGACTATGTCTACGATCCGAACGATCGAGTGATTGGACGGAGCGCGTATCAGGCGAGCGGCGGGGCGTGGTCGCTCGAGACGCGCGCGAGCGTGCTGGCGCACGACGGACTGCCGGCGGACTCGACATTCGTCTGGGACGTGATCACCGACCGGCTGCTGGCGATCTATGAGGCGGGAGGCGGTCTGCTGCGGCAGTACATCCACGGCGATCACGGCGTCGACGACTTCGTTCAGATCCGGACCCCGGAGACGTACATCCCGGTGTTCGACGATGCCGGGACAGGTCTGCTGCAGGCGGTTCTGGGCGACGACGGCAATCTGGTCGAGCGGGTGCTCTACGCCGATCCGTACGGCGACTCGCCGCGGTACTTGCAGGGTGCGGTGATCGACAATGTGTCGATCGCCATGGAGAAGAACGGGGCGGGCGATCTCGACACGATGACGATCCGCGCGCACGCCACCGACCAGATCGACCCCTCGACGCTCGCCACCGCCGGCCGCATCGCGAGCGTCACGGCCGACTTCAGCGTCGCCCAGCAGGCCACCGTGACGCCGACTCTCGTCAACGACTCCACGATCGAATGGGTCCTCCACAATGCCGACTGGCAGGCGCTGGCCAACGCGACGGGCGCGACGGCGCTGGAGATCGGCATCGGCTCGGGCCTGCGCTTCCCGGTCTGGGGCGCCACCCCCGTCTCCGCCCCGCCCGGCTGGACGAGCATCTGGGACGCCGCCACCCGCGCCCCCGGCTATCCGTTCGTCGTTCGCAGGTCCCTCGGCAATCTCCTGGCAAAGATCGCCGCCCTCCCCCCCGGCCGGAAGGACGAGGTGGTGCCGTTCAAGCTCAACAGCCTGTATCTGGCCGGCGCGCTCGAGTCGAAACTGCATTTGTTCACGGGGTTCAAGTCCGCTCCGTTCGTGGAGCCGGCGAATGGGTTGGTCTACGTGCGGGCGAGGTGGTATGACGGGGGGACGGGAGGGTTTCTGACCCCGGACAAGATGGGGTACAAGGATTCATCGAATTCGTACGCGTTTTGCGCGGGGGATCCGGTCAACTGCGAGGATCCTTCCGGGCTGGTCGGAATCTTCTTTGATGGGACGTGGGATGACGAAAAGACGACGGCTGCCCATGTGCCATCGAACGTTTACCGCTTGTCGAACGCTTACACGGGTGGACAATCTGCGTACTTCCGCGGAATCGGAAACTCGACCGAGAACGGTGCGATCAAACAGGGCCTTGGTGGAGCGTTCGGCTTGGGCGGAGCCGATATCGTTGACAGAGCATTCGGGCGCGTGAAGAAAGCGTATGCCCACGGCGATCGCGTGGTCGACATCGTTGGATTCTCGCGTGGCGCGTCATTGGCTCTCGAATTGGCGGCACGTATCGAAAAGAGTCCCGAGTTGAGAGGAATGAAGCTTCGCTTCATCGGGCTCTTCGATGCGGTTGGCTCGTTTGGTGATCCGGGTAACCCAGTGAATCTCGGGTATGACCTGCGAACCCCGACGTCCGCAACGCTTCGCGTTCACCTCATCGCGCGAGACGAGGCGAGGCAGAACTTCGAGTTGATCAAACCGGCTGGCTTCGTGGAGCACACGTTACCTGGTGGGCACACGAACGTCGGCGGCACATGGCCGAATCGTGAATTTGGCAATCGCGCGCTCTGGACGATGATCGAGGAAGCGAACTCGCGTTTGGAGGAGCCGATCTTCGATCCTGCACTCACCGACTTTGGCGGCGGCGACACGACGTTGCCAAAGAACGTCACCGACACGTACGAGCAGTGCAGGTGGCCAACGGCGGGCAGCGAGATGTGTCAGCAGAGGCATCGCGGTGTTTTCGAGAAAGGCCTCCGGTGGGGCACAGCAGTGGCGGAACCGCCGCGGCTGCGTCGGCCGCAGGCGGCGTATCCTTTCGAATGATGTCGCGGCGGCTGCGGACTCTGCCTTTTGCGATTTGCATGGTGGTGATCGTGCTGGTGTCCTGCCGGCCGAAGTACTTCTACGGAATCGGATTCAAGAGCTGCGCGGATGGGCTCATACGAATGAACGTACGCTCCGCCACGTACTCCACGCAGTTGCCGGTGCCGCTTCGGAAAGGGCAGATCAAAGAGGAAGACGCGATCACGGTTCCGCCGCCATCCTCGATGGAACTGACGTGGTACATGGAAGGGCAGCCACCTCAATCAGCAACGTACGACGTCAGCGGTCGATTGCCGAACGACTTCAATGTTGGTCGAGACACGCTGTGGTTCGTCGCTTGCCCAAACGTCCGACCGATGCTGATTGCGGAGATCGGGTCGACACACGAGCCAGGTAGGTTGGAGCGGCTCGCCGACGGCCGACGTTGGAATGGCTCATCCATTTACGAAGCGTGCAATGTCTGCGACGGTAACGCGAGCGCCCTCCCACCATCGCCGCGTCACGTCCGCTGACATCGCGCGCGAAGCGGTGAGCGACCGTGCGCGCGGGCAGACGGCCGCGCCGCGGCTCACGCCCGCGCACAAAGCGCGAGCAATCGGCGCCAACGCGGGCGGGACATGGCCGAACCGCGAGTACGGGAACCGAGCGTTGCACACCATGGTTGACGAAGCGAACAAGGCGTTTTCGACGAAGCTTTTCGCTGAAGAGGTGATCGATTTCGGCGCCGGCAACACTCAATTGCCGCGGAACGTAGTGTCGACCTACGAACCCTGCACTTGGCATTCGTTACCCGGCAACATGTGTCAGGAGCGCGCGCGAGGCATCTACGTTACCGACGACCGGTGGATGACCGTGGAACAGGTGGCTGGCCCGACGAATACGGGAGCGCACTAACGACGATGCGAGCAAGTATGTTCGCAAGCTGCTTGGTCGTCGCGCTCCATGCCGCTTCATGCGCTCATCGACACAACTACAGCGTTGCATCTTTCAACTGCACGAACCAGACGTTCGTCGTCGAAGTTCGCTCGCAGACGTACAACTCCGAAGTGCCTTTCATTCTGGTTCCCGGTCAGCTCAAAGGCGAGGATGCGATCAACGTCCCATCCCATCGGCCATCACGCTGACGTGGCACGCCGAAGGCCAAACGCAACTCAGCACGACCTATCGTCTGGAGGAAATTAGGAACGACGCATTCAATCCCGATGCTGGCGATACACTTTTGTTCCTCTTCTGTCCGGGTGCCGAGCGGCCCGCTCTTTTGAGCGAGACACGTCGGAGTGGCCGTGGCGTCGTACTCCACAACCTATAGACGCACGCAGCCGTTAATGGCCTCTCGATCGATTCGGCGTGTGAGTTGTGTCGGCCGGAAAAGCGTCGTTAGCCGCGATGAGCAGACGCAATCTCATCATTCTTTGCTTGACGGTATGCGCTGCAGCTGCGTGTTCGCGAGTATCTGACGCGCCGCGGGGTGTGGAGCTATCGTTGCTGCAGGGGCGGTGTATCGAGCTGCTCCAGCCCGCAGACGTCCTGCGCGTGGCGGGGCCAAAGGTGATCGATGGCTCGTTGTACGTGCCGGCATCGGCGGCGAACGAATCGAAGCTCGCGACGATCCCGGCAGGTTCAAGAATCGTCATCGAGCGCGTAGTACTGCTCAGAAGTTTTGGTGCTCGGCACTCCATCGTGATCGGGCGGATCGGCGGTGTGGCTGCGCGAGTATCCGTGTTCATGTTGTTTGATGGGGGATGGCTCCGGCGCGCGGAACTCGATGCGTTCGAAAACCGACGTGCCACGATGTTGCGTCCAGAGGCGCTGCGTGACGAAACCGCTCGCTGGTGCTCACCATGAGCGGGTCGTGCGGTCTCCGTGTGTGGTCATACCTTCTCGACAACAGCATCTGCGGAGGGCGATGTCCCCGCCCTCTCTCGCCGCGTCACGTCCGCCGCATCGCGCGCGAAGAGGTGAGCGACAGTGCGCGCGGGGAGCGGGCGTGCCGAGCCTCCCTCCCGCACACGAATCAACTGCGTCGAGATCGGGATGATCGCGAACGCACGTTCATGCACGTGGCCGCCGCCCAATGCACGCCAACACGTTACGCTTGTCTGCGCACGCCCACATGAGGCGGCCTTTCGTCGTCAGCGATCAGAAGAGCAGGATCGCGAGAGGTTCCAATACAACCAGGTGATCGGCCACGGCTTGAAATTCCACCACCCCGACTGGACCTGGGAACGGATCAATATCGGCGTTGATATGGCAAACGAGACCTTCCGCGAGCTGGTGTCGCTGTGTCGGGCGAGCGGGCGAGCGTCTTGCTCCGAAGTTGCTAATTCTTCGCAGATCGAGAGCATAGTTGAACGATTCGTGTCCTACAAACCTGAACTGACAAGCGAGGTGACGTTCGGAAAATGTATGGTCGCCAACGCAATTGCCGCTGGATACAACGCGAAAGTGAACATCCTCAACTCGTACCTGCGGCGGCAAGGTTCCACGAGGCTGCCGATATTCGCGAGGCCGCTCCGGCTCACGAGCCGCGAACAAGCAGAACAGAATCTGTCGCGCGAGCAGAACCGTCGACTGCTGTCCAGCGGATCGGCTCCCAGACTTCTCGACGATCCCGACCAATGACGCTGCGCGTTCTCTTCACGATCGCCATGTTCGTTGCTGCTTGCACCTGGCGCGAGCGGCTTTGTGAGCACTGGGCGTTGGAACAGAGAGAGACCATGCCCGAATCCGGCGCGCCGCAGATGGCTCTGGTGCGAACCTCTGCGCGACCGCCGATGAGAGTTGACACACACGTTTTTCAACCGTCGTGCTTCAGTGAAGACTGCGTCATCTACGGCACGCATCGAGGCGGGGACGAACGCATCTTCGTGGTGTGTGGCGATCGTCGGCCGATTCAACTGAACGTGGCACGGGGCGAACTGGATGCCTGGCACTTCGGAACAGACGGCTTCGAAACCGATGGAGAGCCCGTTCTCACGCACGGAAAGCTCTATCAGCAGCGACGGCTCTTCAAAAGGAGTGCTCTCTTCACAGTCGCGATCGCGCAACCGGTAATCGAGAGCGATTGGGCCAAAGGGTCAGTTCGTACGCTCGATCCTGAGAGTGATTTGCTGCCGATCGACCCGAAGTCTGCAATCGCGAGAAAGATGCTGACGGCAGCGATCGCACGATCTGACGGCGCGATCGCGTCGGACCTCATCAAAGCTGGAACGGATATCGAAACGACAGACGACGACGGCCAGAAGCCGATCGTGCTTGCTGCACAGGCTGGCCTTCATGAGGTTGTGCGGAACCTGCTGGACGCTGGCGCCGACTCTTCCTCTCGCGACGTTCGAGGCGATGACGTGCTCATGATCGCGGTGAACCGCCATGACGTAGTGTTGGTGAAGATACTTTTCGACAGACGCGGTGCGCTGCAAGTCGATCCGCGTGCTGCGTTACGCGTTGCATCTTCGCTCGGGCAGGACGACACGGTACCGATGCTTGAGGCATGGGCGCGCGAGTCACACTGAAGTGGCGACCGCGACGCCGACTCTCGTCAACGACTCCACGATCGAATGGGTCCTCCACAATGCGGACTGGCAGGCGCTCGTCAACGCGACGTTGCGCGACGGCGCTGGAGATCGGCATCGGCTCTTGCCGTTCGTCTGCGGTGTGTGGGGACGGATTCGAAGGTGCCGCACGTAGATCGATAGACACAGATCGCGGAACGAAGCGACACGTACGCCCGGCCGTGGTCAGTGATGCCCCGTTCCGCAGTGACGGCGTGCCGAGCGAACTGCGCGACAGCGTTCGGAAGGAACGTCGTTGCGGACTGCGCGCATTCGTCCGGCAGGATCTCCGCGGAGGTGAGCAGAGAGGCATCATCAATGGCAAGATGAATGAGCGAGAACCCCTTCTCTGGTGAGCCGGAGGGTCGACATGGTACTGAAGGAAAGAATGGCGACCGAGAAACCAAAATCAATGGCGGGGCCGAAATATTGAAAATCGCCTTCTTGCTGTGCGCGCTGATGTGCGCGCGATCTGAATCGACGCCCGTGATGCGCTCGCGAGCGACAGACGATCGGTACATCCGAGGTTTCCTGCAAGCGTGGCTCGTGGCAGATAACGGGTCTGTACGACAGTACCTCAGCGAGCACTTCGATGTTCCGCTGCATGATCGCCCACAGTCAGCGTGGCCGCCATTCATGCGGCCGTTACCGCCGAAAGAACGAGCACTTGGGTTCGCGGTGTCGTGCAATGGACGAAGATCACCGTGTAGTGATCTTTCGTCCTGCATTCGACGAGCAGTCGTCACGCAGGCCGGTTTGTATGACGTTCAGCGCGTGCGAGTGACAAGTGACATCGCGGATGAATTTCCGTCAGTTCGTGACCTGGTAGGTCAGGAGGTGATGCAGGTGGTATTCGTGCTTCGAGATTGCAACGTAGCGTGCTACGTGGTGATGGAGGTCGATGGCCGTGACGATCGCCGCGTTCGCAGCATCACCTACATGGCCGGGTGAAGCGCCGGGTACTTAGCCGGTCCGCCGTCGACGGGATTGCGGCCGGGGCGAAAGCTCTACTCGCGACGTCGCCGCCCTGGTACGTGATCGAGAGGACGCGGACGGCGATGACGTGTCAGCCAGCGCTCCGTGAGCTGCTTGTGCGTGATCAACGCGCACGAGGTGGCAGCATTCGGCAGCGAGGATCGACCGTGGAGCCTGAGAAGTTAGCGCCGAATCGCCCGTCGCGCGTTACTTTTCCTCCCAGTCCTCTCACTTGGCCGATGCCTCGGATTCCGGAGCGTGCGAGATCGTCCCCTCTACTTCCGTGACCCATCTCACACTCTTGCGACCCTCCCGCCCACCGGCACGCCCATTGAACTATCCAATCACCGTGAACTGGGAACGGATCACCAGCCTCGACACGCCGTTCGCCACGGACGGCCGCGAATTTCAGGTCGTCGTCGAAGGCGAACAGCGGCGTGACGGGACATGGAGTGGGCGGGTCGTCTTCGTCGGTCCCGGCGCGCTTCGCCGGACCGGACAGGAGACTTCGCAGCCGAACCGGAGGGCCCTCCGCTATTGGGCCACCGGGCTCGAGCGCGTCTACCTCGACGGGGCGTTCGCGCGTTCGAAGGAGAGTCAATCGTGATCTACCGCAATTCAGAGCTCATCGGGAACATGCACTGGACGCCCGACAGCAACCCCGCTGCCGGCACCGTCGCCCTGCAATTCCTCCTCGGCGAGCGCGAGCTGCTTCACCTCGCTCATGCGCGATCGAGCGCGATCGTCGCACTGACGGTGTTCCTCGAGAGCGCCGCGGACGCCGAAGTGCTCGTCGACCGCGCCTCGTCGGGCGACATCCGCGTCTCTTCGGCCGCGACCTCCGACACCCTCCTCCTCACCGGCAAGACCGCCGAGGTGCTTCGCTCCTACCTGGATGAGGAACCGGTGAGCATGCGCGACCGCGCGGACATGACCGTGCGGCGCCGCATCGCCTGAGATCAGGAGAACAGACCCATGCCGAGAGGCGACAAGAGCAAATCCACCGACAAAGAGAAGCGCCAGGCCGAACATCGGGAAGAAGGATACGAAGAGCGCTGCGTCTCCGAGAACGAAGCCGAGCACAGGGCCTGGGCGACCGTGAACGCCGTCCGCAAGGGCGGCGGCCGGTGATCCGCAAGCTCGCCTCGGGCGAGTACCGGCTCTACTCGCGCAAGAAGAATCCGAAGACGGGAAAGCGCCGCAACCTCGGGACATTCAAGTCGCTGGCTGCGGCGCAGAAGCACGAACGCGCGGTTCAATACTTCAAGAGGCACTGAAAAGGGCCGGTTGAGAACCGGCCCTGCGTTACTTTGCGGCGCGCTTGGCCGCGGCGGAGAGCCGCGACTTGTAGCGGTCGGCGGTGTTGTTCTTGATCAGGCCTTTCCGGGCGGCCTTGTCGATCTCGGAGAACCCGCTGCTCAGCACGTCCTTCAGGTCGCCGGCCCCGGCGGCCACCGTGCTGCGGGTCCTCTTCAGCGCGGATTTCAACCGCGATTTCCCGGCGCGGTTGCGCGCCTGTTTCTTTTCGGCCTGCCTGCGCTGCTTCTCGGCCGAGCGAATGTTCGCCATCTCGATCTCCTTCTATCTCGTCTCCACGCCGAGCTGCTTGAGTCTCTGGCGGGCGAGCGACGCTTCCTGCGAGCTCGGGTGTTCATGAACCACATACTGCAGCTGAACGATTCCCTGAGCCTTCTCGCCGAGGTTGATGTAGGCGTAGCCCTTCTTCAGAAGCGCACCCGGAACCTTGTCCGACTGCGGGTACTTGGTGATGACGCTGTCAAACTGCGCGATGGCCTCCTGAAATTTCTTCTGGGAGAAGAGGCTCTCGCCGATCCAGTACGCGGCGTTGTCGGCCAGGTCTGAATTCGGGTTCTGCTTGAGGAAGTCCGTGAAGCCGGCCACAGCCAGGTCGAAGTTGCCGCGCTGGTAGTCGCGGTAGGCGGTCTGGTACAGCTCCATCGGGTTGACGGTCGAGGTCGTCGTCGCGGCCGGGGCCGGAACGGTGACCTCGCTCATCGCCGGCGTGGGTCGAGCGGCCGGTTGAGAGCCGGCCTCCACACTTGTCGCAGGGGGCGGAACGACCGTGGCCGCGGCCGCGCGCGCCTTGAGCTCTTCGATGTCGTGCTGCGCCTGCGTGAGCTGCTGGGCGAGACGGTCGATGCGGTAGTTCGTCTGCTCGATCGTTCCCTGCGTGTTCTGAACGCGCTCGTCCATCTGATCGACTTTGGCGACCAGCGTGGCGTTCGACTTCAGGAGCTGTTCGGTCTGTTGGGCGATCTTCACGTTGACGTTCTGGACCTCCTCCTTGCCGGCGGTGGTCCGCTTCATGTTGGCGAGCTCGTTCTGCAGCTCGGAGACCTGCTGCTGCACCTTCTGGAGATCGCCCGACGTCGCGCAGCCGCCGGCGAGCGTCAGGGCGAGGAGGATGGCGGTCTTCTTCATCGGGGCGGGCTCACGATCACGAGGTGCGCGCGGCGGTTCTGCGCCCACGCCGTCTCGCTGTGCCCTTCGGCGAACGGACGCTCTTCGCCGTAGCTGATCGTCTTGATCCGTCCGGACTCGACGCCGAGGGTGACGAGATAGTCGCGGGCGATCGACGCCCGGCGGTCGGCGAGGGCGAGGTTGTACTGCTCGGTGCCGCGCTCGTCGCAGTGGCCCTCGATCAGGATGCCGTACGTCGGGTTCTGCTTGAGCCAGTTCGCGGAGGTGGTCAGCGCCGACTGCGCATCGGCGGTCAGCGTCGATTCGTCGTAGGCGAAGAACGCATCCTTGATCAGACCGCGGCTCTGGACGGTCTGGTTGAGCGCCTCGATGTTGGCCGGCAGTGGCTCGACGCTCGGCTTGGGCGTCTCCTGCACGAAGTCGGTAGGCTGGGTATCGACCTTCGTCTCCGTCTCCGTCACAGGCACTGGCGGAACGGTGCTGGTTGCCTCGGTGGTCGTCGTCGGCGGCACGGCTTTCTTCTTCGAGGAACGGCAGGCCGGCACGAGCGCGGCGATGACGATCAAAAGACCTACGGAAAATCCTTTCAACATCTTATTCATGGGTACTTGACTCCTGTTCTCGATCATAACAATCATTCGGCCTTCTTCGACCAGTCTGGTTCCTTGTTCTCACCCTCGGATGTGAGCTGCATCAAGTCGGTTCCCTCGACGCGCATGCGGTAGACCTGCCACTTGCCGCTGCGATTGGACTGGAATGCAATCCATTGGCCGTCGGGCGACCAGGTGGGTTGCTCGTTCGAGCCTTGGCCGGCGACGATGTGCGTCTCGCCGTTGATGACGTTGGCGATGCGGATCTGGAATCGCCCGTTGACGCGCGAGGTGTACGCGACGCGATCGCCGTCCGGCGACCACGTGGCGTCGTCGTTCCAGTCGCCGTCGTACGAGATGCGCTTCACGTTCGTACCGTCAGCCTGCATGATGTAGATCTGCGGCGAGCCGCTGCGGCCGGACGTGAACGAGATCTGCCGCCCGTTCGGGCTCCACTCCGGAGTCGACTCGATCGAGTACGTCGTGGTCAGCCGGCGCAGGTTGCTGCCGTCGTCTTTGATCAGGTAGATGTCGGGGTTGCCCATCGTCGATCCGACGAATGCGATGTCGTTGCCGGCCGGCGAGAACGTGGCCGAGGTGTTGAGGCCGAGGCCTGTTTTCAGGCGGATGCGCCCTCCGCCGCGGCGGTTGATGATGTACATGTCGCTCGAGCCGCCGGCGAACGACGTGTAGACCATGCGGTCGTTGTCCGGCGACCAGCTGGGGAGGATGGTCAGGGCGTTGTGGTGGGTGATCTGCCGCTGGTTCGCGCCGTCCCAGTCCATCAGCCAGATCTCCCAATGCCCGCTGCGGTTCGACGCGAACGCCATTTGCGTGCGGAAGATGCCGGGCCGGCCGTTGACCGTGCGCAAGAGGTCGTTCGCCAGCATGTGGGCGGTGACCGTCAGTGCCGAGGCGGGGGAGCGATAGCGATGCAGCGGCTGCACCTGGCCGGCGCTGTCGAGCAGCGAGGCGTCGACGATGGTGTCCGATCCTTCCGCGAACACGTTCAGCCGGAGCATCATCTGCGCGTTGGCGTTCTTCAGTACATCCGGTGTTGGGGGGATGCCCGGCGGCAGCGGCGCGATGGCGAACACGCCGGAGTAGGCGATGTCGCGCGTCAGCGGCGCGAAGAACGGTTCGCGGATCGATTCGCCTTCGACCATCGCGGCATTCTTCGATGCGCTCGTCGGAATCGTGAGGTCGGGGAAAGGCACGGCGATGCGGACGACGCTCGTGGCCTTGCTCGGATCGATCGTGACTCCGATGTTGGTCTGCGCGTGAACCGCCGGAACAGCGAACAGCAGAAGGATGAGAGATCGTTTCATCGAAATGTGAGGTGAACTCCGAGGTAAGTGCCCGCGTAACCGAACGGAAGGGGAGGAAGCGGGTTGGCTTCGAGGATCGCCCGCAACGCGGCGCGGTCGACGGCGTCGTTGCCGCTGGGAACTTCGGTCTTGGCGTCGCGGATCGTTCCGTCTCGCTCGATGACGAAGTAGACGACGGTGGTTGCGCCGGCGCCGATCTGCGGCCGGAACCAGTGCGTGCCGATCAGCGTTCGCATGCGGTCGATGTAAATCGTGTACGGGAAATCGCCACCTTCGAATGCGGCGCTGACCCCAGGTGCCGTCGCTGTCGCTCCGGCAGGTCGTTGATCGTTGGTCGTCGGTCGCGGGGGAGGGGCTGGATTCTCCGAACCTTTCTTCGATGATTTGCCGAACGGCGAGAGCGGGACCGTGTTCTTCTCCGGCGCTTTCTTCGTCTCTGCCGGTTTGACCGGCTCGGGCTTCGGGGGCTCGATGCGCGGCGGCGCGGCCGGCTTCGGCTCCGCCGGAGGCGCCACGACCGGCGCGGGCATCGGCGCGAAGCGGATGTTCAGCGTCGAGGCCACCTGCGGCGCTTCGGCGTGCATCGCCGCGTAGACCGCGGCGCCGGCGATCGCGCCGTGAAGAAGAATCGAGAGGACCACTCCGCCGGCTCCGCCAGTGTCGAGCCGGGCGCGCTGCGCCAGGACATCAGCGACGCGATCCTGCATCGGCCTCCCTCGGCTGCGTGACCATTCCGAGCTGTTCGACTCCGGCGCGGTTCATCACATCGAGGACTGCAACAACGCGGCCGTAGGGGACGCCGCGATCGGCCTCGAGCAGGGCGCGCTTCACGCGGCGCGCCCGCAGCATCGCCCCGAGGGTCATCTCGAGGTTGCGCGATCCGACGGCCACGCCGTCGACGTAAACCGCTCCGTTCGATGCCACCACGATCTTCGTCGGATTGTTCGACGCCAGCTCGAAGCTGCGCCCCTCGGCATGCGGGAGCTGAACCTCGAGCCCCTGCGTGAGCAGCGGCGCGGTCACCATGAAGATGACGAGCAGCACGAGCATGACGTCGACCAGCGGCGTGACGTTGATCTCGGCCATGTCACCGAGGTCATCTGTATCGAAGCTGCGGAACGCCATTGTTTTGTTAGACGGCCTACATGAAGTTGCGTTCGGTGAGGTTCAGAAACTCCAGGGTGAAGTCTTCCATCTCGCCGCGCGCGCGGCGGAGCTGCTGGACGAAATAGTTGTAGGCGATGAGCGCCGGAATGGCCGCGAAAAGGCCGGCCGCGGTGTTGATCAGCGCCTCGCTGATTCCGGGAGCGACGGCCGTGATCGAGGTCGATCCCGTTGCGCCGATGTTCGCGAACGAGCCCATGATGCCCCACACCGTTCCGAAGAGTCCGATGAACGGAGTGGCCGCCGCGGTCGTGGCGAGGAACGGGACGAAGCGGCTGAGGCGCGAGGTCTCGATGCGCGAGGCGCGGATCAGCGAACGCTCGACGGCGTCCAGCGATCGGATCGATTGCGATCCGCCGCCGTGCGCGATCTGCGCCTCGATCTCCGCGTAGCCGGCGCGGAACAGGCCGACGAGCGCGGAATGCTTCAGCGGTTGCAGGGACGGCTGCACGTCGGCGAGGCGTTTCGCTTTCCGGAACGCGCCGACGAACCGGCGGGAAGCCGAGCGCGAGCGGCGGAAACGCCGCCAGACGACGAGCGTCGTCGCCCATGAAAGAATTGAAAAGAGGAGAAGAATACCCAGGACGGCTTTCCCCACCGCACCCGTATGCGCAAACGCCGTCCAGAGCTGCACGGAAGCTAAAGTAACAAATGGGAGGAGAGATGCCAAAGACGCCGAGACCCCCGCGAACCTTTGATGACTTCAGCGAGACCTTTCCGACGCTACGTAAAGCATGGGATCTGCTGGGAGATGCGGGCGCCGAGGGGCCGCTCGACGAGAAAACCGCGAGACTGGTCAAACTCGCCATCTGCATCGGCGCGATGCGCGAAGGGGGAGTTCACTCCGCCGCGCGGAAAGCGCGGGGATCGGGCGCGAGCGAGGAGGAGATGCGACAGGTGGTCGCGCTCGCCGCCAGCGTCATCGGCATGGCCTCCACCGTCGCGGTGTGGACGTGGGTGCGCGACGTCGACAAGAAGGTGTAGTGCGTGCCACGACGACTTGGTGGCCCCGGCGTGACTCGAACACGCGACCCACAGTTTAGGAAACTGCTGCTCTATCCACCTGAGCTACGGGGCCTTACCGAATCAACCGACATTAACAAGTTGGCCTTCCGTTCGCAATCAGTTATTGGAAGCTGGTTTGCGAAATTTTCGAGCGGGAGGGTGTTCCTTGAAATCGAAATCGATGCTGCTCGCGCCGGTGCTTCTCGCCGCGAGCATGGTGGCCACCTCGTCGCAGCTTCTGGCGGACGACGATTGTCACTGGTGGCAATTCAGACATTGCAGCAGACAAGACCAGATCGAGGGTCTTCCCAGCGATGCGCCGCAGGGAGGCACGCTGATCACCATCGACGTCGCCAGGAACGAGCTGTACCTGTTTGAGGATGGCCGCCTCATCGACAAGGCACCGGTCGCCACCGGCTCCGAAACGATTCTGAAGAAAGGCAGGCGCATCTGGTTGTTCCACACGCCGCGCGGCCTGCTCAAGGTCCTGCGAAAGATCGAAGACCCGATCTGGGTCAAGCCGGACTGGGCGTTCATCGAAGAAGGCCGTCCGATCCCGCCGCCCGGCTCGCCGGCGCGTCGTATCAAAGGCCACCTCGGTCAATACGCGCTCGACCTCGGCGAGGGAGTGATGATCCACGGTACCGATGACGTCGGCTCGTTCGGCAAACGCCTGTCCCACGGATGCATTCGCGTTCCCGATGACACGCTCGAAATTGTGTGGAACGCCGCGCGCGTCGGAACGCCCGTGTACATCTTCGAGAGCGAGCGGGTGCAGACGGCGTCAACGGGGAGACACAGCGATTTGGACTAGGCCTACTTCCCCTTCAATCTCGCCCGCGCCTGATCCTTCCGATCGTGGAGCAGGGTGGAGAGAGCGAGGTAGAGGCCGATGATCGACGCGCCGACGTACCCGGTGATCGCCAGCGCCGGCTGTGTCCGCATCATCAGCGCCGAGGCGAGGACGATGGCCGCGATGATCAGGCCGACCGTGATCCGATTGGCGATCTTGTGAATGCCGGCCAGGAACTCCTCTGCCTGAACGAGCTTCAGCCCGAACGTCAGCTTCCCGTCGGCGGTGAGATCGATGATCTGGCGCGCGTGATGGGGGAAATCGAGCACGAGCTGGTTGAGATCGAGCAGCGCCGCGTAGAAGTTCCGCGGGTTGAACTTCTGCTGCAGCTTCTGCGTCATCAACTGCTCGGCGTAGTCGCGGATCACCGTGTGCGGATTGAAATCGGCATCGAGCCGGCGCGTGATGGCGTCGAGATGCAGCAGCGTCTTCGCCAGCATCGTCATCTCCGGTGGCGCCTTCAGTCCATTGTTGTTGCCGATGGAAATGACGTTGAAGATGAGTTGCCCCGTGTTGATGCTCGACGCGCTGACGTCGTGAACGGTGGCAACGAGCGCGGAGATCTCGCGCGTGAAATGCAGGGCATCGAAGCTCTCGTCCGCCTCGTCGGACAGGCGCACCCACGAGCCGGCCACTTCCGCCCCGCCGTTCGAGGAGATCGCCAGCAGCAGCTTGATGATCTCGTCCTGAAATTCGGAGCTGATCCGCGCTGTCATCCCGAAGTCGAGCAGAACGACCTGCGGCGCCCCGTCGATCTCGCGGATGAAGACATTGCCGGGGTGCGGATCGCTGTGCCAGATGCCGTCGACGCAGATCTGCTTGAGATAGGCGCGCGTCAGGACCGACGCGAGCTCGGCGTAGTCGTTCTCGATCAACGCCAGCGGGGTCAGCTTCGAGATCTTCCGACCCTTCACCAGCTCGGTCGTGAGCACGCGCGAGGAGCTGAGATCGTGGATGACGGCGGGAATGTAGATCTGCGGAAACGATTCGAGGTTGTGGCGGAGGATCTCCGTGTTTCGCGCTTCCTGGAGGTAATTCAGCTCGCTGAGCATAGACATGCGGGCCTGCTCGATGGCGCCGACGAGGTTCAGCCGTCGCCCCATCTCGGTGTGAGCCTCGAGGGTCTCGGCGATCTCGGTCAGGACGTCGAGCTCCTCCCGAATCTGCTGGCCAACGTTCGGCCGCTGCACCTTGACGACGACTTCACGGCCGTCGCGCAGGACGGCCCGATGCACCTGGCCGAGTGACGCTGCAGCCACCGGAACGGCCTCGAATTCCTCGAAGACCTTCGAGATCTTCGCCCCCAGCTCCTCCTCGACGATCCGCTCCACGTCGGCGAACGAGAAGGGCTCGACGTTGTCCTGGAACGACTCCAGAACCGCGATGTACTCGGGCGGCACGATGTCCGGCCGCGTCGACAGGAGTTGCCCGAATTTGACGTAGGCAGGCCCCATCTGCTTCAGCGCCGCGGCGAAAGCTTCGGCGCGCCGGCGAACGTCGGGCTCGATCGGGCCCTCGCCGGTTGCGGGGAGGAGAAGTTCCTCGTTTTCGAGCTCGAGGCGGAAGTCTCTCCGCCCATACCTGGTTAGGAGGACCAGCAGGTCCTTGTACGCGCCTAAGTGACGGGTCTTCAGCATTTGCCGCCCTTTGTGCAAGACGACTGCCGGGGCCGTCCGTGAACATTGACCATCACTGACTCGGCTGCTACGATTCGTCGATTTTTCCGCACCTCCGGAGGAGCTCGCAAACGATGCCCAACTACAGACATCTCTTTACTTCGGAATCTGTCACCGAAGGACACCCCGACAAGATCGCCGATCAGATTTCGGACGCCATCCTCGACGCGGTCATGGCGGAGGATCCGCTCGGCCGTGTGGCCTGCGAGACGCTGGTCACGACCGGTCTGGCCATGATCTCCGGCGAGATCACCACCAAGACGTACGTCGACTTTCCGTCGATCGTGCGCAACACGATTCGCGAGATCGGCTACACCCGCGCGAAATACGGCTTCGACAGCGAAACGTGCGCGGTGATCTCGTCGATCGATCCGCAGTCGCCGGATATCGCCCAGGGCGTCGACACCGGCGGCGCCGGCGATCAGGGCCTCATGTTCGGCTTCGCCTGCCGCGAGACGAAAGAGCTGATGCCGCTGCCGATCACGCTCGCGCACAAGCTGGTGCGCCGGCTGACCGAGGTTCGCAAGGCCAACGAGCTCGATTTCCTTCGCCCCGACGGCAAGTCGCAGGTCACGATCGAGTACGAAGGGAAGCGGCCCATCCGCGCCAGCGCGATCGTCATCTCGACGCAGCATTCGCCGAACGTCAGCAATCGCGATCTCCGCGATGCGATCATCGAGAAAGTCATCAAGCCCGTCGTTCCTGTCGAGCTTCTCGACAAGGACACGGTGTTCCATATCAATCCCACCGGACGGTTCGTCATCGGCGGGCCGCAGGGTGATACCGGCCTCACGGGCCGCAAGATCATCGTCGACACGTACGGCGGCCGCGGACGTCACGGCGGCGGCGCGTTCTCCGGAAAGGATCCCACGAAGGTCGACCGCTCCGCGTGCTACATGGCGCGCTACATCGCCAAGAACATCGTCGCCGCCGGCATCGCCGACGAGGTCGAGGTTCAGCTCGCGTATGCGATCGGCGTGGCGGAACCGGTGTCGGTCTACGTGGATTCGTTCGGCACGAGCCGCATCGACGAGAAGAAGCTCGGCGATCTCGTTCGCGAGCATTTCCAGATGACGCCGCGCGGCATCATCGAGTCGCTGAAGCTCCGCCGCCCGATCTTCAAGAAGACGGCGGCCTACGGCCATTTCGGCCGCGCCGAGCCGGAGTTTTCGTGGGAAGCGACCGACAAGGCCGACGCGCTGCGCGCGGCGGCGGGAGTCGGAGCCGAAGCCGTCACGGTGTAACGTCATTCCGAGCCGCGAAGACGGCCAGGAATCTTTTCGGCAACACCACGTCTGCGTCATGGCCAGTCATTGCCGCGCCCTGTACACCGGCGCGGCCAATGATCTGGACCGGCGTGTCGCGGAACACCGTTCGTGCACCGATCCCAGACGGCGGGTCAGGCCCTTTCAATCCTGAGCGGCGCGCGATCTCGCCACCGCCCAGATCCTTCGCCGTCTTCGCGGCTCAGGATGTCATTGACAGGGCCTTTCGAATCGCCAGCACGTCCTCGATGATCGCTCGCGCCGCCTCGGGTCGGATCTGCGTGGTTCGATCCGAGAGCGCGGCGGGCGGGTTGTCGTGCACTTCCATGAAGAACCCGTCCGCGCCGGCGGCGGCCGCGGCCCGTGCGAGCGGCCGCGCGAACTGCGGCGTCCCACCGGTCTGTTTGCCTTCGCCGCCCGGCCTCTGCATCGAATGCGTGATGTCGTACACGACCGGTGCGCCGAATCCGCGGATGATCGGGAACGCGCGCATGTCGACGACGAGATTCTGATAGCCGAACGACGATCCGCGCTCGGTGATGAACACGCGGTCGTTGCCCGCCTCACGGCCTTTGTCCAGGATGTTCTTGGCCTCCTCGGGCGACAGGAATTGACCCTTCTTCACGCCGACCGGTTTTCCCGTGCGGGCCGCCGCGGCGACGAGATCGGTCTGCCGGCAGAGAAACGCCGGGATCTGCAGGATGTCGAGCACTTTCGCGGCCGGTGCAGCCTGCTCGGGCGCGTGAATGTCGGACAGCAGCGCCAATCCGGTCTCGGCCTTGACCGCACGGAGAATCTCCAATCCTTCGTCGAGTCCGGGACCGCGGAATGATTCGATGGACGTCCGGTTCGCCTTGTCGAACGACGACTTGAACACGAGGTTGATCTTCAACTCGTCGCGGAGCTTTTTCAGCGTGCGAGCCATCGCCAGCGCATGCTCGCGAGACTCGATCACGCACGGTCCGGCGATGAAGAGGGGAGGATTGTCGCCGCCGAATGCGATGTCATCCGTGATCGGGATCGAGCGCGTGGTCGTCATGCGCGCGGCATTTTACGTGGTCGTGGCGGCAGATGGATGAGTGTGGTTCCGCGCACGCTCCTGATCCCCGCGCGAAGGCGGGCCATGGCGGTCTTGTCGCTGTGAAGCGTGGCATCGAGAAAGCCGAGCGCTGCGCGATACGCGTGCTGATTTCCCTCGAACCCCGTTCGCCTCGTCCTGCCGTCGTCGTTCGGCGGAAGGGGAACGGACAGCAGAAAGGCGATCGTGCCGAACTCGGTGAAGTCGCCGTGGAACATGCCCGGAAACGACACGAGGTAGCGATCGGATCGCCGAAGGGCTCGCACGACTGTGCGATCGTGCGTCGCCTTCTGGACGTGATTCGCGCGGCGGAGGTCGAGCAACGCGGCGGTGACGCGTGACGGCGCGTAGTCCTTCAGTTGCGTCAAGGCCGTGACGTGCCCCTTGAACCCGAACGAGCCGTCGAGCGATACGACCGCCTTGATCTCGCCGTGACGCATCGCGAGATACAGCGCCACGACCCCGCCGACGCTGTGACCGGCAGTGGCAACATCCGCGTCGTCGACGAAAGCGAAGCGGCGAAGCCGTTTCCACGCGAATTCGAGATCGCGCGCGTGCCCTTCGAGATCGGCGGCCGAGCTCCCCATTTCGATGTTCTGCGGCGAGCGCCCGACGTTCGGGACTGTAGCGACCACGAAACCGTGGCTGGCGAGATACTCGCCGAGCTCTGCGTTCGAGTCGCCGCGCCCTCCCAGGCCCGCGGAGTAGAGGATGAGGGGAAAACGGCCGGGCGCCGGAGCAGCGTCGCGATGAGCGGCCGTTGGCGTCGCGAACAGTCTCGCTGCAAGCTCGCGCCCGTTCGGAGCCACCTCGGTCAGATCCTTGATCCAGCTCTCGCGGTCATTCGCATCGAGCGGCTCGTCGATGTCGGCGAACGCGTCGCCGCCGGTGTAATGGAGATAGTCGACGTAGCGCATCGTCTCCGATGAGACTCCCGTTGCCGCCGGGTACCAGATCGCGATTCGGATCGGACGGCCTGCGTGCGCGTTCCACGGCCGCGATCGGTCACGTTCGTACACGACGCGATATCCGACGGCGTAGGGCCCCGCTTCGAGATCGCCCCACAGACGCGCCGGTGCCCCGTCGAAGGCCGCCGCCGTAGTCGTGATGACAAGAGCGATCACGAATGCGAGCCGCGTCCATTGCATGATGATTCGACGGTCCGCCCACTCGCCGGTTCCGCTATGCCGGTTGTGAGGCCGGTAGCGCCGAGAGGGGGGGAGATCCGAGTCGCGCGCCGGCTATCGTTCCCGCCACATAGATGACGAACGAGACAATCGAGAACCAGAGCGGCTGCGGAATGCTGATCGCGTTGGCGATCCCGGCCGCAAGGAGCAGGGCACCCAGCACATAGGCAGGAGCAGGATTTCGGGCGATCCGCGTCGCAGCAAACGTCCCGGCGACGGTTCCCACGAGCCAACCCGCGAGGACCAGGACGAACGCAGCCGGTGGCAGCGTCCCCACGTATGCTTTGACCGCCTTCATGTCGCTCATGTTGGTGCCCGGCGGCGCCGGATAGAGCTGATGAACACCCAGCTCGGCCGCCTCAACGAGCAGAAAGGCGATCGCCAGCCCGGCGACGAAGGCGCCGATGCGACGCCACACTAGACCAGTTCAGCCTCGCGCGCCACCGCCGCTGGCACGCTCTTCTGGGCGTTCTTGAATGCACGTACCGCCGCGATGAACGAGCGGAACAGAGGATGCGGAGTCATGGGACGCGACTTGTACTCCGGATGGAACTGGCACCCGAGAAACCACGGATGGTCTTCGAGCTCGATGATCTCGACGAACTTTCCGTCGGGAGAGATACCCGTGACCCGGAATCCTTTTTCTTCGAGCGCGGGGATGTACTCGGGGTTCACCTCGTAGCGGTGGCGGTGGCGCTCCTCGACGAGATCGGTCTCGTACGCCCGCTGCGCAATCGATCCCTCGCGCAGCTTGCAGGGATACTTGCCGAGCCGCATCGTGCCGCCGAGGGCATCGACGCCGATGAGATCGCGGAGCTTGTAGATGACCTTGTACGGTGCCTCGTCGTCGAACTCCGTCGAATTCGCTCCGACCATGCCGACCACGTCGCGAGCGAACTCGATCGTCGCGCACTGCATGCCGAGGCAGATGCCGAAGTAGGGGATCTTTTTCTCGCGCGCGTAGCGGATCGCGCGCAACTTCCCTTCCACTCCGCGCGCGCCGAAGCCGGGCCCGACGAGGATCCCGTCGACGTTCGCCAGCTCGCCGTGATACCCGTCTTCCTCGAGCGACTCCGAATCGATGTAGACGATGCGCACCTTCACGTTGTTGGCGATGCCGCCGTGCCCGAGGGCCTCGTTGAGCGATTTGTAGGAATCGCCGAACTCCACGTATTTCCCCACGAACCCGATCCGCACTTCGTCCTCGGGATGGCGCAGCTTGCGGACGATCTCCTCCCACTTCGCGAGCGAGCCGATCTCCTCGTGCGGCAGATGGAGCTTGTCGAGCAGGATCTCGTCCAGACCTTCGCGTGAGAACGCCAGCGGAACCTGGTAGATGAACTCGACGTCGAGCGCCGAGACGACCGCTTCCTCCTCGACGTTGCAGAAGAGCGCGATCTTCTTCTTCATGTCCTCGGGAATGGCGCGCTCGGAACGGCAGAGGAGGATGTCGGGCTGGATCCCGATCTCGCGCAGCTCCTTCACCGAATGCTGCGTCGGCTTCGTTTTCAGCTCCTCGCTGGCCTTGATGTACGGAACCAGCGTGAGATGGACGTTGATGGCGTTCCCGCGTCCGACTTCCTGGCGGAACTGACGGATCGCTTCGAGGAAGGGGAGGGACTCGATGTCGCCGACCGTCCCGCCGATCTCGACGATCACGACGTCGACGCCCTCGGAGACCTCGCGGATGCACCTCTTGATCTCGTCGGTGATGTGCGGAATGACCTGCACGGTCTTGCCGAGGTAGTCGCCGCGCCGCTCTTTCTCGATGACCTTGAGGTAGATGCGGCCGGTCGTCCAGTTGTTCTTGCGCGAGGCGCGCATCGTGGTGAACCGTTCGTAGTGGCCAAGGTCGAGATCGCTCTCGGCGCCGTCATCGGTGACGAAGACTTCGCCGTGCTGGAACGGCGACATCGTCCCGGGATCGACGTTGATGTAGGGATCGAATTTTTGCAGCGTGACTTTGAATCCTCGCGCCTCGAGGAGCGCGCCGATGGACGCCGCGGCGATGCCTTTGCCGAGACCGGAAACAACACCGCCGGTGATGAAGATGTATTTCGTGCTCATGGCTGCGCCTCCATCGGTAAAACGAATGCAGATTGAGAGGGAAGAAAGAATCGGGCCGCTTTTCGGTGGGGAGAGTAGTGCTGAGAGTGCTTCGATGCGCGTGTCGTGAGCTCAAAGCTCACGAACGAACTCCTCTTTCAACGCAGTTTTGCAATCTCAGCCTCAATGCGCAACACGTCCTCGGGCCGGTCGACGCCGAGGTGCGGCTTGTCCGTGTGCAGTACATGGATTCTAAAGCCGTTCTGCAGCGCTCGCAACTGTTCGAGCGATTCGGCGCCTTCCAAGGGAGAGGGCGGGATCTCCGACAGCGCACGCAGAACGCGGCTCTGATACCCGTAGAGTCCGATGTGGCGGCGAGCCATCGCCCGGGAGCCGTACGGGATCGGCGCACGGGAAAAATAGAGTGCGTGATCGGAAAGATCGGTGACCACTTTGACGACGTCCCGGCTGAGGAACTCCTCGTCGGACTCGATCGGACAGGCGATCGTCGCCATGTCCGCGCCGTGGTCGAGCGCTTCGATCACCATGTCGATGCTCCGCACGTCGATCAGCGGCTCGTCACCCTGGACGTTCACGACCTGGTCGTACGTTTCGTCGAGCATCGGAACCGCGGCGGCGATTCGATCGGTCCCTGTAGCGAAAATCCCTTCCGGACGCACGACGCGCCCCCCGAATCCGGTGACGTGATCGGCGATCCGATCGTCATCGGTCGCGACGTAGACGGCCTCGGCGCGCTCGGATTTTGCCGCACGCTCATACACGCGCTGGATCAGCGAGATGCCCGCAATCGGCGTCAGGGGCTTGCCGGGAAAGCGCGTCGACGCCCAGCGCGCGGGAATTACAATCACCGCCTTCATGGACGCGGCGCATTTTACGTCCTCGGTCCCGGGTCCTCGGTCCTCGGATGCCAGACTGATGCGGCGATTGACCGCCGTCGCAGTCTTTCTGCTCGTCCTCACCGGTGCGTTTTCGTACCTTTTGCGGTTCTACTCGCGGCGGCTCGAGAACTTCACAGGACGGGCGCAGTGGATCTGGGCATCGGTCCAGATCAGCAGGAACGAGCCGGTCGTCTTCTTTGCCGCGCGTGATTTCGATCTTCCGGAAACGAGACAGTTCGCGCATCTGAAAATTTTCGCGGATCCCGAGTACGCGCTGTACCTCAACGGGCGGCAGATCGCCGCCCGGCGCGCGGAAGGGACTGCGCACCTCGATCTCTACGACGTCTCGCCGCTGGTCCGAACGGGCCGGAACCGCATCGTCGTCGCGGTGCACAGCACGAATGGGGTCGGCGGCCTGATCGCCGGTCTCGACATCGCCAATGAGGTCGAGAACTGGGTCGTGACCGACCGGAGCTGGCGGATCTTTCGCGCCTGGAACGATGTCCTGCCTCTTCGCGACGCCGGTCCCTTCCGGCCACCAATGCTCCTTGGAACGCCTCCGGTCGGACGATGGGACTATCTGGTACCGAAGGAGGCGACGTTCGATCCGGCCGTGCAGCATGTCGTCGAGGCGAAGCAGGCCATCGAGTACCGCGCGCGGATTCCGACCGTGAGGATCGTCGAGGGAGTGGCCGTGGCGACGGAGCGGGCCGTTCGGGCAACGGCGTTCGATTTCGGCTTCACGTCGGGCCGCGTGCGCTTCTCGCTGATCGGTGACAACCCCGTGCCGCCCGTCATTCAGTACCGGCTTGCCAACGTGCGCGAGGAATTCAACGTCGTGGAGTCGCGGATCCGGTCGACGGCGTTTGGCGCAGGGGAGCGGTCAGTCACCGATCCCGAGCAACACCGCTTCCGCTATGTGATCGTGTTCGGCGGCAGGGCGCGCGTCGAAGTCCTTCAGTAGATGACTCTTCTGATGAAGTAGTCCTGGAGGGACATCGACTTGTTGCTCAGCGCGTCGGCATCGGCACGCGACATCTGAAAGCGTCCGGCCGATCCGCCCGTGGTCGTCTTCATGAACAGCTCGACCATGTCGATCTGATTGCCTTCCAGGCCGGCGTTCCGCTGGATCAGGAACGCGGTCGCTGAGATGGCGCTGAAAACCTTGTCCTCGTTGTCGGCGGTGAGGTCGACGCGGATGTTCCGGTTCGTGCCGCTGATCTTGTGCTCGAAGATCCCGACGTTCTCATAGGCCCGCTCGAACGTGTCGCGCAGACGGGCATCGGTCTGGTCGGGAATCGTCGTCGTGGCCGCGTTGGGGGACTGACCGGCCGGTGCCGTCTGCGTCACCGGTGTGGCCGGTTCCGTCGGCCGGCGCGCTCCCCGGACGAGCTGACCGAGCGTCGGCTTCTGCGTCTGTGTCTGGGGCTGGGTCTGCGGCGAGGTACTGAGCACGTTCACGTCGCCGAGGCCGAGCTTCGACAGCTCCTCGGACTTGGCGGCATCGATCTCGTTCGGGTTCAGGACCAGAGTCTGGCCGTTTTCGAGCGTGACGATGGCCTTGCCGTTGGTGACCGTCCATTTCGTCTTGGCCTTGTACCGCGTCCCGTCCTTCAGGACCACGATGTAGGCCGCGAAAGACTGGCTGCAGATCAGGACTGCGAACGCGAGAAGAGGCAGAAGTCGTTTCATTGGATCTCCAGGAATCGTCTGGTGGAACAGTCGATTATACTCGGCGCGAGGGAGACTTATTTCATGCTGATCGTGATGGAAGCGGGCGCCCGGCCGGAACAGGTCGAGGCAGTCGTCCGGCACATCGAGAAGCTGGGGTTGAAAGCTCATCCGATTCCCGGTGCCCACCGGACCGCAATCGGCGTGACGGGAAAGCAGGGGTCGAAGGACCCCGCCACCGTCGAGAACTTCCCCGGCGTGAAAGAAGTCATCCAGGTCACGCAGCCTTACAAGCTCGTCAGCCGCGAAGCCAAGCCCGACGATACGATCGTGAATGTCGGGGGTGTGGAGGTCGGGGGGAAGGGCGTGGTGGTCGTGGGCGGCCCGTGCGCCGTCGAGACCGCCGATCAGACGCGGACGATCGCTGAAAGCATCAAGCGCAGCGGTGGCCAGCTCTTTCGTGGCGGCGCTTACAAGCCCCGTACGTCACCGTATTCGTTCCAGGGACTGGGCGAGCCGGCCCTGGAGATCCTGGCGCGCGTTCGGGAGGAGTTCGACCTTCCCATCGTGACCGAGGCGATCGATGAGACGTCGTTGAAGCTGGTCGAGCAGTATGCGGACTGCATTCAGATCGGCGCGCGCAACATGCAGAACTTCTCGCTCCTGAAAGCGGCGGGCCGTGCGCGCAAGCCGGTGCTGCTCAAGCGCGGCATGTCGGCGACGCTCGAGGAGCTGCTTCTGTCCGCCGAGTACATCATGAGCGAGGGCAACTACCAGGTGATGCTGTGCGAGCGCGGCGTGCGCACGTTCGCCGATCACACCCGCAACACCGTCGATCTCTCCGTCGTGCCGGCGATCAAGCGCATCAGCCATCTGCCGATCCTCGTCGATCCGAGCCACGGCACGGGCAAGCGAAACAAGGTGCTCCCGATGTCGCGCGCGGCCATCGCCGTCGGCGCGGACGGCGTGCTCGTCGAAGTGCATCACAAGCCGGAAGAGGCGCTGTCGGACGGACCGCAGGCCATTCTTCCCGACACGTTCGAACAGCTCGTGCGCGAGGTGGATGCGATCGCGGGAGTGCTGGGCCGGTTGATGCAGCCGGCGCTGGCGGTTTAGATGTGGAGGCCGGTTCTCAACCGGCGGCCGGTCAAGAGACCGGCGTCCGCGCTAGGTGTAGTGCGTCCGAAATAACGGTTCGCTGGTGGGGCTTGCAGGGCGAGATCAAGCCATGAGGAGGAGGCGGTGCGGTGCCATCGTTGACGACGAACGGCGCGGAGATCGCCCTGCAATCCCCACCAGCCCGAAGGGTTGCGGGCGGCGAACGGCCATCTGCAGCGGCGTCGCTCCTCGACGATGTCCCGCAACGCCTGCGTCGCGCCGCCTCCCATCTGACCGTTCGGCGCCTGCAACGAAAGTACCGTTATTTCGGACGCACTACACTAGGGTAATTGCAGACGAAACAAAAAGCGCCGCGGAGGTCCGCGGCGCCACACAAACTTTACGAGTGTTCACCACCGCGATTCCCACCGCCCCCGCCCTCCCGGCGCGGGCCGCGGTCGCGGTGACCACCACCACCGCCGCCACCCTCCCGGCGCGGACCGCGATGATCGCGATCGCCGCGATACCCGCCTCCGCCGCCGTGCCCGCCTTCACGCGGACCGCGCGGACCGCGCGCGTCACGCGCCGCGGCAGCCGCGGCCAGCTCCTCCTCCGTCGGAGGCGGAAGGAGCGGTTTGCGCGACAGGCGGATCTTGCCGGTGTCGGGCTCGATGCCGACGACCTGCACCTCGACTTCATCGCCGAGCTGCATGAGATCGGTGACCTGGCCGACGCGCGTGTGCGCCATCTCGGAGATGTGCAGCAGGCCGTCCTGTCCGGGCAGAATCTCGACGAATGCACCGTACGGCTCGATGCGCTTGACGGTTCCTTTGTAGGTCTTGTTGACTTCGGGTGACGCGGTGAGTCCTTTGATGATGTCGATCGCGCGCTGGGCCGAGTTGGCGTCGGTCGATGCGATCGTGACTTTGCCGTCGTCCTCGACGTCGATCTTCGTCCCGGTCTCCTCGACGATCCAACGGATCGTCTTGCCGCCCGAGCCGATGACGTCGCGGATGCGGTCCTTCGGAATCATCAGCGTGTACAGGCGCGGCGCGAACTCGGAGAGCTCGGCGCGCGGCTGTGCGATGGCCGCGTCCATCTTGTCGAGGATGAACATGCGGCCGTCGCGCGCCTGCTGCAGCGCCTGAGCCATGATCTCGCGCGACAGACCCGACACCTTGATGTCCATCTGCAGCGCGGTGATGCCGTTGCGCGTGCCGGCGACCTTGAAGTCCATGTCGCCTTCGTGATCTTCCAGTCCGGCGATGTCGGTGAGGATGGCCGTGCGGTCCTCTTCCTTCACCAGACCCATGGCCACGCCGGCCACGGCAGCGCGCATCGGCACGCCGGCATCCATGAGCGCCATCGAGCCGCCGCAGACCGAAGCCATCGACGACGAGCCGTTCGACTCGAGGATGTCCGAGACGCAGCGGATCGTGTACGCGAAATCGCTCTCCGACGGCAGCATGGGCTGCAGCGCGCGGCGGGCCAGATTGCCGTGACCGATCTCGCGGCGCGCCGGACCGCGGAGGAACTTCACCTCACCGACCGAAAACGGCGGGAAGTTGTAGTGCAGCATGAACCGCTGGAACGTCTCCCCTTCGAAATCCTCGATCTTCTGCGCTTCCTGCGGAGTGCCGAGGGTGACGGTGACCAGGGCCTGTGTTTCCCCGCGGGTGAAGATTGCCGAGCCGTGCGTGCGTGGCAGCACCGCCAGGTCGATGGTGATGGGGCGGATCTCCGTGAATGACCGGCCGTCGAGGCGCATGCGCTCGTCGACCACGACCTCGCGGAAGACGCGCATCTGCAGCTCGTCGAGCGCGTGTTTTGTGGCGTCGATGCGATCAACGTCCTCGAGGGGAATGGCGGCGATGATGTCCTCGCGGAGTTTCTTCGCCGCTTCGCTGCGGGCCTTCTTGCCCTGGGTCAGCAGCGCTTGGCGCAGTGGCGCGCGGTACATCCTCGAAATTTCGTCAGAGAGCTCCTTGGTGAACCTCGGTTTGTTCTCGACCTTGATCTTCTCTTTGCCGGCGTCGCCGCGAAGCTGCTTCTGCAGCTCGCAGATGCGCCTGATCTCGGCGTGAGCGGTGTCGAGGGCATCGAGAATGATCTTCTCGTCGACCTCCCGCGCGCCCGCCTCGACCATCACGATCGCCGAGTCCGTGCCGGCGACGACGAGATCGAGATCCGACAGATCGCGCTGCGCGTTCGTCGGGTTGATCACGATCTGGTTGTCGATGTACCCGACGCGCACCGCGCTGATCGGATTCATGAACGGGATTTCGGAAATGACCAGCGCCGTCGATGCGGCGTTGATCGCCAGAACGTCCGGATCGTTCTCGCCGTCGGCGGAGAGAACGAGAGCGATGATCTGCGTCTCGTTCCGGTACCCTTCCTGGAACGACGGGCGAAGCGGACGGTCGATCAGGCGCGACGTCAAAATCTCTTTTTCGGTGGGGCGTCCTTCACGCTTGAAGAAGCCGCCCGGGATTCGTCCGCCGGCGTACGTGTACTCCTTGTAGTCGACGGTGAGCGGCATGAAGTCGCCGATGATGTTGCCTTCCTTGAACGCGGCCGTGGCGAGCACCACGGTGTCGCCGTAGCGGATCACACATGCGCCGTGTGCCTGGCGGGCGAGCGCACCCGTCTCCAAAGACAGGGGTTTCCCGCCGATCTGCATCTCTCTCTTGTGAGCCATTTTTTCCTTCGATGTGCCGAGGCCACTCATCACCTCGAGCGTTGTATTAGTACTGGCCGAACGATGGGATCCGGCCGGAGGGGAAACGTGACTGCAAAAAAAAGGACAGGCGGGGCGCCTGTCCTTTCACGGTTTCGCCGGTTACTTGCGGATACCGAGCTTGTCGATGATCGTGCGATAGCGGACGAGGTCCGTCTTCTTCAGATAATCGAGCAGACGGCGGCGCCGGCCGACGAGCTTGAGGAGCCCCCGGCGGCTGTGATGGTCCTTCGCATGCGACTTGAAGTGCTCGGTCAGATACGTGATCCGGTTCGACAAAAGCGCAATCTGCACCTCGGGCGAGCCGGTATCACCATCATGGGTCCGATACTGGGAAATCAGATCCGTTTTCTGCTGCTTGGTGGTCGGCAAAAGCTTGTCTCCTTGTCAGTTAGCCTACATTGTCCACAGTTAGGGCATTGGTAAATCGCGTCACCATAACAGCGGGAGGGGGCAAAATCAATCCCGGGGGACGAGGCCGCCCCCCGCCCACGAAGAATGTTGAATGGCGAATGTTGAATGCGGAATGTTGAATTCGGCCGTCCTTAATTCACCATTCAACATTCACCATCCATCATTCCTCGTTCTCCTTAGCCCGCCAGCACCACCTTCGGCTTCACCTCCACGGGCCCCCCCTCTCTCAACACGTTCACAACCTCTCCGATCGCCACGAGCTGGTCATGAGGGTTCCCGAGGGCGAGCAGGTCGCCGATCCGTACCCGGACCGCCGGGGTCATGATCACCCCCTGCCCGTTCATCATCTTCCCCTGCTGGCTCCAGTCGATCCGGAGCTTCTCGAGCGGTAGATCGATCTCGGAAAGGGACTGGAAATGCGGCGGGGCCAGGATCTCGTCCGGTCGCGCCGTCTCGAGGCGGTCGTAGGAGATCGCATCCTCGATGCGGAACCGGCCGATGACCGTCCTTCTCAGCTCTTTGAGATGGGCAGGGACTCCGGCCGCGGTGCCGAGGTCGTGGGCGATCGAGCGAATGTAGGTGCCGGCCGAGGATCGGATTCGGAATTTGAGGCGAGACTGCTCGACGGAGATGACGGTGAATTCGTAGACCGTGACCCGTTTCGTTTTCAGCTCGAGCGGTTCGCCCTTGCGCGCGGCCTCGTAGGCGCGAACGCCCTGGACCTTTTTCGCCGAGAACGCCGGCGGCATCTGCTCGATCTCGCCGGTGAACTTCGCGATCAGCGGCGCGAAGTCGATGTGCTCGACGTCGACTTCCTTCACTTCGCCGGCCGGCTCGCCCGCCGAGTCGTACGTATCCGTTGCCCATCCGAACTGGATGGTTCCCTCGTAGGTCTTCTCCATCCCCATCAGGTACGCCTGCAGGCGTGTCGCCTTGCCGATGCAGAGGACGAGCAACCCGGTGGCCAGCGGATCGAGCGTGCCGGTGTGTCCGGCCTTCTTGACGTTCACACGGCGTCGCAGTTTGTCGACGACGTCATGGCTGGTCAGGCCGGCCTTCTTATCGACGAGTAGAACGCCGTCGACGCGTGGCTGTTGCGGAGTGCGCATCAAATGATTTCCTGGAGCAGCGCCAGCAGTTTCGCCTTCGCTTCAGCCGGAGGCAACGGCACGGTGCAACCCGCGGCCGCTTTGTGACCGCCGCCGCCGAACATCGCAGCGATCCTCTGCACATCCACTCCCGGCTTCGCCCGCATCGACACGCGTGTCGACGACGCTTCGCCTTCCTTGAGAAGCGCCGACACGAGCACTCCCTCGATGTTGCGGCCGTAATTGACGATGCCTTCCGTATCCTCCGGTGTGGCCCCCGCCTCGACGAAGAACCGTTTGGGAAGCTCGGTCGTGGCGATCCGCCCATTCGCGTGCAGCTGGAGCGTCGTCAGACACAGTCCGAGAAGCCTGATCGAGCCTTCGGTCTGACTCTCGTTGATCCACAGCGACACATCGCCCGGTACTACCCCCGCCCGCACCAGTTCCTCGGCGGCCTGGAAGGTGCGCAGCGTGGTGTTGTGATAGCGGAAGAAGCCGGTATCGGTCGCGAGCGACACGTAGAGTGCGGTCGCCGTCTCCGGATCGAGCGGGAGATGCAGGTGATTGCGATTGAGCTGAAGCACCATCTCGCCGACTGATGGGGCCTCGACATCGAGATAGTTGATCTGGCCGTACATCTCGTTGCCGAGATGATGATCGATGTTGACCACCGGTCCGGGCAGCACCGGATAGCCGGTCCGCTGCACCTCGGGACACTCCATCGTGAAGACGGCGTCGTACGCGGCGGGGTAATCGGGCGGCAACACGTCGCTGATGCCCACCTCGTTCGCGCCGGGGATGTTGTAGAGGGGTCTGGCGAATCCGTCGCGCACGATCATGCGGGCCTGTTTTCCGAGTTTCCGGATGAGGCGCTGCAACCCGATGCCGCTCCCGAGGGCGTCGCCGTCCGGATTGCGGTGTGCGGTGATGAGAAAGTTCTTGCCGGCACGGATCCGGCCGGCGACTTCGCTCGCGGCAATCTCAGGATTCTGAGCCGTCGTTGTGGTCATCCTTCTTCACTTTCATCAAAATCTCTTCGATCCGGCTCGCGCGCATGGTCGTCTCGTCGTATCGAAAGTCGAGCTCCGGCGTGTAGCGGAGGTGGATTCGCCTGCCGAGGTAGCCGCGGATTCTGCCGCGCGAGTCCTGCAACTCCTTGACGGCCGCCTTCGTGTCCTCTTCCTTGAGCCCGCTGATGAACACGCGCGCGAAGTGGAGGTCGGGGCTGACGTCGACGTCGGTGATGGAGGCCAGGCCCATGTCGAGCTTCGCATCGCTGCGCAGGACTTCGACGAGTGCATCGCGAATCATCGCTCCGACTTTCGACGTGCGTCTTGTTTTTCTCATGTGTTCGTTCTCTATCCTGAGCGAGGCGAAGGATCTACTGTTCCACAGCGGTTTGAGTGCCTACCGGCGAAGGAGGCTCGTGCCGCGAGCCTGGCAAAGGACTCGCGGTGTAGCAAACGATGCTTCGCTGCGCTCAGCATAAGGTCGTCGTCTCATCAAACTCGAGCTTCTCCGAAGTCCAGCCGGCCAGGACCCCATCAATGTTCGATTCCACGAAGTTGAGGATTTTATCGAGGTACGCATCGGCATTGGCCTGGTCGTGAGCGATGAAGCAGATTGCGAGCCTGGCGCGCTGATGGACGTCTTGCAGCGCGACTTCGTTCGCCGAGACCTCGAAGCGGCGGCGCAGCCGGTCGCGAAGGCTTTTCACGACCATCCGTTTCTCCTTCAGGCTCTGGGCGTGAGGGATGTGGATCTCGTAGATGGCGACGACAACGAGCAAAGCGAACTACGCCAGCACGGCCTCGAGTTTCTCGACCTTGAATGCCTCGATGACGTCCCCGACCTTGATGTCCTGGAACTTCTCGATGCCGATGCCGCACTCGAATCCCTGTCGCACTTCCGAAACGTCGTTCTTGAAGTGGCGCAGCGAGCCGACCTTGCCTTCGTAGATGACGCGGTTGTCGCGCAGCAGGCGCACGCTGGCCGTTCGGGGGATGACTCCGTCGACGACCATGCAGCCGGCGATCACCCCCGCCTTCGGCACCTTGAACGTCTCGCGCACGGCGGCACGTCCCTGGAAGACTTCCTGGAACTTCGGCTCGAGCAGACCGGTCATCGCGGCCTTCATCTCGTCGACCAGGTTGTAGATGACCGTGTACATGCGGATGTCGACGCCTTCCTTCTCCGCCAGCTCCGCGGCATTCCGCTCCGGACGGACGTTGAAGCCGACGATGATGGCATCCGATGCGGTGGCCAGAAGAACGTCGTTCGTGGAGATCGCGCCGACCGAGGAGTGGATGACGTTGACCTTGACCTGGTCGGTCGAAAGCTTGCGCAGCGTCTCGTTGAGAACTTCGACCGAGCCCTGCACGTCGGCCTTGATGATGAGCGCCAGCTCCTTCGCCGTGCCGCTCTGCATACGCTGGAACAGCTGGTCGAGCGACATGCGCGCGCCCTTCGACTGCGCGGCTTCGCGAGCCTTCTCCTGGCGCATCTGGGCGATCATGCGCGTCTGGGTCTCGTCGTCGAGAACCTGCATCGTGTCGCCGGCGTTCGGGACGTCCTCGAATCCGGTGACCTGAACCGGCGTCGCCGGTCCGACCTCTTTGACGCGCTCACCGCGCTGATCGGTCATGGCCCGGACCCGGCCGGCGGTCTGACCGGTGAAGAACGGATCGCCGATCTTGAGCGTGCCATCCTGCACGAGAACCGTGGCCACGATGCCGCGGCCGACTTCCTTGCGGGCCTCGAGCACGACGCCCCTCGCGGGCTGCTCGGGGTTGGCCTTGAGATCGAGGATGTCGGCGGTCAGCAGAATCATGTCCAGCAGCTCGTCGATGCCCTGCTTCTTGGTTGCCGAGACCTCGACCGACACGACGTCACCGCCGTATTGCTCGACCTGCACGCCGTTGTTGGCGAGATCGCGGCGCACCCGCTCGACGTTCGCGTTCGGCTTGTCGATCTTGTTGATGGCCACGATGATCGGGACCTTCGCCGCGCGGGCGTGGTCGATCGCTTCCTTGGTCTGAGGCATGACGCTGTCGTCAGCGGCAACGACGAGAACGACGATGTCGGTCACCTTCGCGCCACGGGCACGCATCATCGTGAACGCCTCGTGACCCGGCGTGTCGAGGAACGCGATCTTGCGTCCCTTCTTCTCCACCTGGTACGCGCCGATGTGCTGGGTGATGCCACCGGCCTCGCCGGCGGCGACGTTCGTCTCGCGAATCGCGTCGAGCAGCGAGGTTTTGCCGTGGTCGACGTGGCCCATGACGGTGATGACCGGACCGCGCGGGCTGGTGCCCGTGGTGGTCTTCTCGATGACCTGCATCTCGAGCGCTTCCTCGAACGAGACCATCTCCGCGTCGATGTCGAGGTCCCTGGCGATCTCCAGCGCGAGCTCCGCGCCGAGAGGCTGGTTGATCGACACCATGAGGCCCTTCTTCATCAGAAGGTGCTTCATGAGATCGTTGGCCTTGACGCCGAGCTTGTCCGCGAGCTCCTTCACGGTCACGCCTTCGGAAAGCGCGACCTTTCCGGTCGGCTTCTTGAACTCCAGGACCTTCGCTGAAACCGGCGCCGCCTGCTTGCGCGTGTCGCGACGCGCGGACGGAGCGTGCTTCTTCTCTTCTTCTTCGATCGGCTCCGGCATGACGATGTCGGGACCGAGATCGTCGGCGATGATCTGGGTCCCGGAGAACGGACCCTTGGTGAAGAGCGCGTCGTCGACTTCGACCAGGCGTTCCTTCTTCACGCCCTTGCCGGCCGGCTTCTTCTTCTCGCGAACCTCTTCGCCGAGGTCGGAAGTCTTCTTGCGGCGGGTGCCGAGGCCGCCGGGAGCGGTGGGAGGCGGCGGTGGAGGAGGCATCGGACGGCCGCCGGAGGGACGAAGTCCCGGACCGGCCGCGCGCATGCCTGCGCCGGGAGCGGTTCTCGGACCGACTGGACGTCCCTGTGCACCGGCGGGACGAGCGGCCATTCCCGGTCGCGCCGGTGCCCCGGCGGGGCGAGGTGACGTCGGACGGAAATTCGGCGCCGGCTGCTGGCCGGCGTAGTTCGGACGAGTTGTCGACGGAGTCGTGCGCGCGCGAGGTCCAGTGGGACCCGTCGGCCGCGCGGGGGCGTGCGCAGGCCGCGGCTTCGCCGCCGCCGGCTCGTGCGCGGCAGGCGCCTCGGCCTGTGGAGCAGCGGTCGTCTCGGCCGCCGGTTTCGCGGCCACAAGAGGCTTCTCTTCAGGTGCCGGCGCTTCCTTGGCCGCACGTTCTTCCGCTTCCGCGGCCTGGATGAACTCGGGGATGATCACCGGAGGCGGCGTGGGAGTGGCGACCGGCTCCTCCTTCGGCTCGACCTCTTTCTTGGCTCGCGGCGCCGGCTTGACGATCGGGCGCGGCGGACGGACCGCTTCCTTCTTCTTCTCCGGCAGCGGTTTGTCTTCGCGCATGATGACGCTGCGCGAGCGGGTCGCCAGCTTCTTGCCGGTGATGAGCGCCTGGATCACCTCGGGTTCAAGGACCGCGTTCGGGTCGGTGATCTCGGCGCCGAGCGACTGCAGACGGAAGAGAAGGTCCTTATCCGAGAGGCCCATCCTCTTCGCTACGTCGCTGACTCTGAATTTCGCTGCCGCCATTGATTCTCCTGGGTAAATTTTCCTACGTCACTCTGAGCCCTGAGAAGAGTCTCGTCCACGAGATCCTTCGCCGTCTTCGCGGCTCAGGATGACGCTACGCGTTACTCTACTTTTGCTTCTTCCTGTTTCTCGTCGGGAGCTTCGCCTTCCGGCTCGGCCTCCTCCTGGTAAGTCTCTTCCTGTTCGCCGGCCTGGGCGGCCTCGACCTGCTCATGCTTGCGCGCGATCTCAATGATCTGCGCCGCGGCGTCGTCGTCGATGCCCTCGATCGCCGTGAGGTCCTCGACCGAGGCATTGACCACTGAGTCGAGATCGTCGTACCCGGCGGCCTCGAGCCTGTCGGCCAACTCCGGAGGGAGATCGTCGATGTCGTGCACGTTGGTCTCGGCGCGCGACTCGGCCATCGCTTCCTGCAGCATGGCCGAGAGTGCGTCGGCGACCTCGCCCTTCACTTCCTCTTCCGACTTGATGTCGATCTTCGCGCCGATCAGCTCGGCCGCGAGCCGGACGTTCAGCCCGCGCTTGCCGATGGCCAGCGAAAGCTGATCGTTGTCGACGATGACGTCGAGGTGCGGCCGGTGGGCCGATTCGTCGCTCGTCACGCTGACGCGGGTGATCTTCGCCGGCGCCAGGGCGTTCTGGGCGTAGTTCACGATGTCGTCGTTCCAGGGAATGATGTCGATCTTCTCGCCGCGCAGCTCGCGGATGATCGACTGCACGCGCGATCCCTTCATGCCGACGCACGCGCCGACCGGATCGACGTCGCGCTCGCGCGAGCTCACGGCGATCTTGGCGCGCTCACCCGGCTCGCGGACCGCACCCTTGATCACGACGGTGCCGTCGTAGATTTCGGGAACTTCCATCTCGAAGAGCTTGATGAGCAGCCGCGGATCGGTGCGCGAGAGGACCACCTGCGGTCCCTTCGGCTGCGTGTGCACGTCGATGATCACGGCCTTGATGCGATCACCCTGCGAGTAGCGCTCGGCTCGCGACTGCTGCGACCGCGGGATGATCCCTTCGGTCTTGCCGTTGAGGTCGATGATCATGTCGCCGCGCTCGAAGCGCTTCACATAGCCGTTCTCGAGCTCGCCGAGCTTGTCCTTGAATTCGTTGTAGACCTTCTCCCGCTCGGCCTCACGGACCTTCTGATAGAGGACCTGCTTGGCCGACTGCGCGGCGATGCGTCCGAGCTCGTCCGGCGGTTTGGTGAGCGGGATTTTGACCTCGTCACCCTGCTCGACTTCCGGATCGACCTTCTGCGCTTCCCAGGTGCGGATCTGCGTGTGCGGATCCTTCACCACGTCGACCACTTCCTTGGTGATGTAGTCGAGCTTGAGCGTCCCGCCGACCTCCGCCTGCGGATCGATCTTGCGGGCCTGGTCGAGCGTCCACTGGGCCTGCGGATCCTCGATCTGGTTCTCGTCCACGACGATCTCCTTCACGACCTGGATCTTCACAGCGCCGCTCGTGCGGTCGAGGATCGTCTCCAGCGGCTCGCGCGTCTTGTAGTACTTGCGCGCGGCCGTCGAAAGGGCATCTTCGAGGGCCTTGAACACCCGCTCCACGTCGATCGACTTCTCGTACGCGAGCGATTTCACATTCTTGCTGAGGTTCTCGTCGAACATCGGGTCAGATCTCCACTTCCAGCCGTGTTTCCTTGATATCCGCCAAAGGCACCTCGTAGTCCGGATCCTTCTTCATCACCGGATCGGTGACCACGATCTTCTTTCCGTCAAAACCCTTCAACCTTCCGACGATCACGTGCAATCCACGGATCGCCCTCGCCGTCTTCACGCGGACGAGCCGGCCGATGAATTTCTCGTAATCGGAGCTTCTGTAGAACTTTCTGTCGAGTCCGGGAGAGGAGACCTGAAGCTCATACTCGCCTGGGATCACATCGTCGACGTCCAGGTACGTGGACACCTGTTGCGAGACGAGCTGGCAGTCGTCGATCGTGACGCCGCCATCCTTGTCGATGTCGACCCGCAACAGGTACCCGCGGCCCTGCTTCTTGTACTCGATGTGGACCAGTTCCATCCCTTCAGAGGTCACGATTTTCTCGATCTCGTTCCCGACTCGGTCCGGTAAGTTGCCCATAGAACAAAAAAAGCGGCCGAATCGGCCGCTTTCGAAGTAGAAAGTGCTCGAAAGCTGTCGAAATACTACACCCTACAGACGACGGGGACAACAGGGGTTAGCGGCGTCTCATTCCTCGAGCGCGACCCGTAAAACCAGCGCCGCCTTGAGTTTTGCCGCGTCCGGCTGCTTACCATCGTCGCCGAAGAGCGCCCACTGACCAGCCGCGTTGAAGCAAAAGGCGTTTCCGGCGACGACACCGAGGGTGATGTCGTCAAAGTCGGGCTCATTGGAGGCGAGCACGTCGATTTTCGCCACCGCCAGCCCGCCGGGGACGAGCACAATCCGGACAACCCGCTGCGGGCTCGTTCCGTTCTGCGTTCCGACGAGTCCCTTGCCCGCCGTGTAGAGGCCGTCGATGCCGAGGAGCGTGACCTCAGGCGGTGTCGGCAGAAGCGCTGCGTCGCGCGTGGCGAGATCGATCGCGTAAATGCCGCGCGAGTAATCCGACGCGTAAAGGATGCGCCCGTCGGCGGAGAGCGCCAGCCCCTGAAGCGACGCGAACGGTCCCGCTGCAATGAACGGTTCCATGGCTCCCCCGCGCACGCGATAGATCGAAGGAGAAACGCTGTCGCTGACGAACACGCTGCCATCGCGTGCGACGACGACATCGCCGAAGAGATGCTTACCCTGGTCCGCCGGCGTCAGCGTGCTCAGGATCTTTCCGCTGTCGAGATCAATCTCGAGGACCGCGGCGCGATCGCGATTCGATTCCTGAAAATTCGTCGAGGCGGGATATGCGGATGCGGCCGCCCACAATCTCCGCCGCGCGACATCAGCGGCCATGCCGAAGATCCCGAAGTGAGAATCACGCGCGAACGGACTGACGTGGCCCGTGGGATCACGCGCGTAGATGACGCCGTTCCGCACACTGCTCACAAAGAACCGCCGCCTCCTGGCGTCATACGCAATCCCCTCGGAAATGATCCCTCGCTCCTCGACCGTGAACACGCGCGTGACTCTGCCCTTTGGTTTGGCATTGCGCGCAAAGGTCTCGCTGATCGATGCGAGTCGCGGCGTATTGCGCAACGTCGCGAAATCGTCGTCCTTCGCCGGGTCGTAAAGCATCCCCATCGCCGCAACGCGCTCGAGAACGTCGAGCGCTTCCTCGGAACGGCCGTTGAGCGCAAGCGCCGCCGCGAAGGTGTAGAGCAGTCCGGAATGCTTCGGCCGCAGATCCGCCGCCGCGCGCGACTTCTCCAGAAACGTCGCGAAGTCCTTCGCTTTGTACGCGGCAGCCGCTTCGCGATAGATCCGCCGGGAGTCGGCGACTTCGTCGGCGAAAACGGTCGCCGCACAAGTGAGAAGAAGCAGACCGAGCACCCGTTTCACGGCTCGAAACGGCCGGGCGCGATCCCCTCGCCCTCCATGATCGACAGCTGCGCGAACAGCTGGATCATGCGGCGGCCTTCACGGTCCGATCGCAGATACGCCTCGCAAAGAAGATCCGCCTGGGCCCGATCCTCCGTCGCCGAGATGGTGAAGCCCTCGATCGGCTGCCCGGGATCATGCGTGCGCTTCTTCCGCCACGTGTTGTTCTCGAGGTGATAGCAGATGTAGCCCGTTTCTTTGGCGATGCGGGACGTGGGAAGCGCGGTCTCGCCGACCTCGACGTCTTTCACGTTCGCGCTGAGCTGCCCGCCGTAGCGGAAGATCGGCATCTTGGCGACGTCGTGCTGTGGGATCTCGCCTCGGGCGTTCATCTTCTGCTCTTCGAGAGCGCGGCTGATGAACAGCGCGATCATTCGTTTCAGCTTGTCCCGCATCCCGGCGGACGTTTCCTCGAACTCCAGGCCGGAGTGGTAGACCGTCAGTCCGTCGGCGCCGACCGAGAAACGCTCCAGCCGCGAACGGACGATCCGGCACTCCGTCTCGATCTCCTCATCGTCCCAGTTGAAGAAGAGCCGAGCGTGTGCGCCGGCGGCGAGAGGGACGTGGTGCTCGACCCGAGCGCCGAGCACGCTGATGTCCACGAGAACGACGGGGGTCGTGCCGAGGCGGGCGATTAACGGCGTCGCCAGGTGAATTCGCTGGACGCGGCGAGTTCGAGGGGCTTGCATGGGTTGACCGAAACGATCATACCGGCCAACTAAGTCTTTGAAAACAGAAAGACCGCGCCTCGCGGCGCGGTCTTCGATGGACTGCGAAACGAATGAAATCAGTGCGCGCGCTTGACGGAGCGGCGGATGTTGCTCTTTCCTGAACCGCCCGTTCCGTAAATCACGTCGAGCGCGGCGCCGGTGAGCGCCTTCTCGTAAACCGTCTCCAGCGTGGTTGCGTCGCCGGTGGCGTTATCGAGCACCGAGCCGTAGGCCAGGAATCCCGGGCAGCCGTCCGGCAGGCAGGTGGTGGGCGCATCGTTCGTCGGAACGTTGTTGCCCTGCTCGATCGTGACGAACGCGTTGGTGGAGGTCGCTCCCGTTCCGAACGCTGGGAACGCGGTCGAGACGTTGACCTGCTGGTGGCCCAGAGGTCCGAGGGTGATCGCGAAATCGCTGCCGATCTGCTGGGTCGGGGTCGAGCCGTTCCAAAGCTTGAGCACCAGCGTCGTCGTCGAATACTGCGACGCATTCATGACGCCGATGTTGCCGCGATAGGTGCCCACCTGGCCGCTCGTCCCGGTGTTGCGGATGCCGGTGATGAACACGCGGGCGAGACCGCTCGAGGCCTGGCGCGAGCTCACGAAGTTGTACCAGGGAATTCCGGGGAAGGCCTGTCCGGTCGTCGGCTGGTTGGCGGGATTCGTCTGTCCGGCCGGAATCGAGTAGATGCGGCTGAACACGGCAATGTCGCGGAAGTTCGTGCTGAATCCGTTGTCGTCCTGGGTCAGGCAGTCCGCGCTCTGCTTGCACCCGTTGAAGATCAGGGTGCCGAACGCGCTGTTCAGCCCGAGAGCCGTCGGGAAGAAATCGACGAACTCTTTCCGCTCCAGCGGGCGGAGCGTGATGACGTTGTCGAAGTACTGCGGGGTCGGATTGGTCCCGGACGGAGTGTAGATGACCGAGACCGAGACGGAATCAGTCGAGCTGAGGTTCGAAACCCAGACGTCCGAGATGAACGTCGCGTTCGCGCTGGCCAGATGACCGGCCGCCGGGACGTAAACCTGATCGGCACCGCGGAAGTTGCTCGCCATCGCGCCGACGGCAAACAGAGTCAGGGCCGCGGCCACGCCCAGTTGCTTCATTTTGAACATAGTCTCCCCTTATACACCGTGATTCGTTAAACAGACTGCTCCACTGGGTGAATCGTTGACGCATTCTAAATCGAACGCCATGATGAATGAGAGAAAAAACTTTTCGTGAACTGGATCACCAAATCGGTCCACGAAGGCACGGACAACGTCCGGCTCGATCGCGCGCTCAGCAGTTTGTTCCCGGAGCACAGTCGGAACTATCTCGCCAGACTGATCGAGCAGGGGCATGTATCGGTTGATACGAAACTGGCGACCAAAACGTCACTTCGTGTCTCGGCCGGACAATCCATCCGCGTCGAGTTCCCTCCTCCCGCCGCGTCCAGGGTCGAGTCGCAGGAGATTCCGCTCACCATCCTCTTCGAAGACGAAAACATCGTCGTCATCAATAAACCGCCTGGGCTCGTCGTTCATCCCGCCGCCGGTCACGCCGACCAGACTCTGGTCAACGCGCTGCTGTTCCACATCAAGGACCTCAGCGGCGTCGGAGGTGAATTGCGGCCCGGAATCGTGCACCGCCTCGACAAGGACACGAGCGGCGTGATGGTCATCGCCAAGAGCGATCGCTCCCATCGGGCGCTCGCCGAAGCGTGGGGAACCGACCGCGTCCGCAAGGAGTACCTGGCGCTGGTCTACGGAACGCCGGCAAAGGAACGCGGGACGATCGACACCTCGATCGGCCGCGATCTGCGCAACCGGAAGCGCATGACCGTCACGGCCGCCGGCCGCCGCGCGGTCACCGATTACGAAATCGTCGAGCGGCTCCGTTACGTCTCACTGCTCCGCTGCACCCTCCGGACCGGCCGCACCCACCAGATCCGCGTCCACCTCAAACACCTCGGCCACCCGATCGTGGGAGACCCGGTGTACTCCGGCCCGCAATGGAAGGGCATTCCCGATCAGAAGGTTCGGCACGTGCTTGCGGAGATGAAGAGGCAGGCGTTGCATGCTTCGCGGATCACGATTGACGGGCGTGTGTTCGAGGCGCCACTTGCGGAGGATATTGCGAGCGTCATTTCCAGGCTGCGTTAGGGAACGTCAAGTCGTCATCCTGAGCCGGTGAAGCGCGACGAAGGATCTCGGGATGCGAAACCGTCTTCCATTTCAAGATCCTTCGCCCCTCTTCGCGGCTCAGCATGACGTGAACAACGACTTGCGCAGAGGTTCCTTGGAATCTCTGAACAAGACGTCATCCTGAGTCGGCGAAGCGCGACGAAGGATCTCAGGATGCGAAAACGTCCGCCATTTCGAGATCCTTCGCCGTCTTCGCGGCTCAGGATGACGTGAACAACGACTGCGCAGAGGTTCCTTAGGGGGTTTCGGCGGAGCTTCGCACCTTGTGAGCGGGAGGGAGCCGCGGGACTCGAACGGCGAGAGTGTGGCGAACGGAGTCTCCCTTGGAACAGCGAAAACCCGGCCGAACCCACGCCGAACCCACGTTCGCGCGGCTTCGCCCGCTACAACAACATCCCCGCAATCGTCGCCGTCAGAAAATTCGCCAGGGTCCCGGCCAACATCGCCCGCAATCCGAGCCTCGCCAGATCCCCGCGCCGTGATGGCGCGAGCGAGCCGATCCCGCCGATCTGAATTGCGATCGACGAGAAATTCGCGAAGCCGCACAGCGCGTACGTCGTGATCACGAAACTGCGCGGGCTCATCGCATGCGGGTTCGCTTTGATGATCTCGCCGAGTCTGGCGAAGGCCACGAACTCATTGAGCACCATGCGTGTGCCGAGGAGGTTGCCGACCATCACCATGTCCTGCCTGGCAACGCCCATCGCCCAGGCGATCGGCGCGAAGATCCATCCGAGGACCTGGTCGAGCGTCGCCGGGAACCACCAGACGTAGTTGTGGACCGCCCCGAACATGCCGTTGACCATGGCAATGAGAGCGATGAACGCGATGAGCATGCCAGCAACGTTGAGCGAAAGGTGCAGACCTTCGATCGCGCCACGGCCCGCGGCGTCGATGATGTTCACGTCCTGCTTCGGGACGACCACCTCGACGTCGCCGCCTGTCTTCGGCTGATCGACTTCCGGGACGATGATCTTCGCCATCATGATCGCGCCGGGCGCGGTCATGATCACGGCGGTGAGCAGGTGGATGACGTCAACCTTCGCCACCAGTACATACGCGGCCATGATTCCGCCGGAGATGTGCGCCATGCCCGCGGTCATGATGGTCATGAGCTCCGACATCGTCATCTCGGGCAGGAACGGACGGATCGTCAGCGGAGCTTCGGTCTGCCCCATGAAGATCGATGCGGCGACCGATGTCGACTCCGCGCCTGAGGCACCCATGAAGCGGGTCATCAGTTTGGCGAAGAAGCGGACGACGAGCTGCATCACGCCGATGTAATAGAGCACGGCGAAGATCGAGGCGATGAAGATGATCGTCGGCAGAACCTGCGTCGCGAAGACAAAGCCGATGTTCGTATTGGCCTGATCGCCGAGGGCCCCGAAGACGAACTTCGATCCCTCACCGGTGTAAGCGATGAACTTGTTCACGACCTCTTTGAGGTTCTCGAACAAGTACTTGAGCAGGTTGTACGCGAGGAAGAGCACCACCGCGAACACTCCGAAGCCGTACCAGAGCCAGCGGCGCGTCTGCTCCGCCAGCACCCTGGCGATGAAGTAGACCAGAACGGCGATGGCGATGAACGCGAGTGACGCCATCAACTGGCTGCCGGGAAACCCGAACAACCGTGCGATCTGCTCGCCCTTGAGCACCGCGATGGCTGTGGCGATCTGCAGAATCAGACCCCACATGACGGTTCGCCAGCGGATCGCGCGGCGGTTGTTCGACAACCCGAAGGCAATCGCGAGAATCAACACGAATCCGATCAGTGCGGAAAATCGCTCCACAAATGCTCCTTGTGAAACTGGACGGTCGGCGCAAGGATAAAGGCAGAACGCAGAAAGCAGAAGGCAGAAGTTCCGATGAATGACTTCTGCCTTCTGCTTTCTGCCTTCTGCCCTATACTCCGCCGCCATGCTTGATGCGATCGACAAGGCGGTAGCGCACGTCCACGGCCGCACCAAACTCCAGCCCCAGGTCGGCGTCGTCCTCGGATCGGGACTGGGAGGTGTCGTCAATGCGATCGAAGTCGAGGCCGAGATCCCGTATGGGGAAATCCCCGGCGGCAAGGCGGCAACCGTCGTCGGCCACCAGGGAAAGATGATCCTCGGACGCGTCGGGGCCGTGCCGGTGGTCGCGCTCAGCGGCCGGATGCACTTCTACGAAGGCTACGAGATGGCGGAGGTGATGCTCCTTTCACGCGTCGTCGGGCGGCTCGGAATCAAAAAGCTCGTCGTGACCAACGCGGCCGGAGGCATCAACACGTCATTCAAGGCCGGCGATCTCATGCTGATCAGCGATCACATCAACTTCATGGGAGTGAATCCGCTGCGCGGTGCAAACATCGACGAGCTCGGACCGCGGTTCCCCGACATGAGCGAGGCCTATCCGGAGTCGCTGCGCGCGATTGCGAGAGACGTCGCGCGCGAGCAGGGCATCAAGCTGCAGGAAGGCGTCTACCTGGCACTCTCCGGGCCGACCTACGAGACTCCCGCCGAGATCCGCGCATTCCGTACCCTCGGCGCCGACGCGGTCGGCATGTCGACCGTCCCCGAGGTCATCGCCATGTCCCACATGAACATCCCCGTCCTCGGCATCTCGTGCATCACGAACATGGCCGCCGGGATCCTGAAGCAGAAGCTCGGGCACGTGGAAGTGATGGAGACGACTGCGCGGGTGGAGAAGCAGTTCACGGCGTTGATCGTGGGAATTCTTCGCCGTCAATCCTGAGGCCGCGCAGCGGCGGAAGGATCTGCTGTTCCACGGCGATGAGCGAACCATCGTCCGCTACGGCACGAACTTGTACCCGACCCTGTGAATCGTAATGAGATGCTTCGGCTCCGCCGGCACGGCTTCGATCTTCTGCCGCAGTCTCGCTACGTGCGTATCGACGGTGCGCGTGAAGGCTGATGGGTCGTAGCCCCACACGTGATTGAGCAGCGCCTCGCGACTGACGACCTCGTTCGGATGATCGAGGAAGTAGCGGAGGATGCTGAACTCGCGCGGCGTCAGCTCCAGCGGTTGTTCGGCTTTCGTGGCCTGATACGTGCGGAAATCGAGTTTGACGTTGCCGAAGGAGACCTCGTCACCGCCGTGGCGGCGATGGGCGCGGCGCATGACGGCTTCGACGCGCGCAAGCAGCTCGATGAAGCTGAACGGCTTGGTCACGTAGTCGTCCGCGCCGAGCTTGAGGCCGACGATCTTGTCGATCTCCTGCCCGCGGGCGGTGAGCATGATGACCGGCGAATTGTTCCCCTTCTCGCGAAGATCGCGGCAGACATCCAGCCCGCTTTTTTTCGGCAGCATGACGTCGAGAATGATCACGTCGTAGCGCCCGCGAAGCGCGAGGCGAAGTCCCTCTTCGCCGTCGAGGGCCATGTCCACCGCGTATTTCTCGAATTCAAATCCGTCGCGAAGGGCGACGCTCATGGCGGGATCGTCTTCGACAACGAGAATGGTATTCATGCGAACTCTCTCTGTGTGGCGCCGCCGATCTCGGCGGCGTGCGACGCCGTCGCGACCGGCAACACGATCGTGAACGTGCTTCCCTCACCCGGCTGACTCGTCACTTCCACTCGACCTCCATGCGCCTCCACGACATGGGTCACGATCGACAACCCCAGCCCGCTGCCGCGAACGTCGTGAACGAGCGTGCTGCCAGTCCGGTAGAACTTTTCGAAGATTTTCTTCTGCTCCGCGGCTGGAATTCCGATTCCGTGATCGCGCACGGCGATCGAGACGTCGAACGATGACGGCTCGATCGAGACTTCGATGTCCGCCCGTTCGCGCGAGTACTTGACGGCGTTGTCGAGGAGGTTCACGAGCGCCTGGCCGATGGCATCGCGATCGATCGACAGCGGCGGCACCGGCGCGAGCGGCGGATGGAACGAGATCGATACGCCGCTGTCGCGCAGCGGAACCAGGAACCCGGCCACTATTTGTCCCACGAAATCGACGATGTCCGTCTCGCAGAACTTGTACGTCTTCTCCGACGACTCAATGCGCGAGAAGTCGAGGATGTTGTTGATGAGCTGCGTGAGACGGCGGCTCTCCGCCTCGATGTACTCGCCGTACTCGACGATCTTCTCCTGCTTGGTCACGCGTCCCAGGCGCATGTACTCGCCGAAAACGCGGATCGACGCCAGCGGCGTGCGCAACTCGTGCGAGACGTTGGAGACGAAATCGCTTTTCATCTGCGACAGCTTCATCTGCCGGGCAACCGACTGGACCGCCAGGGCGATGGCGCCGAACAGCATCAGCGACACGCCGCCGGTCCAGAGGATGTTCGCGTGGAAGTTGGTCTCGGCAATCTGTTCCGGCGTCGCGGAGTTGTCGCGCACGCCGGCCCGCCAGTTCGTGAACACGAATCCGAGGGGCTGGGTGATGAAGCCGTGGTCAGCGGCGAATTGACGGCCGATGCGGAACAGCATGTCGTTGCCGTGATAGCGGCGGCGCAGCGTGGCCGCGCCGATGCGCACCATGGCTTCGCGCGCCATGTCCTCGTCGAGAACGACGCCGACGACGCCGATCACGCGCAGACCGTCATCGAGGATCGGCCGCATGATGATGCGATTCTCCGGATCGCGCTCGTCGACGTGCAGGGACGGCTGCGCGAGGATCCGCTGCATCGTGTGCGCGACGTGCCACGACACGGTGGCCAGCTTCACCGCCTCGACCTGTTCGGACGATGGCGTCTTCTCCATTCCGTCGGGCGCAAAGAACCCCCACTCGGCACGGCTCTCGTCATAGTGAATCGCGAAGAACGTGCGCGCGCCGGGAACCGGGCTATTGCGAATGTGCTCGGTCAGCGCGTCGACGTTCATCAGGGAGTCGGCCGAGATGGTCAGAGCGCGTTCGCTGGCCGTGCGGTAGTTGCTCTCGATCTCGTGGGTGACTTCCTCGAGCGAGTTGCGCAGCCAGTTGCGCTCGGCCTGCGCCGTCGTGCTCTGCAGCGAGCGGAGAAAGCGGTACTGCATCACCGTCAGCGCCCCGAGGGGAACGACGACCAGGAGGACAAGCCAGAGAATGGATCGGCGGAGGCGATTCATGCGCGCGGGCGTTATCCATAGTCGCACGGACATTCGTTCGTGCAACGGGCCGGTAACGTCTGATTGTTGCTTCGTCACAGTTTGTAACAGCGGCTACACTTAGTCCACTCGTCCCTCATGGCGATCGACAAAGCGCGTCTGGACAGTCTCCGCATCGAGCGAGGTACGACGGATGTTCGCCGCAATCCCTGGCTTCTCGTCGCGCTCGCCGCGGTCCTCGTCGTGGTCGGCATCATCGTCTGGCTCGTGGCCCGTCCGGCTCGGGCCAACGTAAGCGTCGCTCCGGCCCGGGTGTTGCGCGGACAGACGCAGTCGACTGTTCTCAACGCCACGGGCTACGTGACGGCGCGCCGCGCGGCGACCGTCTCCTCCAAGTTCACGGGTCGTGTCGTGGATGTCTACGTTGAAGAAGGGATGAGAGTTGCGCAGGGGCAGCTGCTGGCCCGGCTCGACGCCGCGATCGCCGATCGGGCCTTCCGTCTGGCGCAGGCCGAGGCGACCGCGGCGTCGAGTGCGCTGGAGGAGACGAAGGTGCGCATCGAGCAGGCCCGGCTCGACATGCAGCGCGCCAGCAACCTGCAGTCGCAGCAGATCCAGAGCAAGGCCGATCTCGATCACGCCCGCGCCGAGCTCAACGCGCTGCAGGCGCACCTGGCCGCGCAACGGGACCAGCTCGCCGTGTCGCAGCGGCAGGTGCAGTTGCGGCAGCAGGACGTCGAGGACGCCGTGATCCGCGCGCCGTTCGCCGGCGTCGTCGTCTCCAAGAACGCCCAGCCGGGCGAGATGATCTCGCCCATCTCCGCCGGCGGCGGATTCACGCGCACCGGCATTTGCACGATCGTCGACATGGACTCCCTCGAGATCGAGGTTGACGTCAGCGAGTCCTACATCCATCGCGTGCGGCCCGACCAGAAAGTCGAGGCCGTCCTCGATGCCTACCCCGAGTGGCGCATCCCCGCGCACGTGATCACAGTGATCCCGACCGCCGACCGGCAGAAGGCGACGGTGAAGGTGCGCATCGCCTTCGACCTCAAGGATCCGCGCATCCTGCCGGACATGGGCGTCAAGGTCTCGTTCATCGCCATCGGACCCGCCGCCGCGCAGCCCACGATCGTCGTTCCCAAGAGCGCGATCCGCCACGACGGCGATCAGGATATTGTGTTCGTCGTCGACGGCGATCGCGCGGAACGCCGCGCGGTGAAGGTGGCAGAGACCGAAGGTGATGACGCGAAGCTGCTCTCGGGAGTCTCCGAGGGAGAGAGGGTCGTGGTGGAAGGCCCGGAGCTCAAGGATGGGCAGAAAGTGAAAGTGAAATGAGCGTTCGGCGGCGTTTCGCAATAACGCCGCGTCAAACGCTCAACCCGCCGAAACCCCGCCGAAACCCGGCCGAAACCGCGCCGAAACCGGAGGCATGAATGAACGACCCCCTCGTCCAGATGCGCGCAGTCGAAAAGATCTTCCATCGCGGGGGCGAAGACGTTCACGTGCTGCATGCGCTCGATCTCGAGATCCCGCGCGGCGATTTCCTCGCCCTCATGGGCCCGTCGGGATCGGGCAAGAGCACGCTGCTCAATCTGCTGGCAGGCCTGGACCGGCCGACGGCGGGCACGATCGTCGTCGATGGTCAACGTGTTGACCAGATGTCGAGCCGGGCCCTGGCCCGCTGGCGCGCGCGGCACGTCGGCTTCGTCTTCCAGTTCTACAACCTGCTGCCCGTGCTCTCCGCCGAGCGCAACGTGGAGCTGCCTCTGCTCCTGACCTCTCTGTCGCGGGCCGAGCGCAGGAAGCACGTCGAGAGCGCTCTGCACATCGTCGGTCTCGACCACCGAGCCACGCACACGCCGCGCACGCTCTCCGGCGGCGAGCAGCAGCGCGTCGGCATCGCCCGGGCCATCGTCAACGATCCGACGCTCGTCATGGCCGATGAGCCGACCGGCGATCTCGACCGTAAGACCGGCGACGGAATCCTCGACCTGCTCCAGGCCCTGAATCGCGATCACGGCAAGACGATCGTCATGGTCACGCACGATCCGCACGCCGCGTCGCACGCGAAGCGCACGCTCTACCTGCTCGACGGACAGCTCTCGAGCGAAATGGCGGCATGATGAAGTTCGCCGGCCTGCTGCTCGCGAATTTCAAGCGGCACCGTCTGCGGACGGCGCTGACGATCCTCTCGATCATCGCCGCATTCGTGCTGTTCGGATATCTAGCCGCGATCCGCAAGGCATTCCAGATGGGCGTCAGCGTGGCCGGCGCGGATCGCCTGATCACGCGGCACAAGGTCTCGATCATTCAGCTTCTGCCGATCAGCTACAAGGCGCAGATCGAGCAGATCCCCGGCGTGGCCGGCGCGACGCACGCCACGTGGTTCGGCGGCATCTACAAGGAGCCGAAGTACTCGTTCTTTCCGCAGCTCCCGGTCGTTCCCGATGAGTATTTGAAGATGTATCCAGAGTTCCTGCTGCCGCCGCAACAACACGCTTCGTGGAACCGGACGCGAACGGGTGTGGTCGTGGGACGCACCACCGCGGCCAAGTTCGGCTGGAAGATCGGGGACAAGGTCCCGATCCAGGCGACGATCTGGCGCGGCAAGAGCGGCCCGATGTGGACGTTCGACGTCGTCGGTATCTACGACGGCAAGTACAAGGAGAGCGACACGACGCAGTTCCTCTTCCGCTACGACTACTTCGACGAGAACCGGGCCTTCGGGCAAGGCTTCGTCGGCTGGTACTACGTCCGGATCAAGGATCCGCAGCATGCTGCCGACGTTGCGCGCGCGATCGACGACCGTTTCGCCAACTCCTCGTACGAGACCAAGACCGAGACCGAGAAGGCGTTCATCAAAGGCTTCGCCGATCAGATGGGCAACATCGGCAAGATCGTGACGGTCATCCTCACCGCCGTCTTCTTCACGATCCTGCTCGTGGCCGGCAACACGATGGCCCAGGCCGTCCGCGAGCGTGTCGCCGAGCTGGGCGTGATGAAAGCCATCGGATTCACCGACATGCAGGTGCTGGCGTTCGTGCTGTTCGAGTCGTGTGTCATCGCCGTGATCGGCGGCGCGATCGGACTGGCCATCGCCTGGGTGCTGATCTCGGCGGGCGATCCGACGCACGGCGCGCTGCCGATCTTTTTCTTCCCCCCTCGCGATCTCGTCATCGGCATCATCTGCGTCTTCGCCCTCGGAATCGTGGCCGGGCTTCTGCCCGCGATCCAGGCGATGCGGCTCAACACCGTCGAGGCGCTGAGGCGGGAGTGAGACTGTTCCCGCCGATGCTCGCGGATCTGGCGACGCGCCATCGAACGCGCACGCTGCTGACGATCCTGTCGATCATCGTGGCATTCGTCATCGTCGTGTCCATGGCCACGACCAAGAAGGCGTTCGACTCGAGGTCGTCGTCGGTCGGAGACAGCCGGCTGTGGGTGCGCTCGAAGATCTCGCTGATGGTGGCGCTGCCGCGCGCCCATGAGGATCGGATTCGCCATGTGGACGGCGTCGCGCCGGTCGCACACGCGAACTTCTTCATCGCAATCTACAAGGATCCGAAGAATTTCTTCGGCCAGCCGGCGGTCGAGCCGGAGGGGTAAGAAAGGGTTGTCCGTTGTCCGTTGTCCGCTGTCCGTTCTCGGTTGTCAGTTCTCAGTTGTCAGCTCTCCGTTCTCGGTCGCAACCGAGAACGGAGAACGGAGAACGGAGAACGGAGAACGGACAACGGAGAACGGAGAACGGAAAACGGAAAACGGAAAACGGAGAACGGAGAACTGTCTATGAACTGGCTCGCACAAGTCTTCGCCCTGATCGAATTCAATCTGCGCAGCCTCCCCCGCCGTAAAGGCTCCGCCGCATCGGCGATGTTCGGCATCGCCGGCGTGGTGGCTGTTCTGGTCGGCGTGCTGTCGATCGGGCAGGGCTTCCGCCGGACGATGCAGTCGACGGGCGCCCCCGACGCCGCCATCGTCATGCGCTCGGGCGCGGACAGCGAGATGATGAGCATCCTCTCGCGCGACGACGCGCAGATCATTTCCGAAGCACCCGGAGTCGCTCGCGCGCGCGGCCGTGCGCTGGTCTCGCCGGAGCTCTTCGTCGTCATCGATTTGCCGAAGCGCTCGACGCACACCGACGCGAACGTCCCGATGCGCGGAGTCGGGCAGCAGGCATTCGACGTTCATCCGATCCGCATCACCAGCGGGCGCATGTTCGAATGGGGCAAGAACGAAGTCATCGCCGGCCGGGGCGCCGTCAACGAGTTCTCCGGTCTCGATCTCGGCTCCGAGCTTCACCTCGGACAGAACGTCTGGAAGATCGTCGGACTGTTCGAGTCCGGCGGCGGTCTCCCGGAATCCGAGCTCTGGACCGACAGCGCCGTCCTCGGGCCGGCGTATCACCGCGGCCCGACGTTCCAGGCGGTGAAGGTGAAACTCTCCTCGCCGGGCAGTTACCAGGAGTTCAAGGATGCGCTGACGTCCGATCCGCGCCTGAACGTCAAAGTGCAGCGCGAGGCGGAGTACTACGCCGCGCAGTCGCGGATGATCGTGCTGCTCGTGACGGGATTGGGAAGCATCATCTCGGGCCTGATGGCGATCGGCGCGGTCTTCGGCGCGCTCAACACGATGTACACCGCGGTCGCGGCGCGCGCCCGGGAGATCGCCACGCTCGAAGCTCTCGGATTCAGCAGCTCGCCGATCGTCGTGTCGGTGATGGTGGAGTCGCTGCTGCTCGCGCTGATCGGGGGCGTCGCCGGCGCGCTCCTGGCGTGGGGACTGTTCGACGGTTATCGGGCGGCAACGCTCAACTGGCAGACGTTCAGCCAGGTGACATTCGCCTTCGACGTCAATCCCCGCCTGCTGGTGAGCGGAATCCTCTACGCACTGCTCATCGGATTCATCGGCGGATTGTTCCCCGCGATTCGTGCGGCACGGCTGCCGCTGGCAACGGCGTTGCGCGCGGGGTAGCGGAGCGGTAGCCGTCCCCGGCCGCCGATGCCGCCGACGCCGCGCGGCGCTCCACAGTGTTACCCTAATCGCAGTGATCCACTTCTATCACGTCACGAAGAAGTTCGACCGCTACTCCACTGCGCTGCTCGACGTGACGTTCCACATCGAAAAAGGGGAATTCGTCTTTCTCACCGGCGCGAGCGGGGCTGGGAAAACGACGCTCTTGAAGCTCATCCTCCGGCAGACTCTTCCGAGCGAAGGTCAGATCGTCGTCAACGGCAGAAACTTGAGCGCGATGAAGCCGAAGCATCTGCCGTTCTTCCGGCGCGAGATCGGAATGGTGTTCCAGGATTTCAAGCTGATCGAGCGGATGACCGTCTTCGAGAACCTCTCGTTCATCCTGACGGTGCTCAACGTTCCGCCGAAAGAGCACAAGCGCCGCGCGTACAGTGCTCTGCGCGCCGTGAACCTGCATCACAAACTGAACTCCTATCCCCTGCAGCTCTCCGGCGGCGAGCAGCAGCGCGTGGCCATTGCCCGGGCGCTGATCAACGATCCGCTCGTTCTGATCGGCGATGAGCCCACCGGCAATCTCGATCCCGATCTTTCCCAGGAAGTCATCCAGATCTTCTCGGAGGCGAATCTGCGGGGATCGACGGTGCTGCTGGCCACGCATGACCGCGAGCTGATCCGCAACAGCGGCCGGCGCGTCATCACGCTCGATCACGGACGCGTGACCGAGGAAAAGATCGCCACGCCGGAGCGCCCGCAGCGCTCGGAGTCGCTGTTCGGCCTCGCCACCTGATCCATGGCTCGAGAATTCAAGCTCGACGAACCGGAAGTTCCATCCAACACCACCATCTACTTTCTGAAGGAGGCGGTGCGCCGCACTTGGACCTCCAAGCGTACAAGCATCGTGGCCATCTCCATGATCGCCATGTCTCTCCTGATCCTCGGAACCTTCATGCTGGTGGCGGAGAATCTTCAACAGGCCGTGCTGCGGTGGCAGGGAACGTCGCGCGTGAACATCTATTTCGATCCCGAGGCGACGCCGCAGCAGATCGATGCCGTGCGGCAATATCTGGCGGCGCACGCCGATCTCCGGCGCAACCGCTTCATCACGCGCGAGCAGGCGCTCAACCGGTTCCGGACGTACTTCGCGAACGTCTCCGAGCTCGTCGCCGGTGAGAATCCGTTCCCGCCGTCGTTCGAGGTCGATGTCACCCCGGCGACGATTCAGTCGCGCGCGTTCGAGCACGAGATGCAGCAGCTGCGCGCGATCGCCGGCGTCGAGCAGGTGCAGTTCGACTGGGAGTGGCTGGCGAAAGTGCGCCGCCTGGCCGATCTGGTCAATATCGCCGGCGTGATCGCCGGCGGGATCCTCGCCATCGCGGCGGCGTTCACGATCGCCAACGTCATCCGCCTGACGATGATGCTCTATCGCGAGGAGATCGACATCATGCGCCTCGTCGGGGCGACCGAGCGCATCATCCGCGGCCCGTTCCTGTTCGAAGGAATCTTCCAGGGTTTGATCGGCGGCGTGGTCGCGGTCGGACTTCTCTTCGTCGGATTCGAGGCCGCTCGCCGCACCCTGGCGCCATCGCAGTCGCTGCTTTGGGGATTTCTTTTCACGACGTTCCTGCCCTGGCAGAAGATTGCCGCCCTCGTCGCCGGCGGCACGCTGGCGGGTTGGATGGGGAGCTGGTTGTCGGTACGCGAGCGGGAATGAGTGCAGCGGCGGCCGTCCTCGGCCGCCGGACGGCGCGCGGGGACGCGCGACGCTCCACCATACAATGCCGGACGCAATGAAGCTCGTCGAGTGCGTCCCGAACATTTCCGAGGGCCGGCGGCCCGAGATTTACAACGCGGTGGCCAGTGCCGCGGCATCGGTCAGCGGCGTGACTCTGCTGAACGTCGATCCCGGGGCGGACACGAACCGCACGGTGATCACGTTCGTCGGCGATCCCGAGGCCGTGCTCGAAGCGGCGTTCCGGCTCGTCGAGCGTGGCGTGGCACTCATCGACATGAGCACGCATCGCGGCGCGCATCCGCGCATCGGCGCGGTCGACGTCGTTCCGTTCATCCCCGTCGCCGACGTCACCATGGATGACTGCGTCCAGCTCGCGCGCCGGCTCGGCGAGCGGGTCGGTCGCCAGTTGCGCGTGCCGGTGTTTCTCTACGAGTACGCGTGCAGTGCGCCGCACCGGCGCAACCTCGCCGACGTTCGCGAAGGAGAGTACGAAGGCTGCGCGCGAAAGCTCGCCGATCCGCGGTGGAAACCCGACTTCGGGCCGTCGGAATTCGTGCCGCGCTCCGGCGCGACGGTCATCGGCGCGCGAAAATTTCTCGTCGCCTACAACGTGAACCTCAACACGCTCGACAAACGCCTGGCCAATCGCGTCGCCTTCGACATCCGCGAGCGGGGGCGCATGAAGCGCGATGAAGAAGGGAATCCCGTTCTCGACAAGAACGGCGATGCCGTGTGGGAACCGGGGCTTCTCAAGTCCGTGAAGGCCGTCGGCTGGGTGATTCCGGAGTTCGGCTGTGCCCAGGTGTCGGTCAACCTGACCGATCTCGACGTCACGCCGCTGCACGTCGTCTTCGACACATGCGACGAACGGGCGCGCGAGCGCGGGCTGCGCGCGACCGGCTCGGAGATCGTCGGACTCGTCCCTCTTTCCGTTCTGCTCGATGCCGGCCGCCACTACCTCGGCAAGATGGAACGGCCGACCGGTGTGCCGGAATCGGCCCTCCTGCATACGGCCATCCGCACGCTCGGCCTCAACGAGGTCAAGCCGTTCGATCCGATGGAGCGCGTCATCGAGTACCGGCTGGGAACCTCGCAGCGGCTCGCGTCGATGAGCGTGCGCGATTTCGTCGACGAGCTGTCGAGCGACTCCCCTGCTCCCGGCGGCGGATCGGTTTCGGCCCTCGCGGCATCGATGGCCGCCGGCCTGGCGGCAATGGTTGCGGTCCTGTCGTACACGAAGAAGGGATTCGAAGCGAAGCAGGCAGACCTCGATCGCATCGCGGTGCGGGGGCAGGCATTGAAAGAGATCTGCCTCGCGGCGGTCGATGCCGACACCGCGGCGTTCGATGCGCTCCTCGAAGCGATGAGGCTTCCCAAAGACGATGCCAACCGCGACTCCGCCATCGCCGACGCCACCCTGAGCGCCGCCGAAGTCCCCCTCGGCGTCCTCGAGAAATGTCCCGAGGTGATCGAGTTGTGCCGGGAGGTGGCGCGGATTGGGCTGCAGGCCTCACTCTCCGACGCCGGCGTTGGCGCGCAGATGGCGCGCGCCGCGGCCGCGGGCGCATATCAGAACGTGTGCATCAACCTCGGCTCGCTGACGCACGAGTCGCGCGCGACACAGTTCCTGGCGCGCGCCGATGCGGCGTGGAAGCGCACACAGGAACTGCACGCCGAGGCGGAACGGGAGATTCTAAAGAAGCTTCGCCATCAGCTCGGGTGAGCCAGGAAACCCGGCAGCTCGCCGACATTTCGAATCCGCGGACAGTCGGCGTCTCTCTGCAGATCGCCTTCATCCACCAGGATCGCGGACAGACCCGCCGACCGCGCGCCGACGACATCGACGTGATAGAGGTCGCCGACGTGAACGGTGGTCTGCGGGCGCGCTCCGGCGCGCTCCAGTGCGAGCCGGAAGAAACGCGGATCCGGTTTCTCGAGCTTCTCGACCGCGGAATCGAAGATCGCGTCCAGCAAAGGCGCAAGCCCGAGCCGGTCGAGCAGACTGTGCACGGTGCCGTTGGCGTTGGAGACGACGACGAGGCGATACCCGGACGCGCGCAGTTTCTGGAGCGCCGGCATCACGAAGTCGGGAACGTTCTCCCAGAGATTGTGTTCGCGGTGGTACCGCAGCAGGTCGCCGAGCGCGGCGGTGGTGCGTTCGGAAAGCGTCACGCCGGCGTGCGCCAGAACGAGATCGAAATACTCCCAGCCGCGCCGCTGATCGTCCGAACCTGCGACAAACTCGGAGCGGTCGATCGAGAAACGCGCCGGCGGATCCGCGGCAGCGAGTTGCGCGGCATCGACGAACACGCCGTGCTCGCGCAGCGCGGCGGAAACGCGCGTCCAGTTCGGCCAGACGAGCACCCCTCCGGCGTCGAGAAAGATGGTCTCGATCTTACTTTTCAAACTCCCACGCCACCTTCTTGAGGGCCCGGTCCGCGCGCTCGATCAGCTGAAGAATGTCCTTCTTCGCGTGCGCGGCGGAGAAGAATGCCGCTTCGAGCTGCGAGGGCGGGAGGTAGACGCCTTCGGCGAGCATGAGATGGAAGAAGCGCGCGAACTTGTCGCGATTCGATTTGTTTGCCGACTCGAAATCGGTGACCGGGCCTTCGGTGAAGAACATCGTCCACATCGATCCGACGCGATTGAACGTGAGCGGGACACCGTGCTTCTCCGCCGAGCGACGAACGCCATCCTCGAACTCGGCGGTGCGCTCCTCGAGGTCCTGGTAGATCGACGAGTTTTTCAGGACGCCGAGGGTGGCCTTCCCGGCCGCGACGGCGACAGGATTTCCGGACAGCGTGCCCGCCTGATACATCGGGCCGAGCGGCGAGACCAGCTTCATGAGCTCGCGGCGTCCGCCGTAGGCGCCGATGGGCATGCCGCCGCCGATGATTTTGCCGAGCGTGGTGATGTCGGGCTTCACGTTGTACAGCGATTGCGCGCCGCTGTACGCGACGCGGAATCCGGTCATCACTTCGTCCAGGATCAGCAGGGAGCCGTTCTGGTCGCAGATCTCGCGCAAACCCTGCAGGAACCCGTCGGCCGGAGGAATGCAGCCCATGTTGCCGGCGACCGGCTCGACGATGATCGCGGCGATGTCGCTCGTCATCGCGGCGCGCACGGCCTCGAGGCTGTTGTAGGGAACGCTGACCGTGAGCTCCGTCAGCTGCGCGGGCACTCCGGCCGAATCGGGCGTGTTGAAGGTCGCCAGTCCCGATCCCGCCTTGACGAGCAGCGAATCGACGTGGCCGTGATAGCCGCCGTCGAATTTCATGATCTTGTTCCGCCCCGTCGCGGCGCGCGCCAGCCGCAGCGCGCTCATCGTCGCTTCCGTTCCCGAATTCACGAGGCGCAGCATCTCGATCGACGGCATGGCCTGCACGACCGTCTCCGCCAGCTCCACCTCGGCCAGCGTCGGCGCACCGAACGAAAACCCGCGCGTGGCCGCCTTCTTCACCGCTTCCACGACATACCGGTGCCCGTGGCCGAGGATCATCGGACCCCAGGAACCGACGCAGTCGATGTACTGGAGGTTGTCGGCGTCGAAGATGCGGGAGCCCTGGGCCTGCTCGATGAACAGCGGCGTTCCGCCGACACCGCGAAACGCGCGCACCGGCGAGTTGACACCGCCGGGGATGACTTCCTGTGCTCGCTTGAAATACGACTCTGAGTTCTTGCCCATGCGGGCGCGGATTATAGAGGCCTAGTGTCCTGGAATCGGGAAATCGGTACCAGATCGCGCCGCAATCGGCGGCGAGCGCAAGGCGCGCCGACGCAGGCATCGTGGTGACGATGTCGAGGAGGCGCAACGCAGCGAGCGCCGTCGAGAGCAAGCGACAGGGTATCGATTTCTCGATTCCAGGACACTAGGGAAGCTCTGAACAAGTCGTTGTTCACGTCATCCTGAGCCGCGAAGACGGCGAAGGATCTCGAAATGGCAGGCGTTTTCGGATCCTGAGATCCTTCGTCGCGCTTCGCCGACTCAGGATGACGACTTGTTCAGAGGT
>DATISF010000017.1:0-59479 GCA_035468985.1 Thermoanaerobaculia bacterium
CACGTCGCCCTCGATCGACGATCGCGCGGAGCGTTGAAGAAGAGGATGAATCAGCTCAGCCGCTAAGGAACCTCTGTGCAAGCCGTCATCCTGAGTCGGCGAAGCGCGACGAAGGATCTCAGAATGCGAAAACGCCTGCGATTTCGAGATCCTTCGCCGTCTTCGCGGCTCAGGATGACGTGGTTTTAGGTTCCCTGGTGATGAATGACGATGCTGCCTCCACCAATCGGCTGCGGATTTGCTGCGTCGATGTCGTCCGGAGCTCCCGGCACATTGTCGTAGACCGTCGCACCCGTGGTCTTGTCCCAGATCCGGATGCGGAACTGGTCGGCGTCGGAGTCGACAGCCGTCAGCACGTAGCCGTAGTTGCCGCTGCCGTTGACGGTACCGGTTCCCCCGATTTGCGCGCGCGAGCCGGCGACCACGAGCCAATCCATGCTGTCGCCGTGGAAATTGAAATTGTTCTTCTGGACCTGGACCTCGACGTTGCCCTCCGGCTTCGGACCTTTCTGATATGCCGAGTTGAATCCGAAGGACGTCTTTCCACTGCTGCCATTCACGAATCCGCCGCCGGTGATCGAACCGGCGTTCGCGTCGGTGACGATGATGTAGTCGAAGTTCGCCGTAGCGATGCCGCCGTCGTCGTCGGCGACGACGATGATGACGCCGTACACACCTGCGCCGGCGAAGGAATGCGAGGCGGTGCAGACGCCGGCCGCGCACGGTGTGAGCGAGGTGGAACCGTCATCCCAGTTGAACGCGGCCGTTTGCGTGTCGGCCGTTCCCATGTCGCCGTAGAAGACGGTGATGGTCGCGGGCGCTCCCGGCTGCAGAGTCGAGTTGGGACCGGAGATCGCCGTGATCACCGGCGGAACGTTGGTGACGCTGACCGTCTGCGATCTCGTATCTCGCGCACCCGCGTGATCCTTGACGAGAAGCGAGATGGCGTACGTTCCGTTGTCGTCCGGCGTGAAGGCGAATGACGCTCCGCTGCCGGTCGCGTACGGCGAACCGTTCTTCGTGGCTGTCCACCTGTAGCTGAACGATTCATTGGCATCAGGATCCGTCACGGTCGCATTGGCGGTGATGGCCGTGCCTTCGGTCGATGTCGATGGAGCTGTGAGTGTGGCGATCGGGCGATGGTCTTCGTAGACGCCTGCTTCGACTTCGTCCTGAACTGCCGGCAAAACGTTCGAGAGGAGGTTGTAGCCGGTCAGCTCCTGGACGTCGTCGATCGTGGTGAGGTGCTTCCTCCAGTCTGGGTCGAGGCTGTTGTCGTTCGGCATGATGACGGCGATGGTCGTCGTCGATGCCGTCACGCGTGAAACATCATCGCCGAGTTGTTTCGGAAGAACGACCGCGACCTTCCATGTCCACGCCGGAACGGTGACCTTCCCGTTCGCGACGGTGATCCTGAAGCCGCCGGAGCCCGTTCCGCCGGCACCGGCCGGTCCGGCGATCACGTACAGCTCGTTGCCCGCGGATGCGAGGGTACGGAGGTAGTTCTCCAGGTCCGCCCACGGCCCCTGATTGTTGTTCGGCGCCTGGGCGACCATGTTGCTCATGAGGAAGGTCGACTGCATGAATGGCTTGTTGGCATCGCGGTCGGCATTCGGCGTCATGTGGCCGCGATCGAAGCCGGTGGTGAAGAAGTCGGTGGCCTGAACGCGGTACCACGTCGGAGGCACCTGCGGATCAGGCCGGAAAGTGTCGACTCGAGTCTCCGCTCCGAACCACTCGGTGGTGAGATGCCAGCTGACCCAGTTGGGCCGGCCGAGGTCGCGGTTGTAGGAGAGCGTGTACTCCGGCTTCACCATGAGGTAGTTGTCCGGCACCGCCGTGTCGGCAACGGCGTTGGATGGATTGCCCATGGTCAGGTGGACGTCGGCGGGATAGGGGAACGGCACAGCTGCAGTGACCGTGAACGACCAGGTGACGTCAGCGGGCAGGAAATCCTGGATGCCGTCGAGGTCGTGGACGTTTGCGGCAAAGATCGAGGCCGTGCACGTCTCACCCGGAACGAAGTTCACGTTCGGGGTGATCACGCGGATCCTGCCTGTTCCGGCCACCGTCGCGTCGTCATGGGATCCCGACGCGCATTGGATGTGGTACCAGGCGCCGGTCACGTCGATGTCCTCGCTGAACTTGACGGTGATGCTCGCATCAAGCGGAGCGTTGGAGCCGTTCGGATCGGTCGTCATCACGCGCGGTGCGATGTCGACGATTGGCGCGGTCCGGCGTGGATTCGGCGCGCCGGTCTCGAAGTCGTTGGCGTTGTCGTTCGTATCGAGGGCGCCGCCATTCTTTCGGAAAGTCGCGGTCGTGTTGCTCGGGGCCGCGGCATTGGCCGAGCCCTCATGGCAATTTGCGGTGCCGTAACCGACGAAATCGACGATGCTCGGATCGGCGACCGGACAAGAAGCGTCGAGAGCCGCTCCGAAGCTCACCAGCAGGATCTTCCCCGTGCTCGCGCTGAGGTTGATGTCGCCGATGATGTTGGCGTCGGGGAGATCCGCGCCAGTGGAGCTCTGGGACGCGAGGACGATCAGGTAGTACTGACCGGGGCCGATGGTCCCTCCGATCGGTTGGACCAGTGTGGGATTGACGATGCTGGTCGCGGGCGCGTACTGCAGACTCCAGCCGGTCAGATCGACGTCCGATGTCGTCGGGTTGTACAGCTCGACAAAATCGTGGTTGTACGTCGCGTCGTTGTTTCCCCCGCCTCCATAGATCTGGCTGATCACGACGTGGTGCAGCGGCTGTACGGTCAGGTCGATCGTCGCGGTTGCGGTGTGGCTGGCACCATCGGTGATGACGACCGGCAGCTCTTTCGAGCCCGGCGTCGCGTTCGCGGTCGTCTGGTAGGAAAAGACGTTCGTGGTCGCGGTCACGCCGAAAGGCTGGGAGGCCACGCCGCCGATCGACGACAAGTCCGCCGTCACCGTGATTCCCGTGCTGGACGTCGGGAACACGGTCACCGTCAACGTCACGGAGCCGCCTTCGAAGACCGGGTTCGGATTCGCGGTTCCGACGCCGCTGAGTTGTTCCACGGGGCAGACGTTGAACGGGGACGTAGTGTTGCGCGGAGCCGGCGTGTCGGCGATGAAATCCGTGTTGTTGTGATCGGTCTCCGTGCAGCCGTTCGCGAGCCGTAAAACAGCCTTGATTGCACTAGCCGTCGGCGCCGGCGAACCCTCTGCGAAGTTGGCGCTGCCGTAGCCGACGAGATCGACGATGCTTGCGAGTTGCGTGGGCGAGCAAGGTTGTCCGGCCGAACCGTTGCACGCCACACCGGTTGTCGTGTTGGCAACGATCACTTTGCCGGCACCGGCCGCCATGTTGATTGTCCCGGTCGCGTCGGCCGCGGGAAGGGCTGCACCGGTCGTTCCGCCCGCGAGCGAGATCAGGTAGTACTGACCCGGTGCAAGAGTTCCATTCAAGGGCACCACGCCATTCGAAGCGAATGTGCCCGTTCCGGTTGCGCTTGCGTATTGGATCGACATACCGGTCAGCGTGGCCGCCGAAGTTCCGCGGTTGAACAGCTCCACGAAATCGTTCTTGTACGTCGCCCCCGAATTTCCCCCGCCCCCGTACACCTGGCTGATGACGACGCCGTTCGATATTGCAAACGCCGAGAACGAGAAAAGACAGACTGTCAGTGCGGACAAGAAGCGGACCATGCGCAGGTGCATCGGTGGGGACCCTTTCAATTGTGTGGGCGGTGAGACGACGACGACATTCTGTCACAGAAATTCGCGCATAATCCGTGATCTCCGGTGACGACCCCAAACGATGACCGCCGCGGCGCCGAGCGCATCTCGATTCCGAAGCCAGTACCGGCGAGCCTCGCCGGGTTCGAAGTCAGACTCCTCGAGATCAGCCTCATCGGTTGTCTGATCGAGCACACCGATCGCGTGCTGCCGAAAGCGCGCATGACGCTGCGCTTCAAGTGGCGCGGCGGACCGGTCAAGATCGAAACGACGGTCATCCGCTCGGAGATGCGATCGGTCGGCGGCAAGCCGGCGTACGTGTCGGGGCTCGAGTTCTGCAAGTCCATCGACGAGTCGCCCGCCGTCATTCGTGAAATCGTGGGCTGGCTGGTCAAGACCACGGCGCCCGCGGCACCTGCTGCACCTGCTGCAGCTCCGCAGCCTGAGCCGGCGCCGCCGGAAGCTGTCCAGGCGGATGACGACGAGCCCGAGATCGTCTCCGCACCCTACCTCCAATGCACCCTCGACGGGGGAGAGTGGATGCGGCTCTACGTGAGCGATCCGAAGCAGCCGCCCGACGGTTTCACCGTTCTGGCACCCAACGACGAGAGCGAAGTCGACGTGCTCTGCCGCGCCTACGAAAAGGCCAGTGCGGAAAAACGCAGCACCATGCGCGCCTCATTCGAGACGGCCATCAGGCGAAACCAGCGATAATCCGCGCCGGATGCCCTTCCTCGAGGCCCGCGGCCTCTCGAAGACCTACCGCAACGCCGAGGTGCCCGTGGAGGTGTTCCGCGGACTCGACGTCGCTGTCGAGCGCGGCGAGATGCTGGCCATCGTCGGCCCGTCCGGCATCGGCAAATCGACCCTTCTCCACCTCCTCGGCGGCCTCGACCGGCCGGACGGTGGAACGATCCGTGTCGGCGATCGCGACCTGACGTCGATGACCAACGACGAGATGGCCCGATTCAGAAATCGGAACGTCGGATTCGTGTTTCAGTTTCATCACCTTTTGCCTGAATTCACAGCAGTGGAGAACGTGGCCATGCCCGGCTGGATCGGAAGAATTCCCACCGCTGAGGCGTTGCGGAAGGCGGCATCGCTGCTTACAGAACTGGGTCTGGAACCGAGACAACGTCATTTTCCGAATCAGCTTTCGGGCGGGGAACAGCAAAGGGTCGCCATCGCGCGTGCGTTACTCGCCGATCCCCTCCTCTTCCTGGCAGACGAGCCGACCGGCAATCTCGACCTCGAAACCAGCGAGCGGGTCTTCGATTTGATGCGGGAATGCCATGGGAAGAGGGGCTTGACATCGGTGCTGGTGACGCATAACCCCGACCTGGCCGCCCGATGTGATCGAGTTTTGGAAATGAAGCAGCGGTAGAATTGGTCCAGACACCATGTTCGAGAAATACAACGAGAAGGCACGCCGCGCACTGTTCTTCGCCCGATACGAAGCGTCGAAGCTTGGCTCGCGTGTCATCGAGTCCGAGCACATCCTTCTGGGAGTCCTGCGGGAAGGAGAGGAGATCATCAAAGAGATCTTCTCGCGCTTCAACGTGAAGCCGGAGCAGATCCGGCGGGAAGTGGAAGGCGACCGCCTGTTCGTCGATCGCATTTCCTCCTCCGCCGAGCTGCCGCTTTCCGAGGAATCGAAGAAGATCCTGGCGTACGCGGCGCACGAAGCGGAGTCGATGCTCCATCAGTACGTCGGCACCGAGCATCTGCTCATCGGAATCCTGCGCGTGGAGTCGTCGACCGCCGCGCGCATCCTCACGGCCAAAGGTCTGAACGTCTACGGCGTTCGCGAAGAGACCATTTCGATCCTCAAAGAGCGCGAGGCCGACAAACAGAAGAAAGAGCTCCCGTTCCTGGCCGAGTACGCGCGCGACCTCACCGCGATGGCGCACCAGGCGCAGTTCGATCCGCTGATCGGACGCGAGAAGGAAGTCGAGCGCATCATCCAGATCCTCTCCCGCCGTACCAAGAACAACCCGATCCTCCTCGGCGAGCCGGGTGTGGGCAAGACGGCCATCGTCGAGGGTCTCGCGCAGCGGATCGTCGACGGCAACGTGCCGCTGTTCATCGCCAACAAACGGATCCTTTCGCTCGACTTGTCGCTCATCGTCGCCGGCACGAAGTACCGCGGCCAGTTCGAGGAGCGGCTCAAGGGCATCATCAAGGAGCTGAAGGAAAACCCCGACATCATCATCTTCATCGACGAGATCCACTCGCTGATCGGCGCGGGCTCCGCCGAGGGCTCGCTCGACGCGGCGAACATCCTCAAGCCGGCGCTGTCGCGCGGGGAGATTTCCTGCATCGGCGCGACGACCATTCGCGAATACCGCCGCTACATCGAGAAGGACCGTTCGCTTCTGCGCCGCTTCCAGGCCATCAACGTGAATCCGCCGAGCGAGGACGAGACGCTCCAGATCCTCGAAGGTGTGAAAGAGCGCTACGAGGCCTTCCACAAAGTGAAATACAGCGACACCGCGATTCGCTCCGCGGTGTACCAGTCGAACCGCTACATCACCGATCGCTTCTTCCCCGATAAGGCCATCGACATCCTCGACGAGGCCGGCGCGAAGGTGAAGCTGCGCCGCGTGGCCGACACCCAGAACCTGCGGCGGCTGGAGTCGGAGATCCGCTCGATCGTCAAGGAGATGAAGAAGGCGATCTCGGACAAGGACTTCGAGAAAGCCGTCTTCCTGCGCGAGCGCGAGATCGAGCTCAAGGAAGAGATCGAGCGCTTCAAGTCCGAACGCGAGACCGTCGGCGACGAGATGATGGAAGTGACCAAGAAGGACGTCGAGGAGATCATCAGCTCCTGGACCGACATTCCGGTCACCTCGATCGAAGCCGACGAAGCGGCCAAGCTCATCAACATGGAAGAGATCCTGATGCGGCGCATCGTCGGTCAGGACAAAGCGATCAAAGCGATCTCCCGCGCCATCCGCCGCTCACGCCTCGGCGTGGCCTCGCCGAACCGGCCCATGGGCTCGTTCATCTTCCTCGGCTCGTCGGGCGTCGGAAAAACCGAAGTGGCCCGGCGTCTGGCCGAGTTCCTCTTCGGATCGCAGAAGCACCTCATCCGCTTCGACATGTCGGAGTACATGGAGAAGCACGCCGTGTCGAAGCTCATCGGCTCGCCTCCGGGCTACGTCGGCCATGAGGAAGGCGGTCAGCTCACCGAGCGCGTGCGCCGCAACCCGTACTCGGTCGTCCTGCTCGACGAGATCGAGAAGGCGCACCCCGACATCGCCAACATCCTCCTGCAGATTCTCGAGGACGGAATTCTGACCGACTCGCTCGGCAATCAGGTCGACTTCCGCAACACGCTCATCATCATGACCTCGAACCTGGGAACGCGTTTCCTGGCCACGAAGGGTCACATGGGCTTCCGCGAGAAGACGTCCGAGGGCGATCAGAAGTCGGCCGAGGCGATGATCCATCAGGAGCTGAAGAAGGAGTTCAGCCCGGAGTTCATCAACCGCATCGACGACATCATCATCTTCAATCCGCTCACCCAGACCGAGCTGCGGCAGATCTGCCGCCTCCTCGTGGACGATGTGAACCAGGCGCTCGTGCACAAGAACGTGCACATCTCCATCGACGACACGGTGGTCGACTGGCTGCTCAAGAAGGCGGAGGAGGAAGCGAACTCCGGCGCCCGACCGCTGCGCCGCGCCATTCAGCGGCACATCGAGGACGAGCTCTCCGAGTTCATGATCCGCCAGAAGGAGCACGTTCCGGAGCGAATCGAGTTCACGATGAACGGCGATGAAGTCGTGCTCGTGGCTTCACCGAAGGACGTCGACCTGATCGCGAATTGATCCCCGCGGTTGCCGACACGTCCATTCTCTGGCGCAGAATCGATCGTCCCGGACACGAGTACGCCTCGCTCGCCGGAGACGAGTCCGGTTGGCTGCTCGCCGGCGTCGCGCTGTTCGAACATGAGAAGGTCGCGTGCAGGCTCGATTACTCGATCGGCTGCGATCGGTCGTGGTGCACGACCGCAGCTCGCGTCTCGGGTTGGGTAGGGAAGCGGAACATCGACATCACGATCGCGGCAGATCGCGGTCGCTCGTGGACGCTGAACGGGATCGAGTGTCCCGAAGCTCGCGGTTGTCTCGATATCGATCTCAATTTCAGCCCGTCGACCAATCTTCTTCCGATCCGGCGGCTGGCCCTGGCGGCCGGGCAGCGCTCGGAGATCCGCGCCGCGTGGCTGCGCTTTCCCGGCTTCACGCTCGAGCCGCTGGATCAGACGTACACACGGGTCGGCGAACGCACCTATCGCTACGAGAGCGCCGGCGGAAAATTTGTCGCCGAGATTCAGGTGAACGAGCTCGGTTTGCCGATGTCGTACGGAAACATATGGGTGTCTGAATGAATCATGATGGGCATCGTCTCCTGCAAGCGGGCGTCGTCCTGTTCCTTTTCGCTCTCATCGTCGGCATTGCCGTGCCGCGATTCGCGCTGCCGCGTTTGGCGTTGTCGGCGCACCTCCTCGGGATCACGCAGGGCACCTTCCTGATCGCGATCGGCGTCCTGTGGCCGCGGCTCCGGCTGACCCGCGGGCAGTCGCTGGCCGGGCAAGTGCTCGCGCTCTACGGCTGCGTGGCCGCGTGGATCGCCAATGTGGCCGGTGCCGCATGGGGAGCAGGGGGATCGATTGTGCCGATGGCGTCGGGCGGAACGAAGGGGACGGCGCTGCAGGAGATGACGATGAATATTCTGCTGCGATCCGCGGCAGTCTGTCTCATCGCCTTGATGCTTTTTCTGTTGTGGGCGCTGCGCAGCCGAAACTCGGCTGTCGCTGATCCGTCAGAGGGTTCATGAGACGAATCGGATATCTCGCCATCGGAGCCATTCTCGGCTGTGTCATCACCGCCGCCGTTCTCCACGCGCAGAACGCCTCTGCGCCGGACGCGGTCAAGCTCACGCCGCAGTACTACACGGTTCGCGTCGATAACGAACGCGTCCGCGTCGTCGACTATCACCTCAAGCCGGGTGAGCGCGAGCCGATGCACAGTCATCTTCCCGGCGTTGCGTACGTGATCGGCGGCGCGAAGCTGCGCAACACGTTTCCTGACGGCACCTCAGCCGAAGGGATGCTGAATCCCGGCGACGTGCACTGGCGCGAGGGAAACGTCGTGCACGCCGTCGAGAATATCGGTCAGACCGAAGCCCACGCCATCATCGTCGAGCTGAAAGCGCAGCACCGGTAGTCGCCGGCGTCTTCCAGCCGGTTCCCTGGTACTCCATGTACTCGGCCGTCTGTTCGGCGACATCGCGGCCGAAGTACCGCTGCACGATGTGAAGGGCGAGATCGATCCCTGACGACAGGCCGCCTGCCGTCGAGACGACCGCGTCCGACTGCACGTACCGCCGTCCGCGCACGAGCTTCACCTTCGGATTCTGGGTCGCGAAGGTGCCGTAAGAGTCGTGGTGAGTGGTCGCTTCCTTTCCGTCCAGCAGGCCTGCGCGGGCAACGATGAATGCGCCCGTGCAGACGGAGGCCAGTACGTCGACTTTCGGATGCATGGCCCGCAGCCACTGCAGCATCTTGTCCGACGATCCCTGCGCGGGAACGATGATGACGCGCGGCGTAGGGGCGTTGTCGAACGTGTAGTCGGGCACGATGGTCATGCCGCCGCTGACGTGAATCGGGTTACGCGAGTCCGAGACAGTGAAGAGCTGAAACGGCATCTGGTCGTCCATCTCTTTGCCGCGGCCTGCCATGTACACGTCCTGAAACACCTCCCACGGTCCGGTGAAGTCGATCATCACCGCGCCTTTGCTGATGACGAACGCGACCGGGATCTTTCCATTCGCAGGCGGCTTGATGTCGGCGCCGGCGCCTCGTCCCGCGGCGGCCTCCGCCTCCATTGCCAGTCTCTTGTCCCGATCCGCTCTCTTGACCAGCGCCATGCCGCACTGCGGACAATCGCCAGGCGCGGCGAACACCTTCGCGTGGTTGGTCATCGGGCACACCCAATCCTCGGCCAGGGCCTGGGCGGACCACGCTCCGAGAAGAATCACGAGCAGAAGAAGACTCACACGTTTCGTCATGGGTTCACCTTTCCGCGATCGCTTTGACGCGAGCGTCGTCTTTCAACTTCGCCAGCTCGGGGCTGTTTCGGATCGCGTCACGATTCTTGAATCCGGCATCGACCGCTTTTTGAAGCATCGCGACCGCGTCATCGTTGCGGTCTGCCCGGGCGTATTCACGAGCCGCCGAGAAGAGCGCCTGGTCTGCGCCGTGAACTTTCGGATCCTCGCCCGCTTTCGCGAATGCGTTCGCCGCGTCCGCGTGCTGCCCGAGCTCGCGAAGCGTTTCGCCGAGGTCCCACCAGCCATACGCGTAGTGAGGGTTTTCGGCCAGCAGGGCGCGGAGAGTCTTCGCCGCGGTCGTGTAGTCCTTCTGCTCGAACTGGATCTCGGCGGTCTGCAGCGTGCGGCCGCGATCGTCGGTGCTCGGATTGAGATACGAGTACTTCGTCGCCAGGTACGCCTCGGGCGTCCAGTGATACTCCATGTACGTGGCGACCTGGTCGGCTGTCCGGCGGCCGAGGAGGCGGGCGACGACGTTGAGGGAGCCGTCGATGCCGGCGGAGATTCCCGCGGTCGTGACCACGTGGCCGTTGTCGACGAAGCGCCGTCCGTCTTCGACCTTCGCGGCAGGAAAGTCCTTTTGCAGGCGTTCGATCGCGCCGTGGAACGTCGTCACCTCGAGGTTGTCGAGCATTCCGGCCTTGCCGAGGACGAATGCGCCCGTGCAGACGCTCTGTGCGATCTCCGCTTCGGTGGCCGCCTTCTTCGACCAGGCGAAGAACTCCGGATCGTCGTAGATCTTGCTCGACGGGCCGCCGGGGAACACGACGATGTCCGGCTTCGGGGCGTTCTGGATCGAATAATTCGGTACGACCTGCATTCCCTGGGCGTTGACCGGGCTGGTCGTCTTCGAGACGACGTACACGTTGAACGCCGGCTGACCGCCGGCTGCGCCGAACGATGCCGCGTCGTTGTAGACCTCGAACGGTCCGGTCCAGTCGAGCGGCTCGGCGTTCTCATACACGACGATCGCGACGTTCCGCGTGTACGGCTTCGGGTCTCCACCGTACAGGGCAAACGCCGCAAAGAGCAGCAGCCCCGCAATCGTGACTCGTTTCATCGCGCTTCCTCCTTGTTGTGATGACGATTACGCGCGGGCGTGAGCGGAGTTAGGAGGAATGCAGCGAACCGGATCCTGCCTGCAGCGAACCGGATCAGCGGCCGTCCGCGGCGAAGAGGCGCTCGAACTCGGCGCGGCGAGTGCGGCTGAGTCTCACGCGCGTGCCGTCGCTCAGGACGAGGGCGCAGTCGCCACGGAAGAGCGGATGGATCTCGCGGACGCGCTCGACGTTGACGATCGCGGAGCGGTGAACGCGGAAGAACACGTCGGGGTCGAGACGCTGCTCCAGATCGGACATCGTCTCGCGGAGAAGGTGCGTCTTCGGGCCGACGTGAAGCGAGACGTAGTAATCGGCGGCCTCGATCCAGTCGACGTCGGCGGCGTTGACGACGACGACCTTGTCGCGCGTGCGGGCCAGGAAGCGGCGCACGTAGGGAAGGCGTTCGCGGACGAGGGCGGCCAGTTGCGTGTTCCTGCGATGCGAGCGGACCTGCTCTTTGGCGCGGTCGAGCGCTCTCGCGAAACGAGAATCATCGAACGGCTTGAGCAGGTAGTCGACGGCGTGGACCTCGAATGCGCGCAGCGCGTACTCGTCATACGCGGTGACGAAGACGACGGCCGGCACGGCGTCGGGACCGACCTCGCGAAGCACGTCGAAGCCGTCGACTTCCGGCATCTGCACATCGAGAAACATGAGATCGGGATTTGTCCGGCCGATCAGGGCCGGGGCATCGACGCCGCTGCACTCGCCGGCGACCTCGATCCCGGGATCTCGTTCGAGGAGCAGACGAACGGCCTCGCGGGCCAGCGGCTCATCGTCGACGACAATCGCCCGCAGACGCCCGCTCACCCGATCTCGCGCCATGGGATGGAAAGCGAGGCCATCACGCCGCCGCTCGACTCGCGCAGATCGAAGCTCTGGGCGTCACCGTAGAGCCGCTGGAGACGCTCGCGCGTGTTGCGAAGGCCGATTCCTTCTCGGTCATGGTTGAGTGAGCCGGTGTTGAAGATCTCGATCCGAAGATCGCCGTTCCGACGAAACGCGCGGACATTCAGCGTGCCGGCGCCGGCACTCGCCGCGATGCCGTGGCGGATGGCGTTCTCGGCCAGAGGCTGGAGGATCAGAGTGGGTACGGCCGCGTGCCGCGCGTTGGGATCGATGTCGATGGTGAACGTCAGCCGGTCCGGAAACCGCGCGCGCTGGATCTCGAGATAGCGTACGAGCATGGCCGTCTCGTCCTCCAGCGTCACGCTCTGATCGCCGGCATGATCGAGCGTGTAGCGGAGCAGATCGCTGAGTCCCGCGATCATCACCACTGCTTCGTCATTTCTGCCGGTGCGGACCAGCGAGCTGACCGCGTTGAGCGTGTTGAACAGGAAGTGCGGCTGGATCTGCAACTCGAGCGCGTGTAGCCGGGCGCTGCTCAGCGAGGCTTCGAGCTGCGCGGCCTCCACTTCACGCTCGCGGTAGCGGCGGTAGTACTCGACGGCGTGCACGATGGCCACGACCGCCGAATAAAGAATGAGATCGACCGGAAGACGGGACAGCAGAAAGTCGAGGATGTCCGGTGTGGAGATGGGTGACTGCCTCACGTCGTACGGACGGAGCCAGATCAGGAGGGCCATCCAGTAGGCACTGTGCACGACGCCGACGACCGCCGCGGCCACAATGTGAACCGCAATGTTCCTGCCGCGCGGCGGAATCACCGGCCAGCGCCGCACCAGGACCGTGATGACGAACGTGAACGCCAGCCACGCTTCCCAGACCAGAACGAAGTAGCCGAGGAGGCGCGGCACGGAGTGGCCGTGCGCGATCATGCTGATCCACACCTCGAAGCCGGTCAGCAGTCCGTACACCGTCCAGAATGCCGCGGCGAGGATCCAGCCGGCCTTGCGCGAGATCATCGCCACCAGTCTGCCATGTTGTGCGGCGGGGTGGAGGGCCGGGTGCAGCGAACCGTGACAGACCTGCAGCGAACCGGATTAGACTTCGCGGATGCGATTGAAGCGAATTGTCCTCACATTCGTCTCCATTCTCCTTCTGGCGACGGCGGTATTCGCGGCGGATCCCATCCGCATCACCGTGGATGCGACCGACGCACCGCATGACGTTCTTCACTCACGCGTCACGATTCCGGCCGCGGCCGGACCGTTGGCGCTCTTCTATCCGAAGTGGATCCCCGGCGAACACGGTCCCACGGGCCCGATCATCCAGAGCGCCGGGCTGCGCGTGACCTCCGGCGGACAGACGCTGCACTGGAGCCGCGATCAGAAAGAGATGTACGAGCTCCACGTCGACGTGCCGAAGGGTGCGAACGACGTGACGGTCGAAATGGATTTCCTCGACCCGGTCGGAAGCGGACAGTTCAGCGGCGGCGGCTCGATGACTCCGCAGCTTGCGATGGTGAGCTGGAACGCGCTGCTGTGGTATCCGGCCGCAAAGAGCTCGGATGATCTGCGCTACGAGGCAACCCTGCGCGTCCCGAACGGATGGAAGTACGCGACCGCGCTGACGACGACCGCGACGAACGGAAACGAGATCCGCTTCGAGCCGGTCACCCTCACGAACCTCGTCGATTCGCCCGTGCTCATCGGATCGATGTTGCGCAAGATCGATCTGCCGAGCTCCAGTCCTTTCCGGCACACGATCGACATCGCCGCGGACAGCGAAGCGGCGACGGTCACGCCCGCCGATTTCGTGGCCATGTACGGCCGTCTCGTCGACGAGGCTCGCGCGCTGTTCGGCGCCGAGCACTTCCGGCACTACGACTGGCTCGTGACACTGAGCGACAACGTTCAGCACTTCGGCCTCGAGCATCACCAGTCGAGCGACGATCGCACGAGCGAAGACATCCTCTCGGAAGAGAACAAACGCAGGAGCCTGGCGGGCTTGCTCGCCCATGAGTACGTGCACTCCTGGAACGGGAAGCACCGCCGTCCGGCCGGACTGGCCACCGCGAATTACGAATTGCCGATGACCGGCGAGCTGCTCTGGGTCTACGAGGGACTCACGCACTACCTCGGCAAGCTGCTGCCGTACCGCAGTGGACTCTGGACGCCGGAGTTCTACCGCGATTCGCTGGCGCTGACCGCGTCGGATCTGTCGTCGAATGCCGGACGCTCCTGGCGGCCGCTCGAGGACACCGCCGTCGAGGCTCAGCTGCTATACGGTGCGCCGCGCGCATGGTCGGCGTACCGGCGCAGCGTCGACTTCTACGAGGAAGGCGTTCTGCTGTGGCTCGACGCCGACATGACCATCCGCAAGCTCACCGGCAACAAGCGCTCGCTCGACGATTTCTGCCGCCGCTTCCACGGCGGTGCAGACGGCGATCCGATCGTCAAGACCTACACGTTCGATGACGTGGTGCGCACGCTGAACGATGTGGCGCCATACGACTGGGCGTCGTTCCTCAATCAGCGGCTGCGCAGCACGACGTCGGCCCCGCTCGGCGGAATCGAGGCCAGCGGCTGGCGTCTCGTTTACAACGATCAGCCGAATCCGGTTCAGGAAGCCGGGGAGAAGCGCGACAAGGCCGCCGACTACAGCACGTCACTCGGATTCTGGATCAACGATGAAGGAAGGATCAGCGACGTCGTCCCAGGAAGTCCGGCGGCGAAGGCGGGAATCGTTCCGGGGGCGAGACTGATCGGGGTGAACGGGCGGCGCTACACGTCCGATCTGCTGAAGATCGCTGTCCGCGACTCGAAGAACGCGTCTTCGCCGATGCAGGTCGTCTACGGTTCGGGAGAGTTCGTGCGCACGGCCAGCATCGACTACCGCGGAGGCCTCCGCTATGCGCATCTGGAGCGGATCCCGAACACGCCGGACTGGCTGGCGGAATTGGGTAAGCCACTGGCCGCCAAGAAGTAGCCGACGTTCCGTTTTTCCTCACTTGACCGCGTGACGGTAGCGGCGGATATTCATTGCTACCGTCACGGACGGTTCAGGTCCACAACAGCAAGAATTGACGCAACGTGCGGGGCCGTCCCTCTCTCGCGACCGCGTGCGCCGGAGAACTTGACTCCGATGAATGTCGCGAACGACGTCAAACCTGACTTCATCGATCTTCGCACCCGCGCGGAGCTCTTCGAAATTTGCGGCGACCACGAGGGTGCAGAACGGCTGCGTGATCTGTCGCTGCAGATCGGGCGCGAGGTCGACCTCACCTGCTACGCCTATCAACTCCTCTGGCGCGGCCGCATCGACGATGCGATCGACATGCTCGAGCGCAACGCCGCCGTCCACCCCGACTCCGCGAACGTCCGCCACAGCCTCGGCGAAGCGTACGAGGCGCTCGGCGACTTCGACTCGGCCGCCATGCACTACCGGATCGCCGCGGCGCTCACCCCCGGCGACGACGAGGAGCTCGCCCGGATCAACGCCGGCCTGCAAAGAGCCGAGAGACTCGGCCAGGCGGCGTCGTAGAATCTCCGGCGCATGCCGCTCGTTGAGATCACGCTCCGCAGGGGAAAGACCCCCGAATACATCCGTTCCGTGGCCGACGCCGTCCACGAGGCGCTCGTGGCGCAGGCCAATGTCCCGGAGGACGATCGTTTTCAAATCGTTCATCAAGTCGAGGACACGTCGCTGATCGCTCATCCGTCGTATGGGGGGGTGAATCGATCGGCTGATCTGCTCATCATCAAGATCACGCTCAACGCCGGCCGCACCGTGGAGATCAAGAAGAATCTGTACGCCGACATCGCCCGCCGCCTGCATCGGGCCGCCGATGTTCGTCTGGATGACGTCATGATCTGCCTGGTGGAGGTGGTGAAGGAGAACTGGTCGTTCGGCGGGGGCCGGGCAACGTACGCGTAAGGGTCTGAGTTAGAATGCGCCGCGTTTTCCCGATGTTCTGCCTGCCCGCGTGACCTGCAGCCTTCGTCGCGCGTCTATTCTCTTGACTATGGCTCGTTTGCTACCGATCACGCTTGTCGCTGCCCTGCTCTCGAGCGTGGTCGCCCAGGCGCAGACTCCTCCCTCCCAGCAGCCGCCACCCCAGAAGCCCCGTCCCGGAACGATCATTGAGGCGCCCTCGACCGGCCGCATCACCGAGGCTCCCGGCACGGCGACGACGCGGCCGGCGGGCGCGGTGCCGCAGGCGGGGGAGATGATCGAGCGGTTCGAAGCGGTCGGGAACACGACCGTCGCCAGTGACACGATCCGTGTCTACCTGGGGATCAATCCCGGCGATCCATACAACCCCGACGCGCTCCAGCGGAACTTCCTGAACCTCTGGCAGACGGGACTCTTCGACGATATCCGGCTCGAATCCGATCGCGGCGACAAGGGCGTGGTCATCCGGGCCATCGTGAAGGAGCGGCCGCGCATCGGGTCGGTCGAGTTCCGCGGCAACAAAGAGCTGGCCACGGCCAAGATCAACGAGGCCCTCGAGCGCGAGCACATCGACCTTCACGTCGGCAACACCGTCGAGCAGACGCTGATCCGCCGCGCCGCCGATCTCATCAAGAAGACTTACACCGAAGGCGGGTTCGAGGGCGTCACCGTTACGACGTCGACCGAAGATCTCACCGAGCCCGGCGAGAAGAAGATCGTCTTCGTCATCAACGAAGGAACGAAGCCGAAGGTGGCCCGCATCGAGTTCACGGGCAACGAGCACTTCTCCGATCGCACGCTCCGTCACCAGATGAAAGAGGTGAAGGAGCACAACATCGTCACGTGGATCCGGAAGAAGGACCTCTACATCCCGTCGAAGCTCGACGAGGATCTCGAGCACGTCAAGAACTACTACCAGGACCACGGATATCAGAACGTCTCGTTCGGCGATCCGCAGATCGTCAGCATCAGCAAGAACCCGAAGAAGGCGCGCGTGAAGCTCGTCATCCCGGTGAAGGAAGGCGTCGTCCACACGTTCGGCGAAGTCACCGTCAGCGGGAACACGGTCTTCGCAGCCGATCAGATCATCGGCGACTGGCCGCTGAAGAAGGGCGACATCATGCGGCGCAAGGCGATCCAGACGCGCGCCGATGCCTTCGGCGAGGCGTACCGCATGCGCGGCTACATCTACGCGTACGTGAATCCCGAATACGTCGTGAAGGACAACCACGTCGTCGACGTGCACATGCAGGTGTACGAAGGCGATCAGTTCCGCCTCGGGCGTCTCGAGTTCCAGGGCAACACGACGACGAAAGACAAGGTGCTCCGCCGTGAGATCTTCCTCGAGGAAGGTCAGATCATGGACATGGAGACCTTCAAGCAAAGCCTCTACAAGCTCGGCCAGCTCGGATACTTCAAGGTCACCGACAATCCCGACTTCAAGGTCAATCCCGACTCGAAGACCGTCGACATCACCGTCAAGGGCAGCGAGGAAGGGAAGAACGACATTCAGTTCGGCGGCGGCTATTCGGAGGGCGGCGGCTTTTTCGTGCAGTCGCAATTCGCCACGCGCAACTTCCTTGGCGAGGGGGAAAACTTCTCGCTCGGATATCAGAAGGGTCTGCGGCTGAACTACTTCAGCCTCGCCTACGCCGACCCCTGGTTCTTCGACACGCCGAACAGCCTCGGGATCTCGGTCTACAACAGGGACACGGTTTATCCGGCGAACTATGGATACGAGTCGCGGGCCCGCGGCGGCACGCTGGCCTACGGATATCGCCTCGGACGGTTCGACAGCATGTCGTTCCTGTACGGCCTCGAGCGCGCACGGACGCACTACGAATTCACGGCCCTGCCGGACCCCAATGGCAACGTTCCGGTCTCGACCGTCGCCGATTACACGTTCACGCTTTCGTCGATCGGTCCGACGTACAACTACAACTCGTTCGACAACCCATTCGACACGACGCGCGGATTCAGGTTCGCGACCGGACTCGCCTTTTCCGGCGGTCCGCTCGGCGGCTCGATTCACATGCTGAAGCCGTCGGTCAATGTGACGAAATTCTTCAAGCTGTCGCGGCGGACGTCCTTCAGCCTGAACGCGGAGAGTGGTTACATCTTCCCGCTGAGCAAAGACTGCTCGCACACTTACACGGAGCGCGACACGACCGGCAAGGCCCTCTGCATTCCCGAGGTGGAGCGTTTCACGGTCGGCGGCGAGTTCTCCGTCCGCGGATTCCAGGTCGGCACCCTCGGACCCTTCGAGACCCAGGCCGGCCGCAGCGTTCCGGTCGGCGCGTACAGCATGCAGGTCTACAACGCCGACTACATCGTCAAGATCAACGACCCGCTGCGTTTCGTCGTTTGGGCGGATGCGGGCATCGGCTACGGCTACAAACAGACGATGGATTTCTCGAAGCTTCGCTACTCGACCGGTGTCGAGTTGCGGATCTTCCTGCCCGTGTTCCAGTTCCCGCTGCGGTTCATCTACGCATTCAACCCGCAGAGGAAGCCGGGGGACTATTTCCAGGGATTCCAGTTCACGATCGGCAGCGGTTACTAGCGGGAATTCGCCGCGGGCCGACCATGATTTAGTCGTTGTCCAAGGTTCACGAAGGAGATTCCATGAAGAAGTTGCTCATTTCGGTGGCCGCCCTCGCGCTGGCGGCGCCGATGTTCGCGCAGACAGCGCCGGCGCGTGTTGCCGTCATCGACGTGCAGCGCGTTCTGGCCAGTTCCGCGGCCGGCAAGGCCGCATCCGAGAAGCTCAAGAAGATGCAGGACGATCGCGTCGCCCGCGCCAAGGCGATGGACGACGAGATGCAGAAGCTCGACAGCGATATCAACACGAAGAAGCTGTCGCTCTCCGAGGACAAGCTCACGGAGATGCAGAAGCAGCTTTCCGACAAGAAGATCGCCGCGCAGCGTTTCGCTCAGGACGCCGAGCGCGAGATGGGCGAGGCCCGCGACCGCGAGCTGATGGCGCTCGAGAACAAGATCAAGCCGGTCATCGATCAGATCGGAAAAGAGCAGGGTCTTGCCGCCATCTTCAACAAGTTCGAGTCCGGCCTGGTGTACGCGTCCGAAGCGATCGACATCACCGATACGGTGATCAAGCGCTTCAACGACGCGGCCGGCGGACCGGCGCCTGCGGCTTCAACGACGCCCGCCACGACGACTGCACCGGCGAAGAAGCAGTAAGTCGTCTGGCGCAGACACTCTTGTCTGCGCGCACGGGTCCAAAAGGCCGCCTGAGGGCGGCCTTTTTGTTGTCCTCGGCCTTCGGCCCTCGGTTCGCCCAGGAACGGTCCTTCAACCGAGGACCAAGGACCCGGGACCGAGGACCTCTCTGACCTGTCGGTTACAATCCGCGCCCATGCCGGAGGTCACTCTCGGTGAGATTGCCGATTTCGTCGGCGGCAAATTCAACGGCGCGCGCGAGAAGCGCATCAACGGCGTAGCTCCGCTCCAGGACGCCACGGACCGGCAGATCAGCTTCCTGGCCAATCCGAGGTACGCGGCGCAGCTCGAGTCGACGCACGCGGCGGCGATCCTGGTCGGAAGCGGCGAGCCGGAAGGGCCTCGGCACATCCGCGTCGAAAACCCTTACTTCGCCATGGCGCGCATCGTCACCCGGTGGTTTTCGGAGCGGCCGATGCCGAAGGGGGTCTCGCCGCTCGCTTCCGTGGCGGCAACCGCGAAGCTCGGGAAGAACGTCGCCATCGGTCCGTTTGCGGCGATCGGCGAGAACACCATCATCGGCGACGAGGTGACGATCTTCTCGAACGTCGTGATCGAGGGGGAGTGCTCGATTGGCGACGGCACGCTGATCTATCCGCTCGTCTCGATCTACTACCGCTCGAAAATCGGCCGCCGTTGCATTCTTCACAGCGGCGTCGTGATCGGCAGCGACGGCTACGGCTTCGCGACCGAGGGCGGGAAGCATCACAAGATTCCGCAGATCGGAGTGGTGCGGATCGAAGACGACGTCGAGATCGGCTCCGGGACCACGATCGACCGCGCCGCGCTCGGCGAGACGGTGATCGGCGAGGGAACGAAGATCGACAACCTCGTGCAGATCGGCCACAACGTCAAAGTCGGCAAGCACTGTCTGCTCGTGTCGCAGGCCGGCATTGCCGGATCGACCGAGCTCGGCGACTACGTGGTCATGGCCGGGCAGACCGGCGCGTCGGGCCACATCAAAATCGGCGCGGGGGCGCAGATCGCAGCGAAGAGCGCAGTGTTCGAGGATGTGCCCGAGAAGACGAAAGTCCGCGGAATCCCCGCGGTGCCGTGGCGCGAATACTCGCGCCGCGAGATCTGGACGAGCCGTCTCGAGGAGCTGGCCAGACGCGTCGGCGAGCTGGAGAAGAAGCTGGGCGAACGACGATGATCATCAACATCAACGAGATCATGAAGCTGCTGCCGCATCGCTATCCGATGCTGCTCGTCGACCGCATCATCGAAATGGAACCGGGAAAACGGATCGTCGGGATCAAGAACGTCACGGCGAACGAGCCCTTTTTTCAGGGCCATTTTCCGGGAGCGCCGGTGATGCCGGGCGTGCTGATCGTCGAGGCCATGGCGCAGTGCGGTGCGGTCCTTTTTCTGCGCGAGATTCCCGAGCGCGACACGAAGCTGTTCCTCTTCGGCGGCGTGGACAAGGCCCGCTTCCGAAAGCCGGTCCTGCCCGGCGATCAGCTGCGGCTCGAATGCGAAGTGCTGCAGAAACGCGCCGGCACGGTGAAGCTGCGCGGCGTGGCGAAGGTGGAGGGAGCCATTGTGGCAGAGGCGGAGTTGCTGAGCGTGATGGTGGACAGGCCGCAATGAGCGCGGTGATCGACAACACGGCGATCGTCAGCAGCGATGCCTCGATCGGGTCGGGCGTGACCATCGGGCCCTACGCGGTGATCGGGGCGGGTGTGACGATCGGCGCGGGCACGACAATCGGTCCGCACACGCGAGTCGAGGGGCCGACGACGATCGGCGAGCGGAATCGCATCGTCGGCCAGTGCTCCATCGGCACGCCGCCCCAGGACCTGAAGTATCAAGGGGAGCGCACCGAGCTCGTGATCGGCCACGAGAATGTGATCCGTGAGTTCGTGACCATCAACCGCGGCACCGCGGGCGGCGGCGGGATCACGACGATCGGCAACGCCAATTTCTTCATGGCCTATTCGCACGTCGCGCACGACTGCCACATCGGTTCGAGCACGATCTTCGCGAACAACGCCACGCTCGCCGGACACGTCGAAGTCGGCGACCACTCCACGATCGGAGCGTTCTCGGCCGTCCATCAGTTCTGCCGCGTCGGCGAGCACGCCTTCATCGGCGGCGGCAGCATCTGCACGCAGGACGTTCTGCCCTTTGTGAAGACGGTCGGCAATCGTCCGGCCAAGACGTACGGCATCAACACCATCGGCCTGCAGCGAAAGGGCTTTCTCCCCGAGACCGTCGAGGCGCTTCAGCGCGCCTACCGCATCCTCATTCGCTCGAAACTGAAGCTCGAAGAGGCGCTCGAGCGCATCGAGAATGAGCTTGGCTACTACGCCGAGGCGCGGTATCTCGTGGAGTTCGTGCGCGATTCGAAGCGCGGGATCATCCGGTAGATGCGCGTCGGCGTCGTCGGCACCGGCTACCTCGGACGCCTGCACGCGCGCGTGCTGACGGAGATTCCTGAGGCGGAAGTGGCCGGCTTTGTCGAGCCGAATGACGCGATCGCCAATGAAGTGGCTTCATCTCTGCGGCTGAAACGCTTCTCGTCCGCGGCCGACCTCGCGAAAGAGGCGCAGTGCGTCGTCGTGGCTACGCCCACGGTCGCGCATTTCGACGTTGCCCGGGAACTGATGGAAGCGGGATGCGATGTCCTCGTCGAGAAGCCGATCACCGCGACGGTCGATGAGGCGCAGCGCCTCATCGAGATCGCCAGGAAGAACAAGCGGATCGTGCAGGTCGGTCACGTGGAGCGCTACAACCCGGCGATCGTGGCGGTGGCGGAATTCGTGCGCGATGCGCGCTACGTCGAGTGCGAACGCATCGGAGTCTTCAGCGGCCGCTCTCTCGACATCGACGTGCTTCTCGACCTGATGATCCACGACCTCAATCTCGTGCTTTCGCTTCTGCGTCAGAAGGTCGTCGACATCCGCGCCGTCGGCGTTCCGGTGCTCACGGACAAGGTCGACATCACGAACGTGCGCCTCGAACTGGAGAACGGCGCGGTGGCGAACCTGACCGCCAGCCGCGTCTCGCAGGACCGGGTGCGCAAGCAACGATTCTTCGGCAGCGATTTCTACATCTCCGTCGATACGAAGGAGCAGGAAGTGAAGGGCTACCGGCTGGTGCAGAAGCACATCCAGCCGCTGCAGGTGAACGTCTCGAAGAAAGAGCCGCTGCGCGCCGAGCTGGAGGGATTTCTCGCCGCGGTGCGCGACCGCCGGCCGCCGCTCGTCACAGCCGAGGACGGGCTGGAAGCGGTAGCGTTGGCCCGGCGCGTTGCCGACGCGATCGAGTCGTCGATGAGGAGGTGGCAGCGATGACCGAGGCGCAGATCGGGATCATCGGCGGATCGGGCCTGTACGAGATGCAGGGCCTGAACGTGATCGAGGAGCAGGCCATCGACACGCCGTTCGGCCCGCCCTCCGATCCATTCACCATCGGGGAGATCGACGGCACTCGCGTGGCGTTTCTTTCGCGGCACGGGAAGGGTCATCGCCTTCTGCCGACGGAGCTGAATTACCGCGCGAACATCTTCGGCTTCAAAGTCCTCGGCGTGCACACGATCGTCTCCGCCAGCGCGGTCGGCTCGATGAAGGAGCAGTACCACCCCACCGACATCGTGTTTCCGCATCAGTTCATCGATCGCACGCGGCATCGTCCCGACACGTTCTTCGGAAACGGGATCGTCGGGCACGTCACGTTCGCGGACCCGATCTGTTCCGGCGCGTCGTTTCTCGTCAGCGACGCGGCGCGGCAGGCCGGCGCGCGCGTGCATGTCGGCGGCGTGTACGTGTGCATCGAAGGCCCGCAATTCTCGACGCGCGCCGAGTCGAGGCTGTACCGCTCCTGGGGTGTCGACGTCATCGGCATGACGAACCTGCAGGAGGCGAAGCTTTGCCGCGAAGCGGAGATCTGCTACGTCACGATGGCCCTGATCACCGACTACGACTGCTGGCACGAGGCCGCCGATGACGTCACGGTGGAGCAGATCCTCGAGTATCTGCGGCAGAACGCATCGATGGCGCAGGAGACGTTGAGGCGGTCGATCGCGCCGCTGGCCGCCCGGAAACGCGACTGTGGCTGCGCGAACGCGATGAAGTTTGCTATCGTCACCGATCCCGGCATGATCCCCGCGAAATTGAAGCGGGATCTCAATCCAATCTTCGGCAGGTACCTCCAGTGAGCATTACGGTCGTCGGCACCGTTGCATTCGATGCCATTCAGACTCCGTTCGGGAAAGTGGACCGCTGCATCGGCGGCTCGGCCACGTATTTCTCCGTCGCCGCTTCATTCTTCACCGACGTCAACCTCGTGTCCGTCATCGGCGAAGATTTCACCGACGATGACGCGGCCGTGTTCGATGGACGGGACATCGATCTCGAAGGGCTGCAGCGCATCCGCGGCGCGAAGAGCTTCTTCTGGAGCGGCGAGTATGGATACGACCTGAATGTCGCCAAGACGCGCGACACGCAGCTCAATGTGCTCGCCGAGTTCAATCCGAAGCTCAACGAGCGGCAGCGCAACGCCGACGTCGTCTTTCTCGCGAACGCACAACCCGATTTGCAGCTCGACGTGCGGCGTCAGTGCGGGAACGCCCGGCTCGTCGCCCTCGACACGATGAATTACTGGATCTCGTCGGCGAAGGACTCGTTGACGCGGGTGTTCGGCGAGGTCGACCTCCTCGTCATCAACGAAGCGGAAGTGCGCCAGTACACCGGCGAGGCCAACCTCGTCAAAGGCGCGCGGCGGATCCTCTCCCTCGGCGCCAAGACCCTGGTGATCAAACGCGGCGAGTACGGCGTGATGATGGTGACCAGCGACGCGATCTTCGCCACGCCGGCGTACCCGCTGGAAAATGTGTTCGATCCCACCGGCGCCGGCGACACGTTCGCCGGCGGGTTCCTCGGTTACCTCGCTTCCCGTCCCGAGATCCACGACCGCGAGCTGCGCCGCGCCATCATCTTCGGCAGCGTTCTGGCGTCATACACCGTGGAGAAGTTCTCGCTCGATCGCCTGCGCGAGATCACGCTGAACGATGTTCTCGCGCGCTATCGCGATTTCCGCGCGCTGACGCACTTCGACGATCACGAGCTGTGACGTCATCCTGAGCAAGGCGAGGGATCTCAGGTTGCGCATGGTGAGATCCTTCGCCGTCGTCGCGGCTTCAGGATGGCGTGCTATTTCATTCTGTAGACGACCTCGCCGCCGACGACCGTGTAACGCGTCTTCGTCTTGAAGAGCTGCTGCGAATCGACATCGACGATCGTGAAGTCCGCGAGCTTCCCCGGCTCGATCGTGCCGCGCGAGCTCTCCTCGAACGCCGCGTACGCCGCGTCGAGCGTGAACCCGCGAACGGCCTCGGCGAACGTCAGCTTCTGCTCCGGATACCAGCCGTCCGGTGGATTCCCATGCTGATCCTGCCGAGTGACGGCGGAGTAGATCCCGAACCACGGGTCGACCGCTTCGACCGGGAAGTCCGATCCGAGGGCCAGGCGAGAGCCGGTGTTGAGGACGGTGCGCCAGGCGTAAGCACCTTTGATCCGCTCGGGACCGACGCGCGCTTCGGCCCAACGCATGTCGGACGTGGCGTGCGTCGTCTGCACCGACGCGATGATGCCGTCATGCGCGACGCGCGCGAAATCGGCCGGCGCGACGACCTGGAAGTGCTCGATTCGCCAGCGGTTCAGGGGTGTGACACCCGCCGCTTCGTACGCATCGATGACGTTGCGCACGCCGCGATCGCCGATGGCGTGCGTGTTGGCCTGGAAGCCTGCCGCTTTGGCGCGCCGCGCGACCTCGGTCATGTGCTCCACCGTTGAGATCACCAGCCCGCTGTTCTTCGGATCGTCGTCATAGGGCGCGAGCAGTGCGGCGCCGCGGCTGCCGAGCGCGCCGTCGGCGTACATCTTCACCGAACGGATGGTGAGCCGCCCGCCGTAGTCGATGAGCGGTCCGCGCGCGAACCATTCGTTGAGCAGCTCCGGCTCGTCCGAGATCATCTGGTAGAGACGGATCGGAAACTTCTTCTCGTCGATCAGCTCGCGCACCGCGCGGATGGTCTGTGCGTCGGCACCGGCGTCGTGAATCTCCGTCAGGCCGTTTTCGGCAATTTTCTGCGCGGCAGCGAGCACGCGCCGTTTCCGCTGTTCGAATGTCGGCGGGGGGATGACGCGCTCGATCAGCCCCTGCGCTTCGTCCACGAACACACCCGTCGGATTTCCCTGTGCATCGCGGATCAGGCGTCCGCCTTCGGAATCCTTCGTTGACGCGGTGATTCCGGCGAGACGCATCGCCGCGGAATTGGCGAGGCCGGCGTGACCGTCGACGCGTTTGAGCCAGATCGGATGATCGGCAACCGCGTCGAGGGCGGCGGCCGTGGGGAACTCCTTCGATGGCCAGCTGGTCTGATCCCAGCCGCGCCCCTGGATCCACTCGTTTGCCGGTGTGGTCGCGGCCCGCGGTTTGACGCGGGCGATCACCTCGTCGAATGACTGGGTGCCGGTGAGATCGACGATCTCGAGCGCGAGTCCGAGGCCGTACAGATGCGCGTGGGCATCGGTGAGGCCGGGGAGGATGGTCGCGCCACCGGCGTCGACGACGCGTGCGCCCGGATGGGCGCGCCGGATGTCGGCGGCCGGTCCGATCTCGCGGATGAGTCCGCCGGCGACGTAGATCGCGGCGTCATGCTGCGGCGTTTGTGACGACCCGCTCAGGATCGTCGCGGCGGTGAAAATCGTTCCCTGATTCATCGTTGCAGTCGTGCAGGCGGCCATCACCATCAATGCCGCCAGAAGGATGCGAAGTGACCTCATCCGTTCATCGTATCAGCGCGGAATGCCCGGCTCGAAGCGCCCGTTTCGGAGTTGCCACATGAAAACGAAAATTGTGATCGCCGTCACGCTCCTCGCCGCGACGCTCGCTCGCGCCGACGAACGGAAGTTTTCCGCGGTTGACCTGCCGAACGTGCACATCAAGCGCGGGACCGTGATCACCATTGCCGGCAACCCTCTGAACGCGACACCGTACCGTGCCATGCCGCGTTATCTCGCGTCGCTCATCGACGAGGCGTCGCGGACGCACGGCGTCGATCCGCGACTGGTGGCCGCGGTCGCTGGCCGTGAGTCGGCATTCAATGCAGACGCGGTCTCTCGGGTCGGAGCCTGCGGCATCATGCAGCTCATGCCCGAGACCGCCCGCTACCTCGGGGTCTCCGATGTGTTCGATGCGCGGCAGAACGTTTTCGCCGGCGCGCGTTATCTGCGGACGCTGCTCGACACGTTCAAGGGCGATCTCGATCGGACGCTCGCCGCGTACAACGCCGGGCCGGGTGCGGTGGCGAAGTACAACGGCGTTCCGCCGTATCGCGAGACGAAGGCGTATGTCGCCGCGGTTCGTGCGACGTACGAGCGTTCGCTGCGCTAGGGAAGCTCTGAACAAGTCGTTGTTCACGTCATCCTGAGCCGCGAAGACGGCGAAGGATCTCGAAATGGCAGACGTTTTCGCATCCTGAGATCCTTCGTCGCGCTTCGCCGACTCAGGATGACGACTTGTTCAGAGCTCCCCTAGTGTCCTGTCATCGAGAAATCGAGACCATCTCGCTTGCTCTCGACGACGATCGCTGCGTTGCGCCTCCTCGACATCGTCACCACGATGCCTGCGTCGGCGCGCCTTGCGCTCGCCGCCGATTGCGGCGCGATCTGGTACCGATTTCCCGATTAACAGGACACTAGTAACCCCGCGTCACCCTGAGCGAAGCGAAGGGTCTCGTCGACGAGATGCTTCGCTGCGCTCAGCATGACGTGAATCAACCCTCTCCCCACTTCAACTTTGCGCGCAGCACGTCGAAGTAGTTCTTGTCCGGCGACTGGATGAGCAGCACGCGCTGATCGGACTTACGAACGCATACGCGGTCGTTTTCGTTGAGCGGCGTCCCTTCCTGGCCATCGAGCGTGCAGTAGATCTCCTGCTTGTCGCTCGGCGGCATGATGCTGATCTCGATGTCGAGCTCGTCGGGCAAAACGAGCGGCCGGTTGCTGAGCATGTGCGGGCAGATCGGCGTCAGCACCACGGCCCCCATCGTCGGATAGACGATCGGACCGCCGGCGGAGAGGTTGTACGCGGTCGATCCCGTCGGCGTGCTGACGATCAGGCCGTCGCCGCGGAACGAGGACACGAACTGGCCGGCGACGCTCACGCGCATCTCGATGATCCGGGCCAGCGCGCTCTTGTTGATGGCGACGTCGTTGAGAACGCGATACTCGCGACCGTCGCGTCCGGGACCGAAGACCTTCACATTGAACGTGACGCGCGGCTCCACGATGAAGTGTCCGGTGAGCACGCGCTCGAGGACATTCGGGAACTCCTCGAGCCGGATCTCGGTGAGGAACCCGAGCGTCCCCATGTTCACGCCGAGGATCGGGACGTGGTCGGGCGCGTGACGGGCAACGGAGAGGAGTGTGCCGTCGCCGCCGAATGTGATCAGCAGATCGGTGCGTGTTCCCAGGTCCGCGCGCGTTGCGCAGTTGCCGGTGTCACCGATCGCGGCGCCCGTGGCCTCGTCGAAGCAGACGGTCAGCCCGCGCTGGCGCAAGCCGGCGGCAACCTCACTCGCATACTTGAGCGCGGCGGGTGACGTGACCTTCGCCGCAATGCCGACGCTTCGGATCATCCGGGAAGTCTAACGTAGGGCCGACTCTCAGCCGGCCCACCGAGAGTGGGCCTACAACACGACCCGCCGGACGTCTTCCGGCTCGATCGTGATCCGTTCGCCGGCGCGCTCCGGGGCCACGAACAGGATCGGATGCAGGACCTTCTCCAGGATCGCCCGCAGCGCTCGCGCTCCCAGCTTCTGCCGGAGGGCGGCCAGCGCGATCTCGACGAGCGCGTCGTTCGTGAACTCGAGCTGGATCTGATCGAGGGCACAGAGACGCTGGTACTCGGGAATCATCGCTTCGCGCGGCTGGGTGAGGATCGCCACCAGGTCGTCGGCGCTCAACGCGTCGAGTTGCACGCGCACGGGCAGGCGTCCGAGAAGCTCGGGGAGGAAGCCGTACTTCGTAAGGTCGTCCGTGGAGATCTCTCTCCCATCGGCCGATCCCTCGTTGAAGAACCCGATCGGCTTTCCTTCGCTCGCGTCCTCCATGTCGGAGAAGGAGCCCGCGCAGATGAAGAGGATGTTCGCGATGTCGATCTCGACGTAGTCGTACTTGTTCCAGTGCGCGGTGACGTTCAGCGGAACGAAGATCTTCTCGCCCTCGAGAATCTTCAGCAGGGCCTGTTGCACGCCTTCGCCGCCGATGTCGCGTGCTCCGGCGCCGGTGCGCGCCCCGCCGGAGCGCCGCGCGATCTTGTCGATCTCGTCGATGAACACGATGCCGTTCTCGGCCGAGCTCACGTTCTGATTCGTGGCGTAGAGCAGACGTCCGATGGCCACCTCGACGTCTTCGCCGTAATACCCGGCTTCGGTGAACGCCGTGGCATCGTTGTACGCGAACGGCACGTCGAGGATCTTCGCCAGCGTGCGCGCCAGGTACGTCTTGCCCGATCCCGACGGTCCGATCAGCAGGATGTTCGACTTGCGGATCGAGACTTCGCCGCCGAACTTCAGATACTCGATGCGTTTGAGGTGGTTGTACGCGGCGATGGCCAGGACTTCTTTCGCATGCCGCTGCCCGATGACGTACTGGTCCAGCTGCTCGAAGATGCGCCGAGGAGTGACGTGAAGAAAGCGATAGATGTCACGCTTTTCCTTCATGAGCGCCGCGATCGAGTATAGCAGTCAAATTTGGAGAGCGGGATTCGGGGTTCGGGGTTCGCGGCTAAATCTCTGATCTTCCTTTCGCGCCCGCAGAATTTTTTTACGCCGCGCATTCCGCGCATTCCGCGTAACTGTCCGCCTTTTCATTCACTTCCAAATTTTCGATCCGTGGTCATCGCCTTGCGCTTGTGTGCCGGCGAAAGGAGGTGATGCGGAACAGAGAGCTCGCGGAAAGAGAAAACGACAAAGGTCAAGTGTGGTCAGCCAATCAACAACAACAACCAACAACAACAAACAACTGAAAGGAGAACAAGACCCATGCGGAAGTCCCACAGCATTCTTTTTCTTGCCCTGATCCTCGCCACGGTGTGCGCCAGCGCGTTCGCTGATGCGCCGTCGGGCGTCGTGAACATCAACACGGCCGATGCCGCGCAGCTCTCGCTTCTGCCGCGCGTCGGGATGAAGGCCGCGCAGCGCATCGTCGACTACCGGACCCAGAACGGCCCGTTTCACAAACTGACGGACCTGATGCAGGTGAAGGGATTCGGCGACAAGACGTTCGAGCGCGTGAAGCCCTACATCACGCTCGATGGCAAGTCGACCCTGACCGCGAAGGTTCAGGGTCCGCGCAAGCCGCGCGCGAAAGCGGCTCGCCAGCAGCCCTCCAGCACGGCGTCGAAGTAGACGCCGCCCGCCCCACGGGTGCCGTTCGCAAGAACGGCACCCCCTTCCGAATGAGGACACGGGGACACGAGAACGCGGGGCGATGGGGTGAAGCGCTCCAAGTTCTGGTGTCTTCGAGTCCTCGAATTCAAGGAGTCTTCATGCGCAGAACGCAGGGTTTCTCGCTCATCGAGCTTCTCATCGTGGTGGCCATCATCGGCCTCACGGCCGGCGTCGCCACTCCGCACGCGCAGTCGCTTCGGCGGCGCGCGGCGGTTCGCGCCACGGTCGCGGAGATCAGGGCGATGTTCCGCGCGGCGCGATCGCGCGCGGTGACGCGCAGCGCGAACGCAGGCGTGAAGTTCACGCAGGGTGCGCGCGACTGGCAGTTTGCGATTTACGACGATGGCGATGGCGACGGCGTGCGCACCGATGACATCAAGTCCGGCATCGACCGCCGTGCGACGAAATCTCGAAACGTCAGTCCGGATCCCGAGCTTGCGTCGGTGGCGTTGCCATCCATCGTCGCTGTCGATCCCGATGGAGCACCGATGAAGTCCGGTGCATCGCCGGTGCAGTTCGGCTCCTCGAAGATCTGCTCGTTCTCGGCGATGGGGCAGGCCACGTCGGGAACGATCTATCTCGCCGACAGCGGCGGAGAGGCCTGGTGTGTGCGCGTGTTCGGCGGCTCGGGCCGCGTGCGGCTGCTCCGTTATGACGCCAAGCGCCGCCGGTGGGAGAACCACTGATGCTACGCGCCGCTTCGACGCACGACGAGATGCTCGGCTTCGTACGTCTGGATCGCGGAGATCTTCGTCTGCCGCAGGAATTCGTCGGCAAACGCATCGGTCAGCACGCGGCCGTCCATGTCGCGGCCGATGGGAAGATCGGCGGCGAAGAGCACGGTGGGAACGATGTCCACCGCCGACGCGGACTCGGGATTTGGTTTGTGCGCGACGCCGGGGCCGGTCATGAGAAGGAATCCGTCGTCGGCGCCGGGATCATCGTTGCGAATGGCCTGCGACGCCAGCGACCAGATCGTCGACGGCACCCCCGGCGGGACCACTCCGGACGGCGAGCAGATCACGACCAGGTGATCGGGATTCTCGAGCACGATCGACGCGATCATCCGGTCGACCTGCTCGGCATATGCGCGCAGCGCCTCTCCCTTCATCGACGAGCGAGGCGGAAGGTCGTTGGTGAAAATGTGCAGCGCCCGTTGCGCGGCGGAGAATCCATCCAGTTCGACCACGCGCAGATCGAAGGCGCGGTCATCGTTCGCCTTGGCCACCGCGGCGAGATCGGCAGCGAGTCCGTCGAGAATGCCCTGGCGCGCGGCACCCGTTCCGTTGAAGCGCTGCGCGAGTGCGGCGATGTTGCGCTGTGGCGCAGCGGGAGTCCCGGAAGGCAACCAGTTGATGACTTCGGATCGCAGCGACAGGCGCTGAAACGCCGTCCAGAGCGGAAGGGCATCGCCCGACGGCAGCTGGGCGGAAAAACGCCGCGTCGGCAAGCCCCACACCTCGAAGCCCACACCCCGCGGCAGCAGGAGAAAGCGCTCCGAGGGATCGGAACGGCTGAGCGGCGTGCGGTACGAGAAGCGTCCCGTCACGCCGTGCTGGTAGGGCAGTTTGCCGGTAGCCAGAGAAGCCCACAGCGCCATCCACGCCGTCGTCCGGAACGGCTCGAGGCGGGTGAAATACGCGGACTTCATCGACGAATCGAACGTCGGAAGGATGCCCTCGCCGGACATCGTCAGGATCCAGTCGTACGGCAGATTGCGGATGGCGACGAGGATGATCGGCCGCTTTCCGGCCACCGTTCCGATGTTCGCGACCACCACGTTTCGCTTCTCCTCTCGATAGCTCTCCCGGCGCTGGTAGAGGAAGAACGAGGAGATCGCGATCAGCACCACGCCGGCCATGAACACGATGCGCGACCCGCGGCGGTCGGCGTTGCGCTCGAAGAACCACAGGATCAGCAGCGCGAACGCCGTGGCCGTGATGACGTTGGTCGCTTTGCTCAACACGCGGACCGCGCCGACCGGGAGGTAGTCGCGGAACACCATGAGGTGAATCCAGTAGTTCGCCGTGGCGATGAATGCGGCGAGCACGACGAACCCGAACCCGCGCGCGCGATCCTCGGAAGGACGGCCCATGACCTTGACGCGCGCGAGATGCAGCAGCCACAACGCCGTGCCGAACAGCAGGCCGCACAGGATGCCATAGACGAGCGTCACCATCACCAGGCGGGCCGGGGCGATGTCGACCTGCGGGTTGAGGAAGTACAGCAGGTGGGCCATGTACAACCCGAAGATCGCACCGGCCAGAACGCGCTTGAGGTAAGCCCAGCGGATCGGCACCGCGTGAGTGTAACCGGAGCCCGCGCGTGATCACGGCGGAGCGGGTCCGTTCCTGTCGCGGAGCCGCCGACTTCATCGCCCTCTTTCGCGACCTCGGGTATCCGGTCGAGCCGGTCGAGCTCGATGCCGGCGAGTGGCGGCGTGGCGGTGTGGCCGTGCCGTGGAAACGTCTGCAACTGATCGCACGCCTGCCGCGACTCGACGTCTTTCTGCTCGACGGCGGCGCGGCGCAGGAAAAGATCGCGGCGTTCCTCCGCAATTACGCCGCGTACAACGTGCTCACGAAGTCGATCCTCATCCACACGGCGGATCACTGCTGCGCGATCTTCGATCTGTCGAAGGCGGGGAAACTCCGCCGGCTGTCGTTCGATGCCGCGTCGCCATCGGCACTGGCCGTCGACCGCCTCAATCTGCTGTCGCTGACTGACGCCGATCCGCACGCGGCGGCGAGGATCTGCGATCGTGCACTCGATCGCGAAAATATCGGGCGGCAGTTCTTCGTCCGGTTCCGCGCCGCAATGCGCGATGCTGCACGCGAGCTCTGCGAGCGTCATCCCGATGAACCGGCCCGGGAAGCGGATCAGCAGTCGCTACTCGTCCTCTCACGGCTGCTGTTCCTGTCGTTCGTGCAGGAGAAGGGATGGCTCAACGGCGAGCGGCGGTTTCTCATCGATCGCTTCGATGGCGCACATCTCGGCGGACGGGAGTTCTTCGCGACGGTCCTCATTCCTCTCTTCTTCGGCTGTCTCAACACGCCCGCCGCGCAGCGCGACGCCGCCGCACGAACCCTCGGATCGATTCCTTATCTCAACGGCGGTCTGTTCGAACCGTCGCCGTTCGAGCGGCGCCATCCCGATCTGCACCTCTCGAACGACCTGATGCGCTCGATCCTCGAGGACGTGTTCGAGAAATTCGACTTCAGCGTCGACGAGACGGATACCGCGGGCACACACATCGACCCGGAGATGCTGGGCAAAGTATTCGAGTCGCTGATGGCGGAAGACGAACGATCCGCCAGCGGAAGCTTCTACACCCCGAAGGAGATCGTCGACGTGCTGACGCGATCCGCGATCGTCGAGTGGCTGAGCCGGTCCCATCGGAGGCTCCGCAATGACCTGCGCACGCTGCTCGAAACCGGCGAGATGTCGTCCGACCTCGAGGCTTCCGCGCCCGCTCTCGCACAGCGCCTGAAGAACATCACCGTGCTCGATCCGGCATGCGGCTCCGGCGCATTTCTGCTGTGCGCGCTCACGGTCATCGAGAAACTAACGGAGCGCCTGGTCAACCGCGGCCCGAGGCCCGAGGACCGAGGACAAATCGTCGAACGCTCGCTTTACGGCGTGGACATCAAACCCGAGGCCGTGCGACTCTGCGAGCTGCGCCTCTGGCTGGCCATCGTGTCCCGAACAAACGCTCCGATCGACGCCGTGCCGCCGCTCCCGAACCTCGATCGCAACATCCTGCAGGGGAACGCGCTTCTCGGCCCGGTCGATTTTCTCGGCGCTCATCGCGGAGACGTGTATCGAACGTGGGCCATCGGCATCCGCGCGCAGCGGGATTTGATCGAGCGATACCGGCATGCGTCGCGCGAGGATCGACCCGCGCTCTATCGGCTGCTCCGCGCGAACGACTGCAGGCTCGCCTCGGATCTCGTTGAGCGGGCCATCGAAGCGGACGAGGAGGAGCTCGCCATCGCCAGTGCGCCGGGAAAGGATCTGTTCGGCCGCGACGCCGCCGTCGATCCGTTGCGTTGTCGTGAACTGCAGGCTCGCATCATGGACAGCAGGCAGACGCTCGATCGGATCGAGCGAGGAGTTCTCGACTTCTTTTCGTTCGATGTTCATTTCGCGCCGGTGATCGCGGCCGGCGGGTTCGACGTCGTGACCGGCAACCCGCCGTGGGTTCGCAATTCGCGCATCGACCGGCAGTCGCGGCGCATGTACCGCGACCGTTATGCGCTGTTCGGCCGCGGATCACGGAGCGTACCGTTTCATCAGCCCGACCTCTCGCTCGCCTTTTTCGAGCGGGCCTTGTCGCTCGCCGATCACGACGGTGTCGTCTCGATGCTCATGCCCGCGAAGATCGCCAACGCGGCCTATGCGGCGCCGTTGCGGCGTTTCGCGCAGGAACAGCTGTCCATCCTCGAGTTGATCGACTGGACGGCCGAGGCCCGGCGCTTCTTCAGTGCCGATACGTTTCCGCTGGGAGTGATCGTGCGGCGTGGTGCCCCCGATTCGACGCGTGTTTCGATCGATGCTCAGTCGTTTGACCTGGTGCAACGCGATCTCTGCGTTGCCGGCAACGAGTGGGCGCTCGTGCCGCCGGATGTCGCGGCCATCCTCAAACGACTGGCGAGCGAGCACGCTCCGCTCGGCGAAACGCTCGGGCGCCGTCCGACGATGGGCGTGAAGACCGGCGACAACGCCCGCTTCTTTGTCGAAGGCTCGTCAGTCGACAGCGGACATGTCGTGACGCCGGGCGGTGCCCGGATTCCGATCGCGGCGCTCTGCCGCTGCGTGCGCGGTCGCGATCTGCGGCGATGGACGACCTCCGGCTCGGAGTGGATGCTCTGGCCGCCCGCGGCAGCCTGGAAGGATGCGCCGCCGGCGGTGCGCGCGCTTCGCCTGGCGTTTGTCCGGCCCGAGCACATCGGGATCAAGGTGGCGTGGAAGGACGTGTCGCGGGGAATGGCCGCGGCGGTTCTGCCGGACGTCGTGCACATCGAGGGTCATGCCGTCCCGCTCGTCCCAAACCAGACGCTCTACTCGATCGATGCCGTGTCGCTCGACGAGGCGTACGTCCTCGCCGCCATTCTCAACTCGGTCGTCGCCGACGCGTTCTTCCTGGCCACAGCCGAGCGGGCGAAGGACGATCACTACCGCTATTTTGGCCGCACAGTGGCCCGGTTGCCGCTGCCGCGCCTCGATGCCGACCGTGCGACCTGGGACAAGCTCGTACGTCTCTCCCGCGCGGCGCATCGTAGCGGCCGCACGCCGGGCGAGCTCGACGACGTCGTTGCTGATCTGTACGGCATCGATATCGAGCTCCTGCGGCGTTTCGTGGAACGGCGTCTCGGTGCTCGCTGAGCATCAGCGCGACGCGGTCCGGCGCGCGTCGGACGTTCTGGACCGCTGCGGCGGCGCGATCCTCGCCGACGAACCGGGCCTCGGCAAGTCGTTCATCGCGGCCGAGATGGCGCGATGTGAGGAGAGGCGGGGCGCGTCGGTGGAGATCGTTGTTCCCGCGTCGCTGGTCGGACAGTGGAACGAGACGCTGCGGCGATTCGGCGTCACGGCCAGGATCATGACGCATGACGGCATCATCACCGATCCGACGTTGCCGCAGCCGCGCCGGCGATTGATCGTCGTCGACGAGGCGCACGCGTTCCGCAATCCGCGTACGCAGCGTTACGACGCGCTGGCGCGGCGCTCGCCCGGTGCGCGGATGCTGCTCGTGACGGCGACGCCGCTCTGCAACTCGCCGCTCGACCTTCGCGCGCTGATCGATCTCATCGCCGCCGATGACGCGCTGTCGTGCCGCGGCGTGCCGTCGATCGATGTCGCGTTCGATGGCAACGACCGCGACGCCATCGCGATCGTCGTTGCCGAGCTGGTGATTCGCCGCGACCGGAGCGTGCTTCCGCCGGAACTGCAGTTCGGCAGTCTCGACGCGCGAGTGATCCGGTACGACCTGCTCGACGCACAGCAGGCCATCGAGGCTCTGCGCTTCCCTCTCGTCGGCGAGAGCGCGATCCTGAGGCAGTTTCTGTGGCGGAGGCTCGAGTCGAGCGAAGCGGCGCTGCTGGAGAGCGTTCGCAGGCAGCGCCGGTTCTACGAGCGCGCGCTGGAGTGCCTCGCCGCCGGGAGTGCGCTGCCGAAGCGCGAGTATCGCCGCGCGTTTGCGCATGAAGAGGATGCGGACGCTGTCCAGCAGGTTCTGTTCTGGCAATTGTTCGTTGCGGGCGGAACGACCGCGGACGCCCAGGAAATCGAAGCCGAGGTGTTGCGGCTCGACGAGTTGCGTACCTGCGTCGCGGCATCGCCACGGAGAAAGTCGCGATTGCTGCAGGAAGCAGTCGGCGATGAGCCCGCGCTTGTGTTCACCGGCTGGGCCGCGACTGCTGCGGATCTCGCGGAAACCCTGCGGTCACGGCGGGCGGCCCTGGCAACAGGGCGCGACCGGAAGCGCGCGATGGAGGCGATCGACGCCTTCTGTTCCGGCCGTGCCGACGTCCTTGTCGCCACAGACCTCGCGGCCGAGGGTCTGAATCTGCAGCGGGCCGGCGTGGTCATCCACTACGACTTTCCGTGGAATCCGGTGAAGATCGATCAGCGCAACGGACGTGCGCTGCGCATCGGACAGAGGCGCGACTCCGTGCGCGCGGTCTATTTCCTGCCGAATGACGAGCGATCGGGAGTGCTGCGCGTCGTGGCCAGAAAGAACGAGATGCGGCGTCGTGTGGTGCCGGCGTCCTCGCCGGCCTTCGAAAGCCCGGCCGGAGGCCGGCGCTCCACCATCCGTTCGCGAGTGGCCGCCGATGCTGCCATCGTCAAATTCGCCGAGATCGCCGACATCCCCGACGCCCTTTCCCGCCGTCACAAGGTGGGGATCGAACGGCTCCTCGGCGCGCTCAGCGGCGAGGTCCTCGACGCGCGCAAGCTCCGCGATTTCAGCGAATTGGTGGCCTTCGAGCCATGGGCCGGCTCACGGCCCCATATAATCGCTCCGTGGACCTCCTGATCCTCGATGACGAGGCCTCCCTCCGCGACTTCCTCAGCATCGTGTTCGAGGAGGAGGGATGGAGCGTCGAGGTTGCCGGAACGCTGGCCGAAGCGCGCACCGCGGTTCAGAAGAACGAGCCCGACCTGATTCTCTGCGACCTCATGGTTCCTGACGGATCGGGCATCGACTTTCTGCGCGAGGTCAAGGCGCAGAACCCCTCCATCGCCGTCATCATGATCACGGCCCACACGTCGACGAAGTCGGCGGTCGATGCGCTGAAGGCCGGCGCGTTCGACTACATCGCCAAGCCGTTCGACATCGAAGAGCTCAAGATCATCGTCCGCAAGGCCGTCGAGCGGAAAGAGCTCGAAGACGAGAACCTCCACCTCCGCACCGCACTCGAAGAGAAATTCACATTCGCCAACATCATCGGCAAGAGCGGGAAGATGCAGGAGATCTTCTCGATCGTGCAGCGCATCGCCCGCACGATGTCGACGGTCCTGATCTCCGGCGAGTCGGGCACGGGAAAAGAGCTCATCGCCCGGGCCATCCACTACAACTCCGGGCGCCGCGGAAAGTTCGTCTCGATCAATTGCGGCGCGCTTCCCGAGAATCTGCTCGAGTCCGAGCTGTTCGGCCACGAGCGCGGCGCGTTCACCGGCGCGATTCGCGAGAAGAAAGGACTGTTTCAGGAGGCGGATCGCGGGACGATCTTTCTCGACGAGATCGGCGAGACGACGCTGGCGATGCAGATCAAGCTGCTGCGCGTGCTGCAGGACCGCGTCGTGCGGAAGGTCGGTTCGAACGTGGAGACCCAGATCGACGTCCGCGTGATCGCGGCGACGAATCGCGATCTCGACGAATCGATCCGTCAAGGCACGTTTCGCGAGGATCTCTTCTATCGGATCAACGTCATTCCCATCACGCTGCCGTCGCTGCGCCATCGCAAAGAAGACATCCCCCTTCTCGTCGAGCACTTCATCGGCAAGTACTGCGACAACCTCAGCGTCCCGCACAAACAGATCTCGACCGACGCCATGCGCGCCATCGAGAAGTACCACTGGCCCGGCAACGTCCGCGAGCTGGAGAACGTCGTGGAACGGATGATCGCGCTGGAAACGTCTGAGGTGCTGACCACCAAATCACTCCCCGAGCATGTTCTCCTCGGCGGACGGATTCCTGACGCCACGTTCGAGCTCCCGCCGGAAGGCATCTCGCTGCAGGATCACCTCGAAGCGATCGGGAAAATCTTCATGCTCAAGGCTCTGGAGAGAACGGGCGGCGTGCAGACCCAGGCCGCGGAGCTGCTGCGGATGTCGTTCCGATCGTTCCGCTACTACGCGAAAAAATACGAGCTGATCCCGAAGGACCAGAAGCAGGACGACGTCATCGAGGTCGAGAGTGAGAAATAGCGCCGCGCTGATGCTGGCGCTCGCGCTCACCTGCACCAAGCCCGTGCCCACCACACCTTCCGCCCCCGCCGATCCTTACACCGGGCCGATCGTCGTTCTGCCCGATGCCTATCAAGTGAAGATCGAGCTGGCCGCGGACGACGGGACGCGGGCCCAGGGGCTGATGTTTCGCGACCGTGTTGCTCCCGGATCAGGCATGCTCTTCCTCTTTGCCCAGACGGGCGAGTATCCGTTCTGGATGAAGAACACGCTCGTTCCGCTCGACATGATCTGGATTGATGAGGGCCGCCGCGTTGTTCACGTGGAAGCCGGCGTGCCTCCCTGCAAAGCCGACCCTTGTCCGAGCTATCCGCCCAACGCGCAGGCGCGATACGTTCTCGAGCTCGGAGCGGGGGAAGCGGCGAAGCACAGGGTCATCAACGGGTCTACACTGACCTTCCAGCGAATCGAAAACATCGCAGTCCACTGAGCGCGACGACATGTTCCGAACCCGAGGGGAAAATCTCCGCAGCGTCTACATCCTGCTGTTCCTGACGATCGCCTTCTTCCTTCTCGAGTATCAGGACGTGCAGAAGTATGCCCGCCTCTTCTCGTTCGAGCGCAACGCGGTCGCCGATGGCGAGATCTGGCGCGTTTTCACGTATCAGTTCACACAGGCCGGGCAGGGACTGTTCGTGTTCCCGCGTCCGCTCGTGCTGTTCTTCACGCTGCTCCTGCTGTACCTCATGGGATCGGCGCTCGAGGAGGAGTGGGGGACCTGGAACTTTCTGGCGTTCTTCTCGGCGTCGACGGTCGGCTCCGCGGTGGCCGCGGCGGCTCTCGGGATCCCGCTGCTCGGATCGTATTTCGTGAACTTCTCGCTGCTGTTCGTCTATGCGTCGACATTTCCGCAGCAGACGTTCTATCTGTTCGGCGCGCTGCCGGTGCGCATCCGCTGGATTGCGTACGTCGCAGCGCTCGTGCTCATCACCGGTGTCTTCGCCGGCGGCCGATCGAATATCGCCGCGCTCGCCGGCGCGGCGGCGAGCTATGCGTTCTTCCTGTCGCAACGCGTGCGGGTCATCGTCATCCATGACGCGGAGGCGAGCGAGGACGACATGCCGGACGGCACGGCCATCCGCAACGCGGCGCGGTTCGTGGCGATCAAGCGCGCCCTCAACACGGCCAACACCGTGGAGATCGATCGTCTGATCGCGCAGTGCGAACGTGACAAAGTCAGCGGCGTGAACATCTGTCCGCCGCCGGATTACAAGCCCGAGCACATCGATGGCTACTGCATCCGTTGCGAAGGGTTCGCCGAGTGCTCGGCGCGATTCCTGTCGATGAAGCGCCCCCCTGCGACCCCGCCGGAAGGCGCGGTCACAGAGAGCACGACCTAGGAAACCTCTGCGCAAGTCGTTGTTCACGTCATCCTGAGGCGTGAAGACGGCGAAGGATCTCGAAATGGCAGGCGTTTTCGGATCCTGAGATCCTTCGTCGCGCCTCACCGGCTCAGGATGACGACTTGTGCAGAAGTTTCCTATGGGAGCGCATCATCATCGCCGGTCACCTTCTCTGGATCGGGGTCCTGAGCATCGCTCTGTTACGCGCCCTCGAAGACGGTGGTCGATCCGAATCCGCTGGAGATGCCGGGTCAGCAGCAGATCAGACTGAAGATGAGCGAGTGGCAGATGGATTTCAGCTACACGTTCGGCCGTTAGAACCTCGGCGCAAGTCGTTGGCCACGTCATCCTGAGCCGCGAAGAGGGGCGAAGGATCTCGAAATGGCAGGCGTTTTCGGATCCTGAGATCCTTCGTCGCGCTTCGCCGACTCAGGATGACGACTTGTGCAGAAGTTCCCTAGTGTGGTGAGTCAGAGATACCAGCCCGGAGGGTTGCGGGCGGCGACGCCCGCAGCGAAATGCTGCGTATCTCTGACTCACCACCCTAGGTTCCCGGCTGCTGTGGCGGTTTGGGCGGATTGCCGCCGCCCTCGCCACCGCCCGGCCGGCGGCGTCTTCGGAATCGATGGCGGCGTTTCCGTCCGCCGCCGCCCCCCTCGGGACGAGGAGTGCTTTCCAGTGTGGGGCCCCGGACGTCCGCGGCCGGAGGCGGCGCCTGCGGAATCGGCGGCGCGACACGTCCGCCGCGTCCCCGTCGCCGGCGGCGTCCGCGGCCGGGACGTGGTTGTTGCTGCTCTTGCTGCTGCGGGCGCTGCTGTTGCTGTTTACTTTGCTGCTGCGGCTGCTGTTTGCGTTCCGGCCGGCGGCCACGCTGCGGCGGCGGAGTCGGCCGTTTCTCTTCACGACGCCGTCGTCCGGTCTTCTGCTCGAACTCCTGCAGTTTCCGCTGCATGAAGCGGCGCGCCTGCGCGTCCTGCTTGACGCGAAGCGGATCGTGTCCGCAGTAGGGGCAGCGCTTCCAGCCTTCCGGATACGTCCGATCGCAGTTCGTGCAGAGGATACTTTTCGGCAGGGGCATGTGAAAAACGGGCGCATTGTACACTTCCGCTCGTGGCGCGACCCCTCGACGAAAACCGGCGGAAAACCCTCGAAACGCTGCTTGCGCTGGCCCAGGACTCGAACCCCGCCGCGTGCTGGGACGATCGCCGCGCGGAGGACCTGCTGCGCTCGCAGTCGTCGCCGGAGGAGTTGCGCGGACTCGGCGCCAGCGAGCAGACGATCGAACACATCTTCTCCAGTCCTCGGTCCTCGGTCCTCAGTCCTCGACACGGCTCCTTCTCCGTTCGCGTCGAAGCGCGGTTCGAAGCCGCACATTACCTTCGCGAGTACCGCGGAATCTCCGAGCCGCTGCACGGTCATTCGTACAAAGTCGAGGCCGATCTTGCCGCGCGCGGCGGCGGAGTGGACTCGGATGCGATCGCGGTCGATTTCGTCAGCGCGAAACGGAAGCTCGAGTCCCTTGCCAAGAAGCTCGACTACGGTTGCATCAACGACGTGGCTCCTTTCACGGAAGTCAATCCGTCGGCGGAGAACATCGCGTCATGGTTTTGCCGCGAACTGTCGGCCGCCGTCGCGGATGAGAACGCCATCGTCACCGCGGTCACCATCTGGGAAGGTCCGGTGAACTCGGTCACGTTCAGACCGGAGACCGCATGAAGCTACCCAACCACACAGCTCTCAAGGAATGGTCCTCGGTCATCGAGAAGCTGGCCACCGGCGATCAGGTGATTCTCATCCGCAAGGGCGGGATCGCCGATCCGGCGTTCGGCCTCGACGCGTCGCAGTTCTACCTCTATCCAACGTATTTTCATCAGGGCGAGAACGAGCATCGCCCGGCGGTGACGGTCACGCACTGGTGCGAAGTCGTGCGGACTTGGAGCGTGCGCGACCTGCACGTTCTCTCGAAGCTCGAGCCGTTCGTGGCCATTCCTCGCGAGACGCTCGAGGCACGCTATCGTTTCCGCCCCGATCAGGCGCTGCACGTCATCGGCGTTCGTACGTGGGCTCTGCCGCGACCGGCGGAGGTGAAATTCCGCGACCAGTACGCCGGATGCCGGAGCTGGGTGAGTGTGGACGAGGAAATCGATGTGGATGGATCGACGCTGGTGCTGAGCGAAGCTGATCTCGCGTCGCGAATCTCGAATCTCGAATCTCGAATCCCGTCGTGGAACTGATCGCCGTCCTGGTGATGATGATCGTCGGCGGTGGCGTGGCGATCTTCGTCCTGATCGCATTCGCGATCGCGAAAAGCGAGAAACCGCGGGAGCATGCGGCGGCCACGAACCGCCACGAGATCGCGGCGTCGATCCTCTTTCAGGTGATGATCGCCGGCGGTTCGACAACCGACGATGCGCTGCGGCAGGTGAGACGCGGCGCCGGACTTGCCGCTCGCGTCACGCCGGGCGTCGACCTGTCCAGCTGGGGTGCCTCATTTGCTCAGGTCGCCTCATCGGCCGAGCGCGAACAGCTGCTCGAGACCGCCGTGCAACTGGCGATCGAGCGGAAAGGTCCGATCCCGCTGCGGCAATACGCGGCCCTCCTCGACCTCAGCTTCGGCCTCGGCTTCCACACCGATGCGCTGGCCCGTCTTCGCGAGAAGTACGGCTTCGAGTACGTCGATCACGCCAAAGATGCGCGACCTCTCGAAGCAGACCGCGGCGGCGGCGCAACGCCGCTCTTCGTCCGCGACGAAAGCGGCACGGTGGAATGGCTTCATGTTCTACAGATCGAGGGAGCTCCGACGCGGCAGGTGATCATCGCGGCCTACCGCCGGCTGGTCGTGCAGCACCATCCGGACCGATTTCATGACGCGCCGGACGAGCAGAGACGCAGCGAAGCGGCGCGCTTCATCGAGCTCACCCGCGCCTACGAGCATCTCCTCGCCATTTATCGGGATTGATCTTCGTCAGGAACCATGTATAATGACCGTTCGGGAATATCCCGGCTGTGACTGTTTGTTAACAGCCGGTTTGCCAGCAGATCCTTCCTGAAGACCGTAGTTTTTCATTGAGTCCAAACTGATCACTGACTAGAGGACGGCCGTGTCCGAAGCTGGTGACGCGACCACGCTCAGCCGTCTCTCACAACCGAAACAGCGCTCACGGCCCCAACTGACACGATTCCAACGGTTTTGGCCGCCGCGCACGAAATGACAGTAACTATTTTATTTGCTGCTGCATCTAATGGTGCATGCGGCATGGAGTGTGAAGTTTTCCACTCCGGCGAACCACGGGAGCAATCATGAAGAGCGCGGTAGCGAACGAGCACGAGCAGGGCTGGGACTTCGAAAAGGCGGCGATGCCGTACGTCGACTCGCTCTACAACACCGCCTACCGGATGACCCGTAACTCCGAGGACGCCGAGGATCTCGTTCAGGAGACGTACCTCAAGGCGTACAAGTACTACGACAAATTCGAGGAAGGCACCAACTTCAAGGCGTGGCTCTTCAAGATCATGAAGAACACGTTCATCAACAACTATCGGAAGAAGAAGCTCACGCCGCACAAGATCGACTTCTCCGAGATCGAAGAGTCGTACGAGCGCGTCATCCAGAAGAACGCTCCCGATTTGATCAAGGATCCGGAGACCGACATCTTCCAGGACATGATGGACGAGGACGTGAAGCGCGCCCTCGATTCGCTTCCGCACGACTACAAGATGGTCGTTCTCCTGGCGGACATCGAAGGGTTCTCGTACAAGGAGATCGCCGAGATTCTCGATTGCCCGGTGGGCACGGTGATGTCGCGTCTGTATCGCGGCCGCAAGATGCTCGAGCGCACGCTGCTCGAGTACGCGCGCAAGTACGGCTACATCCGCGGAAACGCGGAGCCGGCGAAGATGCGCTCGCGCAAGGACGAGACCAAGGGACGCAAGAAGAAGGAAACGTCCGAGGACGAGCCGGAAGCGCAGGAGCCGGAGGAGAACGAAGAGGAAGCGCTCTTCGCTGCCGCCGAGGATGAGGAATTCGAGTTCGATGTCGACGAGGAAGAAGAAGAGCAGGAGCAGTTCGACATCCGCTGATTCGGAACGTAGCGCCGACTCTCAGTCGGCGGGAATGAAACGAGGGCCGACTGAAGAGTCGGCCCTTCGTGTTTCAGCAGGAATGTTGGCAGCACCCTCGCAGTTGCGACCTGCAGAAGTGCCGTCATCTCGCGTAACAGGAAGTGACTCGATGCTTTGCCGTGATGTCAAACGCGTTGTCTACTTCTTCCTGGATGGGTCCCTGGGAGACAAGACGCGGCAGGACCTGAACCAGCATCTCAAACGTTGCCACGACTGCGAGATAAGGCTCGAGATTCAGCGACGCCTCCGCGCGTTCCTGCGCTCGCGTTTCGCCCGGTTGACCGCGTCGGCGCCCGATCACCTCAGAACGCGCCTGACGCGCTCGATCCGGGCGTTCCGCACCGAGTGGTCGCAGCCGTAGAATCCGCCGGTGCCGAAGCGGACGTCGGACGAACGCGACCAGCTGATTCTCGTCTCCAGCAATCCGAACAAAGGAATCGAAGCCGAACGGATCCTCGGCGTTCCGCTGCTTCGTGTCTCGATCAGCCTGCCCGAGATTCAGGCGGCGACGGTCGAGGAGGTCACGCGCTACAAGCTCGAGGTCGCACGGACCAAAGGATACGGACGTCTCATCGTCGAAGATGTCTCGCTCGGATTCGACGAGCTCGGCAACTTTCCTGGCCCGTATGTGCGATGGCTGCTGGAAGCTGCAGGCGGAAAAGGTCTCGCGGCGATCGCTTACGCGCTCAACAACCGCGCTGCGAAAGCGCAATGCTGCGTCGCGTACTGGAACGGACACGAGGGAAAGATGTTTCTCGGCGAGACGGACGGCGAGATCCTCGTTCAACCGCGAGGCAAGGGGCAGTTCGGGTGGGACGCCTGGTTCGTGCCGAAAGGATCCGATAGGACGTTCGCCGAGATGAGCGATGCGGAAAAGGATGCCGTGTCGCATCGCGGCAAGGCTTATCGCCAGCTGGCTGAGCATTTGAGGCAGGAAACCGCCACCGCCGCGGGACAGCGCTGATCTGAATTCTGGACGCCGGATTCACAACTTCGCCACGCCGCTGCCTCAACGAATCCTTAAACACCACGTATCTCATGTAGTTAGAAAAGGCGCACACAGCAGCGCCGGGTGGCAGGGCCCTTGAACGAAGGGATGGTGCGCCGGGAGGCCGGCGCAGAGGCAGAGAAAGGAAGCTCTTATGTGGGTGTACGACGGCGAAGAGTGGACTGAAGAAGGAACGGGCGAAAAGTCCAGGAAACCCGAAGCGCAGCGTCCCCGCTACGACGAGATGATGCCGGAGCTCCAGGTCCTCGAGATCGAAATCGTCCATGTCCCGAAGTCGAACCCGGTTCCGCCGTTCCCGCTTCCGTAACCAACGATCGAGTCTTGAGCTGAAGGCCGCGCGGCAAGCGCGGCCTTTTTTTATCGCGGCGTGTAGCGCTCGAGAAACGATCCGACGATCGGCTCGATCGACTCCGCAGCGACCGAGAAGATCCGGTCCGCGTGATAGTTTCCGGCGAGGTCGAGGATGTGCATCTCCTTCGGCTCGTTGGCGTTTTCGTAGAGCGCGATCGAATGCGCGTGGGCGATGAGCCAGTCGTTCTTCACGTGGATGAAGCAGACCGGCACGTGGACGTCTTTGATGTCGTCGAGCGCGCGGTGCCTCGCAGCCCGCCGCAACCGCCATTCGAAACGCGGCCGTTTGAAGACGTTGGACAAGGCGATGTGCCGGTGGATCGTGAACGGGTTGATCCGCGGGACGATCATGCCGAAATCGGCGACCGGAGAGATCAGCAGAAGCGAGTCGACCGGCAGGTCGTGACGCGCGATCGCTGAGATGGCGATCGCCCCCCCGTACGAGAAGCCGAGGAGTGTCATCGATGGCATGGAGTGCCTGCGGACGAGGTCCTCTGCCACCGCGGCCACGTCGTAGTGCTCGTTGTCATTGAACCCGTATGTTCCTTCGCTGTCGCCGTGTCCGCGCAGGTCCACGAGGGCGGTACGGTAGCCGCGGGATACAAGCAGCGCGGCCAGGCGAGTCATCGAGGGGTGGCGCCGGTCGCGCCAGAATCCCGGGACGATGAGGACTCCCGCGCTCGATGGGGCATCGTAAATGTCGTAATGGATGACCGTACCGTCGAACGACGGCACGGTGGCGGTCGCGGGGACGGTCAGCGGAACGATCGGCTTTTGCTGGCTGCTTGACATCATCGCTGACTTTCTGAATATTACCCCCCGCGTGAGCGCGCCAGGGCGCGCGGCGATCCCCGATTGTTCTCCCGGTCGTTCCCCCGGAACGAAACACAGCAAGGAGAGTCTCATCCGATGAAGAAGTCACTCGTTCTCACGCTTGGCGTGATTTTCCTGATCGCCCTCTTTGCAGTCTCCTGCAAGAAAGAGGAGAACGCGAATACCGACACCGCTGCCACCGATACATCGATGACCACGGCCACCGACACCGCTGCCACGAGCACCAGCATGATGGCAACGGATACGTCCGCCACCGGCACGACCGGCACCATGTCGTCGACCGCCATGACCGGAACGATGATGACGGGCACCACCGGCACCGGAATGATGACAACGAGCGGAACCTCGACGTCGACGAGCCCGGCCACCGGCACGACGCCGACGACCGAGAAGAAGAGCGGAAAGAGCGGCAAGAAGGGTTGAGCGCTCTCGTGGCACCCGAGTTGCTACCTGAGGAGCGGGGCCGTGTCCCGATCTGGGATAGTCCCGTCTCCTGGCGATTTCGATTTTTTCTGGTTTGTTGTTTCGTCAAACCGAAGAACGGTCAAGGAGGTGAGGGCAGGCACCACAGAAGTAACCAGTCATGCAATTGACGCAGTTGAGCCCCATTCTTCCAAGAAAGGATCCCCAATGAAAAAGAGCCTTGTAATCCTGATGGTGCTGGCCCTCGCGGTGTTCATGTTCGCCTGCAAGAAGGAAGAGAACACGAACGTGACCGACACGGCAGCAGCCAGCGATACGTCGTCGACGATGACGACCAGCGAGACGACCAGCACGGCAATGACCAGCACGATGGCGACCGACACGACCGGCACGGCAATGACCGGCACCGGAACCGCCACGACCGACACGTCGCTCACTGGAACCACCGGCACGATGGCCACCGATACGGCCACGACCGGAACCACCGGCACGACGAAGACCGAAAAGAAGACCGAAACGAAAACCACGAAGAAGCACTAAGTGGAGGAACGAATGAAAAGAACGTTAACGATCCTGCTGGTCGTGGCGTTGACCGTGTTCATGTTCGCTTGCAAGAAGGAAGAGAACACGAACGTCACCGACACGGCGGCATCGACGGCAACGAGCGACACGGCCAGTACGGCGATGTCGGGCACCACCGGTTCGACGTCCACCTCGGCCATGCCGGCCGGCACGACGACCGAAACATCCGGCACGATGGTCACCACGACCAGCGCCACCAGCACGACCGGCACGACCGCGACGACCACGTCTGGCACGACCGGCACGTCGACGATGGGCGGAATGACCAGCACGACCGGAACGACGACGACCACGAAGACCAAAACGAAAAAAGGCTGATCCCCAGCAGTGAAAAACGCCCTGCTCAGGCAGGGCGTTTTTTTTCTCAAGGAGGAGAGACCCACCCATGAAGAAGTCCCTGGCAGTTTCGATGGTGGTGACGCTGGCGCTGTTTGCCTTCGGCTGCAAGAAGGAAGAGAACACGAACGTCACGACCGGCACCGATACGACGGGCACCACGTACTCGTCGACGACCAGCGGCACGTCCGCAACGTCCGCAACCACGATGACCACGACCGACACAATGGGCACGAGCGGAACGGGCACGATGACCGGCACTACCGGCACGAGCTCGACCGATACGGCCGGAACCGGCGGAATGACGGGCACCACGGCCACGTCGACGACGGGCACCACGAGCACGACCAGCACGCGCTACTAGTGTCCTGTACTCGGGAAATCGGTACCAGATCGCGCCGCAATCGGCGGCGAGCGCAAGGCGCGCCGACGCAGGCATCGTGGTGACGATGTCGAGGAGGCGCAGCGCAGCGATCGCCGTCGAGAGCAAGCGAGGTGGTATCGATTTCTCGATGACAGGACACTAGAGCGGCTGCTCGGCCCCGTTGCTTCGAAGCACCCTCTCCCGGCCTGGAGAGGGTTTCTTATTTCTTCTTCTTTTTCTCGAGGTCTTCGCGCAGCTTTTCGTACACGCGGAGCGTTTCGATCTCGGCCGAGCGCCGGTCGCCGCTGTTGTCGATCACATAATCGGCGGCCCGCAACCGTTCTTCGCGGGGCATCTGATGTTTCATCCGCCTCCGCGCATCCTGCCGCATCACGCCTCGCATGACCGCGCGGTTCTCCTGCGTCTCGGGATCGACGTCGACGACCACGATCTTGTCGTAGCGTTCCTTGCCTCCCGATTCGAGAAGCAGCGTCGCCTCGACGATGAAAATCCTGTCACGCTCCGGGAACCGCGATTCCTCGGCGGCCATGATGCGTTTTTCTTCCGCGATGACGAGCGGGTGGATGAGCGCGTTCAATTGCTTTGCTGACTGTCGGTCGGCAAATGCGATGTCCGCCACCTTCTTCCGGTCGATCTCGCCGCTGGCCGTGAGGATCTCGCGGCCGTACGCACCGACGAGCGCGTTGTGGCCTGCTCCTCCCGGGCGGTAGAGCCTCGAGACGATGGCGTCCGCGTCGATGGTCACGCAACCGAGACCGGCGAAGATACGCGAGATCGTCGATTTTCCGGTGGCGATTCCGCCGGTGAGGCCGACGCGGAGAATCATCGCCTTCTCCTCTGCGCCGCTGTGACCGTGTTCCGCATCAGCATGGCGATGGTCATCGGTCCGACGCCGCCGGGCACCGGCGTGATCCACGATGCCACGTCCGCGACGGCTGCGAAGTCGACGTCGCCGGAGAGCTTTCCGTCAACGCGATTCATGCCGACGTCGATCACGATCGCACCAGGTTTGACCATCTCCTTCGTCACGAAGCGGGACTTCCCGATGGCCGCCACGAGGATGTCGGCCTGACGCGTGATCGCCGGAAGGTCGCGCGTCCGCGAGTGGCAGATCGTCACGGTGGCGTTGCGGGCCAGCAGCAGAGCCGCCTGCGGTTTGCCAACGATGTCGCTGCGTCCGATCACGACGGCATGTTTCCCTTCGATTGTCTCGCCGGTCCAGTCGATCAGGCGCATGACTCCCATCGGCGTGCACGGCACGAGCGCGGGCCGCCCGAGGTGCAGCAGGCCGACGTTCGTGGGATGGAAGCCGTCGACATCTTTGGCCGGATCGATCGTGTCGATCACCTTTCTCGCTTCGATGTGCTTCGGAAGCGGGAGCTGGACCAGGATCGCGTCGACTTCCGGGTCCCGGTTCAGCCGGGCGACCTCGCCGAGGAGGTCCGCCTCAGTCATCGATTCGGGAAAGACACGCTGCTCGCCGCGGAGGCCCAGCTCGTCCGCCTTCCGGGCCTTGTTGCGCACGTAGATTTCGGAAGCGGGGTCGTTCCCGACCCGGACCGCCACCAGGCCCGGCCGGTAGCCGAGACGGCTGAGGTCGTGACGGACTTCGGCCTCGATCTCCCGGGCTACGGCCTTGCCGTCGATGATGCGCGCGGACACGTCGGGCGGGCTTCTACCACAACTCCAACATCTTGGGAATGAATCGCTTGACTCCCTCTGTTCGGCAGTGTTACCGTTTCGGCCCTTTCACCGGAAAGGTCTGTTCTTCGTTTGCTTAAGAATTGATTTGCGGTGCCCCGCTGTTCACACCGGTGCCGCGAATTTCACGGGAGTCTGGAGTCTCATGCGTACGTATTTCCCCAAGCAGGGTGACATCGAGCCGCGCTGGTTTGTGATCGACGCCGAGGGCAAGGTCCTCGGGCGTCTGTCGACGACCATCGCCAAGATCATTTCCGGCAAGAACAAGCCGACCTACACGCCGTTTCTCGATACGGGCGATCACGTGATCGTCATCAACGCCGAGAAGGTCGTGCTCACCGGGAAGAAGGAAACGGACAAGATCTACCGCAACCACTCGCTCTATCCGGGCGGACTCAAGTCGAAGGCGGCCCGCTTCGTGCGTGCCGAAAAGCCCGAGACGATGATCGAGGAGGCGGTTTGGGGCATGCTGCCGAAGAACAAGATCGGCCGCAAGATGCTGAAGAAACTGAAGGTCTATCGCGGGACGAAACACCCGCACGAGGCGCAGAGGCCCGAGACCCTGGAAGTCGGCGAGTAATCAGGAGGAGATCCCTTGGCTCTGGTCGAGTATTACGGAACGGGAAGACGGAAGACATCGACGGCGCGCGTGCATCTGCGTCCGGGCAGCGGACAGATCACGGTGAACCAGCGCACGCTCGACGATTACTTCGCCAATGACGTGCTGAAGATGATCATCAAGCAGCCGCTCTCGCTGACCGAGACGGTCGACAAGTTCGACATCGTGGTCACGGTCGACGGCGGCGGTCCCAGCGGCCAGGCCGGCGCGATCCGGCACGGCATCTCGCGGGCTCTGCAGCTCTACAACGCCGAGCTCCGAAAGCGCCTGAAGAAGGGCGGCCTCCTCACGCGCGATCCGCGCATGAAGGAGCGCAAGAAGTACGGGCAGAAGGGCGCCCGCGCCCGCTTCCAGTTCTCCAAGCGCTGATCCCATGTTCTCGGTTTCAACAAGGTCGTAATTCAGGACAGGAGCGATCCGTCGCTCCTGTCTTTTTGTTTGGGCGGTTTTTTCAATTTTCAATTTTCAATTCGTAAAGGAGGATTACTTGGCGGTTTCTATTACGATGAAAGAGCTTTTGGAGGCTGGCGTTCACTTCGGTCATCAGACCAAGCGCTGGAATCCGAAGATGAAGAAGTACATCTTCGGCAAGCGCAACGGGATCTACATCATTGACCTGCAGAAGACGCTGAAGCTCTTTAAGGAAGCTTCCCAGTTCATTACGGACCTCGCCGGGCAGGGCAAGCGCATCCTGTTCGTCGGCACCAAGCGCCAGGCGCAGGACGCGATCCTCGAAGAGGCCAATCGCTGCGGAATGTTCTACGTGAACAACCGCTGGCTCGGTGGCACGCTCACCAACTTCACGACCGTCCGCAAGTCGATCGAGCGCCTCAAGGAAATCGAGGCCATTCTCGGCGATGCCGAGAAGGAGATGTCGAAGAAAGAGCGCGCCCAGCTCGACCACGAGCGGGAAAAGCTGCAGAAGAACCTCATCGGAATCCGGGAGATGGATTCGCTTCCCGACTCGCTCTTCGTGATCGATCCGAAGAAGGAGTACATCGCGGTCAAGGAAGCGAAGAAGCTGAAGATCCCGGTGGTTGCGATCGTCGACACGAACTGCGATCCGGAAGACATCGACTACGTGATTCCGGGCAACGACGATGCGATCCGCGCGATCCGTCTGTTCACGCAGAAGATCGCCGACGCGGTCCTCGAGGGTTACAACCTCGCCGAGGAGCGCTACATCGGAACCGAGGACAAGCCACAGCCGGCGGCGGAAGTGCCGGTTGCGGAACCGGCCCCGGAACAGGTCGCGGCTCCCGCGGTTTCCTAGCATCCAACCACGACGTTCGTTGCGATGCGCGGTCTTTTTGATCGCGCATCGTCTGTCTGTTTTTTGGGAGAGGCAACATGACTCAAATCACCGCAGCCATGGTGAAGGAACTACGCGACTCGACCGGCGCCGGCATGATGGACGCCAAGGCCGCGCTCACCGAAGCGAACGGCAACATGGAAGAGGCGACGAAGATCCTCCGCAAGAAGGGTCTCGCCGCGGCGAGCAAGAAGGCCGGCCGTGTGACGGCCGAAGGCGTCGTGGAAGCGTATGTCGCCGGCAACAAGGGTGTGCTCGTGGAAGTGAACTGCGAGACCGATTTCGTCGGCCGCAACGAGAACTTCCGCAAGTTCGCGTCCGAGGTCGCCAAGGTCATCGCCCAGTCGAAGGCCACTTCGGTCGAGCAGCTGCTTGCCGACAAGTGGGCCGGTTCGGCCGAGACCGTGCAACACAAGGTGTCGGAGATGATCGCCTCCATCAAGGAGAACATCACCGTCCGCCGCTTTGCGCGTTATGACACGGCGCCGAACGCCGTCATCGGCTCGTACATTCACGGAGGCGGCAAGATCGGGGTGATGGTCGAGGTGGTCGCGCAGTCCGGCGCGAAGTCGGGCAAGCTCGATGAGGTGGCGAAGGACATCGCCATGCACATCGCCGCGTCCGAGCCGCGCTTCCTCAGCCGCAACGACGTGACGCCGAAGGACCTCGACACCGAGAAGGAGATCGCCCGCGAACAGGCGGTCAAGTCCGGCAAGCCCGCGAACATCGTCGAGAAGATGGTGACCGGGAAGATGGAGAAGTTCTACGGCGAAGCGTGCCTGCTCGAGCAGCCGTACATCCGCGACGACAAGTCGACGGTGACGCAGTACCTCGACCGGGCCGGCAAAGAGTCGGGCTGCCAGTACGCCATCACCCGTTTCACGCGCTACAAGCTCGGCGAGGGCATCGAAAAGAAGCAGGATGATTTCGCCGCGGAAGTGGCGAGCTACATGAAGTGAGGGAAGCGCCGCGTCAGCGGCGCAGACACTCATCCTGACGCGAAGCGAAGCGGAAGGATCTCGTGCAGCGGCTCTCCAGCTCGAAGCCGCGACAGCGGCGCGGACACTCATCCTGAGCCGTCTTCGCGGCTCAGGATGACGCTTCGCTCACCTGTATTCCTGCAGCGCGTGCGGTTTGTCGCACGCCGGCTCCTCATTCATTCCCCATAAATAGTGGTAGGGAATTACGGCTTTCGGAACTCTCCGCCCAAAACCGGAGTTTTCTATGCAAGCAGCCTTTCAAGGTAGGTGGCGAGCCACCGTCACGTACCGCCACGCCGCATTCAGTCAGCGCGTTGTCGTGACCGGCGCGACGAGTGGCGACGGCGTGTACAACGGCGTCGTTGGCAACTCGTTCATATTCGAAGACGGCCTGGTCGAGTTGCAGTGGAACAACAACGCTGGTTCCGGGTGGCAGCCGAGTGCGGTCATTTCGGCCGTGGGGCAGACCAGTCCGCTCGTCGTATTCAAGACGCTCTCGGCGGACGATAACTATCCGGGTCAGGGGGACGGCGATTACAACGACCTGAAGGTGTGGTTCGAACACCTTGACGCGCCATTCAAAGTCGTTCAGCGGCCGTTTGCACTCGAGCGCGGATCGCTGGTCATGATGCCGGATGGGATCTTCGACACCTCGCAGGGCGTGCAGTACATGGGCGTGAGGATCCGGAATACCTGGTTCTTCGACTGGCAGTCCGACTTTCCGGCCACCGGGATGAAGATCGGCATCGCGGCAGCAAGCCGCGCCTCACTTGCCGCACAAGGCGTGACCATCATCGATGTCTGGTCGGCGCAGGAGCAGCAGGCGTTCGGTCAGGTGGTCGATGGCGGTTACGTGCGCGTTCCCGATTTGAAGGTCGGAGAGGAGAGCACGGTTTACTTCAAGGTCGACGTCCGCGGCGCGACGCCTTCGAAGCCGGGGATCGGTTTCGTTGCGCAGCGGGATGCGTTTGATCCGAACTACGATGCACCGACACGTGTGGTGCGAAAGAAGATCTTCATCAGCCGCAGCGCCTATGACAAAACCACCAAGGAGCTCGTGACCACCGTTCCGGAGGGAACGCTCCGCATGAAGATGAGGTCGATGAAGATCGATCTCAAGGGAGCGAATGACGCAGCCAAGGCTCTGATCAAGTGCCTGAAAGCGAATCCCCGCGGCTCCGGCTCCAAAACCGCCGGCGCGCGCCCCGGCCGCGGCTGGTGGGAGGATGGCAAACTTCGCGAGCGCCTTTGTCGCGAGCACGGTTCCGATGCTCTGCGCAAGCTCCTGCAGCAGGTCCTGGAGGGGAAGAGGATCGACATCTGCATTCTGCAGAAACTGCTGCAGACGTGCTGCGACGACACGGAATGCTGTTGCGACACAAATGGCGGGGGTGGCCACGACGGAAAGACGCCGGGAGGATGGCAGGATGGGACCGGGACGGACGGCTGGTGCCGGGTCAGGCCGGTGGCCTGGCTCCCGGTGGCTTTCGACTACCGGTTGGAGCCGAATCCGGCGTACACGGGTCAGTTCGGACCGTTGCCGTTCGAGGACCCGTGGTGGAAGCTGATCCTGATTCTCATCGCCATCCTGCTCGAGATCGCTTCGCTGATCTACGACTATGTGGAGGCCGGGCAGGATCCCCGGTTCATCATCGGAGAGATTGCGCGCAACGGCGACGCCAACACCAACGCGATCGACTGCGCGGTGTGCAACCTGAATGGATCCCGCGGAACCGACTTCGGCGAGCTCGATGCACAGGGCGATGACGCCAACAACGGCATGCCGATCGAAGGCCTCGGAAACGTCATCCAGCTGGATCGCACCGACAACAGCGACTCCGGAATCCAGGATGCAGTGGTCGGCAACGTGGTCTGGAAGTCCGGAGGCCGCAGTGGCACGACGCGCGGCGTTGTAAACGCCGTCAACTATGCCACGAACGTTCCCTACGATACCGAGGACACGATCACCGGCACGGTGACGTACACGAACCAGGTCCTGGTCAATCAGATCGCGGCGTCACCGCAGCCGGTCTCACAGGCAGGCGATTCCGGATCGGTGTGGGTGGACATGGGCAGCAAGAGGCCCGTGGCGTTGAATTTCGCCGGCGATACTGCCGACGTCGGGACGACGGCGGTCGGCAATCCGATCCGCGCTGTGGTGAACCAGCTCAACATTCGCTTCAACAATTAGGCGGAAATCATGGACGAAGCGTTCTTCAAAGCCCTGGATCGTGCGGTGGCGGTAGCATCCGCCCGCGAAAAAGAGCTTCTCGGTTATCCGGGTGTCGTCACGGTCGGCGCCGGCCCGCGGCGGAAGCGCGGGAAGATCACCGGCGAGGCCGCGATCATCGTCACGGTCCGGCGGAAATTATCCGACGGGGATCTGCAGGCGCGGGCGCAGAAGCCATTGCCGGATCGCCTCGACGGCGTCCGCATCGACGTGGTGGAGCTGGGCGCGCCGGTCGAGGCGCCGGAGATCGTCGCGGCGCAGGAACGTGCCAGAGAGGTGCTCGACACGGTACGCGAAGAGTGGCTGAAGACCCCGAACGTCACCGGCATCGGGATCGGGTACAAGTCGATCAAGGGCCAGACCGATTTCAATACCATCGCTCTGAAGATCTTCGTCGCCCACAAATTGCCGTCGGACGAGCTCAAAAGGCGAAAACTCACGCCCGTTCCGTCGTCCATCGACGGCGTCGTGACGGACGTGGAAGAGGTGCCTGGCGTTCGGCCCGCGGCGTCGGCCTCCGGGTCGCGCGATGACCGCCGCGATCCCCTGGTCGGAGGTCTCACTGTCGGCGTCAATACGAAACCGTTCTGGTACGGGACACTCGGGGCGATCGTGTTCGATCGGACGACCGGAGAACAGATGGTCCTCAGCAATCAGCATGTTCTTGACGGTCCGGCCGGTACGGAGGTCGTGCAACCGTCACCGATCGGTCTGGACGACTCGTTGGAAATCGGTTTCCAGCTGGATGTCTGCAATCCGTTGCACTTCTTCCGCCTCGATACGCCGAATACGACGGTCGGAACCATTCTGTCGGGAGCAGCGACGGCCGCGCTCCTGGCGGCCGCTCTCAGCGATCAGATCGACCCGACCCGGCGCGGACAGGAAGCGACGCCGCCGGCACCGGGAGCGAAAACGATCTTCGAAACGCATCACGTGAAGCTCGACTATCCCGAGCTGCCGATCCCCGGAACGCACTTCAAAGTCAGAACCTCCTGGGAGTATGGCCGCCACACCGACATGGGCGATCAGTCGTACGCGGTCGAGGAGATGCGCGAGAACCCTCACGTGCTGGTCGACAAAATCCTCTTGACTGACAAGAGGCTCTACCGGCCGGGCGACACGATCCGCCTGTTCGGTCTGATTCTTCCCGAACCGTGCGCGCCGAAACAGAAGGAGAGGGAACCGAAGAGAGCATCTCGTCTCACCGATCAGGACATGGCGAGAATCACGGAACGGCCGAACGTGACACCGCCGAGCCTTTCCTCCGGTACAGTGGCTCGGTCGTCCCTCGATGTGACGGCCGTTCACCGCTGCCGCTGCGATCGTTACCACTGCACGGCGATTCTCACGCCCACCACCGTTGATCGTGCCTTCCCGGTCGTGCTTCACGAGCCGCTGGTGAAGAACCACACAGACTTGATCCGTCAGGTCATCGCCGTCGTTGAGCATCTCGACGACAAAGAGCTCATCGCGCGAGCGATTGATATCCTGAGATACGGCTGCCTGTACGCCGGCTCGATGACGGCCTCGAACATCCCGACCGGGCCGTGGAAACACTACCTGTACGTACAGACCGTGAATTTTGCGGATGAAACGATGAAGCCCGTGGACGCCGCCGCCATCATCGGCGGGCTCCCGGTCAGCCAGAACACGAAACCACAACTCGATGTCGCCTGTGGCCCGTTCGTGTGGGAGGACGGCCAGTTCGACATCGAGTTGATCTGAACGTCTATTTGTATTCCTGCACGGGGTGCGGTTTGTAGCACTCCTCCAGGAACTTCGTTTCCTCGCTGTCGAGGGCAATCGCGAACGCGCCGAGCAGTGACTTCAGCTGCCCCGGCTTGCTCACACCGACGATCGGCGCCGTGACATACGGCTTGTGCAGCAGCCAGGCGAGCGCGATCTGAATCGGCTGCACGCCTTTCTTCGTCGCGAGCTCCGTCACGCGCTCGACGATTTCGAAATCCGAATCCTGGTAGTAGAGGCGCTGGCCGTAATCGTCAGTCTTCGCGCGGATTGTCTCTCCCCATCCCTCGCGCGTGCGGTTTCCGGCAAGGAATCCTCGCGCCAGTGGGCTCCAGGGGACGACGCCGATGCCCTCGTCGACGCAGAGCGGGATCATCTCCCGCTCCTCCTCGCGATAGAGGAGGTTGTAATGGTTCTGCATGGAGACGAAGTGCGTCCACCCATTCCGCTCGGCGACGCGCAGCGATTTCGCGAACTGCCAGGCGTGCATGCTCGACGCGCCGACGTACCGCGCTTTGCCGCTCTTCACGACGTCGTGCAGCGCCTCGACCGTCTCCTCGATCGGCGTGTGGTAATCCCAGCGATGGATCTGATAGAGGTCGACGTAGTCGCTGCCGAGGCGCCGCAACGAGTCGTCGATCGCTTTCATGATGTGCTTTCGCGACAGGCCGCGATCATTCGGCGCGTCGCCCATCGGGAAGAAGACCTTCGTGGCGATGACGACTTCGTCGCGTTTCGTGAAGTCGCGCAACGCCCGGCCGACGACCTCTTCGCTCACGCCCTTCGAGTACATGTTCGCGGTGTCGAAGAAATTGATCCCCGCCTCGATGGCTTCGCGGATCAGCGGGCGGCTCTGCTCCTCGGACAAAACCCACGGCCGCCACTCGGGTGTGCCGTACGTCATGCAGCCGAGGCAGAGGCGGGAGACTTTCAATCCGGTCTTACCGAGATTCACGGTTTCCATGTGCCTGTTATATAAACCACTTCGACATGCCGGAACCGAAATACCACCGCATTCTCCTGAAGCTGTCCGGCGAGGCGCTCATGGGCGGCCGCCGCTCCGGCATCGATGCCCAGACGCTCGCCGACATCGCCGACGAAATCGCGGAAGTGCAAGCGATGGGCGTGCAGATCGCGATCGTGATCGGCGGGGGAAACATCTTCCGCGGCGTGACGGCGGCCACCGAAGGCATCGACCGCGTCGCCGGCGATCACATGGGCATGCTGGCGACGGTGATCAACGCACTGGCGCTGCAGGACGCGCTCGAACGCCGCGGCGTCTACACCCGCACGAACACCGCCATCACGATGGCCGAGGTTGCCGAGCCCTTCATCCGACGGCGCGCGATCCGCCATCTTGAAAAGGGACGCGTGGTCATCTGCGCGGCGGGAACGGGGAATCCCTTCTTCACGACCGACTCCGCGGCAGCGCTTCGGGCCAGCGAACTGAAGTGCGACATCATCTTCAAGGCCACGAGAGTGAACGGCATTTACACCGCCGATCCGGAAAAGGATCCCACCGCGACGCGGCTGCCACGTGTGACGTACCAGCGCGTCCTTGCCGACCGGCTGGAGGTGATGGACGCGTCGGCCATCGATCTCGCGCGCAACTCGTCGATCCCGATCTACATTTTTTCCATGAAGGAGAAGGGAAACATCAAGCGGGCACTGCTCGGTGAGGATGTAGGAAGCATTGTGTCCGATGAGGCAGCGTGACACCGAGGTAACCAATGATCAACGATGTAATCAAAGACGTTCAGCATCGCATGCACGGCGCACTCGAAGCGCTGCATCGCGAATTCAAAACCCTGCGCACGGGGCGCGCCAACGTAGCCATGCTCGACGGCATCACCGTCGATTACTACGGTACGCCGACGCCGATCGCGCAGGTCGCCAGCCTGAAGGTTCCGGAACCCTCGCTCATCATCGCCGAGCCGTGGGACAAATCGATGGTCTCCCCCGTCGAGAAGGCGATCCGCAACGCCGACCTCGGGCTCAATCCGTCGACGGATGGAAAGCTGATCCGCATTCCCATCCCGCAGCTCACCGAGGAGCGGCGCAAGGAACTGGTCAAGCGTGCGCATCACCTCGCCGAGGAGGCCCGGACGGCGATCCGGCAGGTCCGCCGCGACGGGAACGACAAGCTGAAGAAGATGCTGAAGAGCCACGAGATCTCCGAGGATGACGAGAAGCACGCGCTCGATCAGATCCAGAAGATGACCGACAAGAACATCGACGAAGTGGCGAACGTTGTGAAGCACAAAGAACAAGACATCATGGCCGTGTGATGGCCCGCATCGTCGTCATCGTCCCCGCCGCCGGCTCCGGATCCCGTTTCGGCGGCGACATTCCCAAGCAGTTTCAACCTCTCGCCGGCAAGCCGATCGTGCAGCACGTCGTCGAACGATTCCTGCTGCACGACGACGTCCTGCGGGTCATCGTTCCGGTGACCGAGCAGCTGCTGACCGTCGTCGCGCAGGGGGCAGGCGATCGCGTGCACTTCGTGGCCGGTGGAGAGACGCGGCAGGAGAGCGTGATCAACGCCTTTCGTGCGGCTGGTGACGATTTCGATCTCGTCGCCGTGCACGATGCGGTGCGTCCCTTCTTTTCCGATGCGACGTTTCGCGCCGCCCTCGCCGCGGCGGAGGAAGTCGGGGCCGCGCTTCCCGGGATCGCCGTGAACGATACGGTGCATACGACCAGGGACGGATTCCTCGATCTGACGCTCGACCGCAACTCGCTCGTTCTGGCGCAGACCCCGCAGTGCTTTCGGCGCGAGGTGCTGCGCGACGTGCTCGACCGCGCGGCGCGCGACGATGAGGAAGGAACCGACGAGGCCGGACTGGCGGCGCGCTACGGCCTGAAGGTGAAGGTCGTCCCCGGAGACTCGATCAATTTCAAGATCACGCGTCCGGATGATCTGGCGATGGCTGAAGCGATTTTGGCGAAATGGGGAAGCGCATGATCCGTATCGGACAAGGCATCGACGTTCATCCCTTCGACGAATCGCGCCCGCTGATCCTCGGCGGCGTGCGCATTTCCGATCGCGGCGGTCTGGCCGGCCACTCCGACGCGGACGTGGTCCTTCACGCGGTGACCGACGCACTTCTTGGCGCGGCCGGCGCCGGGGATATCGGGCAGTACTTCCCGTCGGAAGATCCGCGATGGAAAGGCGCGGACTCGAGCCGGTTCGTCCGCGAAGCAAAGACGGTCATCGCGGAGATGAATGCGGAGATCTCGAACATCGACGTGACGATCATCGCGCAGAAGCCGCGCATCGCGCCGCAGCGCGAGGCGATCGCCGCATCGATCGCGAAGCTACTCGATCTTCCACGCGGCCACGTCAACGTCAAAGCGACGACGACCGATCACCTCGGATTCATCGGAAGGGGCGAAGGCATCTGCGCGATGGCTGTCGTCCTGATCGACACCGGTGGAGCGGGCGATCACACGCCGATCGAAGGCGTGCTCTAGGGAAGCTCTGAACAAGTCGTTGTTCACGTCATCCTGAGCCGCGAAGACGGCGAAGGATCTCGAAATGGCAGGCGTTTTCGGATCCTGAGATCCTTCGTCGCGCTTCGCCGACTCAGGATGACGACTTGTTCAGAGGT
>DATISF010000018.1:0-36141 GCA_035468985.1 Thermoanaerobaculia bacterium
ACTCTTCCGCGCGCTGCGCGACAACAACGTGCCGGTGAAGTTCATCGCCTATCCCGTGAGCGGCCACAGTCCCGAGGACCCGCTGAGGCAGGTGGATATCGAGAAGCGGTACGTGCAGTGGTTTGGGGAGTATTTGAAGTAGGCGTGTGAAATGAAGGATGGCTCGTTGACCGCCCCTGGTCTCACTTCACGCCATCGCGAAGTTTCTTGACGTGGGCTGCTTTGATCGTCGTAACGTTTCTGATGAGGCCTCCCAAAAGGGGGATCGAACCAATGCGCGGTCGCACTCGTCGGATCTCAACCGGGAACGACCGCGCCGATACGGTGGATGTGCCGGAAGTGACCCTCGTAGGTCGGCACGCTCGCGCCAGCCGTGGCGGCACACGCGGCGATCCAGATGTCGTTCACCGGAAGCGGCGTTCCGATTCCTCGCAGAGAGATCACGATATGGGCTGGACACCTTCGCGCTAAACCGTGGCTGCCACCCTCGTGATCTCCTCGATCCTCGCCTCCGCGTCGGCCTCGCCGAGCTCGATCAGGCGTTGCAGAAATTCGGGAACGAACATGAAGAGGCTCATGAAATCCGCTTCGGACGTCTCGCGCGTGCCGAGCCTGCGGGTGACGAAGCGGAAGGAGCGCGGCAGGCGCGGTTCGTACCGCGCCGCAAGCCGGCCGATGTCCTGCGATGGGCGGATGACGGCGATATCGACGACGCGATATCCGTGACGCTGCTCGGGCGGAAGGTCGCGGAGAAACGCGTTCGAGCGCTCCAGGCGGCCGGTATCCTCATCGATCACATCGAGGAACACCGCGTTCACCAGCTGTCCGAGAATCTGAGCGGTCGGAGGATAACCGACGATCTGCGGCTCGCTCGCTTCGGAGACCGATTTCGCGTAGTGCGTGGAGATGGCCAGCATCCGGGTGGCACCGAGATGCAGCGCCGGCGAAAGAGGGGCCGACAGTCTGATGCCGCCGTCGCCATGCCAGTGCTTGCCGAGGCGAACGGCGGGAAAAATGATCGGAAGCGCCGCCGACGCGAGAATGTGATCGATGGTCAGCGGCGTGAGAACGCTGCGGCGGAGAGGCCGCTCCCATGTTTCGATCTCGCAGCCGGTCACCCAGGTCATGGTCCGTCCGGTCGCGTAATCGAGCGTGGTCACGGCGACTGCCCTCGGCTCGCAGCGGGGCACGTTCTCGGCGAGGCCGGCGATCACGCCTTCGCTGTTTTCGGGATACAAACGCTCGAGCAGTTTTCGGAGCGGCGCCGTGTCGGCCAGTCCGTGCACGCGCGGAGCGAGGGGCATTCCTTCCGACACCTTGGTTCGCAGAAAGACATTGCGCAGGAGCGAGACAGGATCGACGCGGAGGATGTCTTGGAGCGTGAGCGTGCTCCAGATCCGGGTGAGCTCCTCGACGACGTCGCGCAGGGTTCCGCGACGCGTGGCCAGGAAGACCGCATTGATCGCGCCGGCCGAAACGCCGGTGATGATGTCGATGTGCAGTTTGGGCAGACGGCGGGAAAGACATCGGAGCACGCCCACCTGATACGCGGCACGCGCTCCTCCACCGGTGAGCACGAGGGCCAGTGAGTCGGTCGGTTCGGCCATCGGACCTCAGCCAGCATCGCATCGACCGGCGGCCGGTGCAACCGAAGCGTGAAGCGGAAAAAACAGATCGGGCGGCCTTTCGGGCGCTCGAATCGCAACCTGGGTAAGCAGGTTCATGACTCCCGGCTGGCTTTGTAGAACGCGACGAATTCCTCGGGAGTGGTCCGGCCAATGACCTCCCCGATGACGTCGAGCGGTAGATCATCGAGTCTCTTGAATCGGATGCACGCTTTCCCCATGTCCAGCTTCTTCCCGGCTTTCCTGAACGCGTCGCGCAGCCACCGCTGCTCATTCGCATTCGCGTAGGCGGTCATCAGATGGAGTGTGTAGTAGTTCTTCCGCGCGGCGAGAGCGGCGTACCAGAGCGGCTGGCCGTTGTAGGTGTCCGGAAAACGCTGGAGTGGGATGCGCCACACGATCGTGCCGAGGCTCACCGCTTCTTCGTAGCCTTTGGGAAGGTGCCGGCGGATCACGGTGCGGAGCTTTGCGATCACCTTGCGGCGATCCTCCGGCAGTTCGCGGAGATACTCGCTCACCGTCGGCATGAAGCGGAGAATCTATCGCAAATCGGATTGAGAGGGTGCGGTTCACAGCGATTGTCCGATTCACTCGCACCATACTCTTTCGCGGCAGGGGGCGCCGGAGTTTCCTCCGGACTGGGCGCAACTCAGCATCAGGCGCTACAGTGATGTGCGCCGATGATCGTCACCCGCACCGCCGATGCGGCTTTTTCCGCAGTGTTCGAGAGTGAACAGGAGCTGCTGGACGAGCATCGGTCCAATCTCTCGGTCGGCGGCCTCCGCCTTCCAACGAAGGAGACGGTCGCCCCGCGGACGGTGCTGACGGTGACGCTGCGCGGCCCGTTCGGGGGGGAGGCAGTCGTGAAGGCCACCGTCGTCGCTCAGTTGCCCGACGGAATTGCCGTTGTCGTCGAGGGAGAGATCAGCGGGCTTCTCGATCGGTTGGTGGCGCGTCCGCCGGCCTCAGAAGACACGACCAAAGAGGATCAGCAGACATCGTGGGATCGCATGCGCCAGCGCTCGCAGATGGAGAAGATCCTGCTGGCCGTGCGCGCCGATCGCACAGAGCGCGCCGTCCTCGTTCAGGACAACGATCCGCGAGTCCTGCTGTCGGTTCTGCGGAACCCGCGGCTCACGGTGGATGAAGTCGTGCGTATCGCGAAGTCGTCCTTTCTCAATTTTCAGATCGCCGACGTCATCATGAAGACGGGACAGTGGATGGCCAGCTTGGATGTACGGCTCGCGCTCATCCAGAACCCGAAGACGCCGCAGGCGTTCGCGCTGCGCATTCTGCCCACTCTTCCCGAAGCGGAGGTGCGCGCCATCGCCCGCGGCGGAACGAACATGGCTCTCAAGCAGGCGGCGCTGCGACGGCTTCAAGGGAAGCCGTCATGACCGGGAATCATCCGTGTCGCTGGAAGATCTTGCCCACCAGCTTCCAGCCGTCGTTGAAGCGATACAACGAAATGTAGTCGGTGAAGATCTGCTTCCCATCGCGGAAGAGATCCACCTTCACCACGGCCGCATCGCCGGACCGGTCCAGGACCACGATGTTCGCCTTGATCTGCGGCCGGGCCTCGCCAGCCGGCGGGGCGCTCGCCGCCGACAACCGCTCGATCCAGGCATCGCGCGTGAGCTGATTCACGCCCTCGTCCGTTTTCACGAACATCACGAACGACTCGTGCATCCCGCTCCGCATCTTGTCGGGATCGCGGTCGATGTGAACGCCGTGAACGTACGCGCGATCCACGACCTCCACGATCGCGGCATTGTCATCGTTGCCGGCGCGCGCGCAGACCGCGGTCAGACAGCAAAACACGGCAAAGATCGTAACGTGCTTCATCGTTTCTTTCCTCCTCCGCGATTCGGTGTGAACCATCGTATCGGCGCGCCGCACATCGGGTGATACGCGGACGTTACGATCCGGAGGCGGGTTGCGGGAGAGTGGGTCGCAGCCGTCTGAACGCGCGCGGGCTCACTCCGAATTCAGCCCGGAACGTGCGGTTGAAGTTCGAGACGTCGCCGAATCCGCAATCGAGTGCGATGTCGATGATCTTCGCCGGGCCGCTGGCCAGCCGGACCGCGGCCCGGCGGAGGCGCGTACGAAGGAGATATTGATGGGGCGTGACTCCCGTAACACCCTGGAAGACCCGCAGGAAATGGTACGGACTGAGGCCGGTGGCTCGCGCCAGAGTTCCGACGTCGAGCGGCTCGTCAGCATCACGCTCGATCGCCCGGACGACCCGGGAGACTCGCCCGATGGCGCGCGCCTTCGGCCGCGCAACATCCCTGCCGGTCGATCGCTCGATCGCGGCTCCTGCCAGCTCAGTGGCAAGATCCTTCCACGCGTCCGCTGTGGTGCTGGTCACCGCCGATGCAAAGGCGCGCGCGACGAACGGCGACATCGAGCGCAGTGGCGGAAGATGAACGGAGTGGAATGCCGACGCCGTTCCCACGAGATCCTCGAAGACATGCTGCGCATACTGGAACGACAGACAGCGATCTCCGACGCCGTGCTCGTGACCGCACTCGAACACCTGGCCGGAATTGGCGAGCAGCATGGAGCCGGGAGTCATCAGCGCGGAGCCCGACGACGACCGGTAATGAAATGTGCCGGCCACGACCATGGCGATGCCCACGACCGAATGCTGCTCTTCGAACGGCCGGTCCTGCGGGCCCGAACTGCAGACCACGTCGCGGACGGACCACCCGTCACCCTCCGCAAGCACGCGCGCCGCAATTTTCGCCAAGATCCCGATCCCTCCTCTGATCTACAACACGCCCTGGAGGTGAAGCGTGACATTCCACGAACCTTTTCTTGCACGCGGGCGATCGCGGGAGATCCCCGAGGAGGCGGATGTGTATGGCTGGCTCATCGGAAGCTGGGACCTCGACGTCGCCTATTTCGTCACCGATCCCGTGACGCGGATGAAGGGCGAGGTCCACTTCGCGTGGGTGCTCGACGGGCGAGCCGTTCAGGACGTTTGGATCATGCCGCCCGTCTCCGATCGGACGCCGGGTGCGGTGATACCGATCGACACCTTCGGAACGACGCTGCGCATCTGGGATCCGTCGATCCAGGCCTGGCGCGTGACGTGGTTCAATCCGCCGAGCGGGCACCGCGACGAGCTGATCGGCCGCCGCAACGGCAACGAAATCGTCCAGATCGGGACGCATTCGGATGGAACGCCGATCCGCTGGAAGTTCAGCGAGATCACGCCGAATTCGTTTCGCTGGACCGGCGACGCGCTGCAGTCCGACGGCACGACGTGGAAACTCGAGGCCGAGTTTCACGCGAAGCGAAAGGAGTCATTGATGCAGGACCTGCGGGAACATCTGCTCGCGCTGTTGACGGGAGAATCCGCGCACGCGAATTTCGAATCGGCGATCAGGGACGTGCCTGGCGATGTGCGGGGAAAAAAGCCGAAAGGCGTGGAGCATTCGTTATGGGAGACGCTCGAGCATCTGCGCATCACCCAATGGGACATCCTCGAGTACGTCCGCAACCCGAAGCATGTCTCGCCTGAATTTCCTTCCGGATACTGGCCCGCGCAGGCCGCTCCGCCGAGCGACGATGCGTGGGAGAAGAGCATCGCTGCATTCCGGCGCGATCTTCGCGACATCGCCGATCTGGTCAGGAACAAGGCGACGGATCTGCTCGCGCCGATGCCTCATGCCGGCGTCCATACGATTCTCCGCGAGATACTGCTCGCCGCGGATCACAACGCCTATCACATCGGGCAATTCATCTTTCTGCGCAACCTGCTGGGTGCGTGGAGCACGACCTACGGCACCGCCGCCACGACCTGCCGATCCTTTGCCGCCGTCAGGGCGATGAAACGATCCTGACGGTGGCCGCGCACATAGATGATCAGGTGCACGAGCGTCTCGGCCGTCATCCGCGTCGTATCCGCCGCGTAGTCCTCGATCACGATCTGATACGAGCCGCTCGCCATTCGCGCGATCGTGTACGTCTCCGGCCCGAATCCCGACGTCACGTCCGCATGCAGCGAGCCGCCTTGCGCGCTTCGCGGATGCTGATAGGACACTTCCTCGCCGCCGGGCTCGACGACGTGAAGATCGACATCCGTGTAATCGGCGTCCCACATCACTTCGATCTGCAGCTCGGCACTCGGATCGATGCGCGGGTCGGTTCCGATTCTGCGCCTCTGCATCTCCAGCTTCAGCGCATCATCGGTCTGCTCCATCCGTTCATCGCGCGTGTAGACCCCGTACCGCTGCTGCAGAGCGGCGAGCTCCTTTTCATTTCCCATCGTCGCGTCGAGCAGCATCAGCTCGCGCCAGGTCTGCGTCTGGCGCGGCGCGATCTCCAGGGCCCGCTCCGCCGCCAGCCGCGCCAGGTCGTCGTATCCCCAACCGGTCAACACGCGGCTGATGATGCGCAAGATCGCCGCGTCATCGGGATACGTCTCGATGAGATCGGTCAGCACGCGAACGGCGAGGTCCGGCCACCGCTCCTTCATGGCCAACGCCGCTTCGGCCTGGAACAACTTCTCCCCGCCGAGAATCGAACGCGCGGTTGCGTAGTAGCGGAACGACTCGTCAGCGGAGCCGAGCGACTGCAACTTCGCGACGACGTCGCCCACCATCGCCACGCGCTGCGAAGCCGTCGTATTCGCCAGCTCCTGCGCTTTGGAGAGCGGCGCGTTGGCGGCGAAGGCGTCGAGCAGGCGATCGCCGAGCCGACCAGCCGCGGCAGTGCTTGCGCTCTGAGAAGTCGTCGTCACCTCAGGCGCCGAAGCCGTGACGGTGATCATCTCGGCAACGGCGGAGAGCTTCATCCTGATGACGACATCCATTCCCCGTTGCGGCCGCGAAATCCTGAGCGCTGCGCGATTCAACCCTTCCAGTTCCGCCTCGAGCGTGACGATGCTCGGCGCGGCGTCAAGCTCAAACGCGAAGCGTCCGTTCACGTCCGAGACCCGGTCGATCGATCGGCCGTCCGGCGTCCGCAGATGAAGCGTGGCACCGGGAAGCGGCGCGTCATCGAGTTGCACGATTCCGGTCATGAACCACACAGCACGGGAGAGCTCGGGCGATCGGTTCGGCGATCGCCGCACTTCGATCGTGGAGGGCTCCTGTCGTCGCAGCCTCCACTCCGCGTCGGCGGACCGCCACGCCTTTTGTTCGGCCGCTTTCTCCGCGCGAACGTCCGCCGGCATCGGAACGCCGTACGCCTCGTAGTCCCGCCAGGTCTCCAGAACGAGAAGCGAGGTACGGGGCGTCAACTGATTGAACTGTCTTCCGTGCTCCACGACGTCCTCCGGCGGCGCACCGTTGTCCAGCAGTTCGCGCAATCGTGCCCGCGCCCACGATCGCCGCACGAGATCGGCACCCTCCTCGGTGTCGAGAACCTGCAGCGGAATGTCGTGGCGGACGTCGCCGGCGATCACGGGCATGGCGACGATCGCATCACGCGACCGAGCGCTGACGGTGATGACGGCATCGTCCGTCAAAAGCGCCGAGGACGGCAGCATGTCGCGAGTCGACGGCAGCGCCGGCTGAAACGCGGTCAACAGCGGCCGTTGCGTCGTGATCTCGACGGCAGCGCCAGTGCCGCTCTGCGTGAGGTCGACGTACCACCCACCCGTGGCCCGTGCGAGCCGGCCGAGGAGATGATCGTCGGGCGAAGGAGAGGCGTTGATCACGGTGAGCCGGCGGTGCAGCTTCGCGAACTCGCTCACCGCGCGGGCCAGCCGTGTCGAGTCGCCGAGGGAGCTGACGCCATCGGTGATGAGGACAATGCGCGAGGTGGGCGGAGCTGTCGCCAGAATTCCCGGCAATTTCTCGAACAGCGTGACGAGACTCGTCGCCCCGGCGTACGGAGTCGAGCCGAGCGCCTGCTGCAGAGTGGCGGCGTCGATCGCCTGTGCCGCATCGACGGCAACGTGAAACGGGATCACGCGCGCGGCCTGCGGCTGTTCGCGTGCCATCAGTTGCCGGAGGTAGTCGACGACCTTGTTGTCGTCGCGGAGCACTGCGCTGCCGGATGTGTCGCAGAGAACGATCATCTGCTGTGGCCAGTCGATCGATTTACGCGCCGCCGCGCGGACGTGGACCGCGGCCGATGCGTACCAGTTGCCGTCGACGGGCGAGCGCGCCGTGAGAGCGGTCTCGTTGTCATTGCGCGACGCATGGATGACGCTGTCGAGAACGAGCGGGCTCTTGCCCGTAGTCCAGTGACTGCCGGAGCCCTGCAGCATGTGACCTTCGGCATCGACGCGAACATCGCTGTCGATGTCGATCTCCACTCGCGAGAGCATCATCCCGTAGCGAAGATCGAGCGCATAGGGATGATCGGTCAACTCCTCGTCATAGGCGATGTGCACGACCTTCTCGCCGTGCGCGGGAATCGGGAAGACGCGGAAGTGGAACGCGCGCGATGACGACGTCCACTCCGCGAGCGCCGGATCGGCGCGGCGATGGACGATCGAGTCGTAGACGCTGCCGGCCATGACGCGCTCGAGAGCGACGCCATGCCGCAGATGTCCCTCGAAATACAACCCGATGTCGCTCACCTCGGCATCGGCGGGAAGCGGGAATACGAAATCGCCGTCGAGCGCGTCATCGCTGTCGTTGCGATACGTCAGCTCGAACGTCGTGCGCGCAAGGTGACCGCGAATGAGCGCGTGAATCTCCAGACGTTCGAGCCTCAGCGGAACGGATCCCTTGTCGCCCAGCGAGACGGTGAGACTCGGAACCGTAGCCGCCTGAAGAGGTGCCACGACAGCCGCAAGAACCAACAGCACTCCGATTCGCATATCGGCCTTTTGCGCCGATGGATCGTTCAGGCGAGATGCCATCGTGCTGCCGAGAGGCGCTGAGACAGATCGTGCAAACGGAGATCGGAAAACTGTTTTCGCGGTTTTGAAAAATGAAGCGCGCCGGTGGACAAACGGTGAACGATCGCCACCCGGCTACGGCCGGCAGCCGCTCGCCGTCCCTTCCACCGCACCGTCACGCGCGATCGCGAACCGCAATGGCCAGCAGTGAGCGCACACTGCTGCAATTCGTGAGCTCAAGGGATCACAAACGTACTGAACGGGATGTCGAACGCCGATCCCGGGAACTCACAGCCGCAGACCCAGACATCGACCTGATTCGGGCGGCTGTCGAAATACAGGTTCCCTCACGGATAGGGATCTCCAATCGGCCTCTGATACGTTACGCAGTCGCCCGGCGAATCAACACGATCGCATACGCCCGCGGTGACCGCCACAGGGGTGCTCAACGTCAGGGTACGCAGGAACGGCGGACCGCCGACCAGCGGCAGAGTCGATCCCGGAATCGCTCGTGAGCTCAGCGTGACGCCGTTCGGCTTTCCGGCGGCAACACCTTGAACGCCGAGAACCGGCAACCGTTTTCCCTAGCGCCAGACGCCGGCGATCGGCCGGTTCGGCGCATCTTTCGGTGTAACGGGAAGATGAAAGATCTCTTCGAAGGTGCGAAGCAGATCGTAGTGATCGAAGACGTCATGCGAAACCAAACCCGGCTGGATCGAGGGTCCCCCACAGGGCTGTGTAAACGCGATTGTTACGCTTCGACAAGTGACTGTCGTTTTCGTCGAAGGTGACCACGAAGAGCAAGCCGCGCGTGAACTCCGGGTTTTTCAGCAGCGGACCGAACCGCTCTTCCAGCCGCGCGTCCGCGTATGCCAGCGGTTTGTCGTGGGCATCGTTGTCCAGGTCAGGGACATAGAGTGCGATCGCGGCAACTGTCCGGCGGCGATGTCGCGGTCCAGCTCCGCGGCGTTCACGACGCGACCGCACGATTCCGGGCGTCGTTGAACGTCGACGAAACTGAGAAACGGCTCATGTCTCCGCACGTACCGGCCGACCCGCCTGCGAAGATCACACTGCCCAGGAAATTGCTCCGCGTACGATTTCCATGCGATTCCGGCGGTGTCGAGAGCATCGCCTAGATGCGGCCGGTTCAGGTCGACGTTTGCGTCGCTGCGAACGCCGCGGACCGAACCGGAGATCAGTGCGATGTAGTTCGGCTGAGACGGATGCGCGACGGCGTAGTAGTTCGCGAGATATGCGCCTTCCGCTGCGAGCCGGCCCAGGAACGGCTGGCGCAGTGCGTCATCGGCATTCTTGTTCTCCAGGACGACGACGAATACACGATCGATCGTCGGAGATGAGAACGAAGGAACCTGCCCTTTCGCCGGCGTCGTCGTGGCGATGGTGCAAGCCATCGCCAAGCACGACAACAACCCAAGGAGTAGCGCTGGTCGCACTCAGCGGTCACCGCGTGCGATCCGCGAGAGCAGGATCGCCGCCCGTTTGGTCTGCATGGAGAGCGTGGTGAGGTCCGCGGTCTCGCCGGGCGAGTGATCGTCGTGACCCTTGAGACCGACGGCATCGATGACTGATGGAACCTCGCCGGCGACGAACGCGACGTCGGCGGCGCCGGCTTTGTCGGGGCTGACTGCCGTCACCGGTCCGAAGCCGAGGTCCTGGCTGGCACGATCGTAGCGGGCGAGAAGCGCGGAGTTGCCTGCCGTCGGTGCGAGGGGCGGATACCCTTCCTCGAACGCGATCTCGGCGTGCGTGGGACCTGTCGACGTCGCCGCCGCGGCACGCATCGTCTCTTCCGCGGTGCGGAACTGTTCCATCGTCAGCCCGCGCAGGTCGCCGGTGACGATGACGCGCGCCGGAATGACGTTGGTCTTGCCGAACGCGGAGCCGCGCGCCTGCGCGGTATCCATCTCGACGGTCGTCCCGCCGACGATCGCCGCCGGATTGAACGTCAGGTGCGGCTGGCCGGCCAGCTTCTCGCGAATCGTGTTGAGGATGCGCGCCGCCTCGAAGATCGCGCCGTTGCCGAACGGTTCGCTGAAGATCTGCGATGAATGCCCGGTCGCGCCGGTGACGGTGAGCTGCCACTGCGTCGTGCCGCGCCGGGCCACGATCCCATGTGCGGGATCGCCGTCGCCGTCTTCGAATCCGATGGCGAAGTCGGCGCCCTTTGCAGCTGCCACGAGCGCTTCGCGCGCCTTGCTCATCGGTTGCCCGACATCCTCCTCATCGCCGGTCATCACCACGATCATGTTCATCGATTTCAATTGACCGGTGGCGTGAAGCGCCTTGAGTGCCTGGACGATGATGACGTCGCCGCCTTTCATGTCGATGATGCCCGGCCCGCGGGCGGTGCGCGCATCGATGTGCTCGAACTTCTGGAACGGGCTGTCGGGCTCGAAGACCGTGTCGAGATGCCCGATCAGCAGAATCCGCGGGCCCGGTCCCGGATGATCGGCTACGAGATGCCCGCCGCGTTTGACCTCGTCCTGATCGACCCAGCGCGTCTTGAACCCGATGGAATCGAGCTCCGCGCGGAAGACGCTCCCCACCTCCCGCACGCCGGCGAGATTGTGCGTTCCGCTGTTGATGTTGACCACGCGCTCGAGCAGCGCAAGACCCTCATCGTTGCGGAGGTCGACGGACTTCACGATGGCGCGCTCGGCGGGGCTGAGGGGCGATGCGGCGGAAAGAGTCGACGCGAACATGAGTATTGCCAGGACGGCGCGGACAATCATCCGCGCATTCTGCCAGATCACTTCTACCGCGAATCGTGTACGATCCACCGATCGATACTTAATTCGGGGGTGAATGATGGCGACAAGAACGCCGGTTAGGAACTTTGTCCCGATCGCCGTGTGCTTTGCCGTGCTGTGTTTCGTGCTCCTGCCCACCGGCGCATTCGCGAGCGCAACGCTGCAGATCGTCCAGGGCAGCGGCGAGTTCCAGACGCTCGAGACCGCGATCACCGTCAACACGCCGGTGGCCATCTCGTTCCGCTGGACCACCGACCAGGCCGGTGCCACCGCCGGCACGTGGAAGGTGACGGACCCGAGCTCGGTCGTCGTGGCGAGCGGCGAGTCTTCGGCTGCGTCAACCGTCGGCCACATCGCCACCTTCTCGATCCCGGCAACGGGAGTGAGCTCGTTTCTGAAGTCGACGCCTCCAGCGAGCCCGGTGAAATACACCATCAGGATCACGCCGCACAATGCTGCGAACACTCCGGTGGGCAGCGCATCGCCCGCGGTCACCGTCACGCAGGTGCAGGCAGCGCCGCAGAAGCCGATCGATTTCGGACCCGCCGCGAACTTCCCCACGATCGAGCTCGTTCACTACGAGGAGAACATCGGCGTCACTTCGCAGATTTACTACGGGATTGCCACCGTTCAACTGCGCGCAGTCAACAAGAGCAGCGTCAAATCGGATCCGGTGTCGGTCTCGGTCGAAGACTTCAACGTGCTCTGGAGACAGAACGGCGCCGCGTCAGGGAAGATCGCCGCGCTGGCGCCGGGCGAGAAGTCGCCGGTCGTGACGGTGAAAATGGACCCGGTGCTGCCGGCGCCGACATCGCAGACGCCCCAGGAGCAGCAGTTCGCCAAATGGAAAACTCAGTACCAGAACATCTGCGGCGTCGATCTTCGCGCCAATGTGCAGTGGTCGGGCACCGATCAGTCCAAGCGGCCCATGAACGACCATGCCCAGCAGTACCTCTACCTCGGTTACGGCAATTCAAAGTCATGGGACGAGAACCATCCCGTGAGCACCGAATGGCTCTGCGACGACAAGCAGTGTGTCCCGATCAACGACGTGGCCCGAAGCATCTACAAGCAGCTCGCCTGCAGGGTCGTCGGTTACGCGTTCTTCGTCGGCGACAAAACGAGCGGGACTCACGGCGTTTTCGGCGCGTATGGGAAAGCGCGTACGGGAGCAGATCCGGCGGCCGATTTCAAGCCGGAGACGAAGATGCAGATCGCCAGCACGAGCAAGGTGTTGACCGCGCTGACCGGTGTGCGCGTGTTCGGCAACAAGATGGACAACATGGCGTTCCCGAGTTTCCCGTCCAACTGGACGGCGCAGAACAACCTCGTCAAAAACATCACGCTCCGGCAGTTCCTGTCGCAGACGAGCGGCGTGCAGCAGTACTACGCGTCCTCGGCAGGACAGGATTTCAATTCGCTGAAGACGTTCTACATGCAGCCGCTGCCGAACCCGAACGCGGCGCCGACGTGTCCGGGCTCGGGCGCGACGCTGCCGATCCCGAATCCCATCGTGTCGAACAAGGCGCCCTGCTACTCGAATGCGAATTTCGGGATCATGCGCCTCGTGCTTCCGCGCTTTGCCGGCTCGGCGTCGAATGATCCGCAGACATTAGCGGACAAATATGTGCAGCAGGTGCGCGACAACGTGTTCACGCCGGTGGGCGTGCAGGATGTCGCGTGCAAGCCTCCGTCGAACGGAAATTACGCGAAGCTCTACAAGTATCCCGGCTCGGCCAGCGGCGACTGGGGAGACCTGACGCTCGTCTGCGGCGATTGGGGATGGTACGTTTCCGTGGAGGACTACGCCAAGGTGCTGGTGAGCCTCAATGCGGCGGACCACAAGATCCTGACCGACTGTCAGCTCCGCGACATGGAGATCAACCCCGCCACGCATCCCGTCGGCTGGGACATCAAGCTCGACAACACGGGGCGTCGCTGGCTGGAGAAGAACGGTGCAGACGGCACCGGCAATGGCGCGCTGCAGACCACATCGGTCGGAATCTTCGGCGGCAGGAGCGGATGCACGTCGAACGGCGACAAGGCGCCGCTGAAAGGCGTGGCCGGAGTCCTGTTCATCAATTCGGACATCTCAGGCCAGCCGAATTCCGGAGCATCGACGGTTCTGCTGAATGCGTTCCAGGCGGCGGTGAAGCCGAAACCGTGAAGCGGGTGTGGCGGCCATTTCGAACCACGGGCTCCACCGCGCAAGAACTTCGGGCGGCCGTGAGGCCGCCCGAATGATCGTCCAGCTTGAGATCCTTCGCCGTCTTCGCGGCTCAGGATGACGTGGGGTTGCTGCTTGTCGTCGAAACGCGCGAGGCTGAGCGCGTCCTCTTCTTCCGCCCCCGGCCGTAGCAAGTCTTCCAGACTCGGCTGAATGACTGGCGGTTCGTCCTTCTCCAGGTAGACGTCGCGGTACGTCGGCATGCCCGTTCCGGCCGGGATGAGACGGCCCACGATCACGTTGTCCTTCAGGCCGCGCAGGTAATCGACTCGGCCGGCGATTGCCGCCTCCGTGAGACACGAGTCGTTTCCTGGAATGAGGCTCGGGAGATGAAGGGATCAGTTGACAGCGATGCCTTCGTGATTCCGAGGAGCAACGGCGTTCCGTCGGCCTGCTCGCCGCCGCGGCTCATCACCTTCACGTTCTCTTCGATGAGGCGCCGGCGATCGACCTGCTTCCCGCCTCGCTCAGGGCAGGCTGGGAGGACGTCCGTGTCGCCCACTCGCAACACGGGCACCGGCCGCAGCATCCGATATGCAGATCGCCTCCATCTCCTCGTCGCTGTCGCGACCGACTGAGAGCGATCGGCCTCCTGTCACGAAGGGTTCGGCACCGCTGTCGGGGCGTTTCGCTGGTCCGGCGATCGCGTCGACAACAAGTCCTCGAACTCTTCTCGAGCGGCATCGACAGGTCGAGGAGAACGGCGATCGCGGCGTCGCAATCTTCTTTCGCCATCGCCTGGCGGCAGAAGAAGCGCTGCCAGTGATGTCACCACTGCAATCCCACAGCAGACCACGGCGGTCACCTGGAAGGCGTGCGTGAATGCCTCGCGCGCGGTTCGCAGCAGCGCCTGCCCCGCGGCGGCGGGAAGGTGATCCGCGAGGGAGACCGCGCCGCCGAGAGTGGCCTTCGCCGTTTCCTCTTGTGCTCGGGCGAACCCGTGTGAGACGTACGCCCCGACATTCGACCGATACATGGCAGTGCCAAGACTTCCGAGCAGCGCGATCCCGAACGCGCCGCCGAGCTCCGAGCCGGTCTCGGAGATTGCCGATGCCACACCGGCGTGCGCGGCCGGCACCGAGCCAACGATCGCATCCGTCGCAAGCGTCACGACCGGCGACATCCCGATCGAGTACACGAACGTGGCCGTCGCCAGAACACTCAGCCCACCCTCGGCCACACCGGCGAGCAATGCGAAGCCGGCGGCCGAGACCAACAGGCCGGCGAACATGATGAACCTTGGTTGAGCTCTGCCGGCGATCCACGGAGTGAGGATCGAGCCGCCGAGATAGCCGGCGAACGCCGGCAGCAGCCACAATCCGGCGCGCAACGGCGCGAATCCGAGGACGAGCTGCAGGTACTGGGCGCTGAAGAGGAAGACTCCAAAGGCCATGAACGTCACGAGGAAGTACATCGCCAGCGCCACGCTGAACGTTCGCGCGCGAAAGAAGGCCGGATCGATGAGCGGCGTATCCAGTCGTCGCTGTCTGCGAATGAATAATCCAGCGATCGCGATACCCGTGACGATCGACAAGAGCGATGCCACGCCCGCTCCCTGTTCCGCGACTCGTTTGACACCGTAAGTCATCGCCAGAACAGCAGCCATGGACTGAGCCGCGCTGAGCAGATCGATGCGCGCGTCGATCGTGGGCGGGCGAAACTCCGGCAGGACGAACGGCGCCGCGACGAAGACGAGCGCCATCACGGGAACGGCGAGGAGAAAAACCGAGCCCCATCGGAAATGTTCGAGAAGCAACCCACCTGCGAGCGGACCCATCGCCCCGCCGATCGAATAGCTCGTCGCCCACACTCCGATGGCCACCGTTCGCTGCCTCGGATCGAGAAACATGTTCCGAATGAGCGATAGCGTGGACGGCGCGACGGTCGCGCCGGCGATCCCGAGGAGGGCCCGTGTGGCGATGAGCATGGCCGCGCTCGCGGAGAGTGCGGCCAACACGGAACCGGCGCCGAACGCTGCGGCGCCGATCATCAGAAGCCGACGGCGTCCGATCCTGTCGCCAAGCGTTCCCATGATCATCAGCGACCCCGCGACCATGAATCCGTAGATGTCGGCGATCCACAACAGCTCTGCGCTGCTCGGCCTGAGGTCGGCACTGATCGCCGGAAGGGCGAGGTCCAGCACCGTGATATCCATCGCATAGACGATGCAGGGCAGCGCCAGAACAGCGAGTCCGATCCACTCGCGCGCCGTCGCTTTGGTCGAGGCACTCACGGACACTTCACACGCACGGCGCGAAACGACTCTGCGGAAGTGAACAGCTCCGCTCCGAGGAGAAGCAGACCTTTCAGGAGGAAGCCGCTGAACGGCCTCGTCGTCGCGAGCGCGCCTGGTGTCGTGACGACAGAGGAGAGTGTCGTCGCGAAGATCGCCGCCCCGGCTGCGCTCAGCAACTCGATGCGGCGATCGACGGATGGGAAAATCAACGACGGATCTTGCGCGCTCGTCTGCATGTCATTTTTCACCTTGAAGCAGTCGATTGCGCCACGCGTCGATCGACAGCACGCCGGGCCCGCCGACGATCAGGGCGAGAAGACCGGCGATGTAAAGAAGGTTGACCTCATAGCCGGGCGGGCCGAACTGCGGGCCGGCCGCTGTCAGTCCGATCGTATTGATCGCACTGAAGCCGTAACGGACGTGAATCGTGAACATCGCCACGGCCATCATGACAACGAGAGGAACGCTCACGTACGTGACCAGCACGCCGATGAGGATGGCGGCGCCGCCGAGGATTTCCAGGAACGTGGTGACCCACGCCGTGAGCAGCGGCGCCGGAACACCGATCTGGTGAAGGAGATTCGCGAACCCCGCCGGTCCACGACTGAGCTTTGCCCACCCATGGGCCATGAAACCGAATCCGATGACCAGTCGAATGGGCAACTGCATCCAAGAGTCTTCGAGCTTGAACATCAAGACAACCCTTCCGGACGCGAACCAGCCGCGTCCTGAAGGTCGGATGCCGCCGGCGAGAGCTCGTTTCACGCCGTGACCATGCCGTTCCCGCAACGCCACGGAGGCGTGACGTGAGGCTCTCGACATGAGGCGGCGGTGAAAGCACTTCGGCTTCTTTTTGTATCCTCTACCGAGCTTGGCGCGGTACGTCGGCATTCCCGTTCCTGCCGGGATGAGACGGCACGATCACGCACGCGAGGCAGACCGCCAAACGTTTACTCCGATCAAAGCGAGGAGTTTCCCGGGCCACCGCGATACAGCCGCCGATCAACTCCGCCATTCGCGAAGACCGCGAGACTGATGAAGTACGCGGATCACGGTCACGAGATCATCCTCGAGCAAGAAGTAGATCGCGTAAGGAAATCGGCGCGACAGCGCTCGTCGGATCGTTCGATGGACGGTTGCGAACGACTGCGGTTGATCGGCAACGCGCGCCAAAGCGGCGTCGATCTCTTCGCCAAACTCGTCACCGAGCTGTGCTCGCTGCTACTCGTACCAGTCGCGTGCGTTGCGAAGATCCTCACTCGCACGCTGACTGACACGAACGCGGACGGTCATTTCTTCGGAAAGAGCGCGTCGCGAACCTCATCCCACGAGCGGGCGGATTGCGGATTCGCCTCGTGCTCGCGCGGAGCCTCGTCGAGCGCGCGGCGGTGTGACTCAGGAACAGGCACCTGTTCGGGCGGAATGCTGTCCCACAACTCGGAGATCAGCCGCAGCCGTTCCGGGATCGGAAGGCTGGAAATCTCGTCTTTCGTCAGAGTGCGCGACATGCCGCCATTCTAGTGCCAGAAAAGACTTCGGGCGGCCGTGAGGCCGCCCGAATATTGCGTAGTTTGAGATCCTTCGCCGTCTTCGCGGCTCAGGATGACGTGGAGTTACTGCTCGTCGTCGAAATCCGCCAGGCTGAGTGCGTCCTCTTCTTCCGCCTCCGGCCGCAGCAGGTCTTCCAGCGACGGCTGAATGACTGGCGGTTCGTCCTTCTCCAGGTAGACGTCGCGATACGTTGGCATTCCGGTCCCTGCCGGGATGAGACGCCCCACGATCACGTTTTCCTTCAGGCCGCGCAGGTAGTCCACGCGTCCCGCGATTGCCGCCTCCGTGAGAACTCGAGTGGTCTCCTGGAACGACGCTGCGGAGATGAACGAATCGGTTGACAGAGAGGCCTTCGTGATGCCGAGCAAGAGCGGCGTTCCGTCTGCCGGTTCCCCACCCCGGTTCATCACCTTTTCGTTCTCTTCCATGAAGCGGAAGCGATCGACCTGCTCGTCCACGAGGAAGTCCGTATCGCCCACTCGCGTCACGCGCACCGACCGCAGCATCTGACGGCAGATCACCTCGATGTGCTTGTCGTTGATGGCAACGCTCTGCGAGCGGTACACCTCCTGGATCTTGTCCACCAGGTACTTCTGAAGCTCTTTGATGCCCAGGACCGACAGCACGTCGTGCGGATCGATCGGGCCGTCGATGAGCGGATCACCCGCCTTGACGCGCTCGGTCTCCTGCACGTTCACGTGCACCGAACGCGGCACCGAGTACTCGTGACGCGTTCCTTCGTCGGTCTCCACGATCACGCGGCGCATGCCCTTGACCACCGGACCGTGATGCACGATGCCGTCGACCTCGGTGATGACCGCCTTCTCACGCGGATGCCGGGCCTCGAACAGCTCGACCACGCGAGGCAGACCGCCGGTGATGTCCTTCGTCTTCGTCGTGGCGCGCGGGATCTTGGCCAGAATGTCGCCCGGATAAACCTCCGAGCCGCTCTGCACCATGACGTGCGCACCGGTCGGCAGCAGGTACTTGCGCTCGTCGTTCTTCCCGGCCTTGACCGTGATGGTCGGCGTGCGCTTCTCCGAGGTGGCCGACTCGACGATGACCATCTGCGTGAGACCGGTAACCTTATCGGTTTCCTCGCGGACGTTCTCGCCTTCGACGATGTCCTTGAACACGACCTTCCCGCCGACCTCGGTGAGGATGGCCGAGGTGAACGGATCCCACTCCACGAGAGGCTGGTTCGCATCGACGTGCTGTCCTTCGCGCACCTTCAGCGTCGAACCGTAGACGAGCGCGTAACGCTCCTTCTCGCGGCCCGTGCCTTCGGCCATGTCGACGTTCGACTTCTTGCCCTTCTTCACGGGCGTGTCGTCCATGATCAGCAGCTTACCGTTGCGGTTGATGACCACCAGGTCGCCGTTCTTGTTCGTGACCGTGTTGACGTTGATCAGGTGAACCTTGCCCGGCGACGAAGCCTCGTGCTTCGACTGTTCGGACACGCGTGAGGCCGTGCCGCCGACGTGGAACGTACGCATCGTCAGCTGCGTGCCCGGCTCGCCGATCGACTCGGCGGCGATCACGCCGACCGCTTCGCCGATCTCGACGAGCTTGCCGCTGGCCAGATTGCGGCCGTAGCAACGGCGGCAGACTCCGCGCCGCGTCTCGCACGTGAGCACCGAGCGGATCTTCATCTGCTCGATACCCGCCTCCTGAATGGCATTCGCCAAATCCTCGGTGATCTCGTCGTTCTGCGAGACGAGCTTCTCGCCGGTGAGCGGGTCGTAGACATCCTCCTGGCCGACGCGGCCGACGATGCGGTCGCGCAGCGGCTCGAGAATGTCGCCGCCTTCCATGATGGCGCTGACTATGATGCCGTCGAACGTGTTGCAATCCTGTTCGGTGACGATGACGTCCTGCGCCACGTCGACGAGCCGGCGGGTGAGGTATCCCGAGTCCGCCGTCTTCAGTGCGGTATCAGCGAGACCCTTGCGCGCGCCGTGCGTGGAGATGAAGTACTGCAGCACCGACAGACCCTCGCGGAAGTTCGCGGTGATCGGCGTCTCGATGACCTCGCCCGAGGGCTTGGACATCAGACCGCGCATGCCGGCCAACTGGCGGACCTGCTCCTTCGATCCGCGGGCGCCCGAGTCGGCCATCATGAAGATGGGGTTGAACTCCTGCTTGGCTTCTTCGGTCCGCTTCATCTCGGCGAACATCTCGTCGGACACCTGCTCGGTGGCGCGGTGCCAGATATCGATGATCTTGTTGTGGCGCTCGCCGGCGGTGATGGCTCCGTCGAGACGCTGGCGCTCGACTTCGAGAACGTTCTTGCGCGCGGTCTCGACGATCTCGCCCTTCTTGGCCGGGATGACCATGTCATCGACGCCGATGGAGACGCCGGCCTTCGTCGCGTAGAGGAAGCCGAGGTCCTTGAGACCGTCGAGCATTTTCACGGTGAGATCGTTGCCGTAGTTGATGAAGCAGAAGTTGACGAGCTCCTGCAAGCCCTTCTTCTTCATCAGCCCGTTGATGTACGGGATCTCCGCCGGAAGATGCGTGTTGAGGATGACGCGGCCGACGGTGGTATCGACGAGCTGCTTGTCGAGCTCCTGAATCTCGGCGTGGGTGACGTCCTGATCGTTGAAGTGCTTGGTCAGGTCCATGAAGCGGCCGGTCACGCGGAGCTTGATCGGCGTGAGCAGCTCGACTTCCTTGGCCTGCAGCGCCAGCACGACTTCGTCATAGCTGGCGAAGCGCTTTCCTTCGCCCTTCGCGCCCTTCTTCTCCTTCGTCAGGTAGTAGCAGCCGAGGACGAGGTCCTGCGAGGGCACCGCCAGCGGCTTGCCGTTGGCCGGCGAGAGGATGTTGTTCGACGCCAGCATGAGCACCTGCGACTCGACCTGCGCCTTCGGCGACAGCGGCACGTGCACGGCCATCTGGTCGCCGTCGAAGTCGGCGTTGAACGCCGTGCAGACCAGCGGGTGGATCTTGATGGCCTTGCCTTCCACGAGCACCGGCTCGAACGCCTGGATGCCCAGACGGTGCAGCGTCGGTGCGCGATTCAGCAGAACGGGATGCTCTTTGATGACTTCCTCGAGCGCGTCCCAGACTTCGGTCTGCTGCAGCTCGACCATTTCTTTGGCGGCTTTGATCGTGCCGACGAGCTGCTTCTGCTCGAGGCGGTTGTAGATGAACGGCTTGAACAGCTCGAGGGCCATCTTCTTCGGCAGACCGCACTGATGCAGCTTCAGCTCGGGGCCGACGACGATGACCGAACGGCCGGAGTAATCGACGCGCTTGCCGAGGAGGTTCTGGCGGAAGCGGCCCTGCTTGCCCTTGAGGGTGTCGGAGAGCGACTTCAGCGGACGGTTGTTGCTGCCCTTCAGCACGCGGCCGCGGCGGCCGTTGTCGAACAGTGCGTCGACCGCTTCCTGGAGCATGCGCTTTTCGTTGCGCACGATGACGTCGGGCGCGCGCAGCTCGAGGAGCTTCTTGAGGCGGTTGTTGCGGTTGATGACGCGGCGATAAAGATCATTGAGGTCCGACGTCGCGAAGCGGCCGCCGTCGAGAGGAACGAGCGGGCGCAGCTCGGGCGGAATGACCGGGATGACGTCGAGGATCATCCACTCCGGACGATGGCCCGACTTGCGGAAGGCGTCGACGACTTTCAGACGCTTCGCGGCTTTGAGTTTCTTGATCTGCGAGGTCTCGGTGCGCATGATCAGGCGCAGCTCGTCGGACAGCTCCTCGACGTTCACGCGCTTGAGCAGCTCCTTGATCGCCTCGGCTCCCATCTTGGCGACGAACACTTCGCCGAACTGCGAGCGCAGCTCGCGATAGCGCTCTTCGGTGAGCAGCTCCTTCTCGCTGAGCGTGCCCTCGAGATCGCCGGCGTCGATGACGACGTAGGACTCGAAGTAAAGGATGCGCTCGAGGTCGCGCAGGGAGATGTCGAGCAGGTGCCCGATGCGCGACGGCAGGCCCTTGAAGAACCAGACGTGCGACACGGGGGAGGCCAGCTCGATGTGGCCCATGCGCTCGCGGCGCACCTTCGATTTGGTGACTTCGACACCGCACTTGTCGCAGATGACTCCGCGGTGCTTCATCCGTTTGTACTTACCGCACAGGCACTCCCAGTCGGTGATCGGGCCGAAGATCTTCGCGCAGAACAGACCGTCGCGCTCCGGCTTGAAAGTGCGGTAGTTGATCGTCTCCGGCTTGGTGACTTCGCCGTACGACCACGACCGGATCTTTTCCGGGGAGGCGAGGCTGATCTTGATGGCGTTGAAGTCGTTGATCGCCTGCTGCTTGGCCGGTGTAAAGAGTGCGTTAAATGATTCCAATTTGCGCCTCCATCTCCACGTCATCCTGAGCGAAGCGAAGGATCTCGAGTTGCGCAACCTGAGATTCTTCGCCGTCTTCGCGGCTCAGAATGACGTGATGGTCAGTCATGCGTTATCTGTCGTCCTCGGTGAAGGAAAACTGATCTTCACGTCCGTCCCGAAGCACTCCCAGCACGGCGCTTCGAACTCCATATCGCCCGTGTGGAAGTGCGCCGTCATGCGCACGGCTCCGAAGCCATGGCACGCCAGGCAACCGCTGCGCGGCATGCGTGCGACTGCAGTGAGAACTCGTTTTCCCATGGTCGTCTTTCGTCGAACGTTGGGCCGACTCTCAGTCGGCCCGGGCCCACTGAGAGTGGGCCCTACGTTCGTTCGCGTCACTCCTTCATCAACTCCACGTCCAGACAGAGCGACTGCAGCTCTCGAATCAGAACGTTGAACGACTCCGGCAGGCCCGGAACCTCGGGGACCTCGCCCTTGACGATTGCTTCGTAGATCTTCGAACGCCCTTCGACGTCGTCCGACTTCGAAGTGAGCAGCTCCTGCAGCGTGTACGCGGCGCCGTACGCTTCGAGAGCCCAGACTTCCATCTCTCCGAAGCGCTGGCCGCCGAACTGCGCCTTTCCGCCGAGGGGCTGCTGCGTGATCAGTGAGTACGGTCCGATCGAACGGGCGTGAATCTTGTCGTCGACCAGATGCGACAGCTTGAGCATGTAGATGAATCCGACGGTGACCTTCTGCTCGAACTTCTCGCCGGTCATGCCGTCGAAGAGATCGGTCTTGCCGTCCTCCGGCAGCCCGGCGGCCCTGAGCTGGGCCTTGATCTCCGACTCCATGGCGCCATCGAACACCGGCGTCGAGAAGTAGAGGCCGAGGCTGCGCGCGGCCCATCCGAGGTGCGTTTCGAGGATCTGACCGACGTTCATGCGCGAGGGAACGCCCAGCGGATTGAGAACGATCTCCACCGGCGTGCCGTCCGGCATGTACGGCATGTCCTCCTCGGGGAGGATGCGGCTGATGACGCCCTTGTTGCCGTGGCGTCCGGCCATCTTGTCGCCGACCGAAAGCTTGCGCTTCATGGCCACGTAGACCTTGATCATCTTGATGACGCCGGGAGGGAGCTCGTCGCCCTTCTGCAGGTCTTCGCGGCGCTCTTCGGCTTTCTGCTCGAGGACGCGCACGCGATTTTCGGCGCGCTCGACGAACATGCGGACCGTTTCGCGCGCCTCTTCTTCGACCGGCAGAGCGAGCAGCTCGCGGCGGGAGAGACGGTTGATGGTCTCGCGGTCGACGGTGTCGCCCTTCTTGACGAGAACGTCGCCGCTCTTGAAGTCGACCACGTCGCGCTGCAGCTTCTGATCGCTGAGCGAATCGGCGATGCGCTTGTTGCGGGCATCGGTGATGATGCGGATCTCGTCCTGGATGTTGCGGTTCATCCGCTCGATCTCGCCCTCTTCGATGGCCTTGGCGCGAAGGTCCTTCTCCACGCCCTTGCGCGAGAAGATCTTCACGTCGACGACCGTGCCTTCGATGCCCGGAGGCGTCTTGAGGGAGGCGTCGCGGACGTCGCCGGCCTTCTCACCGAAGATGGCGCGGAGCAGCTTCTCTTCCGGAGTGAGCTGCGTCTCGCCCTTCGGCGTGACTTTGCCGACCAGGATGTCACCCTGCTTCACGGTGGCGCCGATGCGCACGATGCCCGACTCGTCGAGATCGCGCAGAGCGGACTCGCTGACGTTCGGGATGTCGCGGGTGATCTCTTCGGGACCGAGCTTGGTGTCGCGCGCTTCGATCTCGAACTCCTCGATGTGGATCGAGGTGTAGTAGTCCTCTTTGACCAGCTTCTCGGACACGAGGATCGCGTCTTCGAAGTTGTTGCCGCGCCACGGCATGAAGGCCACCAGGATGTTGCGGCCGAGAGCCAGCTCGCCGGCATCGGTGCAGGGACCGTCGGCGAGGACCTGGCCCTTGCGGACGCGCTGTCCCTCGCGGACGGCCGGCTTCTGCGTGATGCAGGTGTTCTGGTTCGAACGCTTGAACTTGATGAGCTGATAGATGTCGGCGCCGAATTCCTTCGTCTCGCCGGTTTCCTGATCTTCCGCTTCGACGCGAACGATGATGCGGTTTGAGTCGACGAGGTCGACCACGCCGCCGCGCTTGCACAGGATCACTGCGCCTGAATCGCGCGCCACGACGTTCTCCATGCCGGTGCCGACGAGAGGGCTGTCGGTACGGAGCAGAGGAACGGACTGGCGCTGCATGTTCGCGCCCATGAGCGCGCGGTTCGCGTCGTCGTTCTCCAGGAACGGAACGAGCGAAGCGGCCACCGACACGAGCTGCTTCGGAGAGACGTCGATGAAGTCGACCTTCTCCTTCTCGATGGAGACGAAGTCGCCCGACTGCCGGGCGATGACGCGGTCGTGAACGAGATTGCCTTCCTCGTCCATGATCACGTTCGCCTGCGCGATCGTGTAGCGCTCTTCATCCCAGGCCGACAGATAGAACGCGTAGGGCTCGGCCTCGGCGGGCTGAAGCATCTGCTTCTTGCCCTTGCCGCCGCCGGCGTTCTCCTTGGCGATGTGGTTGTTTTCCTTCTGGAGCTCGCGCTTCTCCACGATCTGGCTGAGCGTGAAGCTGGTGTCGCCGGTCTTGCTCACGCGGTAGTGATCGAGAACGCGGCCGGCCTCGACCTTCTTGTATGGCGACTCGATGAAGCCGTACTCGTTGATGCGCGCATAGCACGCCAGCGACGAGATCAGTCCGATGTTCGGACCTTCCGGCGTCTCGATCGGGCAGATGCGGCCGTAGTGCGTCGGATGAACGTCGCGGACTTCGAATCCGGCGCGCTCGCGCGACAGTCCGCCTGGCCCGAGGGCCGACAGACGCCGCTTGTGCGTGACTTCGGAGAGCGGGTTCGTCTGGTCCATGAACTGCGACAGCTGCGACGAACCGAAGAACTCCTTGATCGCCGCGATGACCGGCTTGGAGTTGATCAGGTCGTGCGGCATGGCCGAGTCGATATCCTGATGCACCGACATCTTCTCTTTGATGGCCCGCTCCATGCGCACCAGGCCGATGCGGAACTGGTTCTCGAGGAGCTCGCCCACCGCGCGCACGCGGCGGTTGCCGAGGTTGTCGATGTCGTCCACGCGGCCGACGTCCTTGCGGAGGCGGAGCAGATAGTTGATGACCACGAAGAAGTCTTCGGCCGACATCGTCTTCTGCGTGACCGGGCTGTCGAGATCGAGCTTGATGTTGAACTTGAAACGGCCCACACGCGAGAAGTCGTACTTGCGCGAGTCGAAGAACATGCCCTCGAACAGCGCCTTGGCCGACTCCAGCGTCGGAGGATCGCCGGGTCTCATTCGTCGATAGATCTCGATGATCGCCGCCTCGAACGACTTCGAGGCGTCCTTGCGGACGGTGTTGAGCAGGATGTCGGAAACGAGATCCCACTCCGGGAAGATCACGTCGATCGATTCGATGTTGTGGCTGCGGAGCGTCTCGGCCCAGTCGGCCGGAACGTTCTCGGCGGCCTCGAAGAGAACCTCGCCTGTCGCCGTATCGACGACGTCGCCGAGGAACACGGCCTTGTCGAGCGCGGAGAAGTCGACCTTCACCGCGGCGCTGTTGTTCTTCGTCAACGCGTCGGCCATCTTCTGGTCGAGCTTCACGCCGCCGAAGACCGTGCGCACGGTGCGGCGGCCACGGATCGAATGACGTTCTTTCGCTTCCTCCTGATCGAGGACGCGCTTGTCGAAGGAGAGCTCGGCGTCGTTCTTCCCGACCTTCACCTTGATCGGCGTGTAGAACTGGCGGAGGATTTCCTCGTCCGTCGTCAGGCCGAGCGCGCGCAGGAACACGGATCCGAGGAACTTGCGCTTGCGGTCGATGCGGACGTAGAGGATGTTCTTCTGGTCGTACTCGAACTCCACCCATGAGCCGCGGTACGGAATGATCTTGGCCAGGAACGTGTGGGCGGATTCCTTGGTGAAGAAGACGCCGGGCGAGCGGTGAAGCTGCGAGACGATGACGCGCTCGGTGCCGTTGATGATGAACGTGCCGTTGTCGGTCATCAGCGGGATGTCGCCGAAGAAGACTTCCTCTTCCTTGGCGTCGCGCATGTGCTTCACGCCGGTGTCCGGATCCTTGTCATAGACGAACAGGCGGAAGGTGACCTTCAGAGGAACGCTGTAGGTCATGCCGCGCTCCTGGCACTCCTCGACGGAGTACTTCATCTGCAGATCGACGGGGTTGCCGCAGATGTCGCAGACCTCGACGCGATTCTTGTTGATCACGCCGCAGGAGGGGCAGTTCACGGTCTCTTCGTGCGGGTGATCGGTGATGATCTTGTTCCCGCAGTTCGCGCAGGTCATGCGCAGGTGCTCGAGGCCCTTGAGCTGGCCGCACTTGCACTCCCAGTTGCCGATGGAGAAGCGGACGAAGTCGAGCGAGCAGGTCTCGCGGAAGTCCGAGAAGGGGAAGACGCTCGTGAACACCGATTGCAGTCCCGTGTCCTCACGCTCCTCGGGGAGGAGGTTCATCTGAAGAAAACGTTCGTACGACTTGCGCTGCACGTCGATGAGGTTCGGCAGCGCCATGTACGAACGGATCTTCGAGAAGTCGTGACGAACCGGCTCCTGTTTAGGCATTGCACCGTTCATTCGGATGACTCCTTGAATTGTGTGTAGCCCCGGCCTCAGCCGGGGTGAGTGCCGGCCAAAGCCGGCGCTCCATGGCGAGACCCGTACGCAGGCAACGCGACGGGCTGGTTCGCAGGGGTTGTCGGGACAACGAGAGGGCCGCTCCCCCCCTCTCTACCCGATATCTCTAACAAAGGCACATTCCGAGCGCGGCATTCCACCACGCCCGGAACGAAACAACCGGAAAACGTCCTTATTTGATGGTGACCTTCGCGCCGGCCGCTTCGAAGACCTTCTTGATCTTCTCGGACTCGTCCTTCGACACGCCTTCCTTGACGGTCTGCGGAGCGCCCTCGACGAGGTCCTTTGCTTCCTTCAGGCCGAGCGAGGTGACCTCGCGGACAGCCTTGATGACATTGATCTTCTTGTCGCCCACTTCGCTGAGAACGACGGTGAATTCCGTCTTCTCCTCGACCGGCGCGGCAGCTGCGGCAGCGCCGCCGCCCGCCATTGCCATCGGCATCGCGGCCGCGGCGGCGGAAACGCCAAAGCGCTCTTCGAGCGCCTTGACGAGGTTCGAAAGATCAAGGACCGACATCGTTTCGATCTGCTTCACGAAATCTTCAGTTGAGATAGCCATCTTTTCCTCCAAAAGTCGTTACGCGGCGCTCTGGCCGCTGTCTTTCTGTTTTGCAATTTGATCGAGGACAACCGCGAGGTTGCGGATGTTCGCGCTGAGAACCGTCACCAGTCCGCGGACCGGCGACTGGAGCAGGAACAGCAGTTTCGAGACGAGCTCTTCGCGCGTCGGAAGGTTGGCGATGTTCTGGATCTCGGCGGCCGGAACGATCTGGCCGTTGAGCATCGCGCCCTTGAACTGAACCGTGGGAACGTCTTTCGCGAACCTCGTCAACGCTTTGGCCAGCGCCACCGCATCGGTCCTGTTGAACGCGACCGCGGTCATGCCCGAGAACTGTTTCTCCAGCGTCTTCAGCGGCGAGTCCTTCACCGCGATCAGCGCCAGCGTGTTCTTGACCACGAGGTACTCCGAGCCGGTCTCGCGGACCTGCTTGCGGAGCTCGGTGACCTGCGGGACGGTGATTCCCTTGAAGTCGATCAGGAACGCGTTGGTCGCCTTGCCGATACTCTCGTTGAATTCAGAGATTGCCTGTGCTTTTTCTTCGCGCTTCATGGCTATGTCTCTTCCTTCACTTCGGCCACGGCCGAGTCGAGCTGAATCGACGGGCTCATGGTCGACGAGATGTAAATCGTGCGGACGTATTTCCCTTTCGCCGCCGGGGGCTTCGCCTTGCGGACGGCGTTGATGATCGCCGAGGCGTTGTCGCGAAGCTGGTCGGCGGTGAACTGGATCTTGCCGACCGGGACGTGAATGATCGACGTCTTATCGACGCGGAACTCCACCTTGCCGGCCTTGATCTCCGAAAGCGCCTTCACGACGTCGAACGTGACGGTGCCGGTCTTCGGATTGGGCATCAGGCCGCGGGGGCCGAGGACCTTTCCGAGCTTACCGACGGAGCGCATCATGTCCGGCGTGGCGATGACGGCGTCGAAATCGACCCATCCGCCATTGATCTTTTCGACCACCTCATCGCCGCCGACGAAATCAGCGCCGGCCTCCTGGGCCTCACGCTGTTTGTCGCCCTGAGCGATGACCAGCACGCGTTTCGTCTGTCCGGTTCCGTGCGGGAGCACGGTGGTTCCTCGGACCATTTGATCGGCGTGCTTGGGGTCGACGCCGAGGAGCATCGAGAGCTCGACCGTTTCGTTGAACTTGGCGTACGAGACTTCCTTCAGAAGCTTGAACGCCTCGTCCAGCTGATACGGACGCTGCTCGATTTTCCCGGCCGCAGCACGATACTTCTTACCGTGTTTGGCCAATATTTCCTCCGTAGTGTTAACGGCTCTCGCGAGCCTCCTACTTGTCTTGCGGCAGCCACGCGCTGCCGCGCCTCTCAAACGACTTCGATGCCCATCGAGCGCGCGGTGCCCTCGACGGTCTTGATCGCCGCCTCCAGCGATGCCGCATTCAGATCCGGCATCTTGGTCCTGGCAATGTCCTCGACCTGTTTGCGAGTGACCTTGCCGACCTTGTTCTTGTTCGGCACACCCGAGCCTTTCTGCAGGCCGGCGGCCTTGAGCAGGAGGATCGACGCGGGCGGGGTCTTGGTCACGAACGTGAACGAGCGGTCGGAGTAGACCGTGATCACGACCGGGATGATGAGCCCCTGATCCTTGCCGGTGCGGGCGTTGAACGTCTTGCAGAACTCCATGATGTTCACGCCGTGCTGGCCGAGGGCTGGACCCACGGGAGGGGCGGGCGTGGCCTGGCCGGCGGGGATCTGCAGTTTGATGTAACCGGTTACTTTCTTAGCCATGATTTATGTTCCTAAAAACCGAAATGCTAAATGGTGAACATTCAACATTCCTCGTTCTATCTCTTCTTCTCTCCCCCGCCCCCGCCACCCGGTGTCTCGTCACTCGCGTCGTAACGATTGACCTGAAGGAAATCGAGCTCCACGGGCGTCGAGCGCCCGAAGATCGTGACCATGACCTTCAGCGTGTTGCGATCGAGGTTCACTTCCTCGACCACTCCGGTGAAGTTCGTGAACGGGCCGTCGATGATCCGGACGTGCTCGCCGTGCTCGTAGACGTGCTTCGGTTTCGGCTTCTCCTTGGTGGTGACCACCTGGGTCAGGATCTGTTCGACTTCTTCCTGGGTCAGTGGAGTCGGCTTCTTGCCGGTGCCGACGAAGCCGGTCACCTTCGGCGTGTTCTTGACCAGGTGCCAGGCATCGTCCGACATCTCCATCTCCACGAGGATGTAGCCGGGGAAGAACTTCCGCTGCACTTCGCGCTTCTTGCCGCCCTTCATCTCCACGAGCGTCTCGGTCGGGATCTTGATCTCGCCGAACTTCTCGCGCATGCCGAGGGCGTCGACGCGCTGCTGGAGGTTCTCCTTCACCCGCTCCTCGAATCCGGAGTAGGTGTGGACGATGTACCACTGCTTCTGGCCCGTTGCCGCTTCCATGACCTTAAGTACCCGCTCCAAACTTGGCGAAGAGGAAATCGATCGCCCTGAAGAAGATGACGTCGCAACCCCACAGGTAGAGCGCGAAGATGATCGTCGCAATCAGGACGACCACCGTCGTGCCGACGACCTCGCTGCGAGTCGGCCACGTGACCTTCTTCATTTCGGCAGTGGTCTCGCGCCAGAAATCGCGCGAGGTGATCCACCACTGCTTCGGCTTTTCTACGACCGCGTTAGCTTCCATTCGTTCGTTCTTTTCTCGATCGGAGTCCGGTGGCAGGCCAAGAGGGGCTCGAACCCCCAACCTGCGGTTTTGGAGACCGCTGCTCTACCAATTGAGCTATTGGCCTGTACTCGCCGCAAAAGGCTGAGAAAACACAGCCTTAACCGGTTATTCCCTCATGTCATTCCGAGCCGCGAAGACGGCGACGAATCGGGGGGTTGGCCTCTCCTCCCTCCAGATCCTTCGCGGCTTTGCCGCTCAGGATCAGTGTTCGCTCGCTTCGCGATGCTTCCCTTACTTGGTCTCGCGATGAACCGTCCGCTTCCGGTCATGGCTGCAGTACTTCTTCAGCTCGACCTTCTCGGTCATCGTCTTCTTGTTCTTCGTCGTGGTGTAGTTGCGGTTCTTACACTCACTGCACTGCAACGTGATGATTTCTCGACCCTGGCGCGCCATTTCATACTCCGAAAAAATGTTGTCTGGAGCCCTCGACGCGATTTGAACGCGTGACCCCGTCCTTACCAAGGACGTGCTCTACCCCTGAGCTACGAGGGCCTTCTCGCGCTCCATCGAGGGCGCATCTGCTTCGTTGTCGGTCGTCGAATCCGCTCAACGTAACCTCCGGCTACGCCTCGCGGCTTCTCCTCCCTCCGCCTCGCATCCGCACCCTCGCTGGAGCGCTCTTCCTTACGTTTTCGAAAGAACCCGAAGGCACTTCTGCCTTCTGACTTCTGACTTCTGACTTTGGAGCGGGAGACGGGACTCGAACCCGCGACCAACAGCTTGGAAGGCTGTGACTCTACCAACTGAGTTACTCCCGCCCGTCTTCAGTCCTTAGTCGGCTGGTGGAGAGAGGAGGATTCGAACCTCCGTAGGGCGATGCCCGGCAGATTTACAGTCTGCTGCTTTTGACCGCTCAGCCATCTCTCCGCTGATGCTTCTGCTGGAGCTGGCGACGGGACTCGAACCCGCGACCTGCTGATTACAAATCAGCTGCTCTACCAACTGAGCTATGCCAGCGTGACTCTGTATTTCAAAGACACAAAAGCCTACGGACGACAGATGATGTTTGATAAACGAGGATCTTTCGCGCCGGAGGCCGAGGAACTGCGGGTTATAGCAAAAATGCGCAACGGACCGCAAGAGGGAAGTTATTCCGACTGTGGAGTTTGCCTGCGAATCTCGTAGCACAGGACGGCCGCCGCCGAAGCGACGTTGAACGAGTCGACGCGCCCCTGCATCGGGATGGTCACGACCCGGTCGCAATGCTCCAGAACGTTCCGCCGGATGCCCTTCCCTTCGCTCCCCATGACGAGCGCGACCTTACCGCCGAAGTCGATCGAATCGGGCCGGTCGCCGTTCGCCCCCGCCGCGTAGACCCAGTAGCCTTCCTTTTTCAGCATCTCGATGGCCCGAGCCAGGTTCGTGACCTGCGCGACCACCACCCACTGCGAGGCACCGGCACTCGCCTTCACGGCCGCCGGCGTCAGCCCGACGCTCTCGTGCTGCGGGATGACGACCAGGTCGACGCCGAACCCGTCCGCGACCCGCAGAATTGCCCCGAAATTCTGCGGATCGGTGATGCCGTCGAGGATCAGCACGAACCGCGTCTTCTCCCTCCCCACCACCTCGCCGAAATCCGCGTACGCCGCCTCGGACACATCGGCCACGATTCCGTTGTGCACACCGCGGCCGGCGAGACGGTCGATCTGCGCCGGCTCCAACTGCCGCACTGGCACCCTGGCCTTCTTCGCCTCGGCGATCGCGCGCTGCAGCTTTCCGCCGTGCTCGCGCGAGACGCCGATGTAGTGGATCCGCCCGGGCTGCGAGCGGATGGCCTCGATGACGGGATTCAGTCCGTAGATGATCAAAGTGCCCGCGCCAGCCGCCGCGGAAGCAGCGGCCCCTCGTAGACGAAGCTCGTATACACCTGGACGAGGTCGGCGCCGGCGATCATTTTCGACCGGACGTCTTCGGCAGTGAAGATGCCGCCGACGCCGATCAGCGGATACGCGCTGCCGGCACGCTCTCGCACCTTCCGCAGGATGTCGGTCGATTTCTTCATCAGCGGCGCACCGGAGAGTCCGCCTACTTCGTTCATGTCCGGCAGGCGGTCGACCGTCGTGTTCGTGCAGATCATCCCATCAGCCAGCTGGACGCAAACAGCGCAGATCTCGCCAAGCTGCGCATCATCGAGATCGGGGGCGATCTTGACGAGCACCGGCCCGCGCCTCGAGATCGATCGCAGCAGCCGCTCCATCTGTTCCGGACGCTGGAAATCGCGAAGCCCGGGCGTGTTCGGCGAGGAGAGGTTCAGGACGACCACGTCCGCGTACGGTGCGGCCTTCTCGTAGCATTCAGCGTAATTGTCGATCTGGCGATTCTTTCCGACGCTGACGAAAACCGGTGGAGCGACGAGCGTCTCGCCCGTCGAACGCAACCGCTCGATCACCGCCTCAACCCCATCGTTGTTGAATCCCATCCTGTTGATCAGCGCTCGTTCCGTCGGATAGCGGAACAGCCGCGGCCTCGGATTGCCGGCCTGCGCAACCAGCGTGACCGTCCCGACCTCGATGAAGCCGAATCCGAGCGCCGCGAGCATCGGAATGAGCTGCGCGTTCTTGTCGAAGCCTGCGGCGATGCCGACCGGCGACGGGAATCGCAACCCGAACAACTCGCGCGCCGCAGAGGCAGGCGGACGCGTGAATCGCTCGATCATCCGCAGCGCGATCGGGATCTCCTGCAGCGCCATCATCTGTCCAGCCGTCCACTCATGCGCCGCCTCGGCATCGAGGTGGAAGAGCAGGCTGCGGATCAGCGAATACATTGCTCGACACGCTGCAGCGGCGAGAGGACCGACGGATCGCCTTCGCTCGCGCGCTGCAGCAGCGGAATTGCGCGCACCAGCTCCGGCCCGTGGTCGCTTCCGGTGATCGCCAGCCGCAAAGGCATGAAGAGCGCTTTCCCCTTCAAGCCGGTGGAGAACTTCAGCCGCTCGACCATGGCCTTGAACGTCGTCTCATCGACGGGCGTTCCGTTCGTCCTCAGATCGTCGCGCAGTTTCTCGCGGAATCCGCGATCGACATCGGCACACTGGAACTCGCGCACGAATCGCAGCGCCTCCTCGAACTGCGTCAGCCGGTGCACGCTCGTCTTCACCACCTCGATCCCTTCCTCGAGCCACGGCGCGTCGAAGAAGTGCGCGACCAGCGGCCGGAGCTCCGCCGCCGTCATGGCGTGGATGTACTGCCCGTTGAGCCAGTCGAGCTTGGCTTGATCGAAGACCGCGGGCGCGGAATTGACGCGATCGAGCGCGAACTTCTCGATGGCGTACTGGCGCGAGAACATCTCCACGCCCTCCGGCGATGACCATCCCAGCAGCGTGAGGTAGTTGACCATGGCATCCGGAAGAAACCCGTCGTCCGCGTACTGCGAGACCGACGTCGCGCCGTGCCGCTTGGAAAGCTTCGTCCGGTCGGGACCGAGAATCAGCGACACGTGCGCAAATTCGGGAACGGCCCAGCCCATCGCCCGATAGATCAACACCTGCCGGTGCGTGTTCGTCAGATGTTCCTCGGCGCGGATGACGTGCGTGATCTCCATCTCGTGATCGTCGATGACCACGGAGAAGTTGTACGTCGGCAGGCCGTCGGAACGGACGACAATGAAATCGCCGAGGGATTCTTTCTTCCAGGAAACCTGGCCGCGAATCAGATCCTGGATCGTGACGTCGCCGTTCTCAGGGACGTGAAAGCGGATCGCATGCGGCGCGTCGTCGCTGCGGCGGTTGTACCAGCACTTCAGGTCGTAGTGTGGCGGGCGGCCGGCGGCTTCGGCCGCCTTGCGCTTTTCCTCAAGCTCCTCTTCGGAGCAGTAGCAGCGGTACGCGACATCGCGCGTCATCAGCTCGTTCGCGAAGCGGTGATAAATCCCGGTGCGCTCCGACTGGCGATACGGAGCGTGCGGCCCGCCGACATCCGGACCTTCATCCCACAACGTACCCAGCCAGCGCAGATCGTCGAGGACCATCTGCTCGGACTGGCGCGTCGAGCGGGCCTGGTCCGTGTCCTCGACGCGGATGATGAACGACCCGCCGTGATGCTTCGCGAACAGCCAGTTGAAGATCGCTGTACGAGCTCCGCCGACGTGAAGATGGCCGGTCGGCGAGGGAGCGAAGCGGACACGGACAGTCATGCGGTCAGCGATATATCATTTTCATCCTCCGTGAATCTGCAGAACGGCACCCGGCTCGGGCCGTACGAGATCGTCGCGCCAATCGGCGCGGGCGGGATGGGAGAGGTTTATCGCGCCCGCGACACGCGCCTCGGCCGGACCGTGGCGGTGAAAATCCTTCCTCCCGCATTCGCAAGCGACGCCAAGCTGAAGATCCGCTTCGAACGTGAAGCAAAGGCGATCTCTGCGCTCAACCACCCGCACATCTGCACTCTCCATGACGTCGGCGACTCGTACTTCGTCATGGAGTATTGCGAAGGACAGTCGCTGGCCAGCCGGATCGCCGCCGGGCCGATGCCGTTCGATGAAGTCTTCCGATACGGCATCGAGATCGCCGACGCTCTCGATGCCGCACACCGCCAGGGCATCGTCCATCGTGATCTGAAGCCGTCGAACATCATGATCACCAGCAGCGGCGTCAAGTTGCTCGACTTCGGTCTGGCAAGGCAGAGTCTCGATGCGTCGAGCGACATCACGACGATCGCTGACGTCACCGAAGAAGGCAAGATCCTCGGAACCATTCAGTACATGGCTCCGGAGGTCCTCCGCGGAAAGGCGGCCGACGAGCGAAGCGACATCTTCGCCCTCGGTCTGACGCTCTACGAGATGGTCAGCGGGAAACGAGCGTTCGACGGCACGAGCAAAGCGGAAGTGATCGCTGCGATTCTGGAGCGCGAGCCGGCATCGCTCATCGACATCGAGCCGAAAACGCCGCCTGCTCTCGACCTGCTCATCCGGGCCTGTCTGGCCAAGGATCCGGAAGAGCGAATTCAGACCGCGAATGACGTGCGTCTTCAGCTCCGCGCGATTTCTGAGGGGGCGCCGCGTTCCGCGCGAGCGCGGCTTTATGCGCTCGGCTCCGCGCGGCCGAAGCGCGGTCGCGGGCCGGCAACATGGGCGGCTGCCGCGCTGATCGCGCTGACCGGCGCGGGCTGGTTCGTCTGGCAGCAGTCGCGTGCGGCCGCCACGGCACCGATCCGCTCGCTCGTCGTTTTGCCGTTCGAGAATCTCTCAGCGCCGGATGACGAATATCTCGCCGCCGGAATGCACGACGGCGTCATCGGCCAGTTATCGCAGATCTCAGGACTGCGCCTGATCTCCCGCACGTCCGCCCTGCACTACAAGGATGCCAAGAAGACGATCCCCGACATCGCGCGCGAGCTCGACGTCGACGGGATCGTCGAGGGCTCCGTGACGCGAACGGAAAACAATGTGCGGATCCGCGTCGAGCTGATGCGAGCCCGTCCCGAAGAGCGCCAGGTGTGGTCGAAGACGTACGAGCGCGGGATCGGCGGAGCGACGGCGGTTCAGACCGATATCGTCCGCGCGATCGCACTGGCGACGCACGTCGCGCTCACCGCCGACGAGACCACGCGCCTGTCGCGGTCGCGCAGCTTCGATCCGAAGACGTACGAGGCGTACCTCAAAGGGATGTTCCACGTGCGCAAGCTGACCCAGGACGGGGCGCAGAAAGGTCTGCAGTATCTGAAAGATGCAGTGGCGGCGGATCCGTCGAATGCAGCAACGCACGCAGGGCTCGCGCTCGCCTATTCGATCATCAGCCACGGCCCTTCTCCCGGACCGGACGTCGTCGAGAGCGTGAAGTCAGAGGCTGCAAAAGCAATCGCACTTGACGATACGGTCGCTGAAGCCCATGCAGCGCTCGGCGGGATCGCCATGTTCCACGACTGGAACTGGCCCGTGGCAGAGCGTGAGCTGAAACGGGCGCTGGAGCTCGATCCGAACTTTGCCCAGGCGCATCGCGACTACGGGTGGTTCCTCGAGCTTCGCGGCCCCAATCACGGTTCGATCGCGGAGATGCAGAAGGCCAAGCAGCTCGATCCGTTGACCGCGCTCTACACCTCCGACCTGGCCTGGCTCTACTACCGCGCCGGACGTCTCGACGACGCGGTCCGTGAAGCGCGTGCCGGAGTGGAGCTCGATCCGGACGGCACGCAGGGGAAGTTCGCCCTGGTCGTCGCTTGCGGCGAACGAAGCCTTCACAAGGAAGCGATCGCCACGGGTCAGCGTGCGGCCGCGATCTCGCCAGTCTGGAAGTTCGCGCTCGCGTATGCGTACGCGAAAGCGAATCGCAAAGACGAGGCGGTGAAAATTGCCGCCGAAGCGGCAAAGAATCTCAAACCGGTCAGCACGTGGGGTCTCGCCTACACGTACGCGGCACTCGGCGATCGGGAAGAGGCCCTCCGCTGGCTCGAGCGCGGCCTGCAGTCGCGCTTCAGCTTCCTCCTCTGGATGAAAGACACACCGGCGTTCGCGCCATTGCACGGCGATCCTCGATTCGAGGAGCTCGTGCGCGAAATGAAATTGCCGCGCTAGGGAACCTCTGAACAAGTCGTCATCCTGAGTCGGCGAAGCGCGACGAAGGATCTCAGGATCCGAAAACGCCTGCCATTTCGAGATCCTTCGCCGTCTTCGCGGCTCAGGATGACGTGAACAACGACTTGTTCAGAGCT